>CAVPWG010000003.1:0-97626 GCA_963709425.1 uncultured Actinomycetes bacterium | reverse complement strand
TCGCCGCGCCGATGGTGGTCCTCATGGCGCCGGTCCCGCCACGACGGCCGCGGCGGTGAACCAGAGCAGGTCGCGAATGCTCGCGAGGACTGGGGCGCCACGGAACAGCACTAGGAGAAGACCGGCGGCCACGAGCGCCCGCGCCAGGTTAGCCAGGTCTGCGCCGAGCACCCACGAGAGAGGCCATCGCGACCAGTGGGTCACCACGTGGGTGACCACCGCCAGGAGGAGGTACCAGACCCAGGTCCGGGGCCGGGATAGGACCAGGAACCCGGTGAGCGCGGCATACGGCGGGAAGAGCACCGCCGCGCCCACCTCGGGATAACGCAGATACAGGTCGAGCTGGTTGCCCAGCACGGAGATGAGGGCGAAACAGAGCAGCCCCGGCACCAGGGGTACGGTGTCCTGGGCGGCTTCATCCAGTCTGGACTCGTCTGAGTCGCGCATCGAGGTTCGGGCGGCTGCGGTTCCGATGAGGATAGTCGGAATATATCCCGCAAACTGTCGCGACAGCGTCAAAGCAAGAGCCCCCGGGCGTCCCCAGGGGCTCTTGCCTCCGCTCCGCTGCAGGTCGGCTACAGGTTGCCTGCGATCGGCTTCACGTCGGCCTTGTCCACATTGTCCGATACGCCTCCTCGTACTTCGCCGCCTCCGCTCCCTTCCCCTGCTGCTTCAGCGCCTCGGCCAGGCCGTACAACGACCAGCCGTTGTTCTTGAACTGCTGCAGGTCGGCGCGCATGCGCCGCCTGGGTCAGGCCTGGGTGCCCGGTGGCGAGGTACACGGCGCCGAGCTCCTGGCGCACCGGGTGGTACCAGGCTGGAGGTTCATCGTAGAGCAGCGAGTCTTCCACCGCGATCGCGCCCTTGAAGGCCTCGATGGCGGCCGCGGGCATCCCTCGGGCCAGCGCGACACGCCCGGCGAGGTGCCCCTGCGCCAGGTCGAGATGTTCTTCGGGGCCGGCCAGTACTCGATGCGCATCTGGCTCGATCCCGACAAGATGCGGGCGCGCGGGCTCGTGCCGCAGGACGTGATCCAGGCCCTGCAGCAGCAGAGCGAGCAGGTCACCGCCGGCCAGATCGGCGCGCCGCCTGCGCCCTCGGGCCAATCGTTCCAGTACACACTCAACGTCGCAGGCAAGCTCAGCGATCCGACCGAATTCGCGGCGGTGATCGTGAAGACCGGCCAGGCCGGGGAGATCACGCGGGTGCGCGACGTCGCCACCGTCGAGCTCGGTGTGAGACCTATGGTCAGGTCTTCTCGCTTGACGGCAAGCCGGCGGCCGGCCGCGATCTTCCAGGCGCCCCGCGCGAACGCGCGTCGAAGGTGGCCGGCGCGGTGAACAAGAAGATGGCGGCGCTCACGCCGGAGTTTCCGCCCGGGCTCGTGTCCTCCATTCCCTTCGACACCACCAAATTCGTGCAGCAGTCCATTCACGAGGTCTACAAGACCCTGTACGAGGCGGCGATCCTCGTCCTCATCGTGATTCTGGTGTTCCTGCAGGACTGGCGGGCGATGCTGATACCGGCAACGACGGTGCCGGTCACCATCATCGGCGCCTTCGCCGCCATGGCCGCGCTCGGTTTCACCGTCAACTTCTCCACCCTGTTCGCGATCGTGCTGGCGATCGGCATCGTGGGCGACGATGCCATCGTGGTGGTCGAGGGCGCGGTCCACAATATCGAGAAGGGCACGTCCGGACGCGAGGCCGGCGAGCGCCGCCATGCGCGAGCTGTTCGGGCCGATTATCGGCATCACCTTGGTGCTGATGTCGGTGTTCCTCCCGGCCGCCTTCCTGCCGGGTCTGACCGGGCGCATGTATGCGCAGTTCGCGTTGGTGATTGCCGCCACCGCGCTGATCAGCGCGATCAACGCCGCCACCCTGAAGCCGACCCAGGCCGCGATGTGGCTGCGGCCCCCGGTGCCGCCGGAGCGGCGCAACATCTTCTATCGCGGGTTCAACCGGGCTTACGGCGCGACCTACATGGGCCACGAGGTTGATCTCGGCATGGTCAACCACAGCGTGCCGATGGTGCTCCGGCGCCTGGGCGTCGATCGGCGTCACCGGTGTTTCGGGTCTGCGTGTTCCCACCGGCTTCCTGCCGATCGAAGACCAGGGCTACATGATCGCTCGGGTGCAGTTGCCCGACGGCGCCTCGCTCGAGCGCACCCAGAAGGTGCTCGACCAGGTCAGCGATGTCAGTCGCAAGACGCCGGGCGTCGCGCAGGTGGTCACCATCGCCGGCGTCTCGCCGCTCGACAACAGCGCGACGCTGTCGAGCGCCGGCGTGGCCTACATCATCCTGAAGGATTCGGAGCGAGCGCGGCAAAGGTGAGGACCTGCGGGCGCTGTTCACGAGTTTGAACGCGTCGCTCAGCGCCAACCCCGAAGCCGATATCCTTGTCATGCCGCCGCCTCCGATCCAGGGCGTTGGCAACGATGCCGGCTTCACCATGCAGGTGCAGTTGCGCGACGGCAGCTTCGACATGGCCAAGCTGCAAAGCGTGACCAATGCGATCGTGGCCAATGCCAAGACCCAGACCGCCATCCAGCTGGTGCTGGCGTCATTCCGCTCGAACACTTCCGCATATTCGGTCGAGGTCGACTGGGTGAAGACGCAGGCCATGCACGTCTCCCTCGACCAGGTCTTCGCCGCGCTCGGGGAGCTATCTCGGATCAAGCTACGTCGACCAGTTCAACAAATTCGGCCGCGTGTTCCAGATCTACGTGCAGGGTGACGCGCAGTCCCGGCTGCGGCTCGAGGACGTCGAGAACATGTTCGTCCGCAAAAGGACGGCAGATGGTGCCGCTCGGCACGCTGGTGACGATAACGCCGACCGTCGGCCCCTGCTCATCAGCCTGTTCAACCTCTACCCGACCGCTGACCATCATCGGCCTGCCGGGCGGACGGTTGTCGTCGGGCGAGGTGCTGACGCTGATGGAGGAGATTGCCCGGCGCACGCTCCCGCCGGGCACCGGCTTCGAATGGAGCTCGATGTCCTTTCAGGAGAAGCTGGTCGGCCATCAGATGTACATGGTGTTCGGACTGGCGCTGCTGCTCATCCCGTGCTCGCCGGCCAGTACGCAAGCCGGTACGCGCCGGTCTCTGTGATCCTGGCGGTGCCGCTGTCGTTCATCGGGCCGGTGGCGCGCTCTTGGCGCTGGGCAAGAGCGGGCTCAACAACCCCTACGTCCAGATCGGGCTGTTCTGCTGATGGCGTTGTCGGCGAAGAACGCGATCCTGATCGTGGAATTTGCGGTGGAACTCCAACTCGGTGCCCTCGCGCTCAGCCTGGTCGAGCCAGCCGGGGACGTGGTCGCCAATCCAGCGAAACGGCGCTCCGGCCGGTCGCCACAGGCGCCGCCCCAGCTCGACGGCGATCGCTGTCGCCTCGGAGTCGGGGAGCTCCGAGATGTCGGTGCCCGGCGTCGCACGCTCCGCGAGGAGCGCCCGCCGGCCAACGTCGCGGCGCAGCATGCGAACGGCGCCGTCGCCCGACCAGAGCTCGAGGGCGTCGGCCTCGTGGTCAGACTCGTCATCCTCGGCGGGCGTGATCTTGAGGACGGCGCCGGGCCCGGCCGGAGCGACGAACGAGTAGCGCGAGAGGGCATACGGGGGCCCGAGCTCGAGACCCCACTCGGAGGCGACCTCGTGGGCGGCATGCTCGAGCTCGCGCATCCGCGCGGGCGAGAGCGCATCGTCCTCCCCGGGCTCGTCAGCCACCGGGAGATGGCGGGTCGACCGCGATCCACGCGTCGGTGCGGTGGCTCTCGAGCAGCGCCTCGATCGTGCAGGTGATCCGGTGGGCGTCTACAAACGAGGCAACGCTCGTTCGGTGGGCCCCTCCACGCTCGTGGGCGCCGACCGACGTGTAGAAGTCGAGCACCAGGTTCTTCAGCCCGTCGGGCCATCCCTCCTGGTGGCCGCCCGGGTAGTGGGCCAGCGCCGCCGCCCCTTCCGAGAGCAGGGCAGGGTCGCGCAGGAGCTGCTCGTTGGCCCGGTCGCGCCGCCCGATCCAGAGCTCGTTCGGGTCGCTCCTGGGTCCCGACGCGCAGCGAGGCGACCCGCGTATCGATCTCGAACATCACCCTGTTCCGCCTTCCCGGCGAAACCTGCGAGACGGTGAAGACGCCCGCGCACCCGTCGTCCATCTCGAAGAGCACGTTCGCGAAGTCCTCGGTATCGACCGCGACCGGCTCCGTGTGCGCGTCGCCGCTGCGGTCGAAGGTTTGCATGTCCCCGGACGGGCGCAGCCGCTCGTCATGGAGGCGGCCGAGACGGGCATGGACACGGGCCACCCTGCGGCCGGTGATGTGCTGGATCAGGTCGATCCAGTGCGACCCGATGTCGCCCAGGGCCCGCGAGGCGCCGGATCGCTCCGATTGGAGCCGCCAGTTCCAGTCGGTCTCGTCGAGCAGCCAGTCCTGGAGATAGGCGCCCCTGATCAGGTGCGGCCGGCCGACGCGCCCGTCGGCGAGCATCGCGCGCGCCTCCGCGACCAGCGGGTAGTGGCGGTAGTTGAAGCAGACGCCGCACACGGTGCCGGCCCGGGCTGCCCGGTCGACGAGATCGGCGGTCTCGCGCGAGTCCATCGCGAGCGGCTTCTCGGCCAGGACGTGCTTTTCCGGCCCCAGCGCCGCGGCCGTAACCTCGTGGTGGAGGTCGTTCGGCGTGCAGTTGTGGATCGCGTCGATCGACGGGTCGGCGAGCAGCGCGCGGTAGTCGCCGGCGGCCTGCGCCACACCCAGACGGTCGGCGGCGGCCCGGGCCCGCGCCTCGGTGCTACTCGCCACAGCCGCGACCTCGACGCCCGGCACCCTGCGCAGCGCCTCGACGTGGGCTCCACCCGCGAACCCGGCCCCCACGACGGCGACTCTGACGGCTCGCTCCAAAGCGGTCTGATACTACCGGCACGCCCCGGCGATGTAGCCTGGCGAGGTGGCGTGCGTCGGCGTTTGCGGCTCGGTCAACATGGACATCTTCGGCTACGTCCCGCGGCTGCCGTCCCCGGGGGAGACGCTGCGCGGGACGCGGCTCGCGTACGCGCCCGGCGGCAAGGGCGCCAATCAGGCGGTCGCGGCCGTGCGCGTGGGCGCGTCCGTGCGGTTCACGAGCGCCTGCGGCCGCGACGACTTCGGCGACGAGCTCGCCGCGGCGCTCGAGGGCGACGCGGTCGACCTGACCGGGGTGCGCCGGGTCGACCTGCCGACGGGGGTCGCGATCATCCTCGTCGACGATGCCGGCGAGAACCAGATCGCTGTCATCCCCGGCGCGAATGACGCCGTCGAGGCGCCGGCTGCCGACGCCGAGGTGGACGTGTGGCTGGTGCAGGCCGAGATCCCGGTCGAGGCGGTGGAGGGAACGTTGGCCGCGGCGCGCGCCACCGGCGCGACTGCGGTGGTGAATCCCTCGCCTGCGGGCCGCATCCCGCCTGCGCTCATCGCGCGCTACGACGTCGCGATCGTGAACGAGACCGAGTTCGAGGCGCTCGGTGAAGAGCATCCGCCGCACGTCATCCTGACCCTCGGCAGCCGCGGCGTCCGGATCCTGCCCGAGGACGTGACGCTGCCGTCGATCCCGGCCCGAGTGGTCGACACGACGGGGGCGGGCGACGCGCTGGCCGGTGTCGCCGCCGCCGCGCTCGCCGAGGGGCGGACGCTCGACGAGGCCGTGGGGTGGGGGATCGCCGCGGCCTCGCTCTCGGTCGAGCGGCACGGCTGCCAGCCGGCCATGCCGCGCCGTGGCGAGGTCGAGGAGCGGATACGACGGGCCGCGCCGGCATGAGCGCCTCCCCGACCCGGATCGTGCTCGACTGCGATCCCGGCCACGACGACGCGATCGCGATCATGGTCGCGCTCGGCAGCCCGGAGGTGCAGCTGTTGGCGGTGACGACGGTCGCGGGCAACGCGCCGCTTCACCGGACGACGGCCAACGCGATTCGCGTGCTCGACTTCCTGGGCCGCGCCGACATCCCGGTCGCCGCGGGCGCCGACCGCCCGCTCGTCCAGGCCGCCGGAGATCACGGCGACGTGCACGGCGAGACCGGCCTCGACGGGCCCGACCTGCCGCCGCCCGTCCGGGAGCCTGTCTCGGAGCACGCCGTGGACGTGATCGCGGAGGTCGCGACGTCGTCTGAACGACCGGTGACGCTGGTGGCCACCGGGCCGCTCACCAACGTGGCCCTGCTGGCCGCCCTGCGACCCGCCGCGGCCGCCGCGCTCGACCGGGTCGTCATCATGGGTGGCTCGATCGGCCTCGGGAACGTCACACCGGCGGCCGAGTTCAACATCTGGGCGGACCCCGAAGCGGCCCAGCGGGCCTTCACGAGCGGGCTCGACGTCACGATGGTCGGCCTCGACGTGACGCAGAAGGCGCTCTTCACGACGGAGCAAAACGACCGGCTGCGATCGCGGGGACGGTCCGGGCGACTCGCCGCCGAGCTCGTCGATCACTACCTGCGCTCGCGCCCCGGCGCGCCCGGCATCCCGATCCACGACGCGGTGGCGATGGCGCACGTGGTGCGGCCCGACCTCCTGACCCTCGCTCACCGCCACGTCGAGGTGGACTGCGGCCCGGTCGGCCGCGGCCGGACGCTGGTCGACCTGCGGCAGGTGACCGGGCGCGAGCCCAACGTGCACGTCGCGACCCACGTCGATCCATCGTTCACCGCGTTCATGGCGGATCGGATCGCGGCGCTCGGCTGACCGTACCGTCGGCGGCAAGTGGCGTGAGAATTCGCACGCAGGCGTCGCAGATGAACACCGTCGGGTAGCTCGGGGCTGAGAGACCGCCGGTGGCCGCGATGAACCGGTCGACCTCGCCGCGGCGGGCTCCGCAGAAGGAGCAGTGGATGCAGTCGAAACGACGCGTCATGATCGTCGCGAGTTTGTATGACGATGGTACCCGTCTCCGGCTCTTCAGCCGGTGACGTGGTGTCGCGCGACACCGACTCGTGGGCGTTCAGGTTCTGAATGTCGACGGGACCGCCCCGCGCCTTTGAACGCGCCGGTTCCGCCGGTGATTGCGGGCGTCGGCGGGTAGGGCGCGAGTGTCCCCCGCCTCGTCGGCGGGGCCGACAATGCCCCTAATCATGCGATGCGCCCGGCACGATTCGAACGTGCGACACACAGATTCGAAGACTGTCCGCCATATGTACATGGCGTATCTGGCGATGCAGAATCGGCCGCTGGAGGGGTTTGCCTTACATCCAGATAGCTCCACATCCGTTCCGCGGGTTCCACGACGGTTCCACGGTTCCCCTCGCGCGCCCACGTACGCACCTGCAAAGGATGCGCACAGACCGTCACACCGTCACACACCCTGCGCAAACCCCTATCGATACAGGATTCGGTCTGTGACGGTCTTCGAGAAGACCATCACAGCCCGTCACAGCCCGTCACAGATCTACTTCGCGGAGCAGACCACGGTGGCGTGAATCGTTACGTCGATGGGTGTGTTGTTGACTACGCTGACGCCGTGGAACGTGGGGCCAAACGTCTCGGAGAAACCAACGTCAGCGACGCCGGAGAAGTCGGCCGGCTCAGATGTCGCCAGGCTCCGAACTCGATCGTGCTGTACACCGCGGCGGCATCAGCCACGTCCTTTCGGCCACCGTCGTGTCGGGATTGCGATGGCGTGCACTGGGAGCTCCATTCCAGCGCCGGGAGCTCGACGACGCGCGCAGCGAGGACGACTACACGATCCGCGAGTGGGTCGAGGCGCCCGGCGTGCGGTACGTGCCGGTCGACGGCGAGCACGAGCTGCTTCCCGGGCTCCGGCTCGTCCCGGCGCCGGGCCACATGCGCGGCATGCAGGTGGTCGTGGTCGAGACGGGCGGTCGCCCGGTCGTCGACGGCGGCGACGTGGCGGTTCGCTTCAGCGAGCTCGACGAGCCGAGCACAGAAGGCGAGCTGCGGGTGTGCGCGCTCGATCCTGAGCTGGTCTGGCTCGCGCACGAGCACGAGCCGTGGCGGTCAGGCTAGCGTCCGATGGCGTAGAGGGTGGCGTTGTTGATGGCGTAGACGGTGCCGTCAGGGCCGATGAGGGTGGGGGTGTACGCCTCGGGGCGTGGGGCGTTGAGGTGGACACTCTCGGCCAGCACGTTCCGGGCCAGGTCCCAGCGGTAGACGGTTCCGTCCTCGCTGTTCACGATCACCGAGTCGTCGGCGGGGTCGACCACGGCCGAGTTGATGCACCACTCGTAGCGTGCTCCGGCGGGTGTCCCGGGCTCGTGCACCGGCGACAGGACGGTCTGCACGGCCTTCATGACCCGGGTGTCGGCGTAGGGGTCTTTCTGGCTTGTCCGGGGGTCGAGCACGGCGACCCGGTTGCGACCGTCTCCGTGCGGCCCGATGCCAAGGTAGTTGTTGTACTTGGACACCAGCAGGTACGGCGAGGTTCCGTGGTAGCGGGGTACCGCGCGGGCAGGGATCACAGAGACGGTGTTGTCCCAGCCGAAGGATCCCGGAGTCTTGGCCCGGGTCAAGGTGGCGTCGTAGTGCAGCAGCCAGCCGCGGTCGTCATGGTTGGGGAAGGGATTCTCCAGGACGCCGTAGTACACGTCCCCGTCCGGTCCGACCGTCGGTGAGGCGGACGAGCTGGTCGAGATGAAGGCCGGCTGGCGGCTGACCGGGTCTTTCAACACGACGTGGTACCGGGGCTTGAGCGTGGCGGCCTCGAGTCCGACCAGGACGGCGCGTGTGGGGCTGGTGACGGTGATGTAGACGGTCGCGCCGGACCGCGACACGGCCGGGGCGCAGTTCATGGCCACGCTGTCGATGGCCGGGTTGCCGGCGGCCGCGGCGGCGGTGATCCACGTCGCGTGGCCACGCGCATCGATCCGGACGATCCCGCTGGACAGGTGCGCCGGCGTTGCGCCAGTCACGGTGAACCCGAAATAGATCGACCCGTCATGTCCGGCGGTCAGCGGCGTGGTGATCTGCACGGCCTTGTCGTAGGCGGCGCGATGGGCCCGCCACTGCGAAGCCCCGTAGAACACCCGCCGCCGCACCGGACCGGCGGCCAGGTTGGCGTGCCGGCGCACGAGGACTGTCCCTCCTGCACCGGCAACTGCCAGGGACGTGTCGGGCGTCAGCACGGCGGGCAACGGAGGCGTCCAGGTGTCGAAGCCGCCGGTGAATGCCGGCGGCCGATAGTCGGTGCCAAGCGACCAGCGCCGCGCGCCGCTGGCCCCGGAGTACGCGACCACCCGGAAGCCCGCCTTGTTACTGACCCGGGTCGGGACGAGCACCGTGTTGGCCGCCGTGATCATCGGGGAGCCGTAGTGGATGGGCAGAACGCCACCCGACAGATCCGGAGCCAGATCCACCTTCGCCCTCCAGCGGATCCGGCGGAACGGCTGAGCGTGCGTCCGGGCCACCGCCGTGTGCTGCGCGGTGCCGGCGAATCCGGCCCACTCCACCGATCCCCTATGGCCGCCGCCCCGCGGATGACCGGCCTCGGCGATCCCCGCGCCCGATGACGTGGGCCACAGCAAGAAACCGAGCGCCATCACCGCCGCGGCAACCGAGCCGGCGCCGCTTCGGGCGACTGGTCGGGCAGGGCTCCTCACCAGGCTGCCCCCGCATCCGGTGACCGCCGCAACCAGCCGATCATGACCCTTCCTCCCGTCGTTCCACTGGCACGCCCCACAGCGAGACGAGCCGGCCGTGCCCCTGAGCCTGCGGTTGATGATAGAGCAGCGGCGTGGTGAGGACAACGCTGGGTTGGAGGCGCACGTCGCGTCACCTTCGTCGGGGAGGTCGGCGACGACGGGTCGATTAACTCGTCACGTCGAAGTTGGCGGGGGCAGGTCTTCGCTTGCTGGCTGGTTGGTTGTTGCGTGGGTGTCCGATGGTGTAGCAGCGCGTCTCCACATTAGGACGAATAGTAGAACGGTCGTGATGCCGATGGTGTTGAGGATCGTGATCGATACCGTGACGAGCGGGTCGGCTGCAAAGGGATAAATCATCATCAGGAGCATCGGGGCGATGTTGCGTACCGCCGTGGTCGCCTCGGTCGCATGCCTGATTCCCACGTCTTTGACTCGAAGACTGGAAACGAGGAGGTAGCCACACCCGAGGCCGATGAATGGGCCGGCAAGGGCCGCGATGTAACTCTCGGTGCCCCACTCCTGTACGAACAGACTCCCAATACGCAACCAGCGTGAAGTTGAGGTTAAAGAGCAGACACAGAATCGCAACTTCGGACAGCCCACCGTGCCAATGACGGCGTCAGGTCGGGCCACCAGAGCCTGAAGCCGCACCCGAGAACCAGCGGCAGTAGCAAAAAGAGCAGCAGTGGCCAAGCGATATGCCAGACAGAGGGGTTGAGTGGCGCGTCAACCGCATCGATGGCGAGGGGCAACCCTAGCGGGAGGGCGATAATGGTCGCGACAGTCAAGACCACTAACAGCGTGGTGGATATGCTGACATCCGCCTTGGCTAACCGGGCGAGAAGGGGCGCGAAAGGCATACCTGCAGACAGGGCTGCGACACAGAACCCGACCTTGATCTCTCCAGGAATGGACGAGGCGATCGTCAGCAAATAGCCGATGAACAGAGCCGGGATGATGACGAAGTTGATCACCAACGCCCACACGGCAATCTTCCAGTGGGCAAAGGCCTCTGCCAGCAGCTTGCCGACCGTAAGCCTGAGGCCCAACCCGAACGAGTTCAATATCACAAAGAGCACCCCAAACCCGTTGATCAGGACGATCTGACTGGACTGAGTTGTCATCTCGCTCCCTTCTCACGAGCAGACGATCCACCCGGTAACTTCCAATTTCCCCTCAGCGGTGACCGCTGCGGGGTCGGACACCATCATGGCCTCGAACCCTCCGTCGTTCGAAAGATCGCGACCGGCGATGCCGTCGAACGACTCGACTTCACCCGGCTCGTAGGTACCCGAGCAGGTTGTCGAAGGAGCGGTTCTCGAACATGACCGACACGACGTGATCGAACCTGTAAGCGCTGGCTGCCACGCTGCCCTCCTCTCGTTCCGTCACTGTCTGGGTCGCTCAGTCTCGGCGTCTGTCCGCTCAAGCGTCCCGCTGCAGGCTGCAAGACGCGGCACTCAGGTTCGTATCTGGATCTTGCCGTCCTGTTCGCGAGCCTCGTAGGTTGTAAGCGGTTCGGTCGCGGGGCCCGTTGGACGGATCCGGTTGTGATGTCGAACTGGGATCCGTGACACTGGCACATGAGCGTGGTGTGTCGGTCAGCATGCCGGCGGAGAGCGGGCACGCCTCGTGGGTGCAGAGGTCGTCGAAGGCGTACAACTTGCCACCGACGCGCGCCACAGACACCCGGCGTTTCAGGTCGTCGAGGTAGTAGGGGTTGACGTAGCCGTCGGGGAGCCGGTCGGACGTGTCGAGCGTTCGGAACCCGGTGGTGGTGGTGCTCATCGGTGGTCTGCTTGATCGCGCTCAGGCGGCTAGTAGGGGGTATTCGGGGATGAGGTCGTCTGCCTTCGCGTCCAGTCGAAGCTCGCCGGGTGCGCCGGCCGGGACAATCGGCCGATGCGGCATGACGGGATCGACGCGGTCATACCCCGACCCGAGCGGGGGGCGAGTGTCGGCGTCGCTCTTGTTCGGCCAGTGCGACATCGCCCGTTCTGCCAGTGCGGTGATCAGGAGGGATGTTCTGCCAGTGCGGTGATCAGGAGGGATGGGTTCACGCCCGGGTTGGCCGGCATCACGCTGCCGTCGCGCTGACCCTTAACGAGGCGGGCGAAATCGTCCGTGCCATGGCGTCGTCCTTTCACGAATCGACGTGATACAGGATCCGCGCGGCAGCGCGGCCAGCAACACGCAGTCGTAGCGAGCGCGGCGACCCCAATCCTCATCCCGAACGGATGAATCGCGGCCGGATCCCGGTTCGCGGCCGGCTCCCCAAACGTCCGAAGAACACCGCTTCGACCAGATTGATCGTGAACCACGCGACTGGTGTGTCGCCGGGCTCCGACCTGGCGGCGACGGCCGGCCAACGGCCAGCCGTGTTCACATGGAGGTGACGAGGATGGCATCCGCAGGCGTCGACCGGCCCGCCGCCCTTCGCGGTGCCGGCCCGATGGCGCTCCTCATCGCGACTCGGGCTATCTCGGAAGCCGCGACGATGCCGGTCGAGCGCGATGCACTCGCCGAACGACCCGCCTAAGACCGTCTGTGACGGTGGTGACGGTCTTTTTCACGACCGGCACACCCCGCAACCCCGCATGGATGAACGGATTGCGGCGATTGTGTGACGGTGTACGGTCGCGCACCCGTAACACGCGAGGGGAGGGGTAGGGTCGAGAGCTCCGGTTCCACAGCGGTTCCACACAGCCCCCGCCGGCACACCGCCCGAGCGGGCGCTACCCGCACTACTCCATAGTGCGCCCGGGAGGATTCGAACCTCCGGCCAACAGATTCGAAGTCTGTTGCTCTATCCCCTGAGCTACGGGCGCGGGCGGAACGGGTCGACGGAGGGTGACCGGTGGGACTCGAACCCACGTCCTCCTGGACCACAACCAGGGGCTACCACCAGCTGAGCTACGGCCACCGCGAGTCCCCGTAGGATACCCGCACACGCGGGCGTGGCGGAACTGGTAGACGCGCCGGCCTTAGGAGCCGGTGGCCTCTGGCCGTGGAGGTTCGAGTCCTCTCGCCCGCATACGGGCGGCGCGGTGGCGATCCCGCCCCCTCCCGACTAAGGTTAGAGAACGGCACCCGGGTCTCGGGCACGCCGTCCCCTCGCATGAAGACCCAGGTCTCCGAACTCGCCGAAAACCGCGTTCGCCTCGACATCGAGGTCCCTGCGCACGACGTCGACCATGCGTTCGACCACGCGCTGAGCGACCTCTCGCAGAGCGTCCGCGTTCCCGGCTTCCGCAAGGGGAAGGCCCCGAAGCCGCTCGTCATGCGCCAGCTCGGCCGCGAGACCGTGATCGAGGAGGCGCTCCGCGACCACCTGAACGGCTGGTACTCGCGCGCCGTCGCCGTCGCCGGCATCGACCCCGTCTCGCGACCCGCGATCGACTGGTCGGACGAGCCGGTCGAGGGCACGCCGTTCAGCTTCACCGCCGAAGTCGAGGTGAAGCAGGCGCCCACCGTCAGGTCGTACAAGGGCCTCGACGGCGTGAAGGAACCGGCCGACGTGCCGGCCGAGGCGGTCGACTCCGAGATCGAGCGCCTTCGCCTGACGGTCGCAGAGCTGCGCCCGGTCGACCGCGGCGCGGCCGACGACGACTTTGTGGTGATCGACTTCCAAGGCACGATCGACGGGAAGCCGTTCGACGACGGCGCGGGCACCGACTACGGCGTCGAGCTCGGCGCCGGCCGCCTGGCGCCCGACCTGGAGCGCGGGCTGATCGGGATGAAGCCCGGGGAGGAGCGCGACATCGGCCTGCCGCTTCCCCCGGATCACGAGGACGCGAGGGTCGCCGGCAAGACCGCCACGTTCCACGTGACGGTGAAGGACGTGAAGGAGCGGGTGCTGCCTGCGCTCGACGATGAGCTGGCCACCTCCGTGAGCGAGTTCGACACCCTCGGCGAGCTGCGCGCCGACATCCACGAGCGGATCCGCGAGGCGCTCGATCGCGAGGTCGATATGCGGTTTCGGGCCTCGGTGCTCCAGTCGCTGGCCGACCAGCTCGAGACCGAGGTCCCCGACGCGCTCGTGCGAAACCGGGTCGCCGACCTCGTCCGGTCGCTGCTCCAGAACCTCCAGGCCCGCGGCGTCGCCGTCGAGGACTATCTGCGCGTCACGGGACAGACCGGCGAGGAGCTGGCCGCGTCGGTCCGGCCCAGGGCCGAGGACTCGGTTCGGAAGGACCTGGCGCTCGAGGCCGTGGTCGCCGCCGAGGGCATCGAGGTGACCGACGAGATGATCGAGGCGTGGGTGCGCGAGCAGGCCGCCGAGGGCGACGAGGATGCCGATTCGGCCGTCGAGCGGCTGCTGGGCGATCCCGCCACCACGACCGCGCTCCGCCAGGACCTCGCCGCGCAGAAGGCGCTCGACATCGTCGTCGAGCACGCCAAGCCGATCTCACCCGAGCAGGCCGAGGCGAAGGGCAAGTTGTGGACGCCGGGGCAGGAATCCGACGCGCCCGGCGAAAGACCAACCCCCATCTGGACGCCGGCGGGAGCCGGCGGTTCGACCTGAGGAGTGCAATGAGCCCACTGATCCCGATGGTGATCGAGCAGACGTCGCGCGGCGAGCGGTCGTTCGACATCTACTCCCGGCTTCTGAACGAGCGGATCGTCTTTCTGGGGACGCCGGTCGACGACCAGATCGCCAACCTCATCGTGGCTCAGCTCCTGCACCTGGAGTCCGAGGACCCCGACAAGGACATCTCGATCTACGTCAACTCGCCGGGCGGGTCGGTCTACGCCGGCCTCGCGATCTACGACACGATGCAGTTCGTGAAGCCCGACGTCCAGACGATCTGCGTCGGCATCGCGATGAGCATGGGCGCCCTGCTCCTCGCGGGCGGTGCGAAGGGCAAGCGCATGGCGCTTCCGAACGCCAAGATCCTGATCCACCAGGTCAGCTCTGGATTCCAGGGTCAGGCGACCGATATCGAGATCCATGCCCGCGAGATCATCGACCTGCGCAAGCGCCTCGACCAGATCATCGCCGACAAGACCGGCCAGCCGCTCGAGAAGGTCTCGCGCGACACGGAGCGCGACTTCTTCATGAGCGCCGACGAGGCGACCGATTACGGCATCATCGACCGCGTGATCGCGAAGCACTGACCCCATGGCCCGACCGACCGACACGAACGAACAGCTTCTCTGCAGCTTCTGCGGCAAGTCGCAGCGCCAGGTGAAGAAGCTCATCGCCGGCCCCGGGGTCTACATCTGCGACGAGTGCATCGACCTCTGCAACGAGATCATCGACGAGGAGCTCACGACTCCCGCCCAGCTCGATCTCGACAACCTGCCGAAGCCGAAGGAGATCTACTCCGTCCTGAACGACTACGTGGTCGGCCAGGAGGAGGCCAAGCGGACGCTGTCGGTGGCGGTCTACAACCACTACAAGCGCGTGCAGATGGCGGGGCAGACCGACTCCGAGGTCGAGCTCGCCAAGTCGAACATCCTGCTGCTCGGGCCGACCGGCTGCGGCAAGACGCTGCTGGCCCAGACGCTGGCGCGGATCCTGAACGTGCCGTTTGCGATCGCGGACGCCACGGCGCTGACCGAGGCCGGCTACGTGGGCGAGGACGTCGAGAACATCCTCTTGAAGCTGATCCAGGCCGCCGACTTCGACGTCAAGAAGGCCGAGACCGGGATCATCTACATCGACGAGGTCGACAAGATCGCGCGCAAGGCCGACAACCCGTCGATCACGCGCGACGTGAGCGGCGAAGGCGTCCAGCAGGCGCTGCTCAAGATCCTCGAGGGCACGGTCGCCAGCGTGCCGCCGCAGGGCGGCCGCAAGCACCCGCACCAGGAGTTCCTGTCGATCGACACGACGAACATCCTGTTCATCTGCGGCGGAGCGTTCGCCGACCTCGACAAGATCATCGAGCGGCGCATCGGCCGAAACTCGATCGGCTTCGGCGCCGAGCTGCGGTCGCGGAAGAACGGCCCGTCGAAGGACCTCTTCCCGCAGGTGATGCCCGAGGATCTCATCTCGTACGGCCTCATCCCCGAGTTCATCGGCCGCCTGCCGGTCGTCTCGGCCGTCCACGCTCTCGACCGCGAGGACCTGATCCGCATCCTGCTCGAGCCGAAGAACGCCCTCATCAAGCAGTACGAGCGCTTCTTCAACTACGACTCGATCGAGCTGGTGTTCACCCAGGACGCCCTCGGGGCGATCGCCCACCGTGCGCTCGAGCGGGCAACCGGCGCCCGCGGCCTGCGGTCGATCATCGAGGCGGCGCTGCTGAACGTGATGTTCGACCTGCCGTCGCGCAAGGACGTGAACAAGTGCGTCGTCACGCGCGAGACGATCGAGAAGCACCTCGATCCGACCCTCGTCACCGAGGGCGGGCCGGGCGTCGACGTCACCGAAGAGCTGCGCGAAGAGTCGGCATAGCGCTCCGCTAGCATCGGCCCGATGCTGCGTCTCCTGGCGTCCCTGCTGGCGATCCTGGGCGCAGGCGATCACCACCCCACGAAGCTCACGGTCTCCGAGCCGCTGCCGTTCGAGGTGTGGGACGGCCGCCTTGCCGGCCGGGCGGCGGCGCCGTTCCACGTCCGGGCGGGGGGACGCCGGTACCTGGTCTCACCCGGGCTCTCGGGCCGGTTCGCGGTCCGCGTCCCGCACCTGGCTGCGGGAGACCGCGTGGTCACCGTCGCCGGCCGGAGGATCCCCGTCTATGCGCTCCCACCGGGGTCGCTGCGACCGCTGGTCCCGGCCCGGAACGACCCGCAGCTCGGCCGGGTGCTGCGCTCGCTGGCCGGCGGAGTTGCGGCCGACGTCGGCGTGTACGTGCACAGGGCCGACGGGGACGCGGCCGCATGGAACGCCGGCGCGGAGTTCGAGGCGGCGTCGACGCTCAAGCTGCCGATCATGGTCGCGGCGCTCGAGCGGATCGGCGGCGAGCCGCGCGCGACGGCGTACTGGTCGCCGTTCACCGAGATCACGCGCTTCTCGAGCAACGAGGCGGCCGACGACGCCCTCGACCTCCTGGGCGGGAGCGAGGTGGCGGGCGCCGCCGACATGGTTGCGGCGATGCGGCGACTCGGGCTGCGCCACACGTACATGTACGGCGGCTATCTGACGGATCCGGGAGTCGGCGGCGGCCCGCCGCCACAGCGCACCGACCGACCGCCGCCACCGTCCTTCAAGTACACGTCCGCCGCCGACATGGCCCACCTGGCGGGTTGGCTCGCCGACGCGGCGGCCGACTCCGGACCGCTCATCCGCCACGGCGTGAGCCGCCACGAGGCACGCGAGCTGCTCTACCTGATGCTCCATGCCGCCGACCCCGGGCTCGTCGCACCGGGCGCGGCCGGCCGGCCGGTGGCGCACAAGATCGGGTGGCTCGAGACGTCTCGCGACGACGTTGCCGTCGTCTTCACGCGGCACGGCCCGGTCGTCGTGACGGTCTATGCCCAGGGATCGATCGACGCGACGGTGTACGCGTTCGGACGGGCGGCGGCGCGGGCGGCGCTCCGCGGCGGCTAGCTGTCCGTGTGCGAGTGCTCGCGCGTGCAGCGGCACCGGACGGGCCACTCGCGGCAGTCAATGCACCGCGACTGCATCTGGAACGCCGCCCAGGCGAAGAGCACGAAGAGGCAGATCATCGCGGCGAAGAGCGGCCCCGGGTTCACGGTCAGCGTGCTGCTCCCGTGGGGCGAGTGCTGCTGGACGTAGTCGTGCCAGAACGCTTTGTACATGGATGTCGGGGAGGCGGGAGCTGCCTCAGGTGGTCATCGCTCGAAAGGCCACTCGACTGTAGCCCGCGCCGGCCCACGTGCGCTGTTGCCTAACCCACCCGACAAACTAGGATGGCGGGCCGTGGAAGCCCGGTACAACCCCAGCACCGCCGAGGGGCCCATCTTCGAGCGGTGGGAGGCCGCCGACGTGTTCGGCGGCGTGCCCGACTCCGGCCGCGAGCCGTACGTGATTGCGCTGCCGCTGCCGAACGTGACGGGTGACCTGCACATGGGCCACGCCCTGAACGGAAGCTATCAGGACACCCTGATCCGGCTGCGGCGCATGCAGGGCCGCGACACACTCTGGATCTGCGGCACCGACCACGCGTCGATCGCGGTCCACGCGGTCATCGAGAAGCAGCTTCGCGCCGAGGGGCTCACCCGCTGGGATCTCGGCAGAGACCGGTTCCTGGAGCGGGTGCTGCGATGGCGCGCCGAGACCGGGGCCAACATCATCCGCCAGTTCAAGCGGCTCGGGTGCTCGCTCGACTACGGCCACGAGCGCTTCACGATGGACGAGGGCTACGTCGACGCGGTGCTCACGATGTTCGTCGAGCTCTACCGCAAGGGCTACATCTACCGCGACAACCGCATGATCAACTGGTGCCCGACATGCGCCTCGACGATCTCCGACCTCGAGGTGCGCTACGAGCACGCGGTCGATACGCTCTACGAGGTCCGCTACCGGATCGCCGGCACCAACGACTTCCTCACGGTCGCCACGGTGCGCCCCGAGACGATCCTGGCGGACACGGCGGTCGCCGTCCACCCCGACGACGAGCGCTACCGGCACCTGGTCGGTGCCACCGCGATCGTGCCGCTCGTGGATCGCGAGGTGCCGATCATCGCCGACGAGTATGTGAAGAAGGACTTCGGCACGGGCGCCCTCAAGGTCACCCCCGGGCACGACCCGAACGACTTCGAGATCGGCCGCCGCCACGGGCTGCCCGAGCTGGCGGCGATCGGCTTCGACGGCCGCATGACCGAGCTCGCCGGTGAGTTCGCGGGCCTGCCGGCGGCCGAGGCGCGCGAGAAGGTGCGCGACGCGCTCTTCGCGCAGGGCCTGCTGCGGCACGAGGAGCCGTACGAGCACGAGGTCGGCCATTGCGACCGCTCGGGCGATCGCATCGAGCCGCTGGTCTCGCTGCAGTGGTTCATGCGGATGGACGAGCTCGCGAAGCCCGCGAACGAGGCGGTGCAGTCGGGACGGGTGCGCTTCCACCCCAAGAACCAGGAGAACATCTACTACGACTGGATGCTGAACCTGCGGCCGTGGTGCATCTCGCGGCAGCTCTGGTGGGGTCACCAGATCCCGGTCTGGTACTGCCCGGACGGCCACGAGACGGTGGCGCCCGCGGACCCGGCCGCATGTGCCACCTGCGGCTCGGCCGAGTTGGAGCGCGACCCCGACGTGCTCGACACGTGGTTCTCCTCGGCGCTCTGGCCGTTCGCGACGCTCGGCTGGCCGCACGGCGATGACCCGCGGCTCGAGCGCTACTACCCGGGGCACGTGCTGGCCACGGCTCGGGACATCATCAACCTCTGGGTTGCGCGCATGCTGATGATGGGCTTCGAGTTCATGGGCGAGCCCCCGTTCGAGGACGTGGTCATCAACCCGACGATCCTGGCTCCCGACGGCCGGCGGATGTCGAAGTCGCTCGGGACGGGCATCGACCCTCTCGAGCTCGTGGACGGCTACGGCGCCGACGCCACCCGGTACGGCCTCCTCAAGATGAGCTCGACGCAGGACGTGCGGTTCTCGGCCGGGATGATCGAGGAGGGCGCGAAGTTCGCGAACAAGCTCTGGAATGCCGCCCGGTTCGTCCTGACCCAGGCCGATACGGCGGTCGACCCGGCGACCGCGGGGACGGCTCTCGAGGATCGGTGGATCCGGTCGCGCCTGGCCGCGGAGCTGGACGGCGTGTCCGGCCTCATCGACCGGTACGACTTCTCTGGAGCCGTCAAGTCGCTCTACGCGTTCGTCTGGAACGACTTCTGCGACTGGTACGTCGAGGCGGTGAAGCCGCGGCTGCGCGGCGACACACGTGCCGACGCATCCGCCAATCTGCTCTGGGTGCTCGAGCGGATCCTGGCGCTCACCCACCCCGTCTGCCCATTCGTCACCGAGGCCGTGTGGCAGCACCTGCCGGGCGAGCGCGGGCTGCTCATGCTGGCGCCGTTCCCCGCAGCCGACGAGTCGCACCGCGACCGCGATGCCGAGCGTGACATGGACCGCGTGATCGAGATCGTGACGGCCGCGCGCGCCGATCCGTCCTCCCCCATCGAGATGCCCGCGGGCTTCGCGGGCGCCGAGATCGTGTCGCGGTTGGCGCCGAGGCGGGCGGCCGACGGCCGGCTGCCCGATCGAGCGGCGTTGGAGCGCGAGCTCGCGAAGCTCCGCACCGAGCGTGACCGGGCCCGGGGGATGCTCGGAAACGAGCGGTTCACGAGCAAGGCGCCTCCGGAGGTGGTCGCGGCCGAGGAGGAGAAGGCGGAGCGGTTCGCCGCCGAGGTGACGGCGCTCGAGCTGCGGCTGGCCGCCCTCGAGTGACCGCGGCCGAGCGCTACATCGACTCTCTCGAGCTCTTCGGGATGGCGTTCGGGCTCGAGCGGATGCACGACCTGCTCGCGGATCTCGGAAACCCCGAGCGATCGTTCGACGCAATCCACGTGGTGGGGACGAACGGCAAGGGCTCGACCGTCCTCTTCACCGAGGCGCTGCTCGAGGCCGAGGGCGTCCGCACCGGCGCCTACCTGTCGCCGCACATCACGTCGTTTCGGGAGCGGATCCGGATCGGGGGGGCCGAGATCGCGCCCGCGGCCTACGAGCACGCGGTGCTTCGCGTGCGCGACGCCGCCGGCACGCGCGTCACGCAGTTCGAGGCGCTGACCGCCGCGGCCTTCTGCGCGTTCGAGGCGGCTCGCGTCGAGTGGGGGGTGGTCGAGGCGGGCCTCGGGGGGCGGCTCGACGCGACAAACGTTCTGCCTCGATCGCGCGTCCAGGTGCTCACCAACATCTCGCTCGAGCACACGCAGCTCCTGGGGACGACGCGAGAGGCGATCGCCGCCGAGAAGCTGGCGGTCGTCCCCGAGGGTGGCCTGCTCGTGGTCGGCGAGCCGGAGTGGGGGGCGCTTGCGCCGCAGGCCGGGATGGTCGAGGCCGTCCGCGCCGGCGGGACGTATCAGGATCAGAACCGCGCGGTGGCCCTGGCCGCCGCCGAGCTGGCCCTCCGCAGGCAGGTCGATCCGGCGCCGATGCTCGGCGTCCGGGTCCCCGGGAGGATGGAGGTGCGCGGGCGCGAACCTCTCGAGATATGGGATGGAGCGCACAATCCGGACGGGATGGCGCGGCTCGTCGCCGAGCTGCCTGCGCTCGTGGAAGGCCGCACGCCGCGGGTCGCGGTGTTCTCGACGCTCGGCGAGAAGGACGTGGCCGGGATGGTGAAGCTGCTCTCCGAGGCATGTGACGTGATCGTCGCCACGCAGTCCACCAACCCCCGTGTCCTCCCGGCGGCCGAGCTGGCGGCCATCACCGGAGGCGAGTCCGAGCCCGATCCGGCCGCGGCGCGCGAGCGCGCGATCCAGCTTTCGGGGCGCGGCGGTGCGGTGATCGTCTGCGGCTCGCTGTATCTTTTACATGACCTGATCTCGCGGCCTCACGGCGTCGAGGCCACGCGAAGCCCTGCCTGACCATGCTCCACCTCCTCGCCGTCACCACGACCAGCGACTCCACGGGCCCCTTCAACGGGGTCAGCGACTTCTTCGACTCGAGCTATTTCGCCGCGTTCGAGAAGCTGATGATCATCTTCGTCGTGGCGTTCTACCTGGCGCTGATCTTCTGGACGGCCAAGGACGCACGCCGCCGCATCGAGGATCCGGTCATCGTCGCGGTGTGCATCGCCACGGCGTTCTTCTTCCCGTTCGTCGGCGTGCTCGTCTACCTGATCCTGCGTCCTCCCGAGTACCTGGCCGATGTGCGCGAGCGCGAGCTCGAGATCAAGGCCATGGAGCGCCGGCTCGGTGCCGACTCGGTGTGCCCGTACTGCAGAAACCCGGCCGAGGCCAGCTTCCTCAGCTGCCCACACTGCGGCACCAAGCTGAAGCAGGCCTGCCGCCGCTGCAAGGCGCCGCTCGAGCCATCGTGGCGATTGTGCCCGTACTGCGAGACCGCGACGGTTCAGACGCCGCTTCCGGCCGAGCGCGCCAGACCCCAGCCGTCGGCGCAGCGGCGCGTCAGGTAGTCATCTGAGTTGGAGCGCACGCTCGTCATGGTGAAGCCCGACGGCGTCGCCCGCGGGCTGGTCGGCGAGATCGTCTCGCGGGTCGAGCGGCGCGGGCTCTCGATCCGGGGGATGCGGCTTCTGCGCGTCACTCCAGGGCAGGCGGCCGACCACTACGCCGAGCACAGCGACAAGCCGTTCTATCCGAGCCTCGTCGAGTTCATCACCTCCGGCCCGGTGTTCGCAATGGTGATCGAGGGCGATGCGGCCGTCGCAACCGTCCGCGGGATGATGGGCGCCACGAACCCGCTCGACTCGCCGCCCGGCACGATCCGGGGCGACTACGCGCTCGAGATCGGCGAGAACATCGTGCACGGCTCCGACTCGCCCGCGAACGGCGAGCGCGAGATCGCCATCTATTTCGGCGAGCCGGACCTGGTGTGATCGCCCGAGCGCTCGAGCTCGGGCCCATCGTCCTGGCATCGAGCTCCCCCCGCCGGCGCGAGATCCTCGGCCTGCTCGGCATCGAGTTCACCGTCGTCGCGCCGGACTACGACGAGGCCGAGATCGCTGGCCTCGGGCCGGCCGAGCTCGCCGAGGCGCATGCCCGGGGCAAGGCGGCGGCGGTCGCGGGCGACCGCGTGCTCGGCGTGGACACGCTCGTCGCGCTCGACGGCCGGGTGTACGGAAAACCGCGCGACGAGGCGGAGGCGCGGTCGTTCCTGGGAGCGCTCGCCGGGCGGACGCACACCGTCCACTCGGGCCTCTGCCTGCGGACCGGCGGCGTCGAGCACGTCCGCCGTGCCGAGAGCGAGGTGACGTTCGCCCCGCTCTCGCCGGCCGACGTCGAGTGGTACCTCGCGACGGGCGAGTGGCGCGACCGGGCCGGCGCCTACGCCGTCCAGGGCCGCGGCGCCGCGCTCGTCTGCGCAGTGCGGGGCGACTTCCAGAACGTCGTCGGCCTGCCGGTCCCCGAGCTGCTCGACGCGATGGCGGCGGCAGCAGGCTGAAACGGCGGAGAATGGTGGACCTGGTCCCGGTGGTCTCACGACCGAAGCAGCTGGACCAGGTCCCGCAGCTTCAGGACGGCCCGGTTCTGGACCTGGTCCACGGAAGCCTTCGCCCGGCCGGAGTGGACCAGGTCCGGCCGAACCCCAGGCTGGTACCCCGTGCTCAGGTCTCGTGGAGGAGCCGGCCCTCCATGCCGCCGGCCACCACGACCACCTGGCCCGACACGTGGCCAGAGAGCCGGTCCGAGGCGAGGACGACGACCTGCCAGGCGACGTCGTCGGGCTGGGCGACCTTGCGCAGCGGCATCGTCTGGGTGATCCGCTCGAGCCGGCCCGGCTCTGCGAGCGCCGGCGCGGCCATCTCGGTCTCGGTCCACCCGGGGCAGACCGCGTTCACGCGTCCGCAGGGCGCCAGGCGGGCGATCTCGTTCTTGAGTGTCGGCAGAAGGCCGCCGGTGAGCGCGGCCTTGGTTGCCGCGTAGTCGGCCTGGCCCTCCTCGCCGAAGATCCCGGCGGTCGAGCCGATCAGGATGAGGTTGCCCGAGCCCTGGCGTGCGACCTGCCGCAGGAAGGCCCGCGCGACGAGGAACGTCCCGGTGAGGTTCGTGTCGACGATGCGGCGGAAGCGCTCGGCGTCGATATCGACGGCCGGTGCGGGCGGCGAGTAGATCGCGGCGTTGCAGACGCAGACGTCGACCGAGCCGTAGCGGTCGACCGCCGCGGCGAAGAGCGCCTCGACCTCGCCCTCCTGCGAGATGTCGGCCTGGACGGCGACTGCGTCGGGCAGCTCGGCGACGAGCTGCCCGGCCTGCTCGCGGCTCGTGCGGTAGTTGACGACAACCTTCGCGCCTTCGCCCGCGAAGCGCCGCGCCGTCGCCGCGCCGATCCCGCGCGCCGCGCCCGTGATGATCACAACTCGGCCGGCCAGATCGGTCTCCACGGCGCGGCATGGTACAGATGCGGCCGATGGCGGACCCCGCTATCCGCTAGAATCGCGCTGCAGTTTCGGCAATTTTGCAGCCCGAAAGTAGGCCCCCGAAATCAGCTTTCTCAACTCCCTCACCGGCTTCGGCGGCCGCGACATGGCCGTCGATCTCGGCACGGCGAACACGCTCGTCTACGTTCGCGGTCGCGGCATCGTCCTGTCCGAGCCGTCGGTCGTCGCGATCGACCAGCGCACCGGCGAGGTGCATGCCGTGGGGATCGAGGCCAAGCGGATGCTCGGCCGCACGCCGGGGAACATCTCGGCGATCCGCCCGCTGAAGGACGGCGTCATCGCCGACTTCGACGTCACCGAGCAGATGCTGCGCCACTTCATCCAGAAGGTGCACCAGAATCGCTTCGCGCACCCGCGGGTCGTCGTGTGCGTGCCGTCCGGCGTCACCGGCGTCGAGAAGCGGGCCGTCGAGGAGGCGACCTACTCGGCCGGCGCCCGGCAGGCGTACCTGATCGAGGAGCCGATGGCTGCCGCGATCGGCGCGGGCCTGCCCGTCTCGGAGCCGACCGGCAACATGATCGTCGACATCGGCGGCGGCACGACCGAGGTCGCGGTCATCTCCCTCGGCGGGATCGTCGTGTCGCAGTCGATCCGGGTCGGCGGGGACGAGCTCGACGAGGCGATCATCGAGCACGTGAAGCGCGAGTACAAGCTGATGATCGGGTCGCAGACGGCCGAGGAGGTGAAGCTCGAGATCGGCTCCGCCTACGAGCTTCCCGAGGAGGTCGAGGCGGAGATCCGCGGCCGCGACCTTGTCACCGGCCTTCCCAAGACGGTCGTCCTCTCGGCCTCCGAGGTGCGCCACGCGCTCGACGTACCCCTGAACCAGATCATCGACGCGGTCAAGCAGACGCTCGACAAGACGCCGCCCGAGCTTGCGTCCGACATCATGGACAGGGGCATCGTGCTCGCCGGCGGCGGCGCGCTCCTCCAGCGCATGACCGACCGCCTGCGCGCAGAGACCCAGATGCCCGTGCACCTGGCCGAGTCGCCGCTCACCTGCGTCGCCGTCGGCTCGGGCCGCTCGCTCGAGGAGTTCGAGGCGATCCACCGCGCGAACCAGTCGTACGCCTCGAGCCGCCGCAACGGCCGCCGCGGCTACTAGCCGCTCGAAACATCAAGCCGACTCCAATCTGAACGGCTAGACGCGGCCGAGACCGCTTGTATCCTGGTCGCAGGTGCAGACGGACGTCACCATCTCCCGTCGCCCCGGTGGCACGCTGATCGGGGCGTTCGTGCTTGCCGCGATCACGATCGGCGTGGTCGCGCTGAGCGTGTCGGGCGCGGGCGCCGACCCGAACAAGCTGACGGACTGGCAAGCACTCGTCCTGGGCACGACGCAGGGGCTCACCGAGTTCCTGCCGATCTCCTCGTCGGGCCATCTCATCCTCGTGCCGTGGCTCTTCAACTGGCACTACCTCGAGCACCACGCCGCCTTCAACAAAACGTTCGACGTGTCGCTCCACCTGGGCACGCTGATCGCGGTCCTGGCCTACTTCCGGCTCGACGCGATCGCCCTGGCGGGGGCATGGGGCCGCAGCATCGGGAAGCGGGCCATCGAGACCGGGGAGGAGCGGCTCGCATGGTTCGTCATCGTGGCGACGATCCCCGCGGCGGTCTTCGGCGCGCTCGGCGAGTCGTTCGTCGAGAGCAAGCTCGGTCAGCCGTACCAGATCGCGATCTTCATGGCCGTGTTCGCGATCGTGCTCTGGTACGCCGACAAGACGCCCGTGACGCGCAAGATGGAGGAGTTCGACCTGCGCACCGCGGTCGGCGTCGGGTTCGCCCAGGCGCTGGCGCTGGCCCCGGGGGTCAGCCGGTCCGGGATCACCATCTCGGCGGGCCGCTTCCTCGGCCTTTCGCGCGACGACGCCGCCCGGTTCTCGTTCTTCCTCTACGCGCCCGTCGTCGGCGGTGCCGTGGTGTTCAAGGGCGTGAAGGACTTGCACGGCGGCTTTCCGCCGGGCACGATCGGGCCGTTCCTCGTGGGCACGCTGACGTCGATGGTCGTCGGCCTCGTCGCGATCTGGGCCCTGCTCGCGTACCTGCGCAACAACAACTACAACCTGTTCGTGATCTACCGTCTGGTGCTCGCAGCCGCGGTGCTGATCCTCATCGCCACCGGCGCCAAGAGCGCGCATTTCTAGCCG
Organism: uncultured Actinomycetes bacterium; assembly: GCA_963709425.1. GTDB lineage: Bacteria > Actinomycetota > Thermoleophilia > Gaiellales > JAICJC01 > JAICJC01. The sequence goes on along the minus strand of CAVPWG010000003.1, from coordinate 71,887 downwards.
GCTGCGGCGGGCCCGCGGCGGCTCGTCCGCTAGAATCGGCCCCCCGACCCGCCAAGTCATGCTGCTAAGCAAGAACCGAATCATCCGGAGGCGGGCCGTCGTCGGCCTGCTGCTGGCGGCCTCTCTCACATTGCTCACCCTGTCCTTTCGGCAGGGGTCGTCGGGCGTTGTGGGAGAGATCCAGCGAGATGCCGTCAGCGTCACGGCCCCGTTCGCCGCGGTCGCACACCGCGTCACGCGGCCGGCCGTCGACGCCTGGAACTGGGGCAGCGGCCTCGCGAGCGCGCGCGACAGCACCGAGGAGCTGAAGCAGCTGCAGGCGCAGTACGGTGCGCTCCAGGTGCGGTCCCAAGAGGCGGCGGATGAGGTCGCGCGTCTGCAGGCGCTCCTGCACTTCCGAAGCACGCTCGGGCAGACCAAGAGCGTCGCCGGCCAGGTGCTCGAACAGTCGCCGACCGCCTACCAGAACACGATCACGATCGACATCGGGACGTCCGCCGGAGTCGCCGTCAACGACCCGGTCGTCGCACCCACCGAGAGCAGCGGCGCGCTGATCGGCAAGGTCGTCCAGGTGACGCCCGGTCAGGCCGTGGTGACCCTTCTGCTCGACCCGCAGAACTACGTGACGGCCGGCGTCCAGGGCGAGCGGAACGCCGTCGGGCTGATCAAGGCGGCGTCGGGCCAGGTCGGGATCCTCAGCCTGGAGCTGATCCCGAACGCCGTCCGTGTGGCCGAGAACGACATCGTCACGACCGCCGGGTTCAAGACCGACCGGCTGGCGTCGTACTACCCGGCGGGCATCCCGATCGGCCGCGTGAGCTCGGTGTCGGGGAACGACACGACCGGCGACACCAAGGTGATCCAGGTGACGCCGTTCGCCGACTTCCGCAACATCACCAACGTCCTGGTGCTCGAGCCGCGGCGATGATCGTCGACGGGGTGAAGATCGGGCTGTGCGTGTTCGTCCTCGCGATCCTCGAGGTCGCGGCGACTCCGCAGCTGGCGCCGTTCGGCGGCGGTCCGGATCTGATCATCATCCTCGTCGTCGCGCTTGCGCTCTGGCGCGGGATGGAGGCGGCTGCCATCGCCGGCTTCGCCGGCGGTCTGCTCCTCGACGCGATGACGTTCGAGCACCTTGGCATGCAGTCGCTCGTGTACGTCGGCTGCGCGTGGGCGATCGCGACCTACGCCCACCGCCGCGAGGCCGGGCCGGGGATGCTCGAGCCACCGCCGCCGCGCGCGCTGCCGTGGCTCGTCGTCGGCGCGACCGCGGCCCAGTTGGGGACCCTCATCATGCACATCCTCATTGGCGACCATCCGGCGGCCGGCATCCTCTTCTGGCACCAGATCGCACCGGCGATCCTCCAGACCACGCTTCTCGGACTTCTGCTCCTGCCGCTCCTGCGGCGCATATTCCGTCCCCCACAAGCCCTGAGCCGTGTTCCTCGAATCGCCACCGCCTAGGTCCGAGCCGGCCCCGGACCCGCTGCCCCTTGCCATCCGGGCGGCGGCGCTCGGCATCATCGCGGCCGCGCTTCTGATCGTTCTCCTGTTCCGGCTGTGGGCGCTGCAGGTGCTGCACGCCGGGCAGTACTCGGCCGCCGCGGTGCAGAGCCAGGTGCGAACCGCGGTGGTGCCCGCGCAGCGCGGCGACATCGTCGACCGGCACGGGAACGTCCTCGTGTCGAGCCGGACGGCGATCGCCGTGCAGGTGAACTCGGCGACGTTCCCGGCGAGCACCGACTGCACGGGGCTCAACCGGCACGACTACGGGCAGGTGCGCCGGCGGCCGGGCTGCCTGATCCTGTGGCGGCTGGCGGACGTCATCAAGCAGCCGTTCCCGCGCGTGTGGAAGGAGTACTCCGCCCGCCTTGCGGCAAACCGGGGCTACCCGATCACGCTGCCGTTCACGGTGACGCGACCCGAGGTGGCGTACATGCTCGAACGCCACAACCGCTTCCCGTCGATCCAGTTCCAGCGCACGTTCGTGCGCGACTATCCGGCGCTCGAAGACCCGTCGATCGGCGCGGTCAACCCCAACCTGATCGGCCACGTCGGGCCGATCACGGCTGACAACCTGAAGGATCCCGCGTTCCACGGCGAGGACCTGCCCCAGACCGGGATCGCCGGGCAGGCGGGGATCGAGAAGAGCTACGACGGCTGGCTGCGCGGGTCGGACGGTGAGACCGCGCAGATGTTCGACGCGTCCGGCCAGCCCGTGCGCTCCCCATACCTCGTCCGCGAGCCGGTGACCGGGGCGAACGTCAGGCTCACCCTCGACGCCCACCTCCAGAAGGTCGCGCAGGGCGCCATCTACCGCGGGATGCAGATCGCCCATGCCGATCGCCAGTACTACGCCGACTACGGCACGGTCGTGGCCATGAACCCCGAGACCGGTGCGGTGTACGCGATGGCCTCCTATCCGAACTACGAGCCCACCGTGTGGGTGCCGCCGTACAAAGGCCAGGGGCGGATCGTCGATCCCAAGAACAGGCTCTTCCCGCAGGTCGACAAGTCGTTCGCCGCCACATATCCGCCCGGGTCGACGTTCAAGCCCATCACGGCGGCCGCCGCGTGGATGTCGGGCCTGATCGGGCCGGGCTCGTCACGAGCCTGCACAACGTTCTTCCAGTCGCCCAACGACCTGAGCCACCACAAGTTCTTCAACTGGGGCCCCGTGAATTCGGTCATCGGGCTCTCCAAGGCACTCGAGATCTCGTGCGACACGTTCTTCTACCGCCTCGGCGACGAGTTCTACAGCAGGCGAAACCTGCAGTTCCAGAGCTGGATCCGAAAGCTCGGCTACGGCGACTCGCCCCCCATCGACCTGCCGGGCGCCGTCAGCGGGCTCGTTCCCGACCCGCACTGGAAGGCGCACTATCCGCTGTTCGTGAACGGCCCCAACCCGTCGATCGACACGATCTGGGAGCCGGGAGACGACATCCAGATGGCGATCGGTCAGGGCTACCTGCTCGTGACGCCGCTCCAGCAGGCCGTCGCCTACAGCGCGCTCGAGAACGGCGGCAAGGTCGTGACCCCGCATCTCGTGCAGTCGATCACCGGCCCCGACGGGAGCTCGGTCCCGGGCGGCGACATCCACCCCAAGCCGCAGCGCGATCTCAACCTGCCGCCGGAGCTCCTCGCCGAGATCAAGTCGGGCCTCTACGGCGCGACGCACTCTGGCGACGGCACCTCGACGTCCACCTTCGGTCGCTTCCAGCCGACCGTCTACGGCAAGACCGGCACCGCCGAGGTGCCGCAGGACTGCACCGACTGCTCTGACGCCTGGTGGGCGGGCTGGGCCGAGCAGGACGGCCATCCGCTCGTCGTCGTCGCGATGATCCACGACGGCGGCCACGGCGGAGTCTCGGCCGCGCCCGTCGCCGCCGAGGTGTTCGCCGCCTTCTTCCACTCCCAGTACCGCTTCCAGAGCGGCCAGGACCAGAGCCGGTGATCAAGCACTACGTTCGCCACCTGGACTACCTGATGCTCGCGACCGTGCTCTCGATCTCGGCGTTCGGGCTCTGGATCATGAAGAACGCGACCCGGAACGACCCCGGCAACATGTACGGCCACCAGCTCGTCTACGTCGGGATCGGCGTCGTCGGGATGCTCGTCGTCGCCGCGATCCCGCCGAGCTGGATGCGGCGGGTGCACTGGCCGCTCTACCTGTTCGTCCTCGCGAGCGTGGCCGTCGTGCTCGCCGCCGGTCACACGGTGAACGGCGCCGCCCGCTGGATCACCTTCGCCGGCTTCCAGTTCCAGCCATCGGAGTTCTCGAAGCTCCTCCTGATCGTCGGCCTCGCTGCCCTGCTCGCATCGCGCCGCGGCATCACCTCGCCTGGACGGCTGACCCTGCTCGCGCTGGGCTACATCGGGCTGCCGGCGATCCTCGTCTTCCGCGAGCCCGACTTCGGCACGGCGCTCGTGCTCGCCGCGATGCTGATGGGCATGCTGTTCGTCTACGGCGTGCCGTGGCGGCACTTCGTGTGGATGATCCTGACCGGCGCGGTCACGCTTGCGCTGATCTTCTCGATCCTGCCGGGCGCCGGGATCCACGTGCTCCAGAGCTATCAGGTCGACCGCATCACGGCGTTCCTGCATCCCGACCGGCTCGACCCGCAGCAGAACGGCTACAACCTCAGGGCGTCGATCGTGGCCGTGAGCCACGGCGGGGTCGGCGGCACCGGCGTCAAGAACGCAACCCAGACGCTCTTCGGGTACCTGCCCGAGCACGCCACGGACTTCGTGTTCGCCGTGGTCGGCGAGGAGCGCGGGTTCGTCGGCGCCGCCTGGCTGATCGCGCTCTACGCGCTGCTTCTGTGGCGCGGCCTCAAGGTGATCACGAAGTCGCGTTCGACGTTCGGCAGCCTGGTTGCCGCGGGGGTAGTGTCGATGCTGCTCTTCCAGATCACCATCAACATCGGCATGACCATCGGCCTCGCACCGATCACCGGCATCCCGCTGCCGTTCATGAGCTTCGGCGGCTCGCACACGCTCACGAACCTGCTCGCGATCGGTGTGCTGCAAGCGATCCACGTGCACGCGCAGAGCGCCGACGAGCCGCGGCTGGCCGTCGCGTGAGAAAGCCGGGGGTCGCCTCGGCGACCATGGCCATGCGGGCCGTCCGCGACGTGCGCGCCGAGGGCGACGTTCGCGGCCCGCTTCGGATGTGCGGCAGCACGGCGCCGCTCGAGGAGCTGCGGGAGGCGCTCCTCGACGCTCCGGGCACGGACACGAGCGCGGTCGATGTCTTCGCCGCCCGCCGCCTGCGGCCCGACGACGCGGGGTCACTCGGCCGGGCGGCGGTCGTCGTCTACGGCGCCCAGGTTGTGGCGTCGCTCGACGACGGCACCCGGGCCGACCTCGAGGTCGTCGGCGCCGCCGGCCGGCCGCTGCTGGCCGTCCTCGAGGGGGTCGACCTGCCCGACGACGCCCTGCTCGAGGCGGCGCGCGTGCCCGGCGTTAGCCCGATGTCGGTGCTCCCGTCGAAACGCGGCAGGTTTCCGCTCCGGAAGGCGATGCGGGTTCTGGCCGAGCGTTCCGGGAACGCGGGCCCGAGCCTTGCGGCGCGCCTGCCGGCGCTGCGGCCGTACGTCGTCGAGCAGCTGATCCACACCGCCTCACGGCGGAACGGCTTCGTCGCGACCGCCACCTGGGCCCCCGGCGCCGATCGCCCCCAGCTCACGACCGTGCAGCTCCGGCTGGTGCTCCAGATCGGCGTGTGCCACGGCGTCGAGCTCTCGCCGGACCGGGCCGTCGAGCTGGTGGGCGTGCTCGGGGCGGGCTACGGGATGAGGACCGTCGCCCGCGAGCTGCTCGACCTCGTGCCCGTCGCCGGCTGGGCGCTTCAGGGCAGCATCGCCTTCGGGGGCACGCAGGCCCTGGGACGGGCAGCCGACGAGTACTTCTCCCGCGGCGCACCGGCCGACCTGACGAAGCTGCGGACGGCCGCGGAGCGGCTTCGAAGCTAGCCGCGGGCGGGTCGCGGCCCTCGGGTCGGCTAGCATCCGGTACATGACGCAAGCCGCTCTCGAGCGGAGGATCGAGTCCGTTCTGGAGACGGTCCAGAAGCCGTCCCGATACATCGGAGGCGAGGCCAACCAAGTGCAGAAGCCGCGGGCGACCGCGGTGGTCGCGCTCTGCTACCCGGACGCCTACGAGGTCGGGATCTCCAATCAGGCCCTCCAGATCCTGTATCAGCAGGTGAACGCGCGGCCGGCGATGGCCGCCGAGCGCGTGTACTGCCCGTGGCCCGACATGGCCGATGCGATGCGACGCGAGGGGCTGCCGCTCTTCACGCTCGAGACGTGGCGGCCGGTCAGCGAGGTCGACCTGCTCGGGATCACGCTCCAGGCCGAGCTGACGTACTCCAACGTGCTCGAGGTGCTCGACCTGGCCGGGATCCCGCTCCGGGCGGCCGACCGCGGCGAGGGCGACCCGATCGTCGTGGCCGGCGGCCCGTCGGCGTCGAACCCCGCTCCGCTCACGCCCTTCTTCGATGCGTTCTTCATGGGCGAGTCGGAGGAGGCGTTCGAGGACGTGCTCGACGTGATCTCTGTCACGGCCGGCAGGGCCGCCAGGCTCGCCGCGCTGGCCGAGAACCCCTACCTCTACCTGCCCGAGCGCGGCCGCCGGGAGGTGCGCCGCGCCATCCACCACGAGTTCGGGATCGAGACGCAGCCGATCGAGGTCGTCGTCCCGTATTCATCGGCCATCTTCTCGCGGGCCTCGGTCGAGGTCATGCGCGGGTGTACGCGCGGCTGCCGGTTCTGCCACGCCGGGACGTGGTACCGGCCGGTGCGCGAGCGGCCCGCCGACCAGGTGATCGAGGCCGGCCTGGCGCAGCTTCGCTGCACCGGCTACGACGAGCTCTCGCTGACGTCGCTCGCGACGAGCGACTACACCGACGTCGTGCCGGCCATCGAGGGCGTCAAGGAGCGCATGCCCGACCTGCACCTGTCCCTGCCCTCGAACAGGGTCGACACGGGGCCGGTGGCGATGACGGCGGCGGCCAACGCGCGCCAGAGCTCGATCACGCTCGCCCCGGAGGCTGCGACGCAGCGGATGCGCGACATCATCTGCAAGACGATCACCGACGAGATGATCGAGAACGCGATCGAAGCGGCGTTCAAGGCGGGGTACACGAGCCTCAAGATGTACTTCATGATCGGCCTGCCGCGCGAGACGCACGACGAGGTGCAGGGCATCGTCGACCTCGGCGTCAAGGCGCGCGGGATCGGCCGGCGCGTGCTGGGAGGCGGTCGCTTCTCGGTGCACGTCAGCGCCTCGAACTTCGTGCCGAAGCCGCACACGCCGTTCCAGTGGGAGGGCATGTCGAGCCGCGATCAGCTCGTCGCGAAGCAGAGCTACATGCGCCGGGCGATGCCCACGCGCCAGATCAGGCTCTCGCTCCACGACGTGCGGACGTCGATGCTCGAGGGCGCGCTGGCCCGCGGCGGCGAGGAGCTGGCGGACGTGGTCGAGCGCGCCTGGCGGGCAGGCGCGCGGTTCGACGCGTGGACTGAGATGTTCGCGGAGGCCGCCTGGGAGGCGGCGTTCGCGGAGGCGGGGACGACGATCGACGATGTCGCCACCCGTGAATACGGAGAGTGGGACGAGCTGCCGTGGGATCACGTGCGCTCGGGCGTCTCCAAGGAGTTCCTGCTGGACGAGTGGTGGCAGAGCCGGGCCGAGGTGGCCACGGGCGACTGCCGCTGGGACGGCTGTGCCGACTGCGGCGCATGCTTCGGCCCCGTCCGCAACAAGTTGGTGCACTGATCCGGGGCGGGGACAGTCCCCGTACGGACCGGTTGAGAGAATTGAGACACATCGTTGACATACCGAATCACCTTCGCGGTCGGCGGACGGGCGCGCTTCCTGTCGCACCTGGAAACCGTCGACACGCTGCTCGGCGCGCTTAGGCGTGCCGGGCTCGACATCGCCCTCTCGAAGGGCATGAAGCCTCGCCCCGTCATCTCGCTCGCCCTCCCGCGGGCGGTCGGTGTCGAGACGCTGGCCGACGTCGCCGACGTCGAGCTTCGGGGCGACCACGAGCCGCTCGACGTGGGAGAGCGGCTGGCGAACCACCTCCCGATGGGCATGACCGTCGTCTCGGTGGAGCCGGCGACCGGCCGGCCGGCGGCATCGCGCGTCGACGCTGTGACCTACCGCGTCGAGGTCGCCGACGAGATCGACTGGGACGCCGCCCTGGCGAAGTTCGCGGAGGCGGAGACGTGCGAGGTCGTGCGCACGGCGCCCAACAAGGCATCGAAGCGCGTCGACGTACGCCGCTTCTGCACCGCGCTCACCCATGAGCCGGGCGCGCTCGAGATGGAGCTGGCCGTGACCGACGCGGGCACGGCCCGGCCCGAGGAACTGACACAAGCGGTCGCCGCCCTGGTGGGCGCGACCCCGACAATCGAACGGCTCATACGCACGGCGATCCGCCTGCGGGAGCCTGTAGGAGTAGAAACGTGACACTGATATCCGACGTCACCAAGACGATCCTGATCTCCGTCGACCTGAGCGAGCTACGCGTCGCCGTGGTCGAGGAGGGTCGAACGGTCGAGGCGCTCATCGAGCGCCGCGGCGAAGGGTCGCTGGTGGGCAACATCTACAAGGCCAAGGTCGACAACGTGCTGCGGGGGATGGAGGCGGCCTTCGTCGACCTCGGGCTCCCCCGAAACGGCTTCCTGCACGTGAACGATGTGGTGGTTCCCGGCGAGACATCGTCCCGCACCCGCCGCCGCCGCAAGATCGACGAGCTCCTGAAGCCGGGCCAGGAGGTGCTGGTCCAGGTTGTGAAGGACTCGATGGGGACGAAGGGGCCGCGGGTGACGATGGAGCTCTCCATCGCCGGGCGCTTCCTCGTGCTCTCGCCCAACGGCGAGGCCGGCTCGGGCGTCAGCCGGCGTCTCCCGGACGGCGAGCGCGAGCGGCTGCGCAAGCTCGCAAAGGCGCTCGAGGTGGAGGAGGGCGGCGTCATCGTCCGCACCGCCGCCGCGGGTGCGACCGCCGAGGACCTCGACCGCGACCTGCGCTTCGTGCGCCGCATCTGGTCCCAGGTCAGCTCGTCGGCCGAGACCAAGAAGGCACCGAGCATCGTGCACGCCGAGGCCGACCTCTCGCTCAAAGTCATCCGCGACCTGCTGGCGCGAAACGTGCAGGAGGTGCTGGTCGACTCCGAGCGCCAGTACCGCCGGATCCTCGGCTGGGTGCGGGTCACGCAGCCGGAGTTCGTCGACCGGATCAAGCTCTACTCCGAAGCGGTGCCGCTGTTCGAGCGCCACGGGGTGGACCAGGCGATCCTGAGCACCCTGAACAAGCGGGTCGACCTGCCCTCGGGCGGCTACCTGATCTTCGACTACGCCGAGGCCTTCACCGTCATCGACGTGAACACCGGCCGGTTCGTCGGCAGCTCGAGCAGGCTCGAGGACACGATCACCAGGAACAACATCGAGGCAGCGCGCGAGGTCATGCGCCAGCTCCGGCTGCGCGACATCGGCGGCATCATCGTCATCGACTTCATCGACATGGCGGTCGCCAAGAACCGCGGCGAGGTGCTGAAGGTGCTCCAGGAGGAGCTCGAGCACGACCGCACGAAGACCTACCTGGTCGAGATCTCGCCGCTGGGGCTGGTCGAGATGACCCGCCAGAACGTCACGGCGGGTATCCGCGAGACGCTCACCCGGATCTGCCCGACCTGCGGCGGTGAGGGCCGCGTCCTCTCGGAGCAGACGATGTCGGTCGAGGCGGAGCGGCGCCTCCGCAAGCTGGCCCGGTCGTCGGGCGCAGACGCGTTCCTCGTCCGCATGAACGCACGTGTTGCGACGCAGCTTGCGGGCCCCGGCGGGGCGAAGATCCTCGAGCTCGAGCGCGAGACCGGCAAGCTCTTCACGGTCGAGCCGGTGGAGCGGATGCCGCTGACCGAGGTCGACGTGATCCGGGAGGGGTCGCGGGCCGACGTCGACGGCGACAGCCTGCCCGTGGCCGACGGCGACGAGCTCCGCATCAAGATCTCCGAGCCGCACATGTACAACATCACCGACGGCGTCGCGAGGATGAACGGGGGCTACGGCGTGGTCATCGGCGGCGCGATCGGCTACATCGGCCAGGAGCACCGCATCCGCATCGAGCGTGCCACCCGAACCGGCGCGTACGCGACTCTGCTCGACGCGAAGACGACGGCGATCCAGCTCGAGCCCGAGCCGGAGTACTCCTACGAGCTCCCGGAGATGGAGCGTGAGGTGGGCGAGCGGCTGGAGCTCGAGCAGCGCACCAAGCCGCGGCGGACGCGGCGGACGCCCGAGAAGGCGAAGGACGCCGCCGCCGCCGACGACAAGGGAGAGGCGGACGAGCAGCCGGCCAAGAAGCCGGCGCCCCGGCGCCGAACCCGCGCCAAGGCCAAGCCCGAGGCCGCGGAGCCGGCCGAGGCCGCCACGACCGCGGAGGCGGCCCCGGACGAGGCCGCCGAGGGTGGCGACGAGGCGGCGGCCGCCGCACGCAAGCGGCGGCGCGGAAAGCGCGGCGGCCGCGGCCGTTCGAAGGCCGGGACGGCGGCCACGGCCGACGGAGCCGCCGCCGACACGGCGTCCGATGTCGCGGCCGCCGAGGCAGCCTCGGAGCCGGCTGCTGACGCCGCACCCAAGCCCAAGCCACGGCGGCGGCGAACGCCGGCGAAGGCCCAGGCGGCCGAGCCGAAGGCGGAGGATCCCGCGCCTGCGCCGGCCGCTCCAGCGGCCGTGGCGGAGGCCCCGGCGGCAGCGCCCGAGCCTGCTCCGGCGGGCGACGGGAAGAAGAGCGGCGGCATCCTCGGGAGGCTTCTGGGCAGCTGAGGCGGCGCCGGGCCTCTGGTACCATTCCGCGGCTCATGTACGCGGTCATCAAGGTCGGCGGCAAGCAGTACAAGGTCGAGCAGGGGCAGACGCTTCTGGTCGACCGGCAGCCGCATGAGCCCGGCAAGGCGTTCACGCCGCCCGTCCTCATGACCGGCGGCGACGAGGTGGTCATCGACGGCACGAAGCTCGACGCCGCCGTGACCGCCCAGGTGGTCGAGCACCTGCGCGGCGAGAAGATCAAGGTCTTCACGTTCAAGCCCAAGAGGGGTTTCAAGAAGACGCGCGGGCACCGCTCGGAGCTGAGTCGCATCCAGATCGACTCGATCGGGCCGTCGAAGCCCAAGCGGGCGCCGGCGAAGAAGGCCGCCGACGAGAAGCCCGCCGACAAGGCTGCGGCGGCGCCGGCCAAGAAGCCGGCCGCCAAAAAGCCGGCGGCCAAGAAGCCGCCCGCCGCCAAGAAGCCTGCGACCCGCAAGGCGCCGGCGGCGGCAGCCGCCGACAAGCCGAAGCCGGCGCGAAAGCCTCGCGCCATGAAGCCCAAGGAGGACACCGGCGATGGCGCATAAGAAGGGCCTCGGCTCCTCGAAGAACGGCCGCGACTCGCACGCCCAGCGGCTCGGCGTCAAGGTGTTCGCGGGCGAGACGGTGACCGCCGGCTCGATCATCGTGCGCCAGCGCGGCACCCGTTTCTACCCCGGCAACGGCGCGGGGCTCGGGAGCGACGACACCGTCTTCGCGATGGTCGGCGGGACGGTCTCCTTCACGCGCAAGAACGGCCGCCGCTACATCAGCGTGCTGGCCGAGCAGTCCGCGTAGCCGCGTCCCGCGGTGTTCGCCGACCGGGCGACCATCCAGGTGGAGGGCGGCCGTGGCGGTGACGGCTGCGTCAGCTTCCGCCGCGAGAAGTACGTTCCGAAGGGCGGCCCGGACGGCGGCGACGGCGGCGACGGTGGTGACGTGATGCTCGTCGCGAGCGCCGACCTGCGCGATCTCTCGCGGTTCCGCACCGCGTCGCACTTCCGGGCCCAGCGCGGCGTGCACGGCCAGGGCTCCGGGAAGCACGGGCGCGGCGGTGAGGATCGCGAGATCGAGGTGCCGGTCGGCACACAGGTGCGCCTCCGCGAGACGGGCGACCCGATCGCCGACCTGGCTCACGCCGGCGCGCGGGTCACGGTCGCCCGCGGCGGCCTGGGTGGGCAGGGGAACCGCCGCTATGCCACGGCCCGGCGGCGCGCGCCCGATACGGCGCAGGTTGGGGAGCCGGGTGAGGAGCACTGGCTCGAGCTCCACCTGAAGCTCGTCGCCGACGCGGCGCTCCTGGGCTTCCCGAACGCCGGCAAGTCGTCACTCCTGCGCCGTATCTCGAACGCGACCCCGAAGGTGGCCGACTACCCGTTCACGACCGTCGAGCCGGTGCTCGGAACGGTGGAGGCGGCCGACGGGCGCCAGCTTACGGTGGCCGACGTGCCCGGCCTCCTTGAGGGTGCGAGCCAGGGAGTCGGCCTGGGACACGAGTTCCTCGCGCACCTCGAGCGCGCGCGGCTGCTCGTCCACCTGGTCGACGCGTCGGCCGGGGCTGAGGAGATCGACCAGCGGCGAAGGACGATCGATCGTGAGCTCGCCCTCCACGGCGGCGGGCTGGCCCGGCGGCCGCAGCTCGTCGTGCTCTCGAAGATCGACCTTGTCGCGCCGGAGGACCGCGACGCGCTGCGCGAAGCCACCGGAGCGGCGCTCCGCTGCTCGGCCGCGACGGGCGAGGGGATCGCCGAGCTCGAGCACGCCCTCTTCGAGCATGTCCCGGCCGGGGCGGAGGCGCCCGCTCCCGTCGAGCCCGAGCTCGCCGACTTCCTGGTGTACCGCCCGCAGCCACCCGCTCGGCGCGAGTTTCGCATCCTGCGCGACGGCGGGTTCCTCCGCGTCGCCGGCCGCGGCATCGAGCGCCGCTTCGCCGATCTCGATCCCGACGACGACCGTGCGGTCGGAATCCTCGCGACCGAGCTCGAGCGCCTCGGCGTCGACCGAGCGCTGCACGCGGCGGGCGCCCGTCCCGGCGACGACGTCCTCGTCGGCGCGCACCGTTTCACCTACCGGCCGCGGCGGTGACGGGAAGGCCCCGGATCGGCGTCTTCGGCGGACGGTTCGACCCGCCGCACGCCGGCCACGTCGCCGTTGCCGGAGCCGCGATGCGTCAGCTCCGTCTCGACCGCCTGATCGTCGTGCCGGCGCGACAGCCGCCGCACCGTGACGCCGGCGCGACGCCGCCCGAGCTTCGCTACCGCCTGACGGAGGCCGCGTTTCCCGGCCCTGGTCGCGTCGAGGTGAGCCGGATCGAGCTCGACCGCGACGGCCCTGGCTACACGGTCGAGACGCTCGAGGCGCTGGCGCCCGAGGGCCGGCTCTTCCTGATCGTCGGTGCCGATCACGCGGGGCTGCCGGGATGGCACGAGCCGGACCGGGTGCATGAGCTGGCGACGCTCGTCGTCGCACCACGACCGGGAGCCGCCCCGGCCGGGCCGGAGGTCGTCGAGCTGCAGATGGCGCCGGTCGACCTCGCCTCGACGGACGTCCGGGAGGCGGTGGCCCGCGGCGAAGACCCGGCCCGTTTCGTGCCCGACGCCGTTGCCGCCGTCATCGCCGCGGAAGGGCTTTACGGCCAGGGGGCGTGCTAGGCTGACCCGCGGTGGCAATGGGGATGACCGTCTGAGCAGCACCGCCCAGCTCGCGAGCCGGATCGCGGCGCTCGCCGCCGAGAAGCTCGCCACAGACGTCGTGATCCTCGACATGCGCGAGGTCGTGAGCTACACGGACCACTTCGTGATCGCGTCGGGGCGAAACCCGCGCCAGACCCAGGCCGTCGCCGAGGAGATCCAGCAGCAGCTCAAGCACGACGGCCTGCACGCCCGCCGGGTCGAGGGCATGCGCCAGGGCGACTGGATCCTGCTCGACTATCTCGACGTCGTCGTGCACGTGTTCACGCCGGAGGCGCGGGCCTACTACCGGCTCGAGGCGCTGTGGGGCGAGGTGCCGAGCGAGTCGTACGCCGCCGGCTAGATGAGTGGCCGCCGAACGGCTCTTTACGCTGGAGGAGGCGCAGGCGCTGCTCGACGCCGAGCTCCGGACCGAGGCGGAGCGGATGGTCGAGGCCCGCGCACGCGGGCGCGACCTTGAGGGCCGGTGGCGGCGGCTCGTGATCGCCATCGGGTCGAACGGCGGGAACTTCGCGAAGCCCGAGGTGCGGCAGATGCGGGCCGACCTGAAGCAGGCGGCCGAGGAGCTCGCCGAGATCCTGTCCGTCTTCGTCGAGCACGGCGTCCAGGTGAAGGATCCCGACACGGGGCTGATCGACTTCCCGACGCAGATCGACGGCGAGCCCGCGCTCCTCTGCTGGCGGGTGGGGGAGGAGCGGATCGAATTCTGGCACACGCTGGACGGCGGGTTCGCCGGCCGCAGGCCGATCGAGTGAGCGCCGGCCGCCATCTCGACGCCGCGCTGACGGCCGAGGCCGAGGCGTACCGGGCGCTGCTCGCGGGCGATCCGGCCGAGGAGCCGCTCCGGCGAGCGCGCGATGCCTACCTCGCGTCTCATGCCGAGACCGGGCCGCGGAGCTGGGGCCGGATTCTGGGCGCGCTCAAGATGGCGATCCTCGCCGGGGACGGAGCCGAGCCGATCGCCCGGCAGGCCGTCGCCGAGACGGAGGGCGCCGACTCGCCGGCGTCGGCGTACGTGCGCGCGCTGGCGCTGGTGGCTCTGGGCGAGGTGCCGGACGTGACCGCGATGGTCGAGGCAGGGGGCGCGTTCGAGCGGGCGGCCCGCGCGCTGGCCGCGCTCGCCGCAGCGGATTCGGCCACGTACGCCGCCACCCTCGCCGAGATCGTGGCCGACTTCGAGGCCCGCGACCAGCACCTCTCCGGCATCCCCGTTGCCGACACCGCGCTGGTGCTCGAGCGGCTGGCCGAGGCGCGCGGGATCGCCGTTCGGCCGGCGAGCGCCGTCGTCCCTGGCTGAGCGGGTGCGCCGGTTATACTCCGGGCGACCCGGGGCTATAGCTCAGCTGGGAGAGCGCCACGCTGGCAGCGTGGAGGTCGACGGTTCGAGCCCGTCTAGCTCCACTTCACCGGTCTGTTCGGAAACGTCGCGTGTCGCGGTGGGTGCGGCGGATCGGTGTCTAGTCTGTGGCTCGTGAGCGGGCTCGAGCTGGAAGCTCTTCTCGGCGAGCATGCCCGAAGGCATTCGGTGCCCGGGGCGACGATCGGGATTCTCCGCGACGGCGATATGACGATTGCGTCGTACGGCGTCGCGGATACGCGGACGAGCGAGCCGGTGACTCCTGATACCCGTTTCGCGGTCGGGTCGTTGGTGAAGTCGATGGTCGCGACGGTGATTGCTCGCCTTGTGGGTGCGGGCCGCCTTTCGCTGGACGATTCGGTCGCGGCGCGCGTGCCGGAATTGCGCGGAACGGGCTGGGCAGAGCGCGCCACCACGCGCGACCTTCTCGCCAATCGCTCGGGGCTTCCGCTTCGCGCAGAGCTCGAGTTCGATGTCTCGGACGCGGAGGGCGACGACGACGTGCTCTCGCGGTTTGCGGCGAGAACCGTGACCCAGGAGCAGCCGGTCGAGATGTGGTCCTACACGAATGCCGGCTGGTGCCTGCTCGGGCGCGCGATCGAGACGGTCACCGGGCGTACGTGGGAAGACGCGATGATCGCAAACCTCCTCGAGCCGGCCGGAATGGCTCAGACGAGCTTCGCGACCCTGCCCGGCCCGCATCGTGCCGCGGGACACCAGATCGGCGTGCACGGGGTGATGCCCGTCGAGCCCTGGATGCCGCGCGCGCTCGGGCCCGCCGGTGCGACGCTCGCGTCGACGGTCACCGACATGTTGTGTTTTGCCGCCTTGCACCTCGAGGATCATTCACTCGCGAGCTTGCGCGACTCGACGACGGAGATCCGGATCCGAGGGTGGCTCGACGCTTGGTGCCTCGGCTGGGCGCGGTTCGATTGGGTGGGCGGTCCAGTCTGGGGTTGGGACGGTGTCCTCGGCGGCGAGCGGGCGGTTCTCCGGCTTGTGCCGGAGCGGGACGGGGCCGTCGTCCTCTTGGCGAACGGCAGTACGGGGCGGGCGATGTGCCGCTCTCTTTTCCCCGATGTCATGAACGTGTGGTTCGGGATCGGAATGCCGGCGCTGCGGCTCGAGCCGTCACCCGGCGCCGCCCGAGACCTGTCGCGATTCGCCGGCGTGTACGCGTGGCCCGACCGACGCTCGGACGTGACGGCGACCGACACCAGGCTCGTGATCGAGAGTGAGGACGGCGCGGTCGAGGCCCTCCCGCTCGACGATCGCACGTTCCTCGTCGACTCCGCCGACCCCGACAACCCCACAGTGACCTTCGGCGCGTTCGACGAGAGCGGCCGACCCGGCGTTCTCTACGAAATGCTGTGGGGCCTTCCCCGGCGGTAGGCCGCTCGGGCCCTCCTTGCACGGGCTGCTACAGTCGCTGCCATGACGCTCATCGAGGAGACCCAGGTCGACGTCCTTCGACAGGCCAGGATCGACCTGGCCGCGGCCCTTCGGGCGGCCGCGCTCTACGGCTACAACGAGGGCATCGACAACCACTTCAGCTACGCGGTCCCAGGAGGCGCCGACCTGTTCCTGCTGAACCCCTACGGGCCCGACTGGTCGGAGCTGACCGCGTCGGACCTCCTGGCGGTCGACGGCGAGGGCAACGTCGTGGACGGCGACGGCGAGTGGGAGACCACCGCCTTCATGATCCACCGCGGCGCTCACCGGGCCCGTCCGTCCGCCCGGTGCGTGTTCCACACGCACATGCCGTATGCCACGGCGGTCTCGGCCACCGAGGGCGGGTTCGACACGACGCTCAGCCAGAGCGCGATGGGCTTTCACGGACACGTGTCAACGCTGGCGTACGGCGGGCTCGCGGACGCCGCCGACGAGGGCGACCGGATCGGCTCTGCCGTCGGCGACGACACCAGCGTCGTGATGCTCGAGAACCACGGCGTGATCGTGATCGGAAACGATCCGGCCGAAGCGTGGTCGAGGCTCTACTTCCTCGAGCGGGCCTGCCAGGTGCAGATCCTGGCGCAGTCCACGGGCCGCAGGCTGATCGAGGTCCCCGGAGAGGTCGTCCGCCTGACCGCGGCGCAGATGCAGCGCGATGACGCCGGTCCCGGGAAGCTGTTCGAGTCGGTCAAGCGCCGGCTCGACCGCGAGAATCCGGGCTACGAGCTGTAACGCCGCGGTGAGCGACGACCGGAGCTGGCTGACGGAGGACTACCCCGAGCTGCGGGACGCGCCGCCGTGGGTGATGGAGGGGATGATCCTCGCTGAGCGCGACCTCCCGGCGGAGATCCTCGGGGGTGCGGGGAAGGAGACGGCCGAGGTGGGTGCAGCGATCCGTGAGGCCGTGTCGCTGGGTGCGCCGATCGTGGTGACCGGGTGCGGGACGTCCGAGCACGGCGCGATGGCCGTTGTCGAGCTGATCCGCGATGCGCTGCCCGAGGCGTGGGTCGAGGCCCGCGAAGCGCTGGACGCCGCGGTCCGTCCGTACTCCGGTGGGCTCTGCATCGGCATCTCGCACGACGGCGGTACGCGCGCGACGCGTCTGGCGCTCGAGGCGGCCCGGAAGGCGGGCGCCGTCACCGCTGTCATCACGGCCCACCCGGCAGCGAGCGTGCCCGGTGCCGCTGACCACGTCGTGGTGACTCCGCTGGCCGACCGCTCGTGGTGCCACACCGTCGCCTACGTCAGCGCGATCGTGGCGGGCGCCGGGATCGCGGGCAGCCGCGCGACCGTGGCGCAGCTGACCGACGCGGTGGATGCGGTCGTCGCGCTCCGGCCGCGGTTCGTCGAGGCGGCCAGGAGGATTCACGGTGGGCGCCGCGTCATCACGACCGGCCTCGGAGCAGACTTCACAAGCGCCCGCGAGCTGGCCCTCAAGATCGAGGAGGGGGCGCGGATCCCCGCCACCGCCCACCGGCTGGAGACGGTCCTGCACGGCCACCTCGCCGGGTGCGACGCCGAGTCCACCGCCCTGGTCCGGTTCGCGCTCGACCCGAGGGGCGGCGAGCTTGCTGCGGAGCGGGGCGCGGATCTCGAGGCCGCGGCCGCGGTGATCGGGATCCCCGTGGTCGCGATCGGAGACCAGCTCGCGCTCGCCCAGCCGCAGTCCGTGGCCGAGACGCTCGTCGTCGGGGCGGTGGCGCTCCAGCTCCTCACGCTGGAGCTGGCACACGCGGCCGGGACGAACCCCGATCTGATCCGCCGCGAGCAGCAGGCGTACCGCGAGGCGGCCGCTGCCGCCGAGCGGGCCGACGGCTGACGTCAGACGTCGCCGCCCGCACCGGCGGTGACACCGACGCTGGCCGCGATCACGGCCGCCATGCCCACGACCTGCGCCGGCGTCAGGCTCTCCGACAGCGCGACCAGCCCGATCACGGCGGCAATGGCGGGATCTGCGCTGTAGATCACCGCGACGAGCCGCGGTTCGAGCCGCCGCAGCCCTTCGAGCTCGAGCGCGAAAGGGAGGATGAGGCCGCCGACCGCGATCACGAGCCCGAGCGCGAGCGACCGCGCGTCGAGCGCGCCCGCGTGGCCGATGCCGAACGGCAGTGTGGCGAGGCAGGCGATCGGGATGGCGAGTGCGAGCCCGTCGACCCGGCGCGTGCGCCGGCCCACCGACCGGCCTGCAAAGGCGACGGCGACCCACGCACAGCCGGCGGCGGCGGCGAGCACGACTCCGGCGGCCGAGTCGGGCCGGTCGACGCCGCCGAGGATGAGGACGCCTGCCCCGGCGAGAAGGGCGAAGGCGACATCTCGCCGCCGGCGCGAGCCGGCGAGCGCCACCCCCAGCGGAGCGATGAAGGCGAGCGTCACGGCGACGCCCATCGGGAGCCGGTCGATCGACTCGAAGAAGGTGACGTTCAACGCGCCCATCGAGATGCCGTAGACGGCGATTGCCGCCCACGTCTCGCGATCGCGGCCGCGGACGGCGGGGCGCACGACCGGCAGGATCACCGCCGCACCCAGGGTGAAGCGAAGTGCCGACACGCCGGCCGGCGTGAGGGTGTCGAAGAGGTCGTGCGCGATCGCCGCTGCGATCTGGATGCTGGCGCTCGTTCCCAGGATCATCGCGGCGCCGGCAGCGGCCCTGCGGTTCATGCCGGCGCCGTGTCGCGGTAGAGGCCGACGGCCGCGGCCGCCGCGAGCGCCGCCCACGTGTGGGTGCCGACCGCCTCGGGCCGGACAGCCGCCAGGATGGCCTCGATGGCGGCGGGGCCGGCGCTGAGGCGTCCGTCCCGATCCTGCACGACGACGTGAGGATGCGCCCGGATGAGATCGATCGCGGTCGCCAGCGAATCGGCAGGCCCGGCCGCGCGGATGTCGGCCTCGCGGTAGACGCAGACGTTGGCCGTGGGCTCGGTGCCCGCCGCGGCCCGGCAGACCGTGGCGACGTCCGTCTCCCACGTTCGCTCGCTCACCACAACGGCCTGCCGGATGTCGCGCGTGCGCAGCGCCCCCGCGCTCGCCTGGAAGACGAGGCCCAGACGCCTGTTTGGATCGCCGTTCGCCTGGCCCGCCACGAGATCTGCGACCGCGCGCAGAGCCCCGGCCGGATCGCCTCGGCCGGCGACCTCCATCCAGGCATCGACCGAGCCGGCAACGGCGCGCCTGGCCGCGGCTCGAGCCGACCGTCGGGCGCCGCTCGCCTGGACCAACAGCACGTGGGCCGTGCGCGGCGGCGTGACGCCTGCGAGGTGGAGCAGCGTGGCGAGGTCGATGTCCAGGGCACGCCCGACCCCGGCCAGGACGGTGGGTGAGGGCATCGGCGCGCGACCGGTCGTCGGGTTTCGCCCATGCTCGAGCTCGACGAGGTAGCCCGTCGAGATGCCGATCCGCCGTGAGGCCTCGCGCATGGAGAGGCCGAGCCCTTGGCGACGGTGCCGGATCGTGTCCCCGAGCATGTGTTCAGTATACTGAACACATTTGAGATATCCGCCGCGTCTCCGACCCCGTAGACTCGAATCGTGATCGAGTGCGCGCAGTGCGGCCAGGAGAACCCCGCCGGGGCGCGCTTCTGCAATTCGTGCGCGGCGCCGCTCGGCGCCGCCCCCGCCTCGACCCGTGAGGTGCGAAAGACCGTCACCGTGCTCTTCTGCGACGTCGTCGGATCGACGGCGCTCGCCGAGCGGTCCGACCCCGAGGTCATGCGCGGCGTGATGTCGAGGTTCTACGCGGCTGTCCGCGAGCCCGTGGAGCGAAACGGCGGCGTTGTGGAGAAGGTGATCGGCGACGCGCTGATGGCGGTCTTCGGGATCCCGACCGTGCGCGAAGACGACGCGCTGCGCGCGCTCAGGGCGGCACTCGAGATGCGCGATGCGGTGCGGGCGATCGGGGAGATCCAGGCCCGCATCGGCATCAACACGGGCGACGTGCTCGCGCGCGATCCGACCCAGGGCGAGTCGCTCGTCGTGGGCGACGCCGTGAACGTGGCGGCTCGGCTCGAGCAGGCTGCGGCGCCCGGCGACGTCCTCGTCGGCGAGGCGACGTGGGCGCTCGTCGGGCACGCGGCGGATGGGCAGCAGGTGGCGCCTATCGCGGCCAAGGGAAAGCGCGAGCCGCTCCGGGCATGGCGGCTGGACGGCGTCGATCCGGAGGCGCGCAGTCATCGCCGGCGGCTCGACCTGCCGATGATCGGGCGCGCCGCGGAGACCGGCCTCCTGCGCTGGGCGCTCGAGCGCTCGAGCCGTGCCCAGCGGCCCCACCTCGTCACCGTGATCGGCCAGCCGGGGATCGGCAAGTCGCGACTCGTCGCGGAGCTGCCGCGGCTCGAGGACGGCCTCACGATCCTGACGGGTCAATGCCGGGCGATCACCGAGTCGTCGTCGCTCGAGCCTCTGCTGGAGGTGGCGCGGGCCGCGATCCCGAACGGGAGCAGCCTCTCGGAGGGCATCGCCGAGGTCATGCTGGGCGATCAGGACGCGGCGGCGGTCGCCGCGTGCCTGCGCCGGGGCGCGGCCGCACCGGACGTCGCATGGGCCGTCTCACGGCTGATCGGCGCTCTGGCCGAGACGCGCACCGTGGTCGTCCTGCTCGAGGACGTGCACTGGGCGAGCGCCCTCCTCCTCGACATCGTCGAGCAGCTGCTGGGGGACAGCCGCCGCCGGGCGCTCCTCGTCGTCTGCACCGCGAGGCCGGAGCTTTCCGACCGGCGGCCCGCGTGGGGGAGGGGCGCCAACACGATCTCGATGGCGCTCGAGCGCCTCGACGACCCCGACACCCGGCGCCTGCTCAGCTACGCGCGCCCGGGTCTCGAGGCCGAGCAGGCCGATCGGATCGTGGTCGCGGCCGAGGGCAACCCGCTCTTCGCCGAGCATCTGGCGGCGCTGGTCGGCGACGAGGCCGAGGCGGCGGGCCTCCCGCGGTCGCTCCAGGTGCTGCTCGCGGCTCGGCTCGAGGCGCTGCCCGAGCCGGAGCAGGAGGTCGTGGGCGTCGCGGCCGTCGCCGGCAGGGATTTCCCGGCGGCCGCCGTCGAGGCTCTGGTCGGCCGGCCGGTGGACGACGAGCTCGAGCGGCTCGCCCAGCGCGAGCTCGTCGAGCCCACCACCGTCGGCCGGCACCGGTTCGGCCACGCGCTCCTTCAGGACGCCGCATACGGCCTCCTGCCCAAGGCGCGGCGGAGCCAGCTCCACGTGGGGCTCGCAGGCTGGCTCGACGCCGACGGGGCGGGCGACGCGATGGTCGGCGACCACCTCGAGCGGGCCTTCCGGCTCCAGACGGAGCTCGGCATGGCCGGTGACGCGACTGCGCGTCTGGGTGAGGAGGCCGGAACGCGGCTTGCGGAGGCGGGTCGCCGAGCCGACACGATGGGCGACCCACGGCGGGCGCGATTCCTCCTCGAGCGGGCCCTCGACCTGCTCCCCGAGCGGAGCCCGGAGCGCGCGGCGGCAATGGTCGAGCTGGTGGCCGCCGGCTGGAACCTGCTTCCCACGGAGGACCTGAACACGCTGCTGGCCGACGGCGCGGATCTCGCTGCCCAGCTCGGCGCGCGCGCCGTGGAGCTGCGGGCGCGGGTGCTGCGCCTCGGTTCCGTGCGGGAGACGTCCTCCGAGGCCGTCAACGAACGCGAGGTGATCGTTCAGACCAACGCGGCCCTCGCGGAGCTCGAGACGATGGACGCCTCGCGCGCAGTCGCGACCGCGCTGTGCGCGAGGTCGGACGCCGAGTGGTGGCTGGGCCGGGCCGCCGACGCGGTCGCGTCTGTGCGTCGTGCGATCGGCGTGCTCCGCGACATCGATGAGGACTCGGTCTGGGCGCTTTCGATCCTCTGCTCGGCTGTCGTCGACTCGCCGATGCCCGTCTCAGAGGCCGAGGGGCTCCTGGCCGGCCTGATGGTCGAGCTCGGAGTCCGGCCCACCGTCCGGTCGGAGCTGACCCAGGGGCAGGCGATGCTGGCGCTGCTTCGCGGCCAGGACGCCGAGGCGTGGCGGCTGTACGACGTGGCGCTCGCGATCGAACAGGACCTCGGCCGCACGAGCACGTGGCGCCTCGCCGACCATCGCCGGCTGATGCTCCTGCAGGCCGGACGGTTCGATGAGGCCCGCGCCGTGATGTCGCCGTCCATCGCCGAGATGGAGAGCCGTGGCTCGCTTTCGATCGCTGCGGTCTCCTGGAGCTGGCTGGCGCTGGCCGAGGCCCGGGTCGGGAACGCCGTCGCCGCCGGCATGGCGGCGCACACGGCGCTCGAGCGGGTCGCAGGCCGGGACGCGTACGAGGCGACCACGCGGGCCCATCTCGCGCTCTCGGAGGTGTCCCTGGCTTCAGCGGACGTGGACGGCGCCGTCGCCTCGGCGCGCAGGGCGGTCGCGACCGCCGGAGGCGGCGATTGGCTGATTCTGAACGCCGAGGCGAGGCTGGCGCTCGCACGCGCCCTGGGCGCGGCGGGTGACGCCGAGGCCGCCGAGCCGCATGCCCGCGCCGCCGTCGACATGTTCCGGACGAAGGAGTACGTCCTCGGCGCCATGGCTGCCGAGGCATTCCACCGGTCGTTGGCGCTCGCTCAGCGGTAGCGGTAGACGGCCACGTAGTCGACCTGAAGCGCGACCCGGCGTGGCGTCGACGCGTTCGGCATCACGCCGGTGAAGCCGTTCGTCCCGGTGTTCGTCTGCATGACCATGTGCATCGGTGAGGACGGGACGTGGTGGCGGAAGTTCGCCCACCGGCGGCCATCGAGCTTGACGGTGATCCGGCCGGGTCTCCACGAGAGCGTCATCGTGTGCCACCGCGTGAAGTTGGCGCGGACGCGCGCGTGCACCCTCGTGTGGCCATAGTGGAGCGTCGCCGTCTCGATGCGGCGCGCGCCGCCCTTGTCCGACGACTCCTCGATCCAGTCGACGACCGTGCCGCTCCCGCTCGGACGCAGGGCGACGTCCATGCCCACGCCGACACCCTTCTTCATCCGGAAGCGAACCACCCAGCGGCCGTACGTCTGGTTCACCATCCGTGCCATGGAGACGCCGCCCGACACCCACCTGCCGCCGTAGCGGGCGTCCTTGTACGTGCGGATGCGAAGCGCCCCGTGCCTGGAGACCACGTGCGACGGCGCCCAGCGCGAGTCCTTGCAGCACGCCGGCACACCGTTGTAGAGCGTCCAGGTGTGCGGCTTCAGACGGTGCCGGAACTGCTGGTAGAAGGTCCTGTGCGAGAAGTTGGCGGACGCGGCCGCCTGGGAGGCGCAGAGGAGCATTGCGAGCATGGCGAGCACGATGGCCGCCGCGGAGGTTCGGCGCGTTCGGAGCATGCCCGCCATCATCGACCGGATCGGGGGCGATCTACTGCCTCGGGGCGGGATTCTCACAAGGTCCTAAAGCCCCGTTTACATAGATCCTGGAAGCCGACCGGTCGGCGTAGAGTTCATTCGCCCGTCCGTCCCCGCCGTCCAGTCATCCTCGCGTGCCGTCCTCATCACCGGCTGCTCGTCCGGGATCGGCGCCGCGACCGCCCGCCGTCTGGCGGCGAGCGGGTGGGATGTCTGGGCGGCGGCCCGCGACCCCGAGCGGCTTGGAGACCTGCGCTCGGCCGGGTGCCGGACGCTGGCGCTCGACCTGACCGACTCGGCGTCGATGGCACCAAGCACGCGGTCGAGGCGCTGAGCGACGCCCTTCGATTCGAGGTACGCGGCTACGGTATCGATGTGATCGTGATCGAGCCCGGCCTCATCCGAAGCGGCTTCGGCGACGCGGCGGCGGCGTCGATCGAGTCCCGGCCCGAGGTCGCGACCGTCTACGACGCGTTCAACGCGGCGGTCGCGAAGGCGACGCGGGAGTCCTACGAGCGGGGGCCGGCGGCCAGGCTCGCCGGCTCACCCGACGACGTGGCGAGGGCGATCGGGAAGGCGCTGACGGCCCGCAGGCCCAAGGCGCGGATCAAGGCCACCGCGTCGGCGCGCCTGCTCCTGCCCAGCGGCGCTGTTCGAGCGACCGCGCGTGGGACTGGTTCCTGCGCCAGAGCTTCCCGTCGCCGGGCGCCGAGAAGCACGACTAGTCTGCTTCGACTGCAAAAGACGGAGGGAGCTTCCTCATGTGCCGGTCGATTCGCCCACTTCACAACTATGAGCCGCCGACGACGGCCGCCGAGGTCGACGAGGCGGCGGTCCAGTACGTGCGCAAGATCAGCGGCATGCGCCAGCCTGCACGCGCGAACCAGGAGGCGTTCGACCGCGCTGTGACGGCCGTCGCCGAGGCTTCGAGCCGTCTGCTGGACGAGCTCGTCGCTCACGGGCCGCCGCGCAGCCGGGCGCGGGAGATCGAGCGGGCCCGCGAGCGGGCCGCGGTGCGCTTCGCCGCCCCGGCGGCCTGACGGGTGGACCTGCGCGCGCTCGGCCGGAGCGGGCTCACCGTCCCGGCTGTCGGGATGGGCACGTGGCAGACGTTCGACGTTCGCGGCGAGGCCGCCGAGCGGGACGTGCGGAGCGTGGTCGACTCGGCGATCGCGGCCGGGACGACGCTCTTCGACAGCTCGCCGATGTACGGCGAGGCCGAACGGGTGCTCGGCGGCGCCCTCGCCGGGCGCCGGGACGAGGTCCTGGTCGCGACGAAGGTGTGGACGGACGACGACGCCGAGGCCGACGTCCAGATCGAACGCGCCCTGGGCTGGCTCGGCGGGCGTGTCGACCTGTACCAGGTGCACAACCTCGTGGCGTGGCCGAGGCGGCTGGCGACGCTCGAGCGCCTGCGCGACGAGGGGAAGGTGGCCGCGATCGGGGCCACCCACTGGCAGGCGAGCCGGTTCGGCGAGCTCGAGGACGTGATGCGAACAGCCCGCATCGGGGCGATCCAGGTCCCCTACAACCCGATCGAACGGGAGGTCGAGGAGCGTGTGCTGCCCCTGGCCGACGAGCTCGGGATCGGCGTGGTTGTCATGCGCCCGCTCGCGAAGGGTGAGCTCCTCCGCCGGCATCCGTCGCCCGACGAGCTTCTCCCGCTCGGCCCATTCGGCGTGCACACGTGGCCGCAGGCGCTCCTGAAGTGGGTCCTGAGCGACCCCCGCTGCCACGTCGCCATCCCCGCGACGTCGCGGCCTGAGCGGGCCGCCGAGAACGCCGCGGCCGGCGCGCCGCCGTGGTTCGGCCCCGACGAGCGCGAGCTCGTCGCCCGGCTGGCGGCATAGCCGCGTATGCGGATCGCTCGGATCGACAGCTACGGGAACGAGTGGGTCGCGTTCGTCCGCGTCAGCACCGATGACGGCGCCGAGGGTTGGGGCCAGGTCGCGCCGTACAACGCCGACATCACCACCGAGGTGCTGCACCGGCAGGTGGCGCCGCACGCGCTGGGGATGGACCCACTCGATCCGCAGGCCGTCGCGACCCGGGTGCTCGACGCCGAGCACAAGTTCCCCGGCTCGTACGTGTGCCGGGCGCTCGCCGGCGTCGACACCGCCCTCTGGGACCTCCGCGGGCAGCTCGAGGGTCTGGGGGTGAGCGAGCTCCTCGGGTCGCCCGCCGCACCGATCCACGCCTACGCGTCGAGCATGCGCCGCGACATCGCGCCGGCGGAGGAGGCCGCCCGCCTGGCCGCGCTGCGCGACCGCCACGGCTTCACGGCCTTCAAGATCCGGGTGGGGCGGGAGTGTGGACACGACCAGGACGAGTGGCCCGGCCGCACCGAAGCCGTGGTGCTGGCGGTGCGCGCCGCCGTCGGCGCCGATGCGCGCCTGCTCGTCGACGCCAACAGCTGCTACAGCCCGGGCCGGGCGATCGAGGTCGGGCGGTTTCTCGAGCAGCACGGCGTCGTGCACTTCGAGGAGCCGTGCCCGTACTGGGAGGTCGGGTGGACGGCCGAGGTGGCGCGCGCGCTCGCGCTGGACGTCGCCGGCGGCGAGCAGGACTGCCTGCTCTCGAGCTGGCGGCAGATCGTCGAGCGGCGCGCCGTGGACATCATCCAGCCCGACGTCTGCTACGTCGGCGGCTTCACGCGGGCGCTGGCAGTCGC
Organism: uncultured Actinomycetes bacterium; assembly: GCA_963709425.1. Lineage (GTDB taxonomy): Bacteria > Actinomycetota > Thermoleophilia > Gaiellales > JAICJC01 > JAICJC01. The sequence continues at coordinate 46,044 of CAVPWG010000003.1, read as the reverse complement.
GGCGATGGCCGCGGACGCCGGCCTGCCATGCGTCCCGCACTCGGCCAACCTGTCGCTCGTGACGATCTTCGCGCTCCACCTGCTCGCCGTGGTGCCGAATGCCGGCCCGTACGTCGAGTTCTCGATCGAGGGCTCCGACTACTACCCGTGGCAGGACGGCCTCTTCACGTCGCCGCTCGAGGTGAGCGACGGCCGCGTCACGGCTCCGGAGGGCCCGGGCTGGGGCGTCGAGGTCGCGCCGGACTGGCTGGCCCGCGCCGCCCACCGTACGAGCGCGGCCTAGCGTCTAGGCCATCTCGCGCGCGAACTCCTCGAGCTGATGCTCGATGTGGTGCCCGGGGACGTCGTGGCCCGAGTACGGGTACACGGCGATCTCCTTCGGGGCCTCGATCGCGTTGAATGCCGCGAAGACCGACGACGGGGGACAGATCACGTCCATGAGCCCGACGCTCACCGAGCAGCGGGCGGTGATTCGGGGCACAAGCACCGCGTTGTCGACGTAGCTCAGGGTGCGAAGCGCGGTCGCCAGGTGCTCCTGGTGCTGGGCCAGGTAGTCGACGAGCTCGGCGTAGGGGTGCTCCCCGGTGAGGGTCATGGCGTGCTCGATGTCCGACAGGTAGGGCATGTCGGCTTGGCACAGGCGCACCATGCCGGGTACGAGCGCCGCGCTCGCGAGCGACAGGCCGCCGCCCTGGCTGAAGCCCGAGACCCCGATCCGCTCGGCGTCGACCCGCGGGTCGGCGGCGGCGGTCTCGACCGCGCGGGCCGCGTCGACATAGAGGCGCCGGTAGTAGTAGGTCCGCGGGTCGAGGATCCCGCGCGTCATGACGCCGGGAGTCTCGGGGCCGGAGTCGCCTGCGCCCGGGTCGCCGGTGGCGCCGGCCGACCACGTGCCGCCCTGGCTGCGCGTGTCGACCACGAGCTCGGCGAACCCCGCCGCTGCGTACAGCGTGTGCTCGGCCGCGAGGCCGCGGCCGCCGCCGTAGCCGATGAACGTGACCCGGCACGGGATGGGCCCGGTCGCCGCGCGGGGACGCAGGAACCAGCCCCGCACCGGATGACCCTCGGCGCCCGAAAAGGTCACGTCGAATACCTCGAGCGGACCGTAGACGTCGGGCTTGTAGGGCGCGAACGTCGCCGCCGTGGCACGGTCGCGCGCGGTGCGGATCGCCTCCTCCCAGTAGGCGTCGAGATCGTCGGGCGCGATCGTCTCCGACCGGTACTCGCGTAGCTCGTCGAGCGGAAGGTCGAAATGGGGCACGGCGCGAGCCTACCGCTCGGCGTCGACCACCGTCACGAACGCCGAGAGCGGGATCGGCGGCACCTCGGGCGCCCGGCGGCCGTCGTCGGAGTGCGAGAACGGCACGCGTCCGTAGCGCACGCGCAGCACGTCGCCGTCGGCCTCGACCCAGCCGCCGTACGGCTCGCACGCGTCCTCGCTGACGCCTTGCGAGTACCCGACAAGGGCCTCGTTGATCGATTCGACGAGCGCCTCGATCGCCTGATCGAACGGAAGCTCGTCGAGGAAGTGAACGCCCACGGGCCAGTGGTGGCCGACGCTCGGAGAGCGCACGTCCCAGGCCCATCCCTTCGTCGGCCAGAAGGTCGGGAGCGTTGCGGCGATGCGCTCGTCCAACAACCGCGTTAGAGCCTCGTTGTCGATGTGCACGCCCACGCATGCACGATATCGGACGGTGCGTGGCTAGACCAAAGCGAGGTTTGCTCCCGTATGCAGGTGTTCCTGCCGATAGTCCAGCTACACTGCGGTTCAAGAGGCGGCGAATGGTTCGCAGCCTCGTGAGGTCTGACGCTTCTTCGTCCCATGTCGGTTCGTCGAGGGTTTGAGATCTCGGCCGAATCGGCGGCTCGGAATGCCGCCACCACATGGAGGACAGATGGACGAAGGTACTTTCACCGGCCTGGGCGTGTCGCGCCCTGTTTCAGACGCGCTCGCCGAGCGCGGCATCACGATCCCGTTCGCGATCCAGGCGCGGGTGATCCCCGACGGCCTTGCCGGCCGTGACGTGCTGGCGCAGTCGCCGACGGGCTCAGGCAAGACGCTTGCGTTCGGCGTGCCGCTCGTCGAGCGCCTGACGACCGACGACGCGCTGCCTGCGGCGCTCGTCCTCGTGCCGACCCGCGAGCTGGCGACACAGGTCGCCGAGGAGCTCTCGGCCCCGGCCAAGGCGCGCGGGCTCGCCGTCTGCGCCGTGTACGGCGGCGCCCCGCTCCCGTCTCAGGCAAAGCGGGCGCAGAAGGCGGCCATCATCGTCGCCACTCCCGGCCGCCTCTGGGATCTGATCGAGCGGCGGCTGCTCAGTGTCGACAACGTGCGGATCCTCGTCCTCGACGAGGCCGACCGCATGCTCGACATGGGCTTCCAGCCGCAGGTCGACCGGATCGTGCGCCGGATCCCCGGCCGCCGCCAGACGCTCTTCTTCTCGGCGACGCTCCACGGCGAGGTCGGCCGGCTCGCCCGCTCCTACACCACCGACCCGGGCCGCTACGAGGCCGAGTTGCAGTCCAGCACGAGCGGCATCGATATCAGCCACTCGTTCGTGGCGGTCACGAGCGAGACCAAGCTCGACACGCTCGTCAAGCTGCTCGAGGCCGAGCCGGGCCTGGCGCTGGTCTTCGTCCGCACGAAGCGGGGCGCCGATCGGCTCGCGAAGCGGCTCTGCACGCGCGGGACGAATGCGGCGGCCATGCACGGCGACCTCCCCCAGCGGACGCGCGAGCGCGTGCTGCGCCAGTTCGAGGCCGGCGAGGTGCGAACGCTCGTCGCGACCGACGTGGCGGCGCGCGGACTCGACCTCGAGGCCATAAGTCATGTCATCAACTACGACCCGCCGGACGACCACACGGGCTACGTTCACCGCGTCGGGCGCACCGGCCGTGCGGGACGCGACGGCGCCGGCATCACTCTCGTTCTCCCCGACGAGGAAGCCGACGTGAGCCGCGTGGCGGCGAGGCTCGGCCACACCGATCGGTTCACCGAGACGGGTATGCGGGTCGCGCCGCCCCGGCTCGTCTACTCCAGCCGCCGATCGCGCCGGCGCGGCTGGTAAGAGCCGGATGCAGCGACCGGTGCCATGCCGGCCGCGGCAGCCGCTTCCCCAGGAGGGCCTGCTCGAGACGCCGTACTCGCCGACGGAGGCCCGCCTCATCTTCGAGCTGGGACGCCGGGGCGAGATGGACGTCGCCGACCTGCGCACGACGCTCGGCCTCGACGCCGGGTATCTGAGCCGGATCCGCGTGCGGCTGGAGGAGGCCGGGCTCGTCACGCGTGCGCGGTCGGGCGGCGACCGCCGCCGCCATGTCATCGGGCTCACGAGGTCTGGGCGGGCCGCCTACGAGGTCCTGAACGGGCGGTCGGCGGCGCGGGCCCAGGCGCTCGTCGGCCGGCTCGGCGAGCACGACCAGCGCGTGCTCGTCGACGCCATGCAGACGACCGAACGACTGCTCGGCGGCCATCCCTCGTCCGAGGCGACGCTGCGCCCGCCCCGCCCGGGCGATCTCGGATGGGTCGTGGAGCGCCACGGGGCGCTGTACGCCGCCGAGTACGGATGGGACGCCACATTCGAGGCGCTGGTGGCGCGGATCGTGGCCGACTTTGCCGCGGGAGCGGATCCCGCCGTCGAGCAGGCGTGGATCGCCGAGGCCGGCGGCGCGGGCAGGGTCGGTGTTCTGCACCCGCCGCGACGAGCGGTCGGCCCAGCTCAGGCTGCTCCTGGTCGAGCCGGCCTTTCGCGGGCAGGGGCTCGGCCGGCGGCTGGTCGACGAGTGCCTGGCCTTTGCGCGGTCGGCGGGCTACACGCGAATCGTGCTGTGGACGAACGACGTCCTCGTCGACGCCCGCCGGATCTACGAGCGCGCGGGCTTCGTCCTCGAGGAGGAGGGCCGCCACACGAGCTTCGGCAGCGACCTCGTCGAGCAGACATGGTCGCGGCCGCTCTAGACCGGCGCCGCCGTCACCACTCGGTTTCGCGCCTCGTCGAGGAACTCCGACGCGGCACGCGCCGAATTGGGCGCCGCGAGCAGCTCGGCATACGTGAGCGCGGCTCCCGTGAAGGACGGATCGCCGAAGAACGGGTCGATGCGGCCGGCCCACGGCGAGGCGTACAGGTACGGCTCGCCGTGATGACGGTCGCCCGGAGAGGCGCCGTACGTCGCCCGGTGCCCGCCATCGCCCATGTCGACCGCGGCGTCGAAGTGCTCCGGCCAGATGCGGACGATCGTGACGTCGTCATCGGGCCCGGCGTCGGCGCGGAGGTGCTCGAGCGCCGACGTGGCGAACTCGAACCAGTCGGCGAGGACGGCGGCCGCCGTGAGGTCGATCACGAGAGGCTCGTCGAGGTCGCCGTGCGGGGGCACGTCGAATTGCTCCTGCTGGCCGACGTCGGGCTCGATTCCGAGCGTTCGCGCCGCCTCGCGCAGACTGGTGATCGGGTGCGCCGCACCGTCGACCACGAGCCGGTCGTCGACCACGCGCGTCACGTGACCCGCGTAGTCAAACGTGGAGAATCCGCCGTGGGTGGACTGCATGATGATCTCGCCGTTCACGAGCCGTTGTGCCGGGGAGACCACGTAGACGGCGAGCCGGTGGAGGTCGGCCAGCGTCCGCCCGTAGGTCTCGGGCAGGGGCCTGAGCGTGTGAGCCATGGCGATAGTGTCGCGCAAATTCGGCGCATCGGCCGGCCGCCCTCGGCTCGCAGCCTGCGTCAGCGAGGCAGCGCTGTCGGATGCCCTCGCCAGAACGTCACCTTGACAGCGTCAACGTAGGTCCCCACCGAGTCGGAGATCCCGGCGTCGTCGAGCTCGAGCCGAGTCCTGCGACCGGTGGCGCGCAGCTTGAATGCGTACTCGTGCCACTCGGTGTGCGTGAGGCCGCGTCCGTTGAGGGCGATCCGTGCGACGGCCTGCCGGTGCCACTTCACGACGAGCACGTTCTCGGCAGCCGACGTCCCCGGCCGCGCGGATACGAGCAGCTGGAGGCGATACAGCCGGTCGGGCTCGGTCCGCACGCGCTGGAAGATCCCGCTCGACGCGTCCGAGTCGAGCTCGACGAGTTGCCGGCCGGCCGCCGGCGCCCCGGCGACGTGGTTCTGAAGCTCGATGTCCGGCCCGAACGCCAGATGCCAGCCGGGGATCGACGCGAAGGGGTGGGAGCTTCCGGCCGGGATCCGGGGGTGCTCGAACCCGCCGTTCGTCAGCAGGTTCGGGAGCCGCGGAGGCGTGGCGATGGCGGGCGGCGCACCACCCACGAGCGACACGACTGCGGCGAGAGCACCGAGCACGAGAAGTCGGAGCCTTGGGACGACGCGGGCCACGTGACAAAACATCGCACGCCGCGCCTCGGGCGTTACGCCCGGCTCGCCGCTGGAAGGCATTGCCAGGAGCCGGTTCATCCCCCATAGTGAGACCAGGAACCCGGTTCTCGAGGAGGCGGTATGGGCCGACGCGTGCGGCGAGTGATCATGATCGGTACGGCGGTGGCGGCGGTGGCGGCCATCGGCGGGACTGCTCTCGCCCACGAGTCCAGCACGGTCGGCGACTCCTTCGTCGGCGACTTCGCCCGTCATCTCGGCGTGTCGCCGGCCAAGGTCAGGGAGGCATACCAGGCGACCGTGATCGACCGCATCGAGGCGGCGGTCAAGGCCGGCAGGCTGACTCGGGCCCAGGCCGACGCGATCGAGGCCCGCGTCAAGGCGCATCCCGGGGGACCGTTCTTCTTCGGCGGCCCGCGCGGCGGCGTCGATCACGACCGGCTCCATGGCCACGGCCCGTTCGATCATCATGGCCCCACGCCGTTCGACTCGGCGGCGAAGTACCTGGGCGTCTCCGAGGACGAGCTTCACACGGCGCTGGCCTCCGGCAAGACGCTGGCCCAGGTTGCGAAGGCGAACGGCAAGACGACATCCGGCCTCGAGGCCGCGATGACGGCGTCGTTCCGGGCCCGCCTGGCCGCCGCGGTCAAGTCCGGCCGCCTCACCAAGCAGCAGGCGGCCAGATTCGCGCAGGCCGTCACCGCCCACCTGGACGACTTCGTCCAGCACGGGTTTCACCACCAGCTCGCACCCCCGCACTCCGAGCACTCCTGAGCGCTCGGCCCCGGGGCTCTTCACGTTCAAGCCCGGGTGAGTCCCCGCCGATTAGACAGGCAGCCATGTCCCAGCCGCTCTTCGAACAATCCGACGCAGACCGCATGCTCGACGAGTTCCTCGCCATGCTCCCCGCCTTCCCGACGACGATCGGGGTGTTCTCCGCGGAGGGCGGCGTCGCCGAGGTCGTCCTCGCCGATCTCGACCACGGCCTGCTCGTGGGCTATGCGCCGCAGATCCTGATGCAGCAGGACCTCATCATCGTCTGTCCGCTTCGCGACGCAGGCGGCGGCGGCTACGACATCTCGCTCAAGGTCGACAAGGCCTACTTCCAGTCCGGCGACCAGACGCTGCTTCACCTGTCGGTCATCTCGATCGCGCACCAGCCCGGGCACCGTCGGGCCAAGCGCGCCCGCCGCACCGACCAGGCCGAGGCGGTCGTCCTCTACTCGACCGAGCTCGACGCCGGCCAGCGCATCAGCGCGCGCCTGGCGGACATCTCGGAGAACGGCGTGGCGTTCGTGAGCGAGCTCCCGCTCGCCATCGGCGACCGCGTCATGCTCTCGATCTACGCCGGAGCCCGGCCGATCACGCTCGAGGCGCAGGTCGTCCGCGACGAGGCTGTGGCGTTCGGCCGCCACCGGATCGGGTGCGAGGTGAACGCCATCGCCGAGCATGATCGCGAGGCCGTGTCTGCGATCGCGGAGTCAGGCGAGGACGGCGATGTCGCGGAGCGCCGGCCGGACCTGGTCGCCGCCCGCGCCCAGAACCGTGCGGAGCTGCACGCGCTCAAGTCCCGCCTCACGATCCGCCGCCGCTACAAGCGCTAGCACCTGCAGCATCGGCAGCCTCTTCGCGGGTGAGGCCGCAGGGTCTCGCCGGCAGGGCCCCGCGTCAGCCGGAGACGGCCGCTCCCGCGCGATTGGCCGCGACGATCGCCGCCTGGTCGGGCGGCGCCGGCGGCATGTCCTCGAGCAGCGCGTCGGCGAACGCGTCTGCGTCGGAAGTCCGGAGCGCGCGGTTGTGGGCCCGCTCGAATCCGATCGAGGAGATCGGATTCCCCGAGAGGCCGCGCCCGCACACCGACCCGCCGTAGTGGCTGGGATAGACGACGACGTGGTCGGGGAGCGCCATGAGACGCGCGATCGACGCGTGCTGCTCGAGGGCCAGCGGCCGCGGGTCGACGCCGCCGGCGTGCAGGTCCGGGCCGGCCGACGTCGTTCACGAGGAGGGAGTCGCCTGTGAAGACCAGCCAGGGCTCCTCCGTCCCGCGGCGCCGGTCGGCGACGACGAACGCGTGGTGCGCAGGCGCATGGCCGGGCGTCGCCATCGCCGTCACGATCGTGTTGCCCAGCTCGACGCGCTGGCCGTCCTCGAGTGCATGGTGGGGGAAGTCGACGGTCGCGCCGGCCGGGAGGTAGGGCGTCGCGCCGGTCGCGGCGACAAGATCAGGAAGGCCGGAGACGTGGTCGGCCTGGACGTGCGTCTCGAAGACGGCCACGATCTCGCCGGCCGTTGCCGCCGCGTCAACGTAGCTCTCGACGAGCTCGACGTGAGGGTCGACGACCGCCAGCCTGGCGTGCGTCGTGCAGCCGAACAGGTAGCTCGCGCAGGCGGTGGGCTCGTAGAGGAACGGACGCAGGATCACCGCGTCGGCGATTCTACCGCCCCCCGGCTCTGGCTTGACCTCGCAGCCGCCCGACGGTAGGACTTCCCGCGACCATGTTCGAGCTTGTCGTCACGACATACAACTCGCTGAAGTTCGTACACGTCCTCTCGGCCGTGGTCTGGGTCGGCGGCGCGTGCACACTCCAGACGTTCGCGATCCGGATCAACGGGACCGGCGACGGCGCGCGTATGGCGACGTTCGCGAAGGACGCCGAGTTCGTCGGCAACGCCATCTATCTGCCGTCGTCGATCATCCTCCTGGTCTCGGGGATCTTCACGATCCACGAGTCCGGCGGCGCCTGGAGCTACGACCAGACCTGGGTGCAGGTCGGCCTTGCGATGATCCTCGTCTCGATCGCGATCGGCGCCGGCTTCATCGGTCCCCAGGCCGGGCGGATCGCCCGGACGATCGAGCAGGGCGGGCTCGACTCGCCCGAGGCGAAGCGCCAGATCAACCGCATCTTCCTCGTGTCGCGATTCGAGCTCGCGCTGCTGCTCCTGGTCATCTTCGACATGGTGGTCAAACCCGGAGCGTAAGCGCCCTGCGTAGAATCCCGTGATGGCTACGAACGGGCAGATCCCGCGCTACGACCCGGCCGCCATCGAGGCGCGCTGGCACGAGATCTGGGAGCGAGAAGGCGTCTTCGACGTGCCCAACCCCGCGCCGGGGGACGCCGCCGAGCGATTCTACGTGCTCGAGATGCTGCCCTACCCGTCGGGCGAGCTGCACATGGGGCACGTCAAGAACTACACGATGGGCGACGTCGTCACGCTGTACAAGCGCCGGAACGGCCAGCGCGTGATGCACCCGATGGGCTACGACGCCTTCGGCCTTCCCGCCGAGAACGCGGCGATCCGGTCCGGCCGCCATCCGGCGGTATCGACGCGCGAGAACATCGCCGCGATCCGCCGCCAGATGAAGCGCATGGGCTGGTCGATCGACTGGAACCGCGAGCTCTCGACGTGCGAGCCGGACTACTACCGCTGGACGCAGTGGATCTTCCTTCGCCTCCATGAGGCGGGCCTGGCATTTCGCAAGAGCGCCGTCGTGAAGTGGTGCCCCAAGGACCAGACGGTGCTCGCGAACGAGCAGGTGATCGACGGGCGCTGCGAGCGGTGCGGGTCCGAGGTCGAGGCGCGCACGCTCGACCAGTGGTTCTTCAAGATCACCGACTACGCCGACCGGCTGCTCGACGACCTGGAGCACGTGCAGTGGCCCGAGCGAGTCGTGACGATGCAGCGCAACTGGATCGGCCGTTCGCACGGCGCAGAGGTCAAGTTCACCCTCGACGACGGCACCGAGCTGCCGGTCTTCACGACTCGGCCCGACACGCTTTTCGGAGCGACCTTCTTCGTGCTGGCGCCGGAGCATCCGCTGGCCGACGAGATCGCGATCTCCGATCGTGCTGAGGCGGTCGCGGAGTACGTCCGCCACGCTGCGGCCCGCTCCGCCGTGGAGCGGGCGGAGGCTCGCGAGAAGACCGGCGTCTTCACCGGCCGCCATGTCACCAACCCTGTGAACGGCGAGCAGATTCCCGTGTGGGTGGCCGACTACGTGCTGGCCGAGTACGGCACCGGCGCGATCATGGCCGTGCCGGCCCATGACGAGCGCGACCACGAGTTCGCCGAAGCGCACGGTCTCGAGATCCGGCCCGTGGTCGCCCCGCGCGACGCCGAGCTGCCCGCGGGGGCGTACGTCGCCCACACCCACGACGAGGTGCTCGTCAATTCAGGCGAGTTCTCGGGCCTGGCCGCGCCCGAGGGAGCGCGCGCCATCGTCGCCCAGCTCGAGGCCGACGAGCGCGGCAGCGGCACGATCGCCTACCGCCTGCGCGACTGGCTGCTCTCGCGCCAGCGCTACTGGGGCTGCCCGATCCCAATGATCCACTGCGAGAGCTGCGGGATCGTCCCGGTGCCCGATGCCGACCTGCCGGTGCTCCTGCCCGACGTCGAGGACTACGCCCCGCGCGGCCGCTCCCCGCTGGCCGCCGCCGAGGAGTGGGTGAACGTGAGCTGCCCGACGTGCGGCGGCCCGGCCCGGCGCGAGACCGACACCATGGACACGTTCGTGGACTCGTCGTGGTACTTCATGCGCTACGCCGACCCGAAGAACGACACGGCGCCGTTCACCCGCGAGGCCGTCGACGCGTGGCTGCCGGTCGACCAGTACATCGGCGGCGTCGAGCACGCCATCCTCCACCTCATGTACGCGCGCTTCTTCACGAAGGCGCTGTACGACCTGGGCTACGTGGGCTTCACGGAGCCATTCGCGAATCTCTTCACCCAGGGGATGATCTACTACAAGGGCGCCAAGATGGCGAAGTCGAAGGGCAACGTCATCGCGCCCGACGCGATGGTCGAGCAGTTCGGCGCCGACACGGTGCGGATGTACTCGCTCTTCCTGGGCCCGCCCGAGCAGGACGCGGAGTGGTTCGACGGGGGCGTGGCGGGGTGCCACCGCTTCCTGGCGCGGCTCTGGCGGCTGGCGCACGCGTCGGCGGCGGAGCTGCCTCAGGGGATCCCGGACTCGGCCCCGGCCGTGGGCCCGGGCGCTGACCTCGTGCGGAAGACGCACCAGACGATCGACCGGGTGACGAACGACATCGGCGAGCGGTTCGCCTTCAACACGGCGCAGTCCGCCGCGCACGAGCTCCTGCACACGCTTCAGGGTGCGAGCGACGCGACGCCCGAGCAGCGGAGGTTCGCCGTGGCGACCGCCGTGTCGGTGGTGCAGCCGTACGCCCCGCACATCGCGTGCGAGCTGTGGGAGAAGCTCGGCGGCGAGCGGCTGTGGGACGCCCCGTGGCCCGTCGCCGACCCGGCCATGCTGGCCTCCGACCAGGTGACATACGCGGTGCAGGTGAACGGCCGGCTGCGCGGAGAGGTCACGGTCGATGCCGACCTCGCGCAGGACGGCATCGTCGCGGCCGCCCGCGCCGTCCCGAACGTCGCCCACCACCTGGACGGCGCGACGGTCGTGAAGGAGATCGTCGTCCCGGGCCGCCTGGTCAGCCTGGTCACCGCCTAGCTGCAAAGGCGGGGTCAGACCCCAATATCGCATGCCCGCCGTTGGGGCACCCGTCACGATCGCGGCGCAGAGATCGGCGCGGTATCGGCGCACGTCGGGCCTGGAGACGTGACCGTCGACGCGGAGAGGATGTGCGTCCGTGTTTCCGCCGCCTCGTCAGCTCGCCCTCTATGTCGCCGCGGTGGTGCTGGTCCTGGCGATCGGGTGGCGCTATAGCTCCGGGAGCGGAGGAGACGGCGGGTATCCCTCGTCGCCGTCGTCGCCGCCCGTCGAGGCGCCGAGCTCGGGCCCGCAGGTGCTCGTCGTCGACGTGAGCGGCGACGTGCGCCGGGCCGGGGTGTACCGCCTGCCGGCGGGAGCGCGCGTGCTCGACGCCGTCCGCAGGGCGCGCCCGGGGCGGCGGGCCGATCTCGATGCACTGAACCTGGCCGCGCGTCTCACCGACGGGGAGCAGGTCGTCGTCCCGCGGCGCGGCGCCGGCCCGGCTCCCGCCCCCGGCGACGGTGCGGCCATCCCCGCCGCTCCGGTCTCGCTCAACTCGGCGACCCTCGAGCAGCTCGAGACGCTCGACGGTATCGGCCCGGCGCTCGGCCAGCGCATCATCGACTACCGCGTCCAGCACGGCGGCTTCCGCTCGGTGGCCGAGCTCGATCAGGTGAGCGGCATCGGCCCAGCGCGGCTCGCGGCGCTGCGCGACCATGTCACCCTCTGACCGGCCGGCGGCCGTTGTCCTGGCAGCCGACGCAGGGCTCGTGGCGGCGGCGCTCCACCGGCCGTTTCTGGCGGCGCCGGCACTCCTGCTCGCGCGCAGCGCCCGATCGGCGCTGATCGTCGCCGCAGCAGCCGCCCTCGCCGTGGCGTGGGGCTCGACGCGGGTGGCCGACCTCGATCGTCGCTCGCTGGCGCCGGGGCCGGCGACCGCCGTGGCCACCGTCACGGGCCAGCCCTCCGGCTCGCGCGCGGCGGCAGCCGTCGCGGGAGCCGGAGAGACGGTCATCCTCGTCGCGCGGAGCAGCGCGCTCGAGCAGGGTGGGATCTACCGCGTGAGCGGGTCGCTCGGCCCGCTCGACACCGTGGTCCGCGACTACTACGCGACGCAGGGCATCCACCTCGAGCTGCGCGCGACCCGCGCGGTCATGGTGGGCCGCCGGGGCGGCCTGTGGGGCGACGTCGACACCGCCCACCGCTACGTGCTCGCGCGGCTGGGGGCAGCGCCGGCACCGTCGCCCGCACGGGCGCTCGTGGCCGGCATCGCGGTGGGAGACACGAGCGGGCTCCCGTATGCCGAGCGACAGAGCCTACGCGCGAGCGGGCTGTACCACGTCGTGGCCGTGAGCGGCCAGAATGTCGCGCTCCTGATCGCCTTCACGCTCGTCGCGCTTGGGATCTGCGGCCTCGTCGGCACCTTGGCCCGGCTGGCGGCCGGGGGCGTGACGACGGCCTACGTGCTCGTCGCCGGTGCCGGCCCCTCGATCGTGCGCGCAGGGGTCGCGGGAATCCTCGTCTCGGCGGCATGGCTCGCCTCGCGCCCGGCACCGCCGTGGCACCTGCTGGCGTGCGGTGCGGCCGTGGTGCTCGGGTTCGATCCGCTGGAGCTCTTCGACCCCGGGTTCCAGCTCTCGTTCGCGGCGGTGGCGGCCATCCATCTCGTCGCTCCGCGCCTGCGGAGCGCCGTTGGTGACGCTGCGGCGATCTCTGTCGCCTGCACGGTCGTCACGACGCCGATCGCGTGGTGGCACTTCGGGCGCCTGACGCCGCTCGCGGTCCCCGCCAACCTGCTGGCATTGCCCGCCGTCGCGCCCATCCTGTGGCTGGCGATCGCCGGGACGGCCGTCGGCTCGGTCTCGCCGCCTCTCGCCCTGCCGCTTCTGGGCCTGGCCGACCTGCTCGCGCGATACGTGCTGTGGATCTCGCACGCCTGCTCGTGACGCATACGCCGCGGCGCTGGATCTCAGGCAGGCAGCGGCCGTATCGCGTGGCCGACATATGCGGCGTCCGGGCGGATGAGCCGGCCGTGCTCGGCCTGCTCCAGCACGTGTGCGCACCAGCCCGCCGTCCTCGCCACCGCGAACGCGGGCGTGTAGAGGTCGGGCGGGAGCCCGACGCCGTCCAGGACGACCGAGGCGTAGTACTCGACGTTCGTCTTCAGCACGCGGTCCGGCTTGTGCTCGGCGAGCAGGCGCAGGGCGACGTCCTCGACGTCGATGGCCAGCTTCAGCCAGGCCGCGTCGCCGGCGAGGCCCTCCGCGACTCGGCGCAGCGCCTCGGCGCGTGGATCGGTGGTGCGGTAGATCCGGTGCCCGAACCCCATCAGCCGCTCGCCTCGACCGAGCGCCTCACGGATCCACTGCTCGGCGTGCTCGACGCTGCCGATCTGCGTGAGCTGGTCTCGCACGCCGGCCGGCGCCCCGCCGTGCAGTCGCCCCTTCAGCGCGCCGACGGCGCCGCAGACGGCGCTCGCCAGATCGGAGTGGGTCGACGTCACGACCCGGGCGGTGAACGTCGAGGCGTTCAGGCCGTGCTCCGCGCAGCAGACGAAGTAGGCGTCGAGGGCGCGCTCCCGGGACGCGTCGGGAACCTCGCCGGTGATGGCGTGGAGCAGGCGGCCGGCCACCCCGAGCCCCTCCCCGCCGAGCGGGTCGACCGGATCGTCGCCGGCGCGGACGCGCGCGAATCCGCCGACGATGGCCGGCGCCAGCGCGATCAGCTCGCGGCTCTGCTCGGCCGTCGGCGGCCAGTCGAGCCCCTGCGCAGCACCCCACGCGGAGACGCCGGTGCGAAGCGCGTCGAGCGGTGCGGCGTCCGGCGGCAGGCCGCGCAGCGCTGCGAGCACCGGCTCACCGAGCGCCGCCGGAGGGAGCGGGGCAGTGGCCGCCGGCCATTCCCCGTCGAGCAGGAGGGCGGTCACGCCGTCGAATGTCCCGTGGGCCGCGAGATCGCCGATCTCGTAACCGCGATAGAGCAGCCGCCCGGCGGATCCGTCGACCAGGCTGATCGTCGTCGCGGCCGCGAGCACCCCCTCGAGGCCGGGGTTCACATCCGCCATGACGCGATGGTATCCGCGGGCGTGCGAGAATGTCCCCTGTGAAGCTCTCCGCCAAGGCCGACTACGCGGTGCGGGCGGTGCTCGTGCTGGCGGCCCACCAGGGGGAGGGGCCGATCAAGGGCGAGCTCGTCGCCCGGGCACAGGATCTGCCCCTGAAGTTCGTCGAGAACATCCTCGGTGAGCTCAAGCATGCGGGCATCGTCGCCTCGCAGCGCGGGCCCGAGGGCGGCTACCGGCTGGCGGTGCCGGCGGAGGAGATCTCGCTGGCCGAGGTGATCCGGATCGTCGACGGCCCGATCGCAGCCGTCGCCGGCGTGCGGCCCGACGAGGTCACCTACCCGCCCGGTGCGGAGGCGCTGCCGGGCGTCTGGCTCGAGGCGCGCGGGATGCTGCGATCCGTCCTCGAGACGATCACGTTCGCGCAGCTGCTCGAGCGCTCGCGCGTGATCGCGTCGCAAGGCGAGCGCCGGGCGCGGCGAGCGCCGGCGTCCAGGAATACAGCTCACGTAGAGGGTTAGGGTTGGTGAAGCAGGCATGACCCCGGACCTGAGGGTTGCGTATCTCATCGCCGGCAGCGACTGGCCGAAGGTGGACGCGGCGATCACCCGCCTGCGGGCGCACTTCCCCGAGGAGTCGGTCGAGCAGTTCTCGGCCGGCGGCGATCAGCCGGTCGATGTCGCCGGGGCGTGCAACGCCATGGGGCTCTTCGGCGGCCGCCGGCTCGTGCTCGTGAGGAACGCCGAGGCCCTCGACGACGACGCCGTCGCAGAGATCGTCGCGTACCTCGCGGACCCTGCCCCCGACACCGTGCTCGCCCTCTTCGGCGGCGCCGGTATCACGCCGAAGCACCCACTCGCCGCGGCCGTCGCAGCGGTCGGCGACGTCCGCCTCTTCGACGCGCCGGAGCGAAAGCAGGCGGCCGATTGGGTCGTTCGCCGGCTCGCCGATCTCGGCGTCTCGTGCTCGGCTGCCGTCGCCCGCCGGCTCGTCGACCTGGCCGGCGACGACGTCGGCGACCTCGCCCTGGAGGTCGAGAAGCTGGCGGCCTACTGCGCGGGTGCCGAGGCCCGCGTGGAGGACGTCGAGCTGCTCGTGATCCCCCGAGCCGACATCAAGCCGTGGGACATCACCGACGCCTGGGGGCGGCGCGACCCCGCGACGGTGCTCGCGCTCGCGACTGCCGACATCGAGCGCCCGGAGGATGTTGGTCGGCTGATCTCGCAGCTCGCCTCGCACGTCCGCAAGGTGCATCGCGCCGCCGTGGTTCTCGACGCGGGCGGCTCCCAGGCGGACGTCGCCCGCGACCTCAACCTGAAGCCGTTCCCGGCCGGGAAGCTCGTCGGCCAGGCGCGGTCCTTCGCCCGCGACGAGCTGGGGCGCGCGGTTGTGCGGCTCGCCGACCTCGACCTGGCGGTGAAGGGCGGCAGCAGGCTCGACCCCCGCTTCGAGCTCGAGCTCGCGCTGGCCGACATCACGAGCGGATGAGCGGCCAGACCGCGGCGGCGGCCGCGGCGACCGCCGTCGCGGCGGTGTGCACGGTGATCGCGGCGCGCCGTGCCATCGCGCCCAATCCCCGCCGGCCGGCGTTCATCGCCTGGGCCGTCGGGTTCGCGCTCTTCACGGTTGCCGCGGCGGCGCTCTGGCTGGGTGCGGCACACGGGTGGACGGCCGGCCCGTTCCGCGTCTACTACCTCACCGGAGGAATCCTTGTGGTCGCCTACCTGGCGGTCGGCGAGCTCCTGCTGGTGCTTCCGGGCCGCACGGTCACCCGGATGGCCGCCGCGACGATGCTCTTCCTGACGTTCGCAGCCGCGGCGGCCGTGCTCGCGGCCCGCGTCGACGGAGCCGAGCTGGCCCGGGCCGGAGCGACACCGCCCAACGACGCGCTCGAGGGGACGTGGCCGAAGGTGATGGCGATCGGTCTGAACTCGGTCGGCACGGTCATCCTGCTCGTCGGGTCGATCGCATCCGCCCGCCGCCGCCGCGATCCGCGCCCGCTCCTCGTCGCCGCCGGTGTGGCGGTGATCGCGGCCGCGTCGACCGCTACCCGCGCGGGGAGCTACGCGCTGTTCGCGCTCGGCCAGGCCGCGGGCGTGACGCTGATCCTGCTCGGGCTCGTTACGCGGAGACTCGGGCCTCGTTGACGACGCGGGCGGCCTGAGCCTTGCGGCGGGCCGCGGCGTTGCGATGGATCGCGTGGCGAGCAGCCGCTCGATCGACGACCGACACGAGGCGGACGTGCGCCGCAGCGATCTGCTCGCCGTCGCCACCGTCGACCGCCTCGCCCAGCCGACGCTGGAGCGTCTTGATCTGCGTGCGGTAGCGCAGGTTCTCGAGCCGCTGCCTGGCAGCGGTGCGGACGCGCTTTGCCTGTTGCTTGGAGTTGGCCACGGGCGCCGCGGATGGTAGCAGCGCTCCCGGTAGACTCGGCGCCGATGAGCGATCGGCGGCGCCTGGCCGTATCCACCGCGGCGTTCGGATCGGCGACTGCGCTCTCCCGGGTCGCCGGTGTCGTTCGCGAGCAGGTGGCCGCCTACTACTTCAGCACGAGCCCGGCGCTGGGCGCGTTCCTGATCGCGTTCAACGTCCCGAATCTGATCCGCAGCCTCGTCGCCGACACCGCCATCTCGGCGGCGTTCGTGCCCGTGTTCGTCGAGCTCCGCGAGAAGGGCCGCGAGCCGGAGGCGTGGCGGGTCGCGAGCATCGTGCTGTGGCTCGCGGCAGTCGTCCTCGGGGCGATCTCGGCCCTCTTCATCATCGCGGCGCCGTGGATCATGCCGCTCTTCGTCCCGGGCCACGAGAACATCGATCCCGACCTGGTCGTCACGCTGTCGCGCTACCTGTTCCCGATCATCGTGATCCTGGGGATGACCGGGGTCATCACGGGCATCCTGAACTCCTACGACATCTTCGGCGTCCCGGCGATCGCGCCGGTCGCCTGGAACGCGATCATCATCCTGGCGCTCGTCCTCTTCGCCGGCGACATCACGGCGTACGCGGTCGGCGTCCTCATCGCGACCGTGAGCCAGTTCCTGATCCCGCTGCCGCTCCTGCGGGGCCGGTCGCACTTCGTGGTCAGCCTGGCGTGGCGCCACCCGGATGTGCAGCGCATTCTGCGCCAGATGCTGCCCGTGACGATCGGGCTCGGCCTCATCAACTTCAACCTGACGATCGACCTCGTGATCGCGACGCTCGCATCCCCGCACGCCGACGCCGACCTGAACTACGCATTCCGGCTCTTCATGCTGCCGCAGGGCCTCTTCTCGGTCGCCGTCACGGTCGTCCTCTTCCCCGAGATCTCGCGGCTCGCCGCCCGTGGCGACACGGCGGGCTTCGCGCGGACCGTCTCGACGGGCGCGCGCACGATCGTGTTCCTCCTCCTTCCGGCGGCAGCCGTGTCGATCGCGCTCGCCGCGCCGATCGTCCGCCTGATCTTCCAGCACGGCAGCTTCACGAGCTCCGACACGTCGAACGTGGCCGCCGCGCTGGCCGCGTTCTCGCTGGGACTCGTCGCGAACGGGATCGCGCTCCTCATGACGCGCGGCTTCTTCGCTCTCCAGGAGGCCCGCACCCCGACCCGGATCGCCGCCGGGAACCTGTTCCTGAACCTGATCCTCGACCTGATCCTCTACAAGCCGTTCGGCGCCGGCGGGATCGCGCTCGCCACGGCGATCGTCACAACGTTCAATGCTGCGGTGCTGGCGACGCTCCTGAGCAGAAGGGTCGGGAGCCTCCACGTGCGTGAGGTTGCCGGCGAGGCTGCGCGCATCGCGGTCGCGACGGTCTACTGCACCGCGGCGGCGTTCGGCGTCTGGTGGCCGCTCGACCAGCTGCTCGGACGGTCGCTGGCGGCGCAGCTCGCCTCGGTGGGTCTCGGGCTCGCGGCGGGGGGCGGGGCGTACCTGGCCGCGGCCCGGATTCTGCACCTCGCGGAGATGGACGTCCTGGCGTCGCTCGCCAGGAGCCGCGACCGGGCTGGATAACCTTCATCCGTGCCCCTCACACGGATCCGCAACTTCTCGATCATCGCCCACATCGACCACGGCAAGTCGACGCTGGCCGACCGCATCCTCGAGGTGACCCGGACGGTCGCCCAGCGCGAGATGCGCAACCAGCTTCTGGACTCGATGGAGCTCGAGCGCGAGCGCGGCATCACGATCAAGGCGCAGGCCGTGCGGGTGCTGTTTCGCGCGGCCGACGAGCGGGTGTACGAGCTGAACCTGATCGACACCCCCGGGCACGTCGACTTCAGCTACGAGGTGAGCCGCAGCCTGGCCGCGTGCGAGGGGGCGATCCTCGTCGTCGACGCCGCTCAGGGCATCGAGGCGCAGACCCTCGCCAACGCCTACCTCGCGATCGAGAATGAGCTCGAGATCGTGCCCGTCGTGAACAAGATCGACCTGCCGTCCGCCGACGCCGAGGGCGTGGCCCGGCAGGTCGCCGACCTGGTCGGCGGATCCGGCGACGACGTCATCCGCATCTCGGCGAAGACCGGCGCCGGCGTCTCGGACGTCCTTCAGGCGGTCGTCGACCGGGTCCCGCCGCCGCGGGGTGAGCCCGACGCGCCCGCCCGGGCGCTCATCTTCGACTCGTCGTATGACCAGTACCGCGGGGTCGTCGCGTTCGTGCGCGTTGTCGACGGCTCCTTTCACCCGCGCGAGAAGGTGAAGGCGATGGCGCAGGGGACGGTGTTCGACGTCGAGGAGCTCGGATTCTTCTCGCCGGCCATGCGAGCCGCCAAGCACCTGTCCGCCGGCGAGGTGGGATACGTCATCACGGGCCTCAAGGACGTCTCGCAGCTGCGAGTGGGGGACACGCTGACGCAGGCCCGCCACGGCGCGGCGGAACCGCTGCCAGGGTACCGCGAGGTGAAGCCCATGGTGTTCGCGGGCCTGTTCCCGACCGACTCCGACGAGTACCCCGAGCTTCGCGACGCGCTCGAGAAGCTCAAGCTGAACGACGCCGCGCTGTCGTACGAGCCCGAGACCTCACGCGCGCTCGGGTTCGGGTTCCGGTGCGGCTTTCTCGGCCTCCTGCACATGGACATCGTGCGCGAGCGGCTCGAGCGCGAGCACGACCTCGACCTGCTCGTCACCGCCCCGAACGTCGCCTACCGGGTGCAGGAGGCGGACGGGGACTGGGTCGAGGTTCACAACCCGGCCCAGATGCCCGACCGCGACATCCTCGCGACCGAGGAGCCGTTCGTGCGGGCGTCGATCATCTGCCCGTCCGAGCACGTCGGGGCGGTCATGGAGCTGAACCAGGAGCGCCGGGGCGTCTACGGGCACATGGAGTACCTCAGCCCCGAGCGGGTGCAGCTCATCTACGAGATTCCGCTGGCCGAGATCGTGCTCGACTACTACGACCAGCTGAAGTCGCGTACCCGCGGATATGCGTCGTTCGACTACGACATGATCGGCTTCCAGCCCGGCGACGTGGTGAAGGTCGACGTGCTGCTCGGCGGAGAGCGGGTCGACTCGCTCTCGCTCATCACCCACAGGGGGAACGCGCAGCGGCAGGGCCGCGCGCTCGTGGAGGCGCTGCGCGCGCGGATCCCGCGGCAGATGTTCGAGGTGGCGATCCAGGCGGCGATCGGCTCGCGGGTCATCGCCCGCGAGACGGTGAAGGCCAAGCGCAAGGACGTGCTCGCCAAGTGCTACGGCGGCGACGTCTCGCGCAAGCGAAAGCTGATCGAGAAGCAGAAGGCCGGCAAGAAGCGGATGAAGCAGGTCGGCTCGATCGAGGTACCGCAGGAGGCGTTCCTCGCAGTCCTCGAGATCAACCGCGAGGGGGCGGCATGAGCGCCGCGGGGATCCGGCATCTCTACGTGCACGTGCCGTTCTGCGCGCATCGGTGCGGCTACTGCGACTTCGTCACCGTGACGGGCCACGAGGACGAGCGCGGCCGCTACGTGGACGCGCTGACCGCGGAGCTCGGCCGCGCGCGGGTCGAGCCCGAGACCATCTTCGTCGGCGGCGGCACGCCGTCGATCCTGGCCGACGCCGACCTCGCGCGCCTCCTGGCTGCGCTCCCCGCTGCCGGCGAGGTGACGGTCGAGTGCAACCCCGAGACGATCACGCGCGCCAAGGCTCAAGTTCTGGTCGAGGGTGGCGTGACCCGGGTCTCGCTCGGCGCGCAGAGCTTCCGGCCGCATGTTCTGGACGTGCTCGAGCGGCGTGCCCGGCCGGAGCAGATCGCACGCGCGGTCGCGCTCCTGCGCGACGCGGGCGTTCAAAGTCTCAACCTCGACCTGATCTTTGGGGTTCCGGGCCAGGGCCTCGGCGACCTGCGGGCCGACCTCGACGACCTGCTGGCGCTCGAGCCCAATCACGTCAGCTCCTACGAGCTCGAGGCCAAGCCGGGCACTCGCTTCACGCACCGCCACGGCCGCGAGCTCGAGCGGCAGGCCGAGGCGATGGAGGTCTACTACGAGGAGGTCGTGGCCAGGATGCGGGCGGCGGGCTACCGCTGGTACGAGACGGCCAACTTCTGCCGCCCGGGCCACGAGTGCCGCCACAACCTGGGCTACTGGCTCGGCCACGACTACCTCGGCGTGGGCGTCGGAGCGGTCTCGACGGTCGGCCTCGAGCGGCGCCGCAACCGCCCCGGCGTGCGCGGCTATCTGGCGGCCGTGGAGGCCGGCGACCACCCACCGGCCGAGGTCGAGCTGCTGACGCCCGCCGAGCGCGGAACCGAGCGGCTGATGCTCGGCCTGCGGCTCGACACGCCGCTCGAGCTGAACGGGCTTGCCGTGCTCGTCGACGACGGCGCGTGCGCACGGCTCGCAGCCGCCGGCATGCTCGACCGCCGCGACGGCTCGATGGCCCTCACGGACCGCGGCCGGTTCCTCGCCAACGACGTCGTCGCGAGCGTGCTGCGATGAGCCCGCGCCTTCCGCTGACGCCGCGCCAGATCCTGATCCTGACGCGCGTGGTGGACGCCTATATCGCGGGCGGCCACCCGATCGGATCGAAGACCCTGGTCGAGCTGGGAGCCGTGGATGCATCGGCGTCGACCGTACGCTACGAGCTGGCCGAGCTCGAGGCGCGCGGCTTCCTCGACCACCCGCACACGTCGGCGGGCCGGGTGCCGACCGATGCCGGCTACCGGCTCTACGCGGAGTCGCTCCTCGAGCAGCCGCTCGCGGCGGCCGTGCTCCCGGTCGACCTCTCGAACGTCCGGAGCGAGGTCGACACGGCCCTTCGCGTCACGACCGAGATGCTGTCGCAGGTCACGTCGCTCGTCGCCCTCGTCACGGCGCCGCCGCTCGAGACGACCGAGATCCGCCACATCGAGGTGATCGTGCTCCAGCCGCAGGTCGTGATGGTCGTCGTGATCACGGCGACGGGCGGGGTCACGAAGCGGATCTTCCCGTTCCCGGGCGTCGTCGATCCGAAGCTCGCCGAGTGGGGGAACGCCTTCCTGAACGAGCAGCTCACCGGCGTCCGGCTCGGCGGACGGACGCTCGTGACGCGGCTTGACGAGCCCGGGCTCTCGACGAGGGAGCGGGCGTTCCTCGACGCACTCCGGCCCGCGTTCACGGAGCTCGTGGACGCGGCCGAGCAGCAGCTCTACGTCGGCGGCGGCGCCAGGCTGGTCGAGGAGATGCACTTCGCGGACCTGGCCGAGATCAACGACCTCGTCCGCGTGCTGGAGGGACGGGTCGGGATGCTGGAGATGCTCCGCGAGGCGCTCGACTCCCAGCGTCCGTATCTCCGCATCGGCGCCGACCACACGGTGCCCTATATGCGTGGCCTCGCGATGGTCGCCGCGAACTACGGGCTCGCGACGCGGAACCTCGGCACCGTCTCGCTGATAGGTCCGCGGCGGATGGACTACGCGGTGGCGATCCAGTCCGTCCGCGGAGCCGCGCACGCCCTGTCGGAGTTCGTCGCCGAGATCTATGAGGAATGACCCCTCGATGGGTCATTCCTCAGGCCGCGCGGCGAGGGTCCCGGTGGCTTCTCAAAAATGAGTCGCGCGGTGGTGAGGGGCTCCAGTCCTCACCACCGCGCTTTGTGACTCCGACCCCCGGTCGCCGAGTTGGGCGATGAGACCCCGGAGACTTCCCGAATCCTTCTACCGGCGGCCCACCGGCTTCAAGTTCCTGTCTCCGACATCGCCTTCTCGAGCGTGCCGTCTTCGCGTTGTGAAGCTCACGATAGCCGATCAGCCCGCCGGCAGTCAAGTCCCCGAAAAGGGTGAAATCAAGTAGATCGAGAATTCATGCTTGATCGAGCAGGAATCGGTTTGGATAAAGGGAAAATGGCGACCAGTAGCATCCTCTCGAGGGTGACTGGTCAAGTAGACCTTCGTCCGCTACTCTGAGACCGATGGCACGTACGAGGACAGCCGAGCGTCACGGCAGCGCCCGTGTCCGGCCGGCTCCCGAGGGGGTCGGCGCCAGGGTGCGGGCGCTGCGTCTCGACGCGGGCTTCACCCAGGCCGAGCTCGGCGGCGACCGCTTCACGAAGGAGTACGTGAGCCAGGTCGAGCTTGGAAAGACCAAGCCCTCGCCGGCGGCGATCGCGTGGCTGACAGAGCGGCTCGGAGTGGAGCGCACCGCGCTCGAGGGTGACGCTGGGCCGTCCGCGCGCGCCGTATGCGAGGTGGCTGTCGCGCGCGCCGAGGCGGCCGTCGAGGCGCGTCGCTACGCCGAGGCCGTCGACGATCTCGTGCGCGTTCGTCCCGGCGTCGAGTCCTCCGGGGACGCGCTGCTCGCCCTGCGCCACAGCATGGCATTCGGCTGGGCGCTTCATCATCTCGGCCGGCTCGAGGAGGCCGCTGACCTGCTGGGCGCCGCCGCCTCAGCGGCCACCAACGAGGAGGGTGCCGAAGCCGATCACGCAGACGTGCTCTACCGGCTGGGCGTCGTCCGCTTCAAGATGGGAAGCCACGCGACGGCCGTCGCGCTCCTCGACGAGGCTCTGCGCCTCGCGGGCGCCGCCGACCGGACGTCTGACGCGCTGCGAGTCCGCATCCTGAACACCCGCGCGAAGATCCGCCGCCGGCAGAAGGACTTCACCGCGGCCGCCGAGGACGTGCAGCAGGCGCTCGAGCTGGCCCGTGCCCTCGACGACGACCGCGTCCTCGCCGAGACCTATCTCGACGCCTCGCTCGTCGCCGAGCGCCGCAACGAGTACACCCGCGCGCGCGACTACGCCGAGCGGTCGAAGGCGCTCTTCGAGCGCGTCTCCGACCACGAGTACGTCGGGAAGCTCCTGAACAACCTCGGCCAGCTACACGCCATCACGGGTCGGCCCGACGAGGCGGTGCCGCTCCTGCGCGAGTCGTTCCGGATCGCCGTCGAGCAGGACAACCGGGTCGACGCGGCGTTCGCGGCCTCATCGCTGGCCTCAGCACGCCTGCACTCCGGAGACCCCGAAGGGGCGATCGAGAGTGCAAATCGCGCAATCGAGCTATTGGGCGGGCGCGCGGAATACCGACAAGAAGAAGGGAACGCTCGTCTCGTCATGGGCAAGGCCCACCTGGGGCTGGATCGCATCGACGAGGCCGAGCGGGACTTTGAGGCCGCGGCGGCGTGCTTCGCCGCGGTGGAATCCATCAGCCACATGGCCGGGTCATGGGTAGCGCTCGGAGATGTGGCAACCAGGCGAGGCGACCCCGAGCGGGCCGCCGAGCTCTACCGGAGGGCGGCAGACGCTCTACAGGACGTCCGCTGGTAGACGACGGAAATCTCCGTCCAAGGGCACGGGAGGGAACACGATGAAGATCCTGACAAGGCGGCCGGCGTTGTTCTTGTGGGCAACGTCGCTTGCGCTGTTCCTGGCGCATGTTCATCACCACCGCGGCGGCCGCGGCTTCCACGAGTGGTGAAAGCCCGCCCGTAGACTACGGGCGTGGTGGCGAGGCGAGACTACTACGACGTTCTGGGCGTCCCTCGCGACGCCTCCGATGCGGACGTCAAGAAAGCGTTCCGGCGGCTGGCGCGTGAGCTCCATCCGGACGTGAACCCGGCGCCCGAGGCGGCCGAGCGATTTCGCGAGGCCGCCGAGGCGTACGAGGTGCTGAGCGATGCCGACACCCGAGCCCGGTACGACCGGTTCGGGCACGCCGGCATCGCCGGCACCCAATTCCACACCGAGCAGTTCATGGACTTCTCGAGCCTGTCGGATCTGCTCGGGGCGTTCTTCGGCGACGACATCTTCTCGGGCGGCAGGCGCGCGCGGCCGCGCGGCGGCGACGCGACGGCTTCGATCGAGCTGACCCTCGCCGAGGCGGCGTTCGGCGTCACGCGCGAGGTGGCGGTCGACGTGATCGCAGGGTGCGAGCGCTGCGACGCGACCGGCGCGGAGCCCGGGACGCAGCCGCAACAGTGCCCGGAATGTGGCGGCTCGGGCCGTGTGCAGCACGTCGCGCAGACGGCGTTTGGCCAGTTCGTGCAGGCATCGGCCTGCGCCGCGTGCGGCGGGCGCGGCGTCCGCATCGACTCGCCCTGCAGCGAGTGCCGCGGGCGGGGCCGGCTGACCGTCCGGCGCGGCGTCGAGGTGCAGGTGCCGCCCGGCATCGCCTCGGGGCAGCGGCTGCGGCTTGCCGGTCGGGGCCACGAGGGCGAGGGCGGGGCGGGGGACCTGTACGTGCAGGTGGCCGTGGCCTCCGACCCGCGGTTCGAGCGCGACGGCAACGACCTGGTCACGGTGCTCGACCTGCCGTTCACGCGGGCGGCGCTCGGCGCGACCGTCGCCGTCGAGACGCTGGAGGGCAGCGAGGAGATCGAGGTGAAGCCCGGCACGCAGCCCGGCGAGGTGATCGTGCTGCGCGGCCGAGGGATCCCCGTGCTCGGCGGCCGCGGCCGCGGCGACCACCGCATCGTGGTCGGCGTGATGATCCCGCGCAAGCTGACTGACGAGCAGCGCGCCCAGCTGCACGGGTTCGAGAGCGGCGTCGACGACGCGACCTACGCGCACGACGGGAGCTTCCTCGGCCGCCTGCGCGCGGCCTTCAGGTGAACCGCTACCGCCTGCGCGTCCCCGCCGACGACGCAGAGGTCGCCCTGGTGCGCATGCTCGAGCTCTTCCCAGCCGGTGTGGAGGAGGAGCGCGACGGGGCGCACGTGGTGCTCGCGGGCTACGCCGACACGCCGCCCGCGCCCGACCTCGACCCGGAGCCCGTCGCCCCCGGCTGGGAGGATGCGTGGCGGGCGTTTCACCGGCCCGTTCGTGTGGGCCGGCTCTGGATCGGCCCGCCGTGGTTCGACCCGGAGGAGATCGCGATCGTGATCGATCCCGGGCGGGCGTTCGGGACCGGTGCCCACGGCTCCACACGGGCCGCGCTCGAGCTGCTCGGCCGGCTCGAGCCGTCGCCGGCGCTCGACCTGGGGTGCGGCTCCGGCGTCCTCTCGGTCGCCGCCGCCCGACTCGGGTTCGGGCCGCTCCAGGCGTTCGACGTCGATGTGCTGGCCGTCGGTGCCGCGGCCGAGAACGCCGTCCGAAACGGCGTCGAGGTGGCCGTCGCCCGGGCCGACGTCCTCACCGATCCGCTGCCGCGGGCGCCCCTCTGGCTGGCCAACCTCGAGCTGGGCCTCCTGGAGCGTCTGCTCGAGCGGCCCGACCTCCCTGACCGGATCCTCGCTTCGGGGCTGACCGCCGACCAGACCCTCGGCGGTGGCATCCGGGTGGCGATCGACGGCTGGGCGGCCGAGGTGCTCGAGCCGTGACCCGCCACGCCTACCGGTTCTTCGCCCAGGACGTGCGCGCCGGCGTAGCCGTCCTTACGCCGGCAGATCACCATCACCTCGAGCACGTCCTGCGCCTTCGGGTCGGCGATACTTGCGAGGTCGCCGCCGGCGGTCGCGTGCACCGTGCGAGGGTCGCGCCCGGCGGGCTGGAGCTCATGGAGGAGATCGACGCCGTGGCCGCACCCATCGTGACCGTGTGGATCGCCCAGCCCGGGGCGCGCTCGGACAGCGCCGTCGAGAAGCTGACGGAGCTCGGAGTCGCCCGCATCGGAGCGCTCAGCACGGAGCTCCTGAAGGGGCGGTTCACGCCACCTCGCATCGAGCGCTGGCGGCGGGTGGCCGAGGCGGCGGCGAAGCAGTCCAAGCAGGCGCGCGTGCCGGACATCCTGGAGCCGGCTGCCTACGCCGATGTCCTCTCACCCGAGGCTGTCGTGCTGAGCCACGAGGGCGCCTCGGGCGGCCTGGCCGACCGGATCGTCGGCCGCAGGCAGGCGACGCTCCTGATCGGGCCGGAGCCCGGATTCTCAGACGTCGAGCTCGCGCTCGCGCGGACGAGCGGCGTCGCGGTCGCGACCTTCGGGCCGGTCGTCCTGCGCACCGAGACCGCGGCGATCGTGGCCGCCGCGCTGGCGCTGCGCGAGATGGGGTTCCTGGGGTGAGCGGGTTCGCAGCCGAGTTCCTGGGGTGCAAGGTGTCGATGACCGACGCCCAGGAGATCCGCGAGCGGCTCGCCGAGGCGGGTCACGCCGAGGTCGATCCGGAGCGCGCGCGGGTGCGGGTCGTCAACACCTGCTGCGTCACGGCCGAGGCCGTCGCCAAGTCGCGGAAGGCGGTCCGGCGGGCGGCGCGCACGGCCGAGCGCGTGCTCGTCACCGGCTGCGGCGCGAACCTGGCCGGGGCGGCGTTCGAGGACGTGGCCGGGAACGTCACCGTCCTGCGCGGCCCGCCCGAAACCGTCCCGGCGCTCGTCGCGGGATGGGTGGGTGACCTCGGATGCGCCGGCCCGCAGGCGGCGTTCCCGCGCACCCGGGCCTACGTCAAGGTGCAGGACGGCTGCTCGTTCACATGCAGCTACTGCGTGATCCCGCAGGTTCGCGGGCCGAGCCGCAGCCGGGCCGCCGCCGATGTGCTCGCCGATGTGGCCCGACGGGCCCGCCAGGGGCACCGCGAGATCGTCCTGACCGGCATCAACCTCGGGTGCTTCCGCGACCGGCCGGCGGGGATGCGCCTGCCCGACCTGCTCGCCGCCGCCGCGGGCGTCGGCGGGATCGAGCGGGTGCGGCTCTCGTCCATCGAGGTGAACCACGTGTCGGACGCGCTCCTCGCCGCGCTGATCCACCCGGGCGTCGCGCGGCATCTGCACGTGCCGATGCAGTCAGGCGACGACGGCGTGCTGAGGGCGATGCGGCGCCGCTACACGGCGGCTCGGTTTCTGGCGACCGTCCGCCGCGCGCGGGAGCTCGTTGCCGGCATCAACCTCACCACCGACGTCATCGTGGGCCATCCGGCCGAGGACGGCGCGGCCTTTGGGCGCACGCTTGCGGCCGTCCGCGAAGCGGGGTTCACGCGCGTGCACGTCTTTCCGTACTCGCCGCGACCGGGCACTGCCGACGCCACGTCCGATCCCGTCCCGGCAGGGGTGAAGGCCGAGCGGTCGCGTCGCGTGCGCGAGGTCGCCGACGCACAGGCCGCGGCTCACCGGCAGGCGCTCTCGGGCACCCGCCAGCGCGTACTCATCGAGACGGTGGCCGGGCGCGGGTACACCGACGACTACACCCCGCTCGTTGTCGCGGGCGGCCGGCCGGGGACGATCGTGGAGGTGGTGGCGTGATCGAGCGGGTGAAGGCCGAGCTCACGGGGGCGATGCGCGCGGGCGACCGCAGCCGGGTGGACGCCCTCCGCTTGATCCTGTCGGCCCTCCAGCGTGCCGAGAAGTCGGTGCCGAGGGGCGCGTTCTCGGAATCGGACGCGGAGGCGGTGCTACGGCGCGAGCGAAAGCAGCGACTGGAGGCCGCCGAGAGCTACCGCACCGCCGGGCGCGATGATCGGGCCGCCGCAGAGACGGCGGACGTGCCGGTGATCGAGGAGTTCCTGCCGGCCGCGATGACCGAGGCCGAGCTCGCGGCACTGGTGGACGCCGCTCTTGCGGAGACCGGTGCAGAGTCGATGCGCGACATGGGCCGCGTGATGGGCCTGGTGACGGCCCGCGGCGAGGGCCGCGTCGACGGCGCCGCGGCCGCCGCACTGGTGCGCGAGCGTCTCGGACGCTAGGGCGCGACGGTGACCGTGATCGTCTGCGTGACGGTTGTCGGGACGGTGTTCGTGACGGTCCGCGTGCGAACGTCGGTGACAGTGTGCGTCGGGCCGGTGACGGTGCGAACGGATGTTCCGCCCGGCTCGGTCAACGTCTTCCTCTTGGTGACGGTCACCTTGACCTTGTGGTCCACTGTCGTAGGCTTCGCGGAGACCGCCACGATCCTCGTGGTGCCGTTCTTGGTGATCGTCGACAGGGTGGTGGCGGCAGCCGAGCTCGAGTCCGAGCCGATCGCCACGCCCAGGGCCGCGCCGAGGATCATGAGCAGCGAGCCGCCCGCGATCGTGGCGAACGCCTTCGAGCCCAGGATCAGCCGCAGCGTTTCCATCCCGTCCTGGAATCTACACTTCCCCGCGCATGGCACGAGTGAAACTCTCGGTTGAGAACGAGCTCGCGACCGAGCTCGGGCAGGACCGCGATGCGATGCTCAGGGCTTTGGCGGAGCGTTCCGGGGTCGAGGCCTACCTCCGGGGCAACGAGCTCACCCTGGACGGCGACGACGAGGCGGTCGAGCGGGCCCGCTCGGTGATGGCCGAGCTCGCGCAGCTCGTTGCCGAGGGCGTGAGCGTCGGCCCGCAGACGGTCGACGCAGTTGCCGGGGTGCTGACGGCGGACGGGCGCGCGGTCGACGTGCTGCACGACGTCGTGTGGACGCACCGGGGGAAGCAGGTCTCGCCCAAGACGATCGGGCAGAAGCGCTACGTCGACGCGATCCGTGCGAACACGGTCACGTTCGGGATCGGGCCGGCCGGCACGGGCAAGACCTACCTCGCGATCGCGCTGGCGGTCGCCGCCCTGGGGGAGCGCGAGGTGGCCCGGATCATCCTCACGCGCCCGGCGGTCGAGGCCGGCGAGCGGCTGGGGTTCCTGCCCGGTGACCTGCTCGCCAAGGTCGACCCGTATCTGCGCCCGCTCTTCGACGCGCTCCACGACATGCTGGACGCCGAGCGGCTCGCGTCGTACATGGACAAGGGGATGGTCGAGGTCGCCCCGCTCGCCTTCATGCGCGGCCGCACGCTGAACGACTCGTTCATCATCCTCGACGAAGCCCAGAACACGAGCCCCGAGCAGATGCAGATGTTCCTGACCCGGTTGGGGTTCGGGTCGCGCATCGTCGTCACCGGCGACATCACGCAGATCGACCTGCCCCGTGACCAGCGCTCGGGGCTGATGCACGTGATGCGCGTCCTCGACGGGGTGCCCGACGTCGCGTTCGTCCACTTCTCCGACGCCGACGTCGTCCGCCACAAGCTCGTCCAGCGGATCGTGAGCGCCTACGCGGAGCACGCCGAGCAGACCGGCGAGGGCGCGCGCGAGTGACCGTCCACGTCGAGGTCGAGAACCGCACCGGGCAGGCCGTCGACGAGGACGCGGCCCGCGCCGCGGTGGTCGCGACGCTTCGGGCCGAGGGCGTAACCGCCGGCGAGGTCGGGGTCGTCCTCGTCGAGCTCGCGGAGATGGCCGCGCTGAACGCCGCCCACCGGGGCCGCGACGAGCCGACCGACGTCCTGTCGTTCCCGCTCGACGGTCGCGACGCCCTGCCGGATGGGCTGCCGCGTCAGCTCGGCGACGTGGTCGTGTGCCCGGCGCGGGCCGACGCGGACGGGACGCCGATCGCGCTCCTCCTCGTGCACGGCGTCCTGCACCTCGTGGGATACGACCACGAGGCCGATAACGGTGACATGCTCCGCCGTCAACGGGCCATCTTCGAGGAGGTCGAGCCGGTTGCCGTCCCTCCTTCGTAACGGCGACGAGACCCGCCGCGCCGCGCGCCGCTCGGCGCCGTTCTCGGCCGCCAGGCGTGAGGCGGGCAGCCTGGTCGCGAGCTTCAACTACGCCTTCGAGGGCGTGATCTACGTGGTGCGCACCCAGCGCAACATGCGCATCCACTTCCTCGTCGCGCTCGCCGTGCTCCCGCTCGGAGTCGTCCTCGGAGCGAGCCGTTTCGAGATGCTCGCGCTCATGCTCTCGGTCTCGTTCGTCCTCATCGCCGAGATGTTCAACACGGCGCTCGAGAAGGCCATCGACCTCGCGACGGGCACATTCGACCCGGTCGCCCGCGCGGCCAAGGACATCGCCGCCGGGGCGGTGCTGGTCGCCGCGGTGAACGCGCTCTTTGTCGGCTATCTCGTGTTCGGGCCGCGGCTCCGGCATCCGACGAGCCGCGCGATCGACACGGTCCGGCACTCGCCTCCGCACGTGACCGTGATCGCGATCGCGGCCGTCATCCTGCTCGTGGTCGCCATCAAGGCCCGGTTCGGAACAGGCACGCCGCTTCGGGGCGGCCTGCCGTCCGGCCACGCCGCCGTCGCGTTCGGCGGTTGGGCGGCGGTCACGTTCATCACGCAGTCCTACCAGAACCAGGTGCTCGTCTCGACGCTGGTCTTCATGATGGCGCTGCTCGTGGCGCAGACGCGGATCGAGGCCCGGGTCCACACGACACTCGAGGTGCTGTACGGCGGCGTACTGGGCGCGATGGTCACGGCCGCCATCTTCCAGGCGTTCTCTTAATGCGGGGGAACCCAGGGTTCCCCCGCGAGCCCCCTCCTTACGGGGTGGCGTTGTTCTGGGGCGCTCCAGCGAAGAGCGCGGTCTTCGCTGGAGCCACGACCGTCCGGTACGCGTGTCACTTACTTGTGACGGTCAGGCCGTCGTCATGTGACGGGTGCGTACGTACGCTGGGGCCATGGCCGCCGCACCGCCCCCCGCGAACATCGTCGCCGACCGGTACCTCGTCAGTCCCACCGCCCTCGCCGGCAATCCGAGCGGCCCGGTCGACGCGCTCGACACCCACTCCGGCCGTGCCAGCCAGGTACGGCTCGTGTTCCTCACGGGGGGGTGGGACGAGGACGACCTCGCCGAGACGATCGCCCGCTGGCGCGGGATGGCGTGCGGCGAGGTGTGCGGTGTGCTCGACTTCGGCCGCCATCGCAGCCACTGGTACCTGGCGCTCCCCCCGAGTCTGGGCGTTCCCGTGGTGCGGTGGCGGGCGATGCGCCTGCCGGGCCCGGCCGACGGCGCCCGGCTCGTGCTGGGGTTCGGGCGGCTGGTCGAGCGAGTCGCCGCGGCTGGGTTCGCGCCCGAGTTGGCCGGCGTCGACGACTTCGCGGTCGGCCCCGGGCCCACGCCGTTCCTCGAGCGCCCGCTCCTGCCGCTGCCGGGGGCCGTCCCGGAAGCACCCCCCGGCGGTGGCCAGCGGATGCTCTCGCGCCTGCTCGACGCACTGGTCGCGCGCCGCGACATCCCCGACGGTCTGCGCGACTGGGCCGAGCGCTCGGCGGCCGGCGGGTTCAGCTCACTGGGCGACTGCCTCGACGAGCTGGAACGCGCCGGCACCGCCGCGGCGGCCGTGACAGCCGCCGACCCGCCGGGCCTGAGCGGCATCTTCGACGACGACGAGCTCGATGCCATGGAGCGGGCCGCGGCCAGGGTGCCCGGGCGCTGGCGTCGAGTCTCCACCGTCGTCGCCGGCGCGGTGGTTGCGGTCATGGCCGGGCTGGCGCTCGTCGACCCGGGGGCGCACGCCGAGCGGACGGCCGCGCCGGCCACCATCCCGGTGAGAACGCTCTCGACGCCGGCAGCCCGCGCGGCCGCCCATCCCCGAGCGCCGGCCCGGACCGACAGGCCGCACCGGCACCGTCATGTCAAGCGGCCCCGGCATCGGCATCACGGGCACCCGACGCCGACTGCGACGACCACGTCGACCGCGGCCCCGCCTCCGGCAACCGCGACGCCCCCTCCGGCAACCGCAACGCCGCCTCCGGCAACCGCGACGCCGGCCGCACCCGCCGATCCTCCCAGTGGGGCGACGGTGCTCCCGGCACCCGGCGGCACCACGCTTCCCAGCCCGTGAACCACCTCGGGCTACGATCGCAGCGTGCGCACGCCGACCGATGACGAGCTGCACCTCTACGAGGCCGCCCGCGGCGCCGCCCGGCATGCCCACGCGCCGTATTCGAGGTTCCCGGTGGGGGCGGCGCTCCAACCGGCCGGTGGCGGCGATCCCATCCTGGGCGTCAACGTCGAGAACGCCTCCTACGGCCTGACCTCCTGCGCGGAGCGAAACGCCGTGTTCGCGGCCGTCGGAGCCGGACTGCGCGACTTCTCGGCGATCGCGGTCCACGCCGACGCGGCCTCGGCGCCCCCGTGCGGTGCGTGCCGCCAGGTGCTGGCCGAGTTCTCGCCGTCGATGACCGTCGTCTACCGCAGCGGCGGGGACGTGGTCGCCACGAGCGTCGCCGAGCTCCTGCCCGACCGCTTCGAGCCGTGAGCGAGGAGCAGTACCGTTCGGGGGTCGTCGCGCTCGCCGGCCGCCCCAACGTCGGCAAGTCCACGCTGGTGAACGCGCTCGTGGGCCAGCACGTGGCGACGGTCTCCGCCACGCCGCAGACCACCCGGCGGCGGGCCCTCGGCGTTGTGAGCCGGCCGGGATTTCAACTCCTCCTCGCCGACCTGCCCGGCTTCCAGAAGCCGTTCGACCGGCTCACCGAGCGCATGCAGCGGGCGGTCGACGCCGCCCTCGCCGACGCCGACGCGACCGTGCTGATGCTCGACGGCCGCGTGCCGATCGGCCCCGGCGACCGCTACATCGCCGAGCGCCTCCTGCGGACAGGTTCGGCGCCGTGCATCGTCGCCGTGAACAAGACCGACGGCCTCGGGCCGGACCGGGTGCTGCCCGCGCTTGCGGCGGCGGCGGAGCTTGGCGAGGCGCGGTCGATCCATCCTCTCAGCGCGCTCAAGGGCGACGGCACCGACGCACTCCTCGCCCAGCTGGTCGGGCTCCTGCCCGCGGGGCCGGCGTACTTCCCGGACGGCGTCACCACCGACCAGCCCGTCGAGCACCGCATCGGCGAGCTCGTGCGCGAGCAGGCCCTTCGCCTGACGCGCGACGAGGTACCGCATGCCGTGGCGGTCGAGGTCGACGAGGTGCGGGCTCGGAAAGGCGCCCGGACGGTGGTCGAGGCGCGGCTCATCTGCGAGACGGAGTCGCAGAAAGGCATCCTCGTCGGCCGCGGCGGCGCGATGGTGAAGGCGATCGGCACGGCGGCTCGCCCCGGGGTGGAGGAACTGCTCGGCACTGACGTCTATCTCGAGATCAGGGTCCGCGTCCGCCCGCACTGGCGGCGCGACTCGGCCGAGCTCGACCGGCTCGGCGTCTGAGATACACTGGGCCCGTTGATGCCTCCCTTACCGGTCGCGACCGACCACCCGGACCCGATCCCACTCGCGCCTCCGGCCACCCTCCCCGAGTTGACCGCCGATGCCGTCGCTTGACCGGCTGATCTCGTCGAGCCGGCGCGCCGTCGAGGAGCGCCGCGGCTCGAGGCCGCTCCCGGAGCTCGAGGAGGCGGTTCGTCACCTCGACTCGATCCGGCCGTTCACCGAGGGCGTCGTCGGCGAGGAGATCTCGTTCGTGCTGCGGATCGCCGAGGCCGACCCGGCGCTCCTCGCCGAGGCGCAGGAGGCGGGCGCCGCGGGCCTCGCGATCGCGGCGGAAGCCGTCCCGCCGGGGCTCGAGTCGGCCAGGCTGCCCGTGCTTCACAAGGGCGTCCTGATCGATCCGTACCAGCTGTACGAGAGCCGGCTCGGCGGGGCCGACGGCGTCGTCCTCATCGCGGCGGCGTTCGACGGTGACGACGACGAGTTCGTGCGCATGCAGTCGGTTGCCGGCGACCTCGGGCTCGACGTCGTGGTCGAGGTCGCGGAGGAGGAGGAGATCGAGGTGGCGCTGGAGCTCCTCGACCCGGACTCGTTCCTCGTGCAGAACCACCTCGAGGACCGCGGCTTCGACCTCGAGCGGACGTTCTCGCTGCTCGAGGAGGTGCCGGCCGGGAAGGCGGTGCTGTCGGAGGGCGGCATCCACACGCGCGACGAGGTGCTTGCACTCGAGCGCGCGGGAGTCGATGCCGCGATCCTGGGCGACTGGATCCACGAGCTCGGCCTGCGCGAGACCTTCGAGATCCTGCGAGGGGATTCGCGCGAGTAGCGCTGTCGACCCGCTGGTCCCGCGGTTTCGTCTCGAGGCAACGCTAGGATCCCGGGCGACGTGGATGACTCCGGCTGTCCAGGCGGTGGCGGCCGAGCGAACTGGCGCTTTCTCACGAACCACAGTGCCGTGCTGCTCCGGATTGCCAACGACCCCGAGATCAGGCTCGTCGACGTGGCTCGCGACGTCGGCATCAGCCAGCGCGCGGCGCAGATGATCCTGCGCGACCTGGTGGCCGGCGGGTTCGTCACCCGCCGCAGGGTCGGACGGCGAAACAGGTATCAGATCCACGCGTCCCGGCACCTCCGTCCCGGCGGGCGGTTGCGCGTCTCGGACCTGCTCGATCTCCTGCCGGCCGACCACGCCTGGCGCGCCAAGCCGCGCAGCCGAGCCGCGAGCTGATCAGGCGGTCGCGATCGTCGCCCTCGCCGGGCCGGTGACGCCCGTCGCCGGCGTGTTCGCCATCAGCTTGCCCGACGTGTCGGCGGCATCGATGATCGAGAGCTCGAGGCTCAGGTCGCTCATGATGTCGATCTGGAGGAAGCCGCACGCTCCCACGCCGATGTTCGCGAACTCGAGCCATGACTTCTGCGACGTGTTCGACTGCGGGGCGGCGTGCGTGCCCGGGGAGGTCGAACAGAGCCCGACAACCGCGCTCGTCAGCCCCGGGTAGGACGCCGTCTGCGCCTGGGGCCGCATGAGCTGCATGTTGTGATCGTGACCCTGAAGGATGAGCGACGAGTGCGGCGTGCTGCCGTCGTTTCGCCCCAGGATCTCGTCGATCAGGTTCTGCATCGTGGGGTTGTCGTGGCCGCCGCCGTAGTAGCTCCATCGGACGTGGTGTGTGATGACGACGTTCGCCCGTCCCGGGGCCCACGCCGAGCGGAGCCACCCCACGCGGGCGTTCCCCGCCACCGAGCCGCCAGTGTGCGGTACGGGCCAGCCGGGCCGGTCGACGAGGTTCTCGACGGCGCCCGAGTTGACGAGGATGAACCGGATCCCGGCGATGTCGACGACTTGGTCGGTCAGCGGGATGCCCTCGGCCCGGTTGATCCAGCCGCCGCTCGTCCGCGACAGCGTCCCGTTCGCGCGGTTGTAGTCGAGCCAGGCCTGCGCGCTCGGGAGCGGCCTCGAGCCGCGCTTCCCGCCGGGCCCGTTCGTGTGGTTTCCGGGCGTCATGACCGTCCGTGTTTTCGCGATGTTGGGCTGCTTGGCGATGTAGACGTCGTAGTGCTTCATCGTGGACGGCGTGCACAGCGAGTACTCGTCCCCGCCGATGATCAGGTAGGTCGAGGCGGGATGCGCGAAGCGTTCGAAGGCGGCGTTGATCGCCGTTGCGACCCTGGGCGCCTTCGATCCGCTGCTGCCGCCGGAATCGGCCGCGAACGCGACCCGCGCGACGGGGGTGACGGCCATCAGAGCGCTCCCACGAGCCGGCGCACGAACGCCGACTGCGCGTCGAATGTGGCGGCGTCGCCGTAGTCGCCGACGCTCCGGAGCCCATGCAGCATGAGGACGACCCCGGGAAAGAAGCCGAGCACGCCCTCGAGCGGTGCGGGGTCGACGGCAGCGAGCTCCCGCTCGATGGTGTCTGCGATACAGCCCATCAGCTCGGCGTCGGGATGCCCGTCGGCGACGTACCGGCGCAGGTCGGAGACCGTGTCCTCCCACGAGGACGCATGGTCGAGATAGCTCCAGAGCACGCCCGCCATTCCGTCGCCGGTCTCCGTCACCGCAGCGTCCGCAGCGACAGGCGGTGCGGCGAGGTCGCCCATCGCCCACGCGGCGGCCGGACCGATCAACGGCAACGACGCCGTCGCCGCGACAAATCTCCGTCGATTCATCCCGTTCCCCCTCCGGAACAGCAGCGACGCAGGGATCGCGCCGCCTCTACGAGGGTACGGGCGTCATCGGCCTGCGGCTAGGCGCCCGCGCTCCGAGCTCAGGGGAAGCGGTACACCGACTGGAATCCCACGTCTCCGCGAACCAGACGGGGACGAATCCGTCGAGCGGGTCACGACAACAGGATCTTCCTGCTTGGGTAACGGAGGACACCGTGGACTACGAAGGTGATGAGAAACAGCACCCGAACGCCGCGCCGTGGACCGCCCGGTGTCCGAGACCGCGCAATATCCGGCACTATCGCTCGCGTGGACCTGGGTCTTCCGCTCGGCTGTTGCCCCTCACTTCTGTACGGTCAGGCGCAGGTCGCGACCCAGGATCGCCGACAGTCGCTGCATCTCGGTCTCGAGCGCCCTCTGGGGTCGCCGCGTGTTGTCCAGCCACCTGACCGCGATCTCCCCCCCGTTGCTTGCCGCGCTGTCCTTCCGCATCGTCCAGGTCGCGCGCACCACGCCGCCCACGATCACGGGGTTCGCCTTGCGGGTCATGGCCTCGCGGCAGGCTAGTGGGGTGACGGCGCGGTCCTTCGTGCCAGGTCCCATCACCCATTGGTCGTGCCCGGGAAGGAAGCGCACGGCGTTCGTCTGATGTGCGGCGGTGAGAGACTCGGCGTCCTCAGCTGCGACATACGTCGTTGTCCCTTCAACGTCGACCGCGACGAGTTGGCCGGACAGTTCGGAGAGCCAGCGATCGAGGCGGCGCCGGCCGGCACTCAGGCTTTCGCCCAGCCAGCGGTAAACGTGGTCGATCGAAGCCGGCCCGTAAGTGCCGAGGTACGCCCTGATGGCGCGTGGTCCGGCGTCGTCGAGGGCGGGGATTCCGCTCCACTTCGGGTTGTCTGCCAGGCGCTGGAAGGTGCGCTGCCCCTCTCGAGGTGGCCCCATGCTCATGTCCCCTTGCCAGGTGAGCGGCTTGATCAGAGTGCCAGCGCCCTTGTCGAAAACAGGCTTGAGGTGCCGATAGGCCCTGTGTCTTGTCAACCTTTCGCCCAGTTCTGAGATTGTGAGCGGGCCGTCCTCCAACGCCTCGCGCACGGCGGCCCGGAAGTCGGGCCAGTCCGCCGGGCGAAGTCGGTAGTGCTCGACCCAGCTCGGCAGTTCCCACTGGCGCCCCGCTGCACGCAGGGCGAGGTAGACGCCCCCGTCCTCGGGTGACAGGTAGTGCATCGCGCCACGGAACGCGAAGGCGTTGATCACCTCGCCATCGATGAGAGCCCTTTGGATGTCGCCCGCCCGCGACGTCCTGCTTCGGGTGCGCACCGCGAGCTCGGCGAGCGACTCGTCCATCGACAACACCGCGCCGAGCCGGTGTACGACTGCGGCCGCCGAGGCCGACCCGACCGGGTCGAGAAAGTGTCTTTCCGCCCGCCAACTCCGGGCTTCGGCCCACGTGACCGACACCTCGGTGTGCGCTCTCATCCTAGGTCGGCGAGTACAAAGTATTCGGCGCTGAGGTCGTTGTGGAGGAGCGTTGGGTCGGCCTTCGGTGCCGGATCGTGGCTGGGCTCATGCACAGCGCCGGACCGTACAATCACGACGTCAAAACGTTCGTCATGGAGGTCGACTGTTGCAATCGTTCGGCCTTCGTAGGTGGCACGGCTGGTATCGAGGACATCCTCGGCGACCCGCCGTGCATCAGCGTCCCGCGGCATCGGACACGAAGACTAGGGTGGACCACCCCGGTGTGCCATATGTGTGCCCCGCGGCAGAACACCCCTGCAAGTGTCCCCACGATGAACTCCGCCTAGGTAGGCGGGAAACGGCATAACCGTGCGGGTTTGGCGTCGCGTGTCGCCTCGGTTCCAGTGCCGAAGGTGGGAGTCGACTACTCGCTCTCGGAGCGGGATTGCGGATCGTCTAGGGCCACATCAGGGCCATCAGAGGAGCGAACCAAGCTGATGGTCGGCGTTCTTGCCAACGGCGATCAGAGCCGGAAAGTCGCTGGCTACGGATTCGACGGCGCTCTCAGTAGCTCCGTCCGGCCCCGGTTCGAGAAAGCGGACGAACTGTCCCAGGAGAATGTGGAACACGGCGATCTGCTCCCACGCATCCTCGTGTTCGTCGTCCACAAGCAGCGCGATTTTTTCGCGACGGCGGTGCCACTCGGTCTCCTCGGGAGCGGGGATGAGGCTGAAGGTTGCGGCGATAGCGCCGAACTTGTCTTCGGCACCCTCATCTCGTGTTTCGAGGGACGACAAGATGTCCTTGAGTTCGGCTCTGACCAGGCGGATCGCCTGACGCAACTCTTTGCGATCGCGAGCGGCTTGGATCCGCCGGTCGTTCCAGCTCGGCCCCGCGAAGCCAAGCGCGCCCGCGCCGACGGTGCCTACAGTGCCGAGCGCCGCTATTCCGAGGACTGTCCAGTCGACCATCGCGCCTCCTCATCAGCCGCCCACCGCTCCCGCCGGACGGCAGCATCCGCGCCCATCTCCCGCACCCAACCACCATAGACCTCGAACGTCCGCGACACGTCGGCGTGGCCCATCTGCCGCGCCAACGTCGCGATCGGGACGCCAGCCTGCAACGAGTGCATGGCGTAGCTGTGGCGGAGGTTGTACGGAGCGCGATGCTCGAGTCCGGCGAGCTTGAGCGCCGGCGTCCACACTTCCCGCCAGAAGTAGACCCACGAGATCGGCCTCCCATCGACGTGGAAGACGCGCCGAGTCGTGACCGCCCGTGGCATCTCCTGGATCCCGGCGACGCCCCTGCTCGTGAAATGCACAGTCCGCCACGCCAGGTCGGTCTTGGTGCGAGCTCGGGCTAGACGGGTGTGCGGGTGTGGCGGTGCGTGCTCATCGCGTCGGCGGTGAGTGGCATGACGAGGACATGTCGCGGTATCGCCGGGTTCGCGGAGCGCGGCAAACGGCTCGGCTGGCGCTCACTCGTCGGGATGACCGATGTCGGAGTAGGCTCGGCTACGGGCAACTGAACAGTATTTCGCCGTTCGTGCAGGTATCGGTGCCGCTGCCGCCGTGGAGAGTGTCGATATCTGGCCCACCGTCGAGGGTGTCGTCTCCGAGGCTTCCCTTGAGGTTGTCTGTTCCTGGCCCGCCAGCGAGGGTGTCGTTCCCTTCGCCTCCGTTGACCCTGTCGTTTCCTTGTCCGCCGAACAGGCGGTCGTCACCGAGATGCGTCCTGATGACGTCGTTGCCCCCACGACCGTGGATCAAGGCGGGGCCAAACACGTTGATGACGTTGCGGCCGTCCGTTCCAACTACGGTGGTCGGAATCCCGCCCACAAAGACGTTCTCTATTTGATGAAGGCGATCGTGGCCTCCCTGGAAGAGTGCGACGCCGGTCGCGAGGTTAACCGTGACGGGTGGGCGGCTGCTGAAGGCGGTTGCGATGGTGTCGATACCTCGTCCGCCCCGGATCAAGTCGTCGCCACCATCCAGAACAACGAGATCTGCTTGTTCGCCGCCACGAATCTCGTCATCGCCGGGGCCGCCGAAAAGCTCGTCGTCTCTCGGCCCGCCGACGATCAGATCGCGACCCTGGCTGCCGACGAGAAAATCGGGGCCCCCCTCACCGAAGATCCGGTCATCGCCCCGCCCCCCGCCGGCGACGGCTCTGCACATCGACATCGTCCATGCGACTAAGCGTCGAGGCGGCGGCCGTGCTTGGTTCGGCGATTGGGCGTGGCGGCGCTACGGGTGTTCGCCGGGGGCGACGTGTCCTCGCTGAGAACCTCGACGCCGAGCTCGATGCACTCGTCGCAGATGTAAGCCGTTTGTCCGGCGATCAGCTCTTCACCTGCCACTGCCACTTGCCACAGAACGAGCACTTGCAGTCGGGGGGCAAGTGGGAATCCACCAATCACGAAGAATACCGCGTCGATCGCCCAATGCTCGCACCGCTGCGACTCGCTCGTCGGGTTCACGCGGCACAGCCACCGGCGGTGACACTCTCCACATCATGTTGCCACGCTAGACACTTCGGCGGAGGGATCTTCCAGAGGCCGGGTCTGGATCGCGGTGCTGAACCAAAGAATCGGGTTAGTCTTTGCAGCATGTCTGACCGAGACGTGGCCGTGATGATGCTGATCGCGGCGGCTGTAATCTTCGGGATTCTCGTCGCTCCGCTGCTCGTGTGGGAGTTGTTCACATGGGTGGGATAGTGGACGACCAATCCCGTGATTGGCGGCGCGGCCCGCCGATCTGCTCCGGGCCGCTCATAAACGGCGCGGCGGGTTGGGGCTTCTTCGCCGGACGAGCACCTCTATTGAATTTGCGATGTTCTGCTCCTTGGTACAGATTCGGGTTGCCGTCGACATGCCCGAGATCCCACGGCGTACCCGGCACGATCGGCCTGGCGCACCGGGCGCACACCACGAGGCCAGCCTCCACCTGGCTCCGCACACGCTCCCGAACTGTTCGTGGAGGATCTCGCACTGGCGGGCTTCGATCTGGTCGATCCGGGCCCGCAGGTTGCGATCCGGTCGCCGATGGCGCGATCGAGCCGGCGTCGCTCGCGTTCGCCACCCGGGGTGGTGATGTACCGGTCAGCGCGATCGACCAGTGCCTGGTCGGCACTATCGCCGAACAAAACGATACAACCACCACATCGGGGAGGGATTTTCCTGATAGCGCGGGTGTCAGGGCGCGTCGCGCCTAAAAAAACGGGACGATGCGTCGCCGTCGCGCCGGTTTGGCGGACGACTTGTAGGCTGGGGTGCCGGTGGGCGGCGATGGCGCTGATGATTCGTTAGGCTGCGGCTTGGGCGTCCTCGACGTCGCTGCTCGTGATAGCGGCGACCGCCGCAGCGCATGTCGTATAGGTCGAGACCTTTTCAGGCAGGGCGACGAGGTCGAACAGTCGCCGGGCAGGGCTCGAAGCCGCTCACGCTGTGCGTGCGGTGCAGGGCCGAAACGCGGTCGCGCACCCCGGCCAAGTCTCGGGCAACTGGGCGGTGTGGGACGTGTGCGCACATCGCGTTTGTGGGTGTACCGCTACCACATCGGCGCTCAAACGAAGGCGAAGGTCCCAACACGCTGACCGGCAAGCAGCAGTACTTCCCGTCGGTCAGCACCGCCGGGACGGGGTACTTCGCCCACTCCGGAACGGCTGCGGCCAGAACGTCAGGCTCGTCGAGTGGGTGCCGGGGGCGACGACGGTGCTGGTCTCGTTCGGCGCTGGTCGCGACCTGTTCTCGACGACCCAGACGGTCTCCGACCACGTCGCGGGGACGGACGTGTACTACGACCGATACACCTGCCGGACGCCGCTGGCGACATCTACAAGATCGTCGTGCCATAAAACAGGTTTCGCCGTCGGGAGGAACTGGGAATGTCTGGGTCAGATGTCCCGACTTGTGGGGAGCCCGGACGGTTGGCGGATCGATAGCGCGGAGTGGGTCGGCCGGCTGCGCGAGTCCGTCCACCTGTGGATGGCCGTGCCGCTGGCGCTCGTGGCGCTCACGCTCACCCTGTGCGGGTTCTGGGTCGGGAGCGTCGTCGGCGGGAGTGGCTCGGCCGGCGCCGCGACGCGGACCATCCGGATCCAGGGGCACGTGATCACGTCCAACGGCGTCCGCTACGTGTCCACGCCGGCCCAGACGGTGCTCGTCAAGGGCAAGGCCGTCCGGGTCGCCGCCCAGACCGTGCCGCTGTCGGCTCACACGACGCAGCTGCCCGGTGGTACGGTCGTCGTCGCCACGACCGTCAGGGACACGTCCGTGGCGACCGTCGTTCGCACCGTGTCGGTGCCGGTCACGGTCACGGCGCCCGCCAGCACGGTCACCGGCCCGACGACCACGGTGCAGGACACGATCACGGTTCCGGTCATCTCGACCGTCACCGTCACCGTCACCGGGCCCTAGCTACGTGAGCGACGGCGTCTCGGCCGTGGGCCGGCCGAACGTGACCGCGGCGCGGACGGGATCCGGCACCCGGTCGGCGAGCTGGCGTTCGGCTCCGCACCCAGCGAGTCGTTCACCGTCGAGAAGGCGAGGCGCAGGCTGAGAAGGAGCGTGGCCTCGAAGATCTCGCGGTCGTCTAAGCCCGCGGCCCGCAGCGCGTCCACCTGATCGGCCGTCGTCGTCATCGGGTCGCGCACGACCGTTCGGCACCCGAGACGACCACGAGCAGCGTGAACACCGCACGGCCGTTCACGCGTGGAACGACTATCACGGTCGCATACTGGAGCTTGAGATCGGCGGTTTCATTCGCGACCGCGAGCAGGCCACGCAATACGGCCGACAGTGGGTATGCGCGCTGCACCGCGGGCTGGAGGAGATCAGCATTGCCATCGAACG
This sequence comes from uncultured Actinomycetes bacterium, assembly GCA_963709425.1. Classification (GTDB taxonomy): domain Bacteria; phylum Actinomycetota; class Thermoleophilia; order Gaiellales; family JAICJC01; genus JAICJC01. The sequence goes on along the minus strand of CAVPWG010000003.1, from coordinate 4,049 downwards.
CGTCACCTAGCCCTGATCGCGGTGGGCGCGCTGCCGGCACGTCGCGCCACAGTAGACCGCATCCCTACGGGGAGGCACAAACAGCTCTCCACACGACCCGCACGCCCGAGGCCCAGGCGCCACCCGGCGACCCGCCCGCTTGAACCGCCGCCCACGCCGCAGCCACTCATCACTCCCCAACCCTTCCGCGACGTCGTCCACCGTCACAGATCAGCCCTCCAAAACACGCACAACGGATATCCGGCGGGGGAACGTTGGAAAGGGGGTGGAGGTTCTCCAGGGCATGTACGTCAGCCCACCCCCTCCATCGTGCACAGTGGGGTTACGAGCGCGCCTCAGGTCGCCGCTGACGCGGGAGCGGCCCCCGCGAATATCGGAGCGCCGAGTTGTTCCATCAACCCGAGATCGTCCCGGTGGTTCCAGATTTCGACCACCTTCCCGTGGTCGCCGAAGCGGAAGATGTTCACGCCGGAGAACTCGGCAGGTTTGCCGGTAGCGGGCCTTCCACCCCAACTGCCGCTGTTCGTACCGGACGCCGTCCACCGGGCGGCGACAAGATCGCCCTCTGCCAAGACTAGGTCGATTCTCCATTGAAGGTCGGGAAACGCCTGGCGGAACTGCTCGGCGATTCGGGCCGACCCGGCTGCACCGGGCGCGGCTTGAGTCGCGCGAAGATCGTGACGGACATAGTCGCCGGCGAACACTTCGCTTGCGAAACTGACGTTCCCAAGCGCCCATACCTCCTGGTAGAAGCGCTGGACGAGTTGCTTGTTCGCGTCGGAATCCACGGTTGGGTCGATAATACGGCGCCAGCCGAGCGACTGCACGCGCCCCGAGTTCTTGACCGTGGGGGTGGGCGAAGGGAGCGCTCAGCCCTCAGGAGCGTCGGGTCGCCACCCGCAACCTGTTGCCGTCGGGATCGGCGAAGTCGCACTCGCGTCCGGCCAAACCGCCTTCATCGATCGGGGCGCCGAACTCCTTCGACACGGCGTCGATGTTATCCACATAGAGGTGGATCAGCGTGTCGGGACGGGCGTCGCCCTTGTGCTGGGACAGATAAAGCCGAGCCTGCCCTCGCGCCACCGAGACGAACCATGGGAACTCCGGCTCGAACTGGTGCTCCCATTCCTTGCGAAATCCGAGCCGCTCGTACCACGAGACGGCGCGGGATGCGTTTTCGACATACAGCACCGGCACGACCTCGGTGTCCACGGCGCTGAACCTTACCGCCGACGCTAAATGCCAGTCGAGACCTAGGTCTTCTACACGGTGGTCGATTAGGACTAAGTCGCGGCAGTACCCGCCCGAAGCGTCATGACCGGCCGATCATGTCGAGGAGTTCCTGGCCCCATCGCCGCCTGCGGCGGCCCGTTTCTGGCGTCCCAGGGGCCGGCGGGGCCGCCCTCTCTATTGCAGGGGTTGCACGAGGACACCACTGCCCTGGGTGCGAAGGCCGCCATGGCAGACGGCCTTCGCACCCTTCAGCCCCCCGCATCCGCTGGGCGGGAGGAACCGCGGCAATCACCCCATCCGGTAGGACGTTTGGTGGTGCCGACGCGGCGAGCGTCCGCGGGTGATCGCGGAGACGGCTGATACCGCGGATCGATACCGGGCGTGAGCAGCTCATCGACGTCCTGGGAACCACCTGGCCGGCCCCTGCGTTTCGCTGCTTTTCGAGTGAGCCGAGGCCGCTGAACGGCGTCCCCTCCCTTGGGGCCCCGCCTCGTCGGGTACCTGGGCGGCGGTTCGTTCCGCGGGAGTGAGCTGCGGAACTGTCAGCCGCGCGCCATCCAGGGACGATCAGATTGCCCGCGGCACGGCAATCGCTAACCGGGTGCCTGCGACCACGCCTCGCGGTCCCGGGCCGAGGCATGCTCCCCGGCCCGGGACCCTTCCTGGGCTAGACCTTTCCTCGGTTAGTTACAGATCCAGTTCGGGGTTGACGTCCCGCAGTCGTTTCGGACGAAGCGGTTTCCGGAGCCGCTGCCGTCGTACAGGATGTCGACCGGGCTGTTGTGGTGAGCGTGGTTTCGCCGCACCAGGTCGTCGACGGGGTCAGCCCCGCCGGCGGGCATGGCGGACGCGACGACGATGCCGCCGCTGAACACGCTCGGCCCGCTCGGGTGGTTGTTGTTGGTCCAGTTCCGCCAGAGCGAGGAGTGGCTTGCGCCGAATAGCGTGATGCCGATGCCCGAAAGAGCCGGCGCGCCCCCGCCCTGTTCTGCGCCACAGGCGAGGTTGTTGTGTGAGGCGACGTTGCCCCATCCCGCCCAATGAGTCGTCGGAACAGGGTTCTCGCCGCTGTCGACGATCACGATGCCGGCACAGTTGTTGCGGGTGACGTTCCCCCACACGCGTCCCCAGCTGGAGTCGCGGATGAGGATTCCGATCCCCTCCGCCCCGCTGGTTCCGTTCCCGAAGGCGCGGTTTCCGGCGACGACAGCTCCGGCGCGCGGCGAGTCGCCGATGTAGAAGCCGGGAGCGCCGTTGGCGCGGGCCAGGTTGTGAAGGAAGCGGACGCCGTGCAGCACGAATCCACTGATCCCGTACTCGCCGTTCCCGACCGCCGCGACATCGCGCACCGTGGTGCGGTTCGCGACGAACATGCCGATCCCGAACCCACTGAAGTTGTGAACGCTCAGGTTGCGGATCGTGACGCCCCTCACGGGCCCGATCGGATTGCCGTTTTGGTCGAACCGGCCGGCGACGCAGATCCCGTGCACGCTGCCCGGCGAACTGCACACGCTCGGCACCGGGTTCGCGCCGGGGAAGAGACGGCTCCCATGCGGTCCCCATCCGGCCCCGACGAGGCTGATCCGCTTCTGAATCGTCACGTTCTGGTGGTACGTGCCCGGCGCCAGCCGCACCGTGTCGCCCCGATGGGCACGATTCACGGCGCGCTGGATCGACTGGCCCGGATGCACCACCAGCGTCCCTGCCTCAGCCACCCCGGTGGTCGCCACGAAGGCCACCGCTCCCATCACGACTGAGGCGACAAATCGACGACGTCCCATAGATCCCCCTCTCGCGTTGATGTCCCTGTCGCCGCGCGGATACCCTCGCGGTCCGCGAACCTAACCACGGCTCGAGCCGCCGCGGCCGAGCCTTCAACTCGTCGCAAAAAGCACATGGCGATAGCAGCGCTCCGACCGTCCGTCACGGGCCAGCGGCGCAATCCCGGCGAACTCAAGGGTCAGTTACCCGGCGAGAACACTGCGGTCCGCAGGCGAGCCCCGGAGATCAGGATTGGCTGCCCGCGGGCGTGGGTACCGGAGGTGGATGTTGCTGGCAGGCGGGATCGGCATGGGAGGGATCGCCGTGATGCTGGCAATGGACCTCCTCCTAGTTCGGTTCCTGTGACCGGATGGTCAGTGAGGACCGCATCGGGCCTGTTGACGCCAGCAACGACGACAAAGGCTTACTTGAACGCGAGACCCAGGATGAGATGGCACGGATCAGTCGCGTGGCGACGATGCTCCGCGCCCAGAAGCTGGCTCTCGCGTTCGAGGGCGACGATGCTGTCGGGTGGGCCGCATCGATCCATCGAGCCGTCGCCTGGCCCGGTGGTACGGGTGTGGTTGGACGCGGCGCGACACGAGCTGAAGCAGCCGAGGATGCCTGGAGGAGGCATACATCGCGTCGAAACGTGGATTCGGACTTGCGATGTTCGATCTCTCCCGACCCTGGGTACTCGATCGTTTCTCAACGGGAGGAGGAAGACATGAATACCACTACGACCATGTGGGTTTGGAGGAGCGATCTGGTCGAGACCGGCTCGATCGAGGGGTTCAGCGTGGAGGCGCAGGACGGCTCCATCGGCAAGATCGACGAGACGACAAGCGAGGTTGGTAGCAGCTACGTCGTCGTCGACACCGGGCCATGGATCTTCGGCAAGAAGGTGCTGCTTCCGGCCGGGATGATCCAGCGCGTCGATCGCACCGACGAACAGGTCTTCGTCGCTCTGACGAAGGAGCAGATCAAGAACGCTCCTGAGTTCGACGAGACCACCTACCGCGACGACGAATACCGCTCGTCGCTGGGCGACTACT
>CAVPWG010000002.1:0-533284 GCA_963709425.1 uncultured Actinomycetes bacterium | reverse complement strand
GCCCAAGACATCGAAGAGGCGCCGCCACTGCGAGAAGGACTCCTCGGCGAGTCTCCGGCGGAACGGCGCGAGGCTGTTGTCGAACCAGAACACCTCCCACCCACCGACATAGTCGCCATCGTCAATCTGAATGCAGGGTTCGAGGCGTAAACGCGTGACCTCGGCGAGTTCCTTCTCGTCCTCGACCGCTCGATTGAGAAACCGGTACACCTCGTTGTTGACGATCGTGCTTGTTCGTGCGCAGTGCCGAAGATGCTCGACGACCTGCCGCACGGTTGGCTCCTCCTCCACCCCGAGGAACTGCAGGAGGAGAACGCTGTTGTTCTCGACGTGCGGGGGTATCCCGAGAAAGAGCGCCTGAGACGAGAACAGGTACTCACGAGAGCGCCGGTACAGGTGACTCGGCTCGTGCCAGTCGGCGTGGTCGCGCGATGCCGGCAGAAACGCCATCTTGGCGAGCGGCTCGTATTGCGAGGCGAACTTGTCTTCGGCGGCGCGTTGCGCTGCTCGGTCGGATTCGCGGGGAAACAGCCGTCCGAGAACCTCGACGATTCGGCCAACCGCGCTTATGGTCGCGTCGGTCGGAGCGCCGACACCGACCCGTTCCACGCGGGCCAGGACGTCCCGAGGCCGCGGCATGTCCGACACACCCAGCCACGCGTACAGTCGAGAGATCGCGGTGGACTCCGCAACTGCGATCTTCGCATCCGCCCCCAGAGCATTCCCGACCGACTGTGTCCGCACATAGGCGTCGTTGGCGGGTACCGTTGTCCCGTCCTCGGTCAGCGCCGAGCGGAGCACCGGAGAGCGTCGCGCGGACTCGTCGTTCTCTGCGAACTCGTCGAGCCGCGCTGCGATTAGATCAAGGAGATGGAGGTGTTCCTCCGGGGATAGCGGTCCCTCGTTCAGCCGGCGGGGGACGTGGTCTCGGATGTAATCAAGGAACGTGAGCGGTGGGACGTCCAGGATGTCCAGCAGCCGTGGCAGCCCGGAGACGGCGTCAACGTTGACGAGCTTGGTCAACCCCAAGGGGTCGGCGAACCCCCCCGGCACGAGTAGCTCATGAAGTGGATGGAACCCATCTCCGCTCGGGTAGATCGGGAGACCTTCGAGCGCCTCGAGCGCCTCGTCTTCACCCTCAAGCGACGTGGGTGACGTGGCGAACCAACGCAACAGATCGACCTCGCCGAGCTCAACCAAGTCTTCGTCGTCAAGCTCGGCCAGCTTGCACGCGGCAATCGGGCGCGTGAACCGTCGACATAGCCCTCGGAGTCGGTCCCTCTCGGCGAGGCGATCGACATCGAGAAAGAGGAACTTTGCTCCGAAACGCGCAAGGGTCGCCTCCCCTTCGGTGACAAACACGTCATCCCAGACCCCTAAGTCTCCATTGAGGAGCGGCGCCGTTCGGCTAAGCGCGATGAGTCGCTCAGTCGCCGACTGGTTTGCCTGGGATCGTTGGCGTCCGGTACCGAGCAAGAGGTCGAGCTCTTGCCAGAGCAGGGCTCGATCTCTGGGGCTTGCGAGCACCGCCGGCACGCCGGTCGCTGCGGCATCGAGTCCAGCCTGGTCGAGCGCGCTGAGCAGATCGGGAACGTCGAGGAGTTCGATCCCGAGCTCGCTGCGGAGGTTCCAGAGCTCGGACCGAACCTCCCGGCATGGGCGATCGCCAGGTTCAGCGCCTCGAAGAGAGGCAGTATGACTTCCTCGTCCTGCTGCCCGAGCATGAGCACGTCTCCCGGCTTGCGCCACTCACCGGCACTCGTGAAGATGGTCTCCGTGGCACGGGCAGCCTCCAGAGCTGAGTCCCAAAACGCCGCGAATGCGACATCCTTTTCGCCCTTCGCCGCGGCCTGGGAGACGGCGTGTGCGGATTTCAGGAGCTTGCAGACCTGTCTGTGCCCGAGAGTGGCCGGCAGCGTCCGAATGGCCTCAGCGAGGGCGGAGCGAGGCGGCCTCTAGCGCCGCCCGGTTCCACGCTGACTGGTAGTCGTTTTCCAGCACGATGCCCTTGCGGTTGGCATTTGGATAGAAGTCAGCGTTGATGTGGAATCCGAGCTGGCTGCGTTGCTGGGTTGGCAGGACGGCATACAGGCGCCTCTCCGACGCACCACGGCTGGATCCGGTGAAGTGTCGATCGCGATCGTCGTGATCGCCTCCCGCTTGTCCTCGATCTGCGGATACGACGCACGAAGATCGACGGCCACTTCGTCGAACGACCAACTCAGGATCCGCCAGCTCATGGTCGTCCTCGCATCGCTCACGTTCACGACCCCCGGATCGTCGGCTCGCGAGAACGTCTTCACGGGCGCGCCGTTTCTTCGGATTTCGATGGTTCTTACCCGGCGCAAGAAGACCATCGCCCGTGGCACGGCCGCGACTAACTCGCTGAGCATCCGCTTCGGCGCGGCGCGGTCCACCGGCTCGGCCCGAAGCCGATCGCGAAGGGTTGACGCCCCATACGCCCACGGCAGAACAAGCTTTGTACCTGGCAGGGGAGCGTCGAGAATCTGCTGCTGGATCCGCCGGGACTCAGGTTCAGCCAGGCGAAGCACCCACCGACGTGTCCCAGAGGTTAGGTCCGGCTCGTCGGTGATCTGGTAGACCGACGTGAACCCGATTCCGAATGCGCCGGTGGTATCGGCGCGGCCCCGCTTTGTGCCGCCCTGGACACGGCGGAAACTATGGAAGTCGCACGCGACACCCCCCGACGCCTCCCACGGACACTGATCCTCGATCTCCTGCTCACAATCCGAGAAGACGCCGTCATTCTCGACGACGAGAGCGTCACGACGAACGTCGAAGGTCATCCGCGTCGCACCGTCGGCGTCATCCGCGTTCTGGATCAACTCGAACGCGAGCGTCGAATAGCCGCGAAGATCCCCAAGCGCGTTCGCCAGCGCACCGAGGAAGTCGATGCCGAGAGAGGGATGTCGAACGTGTCGTCGCCACCGGACGTGTGCCCCAGTCCGCCCCGAGTCGGCTGACGGAGATCGCGGGCTTCCCAGCGACCCGCTCCAACCTTACCTGTGTGTGTTCTAGCCGCGGACACCCAAACTCGCCAGCGGACGAGCGTCGCTCGTGCCCGACGGTCGTATCGGTCACAAGCCGGTGGCGGCTGGCGAGGCCCAACAAGTGCCGTCCGACGCTCGGAACCGTGCTAGCGCGTCTCTGGGCGCGTCGCCGCGCCCGGCGGCCGACCCCCTTTGCTGAATGGAGGTGGACGGCTCGAACGGTGTAAGAAGCCGCGTGCTCGAGCCTTTGGCCTAGAACAGCCGCGCGCGCCGCGGTGTTAGCGACTCCCGCTCGGGGAACCGTTTCAGGCCGACGCCGGTGATCTCGCCAGTGGCGGGATGAGTCGCGAACCGCGGCGTGAGAGTTCGCACATACCCGCGCCCCTGCCCGATCCCACGTTCTGCCGCGACGGTCGCCGCCGTCACCAGGTCGGCGCACTGAAGCCCGATCGAGAAATGGCTCGGAGACGGAACAGACATTCCACGATCCGCGAAAGCCGCATGTAAGGTGTGCCTTCGACTTGGAGGCTTTGAAAGAACCGGCGCAACCGCTCGTCCGACTCCTGCTTCCGACTGTCAAGCACGATCATCCCCAGGTCGTCCGCAGCCGCGAGCAGGTGCTGGAACCGCTCGGCCAAGAACATGAGCGCCGTCGCGTACACATCGTCGGGCGAGCGGAAGAAGTCATACTCCGTTGGCGGGTACTCGACTGGGCCGAAGTCGAGGTCCATGACCGCGACCAGGCAAGTCGCGGGCGCTCGGGCGACGGCCGCATAGATGGCGTCCGCGAGGAGCGGCGGGACCTGACCTTTGCGGATGCCGTGCCACTTGAGCTCCTCATCCAGCGGCCAGCGATAGGCGCGCAGCGTGCCCTGCCACAAGTCGCGTCAGAGCGGCCAGTCGCTGTCCCGCACAACAACGCCACCCAGGGCGAACAGGCCACCCTGGTCGAGCCTGCCCGACTCGTCCAAGAAGAGAAGGTGCACCCACAAATCATCGCCGCATCCATCCCCCACGACAAGAGCCGAGGCACAGCGGCTCTTAGCGAACCGGATTAGTTGTCCGCGGCCGCACCGCCGTTGAGCCGGGCCACCGGGTGAACGTGGCTTCGGTTTACCGTGCCATGCCCTGACGGTCGGCCGAACCTCAGTTCGACCGCCGCGTTCGGCAACGCGCCGTGAGCACTTCCGTTGAACGTCAAAAAGGTGATGGTTGAGCCGTTTGATTTTTTCCTGGGTGGATGTGGTGCCCATCGCTGATTTCCATGGTAAGGAGGGGGCAACGGTTCGAGTCCGTTAGAGGGCTTTCCAGTCTCGACCTCGCGAGGAGGGTTTAGGTCACCGAGGCGCCTGACCCCTTCCACCTTGAAGAAGGGGCTGGGATTCCTTCCTCATCAGGCAAGGTCATGATGGGACAGCCGCCGCGAAACGAAGACGCCGCGTCTGCGGTGCGTCCGCCTCCGCCTACCCCCGCGGCCGCGCCTTCTCCGTGTCGTAGATCGGGTACCGATCGACGATCGCCGGCACCAGCCGCCCGTCCGCCATCGTGACCTCGACCTGCGTGCCGTGCTGGGCGAGCTCCGCCTCGATGCAGGCCATGCCGATCAGGCGGTCGACGGTCGGTGAGCGGCCCGCCGACGGCGACGTCAGCTTGCCGACGTGGCGGCCGCCGCGCACGACCGGCGAGTTGTAGTCCGGGGCCTCCTCGCCGCCGATGACGAGCGTCACCATGCGGTGGGTGATCCCGGCCTCGGCCTCGGCGCGCAGCGCCTTCCGCCCGACGAACTTCTCCTTGTCGAGCTTGATCATCCGATCCAGGTTCATGTGGAACGGGCTCGTCACGCCCTGGAAGTAGTCGTAGCCCAGGAAGATCAGGCCGCTCTCGATCCGCAGCGACTCGACCGCCGCCAGCCCGTACGGCCGGATGCCCATGTGGGCGCCGGCGTCGAGCAGCGCGCGCCACAGCGACTCCGCGCCCTCGGCCGGGCAGAACACCTCGTAGCCGATCTCGCCGGAGTAGCCGGTGCGCGAGACCCAGCAGCCCTCCACCCCGCCGACCGTGATCGGCTGCGGGATGAAGCGGAAGTAGCGCAGGCCGGCGACGTCCGCATCGGTCAGGCCGGAGAGCAGCTCGCGCGACCGCGGCCCCTGCACCTGGAGGTGCGGGATCTCGAACGTCTGCTCCTCGATCTCGACGTCCATGTCGGAGCAGACGCGGCGGAAGTGATCGGCATCCGTGTCGAGGGCGGTGACGACCAGCATGTCGTCCTCGGTCTCGCCGCGGTAGCAGACGCCGTCGCCGACCATCTTCCCGTTCTCGTCGCAGAACGGCCCGTACCGGCACTGCCCCACCTCGAGCGCGCGCCATGTCCGACGTGAAGATCCGGTCGGCCGCGCGGACGGCATCCGGCCCCTTGAAGAACCACTTGCGAAGCGGTGACTCTCGTCCCAGATCCCGACCGCCTCGCGGACGGCGTGGTGCTCGGCGACCGGATCGCCGAAGTCGGAGATCCAGTCCCACCCCTCCCACTCGGCGAAGTTCCCGCCCATGCGCCGCTCGACCTGGTCGAACGCCGTCTTAAGCAGTCCCTCCGTAGCGACCGGCGCTGCCGGTGGGGGCATCTCGATCTCGAGCGTCGCGGCCGAGCCCAGGTCGAAAGGGGCGGCGGTCGCCTCGATCGGCGGCATCGGCACCTCGACCGGCATGATCACCGTCGGCGTCGCCCGCCGCGTCAGCTCCTGGTGCCCCGGCGGGAGCACCTGCGTCACGCCCATCAGGCCGCGCACGCTCGCCGGGCCGGCGACGCGTCTTGTACGTCTCGACCGACTGCTTCTCCTCGCGGTCGATGTTGCGGCGCAGGCGGCGGAGGCGCGTCTGGAACCCGGCGTCGAGGCCGGGCGTCGAGAAGATCGCCTGCTCGACGTAGCTCTCGACCACCTTGTTGCCGACCAGGGTGACGTCGCCGTCGCGGGCCTTCCCGGTGCGGGGCGAGTAGAGCATGACCGAGCGCACCTGGGCCAGGAACGTGTTCCACGTGGAGAGCACGACCTCGCCGCGGCAGCGCGCGCCCGTCTCGGGCACGGCGAGCAGCGTGATCCGGCGGTCGTTCACGGCCTCGATGACCGCCTCGGCGGACGGCTGCAGGATCGACACGAACTTGTGCAGCGGCCACACGTCGAGCTGGTTGAAGTCGCCCGGCTCGCACCCCACCCCGAACAGGAACACGTCGGAGTAGCGGAAGAAGTTGCCGGTGCCGTGCTTCTCCCGCAGGAGGTCGTAGAAGAGCGTGATGGTGCCGCAGATCAGGTTCGAGCAGCCGACCGCGTCCATCGGCTGGGCGAGGATGACGCCCAGGCGGTCGTCGGGCTGCCACCCGCCCGGCCAGAGCGTGTCGAGCGGCTCCGACGAGCCGTTCCGCTCGACCGCGAAGTCTTCGGCTGAAAGCGCGTAGGAGCTGTGCATGGGGGCCATCCTACCCGCGGCGGCACGATCGGGACGCCTGCCGGCGTGCCCCGCTGCAACATTGGGGTCAGACCCCGTCGTTGCAGACGCGACCACCTCGGCCACCCACTTCTGGAGCGGCCGCAGCGGCCCGAACCGCTCGACGCACCAGTCCGGGAACTCGGCGGTGAAGAGCTCGTCGGGCACGTCGACGCGCGTGCCGGCGACCAGCCCGCCGTAGCGGAGGAGCTCCGCCCGGGGATGGTCGGCGGCGTACGGCGCGGGCACGCGCTTCCACTGCTCGCGGCCGACGAGGGTGCCCGAGGCGGTCGCCTTCTTCACCGCCCGCTGGAGCGCCGCCCCGCGCTTGGGGTCGTCGACGGCGGCGCGGTACGCCGCCAGCACGTCCTTCTCGAAGTGGTGCATGCCGGCGCCGTAGCCGACCCGGTCGGCCTCGAGCCGCAGGAAGAAGCCCGAGCAGCCGCGGCTCGGGCCGTCGCCCTCCCACAGCCACAGGTCGAGGTGGGTCTTGTACGGGCGCTTGTCGTTCGAGAAGCGGGTGTCGCGGTTGATGCGGAGGATCGAGCCGTTCACGCGCGGGTCGGCCTGCACGCCGGGCGCGATCGCGGCCAGCCGCTCGCCGAGCGCGACGACCAGCTCCCGCGCCGGAGCGAGCAAGAGCCTCTCGTAGTCCGCGCGATGCGCCTCGAACCAGGCGCGGTCGTTGTGCTCGCCCAGGTCGCGCAGGAAGTCGAGGGCGGCGGGGTCGAAGCCGGTGAAGGATGCCATGGCCACACCGTAGGGCCGACGCCCGTCACGTGTCTCGCGCGACCCGCCCCAAGCGGCGTCACGAATCCGACCCGCCGACCGCCTGCTCGACCATCACCGCCTGCGCCTCGCGCAGGCCCGGCGTGCCCGCCAGCACCTCCAGCTGCTGCTCGGTGACGATGCGGACGGAATCGGCGTGGTAGCCGTCGTCGCTTCGCGCGTGCCGGAACGCGGCACCCGCATAGGCGGCCGCCACGCCACGCGAATCGGCGACTGCCACAGTGACCCACCGGTGCTCCATCGGGAACCGGAGCTGGACGAAGAACGGCGGCACGGAGACCCCTAGCCTCGTTCGAAAAGGACGACCCGGTCTCAAGAAAGCGGACGCTTGCAGGGATTGCAAGTGCGCGCCCGGCGACTCTCCCCTCTACACTCGTGGCCCGATGTCCACCGGCGTCTCCCCTCAGGCCCCTCCGATCGAACCGGTCGGCACGTCGACCGCGGCGTTCGTCGGCGCGACCGGCGGCGGGCCGGACGGCCAGGCCGTCCTCGTCACGAGCTTCTCCGAGTACCTGCTGATGTTCGGCACCGCCGGCACCGAGCTCGCGCAGGGCGTGAGGCTCTTCTTCGAGAACGATGGGCGCCGGGCGTACGTCGTGCGGGCCGAGAACCACGTCGTGGCGGCGCTCGCCGCGCTGGAGGGCCTCCCCGTCAGCCTCCTCGCCCTGCCGGACACGAGCGGACAGAGCGCCCAGGCCGCGGCGAATCGCGTCGCCGGCGCCGCCGAGGTCTGCGAGCGAGAGCGGTGGCTCCACATCGTCGATCCGCCCGCATCGCTCTCGCAGTCGGCCCTGGAGGCATGGGCGCGCGACCTGGGACCCTGCCGAACGCCGCGCTCTACGCACCGCGGCTTCGCCCGACGGCCGGGACAGAGACGGCGGCATCGGGTGCGGTCGCCGGAGTCATGGCGCGAACCGACACGAATCGCGGCGTCTGGGCAGCGCCGGCGGGCGTGAACGGCACCCTGCGAGCCGTCGTCGACGTGACGCGCCAGCTCTCCGACGAGGAAGCCGAGCGCGGCGCGGCGGCCGGCATCAACCCCATCCGCCGACTCGACGGGCGGCTCGCGATCTGGGGAGCGCGCACGCTCTCGACCGACGATCCGAAATGGAAGTACGTGAGCGTCCGCCGGCTCGCCCTCTTCATCGAGCGGAGCATCGACGAGGGCACCCGGTGGGCGGCGTTCGAGCCGAACGGCGAACCGCTCTGGAGCGCGGTGCGACAGGCGGTCGACGACTTCATGGCGGTGCTCTTCCGCTCGGGCGCCTTCATCGGCGCACAGCAGGACGACGCCTACTTCGTCCGCTGCGATCGCACCACGATGACGCAGGACGACATCGACAACGGGCGCCTCGTCGTGCTCGTCGGCTTCGCGCCCATCACTCCAGCCGAGTTCGTGACCATCCGCATCGCGTAGATCGCCAACGCAGGGCCGCCGGTCTGAGATCATGTCGCATCGTCGGAAGGACGGGCAGAGGATGATCGGTCAAATCGCAGCGCTCCTGTGGGTCTCTGCTCGCGGCCTTCGCGCTGGTGTTCGGCTACTACCGCCGGGACGAGCTGTCCCGCCTGTTTTCGAGCGTGAAGCTGCCGGGCGGGATCGAGCTCACATTCCGGGCGCAGCTCGACGACGCCATTTCGAAGCGAGCCCCGGCCGCCGTGTCGGATGCCGACCGGAAGCGCGTGCTTCGGCGTGCCACCCGGGATCTCGGCACCACCGGCGGAGCGCGAATCTGTGGGTCGACGAGATGCCGGACGGCAACCTTCCCGAGCGAAAAGTGCTCCGGTCACTCGGGATCATGATCGACCTGGCGCGCACGTCCGAGGAGGGGGTCGCCGCGCTTGGCCGCGCCGACTACGACCTGATCATCTCGAACATGAATCGGGAAGGGCAGAAGGACGAGGGCGGGCGCTTCCTGACTACGGACGGCCGGGCACCGCGAGCCGGTCGTCTTCTACATCATGAATCTCGACCCCAGTCGGGGAACGCCGGGGGATGCAGTCGGGATCACCAACCAGCCCGACGAGCTCGTCCATCTCGTGTTAGACGGCCTTGAGCGGGTCCGCGGATAGCGACTCGCGGCCCTCAGCCCAGCTGAGCGACGAGCCGCTTCGGCGCGGTCATCCGGTAGCTCTCGTCGACCAGGCCCTCGACCTCGTCCCAGTCGAGCTCGACGTCGAGCCACACGCCGACCCAGCCCGCGGTGCCCGACGTAGGAGGCACGAAGAACCGTCCGGGCTCGTCTCGACGAGCGCGCCCTGGATCCCCGGCGGCGCCTTGCACCACAGCGACGAGCGCCCCTCGTGCGGGTGGCGCATCGCGAAGATCTTCTTGCGCACCGTGAAGCTGGGCGTGCCGACGCCACCCTCGTGCTCGACCGCCTCGGGATAGGCCATGCAGATCGACCGCAGGCGCGCGAGCGCCTCGTCGCTCACGCCGGCACGGCTTCGATGCCCTGCTTCTCGAGCATCGCGACGACGCTCGGCCGCTCGGCCAGCCGCCGGTAGTGCTCGCCGAGCGACGGCAGCGTCCACGCCTTCCGGGGCAGGTTCCGGCCCCAGCGGGTGAGCATGAAGCAGTACAGGTCGGCCGCCGAGAACGTCTCGCCGAGCAGGTAGGGCTGGCCGTCGATCTGGGAGTCGATCCAGTCGAAGATCTCGTTCAGGCGCGGCTCGAGGTCGTGCTTCACGCCCGCCTCGGTCGCCTCGTCGTGGATGAAGCGGTCGGTCTGGTACCACATCTGGTAGGTCGCCTGGAGCGTGTTCGTGAGGTAGGTGAGCCAGCGGTAGGCGTGGGCGCGATCGGCCGTCCCGCACCGGCGGAAGGAGCCCGGAGTCGGGGAAGCGGTCGGCGATGTGCATGCAGATCGCGGCCGACTCGTGCAGCACGAGGTCACCGTCGCGCAGCGCCGGGATCCGCCCCTCGGGCTGGAGCGCGAGGTAGCCCTCGGGCTCGATCACGGTGTAGCCGTCGCGGCGCACCCGCACCATCTCGTAGTCCGCGCCGGCCTCCTCGAGGCAGGCCTGCGGCGCCATCGCCGCGGTCCCGGGTGACCAGAAGAGCGTGATCATTCGTGCCTCCCGCAGTGCGCCGCCGGCGGCGGCACATCCAGCGCCGGATTGCGGTCGAAGAACCCGACCGGCCGCAGCTCGAACCCGCAGCGGACGACCGGCATCACCGGCCAGTCCTCGAGCCGCGGCACGTGGTGGGAGCCGAACGTGTACCAGAGGACGACGTCCTCGCCCGCGAGCGGGCGGTCGGCCTTCGTCCACCGCTCGAGGCCGTCGCCGCCCGGGCTCTGGTTGGGGTACTCGCCGGCCGGGTAGCGCTCGTCTGCCGCAAACGGCGTCACCCACAGGTGGTGGTCGAGGAACCGCGCCCGCCGCCGGAACTCCGAGTCGGGGAGCGCCATCGGCTCGATCCCCTCGCCCGGGATGAGCTCGTAGGCGGTCGGCTCGCCGATCCGGTTTCGCCGCTCCGCGCTCTCGACCCGCCAGCGTCGCGACGCCGCCGAGTGCACCGATCGCCGGGCCTGCGACTCGCGGCCGAGCACCCGCCGGTCGGTCGAGAATGCGCTCCCGTCGGGGTTGTGGGGCGTGCGCGGCTCGGTGAGCGCGTCGATCTCGACGACCGTGTTCGTCGTCCCGTCGACGTCCATGTCGAGCCGGGCGCAGAAGAAGTGCTGGTGGACGCTCGCCGCGACGCCCGGCGCGATCTCGGTCGCGTGCGGCCCCGGCTCGCCCTCGGGCACGCCCGCCGTGTGCAGGACGCCAGTCAGCTTGGCCTCGAACCCGATCGTGCCGTCCTGGCCCAGGTACCAGTAGAAGCCGTACTCGTAGTTCCCGACGGTCGCGATGCACGAGACGACCAGCCGCCGCGCGCGGGCCACGTCGGTGCGGCCGGAGCGGTAGTCGAAGTGCTTCCACAGGATCCCGATGTCCTCCTCGTGGATGCAGATCGCGTTCGGGAGGTGGAGGGCGCCGCCGCGCGAGTCGTTCACCCACGCGTCGAGGTAGCTGATCTCGCCGAGGCAGTCGCAGCCCAGCTCGAGCGCGTTCACGAGCGGGCCGAGGCCGTACTCGCCGATGTCGAACGCGTTCTTGAAGTGCACGGTCGGGTTGGGGTCGCCGTAGGGGATGACGAGCTCGGCGATCGACGCGCGGTGGCACACCGGCCGGCCGGCGTGGGCGATCCGGTGCAGCACCAGCCCCTCGCGCGGTGAGAAGCCGACGTCGAGCGTCCAGCCCTGCCACGCGAGCGCGTGCCCGTCGAGGGTGAAGCTCGCGCCGTCGGGCTGCGTGATCTCGTACGGGCGGACGTCGGTGCGCGGCGGGGCGAGCGCGCCGGGCCGGTAGTCGCCGCCCTCGCCCGACGGCACCGGCAGCACGCCGTGGTCGTCGATCCGCACGACCTCCATCGTGTTCAGGTCGACGACGCCGACCAGGCCGCCGATGGGCCGCGAGTAGCCGTTGTCGCCCTCCAGGTCGGAGCGAAGCCACGCCAGCCCGCGCGCCAGCCGGCGGTCGCCGTCCTCGAAGCAGCCGATCGACCAGGGGTCGACCATGACCATGTCGGGGTGCTCGATGCCGCGCTTGGCGAGCGCCTCCTGGAAGCGCGGGTCGGCCACGATCGCGTTCCCGGCGTCGTCGAACTCGTCGATGTGGATCGCCGGATGGACGCCCGGCACGTCGCGCCAGTCGACCAGGCGCCGCTCGTCGAGCGACACGACCGCCTCGTGCGTCATCCCGTCGTCATTGGTCAGGATGACGAGGAACGCCTCGCGCGGCGGGATCGCCGGCGGCCAGCGCCTCCTTGGCCGGCTCGCGCAGCTCGACCGACACGAACCGCACCCGCTCGCCCAGGTCGCGGGCCTCGCGCACGACGGCGACCGCTGCGACGATCTCGTCCCCGGTCAGCGGATCGAGCGGCTTGGTCGTGATGGACGGCGCGGCCAACGGGATACGAGGGTACTAGATTGGCTTCCCGGATGGACACCAGATGCGCACTCCTGGTCGCAACTGCGGCGCTTGCTGCGGCGACCGGCTGCACCTCGGGCTCCGAGGGCACGACGGCCGCCCGGACAGCGGCGCCGCCGATGCGGGTCGGCTGCCTCCAGGTCATCGACTTCGACCGCAAGCCGTTCGAGGGCGGCTACCGGCGCGTGCTCGGCGTGGTCGCTGCGCCGCCGGCGTACCTGCCCCAGGTCGTGCGAAGCGTCGACCCGCACTGGCCGTACTGGGAGAAGGCGGGCATGGTCATCCGCGCCGGCTCTCGGCCAGTTGACGTCAGCGTCGCTGCCAATTGGCGGGGGCGCGCGGCCATCACGTGGGGGAACGGTCTGCCGGCGGTGAGCGCGCTCCGGTTCACGCCGTGCCAGGTGACGGCGGGCGTGTGGAACGCCTACGCCGGCGGCTTCCTCCTCGAAGACCCGCGGTGCCTGCGTCCCGCTGGTCTTCCAGGTCGGCCGGGAGCGGCGGGTCGTGCGGTTCGGGATCGGCGTTCGGTGCCGCGGCTACCCGCCGTGAACAGACAATCGACGCACACCGTCGCCGGCCTGCCGAACGACGACGCCGCGCAGCAGGCTGGCCGAGTGTCGCTGCCGGGGTTCAGGCACAGCGTCTGGCCGATCTTCTCGGCGGCGCGCGACCGTGGATCTGGCCGTCAGGCCGACCGTGGACTGGCACCTGGCGATGGCCTCGGCACGGCGGTCGACCCACCGGACGAAGCTCGGCCGGCCGCCGCGGATCACGGGCCGCAGGTCCTCGTCGAGCTCGGCCGCCGTGTCGAGGCCGGAGTTGTAGGGCGGGTTGTGGAAGTTGAAGATCATCTTGGCGTCGGGCGGGGCCGGGTCGCGATCGCTGCGATCCGCCGGCCGAGCTCCTCCTCGGAGTACTCGCGCTCGGTGTCCGACGGGTCGGCGTCACGTCGCCGATGCTGGCATGCAGGCCGCGGGGCCAAGGTCGCACGGCTCGCGCTCGGGGCACTCGACCTTCCGCACTCTCGAGACGGCGTCGAGTCGTTCGGCGACACCTGACCAAGTCCCACGGACGGCTGCAACCGGGGATCCCGGCTACGCCGGAGCGGCGAATTCCAGTCCCAGGAAGGCCCGACCTCGAGCCGCTCGCCGCGGGCGCCGCTCGCCGGGCGGCCACGGCGGTTGGCACCGCCCAGCGGTCGTCGTCGAGGGTCGCGCCCTCGGTCTGCTCGCCCCGGCAGGCCCGCCCGAAGGCGTCCATCTGGGCCTGGTAGGCGTCGCGGAAGCGGTCGCGGCAGTCGGCGAACGCGCCCGACGAGTCGGCCGTCAGCACGGCCATCCCGCCGCCGACGGTCGGCTCGGCGATCTGGATCGACCCGCCCGGTCCGACCACCTCGCAGCGGATGTCCATGCCGTAGACCGACGTCCGCGAGAGGTGGACGGTCGCGGCCTGATCGCCGAGCGCGATCGTGATGTAGGCGTTGTCGACGTCGGTGTCGTGCGTAGACCGGCGCGTGCACCTGGGTGAACACCGCCGTCGGATCCCGGCCGAGGAGCCAGCGCGCGGTGTCGAAGTCGTGCACGCCGACGTCCATGATGAACCCGCCGGCGGCGGCGTCGGCGTCGCTCGGCGGGAAGTACTCGCGGCTCGTGAGGTGGACGGCAAACGGCTCGCCGATCTCGCCCGCCGCGACGCGGTCGGCCAGCTCGCGGAAGCGGGCGTCGTGGCGGCGGTGATAGGCCACCCTCGCGACGAGCTCGGGGTGCTCCGGGCGGCCGTGGCGATCAGTGACTGCTCGCTCGACTGTCGTCGCGCCCGGCTTCTCGAGCAGGAGGTGCTTCTCCGGCTTCGAGCACCCGAACGGCGTGCGCGGCATGGTCGCTCGTCCGCGTGCACACCATGATCGCCTCGACGTCGTCGGTCGCGAAGAGCTCCTCGAGCGTCAGGAGCTCCACCGCCGGATCGAGCGCGCCGACCCGCTCGCGGCTCGCCCGGCCCGGGCCGAGGCGACGGCGACGAGCTCGACGGACGGGCTTCGCATCGCACGGCCGCGTGCACGCGCGGAGATGAAGCCCGTGCCCGCGATGCCGAGCCGCACGGGCTCGAAGTCGTCGCTCATCGTGGCGCGGACGCTACCAACGATGCCGCTTTACACTGTCCGCGTGGGACGGAGCATCACGATCTTCGACGTCGCACACGAGGCCGGCGTCTCGAAATCCACCGTCTCGAACGTCGTCCGCGGCGTCGACGAGGTCTCCGACGAGACGCGCCAGCGCGTGCTGGCGGTCATCGAGAAGCTGAACTACAAGCCGAACGGCGTCGCGCGCCAGTTCGTGAAGCGCCGGACGACGATCGATCGGCGTCCTGGTCGGCGACCTCGGCAACTCCGTACCACGCCCATCTGCCCAGGTCGTCGAGCGCGCGCTCTTCCGCCGCGGCCACACCGCCATGTTCTGCAACATCGAGGGCGACGAGGAGCTCGCGATCGCCGGGGTCGACTCCCTGCTCGAGCAGCGGGTGGCCGGCTTCGTGTTCCTTGCGCTGATCGAGCGGACGCCGCAGCTCGCCGGGTCGCTGCGGCGCACGGGCGTCCCGATCGTGGCGATCGGCCTGCGCCAGGAGCTGGAGCGACTCGGTCGGCCGCGCGACCGCGAGGGCGGGCCGCTCGCGGCGCAGCACCTGCTCGACCTCGGCCACCGCCGGATCGGCTACGTCCGCACCGTCGACCGTCGAGGCCGGCGGCGACCGTCGCCCGCACGCAGGATACGCGGCCGGAGCTGCGCGACGCCGGCGGATCCAGCCGCAGGCGTTGGATGGGATCCGGGTCCGGCGCGATCCGCGTCGGCCGCCGGCCAATCCCGCTGCGGAGCCCTCAGCGGACCCGGGGCGCCGACGGCCGTCGTCGTCTGGAACGACCACGGCGCCATCGGCTGATCGACGCCTGCGAGGAGTCGGGATCGCGGTCCCCGGCCGACCTGTCCGTCGTCGGCTTCGACGACATCGCCATGGCGAGCGCTCCACCGGATCGCGCTCACCACCGTCGCCCAGCCGCTCGAGCTCCAGGCCGAGAAGGCGGTCGCGATGCTGCTCGACCGGATCACGGGCGACCCGCCGGCAGGCCGCGTCACCTGAGCGTCCCGGTGGAGCTTCGGGTGCGGGGTCGACGGCGGCGCCGCGGCGCTCGAAGGCACGGACCTGACTGCCCCGTCTCGCAGCGGCTCGGGCCGGTCTGGCGGCTGCAAAGCGGCGCGCCGCGTCGTTCCTCTGCGGCGCCGGGCACATCGGGGCGGTGCACGCAACCAACCTGGCCGCGTCCGACCGGGTGACCGAGCTCGTGGTCGCCGACCTCGACACCGCCCGCGCCACGGAGGTCGCCGACCACACCGGCACGACGGCAGCGACCCCCGACGAGACCTTCATGCTCGGCCCCGACGCCGTCGTCATCACCGCGCCGACCTCGGCCCATGCCGGCCGTCCGCAGGTCGATCGCAGCCGGGATCCCGTGCTTCGACCAGGTGCTCGTGGACGTCGATCCACGGCGTCGCGTCGATCGCCTCGGCGAGCGGGCTGGAACGTGACATGCGGGCCAATATAGTTGGGGGCTACGACCCGCGGACGGGAAGGACGGCCCGTGACGGCAACCACCGAGCGCTCCTGGCACATCGGCGAGTACCACCCGCTCGCATGGGCGGAGACGGCCGTGAAGGCGGTCGCGTTCGTCGTCGCCTACGTCGCATTCGTGCACGCGCTCGACCGCAGCCTGCACGCTCCGTCAGGTGTGCGGATCGCGGAGCTCCTGCTTCTCGGCGTCGCCGAGCTCGGCATCCTGCTGGCGATCGTCGACCGTGTGCTGGAGCGCGAGCTGATCGCGGTCGGGTTCGTGCTCTTCAACAACGCGGCGCACGCCAGCATGCTCTACGCGCTCCTCGCCATACCCGGCCCGGGCGGCCTGCTCTCGATCTTCTGTGCGTTCATGCTCGGCGGCGAGCTGATCAAGTGGCGCTGGCTCCACCAGGAGCGGCCGCCCATGCGGCAGCTCAGCCTGATGGCAGCGCAGGCGTTCGTGGTCGCATACGCGGCCATCTACCTGGTTGCGCTCATCTTCTGGGAGGTGGCGACGTGGCGACGTGCGCCCGCGGCGCTCCGCTCAGAACTGGAAGTAGATGAACTCGCTGGGCTGCGCCAGCAGCAGCAGCGCGAAGCCCGCGGCGAAGCCGATCGCCAGCCCGTGACGCAGGCGCGGCTCGAGCTTGATGTCCCAGGTGTTTGGCATCACGTTCACGAACACGAGCAGACCGAGCACCGCGAGCACGAAGCCTGAGCCGGCGGCGACGCTCAGGTCGTGCAGCGTCCCCAGACCATCCAGCCCAGCCATGGCGCCCAGAACGTTGCCGGCCACCGAAAGCGTCGGCGCCCGGAACACCACGAACGCGGCCACCACACACACGTAGGTGATCGCCCTCCCGACGATCGGGCTGCGTGGCGTGAGCCCCGCGTTTCGGGCCACGGCGTGGCCAACGAGATAGACGCCGTTGATCAGCCCCCAGACGACGAACGTCCAGGCCGCACCGTGCCAAAGGCCGCCCACGAACATCGTCAGGGCCAGGTTCCGCAACGTCGCCGCCCGGCTCCCGCGCGAGCCCCCCAGCGGGATGAAGACGTAGTCGCGCAGCCAGAACGAGAGCGACATGTGCCAGCGCCGCCAGAAGTCCGAGATATTGACGGCCTTGTACGGCGAGTCGAAATTCTGCGGGAATCGGAAGCCGAGCAGGAAGGCCAACCCGACCGCCATATCGGAGTAGCCCGAGAAGTCGAAGTACAGCTGAAGCGAGTACCCCACGGCGGCCGCCCACGCGGTGAGCAGATGCAGGTGGGTGGAGTCTGAGAAGAGGTTGCTCACGTGCGGCGCCAGCTGGTCTGCCAGCACCAGCTTCTTGACGAGGCCGCAGCAGAAGAAGAACACCCCAGCCGCCGCGAGCTTCGACGTCAGCCGGGTCTGGAGCGCGCGAAGCTGCCAGTCGATGTCGCTATAGCGTACGATCGGGCCGGCGATCAGGTGCGGGAAGAGCGAAACGAACGCCGCATACTCCAGGAAGCTCCGCACGGGCGCGACCACGCGGCGGTAGATGTCGATCGTGTACGACATCGAGTTGAACGTGTAGAAGCTGATGCCGATCGGCAGGAGGATGTGCAGCGCCGGGACGGCGTCTGCCGCGCCGAACCATGAGCCGATTCCGTTGAGCGAGTCGGCGAAGAACCCGGCGTACTTGAAGTAGGCGAGCAATGCCAGGTTGATCGTCAGGGCCGTCGTCAGGACCAGCTTGCGACGGTGGGGATCGTCCGAGTTGGAGATCACTCGGCCCGAGACGAAGTCGACGCTCGTCGACGCGATCAAGAGCGGGACGAAGCGCCAGTCCCACCACCCGTAGAAGAAGTACGAGGCGAGCGTCAGAAACGTGAGTCGCGCGGTCGCTCCCCGAAGCGACCACCACAGGACGAGCACGATCGGCAGGAACCCGAAGATGAAGATGTAGCTGTTGAAGAGCACCGGCTACAGGATTCCGTCGTCGTGAGCAACGATGAAGGCCAGCATCAGGTCCATGTTCTTCGTGTCCACATGGGTGGGATCGGTGAAGTCGTCGGGGGAGCCGCCGAAGGTCGCGATCGATGTCAGGTCGATGAAGTCGAACCGGTATCTGGAGTGCAGCGAGCTCAGGTACTGAACCGACCACCTGTAGCGCGGGTTGCCCTGCCTGTTCAGCTCGGCCAGGAGCTGCGGCTGGAGCGGGTTGGTGACGATCACCGGCGTGATCCCGTGGTCGTTCAGGTACCCCAGCAGGCGCTCGAACGTGAGCTGCTCGTGCGTCGTCGGCAGGCGGTGGTTGATCCCGGTGCTGCGGAGGCGCGCCGTCTCTTCGGCCAGCCGGGCGTACATGCGCCTCATGCGATCCGCCCGGTGACGCAGGAGGCCCCTCACGAGCGACCCGTCGGGTTGATAGAGACTGACGTGGCACCCGGTCAGCTCCATGCATGCCCGTACCACCCGGTACGAGTCGCGGACGGCATCGACGGACAGATATGCGGAGAGCTTGTGCAGGATCGACCACTCGCCGGTACCGAGGTCCTTCGGCAGGTACGGGACGGCGCGCGGGTCCTTCGCCAGTTGTGGGTTCACGGCGTTTGTGCCGACGCCGTCGCTCACGAACAGGAGCACGTGATGCGGGCCCTCGGGGAAGCGTTTCAGCCACAGGTGTGAGAACACCCACCAGTCCACCGCCCCGCCGCCGCTGACGCCCGCGTTGAAGCCGGTGCGGCCGGTCAGCTCCTTCAGGATCGAGGGCCGGGCCGGGCGGGACCGCGAGCTGCCCAGGATCAGGATGTCCGGGTTGTAGGCGAGCTTCTCGAGCAGCGTGATCTTGACCGCCCGGTCGCTTTCGATGGCGGTCGGGAAGAGATGCGTGCCGAACGTCCCGAACGGGTCGACGAGGATGTTCACCGAGAGCACCGACAGCACCACGGCCAGCGCGGCGCCCAGCACGCCGATCACGAACCGGCGCAGCTGGCGGGCGGGCGGCCGCTGCTCGTCGAAGGCCGGGACGCGGCGGCCGCGGCGCGCAGTTTCCAGATCGGAAGCGCCGGGCGGAACCACCTCGCCGGGCCGCCCGGCGGCATTCGTGTCAGATGACACCTTGGCGAGGGTACCAAGTTCGGAGCGCACGTCGCGTGCTCCGACCATGGGCTCGTTCGGGATCCCCCGATTTGCGGATCGCCCGGTCGCGGCGGCCCGCCGATTCTGTCTCCCGGCGGGGAACGCTCCCGCCCTCTTCCGTCCCGAAGCTGCCCGGCCGGACGCGTGGCGCGCGCGTCCAGCCGGGCGTTCTTCGTTCAGCCGATCTCGCGGGCCGCGCGGCTGCGACGGCAGCAACCGTTCCCGCGCCGTGACGGTGTCCACTAGGACCCCTCTTTCGAGGGATGGCCGGAAGAAGCCCGATACGCGACGGTGAGTGAAGCAGTCGGAGAGGTCGGTCTGCGCTTACCCGCATTTCTCATGGACTTCATGCCGCACACCGAACACACCACCCGCCGAACCACCTCAGGGCAGACGCTCCCGCTGGTGGTCGTGTTCTTGCTGACGCTGCTCCTGTTCTGCGGCGCGGTCATCGATATCGGCAACGCGTACCGCGTGAAGCAGGCCCTCCAGGCCTCCGCGGACGCCGCTGTCGCCGCCGGCGCGGGGAACCTCCCCAACACCGCCGCCGCGAGCGCCGCCGCGCACAACCTGAGCGCCGAGAACACCGGGAAGAACCGCATCGCCGGTGTCCCCAACGTCAACGCGAACATCACGCTCGACTGCTCGACGAGTACGACGTTCTGCAACCCGGCAAACACGGTGCACATCACCGAGACGGCGAACATCCCGACGTACTTCCTGCGGTTGATCGGCATCAGCACGATCACCGAGAGCGTGCATGCCTCGGCCTGCTCGCCGTGCGGCGGTCTGCCGCTCGACGTCATGATCGTGCTCGACCGAACCGGATCGATGCTGCAACCGTCGACGAAGCTCTCGAACGCGAAGGCAGGCATCCTGTCCTTCCTGACCGGCATGGATCCGACGATCGACAACGTCGGCCTGGTGGTCCTCCCACCGGCGACGAGCACGTCGCAGGCCTGCAGCACGTCCGACGACGGGTCGTATACCGACACGACGCCGGCGTACCTGCTCGTGCCGCTCGGGAACACCTACGCGTCGTCGCTCGGCAACCTGAACAGCTCCTCGCCACTGGTCTCGACGGTGAACTGCGTCCACGGTGCGGGCAGTACGGCGTATACGCTCGCCATCGACACCGCCTACCAGGAGCTCGTGGCGCACGGCCGCGTGGGCACCCAGAAGGTCATCGTGTTCCTCTCGGACGGCGCCGCGAACTACGGGCCCCAGTACTACTCGAACACGAGCCCGTACCTCACGAACCCGTGCAAGTCGGCCGTCGACCAGGCTGCGATCTACAAGGCCGCCAAGGTGCTGATCTACACGATCGCCTACACGACCACGAGCTCGGACATGTGCGAGGCCGGCGTCGGCGCCAAGATCGGCAACCACATCGTGACCGGCAACGAGAGCCCGCCCTACTACGAGACGCCGTCGATCTCGGCAACCGCCGCGATGCAGGCGATCGCGAGCCCGGGCAACTACTACTCGAACCCGAACGCGACCTCGCTCACCGGCATCTTCACGGCGATCAGCGCCGACATCATGGCCGGCCACAGCCGCATCAACGGCTGACGCAAAATTGGTGCCTGGCACCGTTTTTGCATCAGCGGTCGTCGCCGGGGACGCCGAAGCCGGGTGACGCAGCCGGGTCGAGCGCCCGGGTGACGTAGTCGCCGATCTGGGGCTCCCAGATCGCCCATGTCTCGGCAAGGCGCGCGATCGGGTCGTCGTCCCAGTCCACGCGCAGGTCGACGACCGGCCACTCGACGCGGTCGCACACGACCAGGCCTGCCGAGCGGACCGGGCCCTCCTCCCCGCCCGCGGCGAGACCGGCCGAGAGCGCGGCGACCAGGCGCGCGCCCAGGTGCGCGTCCGGCTCGGCGGCGAACGCCGCGACCATCGCCGCCGGCACGTCGGGCGATGCCAGCAGGTTGCCGGCGGCGACGGCGCCCGGTCCGTGCGCGGCGGCGTGGGTGCCGAGCGTGTGGGCACCCGAAAACGCCCCGGTCGAGCCCGACTCGTCGACGGCCGTGACCTGTCTGTAGGCCGCGCCGGGGGCCTTGGCGAGCGCCGCGTCGACGGCCTGCTGGGCCGTCCGGCCGGCGGCCATCAGGTCGAGCACGGCCGGGCCCAGCCGAGGGTCGGTGACGTTCTGGCTCGCCGCCGCACCGGCTCCGGCCCGGGCGTGCGCGCAGCGCGCCGCGACCGCCGGGCTCGACGAGCTCACGGCCGCTCCGACCATCCCTGTCCGCTCGCAGCGGCCGACCAGCGAGAAGGTCATGCGCGCTCGTCGGGGATGACGGCGATCACGTCCACCTCGACCACCCACTCGGGGCGGGCGAGCGCGGTCACGACGACGCCCGTGAATACCGGGTGGACGCCCTCCAGCCAGTGCCCGAGCACGCCGTAGACCGCCTCGCGGTGGCGGATGTCGGTGAGGTAGATCGTCGCCTTGCAGATGTCCTCCAGGCGCGCGCCGCATTCCTCGAGCAGGAGCGCCACGTTCGCCATCGCCCGCTCGGCCTGCCCGGCCGGATCGCCGATCGCGACCGACTCCCGGGTGTCGAGGTCCTGCGCCACCTGGCCCCGCAGGTAGACGGTGTTCCCGGCGACCACCGCCTGCGCGAGGTCGTTGGCGATCCGCTGCTCCGGATAGGTGTCGCGGGTGTTGAACGGCCGAACGCGGCGATGGCTCACACCGGCACCCGCTCGGAGAGGCCCGCGGCGCGCCGCACGACGTCGAGCGGCCCGGCGAAGTCAAAGTTGCGATAGACGGCGCCGAGGTGGGCGAACGGCGGCGACTGGGCGAAGAGCTGGAAGGTGAGCCGGTGGCCGGCGTAGTCGGAGTTCAGGAGATCGCGAGCAAGGGCGAGCAGCCGGCGGCGGTCGTCGGCCGTCCACTCCTCGTTCACGCTGTAGAACTTCTGCATCCAGGGCGCCGTCTCGGGATGCGCGAACATCGCGTGGTCGGGCGTGACGCAGATCTGGCCGCCGCACAGCTCGCGCGCGATGTGCATCATCGCCGGGAGCTGCGAGCAGGCGAGCACGCGGCCGGTGTAGAGGAGCGACTGGTTGGGCATGAGGAGGCCCGCCGGCGACGGCTCGGCGAGCGCGATCGCCGCGGTCAGATGGGCGTGGATCCCCTCGCGGTAGCACGCCAGCGTCGCGAGCTTCTCCTGCACCGCCTGCTGGCGCTCGAGCCCGGTCTGGCGCACGTTGTGGAGGGCGACGCCGATCAGCATGTCCGCGAAGCGCAGGATCCGCTGGACGAACGGGAAGGCGCTATAGCGGTGCAGCGTCCCGCGGATGAAGGCCGCGGCGCGCGTGTGCCGGTAGAAGAGGACGTTCTCCCACGGCACCTCGACGTCGTCGAAGACGATCAGCGTGTCGACCTCGTCGAAGCGATTCGAGAGCGGGTAGTCGTCGACCGAGCCGCGGCCCGCGAACCCCGTTCGGCACAGGTGCCGCAGCCGGGGCGAGCCCATGTCGACGATGCAGCCGAGCGCGTAGTCCGAGAGCTCGGCGTCGCCCCAGTTCGCGATCGTCGGCTTCACGAACGCCTGGTTGGCATAGGCGGCGGCGGTCTCGTACTTGGCGCCGCGGATGACGATCCCCGAGTCCGTCTCGCGCACGACGTGGAGCAGCATGTCGGGGTCCTGGTCCTGCGGTCGCTTCGAGCGGTCGCCCTTCGGGTCCGTATTGGCCGACACGTGGAACAGGTCCTCGCGGAGCACGCGGTCGATATGCCGGCGGATGTTCTCGCCGAAGCGCGGGTCGACCTCGTTCAGGACGTCCTGGCCGTCGAAGAGCGACCACATCTCGCCGACGGTCTCGTCGCCCACCCGGGTGACGACCCCGCCGATCTCGTCCATCACCGCGTCGACCGCCGCGCGCTTGTCCCACCAGTCCGCCTGGGTACGCGGCAGCTTGAGGCCGACGGCGAACGTCTCGCCGCCCTCGTCGTACGTGAGCACCTCGCGATGCTCCTCCTCGCGGGCCATGTCGTAGATCCGCGCCCGCACGTCGACGATCGCCCGAAACGCCGGATGCGTCGTCACGTCGTCGACGCGCTCGCCGTTCATCCACACCTCGCGCCCGTCGCGGAGCGACTCGCGGTAGTCATCGCCTGTCCGGATCATGGGGGCTCCCTGGGTCGGTCGGCAGGGGAGGGTGAGTGTATGCACGCACGGCCGACCAGGGGGTCATGGGTATCATCGCGCCCGTGGCCCGGCACAGCTGCGAAGCCGAGCAGACCGCCGTCGCCGCCGTCGGCCGGGCCGTCGCGGAGGCGCGGCTGATGGGGACGAGCGGCGGACCGCTGACCGGGGCGATCGGCCAGCTCCACGTCACGGTGTCGGACATCGGCCGGTCGGTCGCGTTCTACCGCGACGTGCTCGGCCTGCCGCTGCTCTTCGAGGTGCCCGGACAGGCGATGGCGTTCTTCGACTGCCAGGGCGTGCGCCTCTACCTCGGCGCGGCCGAGTCGCCCGAGTTCAGCTCCCACCCGCTGATCTACTTCCGCGCCGACTCCGCGCGCGAGGCCGGAGCCGAGCTCGCGCGGCGGGGCGTCGAGTTCACCAGCGAGCCGCACGTCGTCCACCGACAGGGCGACACCGAGCTCTGGATCGGCTTCTTCGAGGACCCCGACGGCACCACGCTCGCGATCATGTCCGAGGAGCCGGCGCAGGACTGATCGCCGTCGCTGCCCGCAGCTCGTCCATGAGCCGGGCGACGCGGTCGGCGCCGAGCTGGGCGCGGACGTCGCGCTGCACGGTCTTCCACAGCGGCCGCACCTCGTCGACCAGCCGGTGCCCCTCGCCCGTGAGCTCGGCCATGCGGACGCGCCTGTCGACGCCCACCGACACGGCGACGAGCCCGCGCCGCTCGAGCGGCCGCAGGTCGCGGGCGAGCGTCGTTCGGTCCATCGCCAGCCGGCCCGCGAGATGGGTGACCGAGAGCGGGCCCTCCTCCAGGAGCCGCGCCAGGATCGAGAACTGGCTCGTGCGGATCCCGGCCGGCTCGAGCGCGCGGTCGTAGACACGCGTCAGGGAGCGGGCCGCCATGCGCGCCGTGGCGCAGACGCATGCGATCTCGGCCGGCTCCGCGGACATGAAACGAGTATATACACGCTTCTGGTAGCATCGCCGCCGTGACCGTCGAGAGCCGCCCGCTCGCCGCTCGAATCCTGGCGCCGGGCCGCGTGCACTACGGCTGGGTCATGGCGGGCGTCACGCTCCTCGTCCTCGTGATGAGCGCGGGGTTCCGCTCGACGGCCGGCATCCTCATCGTGCCGCTCGAGCACGAGTTCGGCTGGAGCGCCGCGACCGTGTCGTCGGCCGTGTCGATCAACCTGATCATGTTCGGGCTGGGCGCGCCGTTCGCGGCCGCCCTGCACGATCGCTTCGGCGTCCGCCGCGTGACGGTGACCGCCCTGCTGGTGGTCGCAGCCGCCTCGGCGGCCACAACGCTGATCTCGGCGCCGTGGCAGCTTCGCCTGCTGTGGGGCGTCGTCATCGGCACCGCGACCGGCGCGGTCTCGATCCCGCTCGCCGCGATCGTGGGCAACCGCTGGTTCGTCCGCCGCCGCGGCCTGGTCACGGGCATCATGACCTCGGCCAACGCGACCGGCCAGCTGATCTTCCTGCCGGTCCTCGCGACCATCGTCACCACGGCCGGGTGGCGCTGGGCGTCGGCGACGGTGGCCGTGGTCGCGCTCCTCGTCGTCGTCCCGCTCGCAGCGCTGATCATGCGCGACCGCCCGTCGGACATGGGCCTGGCCCCATACGGCGGTGAGGAGGTCGAGACGCCCGTGGCTCCGGTCGCGGGCCCCATGCGAACGGCGCTCGGCGGCCTTCGCGAGGGCGCGCGGTCGGGCACGTTCTGGCTGCTCGCGGGGTCGTTCTTCGTCTGCGGTGCGTCCACCAACGGCCTGGTCGGGACGCACCTGATCCCGGCGGCCCACGACCACGGCGTGTCGGAGGTGACGGCCGCCTCGTACCTGGCCGCGATCGGCGTCTTCGACATCATCGGGACGACCTTCTCCGGCTGGCTCACCGACCGCTACGACCCACGGCTCCTGCTCTTCTGGTACTACGGCCTGCGCGGCCTCTCGCTCCTTGCGCTCCACTCCGTTCTCGGCTCGCCCAACCTCGGCCTTCTGGCGTTCGTCGTCTTCTACGGCCTCGATTGGGTGGCGACGGTGCCGCCGACGGTCGCGCTCACCGCGGACGCCTTCGGACGCCAGCGGGTGGGCATCTTCTTCGGCTGGATCTTCGCCGCACACCAGTTCGGCGCCGCCTTCGCCGCATATGGCGCCGGTTGGATCCGCACCGACGCCGGCAGCTACCACTGGGCGTTCCTGCTCTCGGGCGCGATGTGCATGGGGGCGTCGTTCGCGGTGACGCGGATCCGCACGCGCGTCGCGCAGCCCGCGCCCGCCTGACCTGCAAAACGGGGTCAGACACCAATTTTGCACGGAGGCCGGAGAGAAGCCGGTGAAGTCCTTGACTGGAGCAGCACCGCGGTGCTACGAGTGCGGTCGGCACATAGCTACACGCGCGAGGATCTGCCGTTCTACTACAGCCTGCACAGGCACTTCACGCTCTGCGTGAACTACTTCTGCTCGGTGCTCGGCCCCACCTACCCGAACCGGTTCTACCTCGCGGCGGGCACGTCCGCCGGCATCACGACCAACGGCATCTGGGGATTCGGCGTGCTCGACTACCCGTGCATCCTCGACCTGCTCGACCGGGCCGGGGTGTCGTGGAAGGTCTACAACCTGGGGCAGTTCGACGACGTGCCGGCGGGTGAGTCCGACAACGTCTACGTGTTCTTCAAGAACTTCGCGAGCGACGCGCGGGCGCGAGCCAGCCAGGACGACTACCTGCACGACGCCAGGCACGGCACCCTGCCGAACGTCTCGTTCATGATCCCGAGCTTCACGCTCGGCATCGACGAGCATCCGCCGGCCGACGTGTCGGTCGGGATGCGGCTCCAGAAGCGGATGATCGAGGCGCTTCAAGACGGACCGCAGTGGCACCGCGCGGCGTACATCCTCACCTACGACGAGCACGGCGGGTACTTCGACCACGTCGCGCCGCCGCAGGCCGACGCCTACGGGCTCGGAATCCGCGTGCCGACGTGGGTGATCTCACCGCACGCAAAGCCCGGCCACCTCGAGACGGCCGTGTTCGAGCACGCGTCCATTCTGAAGCTCATCGAGAGGACGTTCGACCTGCCCACCCTCGCGTCCGTGAACCACATGTTCGACACTCAGACGCCGGGAGGCCCGAACAACGAGGCCGCGGGAGGAGCGACGCACGGACCACCGGCGCCGCCGCGCGACGGTGTCGCCTGGATTGGCGATCTCACGCAGTGCTTCCGCTGATCAGCCGCTGCTGATCAACCGCCGCTGATCGCGGCGATGACGTCCACGCGCGAGCCCGGTTCGAGCGTGGTCTCGAGCCCTGCCCGCTCGCGGTCCACGTAGACGTTGATGTGGCGGCGGAGGGTCGGCCCGGGCTCGCACAGCCGGTCGCGCAGGCCGGGCCAGCGCTCCTCGAGCCGGTCGATCGCCTCGTCGACCGTCGCGGCGTCGACGTCGACCTGCCGCGGCAGGTCGGCATAGAGCGACGGGAGCGTCGGTGGCAGGTGCAGCTCAGGCATCGATCGCCGCGACCTCGACCGACGAGATGGCGGGGAGGTAGCTCGCGATCTCGGCCCAGCTCTCCCCCTCGTCGGCGCTCGCGAAGACCTGGCCCGTGCTCGTCCCGAAGTAGAGCCCGGGCTCGTCGAGCGAGTCGATGGCGAGGCCCTCGCGCAGGACGCCGAGATGGGCGTCGCGCTGCGGAAGGCCGCGGTCGAGCCGCCGCCAGGTGGATCCGGCGTCGCTCGTCCGCCAGACCGCCACCGCGCCGTCGGGCATCGCATCGGTTGTGCCCCGGGTCGAGCGGGATCACGTAGAAGCTGTCGCGATCGTGCGGGTGGGCGGCGGCCACGAAGCCGAAATCCGTCGGGAGCCCGTCGGTCACCTCGGTCCAGGAGTGGCCGGCATCGTCGCTTCGGTGCATCCCGCAGTGGTTCTGCTGGTAGAGCCTGGTCTCGTCGACAGGTGACATCACGAGCTTGTGGACGCAGTAGCCGACCCGTTCGTCCTCGAGCGGCCACTCGGCGCGAAGGCCGGCGTTTCGCGGCTCCCACGACCCGCCGCCGTCGACGGTCTCGAAGATCCCGTAGCCCTGGACGACCACCCAGTAGCGATCGGGGCCGTCGGGGTGCGGAAGGATCGCCGCCATCCCGAGGTGGCCGGGCGGCTGCTTCGCCGGGTCGTTCCACGAGCCGCGGCCGGGCTGGCCGTCAAGCGTACTGACGAGCGACCAGGTCGCGCCGCCGTCGGTGCTCTCGAAGACGCCCGCGGCCTCGGCGCCGACCCGCACGCGGCCGTGCGCGGCCGAGAGGCCGGTGATCTTCGACAGCTTGAGCTCTCCTTCGGGGTAGCCGATGCCCTCGCTCGAGAGCTCCCACGTCTCGCCCAGATCCGCGCTTCGCCACACGCCCGCGCCGTGCCATTCGCTGGCGGCCGAGGCGTAGATCCTCCCCGAGTCGGCATCGAGCAGCGCGTGGTAGATGGGCCACCCGTCGCAGAACGGCCCGCGCACCGTCCAGTCGCGACGGCCCTCGTCGCTCTCGACCAGGAAGCACCCCTTGCGCGTCCCCACCGTCAACACGATTCGCTTCGCCATGCCGATGATCGTACCCGCGATCACCGCGAAACGAACAGGGGTGCAATATTGGTGTCTGACCCCGTTTTTGCGTCAGCGATGCGCGCGGCCGTACGGGACGGTCTCCCAGACGGCGCGCTGTGCATTGGCGACTCTCTCGCCGCCGAGTGCGTAGAAGAGCTCGGTGAGCTCGGCGTAGTCCTCCCGTGTCCAGCGGGAGCGGTCGACCGTCATCACGGCGTCCCACAGATCGTCGGCGGTCATCTCACCATTTCGGCCGGCGGCCAGCAGACTTTCGAGGCTGTGCTCCAACGTTCCTCCTCTCCGCCCACGCTGGAAGGGTATTCCTTCTGGCGGCCGCATGCATTCCGTCGTGTCACACAAGAGCGCAGTTTGCGGATTCTCCGGCGCGGGTTTCACCCACCCTTCACCCGCGCGAGCCGACGACGTCGCCGAGTGGCCCTGGCGGTACGCCGCGGCTGCTGCCTCCGATCGCTCTCGGGCGGTCGCAGCGGCAGGCGTCCCGTCGGGGCGGACCACCAGCGCTCCGCCTCGGCGAAGGCCCAGAGCGCGCGCGGCAATCAGGTCGAGCCGGCGCACCGTGACGGGGACGCGATCTGCCGCGACGTCGTCGAGGGGCGTCCCACCGGCCTCCCTCGGGACCGGTGAAGACGGTGAGCCCGGGCCCGAGGAGGTCGAGCGTCGACACCAGCCCGGCGTCCGTGTGGACATGGATGTGCGGGATGCGGCCGCCCAGGTCGGCGTGGAGCGCCAGGTCGGCGTTCCGGGCAGACCCGGCCGGGTCCGCCGACCGGGCCATATTGTGCTCGGCGACCGGCCGCCGCTCGAGCTCGTAGGAGTCGAGCAACGCCGGCCGCGCCCACCCGCGAAGGACCCAGCCGAGCTTCCAGCCCAGGTCGTAGCCGTCGTGGATCGCCGTGTTCATCCCGGTCCCGCCGCGCGGAGTCACCCGATGGGCCGCGTCGCCCACGAGGAATGCGCTGCCCTCCCGGTACCGCTCGGCGAGCTGGGTGGCGAACCGGAACCGCCCGGTGCGCTCGATCGCCACCGGCAGGTCGGGAACGCCCGCCAGCAGCCGGATCCGGCGTGCGAACCACTCGCCGTCGTCGGCCGTGGCGGCATCCTCGCCGGGGCCCCAGACGACGCCGTACAGCCACCGGTCGCCGCGGCCCGCCGGCAGCAGCACGCCGCGAGCATCGGGATGGTTGATGTCGTAGATCCCGTAGCGGTGCTCGCCGACGAGCGGCCAGATCGGGGCGTCGAACACCGCGCTCACCGCCTCGCCGAGCGCGTCGAGCCCGTGGGCCGGGATGCCGAGCTCGGTGCGAACCCGGCTGTGGGCGCCGTCCGCCGCGATCAGGTACCGCGCGCGCACCTCGCGCACCTGGCCCGTAGCGCCGTCCCGCAGCATGGCCCGTACGCCGTCGGACGCCGGTGCCACCGTGGTGACTTCGACGCCGAGCTCGACCCGCACGCCGTTCGAGCGGGCGTGAGCGAGCAGCACCGGCTCGAGGTGGTCCTGGGGGACGCACGCCGGCGAGGTGGAGCTGATCACCCGGCTCTGCTCGCGCGTCGGAAGCCCGGTCGGGACGGGCGTCGCGGCGGCGACGTCGGCGAGCGTGTCGCACGGCAACATCAGCCACTCGACGTCGACACCGCCGGCGCGCACCTCGTCCTCGACGCCGAACGACCGCAGGATCTCCATCGACCGGGTGCTGACCGAGGTCGCGCGCGGCAGCGCCGAGAGCGACGAGCGCTGCTCGACGACCAGGCAGTCGACCCCGAGCCGGCCCAGCGCGCCGGCCGCCGTCAGGCCGGCGGGACCGCCGCCGACGACGAGGACGCTCACTTCGTGTGTTTCATGATCGTTCATCAGATGCTCCTTGGAATCTTTTTCGTCGGACAGTATGTCTTCTATCGGACATTCTGTCAAGTGAAATGCTAGACTACCCCTCATGTCGCCCCGCCGGTACGAGCAGAAGCAGCGCGCCGAGGCCGCCGAGGAGACCCGCCGTCGCATCCTCGACGCGGTCTACAACCGGCTCGAGGAGGCACCGACCCAGGCCGTCAGCATCGACCAGGTCGCGCGGATGGCCAAGGTCGCCCGCTCGACCGTCTATCTGATCTTCGGGTCACGGGACGGGCTCTTCGACGCCGTCGCTCGCGACCTCCTCGACCGCGGCGGCTTCGACCGCATCGTGCAAGCGGTCGCCCATCCCGACCCGCGCGAGACGGTGCGGGACGGGCTCCGCGGCTCGGCCCACATGTTCGCGGCCCACCGCGACGTGTTCCGCGCGCTCATCTCGATGGCCGATCTCGACCCCGACGCGGTCGGCGGCACCATCCAGCGCTCGGACCGAAACCGGGCCGCGGGGATGGTCTCGCTCGCAGAGCGCCTCGCCGAGCAGGACCAGCTGCGCCCCGGCGTCTCGGTCGAGACGGCCGCGAACCTGCTCTGGATCCTCACGAGCTTCGACGCCTACGACCTGCTCGCGACCGGCAGGGGGCTGTCGGCCGACGAGGCGGCAGACCTCCTGATCGAGACCGCCGAGCGGACGCTCTGCGTCGAGGCCTAGGACGCCACCCGCACGCGGGCCGTCCGGTACTGGTTGAACGGGTTGTCGTCCTCGAACGCGGACTCCGAGAGCACCCCGCCCTTGACCGTCACGGATCCGTGCGTGGCCGTCACGCGGACGATGAACTTCGTCGTCAGGGTCGTGCCCGGCGACACGTCGCCGTACTCGCAGAACGGCGTGTCGGCCGAGATGCCGAGATCGCAAACCTCGCCGACCAGCACGCCGCCCGTGATCTGCGGCGTCGTGTCGAGCTCGGCCGCCTCGGGCCCGTTGTTGCGGATGACCTCGGTGAACGTCACGCGGGTCCCGTGCGCCGCCGAGGACCTGTTCGCGTGAATCGAGACGACGCCCAGGTCGGCCGTCGGTGGTCCAGCGATCTGACCTGCCGCCGGGAGCGCGAACACCGCCCCCGAGGCGAGCGCTGCGAGCACGACCGCGCCCTTCCCTCGGACCACACGCCTCATCCCATTGCCCAGTGCCATGACGCTCCCCCATTCATCGCGACCCCGTGTGGTTCGATGGTCGCACGATCACGGCGGCGCGTCGACCGCGTTCACCGGGTCTTCTCCAGAGACGAGGCCGGAGCGCGGGCGGCGGCGCGCGGATGACGCTCGTCGTGGGCCTGCTACCAGACTCGGAGGAGCGGCTTGGTGTGGGCCGCGAGGCCGAGGTGCGGGAGCCGGAACCCGGCCTCGAGCGTGCGTAGCAGAGAGTAGGTGGTCCGTCGGCGGATCACGTGAGGACGCCCTCGACTGTGGCGGGAGATGATGAAGAGCGGAATCCGACCGCCGTGGATCCCGGGCATGCAGCATCCGGAGCTGTCGTTGTGGCCCTCGTCCCAGACGATGAAGATCACGCCGCCGTGGCGGTATCCCCGTGAGTGCATGACTCGCGTGACCCAGTGGGCCAGCCAGCGGTCGCCGGCCAGGATCGGGCCGTCGTGCATGTTGTGGGCGTTGTTCGGAACCACGTAGCTCAGGGCCGGCGGACTGCGCAGGCCGCTGGGAAGCGCGCGGAGCGTCCGCAGGTGGCGACGCTGGCGCGCCTTGGAGGTCACGCTCCGGAAGTAGACGAACGGATTGTGGTGGCGGATGTACTGGCCCTTGTCCCCACCCACATAGCCGCGCCGGGGCAGCCCCTCGAAGTAGCCCTGCCATCCGAGCCCGCGCGCGGTCAGCTGGCGCGCAATCGTCGGGCCACGGTAACCGCCCTTGCAGCGATCGCTGGAGCACCCGTGGGTCGAGCCCGAGATCATCGCCAGGTAGTTCGGCAGGCTGGGATGGGTCGGCGCGTAGAACCGGGTCGCCACCCGGTAGCGATGTGCGATCCGGTTCAAGAACGGCGCCTTCTGCGGATGCCCGAGGATCTGTCCCAGGCTGTGGTTCTCCATCACGAACACCCACGTGTGGTGCATTCGCGGCACTCGAGCCTCGGCCGCCGGCGCGCCGACCACGAGGGTCGCCGCCAGACAGGCAAGGACGCTCGCAGCGACTCG
The DNA here is from genome assembly GCA_963709425.1 of uncultured Actinomycetes bacterium. GTDB lineage: Bacteria > Actinomycetota > Thermoleophilia > Gaiellales > JAICJC01 > JAICJC01. Next base: position 501,506 of record CAVPWG010000002.1, on the reverse strand, counting down.
TGGGGCCCGAGGCATCACGACAACCTCGCAGCCGGGGGTGAGATATTCATGAGACGCCTGTCAAGAACGGCGCCGGTGTCATGCGCATGACGGCGATATGCTTGCCGGCATGACGCGTGCTCGTCGCATTGATCCTGATCGTGCTCTTCCTGGCATTCGGCTTCGGCCTGCTCGGGTTCGCGCTCTCCGTGTTCTGGGCGCTCGTCTGGTACAGCATCGTCGGCCTCGTGATCGGCGGCCTCGGCCGGCTGGTCGTCTCGGGGCGCCAGGATCTGGGCCTCCTCGTCACGATGCTGTTCGGCATCGCCGGCGCGCTGCTCGGCGGCATCGTGGCGAACGACATCCTCGACGTGGGGTGGTTCGGGCAGTTCCTGACGGCGGTGGTCATCGCCGCCCTGCTGGTGCTCGCCACCGGCGCGGGCCGATCCCGCGGCAGCATCGCCTAGCGCCGGCCGGTGCTGACGAATCGCTCCGCACCGCCGGCGACCGTGACGCCGGTGCTCATCTACCCCGACGTCCGGGCCGCGGTGGCGTGGCTCGAGTCGGCGTTCGGATTCCAGGAGCGCGTCCGCATCGGCGAAGACCATCGCGCCCAGCTTCGGGCCGGCGAGGACGGCGCGCTCGTCGTGGCCGACGTCCGCCGCGAGCAGGTCGCGCCCACGCCGGGCATCGTGACCCAGCTGATCAAGCTGCGCGTGCCCGACGTCGACGCCGCGTTCGCACGGGCCCGCAACCACGGCGCGACCGTGCTCGAGGAGCCGACGACCCACGTCTACGGCGAGCGTTCGTGCATGGTCGGAGACCTCGCCGGCCACCGCTGGGAGCTGACGCAGACCGTGCGCGACGTCGCGCCCGAGGAGTGGGGCGGCACGGCCATCGGCCGGTGGTGACGAGGCGCACCGGGCCGATTGAGCCCGCCACCACCTGGCCGCCCGATCCGCTCCCGTGGAGCTCGGCGCGGCTGACACTGCGGCGGCTCCGCCCGGGAGACCTCGTCGCGCTTCCAGGCCTACCGACACGACGCCGAGGTCGGCCGCTACCAGGGCTGGCGGCCCGTGTCGGATGAGGAGGCGCGCAGGTTCCTGGTCGAGATGTCGGAGGCGCCCTTCGGACGGCTGGGCGAGTGGCTCCAGATCGCGGTCGCCGACGTGGCCGACGATTCCCTGCTCGGCGATCTGGGCCTGTTCCTGGCCGCCTCAGGGACGGAGGCCGAGTTCGGCATCACGCTGGCCCGCACGGCCCAGGGCAGGGGCCTTGCCGAGGAGGCCGCGCGGACGCTGATCGACGGCGTCCGCGCCCACACCGCGGTTCGGCGGCTCGTCGCGATCACCGACACCCGGAACGCCCCCAGCGCGCGTCTGCTCCGCCGCTTGGGAATGGAGCTCGAGGCCGAGACGCCGGCGGAGTTCCGCGGGCAGCCGTGTCGGGAGTGGCACTTCTCCCTCGGGACTCTAGGTCGGCACGGCGGAGGTGCTCTGCCGCCAACGCCCGGGTCAGGGCCGGTACCTCCAAATCGTCACGCTGTCGATATGCAGGCTGACCTCGTCCGGCGTCGTCTTGTCCGGCTTCGCCTTGCCGGGCGACCCCATCGTGGTCTGGATTCCGAGATGCATCGGCGTCCTCGGAATCACGACCTTGCCCACGGCGGCATCCTCGATGACGTTCCAGGTCTTGCCGTCCACCGTGCAGCTCAGATGGCCTGGCAGCCAGGTGACCCCCCATGTGTGCCACTGCGAGAAGTCCATCTTGATCTCATCGCGGATCGCATCGCCTGCCGTCGGCGGGTAGTGCAACGTCATGCACATGGTCGTGCGGTCGGCGTCCTCCGTCCTCGATTCTGCGAAGTCGATCTCGGGAGGCTCGAACCCCGTCTCGGGCCAGAGCAGCGCGCACATCTTCAGGCCGACGCCCTTGTCGAACCTGCCTCGGAAGCGGACGCGTCCGTAGGTCATGTTCAGGTGAGGCAGCGCGACACCGGCCGTGTGAAAGGTGCCGCCCGGCTGGCGCAGTCCCCGGAGGACGAGCTTGCCGTTCTGCACGACCGCGTTCTCCTTGTCCCATTTGCTGGTGGGACAGCAGGCGGGGATTCCGTTGTACCTGATCCACTCCGGGCCCAGCGGCGCGTTGAACTGATTCTCGTAGACAAGCTCGAACGTCACGGCCCGGAGACTGTAATAGCTCGGGTCAGCGGCTCGCCAGCAGGCGTCGGGACGCCCGGCGGAGCACGCCCGGAGGGAGATGGAGCCTGTACAGCGCGACGAGCGCCGGGTAGACGAGGAGCTGGGTGCGGTACACGCCGTGGTGGTCGTATCGGCGCGAAGAGGCGACGACCGCGCGGTCGAGAACGACGAAGCGCCACCGCCGCCGGAGTCGCCTGACGAGCTCCTGGTCCTCCAGGACGTCGTACCGCTCGTCGAAGCCGGTTTCGAGACGCATCGCGCGGCGGGTGACGAAGAGGCTCTGGTCCCCGAATCGCACGAGCGCCATGTCGAGGCGGGTGCACCAGGCGCTGAGACGGAGCAGCCAGTGACCGGAGTCGAAGCGAAGCCGGAAGCAGCCGGCGTCCGCGCCGCCCTGAACCGCGTCACGGATGCTGGCGGCGAAGCCGGCGGGTGGCCTGCAGTCGGCGTGGATGAAGTACAGGATGTCGCCGCGCGCGATCGCGGCACCGGTGTTGAGCGCCGTGGCGCGTGAGGAGCCGGCGGCGACATGCACTCGCGCCCCCGCGGCCCGCGCTTCGCCGACCGTGCGGTCGCGACTGCCGCCGTCGACGACGACCGCCTCGTCGAGCTCCGACAGCAGCTCCTCGACCAGCGGCCCGATACGGGTCGCCTCGTTGAGGGTGGGCACGATCGCAGAGATGCGCACCAAGGCGCGTCTGTCGTGGCGCACGGGCGCAGGATACCGGGGTCGTCCTCCTGGTCGGGCGGGGCAGATGCGCCGTAGGGTTCGCCCGTGTCGTCGCCCGATGGTCCGCGCGTCCTCGTCATGGCCAAGGCCCCGGTCGCCGGGAACGCGAAGACGCGGCTGTGCCCGCCGTTCGGCCTGCAGACGGCAGCTCGGCTGGCAGAGGCGTTCCTGGCAGACGTGCTGAAGGCCGCGCACGAGGTCGACCCCGGAGCGGCCCTCCTGGCGCCCGCGGAGGACGTCGCCGACCTCGCCGCCCGCTTCCCGGGAACGACCGTCCTCGCGCAACGCGGGACGAGCCTGGGAGCCGCGCTCCACCATGCGGCCGAGACCGGCGCGGTGCTCGTCGCAGGCGATGCGCCCGGAATCGCTCCGTCCGTCATCGCCGCGGCGCGCGCGTCCAGCGCCGACCTGACGCTCGCTCCGTCGCTCGACGGGGGCTACTGCGTGGTCCGGGCCCGGCGGTTCCATCCGGCGGTGTTCACGGGCGTGAGCTGGTCGACGCCGTCGGTCCTCGACGAGACGATGGCCGCGGCGCGCGCGGTCGGGCTGACGGTGGAGCTGCTCGAGCCGGTGGCCGACGTCGACGTGGCGGAGGACCTCCTTCGGCTGGACCTCTCACGCGCCCCCGCCACCGCCGGGCTGCTCGGCACCGATCTGGCCGCCCTCCTTCCTCGGAAGGCCCCGGCCGTCGAGCATCAGCGGACGCTGCACCGATCGGCGTGGCGGCGAATGGTGCTCGATCGCCTCGCCGACGGCACGCGATACGGGTACCTCGAGGTGCCCGACGCCGTCTGGATCGTGCCCGTCACTCCGAGCGGCGAGACCATCCTCGTCCGCCAGTACCGCCATCCTGTGCGCGCACGCCCGCTCGAGGTGCCCGCGGGGTCGGTCGACACGGGCGAGGATCCCCATGGAGCGGCGATCCGCGAGCTGCGCGAGGAGACCGGCTGCACGACCGACACCCTCCGGCGCGTGGGCGGGTTCTACTCGTCATCCGCGCATATCTCGCTCAAGGGCCTGGTCTACCTGGCGACCGATGTGCGCGTCGAATCGCCCACCCATGCCGCCGTGGAGGGCATCGAGCACGTGCGGATGCCCTTCGCCAGGGCCGTCGCGCTGGCCGAGGCAGGGGAGCTCTGCGAGGCCCAGTCCGCGCTGGCGCTCATCCAGGCCTGGCATGCCTACGCGGGCGGGTCGTGAAATGACCCTGCGCCGCCGGGCCCTCAGTCACCTCCGGCGCTCGCGACCCGCGGCTATGGTTGCCGGCGCGCCCGGATCCGGAAACGGCGGAGGGATCGATTGAGTCGCCTGAGGCTGCTCTCACATGCGGAGGCACCGATCTCGGCGCGCGGCTGGTACGCCAACGGCTCCGCGTCCCCGCTCACGCGGTCGCTCGCCTCCGCGCCGGACGTCATGGAGCCGCTCATGCCGTTCCTGGGACAGATCATGGGCGAGAGCTCGATCGACCTCGCCACCAAGGAGCTCGTCATCCTGCGCGTGTCGCATCTGAACGGGTGCCGCTACTGCCTTGCGGCCCACCGGCCGGTGGCATCCGCCGCGGGACTGTCCGACGACGAGCTGGACAGGCTGTGCGGCGCCGGCTCCCTCGAGGCGCTCGACGAACGGCGGCGGGCGATCGTGGCCTGGGTCGACGGTGTGGTCACAGATGCGGACGGGGTGACGGACGCGATGGCAGCCGCGACGCTCCACCACGTCCGCGAGGATCAGCTCATCGAGCTCACCCTGCTGGCGGGCGCCGTCACGATGCTGAATCAGTACTGCACGGCGTTTGACATCCCACCACCGGGGACACGGACGTGACGAGCACGCGCGGCGCGATCGAACGGGCGATCGACGAGGGCCGTATGGGAGACCGGCTCTGGCTCTACGCCACGTACCACTGCAACCTGGCCTGTGCCTACTGCCTCACCGAGTCCGCGCCGGACGTCCGCGACCGGCGCGCACTGAGCCCGGACGCGATGGTGCGAGCCACGAGCGAGGCGGCCGAGCTGGGCCTCACGTGCGTGGGCATCACCGGCGGCGAGGTCTTCATGGTGCCGTGGCTGCCCGAGACGCTCGCTGAGATCACGTCGATCCTGCCCACGGTCGTGCTGACGAACGCCACCCTGTTCACCGAGCGCCTGCTCGACAGGCTCGAGCCGCTGGCGAGCCTCGACCTCGCCTTCCAGATCTCACTCGACTCCGACCAGCCGGCTCGGAACGACGAGCTCCGAGGCCCCGAGAACTTCGCCAAGGTGCTCGACGCGATCCCGCGGCTCCGCCGGCGCGGGCACAGGGTCCGCATCGCCACCACCGTGGAGCGCCAGACGGACGACGAGCTGCGGCGGCTCTGTGACCTGCACCGCTCGCTCGGCATCTCCGACGACGATCACGTCGTCCGCTCGGTCGTCCGGCGGGGTCGCGCCGAGATCCGGAGCATGGGAGTCGAGCTCGGCCCCGACGACGTGCTACCCGAGCTCACGGTCACCGCCGACGGTGCCTTCCTGCACCCGTTCGCTCCCACCGTGCGACACGGCCTCACGGATCTCGATCTGCTCGTCACCCGCCAGACCTCGCCGTTGACGTACGCGGCCGACCGCTTCATCCGCGTCGTCTCCGGCCTCCCGGTCGGAGCCGACGTGACGCGCAACATCAGGTGAGCGTGACGTCGCGGCTCGCCGGTCGGCGAGCATCGCCCTAAGCTCAGGGCGTGTCCCGCGCCTGGCTCCCGCTGCTACCGCTGCTGCTCGCCGCCGCATGCGGCGGAGGCGGAGGCGACGCCGCCGGCGCAGAGCCGCCGAGTGCCTCGCAAACATCGGCGGCGGCGGGTGGGATCGCCCTTCGGCCGCTGGTGACCGGCCTCGACCAGCCCGTGGACGTGGTGGGTGTGCCCGGCACGAACGACCTCGCCATCGTGGAGAAGACCGGCTTGGTGCGCATCTGGCACGATGGCGGGCTGCGGCCGCGGCCGCTCCTCGACCTCACCGGGCGGCTCGCCGAGTCGAGCGAGCAGGGCCTGCTCTCGATCGCCTTCTCACCCGCCTACGGCGAGAACGGCCTTGCCTACGTGGACTACACCGATCTGGCAGGCGACACGCACGTTGCCGAGCTCAACACCCGAACCGGTGCGCTTCACACGATCCTGTTCGTGGACCAGCCGTATGCCAACCACAACGGCGGCGCGCTCGCGTTCGGTCCGGACGGGAAGCTCTACGTCGGCATGGGCGACGGCGGCAGCGAGGGCGACCCGCAGGGCAACGGCCAGAATCCGCGCTCGGCGCTCGGCAAGATCCTGCGGCTGGACGTCGCGCAGCCGGGATCGCCGCCCGAGATCTATGCACTCGGGCTGCGGAACCCGTGGCGGTTCGCGTTCGACAGCGCGACGGACGACCTCTGGATCGGCGACGTCGGCCAGAACCGCTACGAGGAGGTCGACCGGCTGAGGGCGGGCGAGCCGCCGGGCGCCAACCTGGGCTGGAACCTGATGGAGGGGAACGTCCGCTACGACCAGGAGGGCGGCCTCCCGGCCAGGCTCGTCGCCCCGGTCGCCGTCTACAGCCACGCCGACGGCTGCTCGATCACGGGCGGATTCGTGTACCGCGGCCACGACCTGCCGCAGCTGCGCGGCCGCTACGTGTTCGGTGACTTCTGCAGCGGGACGATCTGGTCGGTGCGCGCCTCCGGCGGCCCCTTCACCCGGCTCGGCGTGCCGGCCGTGGAGGAGCTGTCCTCGTTCGGCGTGGACACGAGCGGCGAGCTGTACGCGGTGTCGCTGGCCGGCACCGTTCTCAAATTCGTCCCCGAATCGTGACGGCGTGCGACAAGGGCGACGGCGCCCGACACGATCTCATTGCAGGTTGCTCACTCGCTATCCGCCCGCTCCACGCCTCTTGGGGCGTGCACCGGTTGGGCGTCTGGGAGCGGAGTGTTCCCGATCGAGTAGTGGTCGAGGTCGGTCTCGGTCATGCCGAACAGGTGTCCCAGCTCGTGCAGCAGCGTGTCATGGATAACTCGCCGAAGATGGTGCCGGTCGACGGCGATCCGGTTGATCGGCAGGCGGTAGAGGGTGATCTCGGAGGCGCCGTTGTATTGGGCGAACATTCCAAGCGTACGCGGCTCGTTGAGACGCTGGTCTTCGATCGATATGGCGACGTTGTGGGTGGCGATCGCCGACTTGATCCAGCCGGGAAGCGCGTCGAGTTCGCACTCCGCCAGCGCCGCGAACTCATCCTCCGAACACACAACCGCCGAGGACCGTTTCTTCATCACACAAGGGTACTTCGCCCGCCGCTCGCGGGCACTCGTCGCTCCCCCGCGCTCGAGAACCGGATCGCTCTGCCCCAGTACTGGGACGCGCGTGCGCCGGCCGCTTCTGTTAGAACGTGAGCGTGGGTGGAACGCCGTTGCACCCGGCATCTGAGGAGCGCGGACGGCTGGTGGGGCTCGAGATTGCCGCAGTCCTCGTTCCTCTCGGGCTCGTTGCGTTCCTGCGCGGCGCGACCGGCGCCGACGTCCTCTGGGAGAGCCACACAGCGCACTTCTGGCTCGTCCTCACCGCTGCCCTGGTCACGCTCGGCCTGGGTTACGCGGTCAGCGCCACGGCACGGCGGAGGCGTGACGCCCGCCTGTTTCTGATCTCGCTTGCGTTCATCGCGAGCTTCGGCTTCCTCGCGCTGCATGCGCTCGCCACACCCGACGTGCTGCTCGGCAAGAACGCCGGCTTCGAACTCGCCACTCCGGTAGGCCTGCTCGTCGCCGGCGCGTTCGCCGCGGCTTCCGCGGTGGAACTGAGCGCCGGACGCGCGGCCGTCGTGATGCGCCGCTCCCATGCCCTGGTAGGTGGTCTGCTCCTCCTGCTGGTCGCGTGGGGAGCGATCTCGCTGAGCGAGACATGGCCCCTTACGGCCCCGCTGGGCGGAGAGCAGCTCGACGGGTGGCAGGTCGGCCTGGCCGCGATCGGCGTCGCGCTTTTCGCGGTCGCCGGCACCGGCTATTTCAGGCTGTACCGTCGCCGCCGCGAGCCGTTCGTCCTCGCGGTGACGGTCGCCTTCGTGCTGCTCGCCGAATCGATGTTGGTGATCGCGTGGGCTCGAAACTGGCGCATCTCATGGTGGGAATGGCACGGGCTGATGCTGCTTGCGTTCACCGTGATCTTGCTCGGCGTCCGCCACGAATGGCACGAGGAGCGTTTCAGCGCCCTGTATCTCGACGAGACCCTCGCCGGGGCCCGGGACGTCAGCATCCTCTTCGCCGACCTGGCGGGCTTCACCGCCTTCTCAGCCAAGACGGCACCCGAGGACGTGGCCCGGATGCTCAACGGGTACTTCGGCACGATCATCCCGCTGATGGAGGACCACGGCGGCGAGGTACACCAGGTCGTCGGCGACGAGCTCATGGTGATCTTCAACAAGGCGGGAGACCAGCCTGACCACGCCGCACTGGCCGCTCGCGCCGGCGCAATGCTCCAAGAAGCGGCGTCACAGGTCGCGCGCGACCATCCCGACTGGCCGCGGTTCCGAGCTGCGGTCAACAGCGGCGAGGTGCTCGCAGGGCTCCTAGGAGGATCCCGCGGCCACCGCAAGCACGGGGTCGTGGGCGATACGGTGAACCTCGCGTCCCGACTACAAGCAGAAGCGCCCGTCGGCCACGTCCTACTCGGCGCCGAAACGGTGCGGCGACTACCCCCCGGCGCCGTCGTCGAGCGACTTCCAGACCTCCATGTCAAGGGGAAGGTCGAGCCCGTCGAGGCGTATGTGCTCAGACGGCTCGGCGCCGACGCCGAGCCAGCCTAATTGCTGCCGCACGCCGACTGGCGACGTCGCCGTCGCCGACGAGCCCGCTATCCGCAGCATGGTTCATCGTGCTCTCCGATCGCGCCCGCAGCCGCTATTTTGCCGTTCGTGCCCACCTACCAAGTTGGCGCGCTCTGTCGGAACCAGGCCGCGCTGCCGGTGAGGCTTGCAAACTCGGGGAGCCGGAGCGGCGATGAGACGGCGAGTGTTTGCGGCGCTGTATGACATGTTCAACAAGGGATCGGAAGCGGCCGGTATGCGGGAAGAGCGGCGACAGCTTCTGGCCGGCGCTGAAGGAGCGACGATCGAGGTCGGGGCCGGCACCGGACTCAACCTTGACCACTATCCGCAAGCGGTGACGCGGTTGGTGCTGGCCGAGCCCGACCGGCACATGCGTCGTCGTCTTCGCCGGCGTGTCGACGCGCTCGACCGGGCGGCGGAGGTCATCGATGCGTCGGCCGAACGACTGCACTTCCCGGACGCCACCTTCGACACCGCGGTTGTGACGCTGGTTTTGTGCAGCGTCCCCGACCAGGAGGTGGCGCTGGCGGAGATTGCGCGGGTGCTGAGGCCGGACGGGCGTCTCCTGTTCATCGAGCACGTCCGCTCCGGCGAGCCGAAGGTGGCGAAACGGCAGGACCGGTTCAGACCGCTGTACAACATCGTCGGCGGCTGCAACCCCAACCGGGAGACACTGGCAGCGATCGAGGCATCCGCGCTCAGAGTCGAGTCGGTCAGGCACGGCCAGGTTCCCAAGGCGCCCAAGGTCGAGCGGCCCATGATCGTCGGCACCGCACGCCGCTAACACGGCCTCCGCCACGGCCCCGCGAGCCGGCCGCGCTCAGGCGACCATTTGCGCCTCCTGCCCGCCGATCCAACGAACCGCCAGTGACCCTTAACCACCGCAGGGATTCCTGCAAAGCCGCCGCGCGGATTCGAACCGCGGACCCCTTCATTACGAGTGAAGTGCTCTGCCAGCTGAGCTACGGCGGCGCAGCTCGAAAGGATAGCCCAGCGCCTGAGCCGGGCCGGCCTCGGTAGGGTCCGCCGGATGCTGACCCTCGTCACCGGCGCAACCGGGTATCTGGGCGTGGAGGTCGTGAAGGCCCTGCGAGCCCAGGATCGCCAGGTGCGGGCGCTGGCGCGGTCGGACGCCGGCGCGGCCCGGCTCGAGGGGCTCGGCGCCGAGGTCGTGCGCGGCGACGTGACGGTGCCCGACTCCCTCCCGCCGGTCTTCGCCGGCGTGACCCGGGTGTTCCACCTGGCGGGGGTTGTGGCACACCGCGCCCGCGACGACGACCGCCTGCGGGCCGTGAACGTCGACGGGGCCCGACACGCCCTTGCCGCCTGCCGCACGGCGGGCGTGGAGCGAGTCGTCTTCGTCTCGAGCGTCGCCGCCGTCGGCCCGGCCGCCACCCCGGCCCACCCGCGCGACGAGGGTGCGTGGATGATCGACGGGGACGACGGCCGGCCGGACTTCCGCTACGCGCGGGCCAAGGCCGCGGGCGAGCAGCTCGCCCTCGAGGCGGCGGCCGACGGCCTGGACGTGGTCGTCGCGAACCCGGGGTTCGCGATCGGCCCCGGAGACGTCCACCGCGTGTCCTCGTGGCCGGTCGAGGAGTACCTGCGCGGGCGGCTTCGCTTCACGATCGACGGCGGGCTCTCGTACGTCGACACCCGCGACATCGCCCCCGGCCTCCTGCTCATCGAGGACCGCGGCCGAACCGGCGAGCGCTACATCCTGACGAGCGACGAGGGCAACCTTTCCCATCGCGACTTCTTCGCCCGGGTCGGCCGCGTGACCGGTAAGCCGCGCCGTCAGATGCACCTGTCGAAGGGCATCCTGCGCCCCCTGCTGCGCGCCGGCACGACGCTGCGGCTGCCGCTACCGCTCGACGCCGACGAGCTGGCATCGAGCTCGCGATGGTGGTTCTATACGGCGGCGAAGGCGCGGTCGGAGCTGGGCTTCGCGACGCGGCCGGTCGACGACACAATCGGCGACACGGCGACCTGGCTTCTGGCAGACGGATACCACCGCCACTGAGGAGGAAGAGCCATGGCAGCAGTCAAGTTCCACCGGTGCAGTGCGACGTGGGTCAAGATCGGCGGCCACCCGTGCTGGAAGGCGCAGAAGGCGCTCGACGACGCGGGGGTCGACTACGAGATGGTCCTGCACTCGGCGCTGCGGTTCCGGCGCCCGGAGGTCGCAGAGCTGACAGGGGGCCAGAAGGCGCTTCCCATCATCGAGTTCGACGATGGCTCGCTCCTCGCGGGCTCGAGCGAGATCGCCGAGCGCGCGCAGGCCGGCACGCTTATCCCCGCTCCCGCACCGGCCGCTGCACCCGAGCCGCCGCCGGCGCCTGCGGGCGACGCGCTCTAGGCGATCATCGGGATCTGCGTCTCGATCACCGGCTCGATCCGCGTGAAGATGTCGTCCAGGTTCGGGCCGGTGATCGTCAGGCCGTGGTTCTTGAGACCGACGATCGCGCGGCCCGGGTCGGGAGCGCGGCGGATGATCTCGGCCACCGCCGTCGCCAGCTCGGCCGTGCCGCACGGGAAGTTGAACTCGGTCGCCTCGACGCCCGGGATCCACGCGTGCACGTGGACGATCGCGCCGACCTGCGGGTGCTCGCGGTAGATCATCCAGTGCTCGATGGCGTCGACCGACGCCCGCCGCGGCTCGACACCGGGCGGCACCGACAGCACCATCCGCTCGGCCGCGCGGTCGTAGTCGGTCACCATCAGGATGTCGCGGCCGACCTCGCGCAGGTTCGACTTGTCGACGCCTGAGGCCGACATCCAGAACCGGCGGTCGTCCTTGCGCGCCGAGAGGTTGCCGTAGGAGAGGCCGCCGATGCCGTACACGAGCTTGATCCAGCGCATGTCGTCGGCCGTGACCAGGTCCTCCAGCGGGAACGGAGCCGGCAGGAGGCCGAGCGCGTCGAGCCGACGGCCCGCCTGGAAGAGCGCCTCGGTCTGCGCGTCGCCGTCCCAGAGCTCCGGCTCGAGGTCGGTCTCGAAGTGGTTGTCGATGACGAGCCGCGAGGTGGCCAGCGGCTCGATCCGGTCGAAGAGCGCCCGCACCCACGACTCGGGGTCGCCCGGATCGGGGACCGAGTAGAAGCCCTGCTCCGGCGTCACGAAGTAGCAGGCGTCGCCGGGGACGACCAGCATCGCGATGTTCGCGAGCGCGCGGACGAGCATCGGATACTCGTACCGCAGCACGTCGTCCGGCCGGTCGGCGAGATGGTGGACGGCGATGACGTAGGTCGAGCGCTGGCGGCGGCGGAACGGCTTGGGATCGTCGGGGTCGACGAAGTTGAAGACGCAGGCCGCCATCGGGTCGGGCCCGTCGACGAATTCGTACCCGCGCCGCTCCCACTCCGCGCGCAGCGCGCGCCGGAACGGCTCGAGAGCGGGGTCGCTGCCCGGCCCCCAGAATGCGACGTCGCTCATCCTGCCACCTCGACGACCGCGTCCAGCTTGACCTCCATCATCGTCCTTCCGTCCATCTCCACGACGCACGCGTCGCGAAGGACCTCGTAGCTTCGCACGATTCCCTTCCCCTCGGGGGTTGCCACCGTGCGTCCGACGGCCGGTGCTCGGTCTCTGAACGACCGGTAAAGCGGATGCTCGAACGCTAGACAGCAGCGTAGCCGTCCGCAGAGACCCGTGATCCGACCCGGGTTCATGGGCAGCTGCTGGTCCTTGGCCATGCGCAGGGTGATCGGCTGGTCGTGGCACGGGTAGCGGGCGCTGCAGAGCTGGTTCGTGCCGCACAGGCCCACGGCGCCGCACAACCGGCCCTGCTCGCGCGGGCCCACCTGGCGGATGTCGACGCGGCGCTTCAGCCGCTCCCCGAGCTCGGTCTGGAGCTCACGGGTGTCGGGCCGCTCCTCGGCCGAGAACGCGAACATGATGCGCGACCCGTCGAACGTGACCTCGCTGGAGACGGGTTTCAGCTCGAGGCCGTGGCGGCGGGAGATCTCCCGAAAGAGCAGCATGCCGCGCTTGGCTTCGACCCGGTTCTGATCGATCACCTGCTCGTCGGCCGGGACGGCGCGGCGGACGACCCGCTTGAGCGGCCCCGCCAACGACCCCTCGGGCACCTCGTGCTCGGTCTCGACGACCCGGCCGTACTCGCGGCCACGGGCGGTCTGGCAGATGACGCGCTCGTCCCAGCGCAGCTCCAGCCCGCCAGGGTCGAACGAATAGACCTTGCCGCCCGGCTGAAAGACGACGCCGACGACTGTGGCCATGTGCGGTCCTCTTCGTGTGTGCTACCGGGCCTGGTGAAGGCGGTGGAACATCGCCTCCAGCCCAAGTCCCGGATGGATGTTGAGTTCGAGCGACCGGCGCACGTCCGTCACGACCTCGAGCGCCCGGGCTGCGTGCCCTGCGGCGCCCGCCGCGGCGGGCGACATCTCGCCGGCGACATCCGAGTTTACCACCGCGTCACCAGCTCCCAAACCGACCGCCATGAGGTCGCGGTACCACGATCCGACCGTGTCCACAGCCAGGCGGAGCTCGTCCCATTCGGCCCGCCGCCCGGCCCGCTTGGCGCGCTCCTCGAACCGCCGCTCGAGCGCCCGCCGCTCCTTCGGGTCATCGACCGACGCCAGCCGCTCGGTCGCCTCGGCGCCCACGCGGGCCGACTCGGCCCGGCCGCGGTCGCCGGTCGAGACGAGCACCGCCGCCGCCGCGGCGGCCGGGTCGAAGGCCGGGTCCGCCGCCGATGCGCGGGCCAGGTCGAGGTAGGCCCTCCGGCGCTCCGCCGCGGCCGGATCCCCGGCCAGCTCCTCGGCCCGCGCCAGGTTCCCCAGGGCGGCGCGCGCCGCCACCGGGTCGGACACCGCCTGCTCGAGCTCGGCGGCCCGGAAGCGCCGGAACGGCACGGTCTGGACGCGCGACAGGATCGTCGGCAGCATCCGTCCGGCGTGGTCCGACACCAGCACGAACACGCCGTACTCCGGCGGCTCCTCGAGCGACTTCAGGAGGGCGTTCGCCGACTCGTCCCGAAGCAGGTGGGCGTCGAGGATGAGATAGACGCGGCGGGCTGCCTCGTACGGGCGCAGGTGCAGGTCTCGGCGAAGCCGGCGGGCGCCCTCCACCAGGATGCCCTGCCCCTCGGGCTCGAGCACGAAGAGGTCGGGGTGCGTCCGGCGCTCGACCCGGCCGGGCTCGGTGGCGAGGATCGCCGTCGCGAACCGGTCGGCGTAGCGGCGCTTGCCGCTCCCCGCCGGGCCCGACAGCAGGTAGGCGTGCGCGGGTTGGTCGAGCGCCGCCGAGAGCAGGCGCTCCGCGTAGGGCTGCTCGGGGAGGCCCGTGAAGGCCGTCACAGCCCCACCTCGGCGCGAACCCTGGCGGCGACGTCCTCGGGCGGCCCGGCGCCGTCGACGACGACGATCCGCTCGGGAAAGCGCCGGGCCACGTCGGCGAAGCCGTCGGCCACGGCCGCGTGGAACGCGTCCGCCTCGGCCTCCATCCGGTCGGCTGCGCCGCCGCGGCGGTCGGCGGCGAGGTCGCGCGGAAGCTCGATCACGACCGTCCGGTCGGGCAGGAGCCGCCCGGTCGCGGCCAGGTTCACCTCGAGCACCTCCGCGACGCCGAGGCCGCGGGCCACGCCCTGGTAGGCGAGCGAGGAGTCGACGTAGCGATCGGCGACCACGGTCGCGCCCCGGTCGAGCGCCGGGCGGATCACCTCGGCCACGAGCTCGGCGCGCGCCGCGGCGTAGAGCAGCGCCTCGGCCCACGGCGCGATCCGGGCGTCGGGATCGAGCAGGAGCGCCCGGATCCGCTCGCCGGCGGCCGTACCTCCCGGCTCGCGCACCGACACCACCTCCCGGCCGGCGGCGCGGGCGGCCTCGGCGAAGAGCGCGGCCTGGGTCGTCTTCCCACAGCCGTCAAGGCCCTCGAAGGAGATGAACACGGGCTGATGCTACCGACCACCGCAAGATCAGGGTCAGACCCTGATATTGCGCGATGCAAAATTGGTGCCTGACCCCGTCTTTGCATGCTCACAGGCCGGGCCGTCGCGGTTCATCCCGCCGTGGGCGGAATGACCGCCCGATAGGGGGATTCGCCCCCGGCCGCGGCGTGCAAGGCTGCGGCCGGGACATGGACGACGTCGTCTACGCACAGGTGCAGTTCAATCTCTACCGGCCGGGCGAATGGGTGACCGTCGGCGCGGGGGTGAAGGACGACGTCGTGCGGGCGGCGGCCAGCGGGCTCTACGGCCGCGTGACGAGCCCCGGCGGCGACGTGCCCTACCGCGTCCGCGTGCACCGCGCCACCGACGAGACCGAGCAGATGCGGGCCGCGATCGATCTGCGGATCAGCGCGGACTGGAGGCCGGTGCCGTGGTGAGAGCCTCGAGCGCGTCGAGCCAGCTCTCGTAGTACGGCTGGTCGGGACGCTCGGCGATCGCGGCCTTGAGGCGGTCGCGAAACTCGTCCCAGTCGACGCCCATCCGCTCGGCCGCGACGACCGCCATGGCGAAGGCCCGCGCCTGCCAGGGCTCGGTGAACGGCTCGTCGGCCTCGCGGTCGATCACGCCGCCGCTGCTCCGACACGCGGTACCGCGACGCCGATCATGCAGTCGCGCGTCACGACGTCGGCGAGCTCCTCCTCGGACATCCCGTCGGTGCCCTCCGGGCGCATCGGAAGCACGATGTAGCGCAGGTCGGCGCTCGAGTCCCACACGCGGATCTCGACCCCCTCCGGCACGTCCAGCCCGAATTCGGCAAGGACGGCGCGCGGCTCGCGAACGACCCGCGAGCGGTAGGGCGGGCTCTTGTACCAGACGGGCGGGATCCCAAGGATCGGCCACGGGTAGCACGAGCAGAGCGTGCACACGATCACGTTGTGGACGTCGGGCGTGTTCTCGACGCAGCGGATGTGCTCGCCCTCCATCCCGCCGTAGCCGAACTCGGCCGCGGCGGCAGCGGCGTCGGCCAGGAGGCGGGCCCTGTACGCCGCGTCCACCCAGGCCCGGGCGACCATGCGCGCGCCGTTCCGGGGCCCGATGCGGTTCTGGAACGCGTCGACGATCTCCTCGATGGCGTCGGTCGAGACGAGCCCCTTCTCGATCAGCACCGTCTCGAGCGCGGCGGTCCGCAGCTCCTGCGGCGTCTTCGGCCGGGTGTGGCTGTGCGAATCGCTCATGGCTCGAGGTGAGTCTCCCACAGATCCACGAGGACGACGTGTGCGGTGCCGGGGTCGTCCCAGAGGTCGGACGAGCTGAAGGCGACGGTGTACCAGGCCTGCGGGACCTCCCGGCCGCCCTCGGTCTCGTAGACGTCGAGGATCGGCCGCGGGGCGTGCACCGACTCGATGACGCCCGGCGCGCCGCGCAGGTACGCGGGGCAGCGGGTGTGCCCGGGCGGCGAGCGCCGCGACACCGTGACCCGGTCGCCCGGCGCAAACCGCGGCGGCGGCGCGTCGAAGCCCGGCTCGTCGTGCGGCGTGATCCGGCGGCGGGCGTCTGCGACCGCGTCGGCATCGAACCGCGTCGGGACCGGCTCGCCGGCCGCGACCCGGGCCGCGGCGGCTTCGAGCTCCTCGGGGGTGAAGACGCCCGACTCGACGCCGTTTCGCTCCATCGACGACAGCCAGTGCTCGTAGTAGGACGTGGTCAGATACTCGATGGCGCCCATCCGCTCGATCGAATAGCGAAACGCCGGGCCGACGTCGGAGCTCAGGTTGAGGCCGTGCACGCGCCCTTCCCACGGCTCGTGGAATGGCTGCTCGTCGTCCTCGCGGACGACGGGGCCGTAGCCCTGCTTGCCTCCGAGATCGTGCGCACCGTCCATCGCGCAGACGGTAGCCGATGGCGGAAGTAGCGTTCCGGGACGGCCGTGGGCGCCACGTGGACAGACCTGCTCGATCCCGACGGCGACGCCCTCCGGCACGCGTGCCCGGGAACGCTGCACCCGCGGGCGCTCGATCGGCTGCTCGCGCCCGCCGTGCGAGGTGACGAGCCGCGGCCGACGCTCGAGGCGCACACCGGCTATGTCTTCGGGGTGTTCCTCGTGGCGGTCGCCGTGCCGGACGAGGACACGGTCTACTACCAGGAGATCGACATCGTCCTCACGCCCGAGCGGCTCGTGACGGTCAGGAAGACCCCGCCCGGCCGCCCACCGTTCGATCCCAAGGGGGTGCGCGAAGCGATCGGCGACGACCACACCGCCGGGATGGTCGCCTACCAGCTCGTCGACGACGTCGCCGAGAGCTACCTCAATCTCGTCGACGATCTGAACAACGAGATCGACGAGCTCGAGGACGCGATCGAGAGCTGGCCCGGGCCGCGGATCCGCGGCCGCCTGTCGGCGCTTCGCCACGACATGCTCCAGATCCGGCGGACGCTCGCACCGACCCGGGACGCGGTTCGCCGCGTGGTCGATAACCGCGTCGACCTCGAGGGCGGCGTCGAGGTGTTCTCGACCGACGTCGAGCTGCACTTCGCCGACGCCTACGACAAGCTTCTGCGCGCGTCGGAGTCGCTCGAGCTGTGCCGCGACCTGGTCGCCGGCGCACGCGACTACTACCAGTCGATGGTCGCCCAGGACCAGAACGAGGTCGTCAAGCGCCTGACGGCGGTGGCCTCGGTCCTGCTCGTCCCGACGTTCATCGTCGGGCTCTACGGCCAGAACTTCCGCGACATGCCCGAGTACCACTGGTCGTTCGGCTACGCATGGTCGTGGGGCTTGATCATCGCCTCGACGGTCGTGCAGCTCATCTACTTCCGCCGCAAGGGCTGGCTCTAGCCCGGCGGCCTATGCGGCGCGGTTCTCGAACCAGGCGGCGAGCCACCGCGCCTGCTCGGCGAGCCCGTCGAGGACCGCCTCGTCCCCGTCGTCCCCGGCCGCCGCGACGACCAGCGAGTCGCCGGTGTCGACGTTGTTCTCGAGGTCGAAGATCAGGCTCGGCTGATCGACGCACCAGGTGACGAGCTCGGGAGCGCGGAGCCGGTCGATCGCGTCATCCGGCGTCGAGTCGGCAACTCGGAGCCGGTAGCGACGGTCGAACTCGGGGCCGACGTCGCGGACGCGGTGGTCGTCGTGCCGCAGGAGCCGCGTCAGCCAGTTGTCCTCGGAGAAGTCCGCCGGGTGGATGGTCACACGCGGCCAGGCCGGCGCGTCGACCGCGACCAGAAGGACGGTGAACGAGGCGGTCGTCGTGCTCGTGTCGCCGAGCAGCGGAAGCCCTGGCGCGTCCACGTAGAGGGTGAAGATCCGCGCCGGCCGGCCGGCGAGCTCGCCCTCGTGGAGATCGGTGGCGATGTCCATCACGCCCTGCCGAAGGAGCGGTGTCTCGCCCTCGAGCTTGCGCTCCGAGGGGGCGAATCCGTGAGCGGCCGCCCAGCGGGCGAGCGTGGTCGCGTCGGTGTCCGAGTCGGCCATCGCGGCAAAGCGTAGACGGGCGATGCAAGATTGGGGTCTGACCCCGTCGTTGCATCGATTGATCGGAGTCGCCGTCGTCGTCGCCGCGGTCGCCGGCGCGTGCAAGCACGGAGGCGGGCCGCCCGGGAATCCGGCGGCCGCGGGCGACTCGTGTACGGGCGCTGCGCCGCCCGCTCACTACGAGCACGTGGTGACGATCGTGATGGAGAACCATGGCTTCTCGCAGGTGGCCGGCCACTCGCCGTTCCTGAACGCCCTCGCGCGCCGATGCGGCCTCGCCACGAACTACCGGGCCGTCACCCACCCCTCGCTCCCCAACTACCTCGCGCTGGTCTCCGGCTCCACGCAGGGCCTCGACGGCTCGGACTGCTCGCCCGGGGACGGATGCCAGAGCTACGGGCGAGAGCATCTTCTCGCAGACCGGCTGGCGCGCCTACGCCGAGAGCATGCCGGGGCCGTGCGGCCTCGAGAACGCGGGCGACTACGCGCCCCGGCACAACCCGGCCGTGTACTTCACGAAGGTCGCGGCGACCTGCGCGCAGGACGACGTCCCGCTCGAGCAGCTCCCGTCCGATCTCCAAAGCGGCGACCTGGCCCCGTACACGTTCATCACGCCGAACCTGTGCTCCGACGAGCACGACTGCCAGATCTCCGACGGCGACCGCTGGCTCGCCCGCTGGGTCCCGCGGATCGTCGACTCGCCGGCCTACCGCTCGGGCACGACCGTCCTCTTCATCACCTACGACGAGGACGACCACCACGAGGACAACCGCGTGTACACGGTGGTGGTCGCGCCGTCGGTCTCGCCGGGCACTGTGGCCGGCGACCCGTTCACCCACTATTCGCTCCTTCGCACCCAGGAGGAGCTGCTCGGCCTCCCGCCGCTCGGTCAGGCGACGTCCGCCGCGAGCATGCGCGCAGCGTTCGGACTCGACTGACGCGCGTGTGTGACAATTGGGACCGCGGGCGAAATGCCCGAAAACCTCCGTGCTACCCTGCCGCCCCGACATGGGAAAGCAGCTTGTCATCGCGGAAAAGCCCTCTGTGGCGCAGGACTATGCGCGCGCGCTCGGCGGCGGCTTCCAGAAGCACGAGGGATATCTCGAGGCCGATGAGCACATCGTCTCGTGGGCCATCGGTCACCTCGTCGAGCTGGCCGAGCCGGAGGAGTACGACGAGGCGCTCAAGCGCTGGTCGATCAAGACGCTGCCCGTCCTTCCCGAGCAGTTCAAGCTCCGGCCCGACGCCCGGAACAAAAGGCAGCTCGACGTCCTGAAGCGGCTGATCAAGCGCGACGACGTCGACGAGATCGTGAACGGCTGCGACGCCGGCCGCGAGGGCGAGCTGATCTTCCGGTACATCATGGACGTGGCGAAGACCACGAAGCCCGTGCGCCGCCTGTGGGTCTCGTCGATGACGAAGGACGCGATCCGCGACGGGCTTCGAGAACCTGCGGCCGGGCGAGGAGATGGAGCCCCTCGCCGCGGCGGCCCGCTCGCGGTCCGAGGCCGACTGGCTCGTGGGGATGAACGCCACCCGCGCGGCGACCGTGAAGGGGCGCTCGCTGGGCGGGGTCGTGTCGCTCGGCCGGGTGCAGACGCCGACGCTCGCGCTGATCGTCCGCCGCGACCTCGAGATCGACGCGTTCGAGCCGCAGACGTACTTCCAGGTCGATGCCCGGTTCGGGCTCGACGGGCCGCGGTCGTACATCGGCCGCTGGTTCGAGGGCAAGGAGGACCGCACCTCCGAGCGCGAGGTCGCCGACGCCGTGGCCGTCGCCGCGGGCGGCGCCGACGCCCTGGTCGCGACGGTCAAGCGCACCGAGCGCAAGACCCGCTCGCCGCTGCTCTATGACCTGACGAGCCTCCAGCGCGACGCCAACAGCCGCTACGGGCTCTCGGCGCAGCGGACGCTCGCCGCCGCCCAGCGCCTCTACGAGGGATCGGCGGCCGGCGCCCTCCTCACCTATCCGCGCACCCGGTCGCAGTTCCTGCCGTCCGATCAGATCCCCACGCTCAAGTCGACGGCCCGCAGCCTGACCGCCATCCCGGCTGTCCGCGCGGCGGCGGCGTACGTCGCCGGCCTCGACGTGCTGCCGCTGGCCCGGGTCGTGAACGACGCGAAGGTCGACGACCACCATGCGATCGTGCCCACGGGAGAGCTGCCGCGCAAGGAGCTCACGGGCGACGACGCCCGCGTCTTCGACCTCGTCGTGCGCCGGTTCCTGGCCGTGTTCCACCCCGACGCCAGGTTCGAGGACACCGAGATCGTCACCGAGGCCGGCGGCCACCGCTTCCGCACACGCGGCCGGCGCCTCATCGAGGCCGGCTGGCGGGCGGCGGCGTTCGGCGAGGAGGCCGCCGCGGAGGAGCCCGCCGCCGGCGCCGACGACGACGAGCCACGCCAGAGCCTGCCCAAGGTCGAGGAGGGCGAGCAGGGGACGTGCGAGACGGCCGAGGTGCTCGAGAAGCAGACCAAGCCGCCGCCGCGCTACTCCGAGGCGTCGCTGCTCAAGGACATGGAGACGGCGGGCAAGCAGATCGAGGACGAGGAGCTCCGCCAGGCCATGAAGGAGGCCGGCCTCGGCACGCCTGCGACGCGCGCAGAGACGATCGAGAAGCTGATCCGGGTGAGCTACATCGAGCGGCTCGGAAAGCAGCTCCGTGCGACGTCCAAGGGTCGCCAGGCGATCTCCCTGCTGGGCGACCACGCGCTCACGTCGGCCGACCTCACCGGCCGGTGGGAGAAGCGCCTCTCCGACATCGAGCACGGCGCCGGCGCGCGCGACGCGTTCATGGACGACATCCGCGCGTTCACGTCGGAGGTGGTCGAGTACTTCCGCGAGCTCTCCTCCGACGACGTGCGCGCGCTCCGCGAGGAGATCGGCCCGTGCCCGAACTGCGACGGCACGATCCGCGAGAACCGGCTCGCCTACGGCTGCTCCTCCTGGAAGAGCCGCGAGGAGCCCGGCTGCGGCTTCGTCATCTGGAAGCAGCAGAAGGGCCGCTCCATCTCGGCCGCCGAGGCCCGCGAGCTGCTCCAGAAGGGCCAGACCGAGCTGCTGGACGGGTTCAAGACCCGGCCCAGCAGGGCGCGGCTCGTGCTCGCCGAGGGAAACCAGGTGCAGCTCATCGCCGACGACGGCACCCGCCTCGACGCCCCGGCCGGGCCGCGCGAGAAGATCGCCGACTGCCCGAAGTGCGACGGTGAGATCCGCGAGAACAGCCGCGCGTACGGGTGCTCGTCGTGGAAGAGCAAGAAGGAGCCGGGCTGCGGCTTCGTCATCTGGAAGTCCACCAAGGGCCGCCAGATCTCGGTCGACGAGGCGCGCCAGGTGATCGAGAACGGCGCCTCGGACTGGATGGACTTCAAGGATCGCAAGGGCCCGTTCCGCGGCAGGCTCGTCCTGACGCCCGACCAGACGGTCGAGGTGCAGCGCGAGGACGAGGGCACCGAGGCCGCCACCCAGGCTCGCCTGACCGCCGTGCCAGTCCGTGCGATCGTCACCGGAGGGGCGGGCTTCATCGGCTCGCACGTGGCCGACGGCCTCCTGGCGCGCGGCGACGCGGTCGTGGTGGTCGACAACCTCTCGTCGGGCCGAGAGGCCCGGGTGCCCGCCGGCGCCGACCTGCGGCGGATCGACATCCGCGACGGCGCGGCGCTGAAGGAGCTCGCCGCCGACGTGGAGCCGGAGGCCTGGTTCCACCTGGCGGCCCAGGCCGACGTCCGCGTGTCGGTGGCCGACCCCGGCTTCGACGCCGACGTGAACGTGCGCGGCACCGCCGAGGTGCTCGAGGCGGCGCGCACGACCGGCGCCCGCGTCGTCTTCTCGTCGACCGGCGGGGCGATCTACGGCGAGGTCGACCAGATCCCGTCGCCGGAATCGACCCCCTGTG
The DNA here is from genome assembly GCA_963709425.1 of uncultured Actinomycetes bacterium. Taxonomy (GTDB): domain Bacteria; phylum Actinomycetota; class Thermoleophilia; order Gaiellales; family JAICJC01; genus JAICJC01. The sequence continues at coordinate 479,507 of CAVPWG010000002.1, read as the reverse complement.
CCGCCATGGCGCCGTACGGCATCTCGAAGCTCTGCGGCGAGCACTACGTCGAGCTCTCGAACCGGCTCTACGGGACGAACCACGTCATCCTGCGCTACGGCAACGTGTACGGGCCCCGCCAGGACCCGCACGGCGAGGCGGGGGTCGTCGCGATCTTCTTCGGCAGGCTGGCCGCCGGCGAGACGCCGCTCGTCTTCGGCGACGGCCTCCAGACGCGCGACTACGTCTACGTCGGCGACGTCGTCCGCGCCAACCTCGCGGCACTCGACTACGCCGGCTCCGAGCAGACGTTCAACATCGGGACGGAGACCGAGACCAACGTCCTCGAGCTCTTGGCCGCCTGCCAGCACGCCGCCGGAACGGCCGTCGCGCCGGAGCACCGGGCGGCCCGGCTCGGGGAGCTCTCCCGAAGCGCGCTCGACTGCGACCGGGCGAAGCGGGAGCTCCCGCTGGTCGGCCGAGGTCGGATTCGCCGAGGGCCTCCAGCTGACGCTGGCCGACCTTCGCGGGCTGACGACGCGCAGAGCCGGGTTGTCCGTCCGACCCGTGCGCGAGACTTCCATTCCCCCGATCCGCCCGAGCCACAAGATGTGGCCCCGAGCGGATGGGCGACCCACTAGATGTTGAGGGACGCCGCATGAACTGTCCGTACTGCGAACATGGCGAGACGAAGGTCGTCGACAGCCGGGTGGCCGGTAAGGGCGCCATCCGCCGCCGCCGCGAGTGCCTGCTCTGCGGCCAGCGGATGACGACGTTCGAGCGGGTGGAGAACGCCCCTCTGCACGTGATCAAGCGTGACGGCGCGCGCCAGCCGTTCGACCGCCAGAAGCTCCTGGCGGGCCTCGTGCGGGCGTGCGTCAAGCGGCCCGTCCCGCTCGCCGAGATCGAGCGGGCGGCGGTGAGGATCGAGGCCGAGCTCCGAAACGGGGTCGGCGACGAGGTGGAGGCGTCGGCGATCGGCGACGAGGCGCTGCGGGTCCTGCGCGATCTCGACCTGGTCGCCTACGTGCGGTTCGCCTCGGTGTACCGCGATTTCCAGGACATCGAGGAGTTCGAGCACGAGCTCGAGTCCCTCGAGCCCGGCGCGCGAACATCTGTTCGGTGATTCGGTAAACTACAAGCATGCGAAGAAGCGAGGAGGACGGCATGGCAACGACGGACGTGGAGCGAGCCGAGACGCAGGTGGCCGAGGGCAAGGAGGACGTCCACATCGGCGTGCCGCGCTACTTCACGACTCCCGGAACCCATCCGTTCGACCTCGTCGAGTGGGAGGAGCGCGACGCGCTCATCGCCGGCAAGGACGGCCCGTCGTTCGAGCAGAACGGCGTCGAGTTCCCGGCGTTCTGGAGCCAGACCGCGACCAACATCGTCGCGCAGAAGTATTTCCGCGGGAAGCTCAACTCGCCCGAGCGGGAGCGGTCGGTGCGCCAGATGGTCGGACGCGTCGCCGACACCGTGACGGCCTGGGGCATCAAGGACGGCTACTTCGCCGACACGGACGAGGCCGAGACGTTCCGCGCCGAGCTGACCCACCTCCTGCTCCACCAGATGGTGGCGTTCAACTCGCCCGTCTGGTTCAACGTCGGCTTCGAGGAGCACCCGCAGTGCTCGGCCTGCTTCATCCTCTCGGTCGAGGACAACATGGAGTCGATCCTCGACTGGATCCGCAAGGAGGGGCTCGTCTTCCGCGGCGGCTCCGGATCGGGCATCAACCTGTCGAAGCTGCGCTCCTCGCAGGAGCAGCTCGCCAAGGGCGGCTACGCCTCCGGGCCCGTGTCGTTCATGCGCGGCGCCGACGCGTCGGCGGGCACCATCAAGTCGGGCGGCAAGACCCGCCGCGCGGCCAAGATGGTCGTGCTGAACGTCGACCACCCCGACATCGAGGAGTTCATCTGGTGCAAGCAGCACGAGGAGGAGAAGGCCCGCGTGCTGCAGTCGGCCGGCTACGACATGAGCCTCGACTCGCCTGACTGGGCGTCGATCCAGTACCAGAACGCCAACAACTCGGTCCGCGTCACCGACGAGTTCATGCGCGCGGTGCTCGACGACAAGGAATGGGACCTCACGGCCCGCACCGACGGCACCGTCGTGCGGACCCTGCGTGCGCGCGACCTCATGCAGCAGATCGCCGAGGCGGCGTGGAAGTGCGCCGATCCCGGCATGCACTACGACACCACCATGAACGACTGGCACACCTGCCCGGCGAGCGGCCGCATCAACGCGTCGAACCCGTGCTCGGAGTACGTCCATGTCGACAACTCGGCCTGCAACCTGGCGAGCCTGAACCTGCTCAAGTTCCGCGACCCCGAGTCGGGCGAGTTCCAGGTCGAGCCGTTCGAGCGGGCCGTCGACATCATCTTCATGGCGCAGGAGATCCTGGTCGGGAACTCGAGCTACCCGACCGACCAGATCGGGGCCAACGCCAGGGCGATGCGCCAGCTCGGCCTCGGCTACGCCAACCTCGGCGCGCTGCTCATGGCGCGCGGCCTGGCCTACGACTCCGACGAGGGGCGCGCGTACGCGGCCGCGATCACCGCGATCATGACCGGGCGCGCCTACCGCAAGTCCGCCGAGATGGCCGGGCGGGTCGGCGCGTTCGATGCCTACGAGCCCAACGCCGACGCGATGCTGCGCGTGATCCGAAAGCACCGCGCGGCGGTCGGGAACATCGACGGCGGGCTCGTCCCCGACGACATGCTGAAGTCGGCCCGCGGCGCATGGGACGACGCGCTCGGGATCGGGGAGCAGCACGGCTACCGCAACGCGCAGGCGACGGTGCTCGCGCCGACCGGGACGATCTCCTTCATGATGGACTGCGACACGACCGGCATCGAGCCCGACTTCTCACTCGTGAAGTCCAAGCGGCTCGTCGGCGGCGGCGACATCACGATCGTGAACCAGACGGTGCCGGTCGCCCTCGCGAAGCTGGGCTACGCGCCGCACGAGATCGACCAGATCGTGGCCCACGTGAACGAGCACAACACCGTGGTCGGCGCGCCCGGGTTCAAGGGCGAGCACCTGTCGGTGTTCGACGTCGCGGTCGGCGACCGGGCCATCCACCACATGGGCCACGTCAACATGATGGCGGCGGTGCAGCCGTTCCTGAGCGGCGCGATCTCGAAGACGGTGAACGTCCCGACAGAGGTGACGGTCGACGACATCGCGGGGCTCTACATGGACGCGTGGAAGCTCGGCGTGAAGGCCATCGCGATCTACCGCGACGGCTGCAAGGTGGCCCAGCCGCTCCAGACGAAGGGCTCCGAGCAGCTGCTCCAGGCCAAGCCGTCGCGGCGGATGATGCCGATCGAGCGCAACGAGATCGGGCGCAAGTTCCAGGTCGGCGAGTACGAGGGCTACATCCACGTCGGGCTCTTCCCCGAAGGCGACCCGGGCGACATCTTCGTCGACATCGCCAAGGAGGGCACGACCCTCGCCGGCCTCATGAACGCGTTCATGATCGCCGTCTCGGTCGGCATCCAGTACGGCGTGCCGCTCGAGGTGTTCGTCTCGAAGTTCGCCCATATGCGGTTCGAGCCGTCGGGTATGACGAACGATCCCGACATCCGGATCGCGAAGTCCATCCCCGACTACATCTTCCGCTGGATGGGCAAGCGCTTCCTCGATGCCGAGACCCAGTCCGAGCTCGGCATCATGAGCGCGGCGGTCCGCGAGCAGCTCGCCACCGGCAACGGCCACTCGCCGGCGGTGCCGTCAGAGGCAGTCCGATCCCACCGGCACGCCGGCTCCCGGCGTCGGCCAGACAGCGCTCTTCAACGCCTGGGAGGACGCGGTCGAGTGCGCCAAGTGCGGCGGCCGCAAGGTGCGCACGGGCGCCTGCTACACGTGCCGCGACTGCGGCGACAACTCCGGCTGCGGCTAGTCGGCCGGCGACCCAACCACCGCCCTACCAGCGGATGACGAAGTCGGCTGTCCAGACGCAGGCGTGTGCGTGGCCGAGGAAACGTCCACAGTTGCGGCCGATGCCGACCCATCGATAGGTCGGTGAGAGCATGATGGCGCGATGTTCGGGGCTCTTGAGCCACGCCACGGCTGTGGCTCTGGCGCCGGTGCGTGTCCCGATGCCCCAGGCGAGAGTTTCTCCGGCCAGCCATGAGTAGCTGCGGACGAAGCCCGATCGCTCGATGCGATAGGTGAGGGTCGAGCCGGTGGGACTGGTGTGGGCGAAGTAGTCGCGTCGCAGCATGTCCTCGGAGTGCGAAAGCGCGATCCCGCGCAGGGCTGAGGTGCCACGGACGTGGCCGACGCCGTGGTGGGCGCGCATGTGGTTGATCGCTCGAAGCAGCTCCTTCCGTGGCGGGATCGTCCCAGCAGCGGCAGGTGCACTCGAGGCGGCTGACGCCAGGACGACTGCTCCGCAGACCGTGAGTGGAAGGACGAGTCGCCGGCGCCTCCTCATCGCGGCTGGCTCGACTCGTACCACGGTCCGAGCCGTCGTCGGGTTGTCGTGTCCTACGGCGTCGGCGGGAGCTGCGACAGGACGCACAGGAACCCCTTCCGGTCGTTGGCCGCGGCGTGCCGCCCCTCGAGGTGGGAAGAGGCGACGAGCGCACGTCCAGATACACGTTTCGCGCTCGTTGTTGGACGCGAAACGCCTGCGCTTTCCGGTCTGCGATATTCCGAGCAGACCGAGTGAGGCCGAGAGATTAGGGAACTCTGCGTCCCGTGTCATCCCCGGAATGCGGTATCCGAGCTAAACCGTCAAACCAGGTGCTCCAAGCTCACACGGGTCCTGCGCCCTCGCAGCTCGTCATTCGTGATCGCCCTTCGGGAGGCTGAGACCGTCGTCGCGGATGTCTAGCTTGCGCCGGTTGGTCAGAGCCCAAATGCCCGTTGCATGCCCTGGGTGAGCGGGTCGTTGGCGTGGCCGATGAAGCGGTGGTATCCGAGCAGCTGCTCGGTGGTGCGAAGGAGCGAGTAGTGGCTGAAGGATTGGCGGCCTCTGGCTCCGTGCGGAACATTTGCGGACACCACGAGGGTGGCGAGGTGGCAGGTTTGGTCGTGGCGGTTGGCAAAAGCGAGGCAGTGCTCGCCTCGTTTGTGAGGGCTCTGGCCGTGTGACCCCTCGTCCCAGGTGATGAAGATCACGGTGCGTCCGCTGGTGTAGCTGGGAAGTCGGATGAGCCGTCCGACCCAGTTTCGGAGCCAGTCATCTCCCGCGCGGACGGCGCTCTTTCGGTGGTTGCATGAGGCGTGCATGTTGTGGCACTGGTCGGGGGTGATGAAGGCGTAGGCCGGGAGCGAGTGGCGGGCGATATCGATTGCCAACGCCCGCCCGTTGACATCCCACCGTTGGCAGGTCTCCGCCACCCGAAGCCAAGCGATGCCCGGGTTGTGGCCGGGCTTATAGGGATATGACCCCGTTCGCTGGCATCTCCGGCGCATGGACGGGTTGTATGAGCGCCAGGTCTGGCCCGCGCGCTGCACCTGGCGGAAGATGTTCGGACCCTCGGACGTACCGATCGCGGCGATTCCTCCGGTGACGGCCATGTAGTTGGGGTGGCTCGGATGCGTGATGCCGCGGTAGTTGGTCGCCAGCCCGCACGCCCTGGCAAGGTGGTTCAAGAATGGTGCGTGTCGTCTGACCGACGAGCCGCGCGGCCCGATGATGTCCGCGAAGCTCTTGTTCTCGTCCATGATCACGACGACGTGTCGGTATCTGCCCGACGGCGGGTCGGCTCTCGAGCCGCACAAGCCGGAGGCGGCGCTTGCCACCGGACTTCCCGCGGCTGCTCCGATCACGCCGGCGACGAGCACGCCGAACGCGCTTCGACGGGCACAACGACAAAGGATCCCCAGTCGCATCGGGGAGCATCATTCCCCGATGCGTGGCCCGTCAGCACGCTCGAGGGCGAATCCACACTCCTTGTTTACCGATTCTTGAAGGTTTGGTGCGGGATCCGTAACGGCTCTGCGATTCGCGATTTGGTCGCCCTCGCCTGGGGTACCCTGAACGTCCGTGGGAGGTCGAGTGTCTGGGTGGGTGATGATCCGGAGCCTGGCAGCGGCGGTGGGAGCAGCCGGCGTGTGCCTGGTGTCGTCGCCAACTGCTGTTGCGGCGCCGAGGCCGATGGCGACCTGGCAGACCAATGGGTCAGTGCGGGCGATCCGGATCGCAAACGGGGTCATCTACCTGGGGGGCGACTTCACCGCCTTGCGGCCGCCGGGCGCCGCGCCCGGCACCGACTCCGTGGCACGCGGCCACGCTGCGGCGATCGACGCTCGGACAGGCCGACTCTTGGGCTGGAACCCGCGGGTGAACGGCCGCGTCAACGCGATCGCGCTGTGGCGGCGGAGGGTCTATCTGGGCGGCGTGTTCTCAAGCGTGCGGGGCGCGCATCGACGGAACATCGCTGCGGTCGGTCGCCGGCGCGGACGCGTCAAAGCGTGGAATCCGGGAGCAGATGCCGGCGTGCATGTGATCCGCCTCGGCGCGAACGGCGGCGTGTACCTGGGCGGAGAATTCGGCCGCGTCGACGGCGCCAGACGTCGAGGGCTGGCGAGAGTCTCCGCAACAGGCGCTCTCACCGCATGGGCGCCCAGCGTCGGACAGGTGAGCGGCTCTGCGTGTCCGCCGCGGTGTCACCCCAAGGTGCTCACGCTCGCCTTCGCCGCCGGCGGGAAGGCGCTCTACATCGGCGGACACTTCGGCAAGGTAGACGGCGTCCCCCGAAACGAGGCCGCCGAGATCTCCGTGGCCAACCCGCGCCGCGTCCTGGCCTTCAATCCCAACATCTACGCCAACGCCAACTGCCCCGCCTGCACAACGATCGAGACACATCGCGTCTACACGATCATCCCCACCGCCAACCGCGTCTACACCTGCGGCGGATACTGGCAGGTAAACGCCAACCGGCGATCCTTCAACGTCAGCGCTTTCGACGCCCACAGCGGACAGCTTCTGTCCGGGTTCACGCAACAAGACGACGGCGACACTCCGGCGTGCACGCTCCGCCACGGAATCCTCTACGTCGGAGGCCACTTCAACGTGGCCGGCCCCGACTGCCAACCAAACCACACCGCAACCTGCTCCACACGACACCACGTCGCCGCCTTCAACACCGCCAACAACACTCTGCTCGGATGGAACCCCGACGCCAACTCGCCCCACGGCGTGTTCGTGGTGACGCACACCCGCCGGCGAGTCGCGTTCGGAGGCTTCTTCACCCACTTCGGCGGCCGCGCCCAACAGGGCATCGCGGTCTACCCAGCCACCAGCCTGCCGTAACTCGACGGCTCCCGCCGCGCCACCGTCACCACCGGGCAGCGTGCGCGGGCTGTCCAGAACCGACCAACCTGCGAACGAGGTGGCGCGAGGCTAAGCCGGCCGGCGGGACCGAAGCGGGTGTCGGCTAGCAGCTGCTCTCGGCGGTGCAGTGCTTGGCCGATCGGAACGCGGTCTGGTACATGTCGCCGGCGCCGAGGCTGATCCGGTCGAGGTCGTACGTGCCTTCCTCGTCGAGCACCACGAACGCCTGAGTGACGTCCGCGTTGGGGTGGTCGGTGGCGTACACCTGCCAGGCGGTGTTCGTGCCGTCGGCCGAGTACTTGACGCCGCTTGAGTCATAGAACGAGCAGTTGGTGACAAAGCGGGTGAAGTCGGCTCGGCCCCACGTGTTGCCGCTGGAGGCCATCGGGTGGTTGCAATAGAACGCCGACAGGTACAGCACGTCTCCTCCGGCCAAGAGCACCGAGATCCGTGGCGCACCGGCTCCGACGTGGCCGGCCTCGGCGAACTCGAACGACAGGTTGCGCATGCTGGCGACCGGCCGGCCGATGTCTTCGCTGGCATGGCTGGAGAACGCCAGGTAGCTGTAGTCGGAGTCGGTGGTGTCCGTGTCATGGCCGACGACCGCGTGCAGCCGGCGGGTGTTGGTGTCGTTGGGGCTGTCTGAGCCCTTGTTCCACCCGGCCGTGTCGAGGCCTCGGGTTCCCACCTGCTGACGCAGCTGGTGTCGCGCGCCCACATTCACGTCCGCTGACGCGGCCGCGGCAAAGGTCAGGGTGACGGCGGCCGCGATCGCAGCCGTCCGGATGAGACGTCCGTACATTGGCACCTCCATGCCAGGCAGTGTTTGCGTCCGGCGCGTCGACGCCCACTGCCCATATGTTGTTCGAGTCTCCGTCGCAGCTTCGACGCGCCCATGCCGCTGACGGAATTCGCGACCAATATAGCAGCCGCGCGATACGAAGACCCAAAGATATTGGCGCCAGGTTGGGACTGCGGCCGAGCCGCCGCCACGCTGCCGAGCGCGGCTCTACTAGCGGTGAAGCGCGCCTGGGGCCTGCGCCGCCCGGCACGCCTCGAGCGCCCGAGTTAGCGGCTCAGACCGAACGGTGGCGGAGCGGCGATGACGTGCACGTACCCGCCGCTAGACCGGCAAGGCACCGGGCCTCTCCCGAACCGTTTCCTCTGGCTCCTCCATTTCGTCGCGCCGCGGCGCCAGGATGGCGACCAGCACGGCGGCTGCGAGGAGCACACAGGCGGCGAAGAGGAGCGCAGTCGAGAGACCGTTCACGAAGGCATTCTGTGATCGTTCGATCAGCACACTGCCGTGCGCGCCGGCGCTGTGCGCAATGGCCGACGCAGCGGCGATCGAGTCCTGCGCGGCACCCGCAGCGGGCGCGGGGAGGGGCGCCGTGGCCGACGCGACATCGTCGCGGTACACGCTGTTGAGCAGACTGCCGAGCACGGCGATTCCGAACGCGCCGCCGACCTCGCGCGTCAGGTCGTTGACGGCCGACGCGATCCCCTGACGCTCCGCCGGAAGCGATGAGACGATCGCGGTGGTGGCCGGCGCCGTTGCGAGGGCGATGCCGATTCCTGTGATCAGCGCCCCTGTCCCGAAGTGCCAGTACGAGGAGTCCGTTCCGAGGGTCGAGAAGACCAGGAATCCTGCTCCCATCAGTGCGAGCCCGATGCCGCCGACGACGCGCACGCCCAGCCGGCGGGCGAGCCTGGGCGCCCGTGGCGAGATCATCATCAGCATCAAGGCCATCGGCAGCATGGAGAGACCCGCCTGCAGCGGCGAGTAGCCGAGGACGAACTGGAGGTACTGAAGGACGACGAACAGGAGCCCGAACTGGGCGAAGAACTGCAGCGTCAGCGAGAGTGAGCCGACGCCGAAGCCACGCCGAGCGAACAACCGCGGGTCGAGCATCGGCTCGCGACGGTTCAGCTCGAAGATGACGAACGCCCCCACCAGCAGGACACCGAGACCGAACCCCGCCAGCGTGACCGGGTCGAGCCACCCGTTCTGCGGGGCCTCGATGATCGCGAACACGAGCGCGAAGAGCCCGGCCGACGACAGCAGCGCTCCCACCGGGTCGAGCCGAGCCTCGAGCGAGCCGCGCGACGTGGGGACGATCGGCACGGTGGCCAGGAGCGCGAGCACAGCGAGCGTCACGTTGATACCGAACACCGCCGACCACGAGAACCACTCCAACAAGATCCCCGAAAGCAGAAGCCCGATGATCGCCCCGGCCCCTGCGATGGCCGCCCAGATCCCGACCGCGTGGCCGCGCTCTTCGGCCGGAAACACGTTCGTCACGATCGAGAGCGTCGTCGGCATGACGAGCGCCGCGCCGACGCCCATCACGGCTCGCAACCCGATCAGCGTCGATGGTTCATTCACGAAGATCGCGACGAGGGACGTCACACCGAACACCACGAGCCCGATGAGCAGGATCTCCTTGCGTCCGTACCGATCGCCGAGCGCGCCCGCCGGGAGCAGGAGGCACGCGAAGACGAGCGCGTAGGCGTCGACGATCCACTGCAACTCGGTCTGGGTGGCGCCGGTGTCTCGAGCGAGATCAGGCAGGGCGACGTTCAACGACGCCACCGCGGATACGACCATCATCAACGCCAGGCACATCACGCCGAGCACCGCACGTCGATGACGAGGCGAGAGCGGTTGTCCGGTCGCCGTCGAGATCATCGACCAACCCTCGCAGGCTGTGATGCCAGGTGGAAGGCGGAAGACTTGCCATTCTGGGGGGCGGGTTTCTGGTGTCCGCAGTGGCCGATCCGTGCCAGCTCAAGCTACGGTGCGAGTTGCTCGGCGCGAAGCGAAGCCGTCTCGAGGTACGCGATGCCAACAGAGCTGACGCTCGAACTTGGGAAACCGGGGATGCGCGAGGATCCCGCGGACTCAGGGATGGTTCTTGTCGATTTTCCCCTGAGCGAGACGGCCGATCCGCGGTGGATGTCCATCTTTGCTGCGAGGGTGGCGCAATCGGCCGCGCAGGCCTGGACCGTCACCGGCGAGTCCATCCGGCTGCGAACCCGCACGAACCCCGAGGCGCTGCGAGCCGACATCGCCGTCCTGCGGCAGGTCGTGACGGCGACGAATGCCGCCTACAACGGTTCCGGAGAGGACGAACCGCTCACAGCCCTCCAGCAGGTGATCGACGACGAGTTCGATCGGCGCTAGCGCCGACGCCGCAGTCCGATGGTGATCCACCTCATCGACGGCACGTACGAGCTCTTCCGCCAGTTCTACGGCCGTCGCCGAGCGGGGGGCGGCGACCGGCGCTACGGCGCGGTGATCGGCGTGCTGCATTCAGTGCTCCAGATGGTCGAGGACGGGGCGACGCACGTGGGCGTTGCGACCGACCACGTCATCGAGTCGTTCCGGAACGACCTCTGGCCGGGCTACAAGACGGGGCTCGGCGTCGACCCAGCTCTCCGCGCGCAGTTCGAGCCACTCGAGGAGTCGCTGGCGGCGATGGGGATCGCCGTCTGGCCGATGGTCGAGCTGGAGGCCGACGACGCGCTCGCAGCGGCGGCGCGGATCGCCTGCGCGGATGAGGGCGTCGACCAGGTGCGCATCTGGACGCCCGACAAGGATCTGGCCCAGAGCGTGCGGGGCGATCGGGTCGTGCAGATCGACCGCCGGGCGCAGTCCGTCCGAAATGCGGACGGGGTCCGGGAGAAGTTCGGGGTGGAGCCGGCACGGATCCCCGACTTCCTCGCGCTCGTCGGCGACTCGGCGGACGGGTATCCGGGCATCCCCGGGATCGGCGCCGTCACGGCCGCCCGGCTCGTGAACCAGCACGGTGCGATCGAGGACTTCCCGCCCGAGGTGCTCGGGGAGCGTCGGGAGCTGGCGCTGCTGTTCAAGGACCTGGCGACCCTGAGGGCCGATAGCGAGCTCTTTCCGGCCGCCGACGCCCTGCGCTGGCGCGGGCCGACGAGCGCCTGGGCGGCATGCGCCGAGCAGCTCGGAGACGACCGCCTGCTGGAGCGGTGCCGCGCGGCCCACGCGGTGTAACGTCACGCGCTGCCCCCAATCAGGCGCGATCTGTGACGGCCAGCGCTCGCGTGAACGCGGAGACGTCGGTGAGGATGGCGTCGCCGGCGAACTCGAGCGTTGCAAGCGCACGCGCACCCGCCGCGGCGTCGCCGGCGCCACAGGCGTCGGTGACGACGATCGGGATGTAGCCGAGGTCCGCGGCATGCCGGGCCGTCGGCTCGATTCCCACCTCCAGGGCTACGCCGACGATGGCCACCGCCGTAACCCCGCAGTCGCGCAGGACGATGTCGAGCGGCGTGCCCTCGAACGCCGACATCGTCACCTTGTCGATCACAGCCTCGTCCGCATTCGGAGCCAGCTCCGGGATGAGGCCGGTTTGAGGCGCGTCCGGCGGAAACGGCGACACGACGTCGGCTGCACGCCCGGCGTGCTGCCAGGCCATCCACATCCTGACCTGGGCCGCCCCCATCAGCGCGGTCGGAAGCGTCACGTGGCGCATGAAGACGGTGCGCACCTGCGCGGCGCGCGCGGCCTCGAGCGTTCGCACGACCTGAACGACGACCCGTTCGCGGTCGGCGATCTGGCCGAGGATGCCGGCCTGCATGTCGTAGACGACAAGCGCCAGCCGACGGGGTTCGCAGGCCTCGTCCAGGGTACGTGGGATCGGGAGATCATGCAGGTGCTCCATGATTCGAGACGGTAGCGCGCTGGGACTCCCGAGGAGCGATGAGCGAAGTCACGGACACAGACGAGCAATTCAGCCATCAGCTCGAGCGCTGGCTTACGAGCGACGAGACCAAGACGCTCGGGGCGCTGGGCGACGTGTTCGCGGAGAAAAGCTTCGCCGTCACAATTCTGCTCCTGATGTTCCTGCCCGCCCTGCCCCTCCCCACCGGAGGGATCAGCCATGTGTTCGAGGCCATTACCATCGTTCTCGCCGTGCAGATGGTGCTCGGCCGGCGCACGATCTGGCTGCCGGAACGCTGGCAGCACCGCGAGCTCGGCCCGGCGACGACCGACAAGGCCATCCCGTTCATGATCCGCCGCATCCGGCTCGTCGAGCGATTCTCCCGGCCGCGCGGCGCACGGCTCTTCGAGCAGGGATGGATGCTGCGGCTGCTGGGCCTGCTCCTGGCGGCGCTTGCGGTTGCCGCCGCCGCCGCGCCACCGTTCTCCGGGCTCGACACGCTGCCCGCCCTGGGCGCCGTCGCCATCGCGCTCGCGATCATCCTTGCGGACCTCGTCGTGCTGGCGATCGGCATCGTCATCGGCACGGGCGGCGTCATCCTCATCCTCACGATCGGGGCGGCGATCGTGCGGATCCTCCAGAACCTCGTCTGATCGCTACGTGGCCCCACGGCCTCCGAGCGCACCGTCGAAGAAGGCGACGACGCGCCGCTCGTACTCGTCCGGGCGGGCCGTCAACCCACCCGTGTGCCCGGCCTCGGGGATCACCCAGATCGTCTTGGGCTCGCCGGCCGCCGCGTAGTACTGCGGGTTCAGATCCTCCGTGTCGACGCCGTGGGTGGTGTAGATCAGAAACACGGAGCGCGGCGCGATCTCGCCGACGAGATCCTTGAGGTGCGGCGGTGGCGGCGTATTGGAGAAGACGGCGGTCCCGGCGCTGATCATCGCGGCGATCGGGAAGGACGCGACCCAGTTGTCGGTACCCGGTCTCTCGAGATCCTCTCCGATCGACCGGGAGCCGGCGCCCTCCGAGACGACGGCCCGCAGGTCATCGGTCTCTGCCGCAGCCTGCAGGAGCAGCTCACCGCCGACCGAGAGTCCGAGTCCGCCGATGCCGCCTGGGCGGACGTCCGGCCGCCGTTTCAGGTACGCGACCGCGGCCATGACGTCCTTGTCGCTGTCCCAGCCGAAACCGTTGGGATCGCCGCCGCTCTCGCCGTCACCGCGCAGGTCGAAGAGCAGGACGCCGTACCCGTGCCGGGCCAGCATCCGGGCGTGCGCCTGTGGGCCCGACCGGCCCGGGAAGGCGATCACGGCCGCCCCGTTCCGGGATGGGATGTACGACGCGGCGATCCTGATGCCGTCACTCGTCGTGAAGGTCACGTCCTCGGCCCGCCCGCCGAGGTCCACATCGCTCGCGGGAAGCCGGCCGACGTGGGTGCTGACGTAGCTCACCCCCAGCGGGAACAGGATGTAGAACAGGAACACGATGCCGGCGACGCCGGTCAGGGAACGGCGGGCGTACCTGCGACGACGAGTTCCATCCCGCCGCCGCGTCGTCCACAGCGTCACCCCTCCGACGGCAACCAGCACCAGGCCCGCGAGCACGCAGAGGAGCCCGGTGTAGTCGTCGCCTGACGGGCCGGGGTCGATCGTGTAGTAGACGGCCTCGCTGCCGGCCACGATGCCGAACACGCCCAGCACCAACGCGACCGCCGCGCGGCCACCCCCGCTGAGACGCGGGTACGCCACCGCCGCGAGCGCCAGGACGGCCAGTGGCACAAGGCCGCTCACGAGATGGTCGCGCGCCAACGTGCCCGGCTGCGGCTGCACGAAGTTGTCGTCGGCCACGTGGACGGCGATCACAAAGACGCCGACAGCGACCAGCGCAGTTGTGCCGCCGGCAGGTGTGTCTGCCGGCGGCACATCCCGCCCGTCAGTCTCCGCTGGTGCCAAGGGCTCGAGACGCCGTGACGGGTGGGGCAGCCGGCGCAGGAGGCTCGATCGAGCCACCGTGCTCGAGGTGCGGCAGCCACTCGAGCCACCTGGGCAGGTACCAGTTCCAGTCGCCGAGGACCTTCATCGATGCCGGCAGCAGGATCGCCCGGACGACCGTGGCGTCGATCAGGATGGCCGCCGCAAGGCCGACGCCGAACTGCTTGAAAATGAGCATCTGGAGCGTGGCGAACACCGAGAAGACGCAGACCATCACGATCGCGGCGCTGGTGACAACGCCTGCCGTCGTCTTGATCCCATGAGTGATCGCCTGCTCGGTGCTCATGCCGCGGTCGTAGGCCTCGCGGATCCGGCTCAGGATGAACACGTGGTAGTCCATCGAAAGCCCGAACAGGATCACGAAGATGAAGATCGGCAGGAATGAGTCGATGCCGGCGGTGGAGTCGAAGCCGAGCAGCCCCTTGCCGATGCCATGCTGGAACACGAGCACGAGGATGCCGTAGGCCGCGGCCACCGAAAGCAGGTTGAGCACGATCGCCTTCACCGCGATCACCAGCGATCGGAACGCGAACAGCAGGAGCCCGAAGGCGAACACCAGCACGAAGCCGAACACGAGCGGGGCGACCGCCTTGATCTTGTCGCTGAAGTCCTTCGACTGGGCCGTGAACCCGGACACGCCGACCTCGGCGCCGGGGATCGTGCCGACCGTGGCAGGCACGATGTCGTCGCGCAGCACCGCGAGCGACGCGTTCGACGGGCTGTCGGAGCCCGAGCCGTCCACCGGGACGGCGATGCTGGCGACGGTACCCGCCCTGTTGATGTCGACGGTGATGGGCCCGTTCAGCTCATCGCTCGCGAGCGCACGCCGCTTGAGGTCGGAGATCGCGCTCTCGGCCTCCGGCGATCGGACGTCCTCGGCCTTGACGACGACGTTGGCGGGGATCCCGTCCCCGGGGAAGGCCTTCTGGAGTTGCTTGTAGGTCTTGATGACGGGCAGGTTTGCCGGGTACGTCTCCGGGCTCGCGTTCACGATGTGGAGCTGAAGCGCCGGCAGCGCGAGGGCGACGAGCAGGCCGCCGGAGAGCGCGATCGAGACCAGCGGTCGCCGGAGCACCCGGTCGATGATCGCGCCCCAGATGCGGCCGTCGCTCCCGTCGCGGCGAAGGCGGCCGACGAAGGGAACGCGGCCCCGGTCGACGCGGTCGCCGAGCTTCGAGAGCACAGCCGGCAGGACGGTCAACGAGCCGACCATCGCCACGGCGACCACCATGATCGTCCCCAGGCCGAACTCCGTCATCCCCTGGATCCCGGCGAAGAACATGCCGGCCATCGCGATGATCACCGTCAGCCCGGAGATCAGCACCGAGCGGCCGGATGTGGCTGCAGCAGCCTCGAGCGCCGCCGCCTCACTGCGCCCCGCGGCGCGCTCCTCGCGCTCCCGCTTCAGGTAGAACATCGAGTAGTCGACGCCGACCGCGAGCCCGATCAGGAGAATGAGCTCGTAGACGGTCTCGTCGATGGGCACCAGCGAGCTCGGGATCGCGATGAGCCCGAACGTGGCGAAGATGGCCGTCAGCGCGAGCAGGAGCGGTATGCCCGCGGCGACCAGGCTTCCGAAGACGACCACCAGGATGATGAGCGTCACCGGCAGCGAGAGCATGCCGGCCTTCGCGAGGTCGTCCAGGAACGCTCCCTCGATCTGCTTGTCGGTGCTGGCGTCGCCGAACTCGCCGACGAAGAACTGCGGATTCGCCTTCTGGATGTCGGCGACTGCGTCGACGACCGGATTGATCTTCAACGGCGCGTCGATCGCGTCCCCCGTGACGTCGAAGTCCACGAGCGCCGCGCGCCCGTTCGGGGAGATCTGGGCTTCGTTGCCGGGGTCGGTCGGCGAGCGAACGTGCTCGACGAAGCCGAACGCCGAGACCGACGCAACGACGTCGGCGACGACGGCCTGGAACGCCGGGTCGTTTGCATCGACCGTCTCGCTCTGGATGAGCACCGTCTCGCCTGCAGGCTGCTTGAAGCCGGCGTCGAGAATCCGATCGGCCCGCCCCGACTCGCCGACACCCGACGTGTTGTTGTCGATCTTGGTGGCGCCGACCATGTTGCCGACCACGAACGCGACAACCACGAATCCGAGCCATCCGAAGATCGCGATCTTGCGGTGGCGCGCGCTCCAGCGCCCCATTCGACCCGCCACATTCGTGCGGGGCGGATGCGGGGACCCGGGCGGCTCCTCCGGGGTGTGCCGGTCGATGCGAGTCTTCATCGCTGCTCCAATCGCAGAGGAAGGACTCGTTCACCCTTCCATCTACGGGAGCGGGCCGAGGGTCGGGAACCTTGTACCTTCGGGGGCGGGTTTCTGGTGTGTTCCCGCGGCGGCTAGGCCCCGCCCACCTCGTCAGCGATCCGCTGCCGGGCCGCCGCGATGCGCGACCGCACCGTCCCCACCGACACGTCCTGGCGGTCTGCGACCTCCTCGTAGGAGAGCCCCTGGACGTCTCGCCAGAGGATGGCCTGACGCTGTGGGAGGGGCAGCCCGGCCGCCGCCGCGAGAATCGCGAGCGCGGTCTTTCGCCGCTCCGGATCCGGCGACGCCGCCTCCGCCGCCTCGTCGCCGGCGTGCCGGGCCAGCCGCGGCCGCACCGCCGCTCGCCTGGCGCGATCCGCGCAGCGGCTCCGAGCGAGGCGGTAGAGCCAGGTCGAGAAGGCGGAATCGCCGCGGAACTGCGGCAGCGCGAGCCACGCCACGAGGAAGGTCTCCTGGACCACGTCTTCCGCATCCAGCCGGCTGCCCGTCGATGCGAGCGCAATGCCCAACACCATCGGCGCGTACTTCACCACCAACTCGGCAAACGCGCCCTCATCCCTCGCTCGGGCGTTGTCTACGACGGCGGTCTCGTCCAACTGCACCTCGCCGACCATGGTGCGACCGCGCCCCGGAATCCGCAAGCGACAACCGGATCTGGGATTGGAGAACGGTGAGACGGCAGCCGGTCACGACCGAACCGAACGCCCCGACCTGCGTCAGACGGTCGTGCCCAACTCCGACACACGTTGATCGGCGTGCTCCGCCGACTCCGCCGCCGAGCGCGATGCGTCCGCGTCGGCCACAAGTGGATCTACCGCCGGCTGGATCTCATGGGAGATGAGCGGGTTCGCCAGTGCCTCCGCTGCGGGCGCTCCGAGGCCGTCGACCAGGCGGCACGCGCCGCCCGGACGCCGCACCGCCACGCGACGTAGCGGCCCGACTCCTCACGCGGCCAGTAGGATCCCGGCGAGCACGTGGCCGGTGAATCCCTCTCGACGCGGATGCGGGTGCACGTGCGGTCGCGCGCCGCAGCACTCCGATCTGCTCGCTGGCAGGTCGTCCAGATGTCGGTCGCAGCCGGCCTGTCGTGGTTCGTCGCGCACAACCTGATCGGGCACACCAACACGTACTTCGCACCGGTCGCGTCGACCATCGTCCTCGGCGTCGTCCCGGGCGAGCGCAGCCGGCGGGCGGTCGAGATGGTGCTCGGCATCGCCCTCGGCATCGGGGTCGGCGATCTCATCATCCAGGCCATCGGGTCGGGCGCACTTCAGATCAGCCTCGTGGTGCTGCTCGCGGTCGGCGCCGCGATCATGCTCGGCGGCGGGCGGCTGATCGCGTCGCAGGCCGCCAGTTCGGCGGTGCTGATCGCCGCACTGCCTTCGACGAACGCCGCCCCGGCCCGGTTCGTCGATGCGCTCGTCGGGGGCTTCATCGGCCTCGCCGTGCTCGTCGTCGCACCACGGAATCCGCTCGCAGAGCTTCGCCGGGCGCTCGAGCCGGCGCTGGCCGAAATCCGGGGCGTGCTCGTCGATGTCGCTGCGGCGCTCGACGAGCGCGACGCCGCCTCGGCTGCGCGAGCACTCACCCGCGCGAACGCCGCCGCGGGCTTCGACAGCCGCTTCGAGCAGCTGCTCCGGCAGGCCCGCGAGACCGCGCTCATCGCGCCGGCCCAGTGGACAGCTATCGCCAACGTCGAGCGCTACACGGTCGCCGCGCCGCACATCGGCTACGCCATGCGAAACGTTCGCGTGCTCGCCAGGGCCGCGCGAACGGCGCTCGAGGCCGGCGATACCCCGCCGGCCGGCCTCTCGGACGGCGTCCGCGAGCTGGCGCTCGCGGTCGAGGGCCTGCCGACCGAGCTCGCCGGGAGGACGGACAGAGACGTCGTCGAGCACGCGCTTCGCGGCGCCCGCCTGGTCTCGGCGGCCCTCGACGCGCACCCAGCCGCCCTGCCGTTCCACGTCATCGTCGGTCAGGTTCGGTCGGTGACCGTCGATCTCCTCCGGGCCCTCGGCGTGGATCGGGTCGAGGCCTCGGCGCGGGTCCGCGCGTCGGCGAGCTAGGTCGCCGCCGCCCCGCCGGACTTCGGCTTCGGCCCGGTGTTTCGCAGGTTGGCCAGCCTGCCCAGCGAGTCGAACCAGAACGGGGCGCCCAGCGACACGGCCGCCGACGTCAGGACGAGCCCGATCGCCGTCGAGACCCAGTTCGTGAAGTCGCTCGGCCATCCGTCCCACCCAAGCGGCAGGCCCAGCATGCTCAGCTGGTCCGCCGCAGCAGTCCCCTGCGACGGTGAGTGCTGTGCCTGCTCGACCAGCAGCTGGCGAAGGGTCTGATCCTGCCACAGCGTGTTGGCGATCCTGATCGAGTCGACGTCGAGCAGCAGCGCGAACCCGAACCCGACGGCCCACAGCCAGACCTGCGTGTGGCGCTTGTACGAGCCGGACAGCCGCTGCATCGCCTCGTCGAACCAGCCCTCGGCTTCCTTCCGGAACGCCTCGGCGTCGCTCCCGGCCTCGACCCACAGGGTCTGCATCGCCTTCTTGATCGGTCCGTCGGGCAGGTCCGCGATGAGCGCCTTGGCCTTCGCGGCGACCGCCGGCGCGGCGGCGTACCACTCCTCGGCGAGCGGCCGGAACGTGCGCACATCCCGCTCGGCCTTGACCCACGTGGCCGTGAGCCCTCGCTTCAGCTCGCCGGCCGGGAGGCCGTTGAGGACCTCCTGGGTCTTGGCCGACGCATCCCCGTCCGAGGCGAGCGCCGCAAAGATCTTCGCTCTCGTCTCCCCCCCGCGCCCGAGCAGAGCCGAGACGAACCGCTCTCGCGGGACGTAGGAGGGCCGGGAGGCACCCTTCGTCATGGCGTACACGACCGGGTGTCCGAGGATGTGCCTCGCCGCCCGCTGCTCGTCGGTCGGCGGCTTGCCCATGACCGCGTCCCCCGCGGAGTCCATGGCCCTCCTGGCGCGGTGCGCGATGCGGGCCTCCCGCCCGTCGGGGAGCGTGTCCGCCTCCGTCGTCAGATTTGCCGCCAGCCAGTCCTCGAGCGACTTGGCGCGGTAGCTCACAAGCCCCGCGAACGCCTCGACGATCGACGTCGCAAGGATGCTCAGGATCAGGAAGACGAAGCTCAGCCCGATTGCGACATCGACAACTGGGTAGCCCGACACCGTTGCCCCCTTCCTCTGCCCGGTCGCCCCACCCGCGATGCTACCAGCATCGTCACGCGAGCTCGGGCGCGGGCACAATCCGCCTGATGGATGCCGGCTTCCCAGAAGGATTCGCGCTTCGCCCGCCCGTCCGTGCGGACGCCGAGCCCATCGTGGCGATGATGAACGAGGAGTCGATGGCGCTGCGCGGCGTCGCGATGGTGAGCCTGGATTGGATCGTGACCCCGTGGACGACGCCGGGCGCTGACCTCGAGCACGACTTCGCGGTCGTCATCGGCCCGGACGGCGACCTGGCCGGCTACCTCCTCGTCGAAAGCGACCCGCCCTTCACGTCGGTGTTCAGCATCGGCGTCGTCGCGCTCCGGTATCACGGCCGTGGGCTGGGGGCGGCCGTGCTCGCGGAAGCCGAACGGCGGGCCCGGCGCTTCCTGGACATGGCCCCAGCCGGCGACCGGGTCGCCTTGCACGCGGGCGCGCTGGCCGACGAGACCCGGGTCTCCGCACTGCTCACGGCCCATGGGTACGTCGAGGCGCGCCGGTTCGCACGCATGGCGATCGCGTTCGACGGCCCGCCGCGGCCGCCGGCCAGCCTCCCCGGGATCCAGATCCGCCCGCTCGTCCGCGGCGAGGAACCGGCTGTCTACGCCTGCATGTCCGAGGCATTCGCCGACCACTGGGGCCCCACGTGGCCCACCGAGGAGGTGTGGCTGCACCAGCACGTCACCGCCAGCAGCGAATTCCATCCCGATCTCTGGCAGCTGGCCTGGCACGGCCCCGAGCTAGCAGGGGCCCTGGTGGCAGGCCCCGACGCCGAGGAGGGACCGTCCCTCGGGCACGTCGAGCTCGTCGGCGTACGCCGATCCTTCCGCCGTCGCGGGGTGGGCGAGGCGCTGTTGCGGACGAGCTTCGCGCAGTTCCATTCCCGCGGCGCCCGCGGCGTCGCCCTCGAGGTCGACACGGAGTCCATCACCGGCGCCACGCGCCTCTACGAGCGCCTCGGGATGACGGCCGAGCCCCGCTTCGCGGCGTGGGAGAAGGAGCTCCGGCCGGGCGGTGCGTGATGCTTCAGCGGCCATGCGGTTTGACGCCTCCGAGGCCCGCATCCACTACGTCCAGCACGGCACCGGCCCAGACATCGTCTGGGTGTCCGGAGGCGGCGGCCTGGCGACGGACTGGCACCCGTACCAGATCCCGTTCTTCGAGTCCGAGTTCCGCTGCACCACGTTCGACAACCGCGGCATCGGGGCCACGGAGTGCGAGATCCCGCTGCCCTGGCCACTCGAGTCCTTCGCGCGTGACACGGCCGAGCTGATCGAGGCGGTCTGCGAGCCTCCGGTCGCGCTCGTCGGCCTCTCGCTGGGCGGCGCCATCGTCCAGCAGGTCGCCATCGACCATCCCCACCTCCTGCGCTGCGTCGTCACGATGGGGACCGGCGCCCGCAGCACGGGCTGGGGATGGGACTACCAGAAGGCCGAGATCGACTGGCGCAAGGACGGCGGGCGGCTGGACGGCATGATGGCGGTCGTCCACAACGCCGCGATGATGTTCCCGGCGCGCGTGCTCGGCGACCGCGAGCTGTGGCCGAAGCTGCGGGCCGACCTCGAGTCGTGGCTCTCGACCGACGACAACGAGCGGTCGCTCATCCCGCAGTGGGAGGCGTGCCTGCTGTACGACCAGATGGAGGCCCTCCCGGCGTGCACGGTGCCGATGCATGTGGTTGCCTTCAGCGAGGACGTCCAGGCTCCGCCGCAGGACGGGCGCGAGGTGGCAGACATCGCGGCGGCCGCGGAGTACCACGAGTTCGAGGGCATGGGCCACTGCTCGATCTACGGGCACACCCACGACATCCTGAACCCGTTCATCCGCGACATCGTGCGCGGGTATGGGGACCCGGCTCCGGATACCGACATTGGCGGGCCGCCGGCGAACGCGTAGCCGCGCTCGCCGCTGTTGAGTCGGGCCGGAACGGTCGGAGCATCCGACCAAGCGGTCGGGCCTGTCGGGTAGATGCAACCAGCATCACGCTTGGCCGAGCACAACTCTCCGACCGGGCTGGTTGCTCAACCCAACTCCACGGGATGTTGGCGCACCGTTCGACGTGTGTCAAGCACCGTGCGGAACGCGTTGACCCCCACGGTAGTCGAGCACCCGCGAGCGCCGCCGTGCATCGCGTTTCGAGCGGTGGCCGTCCGGGGTACCGCTGGCCGCGATGAGACCGATTCCCGCTTCCGAATTCGAGATCGACCCCGGCCCTCCGCCACCACCGCCGACGCCCACGCCGCCCCCCATACCTGACCGGCCGCTGACGCCTCCGTCGATCCCGGACGAGCCGGCGCAACCACCCACCCCGAGCCCGCCGCCCGACCCGGGCGAGCCCGGTCCATCGACGCCACAGATCCGAATCAGCTCGATCTTCGCCGAAAGGAGATTCTGATGTCCGACAGCGCACAGGAGATGAAGGGACGTGCCAAGCAGGCGGCCGGCGACCTGGCCGACGACGACAAGCTCAAGCGGGAGGGCCAGGTCGACAAGGCGGGCGCCCGAGCGAAGGACAAGGTCGACGAGGCCGCCGACAAGGCCAAGCAGGGCCTGGACAAGCTGAGCGGCAAGGCCAAGGACGGTCTGGACGGCAACCGGTAGCGCGGGCAGTGCCCGGGCGGCGCGATCGGCCGCGCCGCCCGGGCGTACCTGCTCAGCTGGGCGAGCCGTACACCTCGAGCTCGCTCATGTCCATGAAGTCGCAGCCGGAGAACGGCCCCGGGCACGACGCGCCGGGGAGCTGGAATACCTGCGGTGCGATCATGGTGAACCGGACGAACCGGACACCGGCGTTGGCGCCGGCGGCGGGCGTGACCGTGTTCAGCCTGCCGAGGTCGGCGGGCGTGAACTGGCCCTGCGCTGCGACGTGGAAGGTCGTCCCGTCGGCCGACGTCTCGATCTTGAAGTCGCCCGTGGCGGCGCTCGGCGAGTCGCCGCACGTGTTGGACGGGTCGACGGCGAAGGTCGAGATGTCGATGGCCTTCGGGAGCTGGACGACGATGAACTTGGGCGTGTTCGCCGTCGGCTGGCCGCTCGGGCTCAGATCCGATGTCGACCCCCAGCCAACCCCCTGCGATTGATCGATCGCGTTGATCGGACCGCAGCCGAAGGGCGTGAAGTCCGGTCCGTTGAAGGCCGCGACGTTCGCACCCTTCAGGGCAGACGCCCAGTCTCGGACGAGCCGGAAGTTGTGCGTCGTCGCGCCCGCGCTCTGCGCCGCGATCGTCTGGGTGATCACGGCCCGGTCATACCCATGCGCGAACGCCACCACGTCGTGGTAGGTGCCGACGAAGATGCCGGCGATCTCGAAGCGGCCGTTCGCGCTGGTGCTATCGGACAGGTCGGCGCCCGGGAAGCCCGAGGCGTGACCGCCGAAGTAGACCCGCGTGCCGGCGATCGGGTCGCCGGTCTGCACGTCGGTGACCCTCCCGCGGAAGCTGCCCTTCGCCGTGCCGGGGCCCGGAGGCAGGTGCGTGTCCGCGATGGGATGGGTGTCGTCGCCGTCGATGGTGGCCGCGAAGTAGCCCATCCCACGGTGCGCGAACACCTTCCAGATGGTGTCGTGCGCGTGGCCGCCGTTCACGACCTGGTCGGCCTGCAGAATGGCGTTTCGCATGTCGAGGAACGACGGCGCCGCCGGCGAGAGCTCCATCGCGCGGGTGACCAGGCTCTCGGTCAGGTGCGATCCGAGCGCGCGGCGCAGATCCCACAGCGTCTCGCCCCAGATCTCGCCGTCGGCGTGCACCTCGGGCTGGCCGATGATCTTGCCGAAGTCGCCGTACGTGTAGCCACCCGAGCCGACATCCGGGGTGCCCGGGCACTTGGACGCGGGTGCGCCCACCGGACAATCCATCGGCTGGGTGCGGATCAGGTTCGCGTTCTCGCTGACGTACCGGCCGACCAGGACGTCGCCGGCTCCCTTTGGATCGGGCTGGAACCCGAGATCGTTCAGGAAGTCCATCGCGTACCAGTCACTCCAGGCCTCGCCCATCGCGCCCGGCTGCGCGCCGTTCAGCGTCGAGACGCCGTTGGCGTCGACCACGAGCCGGTTCGAGAGGCCGTGCGTGTACTCGTGGTAGACCACGTCGGCTTCGTCGCCCCCGTTCGACGCCAGGAACGGGTCGAGGTTGCCGGTGTTGGGCTGGTGGAACAGGTACATCTGCATGGTCGGCGGCGTGCCGTCGGGCGGCGTCGACATGTTGGCGTTGTCGACGTGGCCCCCGTCCGGCAGGCCGTTGTCGAGCGCGGCGCCGTCATCGGGCTGCGCCTGGACGGCGTCGTGCCCGAGGCCCTGGCCCGCCGGGTTGGTCTGTTGGAAGTTCCCCGCCGCGGGCGTGAAGCCGATCGGCGCGGCCATCAGATGGTCGTGGAAGTTGTTGACGTAGAAGAAGACCTGGGTGGCGTTCTGACGCCGGTTGACGCGCCAGGAGTTCGCCTGGTCGGGATTCCACGAGCACTGGAACTGCGGAACGCACGGCGGCCCGCCGGCGGGCGTGTTGAACGGCTGGAACGTGAAATTCCAGCTGTGGTCGCTGGAAGCGCTCACCTCTTCGCTCGACTGCGGCGTGTTGTCGTCGTTCACGTCGGTGTAGACGTGCGTGTTGTTGCCCTGGAGCCGGTGCACGCGGGACGCGGGCAGCCAGCCGGGCGCCGTGAAGTTGACGAGGTGCTGCGTGCCGCCGAGCGGCCCTCCGGGCCAGTAGTCAAAGACCTTGCCGTTGGCATCGTCGGTCAGGCTCTGGCGGTAGAGCACCCGGCCGGTCGCCGCGTCGATCACGTGCAGGTAGGCCGTCGGCGACGACATCGTCACCGTCTGCCACCCGAGCCTCGTACCGGCGAGGGTCTGGAACAGCACCAGCTTCGCGCTGTCGAGCCGCGTCGAACGCGTCACGCCGACGTCGGCACGGGCGGCTGCCAGCGCCTTGCCCGCGGCCAGTGCCGGCGACGTCGTAACGTCACCGAGGTCACTCACGGGCGAGCCGGTGACGTTGATCAGCCGGCCGTCGCGCGTCACGCTCGCCTGGAGGCCGTTCCCGAAGAGCGGAACGCCGTGGAGCGTCTGCGCCCACCCGAGGTGGGAGGTACCCGCCACGTCGACGTAGTCGCGCACGAGGCGCAGACCGGCCATCGAGCGGGCAGAGAGCTTGAAGACCTTCGCGTGGCCGCGGACATACCCGAGAGCCACAGCGGATGCGGGCGCCGCGCTCGGGCCCGTGAGGAAGCCGTTCAGCCGGCCGACCATCCGCGGCGTGCCGGTGAGCGGGTCGATCGAGATCGCACCCTGAAGGCCGAGCTGGTGTCCGAGCCTCGTGACGGCGATGCTCGGCGATGCGGCGAGTGTCGCGGCGCGCTGGCGCAGCACGGCTCCGGAGGTGCCCGACGTGCGCACGTCCATGAACGCCTTGCCGCTCGCTCCAGCGCGTTGCGGTTTCGCAGTCGCACCTCCTGCGGCCCCTGACTGCACCGCTCCACCGAGCACACAAAGGCCGATCAGCATCGCGCAGACGCGCATGCGACGACCCACCACGGACCGTGCGACCCCACCAGTCGAGCTCACGGTGACCTCCCCCCGTTTCGGACGACGGGCCGGAGTATTCATCAATCCGCCGTCAATCTGCAAGCGGATTTCGTCACAGTGCGGCGGTCAGCCCGTCAGAAGGCCCGTGGCGTACATCGCGGCGATCCCGGCGAGGTAGCCGCCGACGACATGTCCCGACGTGAGGCCGCCGGGGGCGCGCCGGGCGAGATAGCGGCCGACCTCGATGACGACCTGCAGCGCGGCGCCCGCCGCCATGGCGAAGAACAACACCGCCAGGAGGTCACTCGTGAGGAAGCCTCCGATCCACGCCCCGAGCACCGCCGGCGCGCCCGCCACGAGTGCCAGGACGGCCAGCTTGCCGACGCCAACGCTGCCCGCACCCTCGGCGACGGGCGCGGCGATCCCCAGCCCCTCGGTGACGTTGTGCACCATGAAGCCCACGATCAGGAACGTGCCCAGGGCGAGCTCGCCCAGCGCCAGCGAGGAGCCGATCGCGAGCCCCTCGCCGAGGTTGTGCACGCCGATGCCGATCGCGACGAGCGTCGCCAGCCCGATCCCGCCGAGCGGCTGGGCACTGTCGCCGCCGCCCGAGAGCCGCCCCGCCACGAGCGTGAGCCCGAGGTAGCTCGAGGCCACGCCGAGCACGACGAGGCCGGTGCCGTTGAGCGCGCCCGGCAGCGCCGCTTGGAGCTGAAGGGCTTCGGCGAGCGCCTCGACCATGAGGAACGTGAGCAGCCCTGCCGTCAGCGCCATGAACGCCGCCAGCGATCGCGGGGCGGCCCGGCGGAGCGAGGGAAGCCAGGCCAGCCCGAGCGCGACCGGGACGACTCCCACGAGGACACCGATCACCGCCAGGCCGGCCGCTCCGTGAAGCGACGCCTGCTCCGTCTCGACGGCGGCGGCCACGTCGTGAGTCGTCACGATGCCCGTGGAGGAGATCAGGCCGATGGTGTAGGGGTCGTCCTCGACCCAGAGGAACGGCACCGAGATCGTGGCCGACTCAAGCCGCCCCATCGTCCTCGCGCCCTGCACGCCGTCCACCGAGAACGGGACGAGCGCGTCGTCGACCGTCACCTGGGCGAGCGTCAGGTCGTCGCGCTGGGGGTTCGTCACATGGATCGAGATCGCACCCGGCCGGAACTCGACGCGGCGCACGGCGAACTCGTCGGCGGGCGGCGGGGCGTTGCCGACCAGCCCGTCGAGCGAGTCTCCGGCGGCGATCGTCGCCGAGACGACGCCGATCAGGAGGATCGCCGGGACGAGCGCCCACAGCCGCCAGCGAAGAGCCCCTCCCGGCGCCGGCGCGGGTACGTCGGCGTCCATCAGTCGACCACCTCGAAGAACCCCATCCAGCCCAGCTCGGTGAATTCCGACACGTGCGCGTGGAACATGAAGTGGCCGGTGTTCTTGAAGTCGATCTCGACGATGCCCCGCTGGCCCTGGCACAGCATGACCGTGTCGGTGTACTCGAACGCCTCCCCGGTGCCCGTGGGGTAGTACCGGAAGAACTCGCCGTGCAGGTGGAACGAGTTGATGAGATCGAACTCGGTGATGTTCACGAGGTAGATCCGCACCGTGCGCGACCGGCTGACCCTGATCGGATGGCGCGCGTAGTAGAACGCCCGTCCGTTCACGGTGTAGAACTCGTTCGCGCCGTCGCCGTTCGTGTCGTACCCGTTCATCACCATGACGAGCTCCTGCGCCGGCGGGCGCGGTTGCTCGGGGTCGACGATGAGCGCGCCGTAGAGGCCCTTCGCGATGTGCTTCTTGAGCGGCGTCGCATGGCAGTGGTACAGGTGCAGCCCCGCGGGCGCTGCGGGAAACTCGTAGGTGAAGGTCTTGCCCGGATCGACCATCTCGAAGACGCCGTCCATGTTGGCCGGGTGGATCCCGTGGAAGTGGATCGTGTGCGGATGGTCGCTCGCATTCAGGAGCCGGACGCGCATCCTCTGGCCCTCGGTCACGCGGATCGTGGGGCCGGGGACGGTGGGCTCCTCGCCGGCGAGGCCGTACGCCCAAGCGGCGTAGTAGACGCCCTTCGCAACCTCGACAGACCGCTCGCTGGCCACGAGGTCGTAGACGCGCACGGGACCCGGTTCGTATCCGCGCGGCGGCTCGAGGATGACGTCCGGCCCGTCGGGCGCGGGCACGGCGTCGCCGATCATCGAGGTGTGGACGGCCGCCATGTCGGCCGCGGACATCATGTGGCCGTCCATCATGTGGCCGTCGGCGCCGTACGCGTCCGCGAGCGCAAGCGACGCCAGCGGCGCCGAAGCGACGATGGGCGCCCCCGCGAGCAGGCGGCGGCGGGTCACCCTCACGCGGCGGCTCCGGTGACCTCGATGCGTCCGGCCAGGGCCAGTCCGATCGCATGACGCAAGCCGCCGATCTCGACTGTCACGGGGCCCTCGAACGGCGCCCGTCCCACGAGCACGACCGCCTGGTCGGGGACGATCCCGAGCGACGCGAGGTACCGCAGCAGCTCAGGGTCTCCGTCGGGCACCCGACGGATGACCGCCTCGGTGCCGTCGGCGACGTCGCTCAGCCATCGGCCCTCCTCGGGCACGAGCACGAGCTCCGGGGTTGGAATCGGATCGCCGTGCGGGTCATGGGTCGGGTAGCCGAGAGCCGCATCGATGCGGCTCTCGAGCTCCTCTGACAGGTAGTGCTCGAGCCGCTCCGCCTCGGCGTGCACCTGATCCCACCCCAGGCCGAGCGCCTTCATGAGGTAGAGCTCGAGCAGCCGGTGATGACGGACGACCTCGAGCGCCGCCCGCTCTCCCGAGGGCGTGAGGTGAATTCCGCGGTAGCGCTCATGCTCCACCAATCCCATCTCGGCCAGCTTCTTGACCATCGCCGTCGACGACGCCGGAGTCACGGCGAGCTCCGTCGCGAGCGCCGAGGTCGTCGCGCGGTTCTCGTTCTCGAGCTTCCAGATCGCCTTGAGGTAGTCCTGAACAGACTCACTCGGCATGACGAAGTTGGAACTTAGCCGTGTCTAACTCTGGGCGCAAGTCTGGGGTGCGTGCTCACGGGATCGAGCGGCTGAGCCGGAGAAACGTCGGGCGGAAGCCGCGCCGAGGCCAGAATCGGGACGCGAGCAGGTTGGCGACCCGCCAATCGACCGTCATGACCGTGTAGCCCGCCCCGTGCGCCCAGGCGTCCGCCGCGTGCATGAGCGCAAGGCCGGCGCCGGTTCCCCGAACCGACGGCAGCGTGGCCGCCCACGCCAGATGGCAGCCCCCCGGCGGCCGGCACAGGCCCACGATGGAGGACGACATCTCGACCGGGCACACCAGGTAGCTCCCGACGATGCGGCCCTCGACCTCGGCGACGAGGAGCCCGACGTCGGGGTTGGCGACCTCCTGCTCGATGTCGGCGCGGACCGCGTCGGGATCGTCGGGGCCGGCCAGCCGGAACGCGAACGCCGGCGCCCGATCCTGCGCGGCCGGGAGGATGGGCTCCAGCTCGACCACCGCGTCGACGTCGCCGGGCTCGGCCTCGCGCACCCCGGCCGGCCATTGGGCTCCGACGTCCACCGCACGGGTGGCGTGGACCTGCTGCTGGCCGAACGACAGCCGAAACCAGGCGTCGACGAGCGCCGCATCGGTCGCGGGCACGAGCGCGAAGTGCCGGGTGCGCCCCGCGTCTACCCACACCTGCGCAACGGCGGCGTACAGGTCGCGGACGTCCTCCGGCTCGTCGGCGGCGTGACCCGCCGGCTCGATCCAGCCGTTCTGCCCCCATATGGCGTCATCGCGGGGCGCGCCGAGCAGGTAGCCGACGAGCCGCCCGTCGCGCACGGCCGCCGCCCCGGTCGTGCCGGCGGCATTCCAGAGCACGTCGATCTCGGCCCGAGCGGCCTCGGGCTCCTCGAAGGCCGCCGGGAGCAGCTCCTCCGCCGCCCGGTGGCGGCGATGCCGATCGGCGAGGAGGACGGCGGCCGCTGCCAGGTCCTCCTCGCCGAACGGCCGGACCTCGAGCGTCACTCCGGGTCGATCCCGTTCCATGCAGGCACGCGCACGGTGCGCGCACCGGGCGTCCCGCCCAGGATGACCTTGCGCAGGCGCACGTCGTTCGTCGTCGACGTCTCGTGGATGGCGCCGAGCGGGTTGGCCCGCACCTCGACGTAGTACGCGCCGTTCGTGAGATCCGTGATGTCGAAGGACTGGCCAGGGAGGAACTGGAAGTACGTATCGCCCCATCCGGCGGGCAGCGTCTCGCGCGTCCAGATCGAGTTCGCATCGCCGCACTGCCCCTCGAGGCCGATCGAGAACGGATCCCACAGCGCGCCGGGGACCGTCAGGTCGATCGCGTCGGTCGGAGCGAGGCAGAAGCCCTCCTTCTCGCTGCGCACGACCTGGGACCGCGACGACGACAGGAGCGAGTAGCGGGCGAACTGGAGGAAGTGCCAGTGCTGGTGGCCCGGGCGGCTGTCGTACTCGAGCGTCCCCGCCTTCGCTCTGCCGACCGGCTTGCCGTGGCGGAAGAAGTACTGGTACGCGTCCATGATGTTCGTGCCGGGGCGCCGGAAGCCCTCGACGTCCATCGGAGCCGGGCCGGCGTCCCAGACCGTCGCGCCGAAGTCGAGGTAGTCACGGCCGCCCTGGCGGTCGATGCCCATGCCCCAGGCCGGAAGCGGGATGAGGTCGGGCATCGTGGCCGGAGCGGGCGAGTTGTCGAGTGCGACCCGCGGCAGCCGGCCGGGAGCGGATGCCGCGCGTGTGGTGCGCGAGCAGGCCCCCGCACGAGGGCGGGCACTGGCCGCGCACGACGTGGATCGTGACCGCCGCCGATGCGTCGGCCGCGGCCACCCCGAACATGTCCGCGTACGCCGGGGCGAGCGAGACCTTCACGGTGTACGTGCCGACCGGCAGCCGCACCGACGGAGCCGTGCTGTCGAGCCCGACGGCCCATCCCTTGTCGATCCCCCAGACCGAGCCGAGGGTGAACGGGTTGGTGCCGCAGAACTGCGGGTAGCGCGAGGTGAGCGGGCCGGAGCCGTCCACGCGCTGGCGGTTCCAGTCGTTCGGGCAGAAGCTCCTGGCACGCGATGCAATGACGCCGCGCGACGCGCTCGAGACTGTGAAACTGAAGAATCGCGCAATCCCCTCCCAGCCGTGGGCGACCGTCGCCGGGAGCGCGCGGCGCTGGCCGCCGATGACCTCCGTGACGCCGATCGGGCTGCGATACGAGGCTCGGGACACGTCGAGCCGGAAGTCGCCGCCCATCGACGCCAGGTATGCGCCGACACCGAGCTGCACCGGGCCGCGCCCGAACTTCTCGATCGTGACCTGCGACGAGGCGGCGAACAGGCGCAGGTGGGGCGGCTTGGCCGTCGCAGCGGCGGCGGATCCCGCCGGAACGAGGCAGGCGACGGCGAGCGCCAGAGCGGCGAGGGCTGTCCGGAGGCGTGGCATGCGGGTCTCCCGGGTTGGTGGACGATCCCCTTTTCGACGCCGATCATGCCACCGAAGTTCGATCCGGCCCGCCGATGGCGGGGTCCCGCTCTCGAAGGCGCATTGACCCCTCACGTCGGCGGCGGTTCCGGTCGATAAGGGGAGGGATGGCGCGGATGACCCCACATCAACGCCTTGAGCTCGCGCTCGGGATCCTTGCGGAGCTGCCGACGACGCTCGAGGTTCTCTCGGACGACGGCGGCTCGGTCACGATCGAGCTCAACGGGCACGACACCGAGATGCTGCACGCCCTCGCTCAGCGAAGCCGGGTGCGCCTCGGCCTGGGACTGCGTCTTCGCACCCGCACGCAGGAAGGCCGCGGCTACGACATCGACATGTCGGTCTCGGAGCTCTTCTTCCACGCGGCGGGCATCGCTGCGGTGCACCTCACGGTCGAGCGCGTGCGCCGCTTCAACGGCAACCGGGCGACGCCGCGGGCCCGCGTCGACGATCTC
Source organism: uncultured Actinomycetes bacterium (assembly GCA_963709425.1). Lineage (GTDB taxonomy): Bacteria > Actinomycetota > Thermoleophilia > Gaiellales > JAICJC01 > JAICJC01. Next base: position 448,616 of record CAVPWG010000002.1, on the reverse strand, counting down.
GCATTCGTCGGCGTCCTGTACTCGAGCATGCCCCTCGACGAGCCGGAGTTCGACGTGCGGATGATGGACGTGAGCCCGGATGGGATGGCATTCATCACCGACCGTCGGCTCGCGATCGGCGATCTCCTCTCGGTGATGGCGACGATCGACCGCAAGCTGATCCGTATGCGGGCACGCGTGCTGCATGTCGCCGATGCGCACTACGGCCGGCACCGTGTCGGCTGCGAGGTCACGTCGATCCAGGGCACCGAGCGCGCGCAGCTGGCGCTCAAGGCGGCGCTCGAGGAGGCCGACGGCTCCGTGCACGAGCGGGGCGGCCTCCCCATGGCGTCCTGAGCCCCAGCCTCTAGGCATCCCGATCCCCGCGCTCTAGATTTCCCCGGGTGTCGACCCACCCGACCGCCGTCACCGGCTTCGGCAACGCAGCCGCCGCGTACGAGCGCGGCCGGCCGTCCTACCCGGACGACGCCGTCGCGTATCTCGCGGCGGAGCTCGGGTTGGGGCCGGCGGCGCGGGTGGTCGATCTGGCCGCAGGCACCGGGAAGCTCACCCGCCTCCTGGTCGAGGGTGGCGCCGACGTCGTGGCGGTCGAGCCGGTCGCGGCAATGCGGACGGTGCTGGCCGACGCGGTGCCGGGCATCCCGGTGCTGGACGGCACGGCCGAGGCGATCCCGCTCCCGGCGGGGTCGATCGACGCCGTCACGGTCGCCCAGGCGTTCCACTGGTTCGACGCCGACCGGGCGCTGGCCGAGATCCACCGCGTGCTTCGCCCCAGCGGCGGGCTCGGGCTCGTCTGGAACGCCATGGAGGTCGACGTCGAGTGGGTGGCCGTCCTGCGCGAGCTCGTCCACGCCGTGCGCGGCTCTGAGCCGCAGTACGGCCGCTCGCCCTGGCGCGACGCCTTCGCGTCGAGCGGGCTCTTCACACCGCTGACCGAGCGGACGTTCGCCTTCGTGCAGGAGCTGGACGAGGACGGCCTGGTCGACCGGGTCACGTCGACCAGCTATGTCGGGGCGCTTCCCGACGCGGAGCGGCAGCACCTGATCGGGCAGGTGCGCACGCTCGCCGCCGGCGTGCCGCGGCCCATCCGCCTGCCGTACCGCACCGACGTGTTCTGCTGTCGCCGGACGTAGAACGCGCTCCGGCGCGTACTACGCTTGTGACGGACATGCGCGCGCCCACCGACGGCGAGCTGGTCGTTCGCGCCCGGGCCGGGTCGCGCGACGCCGCCGCGGAGCTCTTCGCCCGCCACTGGCCGCGGGCATGGCGGATGGCCCGGGCCGTGACGGGACGGCGGGACATGGCCGACGACGTGGCACAGGACGCCTTCGAGCGGGCGTTCGCGGCGCTGTCGCGGTTCGACGAGCGCCGGCCGTTCGAGCCGTGGCTGCTGCGGATCGTCGTCAACCGCTCGCTCGACCTGCTGCGGAGCGAGCGGCGGCTGGTCGGGATCGACGCCGTCGAGCGAATCGAGGGGGAGTGGCGGGACGCGGCCGCCGAGGACCGCGCCCTCCTCCAGGCGGTGTCGGGGCTCTCGCCGCAGCGGCGGGTCGTGATCGTGCTGCGCTACGGCCTCGGGCACCCGCCGGCGGCGATCGCGGAGCTGCTCGGGCTGCCCGTGGGCACGATCCACTCCCGGCTGGCGCGCGGGCTCGAGGACCTGCGCGGCCTGGAGAAGGAGCGGGATGTCGAACGAGCTTGAACGCCGGCTCGAGCGAGCGCTGGGCGAGGCGCCGGGCCCGGATCCCGGCGTCACCGACCGGGCGCTCCGGGCTGCGCTCGAGGCGCTGCCGGCCCCGGGCGAGGGCCGGTCCGTCAGGCGCCGCCGGATCGCGCTCCTCCTGGCCGCATGCATGGCGGCGTTCGTCTCGGGCGGCGTCACGCTCGCGGCGACCGGGGCGCACCTGCCCGTCGTGAACCCGGAGCCGGCGAAGCAGCCACCGCCGAGACCGCACTTCGCAGCCGCGGGCCTTCCCGCCGGGACGTCGATCTGGGCGGTCGCCGGCGATCGGGTGGTGGTGGTCACCAAGCAGACGCCGATCCGGAGGCTGCCCGACGAGCGGGTGGCCGCGTTCTCGGCCAGCCCGGGCTCGCTGTACGCCGTCGAAGGTCGCGGCGCGACGCTGCGCGCGCTCGAGATCCACGGGCAGCGGGTCGTGTGGGCCCGCCGCGACCTCGGCGGGCGGCCCGTGGCGGCCGTCTGGTCACCGTTCCCGATCCGGATCGCCTACCTGCTTCGCACAGCGAGCGGCTACACGGTCGGCGACCTGTGGGGAACGGGGACGCATCCGTTCACCGTCGATCGCGATGCGGCGCCGGTCACCCCCGCCTGGCGGTGGGACTCCAAGGCGCTCGCGTACGTGACGGCCGCAGGCGTCGTCGTGGTGCACGACGTGATCGGCGGGTCGGATCGGCCGCTCGGCCGGGCCTGCGGCATCCGGCGGCCCGCCGCGATCGCGTTCGCGCCGGCGGGCAGCACGCTCGCGATCGCCGACCGCCACGGACGCGTCGCGCTCGTTCGCCCGGCGGGCACACGGGCTCCGCGCTGCCTGGCGAGCGGCCCCGGGCGCCCATCGCTCGCCTGGCTGGGCCCGAACCAGCTCCTCGCCGCCGCCGGGACGACGCTCACCCGCTACGGGATCGCCGCGGCCGAGGCGGCGGGCCGCACCGTCTCGACCCGTCGGCCGATCGCCGGCCTCGACGCCTCGCCGGACGGCCGCCGCATCGCGATCGTCCTGGGCGGCGCGGGCGGCACGACCCTGGAGGTGACGTCGCCGCCGCGCCTCCAGGGCGACGAGGCCGACTCTCCCGCAGGGACTCGTGCTGCTGCACCATCGCAGCCTCACGCAGGTGCAGTGGCGGTAGGCCGGGCCGGACAGATCGCGCGACCTTAAGGGCGCCGCGCATTGCGCCGATGATGGCAGTAGTGCCATGACTGGTTCGCCGCCCCCTGCCGCCGATTCCGAGAGCGCCGCTCCAAGCGTGCCGACGCGTCCCGGGCATCTTCGCCGCCTGCGCGCGGCGATCTGCCGGCTCGTCGGGCCGTCGTCGACGGGGCGATGTGCGGCTCGCCAGGATCCTCGACCTCTTCGAGGAGCACGTCTACGCCGGCGAGATCACGCAGGACGGCCGCTACGTCCACCACGAGTCGCCGGGGGCCATCGCAAGCCTGATCGGCGGGCCCCTTCCCGACGGCATCGAGCAGGGGGCGTTCTGGGAGTCGCGGATCGCGCCTTCGGACTGGGCCCAGTACGAGGCGTTCAACCACAGCCTGCTGCGTGGCGACGATGCCGAGGTGACCTATCGGCTCGTCGGCCTCGACGGGGTCACGCGCACGGTGCGGGATCGCGCCCGCCCGCGCCCGAAGGCCGGCGGCGGCATGCTCGTCGAAGGCATCATCTCCGACATCACCGTCCGCGAGCAGGCCGCAGCCCGCCTCGCTGAGGCGAGTGACCGCTTCGCCGGCCTTCTCGACGTCGTCGGGGCGCACGTCTATCTCGCACTTGCCCTGCCGGACGGCACGCTCCAGGAGCTGTTTCAGGGCCCCGGCGGAGACCGTCTGCTCGGCGGCGCCGAGCCCGACCCGGACATGGTCAACTGGGACACGGCCGTGCACCCGGATGACCGTCGCGACTACGACGCGTTCAACCAGGCGCTCTGCCGGGGCGAGGACGCAGAGGTCACGTACCGCCTCATCGGTGCCGACGGCATCACCCGCTGGGTGCACGACCGGGCCGCCTGCCGCCGGCGCCCGGATGGCGCGTTCGAGGTCAGCGGCATCGTCTCCGACGTGACGGAGCGGCGTCGCCTCGAGGATGACCTCAAGCGGAGCATGCGCGACATGCAGAGACGCTCACCGGGAGCTCGAGCAGGCCCGCGCGGCGGCCGAGCTCCGGGCCAGCACCGACGAGCTGACGGCCACCTTCAACCGGCGCCGCTTCGCACAGATCGCCACCGAGTCGCTGGCGTCGACGCCCGGCCGCTGCGGGCTGCTGCTCCTCGACGCCGACCATTTCAAGCAGATCAACGACGCGTACGGTCACGCCGTCGGCGACGCCGTCCTCGTCGACCTGGCGCAACGGCTCAGCGCGGGACTCGAGCCCGGCGACTGCCTGGCGCGCTGGGGCGGCGAGGAGTTCGCCGTGCTCCTGCACGACCTGGCATCGGCCGACGAGCTCGTCCGGCGGGCCGAGCGCCTCCGCAGCGCCGTCAGCGAGAGCCCGATCGTGTACGGAGATGTCCGCGTCGAGCTGACCATCTCGGTCGGGTGCGCCCTTGCCTCCGACGGCGCACAGACGCTCGACGCACTGCTGGACACGGCGGACAGCTGTCTCTATGCGGCCAAACACGAGGGCAGGGACCGCGTATCGCTGCTCCCGAGCAGCAACGATCCCGGCGCGTCGACCGCGGAGCCGGAGGGCGTCGGGCTGGCACGGGCGCTGGCGTTCGCAAGCAGCCTTCGGGAGGGGATTCCCGAGGAGCACGCCGAGCAGGTCGCACGCCTGGCGGTTCTGACAGCCGAGCACCTCGGGCTGCCCGCCCGCGCCGTGCAGCGCTGCCGGCTCGCCGGATGGCTGCACGACGTCGGGAAGCTGGCGATCTCGGAGCCGATCCTGACCAAGCCTGGGCCGCTCGACGACGCCGAATGGGCGCTCATGCGCACACATCCCGTTGTGGGAGCGGGCGTCGTGAGCCGAGTGGCGGTCCTGCGGCAGGCCGCACCCGCGGTGCGACACCACCACGAGCGCTACAGCGGCGGCGGCTACCCCGACAACCTCGCAGGATCGGCGATCCCGCTCGAGGCCCGGATCATCGCCGCGGCAGACGCCTACGCCGCGATGACGGCGACTCGGCCCTACTCCGCGGCGAGGACCCCCGAGGCGGCCGCAGCGGAGCTCCGCCGGAGCGCCGGCTCGCACTTCGACCCCGCGGTCGTCGAATCGCTTCTTGCGGTGCTCGGCCTGGCCGATCAGGTCGAGCGCGACGCCGCCTGAAGCATCAGCTCACGCGTGGAATGTGACGCCCTTGGTGAGGGCGACCAGGATCGAGGCCTTGAGCTTCGAGGCGTGGGTGCCGGCGTCCGTCCACCAGCCGGGGAGAACGTCGAACGCCATCTCGCCGCGCGCGACGTAGTGCGTTGTTGACGTCGGTGATCTCGAGCTCGCCGCGCGCTGAGGGCTCGAGCCCATCGACGATGTCGAAGACTCCGGCCGTCGTACATGTAGCAGCCGGTGACGGCGAGATCGCTGCGCGGCGCGGGCGGCTTCTCCTCGATGCTCGTGATCCGGTCGCCCTCGACCGTCGCGACGCCGAACCGGCGGGCGTCCTCGACCTGCTTCAGGAGGATCCGCGCTCCGGCCGGCTGGGCCGCGGAACGCCTCCACGTACGGCCGCAGGTCGTCCTGGTAGAGGTTGTCGCCGAGGATCGCCACGATGCGGTCGTCGCCGATGTGCGGCCGAGCCTGCGCCAGCGCGTCGGCGATCCCCGCCTCGCCCTCCTGATGGGCGTACTCGATCGAGACGCCGAGCCCGCTGCCGTCGCCGAGCACGCGTCTGCACCTGATCGCCGTAGCGGCCGACGACGACGACCAGCTCCGTCACGCCCGCCCGCGCCAGCGTGCGCACCGGGAAGTGGATCATCGGCTCGTCGTAGAGGTCGAGAACGTGCTTGTTGGCGACCTGCGTCATCGGACCGAGGCGCGTGCCGAGGCCGCCGGCCAGCACCACGCCCTTCATCGCTCACCGTCCAGGAATCGCATCACGGAGTCGCGCCAGTCTGCCAGAGGGACGCCCAGGCTGCGCGCCCGCTCGAGGGAGAGCACGCTGTTTCGCGGCCGCGGCGCCGGCGCCCCGAACTCCTCGGTCGTGATCCGCTCGACCGGATGGCCGACCACGACCTCGGCGAGATCGGCCCAGGTGCACGGCTCGCCGGCGCCGGTCACGTGCACGATCCCGGTGTCGTCGCGGCCGGCGAGGAACGCGATCGCCCGGGCCAGGTCGCCGGCCCAGGTCGGCCGCCCGCGCTGGTCGTCCACGACCCGAAGCGCCCTCCCGGCCGCGCTCGGCGGCGAGGATCGACCGGATGAAGTTCCTGCCCTCGCCGTACACCCACGACGTGCGCACCACCAGGTTCCCGGGCCGCGCCAGGACGGCCCGCTCGCCGGCCAGCTTGGAGCGCCCGTAGACGCCGAGCGGCCCGGTCGGGTCGTCCTCGGCGTACTCCCCGGCCCGAGCGCCCGAGAACACGTAGTCGGTCGAGAGATGGATGACGCGCCCGCCGGCCGCCGCAACGTTCTCGGCGCCGCCCGCATTCACCGCCTCCGCCCGCTCCGGCTCGCGCTCGCACCCGTCGACGTCGGTCATCGCCGCGGTGTGGACGACGAGGTCGGCGCCTCGCACCGCCTCGGCGACCGCGGCCCGGTCGGTCACGTCGAGGTCGGCCCGCGCGAGAAACGTCGCCTCGGGCAGGTGGGCGCGCAGGGCCAGGCCGACCTGGCCGCCCGCGCCCGTTACGAGAACGTGGGGACGAGCTCCCAATCCAGCCCGGGGTTCTGAGCGTCGCGCTCGCTGACGACCGGCTCGGCGTCGAGCTGCCACGGGATCGCGAGCGTCGGATCGTTCCAGGCGACGCCGTGCTCGTCGCTCGGGTCGTACTCGCCCGTGACCCAGTAGATGACGTCGAGGTCGGTGAGGGCGAGATAGCCGTGCGCCACGCCCGGCGGGATGAACACGGTGGTCGGCTCGGCCGCGTCGAGGACGAGCGACTCGGTGGGCGGCGTTCCGCCCCGGCGACGGAGGTCGACCAGCCCCACCTGGGCCCGCCCCGCGGGCACGTACCACAGGTCGGCCTGGTGCTGGTGGTAGTGCAGGCCGCGAAGCACGCCCGCGCGCCGAGTGCGAGTGGTTGCACTGCACGAACGTCTCCGGCATCGAGGCGATGCGGAAGATCTCCGAGAAGCGGCCGCGCAGGTCGCCGTACACGTCCAGCGCGACGATGCGGACGCCCTCGATCGCGCTCGGCGTCTCAGTCGGCATAGAGCCTCTCGGCGTCGGGGACGAGCGTCGACCACCACGCCTCGTTCTGGCGGTACCACTCCACCGTCTCGGCGATGGCCGCCTCGAGCGACCGCGACGCCCGCCAGCCGAGCGCGCGCGACCCGGTCGGTCGCGACGGCGTAGCGGCGGTCGTGCTGGGGCCGGTCGTAGTGGCTCAGGTAGACGCAGCTCGTCGTCCCGCCCCGCGGCGCGCGCAACGGCCCGGGCGATCTCGACGTTGGGCACGCCCTCGGCCTGGGGCCCGACGTTGTAGACCTGGCCCCGCTCGCCCCGCTCGGCCAGAACGCGAAGCGCCGAGACGGCGTCGTCGACGAACATCCAGTCGCGCACCTGGCCGCCGTCGCCCCACACCGGCAGGCGCTCGCCGCGCAGGGCCCGGGTCGCCCACCGCGGCACGGCCTTCTCGGGGTGCTGCCACGGCCCGATGCAGTTCGTCGGGCGGGCCACGACGACGTCGACCCGGTCGGCGTAGGACAGCGCGAGGTCGTCGGCGAGCGCCTTCGAGCGGGCGTAGGCGCTGGTGGCGAGCCCCTCGCCGGGGAGCTTCTCGTCCTCGCGGAACGGATCGGCGGGACAGGGGCCGTACACCTCGTCGGTGGACATGTGCACGACCCGGCAAGCGCCGACGGTCGCAGCGGCGTCGAGCACGGCCCTGGTGCCGGCGACGTTGGCGTGGAAGAAGACCTCCGGGGCATCCTCGCTCCGAGTGACGTGCGACTCGGCCGCGAAGTGGACGACGAGCGACGGCCGCTCGGCCGCGCACGAGCTCCGCCAGCTCGGGCGACGCCACGTCCAGCCGCACGGTCTCGACGAGCGCCGCCGGCACGCCGTCGATGCGGCGCTCGTCGCCGGCATAGGTGTCGAGATCGGCGTTGAGCACCGGCTCGCCGGCCGCCGCCAGGGCGCGCACGAACGCCGAGCCGATGAAGCCGAGCCCGCCCGTGACGAGCACCCGCCCGCTCACGGCTCCTCGATCCCGGCGCCGGCCTCGGGATCGATCGACGCCCGCGCGTGGGCCCGGAAGCGGCGCACGTCGTCGGCGTCGTATCCGGGCAGCACGACGGCGAGGCCGGCCCGGGCGGCGAACATGGCCGCGGTGAGGCCCTGCACGAACCGCTCGGCCGTCGGCGCCGTGGTGCTTTCGGGCGTAGAGGCCGCGGCTGCGCGCGTGCTGCACGATCCGCCGCTCGGGCACGGTCGCCGTCGAGGAGCTCTCGTGGTGGACGAGCCCGGCGTACGGGAAGAACGCGATCTCCCAGCCCGCGTCGCGCATCCCGCGGCACAGGTCGACGTCCTCGAGGTACATGTAGAACCGCTCGTCGAGCCCGCCCGCGTCGCGGAACGCCGCCGTCCGGACCATCATCGCCGCCCCGTGGATCCAGTCGACGCGCCGGATGCGCTCGCCGCGGGACATGTCCCAGGCCGCCCGCTGGAGCGTGAGCACCGTCAGGGCCACGCGGGCCGGCGTCGGGAACCGAAACGCCGAGGGCTGTACGCGGCCGTCGGGATATCGCAGGCGAGGCCCGGCTGCACCGAGCGCCGGGTTCTGGTCGAGGAACCACTTCAGGCGGTCGATCGCCTCCGGGTCGAGCACCGTGTCGTCGTTCAGGATGAGGGCGTAGCGGCCGTCGGCCCGCGCCAGCACGGCATTGTGGTTGGCGCCGAACCCGCGCCGGGCGTCATTCCGGATGAGCTCGACGCCGTCAGGCACCGCGAGCGGCTCCGGCGCGGCGTTGTCGACCACGATCGTCTGGAGGGTCGTGGTGCGCGCGGCCGCCGGGAGCGACGCGAGGCACGCGTCCAGGAGACGGCCGTCGCCGCCGGCGACGATCGAGACGGTGACGTCGGGCACGGCGGGAGGATATCGGCGCGTGTGCGACACTGGCCACATGGCCGACTGCCTGTTCTGCCGCATCGTCGCGGGCGAGCTGCCGTCGACCCGGATCCACGAGGACGAACGGGTGGTCGCGATCATGGACATCTTCCCGGCCACGCGCGGGCACGCGCTCGTGATCCCGCGGGCCCATGCGGCCGACATCCGCGACGTCGAGGCCGACGACCTGGCGGCCGCAGCGCGGGCCGCCCAGCGCCTGGCCGGCCTGGCCTACGAGCGCCTGGGAGCCGACGGCGTCACCGTCATGCAGTCCAACGGCGCCGCGGCCTGGCAGACCGTCTTTCACTACCACGTGCATGTGATCCCGCGGTACGAGGGCGACCCGCTCGTGCTCCCGTGGACCCCGGGCGGCGAGCCCGCTTCGAGCGACGTTCTGGAAGGGGTCGCAGCGGCGTATCGCTAATGGATCCAAGAATCTGCGGAGCGGATCCGAAGATCGGCTAGCCTGCGGGGCGGAAGGGAGGCGGCGGTAGAGTCCGAAGTCCGTTTCCAACGATCACCCTCGCGAGGACACGACGATGCCGGACGACTTCCTGGGACTACCGATGCGGCCGGCCAAGCCGCGGGAGCGCGGCTGGACCCACGTGATCGACAAGGGTCTCTCGCTGGCCGATGCGGAGGGCCTGGTCGAGACGGCCGGCGACTTCGTCGACGTCGTCAAGCTCGGCTGGGGTACGGCCACGATCACGCGCACGCTGAGCGAGAAGGTGCGCCTCTACCAGTCGGCCGGCATCCCGGTGATGTGCGGCGGGACGCTGCTCGAGGCCGCCATCGCCCGCGGCCGGGTCGCGGAGTTCCGCCGGTTCGTCTCGAGCCACGGCTTCACCCACGTCGAGGTGTCCGACGGCACGCTCCAGGTCGAGCGCAGCTCGAAGCTCGAGCTGATCGGCGCCCTCTCGGAGGAGTTCGTCGTCCTGAGCGAGGTCGGGTCGAAGGACGCCGAGTGCGTCTTTGCCCCCTATCAGTGGGTCGCGTGGATCAAGGAGGAGCTCGCCGCCGGCGCGATCAAGGTGATCTGCGAGGGCCGCGAGGCCGGCACGGCCGGCATCTACCGCGGCGACGGCGAGGTGCGGCGCGGCCTCATCGACGAGATCGCCCACGAGATCGACGTCGACCGCCTGATCTTCGAGACGCCGCAGGTCGAGCAGCAGGCCTGGTTCATCGCCCGGTTTGGCGCCGACGTGAACGTGGGCAACATCCCGCCTGAAGAGGTGATCCCGCTCGAGACCCTGCGCCTCGGCCTGCGCTCCCACACGATGCCCCAGCTGCTCCTCAAGGACCTCGAGAAGACCGACGCGGCGAGCCGGACGTGAGCGCGGCCGCACCCCCACTGACCACCGCCGAGGCCGACCGGCTCGCCGATCGCTTCGAAAGCCGCACCGCCGAGCACGTGCTCGCATGGGCCGCCGAGCGCTTCGGGGAGCGGGCCGTGCTCACGTGCTCGTGGCAGAAGCAGAGCTCCGTCCTCGTCCACATGGTGTCGCAGGTCGCGCCCGGCATGCGGGTCGTCGAGCTCGACACGGGCGTCCTCTTCCCCGAGACGTACGAGACGCGCGAGAAGCTCATCGCGCGCTATCCGATCCAGTTCGAGCGCATCCTGCCCGAGCTGACGCTCGAGGAGCAGGCTGCCGAGCACGGAGAGCGGCTGTGGGAGCGCGATCCCGACGCATGCTGCGGCATCCGCAAGGTGGCGCCGCTCAAGCTCGTCCTCGACGATTCGGACGCCTGGATCACGGGAATTCGGCGGGAGCAGTCGACAACTCGCGAAAGTGCACGCAAAATCGAGCTGGACGAACGCCGCGGCGTGGTCAAGATCCAGCCGTTGGCGGACTGGACGAGTCGCGACGTTTGGCGCTACATCTGGAGGCACGGCATCCCGTACAACCTGCTGCACGACCACGGATACCCGTCGATCGGGTGCATCCCGTGCACCACGCCAGTCGACGGCAGCGCTCCCGACGAGCGTGCGGGTAGATGGCGCGGCACCGGCAAGGTCGAGTGCGGCCTCCACGGCAACTAGGCCGCTAGTACTTCACCAGGGCACAAACTGAGAAAGGAACGATTCCGCGTGCAGAACGACACCACCGGCTTTACCCTCTGGTTCACGGGCCTGTCCGGCGCAGGCAAGAGCACCATCGCCCAGATCATCGGGCCCGAAATCGAGCGTCGAGGCATCCTCGTTGACCATCTGGACGGCGATGTCGTGCGTACCCACCTGTCGAAGGGGCTCGGCTTCTCGCGGGAGGACCGCGACGCCAACATCCTTCGCATCGGCTTCGTCTCGAAGCTCCTCACCCGGCACGGCGCGGCCGTCATCGTCGCGGCGATCAGCCCGTATGCGGAGACGCGCGAGCTCGTGCGCGACATGGTCGACAGCGTCGGCCGCTTCGTCGAGGTCTACGTGGCGACGTCCCTCGAGGAGTGCGCGCGCCGCGACGTGAAGGGCCTCTACGCCAAGGCGTTCGCGGGCGAGATCAAGGAGTTCACCGGCGTGAGCGACCCGTACGAGGCGCCCGACCACGCAGAGATCGTCGTCGAGACCGAGAGCCGCTCGCCGGAGGACTCGGCGCAGTTCGTGCTCGAAGAGCTCGAGAGGCTGGGCATCATCCCCCCGGTCCTTGAGGAGGCCGTCGCGTGACGGAGTCCTCCACCGCGCTTCGCAAGAACACCGGCCTGATCGCCCCGCACGGGGGCGAGCTGGTGAGCCGCATCGTCATGGGCGACGAGGCCGCTGCGCTCGAGTCCGAGGCCAAGGGGCTCCCGGCCCTCCGGCTGACCGAGAAGCAGACCGCCGACCTCGACATGATCGCCTCGGGCGCGCTCTCGCCGCTCACCGGCTTCATGGGCCAGGCCGACTACGACCGGGTCATCGACGAGATGCACCTGGAGTCGGGCCTGCCGTGGGCGATCCCCGTGACGCTGTCGGCGCCGGAGAGCCCGACGGCCGACCGGCTCGCCCTCGAGGGGCACGACGGCGACCTGCTCGCCGTGATCGACGTCGCCGAGGTGTACCGGGCCGATCGGGAGCGGGAGGCCGCCAAGGTCTTTCGCACCACCGAGGAGGCCCATCCCGGCGTCGCCCAGATCTACGCCGAGGGGGCGACCCTCGTCGGCGGGCCGATCACCGTGTTCAGGCGGCCGGAGCCGGCCTTCCCCAAGCTGCACGTCGACCCGGCCGACACGCGCGCCGCGTTCGCCGAGCGGGGATGGAGCCGGGTCGTGGGCTTCCAGACGCGAAACCCGGTGCACCGCGCGCACGAGTACATCCAGAAGTGCGCGCTCGAGACCGTCGACGGCCTGCTGCTGCACCCGCTCGTCGGCAAGACCAAGGGCGACGACGTGCCCGCCGAGGTGCGCGTGCGCTGCTACGAGGTGCTGCTCGAGAACTACTACCCCGCCGACCGCACGATGCTCTCGGCGTTCCCGGCCGCGATGCGCTACGCCGGGCCGCGCGAGGCCGTATGGCACGCGATCTGCCGCAAGAACTACGGCTGCTCGCACTTCATCGTGGGTCGCGACCACGCGGGCGTGGGCTCGTACTACGGCACCTACGACGCCCACCTCATCTTCGACGAGTTCGAGCCGCACGAGCTCGACATCGAGCCGATGTTCTTCGACCACACGTTCTTCTGCCGGACGTGCGGGAACATGGGCTCGGCGAAGACCTGCCCGCACCCCGGCGACGACCACGTCCACCTCTCGGGGACGAAGGTGCGCGAGATGCTCGGCCGCGGCGAGGTGCCGCCGGTCGAGTTCAGCCGACCGGAGGTCGCGCAGGTCTTGATCGAGGCCTACCGAGCGTAGAGATCCGAGTGCCGGCGGAGGGCCTCCGCCGGCACTTGTGTTCTCCACTAGTTCCCTTAGACTGGTGGGGAACCAGTGGGCGTCGAGCTGATCGCGCTCCCGGCCGACGGCGAGATGACGAGCCGGCACCGCATCAACCGGATCTCCAATCCGCGCGTCTGGACGTTTGGGACTTGTATTGTCCAGTATTTCAGTTATATTTGTCGAGATAGTTGGGCATACCGGCAGGGAGTGGGAGGCACGATGGATCCAGGACTCGTAGCAGCAGGGCTCGGTGTGGGCCTCCTCGTGGGGCTGACGGGCATGGGCGCGGGATCGCTCATGACCCCGATTCTGATCACGGTGTTCGGCATTCCCGCCAGCACCGCTGTCGGAACGGACCTCGTGTACGCGGCGATCACCAAGGCGTTCGGCGCCGCCCGCCACCACCAGCTCAAGAACGTGAACAGGGAGCTCGCGCTGTGGATGGCGACCGGCTCCGTGCCCGCCGCCTTTCTCGGAACGTTCATGCTGTACAACGTCTTCGGCAACGTCAATTCGTGGCTCCCCGACGTGATCGGCTTCACCCTGGTGCTCGTCGGGATCGCCGTTGCGATCCGAACGTTCGTCTCGATCCGTGGCCTCTGGGACGCCTCCAAGCTGCCCACCGACGGCCTGCTCACGACGCGGCACAAGACGTACGCCGTGATCATCGGCGTGGTGTTCGGGTTCATCCTCGGCCTGACCTCGGTCGGATCGGGCGTCTTCTTCGGCATGACGCTCGTGACGCTCTTCCCGCTCTCGGCCAGGCGGGTGGTCGGCACAGACCTGCTCCACGCATTCCTCGTGACGATGTCGGCCGGCCTCGGCACCATCCTCTTCGGCGTCCCGAACTACGCGTACGTGGCCACGATCCTGGTCGGCTCGATCCCGGGCATCCTGATCGGCTCGCACTTCACGCACCGCCTGCCCGAGCGGGCGCTGCGCGGCTCCATTGCCGGCGTGCTTGCCCTGTCCGGCATGAAGCTCCTGGGCGCCTTCTAGAGCACCACGCTCTCCGTGGGCGGCGACCTACAATCGCCGCCCATGGTCAGCGCCCGTACCGCCACGGTCATCGTCGCCGTCCTCATCGCCGCGTCGGCGGTGGCGTTTCTGCGCGCCGAGCACCTGAAGCTCGAGCGATCGCCCGTGGCAAAGCCGGTGATCCAGAAGTTCTTCTCGCCGACCTGCTTGGCGGGCACGCGTCACTGCGACCCGTCTCACCGCGCCGCGCTCTCGTTCACCATCCGCCGCCCGGCCACGGTCGCGCTGGCGATCGTCGACGGCGGCGGCCACGTCGTGCGAAGGCTGAGCGGCCCGGTCGCCCACCCCGAGGGCGTGATCCGGACGTCGTGGGACGGGCGCACAGCCTCGGGGCAGCTCGCGCCCGACGGCGACTATCACCTGCGCGTCGACCTGCGATCGCTCGACCGCTCGATCACCATCCCGAACCCCGTGGTGCTCGACGACACGCCGCCGGTGATCACCATCCGGAGCCCGGCCGGCGCCACGCCCGTCCGGTACCGGGTGAGCGAGCGCGCCCGGGTGTGGGCGGTGGCGCGCATCGCGAACTACTCGGGCCGGGGTGACGCCCCGCGGGCCTCGTTCCGGGGCCGTGCAGGGGTCGTCCACTTCAAGCCGGTTGCGCAGATCCCGCCCGGCACCCCGATCGACCTCGTCCTCGTGGCGCTCGACGCGGCAGGCAACTCGTCGACGATCGTTCCGGTGACGGGGTTGCACATGCCCGTGCTGTGACAGAGAATCCCGCGGCATGACGGGGAGGCTTCCGTGAACACGGTCGTCTGGGTCTCCGGCGCTCTCCGGGCCGACCATGTCGGGTGCTACGGCGCACGCCGTGTCCGCACCCCGACGATCGACGCGCTGGCGGCGGGCGGCGTGCGGTTCGACCAGTGCATCGCCGCGGCGCCGCGCACATCGCTCGCGACGACGTCGATCGCGACCGGCCGCTATCCGCACCGCCACGGCGTGCTCGACTGGGACAGCGAACCGCAGCCGGGAACCGAGTCCGTCCAGGGGCGGTTCGCGCGCGAGGGGTACGAGGTGGCCTCCTTCGTCTTCGACGACGGGTTCCTGTTCCGCGGCATGCCCGACGCGATGGTTCGAGGCCGCAGCGACTCGATCGACCCGATCCTGGGATGGCTGCACGCCAACGCCGGCGGGCCGTTCCACCTGTTCGTGCACTCGTGGGCGACGCACGTCCCGTACAGCGCCCCCCACCGCTCGCGGTCGGAGTGGAGGGACGGCAAGCGGCGCATCATCGAGCGCATCCAGTCCGATCGGGCCGGCGCGCTCGAGGGGGCGCACGAGGCCTACCGGCGCGCGGTCGAGTATCAGTCCGAGCGCAACATCGCCGCTGTCCTCGAGACGCTCGACGAGCTCGGGGTTCGCGACTCGACGGCCATCGTCGTCACCGCCGACCACGGCGAGTCGTGGGGGGAGCGGTTCGACGACAAGTCGGAGGTGCGCGGCGTGTACCACATGCACGGCGCCGGCCTGTGGGACGAGGTTCTCCAGGTCCCGCTGGTCATCGCGGCGCCGGAGCTCTCCCCGGCGGTCGTGCCGTGGCAGGTGAGGACGGTCGACATCGCGCCGACGCTCCTCGACCTGGCGGGCATCGCCCCGCCCGCGGCCGCCGACGGCGAGTCGCTCATACCGCTCGCCGACGGGCGCGAGAACGGCGACCGAACCGCGATCGCCGTCACGAGCGACCTCGGGAACCTGAGCCAGATGGCCGTGCGGAAGCCGCCGTGGAAGCTGGTCCGGTGGGTGCCCTCCGACGACGAGGAGGCCTACCGGCTCGACCTGGACCCGCGGGAGCGCACCGACGTCCGCGCCCAGGTGCCGAAGCGGCTGCGGACGCTCCTCGACCAGGAGCTCGCCGGCCTGCGGCGCGACGTCGTCATGTCGGTCGAGGAGGAGGCCGCGGTCGCCCGGCGGCTGGAGGACCTGGGTTACCTGTGAGGTACGCCGAGGGCGACCGGCTCGCTCCGGCCGAGTACCGTGCACTCCGCGCCGCTGCGGGGTGGTCCGACCCGGACCTCGACGACGCCGCCCTCCAGCGGACGCTCGAGGCGACGTGGAACGTCACCGCGCGCGGCGACGACGGCGGCCTGGTGGGCATGGGGCGGGTGCAGGACGACGGGCTCTACGCGTCGATCTGGGACATGATCGTGCTGCCCGAGGAGCGCGGCCGGGGCGTCGGCGGCGCGATCTTCCAGCGGATGCTGGCGCACTGCCATGGGCGCTCGCTGGTCGCGCTGGTCGCGACGCCGCTCGGAGCGCCGATGTACCGGGCGGCGGGCTTCGGCGAGGAGAGCCGCGGCTCGATCGCCCTCTTCAAGCGCGACGTGCACTAAGCGGGGTCAGATCTCACCATCTGCGCGCAGCGCACCATTGGGGTCTGACACCGTGTTTGCGCGTGGCCACCAGGGGATGGGGGCGGCCACGTGGCCGTCGCGCACGCGCACGCCCTCGGCCCGCAGGCGCTCCGCGTGCTCGGTCTCGTGGCCCGGAACGAGCCGGCCGGCGACCGTCACCACCCGGTGCCACGGCAGGCCGTCGCTTCGGGCCATGACGGCCCCCACGGCGCGCGCGGCGCCGGGCCGCCCGGCCCGCACCGCGACTGCCGAGTAGGCCGCGACGGCGCCCGCCGGGATCGACCGCACGACGTCCTCGACGCGCGCCTCGAACTCCGAGCCCGACGCGATGATCCGGAAGCCGACCGGTGCCTGCACCGCTTCACCCTAGACTCTCCCGCATGCGACCCTCGCGGCTCGACTGGCTTCTGCTTGCGACGCTCGTCGTGCCGACCTGGGAGAAGATCCGGTGGGAGACGTCGGCAGTCAGCCTGACGATCACGAACCTGATCGCGACGGCGTTCATCATCGCGTTCCTCGCCGAGCGGCTGATCCGCCGCGACGCCGCCCTCCCGTCGGCGTCGATCGCGCTCCTCGGGTTCATGATGGCGTTCGGAGCCGTCTATCTGGCCGGGTACTTCGACCTGCGCGACCACGATGCGCTCGCCTTCTGGGTGAAGGGCATCGTCACCTGGTCGGTGCACTTCGCCTTCCTCGTATGCGCGTGCGCGCACGTCGTCCGCCGCGGCCAGGCGCTCTTCGTCCGCTGCGTGTGGGCGTTCATCGCCGGCATGGTCGTCAACTGCGTCTACGGGATCGTGCAGCTCGCGCTCCAGGTCGGCGCCGGCATCAACCTCGACACGCTCGTGGTCGGCCCGCTCACCGCCGGGCAGGGCAAGCAGGGCGGCATCGGCGTCTTCGGCCAGGTCGGAGGAGAGAAGACCGTCTACCGCATCAACGCGCTCACGGGCGACCCCAACCACCTCGGCGTGATGCTGTGCGTTCCGATCTTCATCCTGCTCGCGTGGTACCTGAACGACCGCCGCGGGCGCAGATGGGCCGCCGCAGCGATCGTGCTCATGCTGGTCGTTCAGATCCTGACCCTGTCGCGGTCGGCGGCCCTCGGCGACATCGTCGGCCTCGCGGTGATCCTGCCGGGCCTGCGCGGCCACCTGCCCTCCGGGCGGCGGATGGGACTCGCGGCAGCAGCCGTCGCTGCGGTCGCCGTCGTGGTCTACGCCTCGTCGACATTCGTCCAGACCGTCATCTCGGCCCGGACGCAGCTCTCCGGGAGCGGCGTCGTGACCCATCTCCAGTTCTACCAGCTCGTCCCGCCGGCCCTCGATCCCAACCCGCTCTTCGGGATGGGATTCAACACCTTCGCCGTCTTCTACGAGTTCCTGACCGGGCGCACCGACTACGGCCCGCACAGCGCATGGGTCGCGATCCTGGTCGAGACCGGCGTGGTCGGATTCGCCCTCTACCTCGTGTACTTCGCATGGCTCGTCGCCAACGCGTTCCGCGTCCGGCTCGCCGCCGACCCCGATATCTCGCGGATCGGCTGGGGGATCGCCGCCGGGCTCGTCGGCACCGCCGCGGCGAACCTGTTCTACCTGACGATGACGCTCGAATACTTCTTCGTCGTCGCGCTTCTGGCGGTGGCGGGCGCCGCCCTCTTCGCGCCCGAGCCCGTTCCTGCGGCGCGGATGGCGTCCGTAGGATCCCCCGCGTGACGCTCGCACTCGAGATCGCGTTCTGGGTCAGCCTGGCCGCCCTCGCCTGGACCCATCTCGGCTACCCGCTGGCGATCGCGGCGCTCGCCCGTCTCCGGCCGCGCCCGGCGCGCCGCGGTGCGATCCAGCCGGCGGTGACCCTCGTTGTCCCGGCCCACAACGAGGAGGACGTCATCGAGCGAAAGCTCGAGAACGTGCTGGCCCTCGACTACCCCGGAGACCGGCTCGCCGTCGTCGTGGCCTCCGACGACTCGAGCGACGCCACCCACGACATCGTCGCGCGCTTCGAGGATCGGGGCGTGCGCCTGATCCACTGCGACCGCGGCGGCAAGGTCGCCACCCAGGACCGGGCCGTGCGCGAGACGTCTGGCGAGATCGTCGCGTTCGGCGACGCCAACGTGGAGTGGGACGCGGATGCCCTCCGCGAGCTGGTGGCGCCGTTCGCAGATCCGGCGGTCGGGATGACGTGCGGCCAGGTGCGGCTCGTGAACCCGACGGGCGGTACGAACCAGGAGGGCGTGTACTGGCGCTATGAGATGTGGTTGCGGGTGCGGGAGTCGCTCGTGCACTCGATGACCGGCTCCAACGGCGCGATCTACGCCGTTCGCCGCGAGGCCTACCGCGAGGTCGATCCCCGCTTCGGGCACGACCTGAGCTTCCCGTACCTCATGGTGCAGAACGGCTACCGGGCGGTGTACGAGCCCCGCGCCCGGGCGACCGAGAACATGACCACCGACATCGAGGACGAGTTCCGGCGCAAGGTGCGGATGTTCGAGCACGCCTGGCTCATGCTCTTCCGCGGCCGGATGTTCCGTCTGCGGGTCGGCCCCGTGTACTGGGTCGAGCTCGTCTCGCACCGGCTGCTGCGGTACTGGAGCGGGCCGCTGCACGTGGTGCTCCTGGCGACGAGCGCGCTCCTCGCCGGGCAGGGCGCCGTCTACGCGGTCGCGCTCGGCGTGCAGCTCGCCGGCCTGGCGCTGGTCGGGGTCTCGATCCTCGCCAGGGGCCGGATCCGCCCGCTTCGCATCCTGCACTACTACCTGCTCGTGACGCTCGCGACGGTCATCGCGCTCGGCGGCTACCTGCGCCGCGGCGTGCCCGCGACCTGGGACAAGGCGGCCGGGACCAGGCTGTGACGTTCTACGAGCGCCGCGGAAAACGCGCCCTCGACGTGGCGGGCGGGGCCGTGCTGGGCGTCGCAGGCGCACCGCTGATGGCGGCGGCCGCGGCCATCCTGTGGCGCACCCAGGGCCGGCCGATCCTCTTCCACCAGACGCGCGTCGGCCGCGGCGGCCGGGAGTTCACGATCGTCAAGTTCCGCACGATGGTGCCCGGGGCCGCCTCGCGGGGCGCCGGCATGTGGTTCGAGCCCGACGACCCGCGCGTGACGCCCGTCGGGCGCTGGCTCCGGGCCACCTCGATCGACGAGCTGCCACAGGTGTGGAACGTCCTGCGCGGCGACATGTCGCTCGTGGGGCCGCGCCCCAAGCCGCGCGAGATCATCGACCGCTACATGAGCCGCTACGGCGAGACGCTCCGCGTGCGGCCCGGGCTCACCTGCCTCGCGGCGGTGGAGGGGAGAAACACGCTGCGGCGGTCCCAGATGATCGACGCCGACCGGCGCTACGCGAGCAGCGTCACGCTGCGCTCGGACCTCGCGATCCTGGCCCGCACGGTCGGGGTCGTCATCCTGCGGCGCGGCTATCACGCCGTGGACGAGAGCGAGGGCTACGTCGAGGACGTGGCCGCCGACGAGGTGGCAGGCTGAGCGGCTGGCTCGACGCGGCGGGCTACCAGCGGGCCTGGGAGGCCGCAGGCGATCGTGACCCCTACTTCCATCCCCGCTACCTCGAGGCGGCCGCGGTGCTCGACGAGGGCACGCCCGCCGCGTTCACCCACGGCGGCGTGCTGCACGCGTTTCTCGTGCGCCCGCTCCCGGACGGCGCGTGTGACCTGACGACGCCGTACGGCTACGGCGGGCCGCAGGGGAGTGGACGTGCCTGGCGCGAGCCGTTTCGCGCGGCGTGCGCGGAGCGGCGCGTGGTGAGCGAGTTCGTGCGCTTCCATCCGCTGCGCGCGAACCACGGGGGCGCCGAGGACATCGCCCTACGGCACGTCCAGGACACCGTCACGGTCGACGTGACCCAGGACGACGACGCGCTCATGGCGCAGATGACCTCCGCGGGCCGCACGGCGGTCCGGAAGGCCGCCAAAGCCGGGGTCGAGCCGCGCCCCGCCCGCGACCTGGATCGCTTCCGCGACATGTACGTCGAGACGATGCGCCGGGTCGGGGCGGCCGAGCGCTACCTCTTCTCGGCCGAGTTCTTCGAGCGGCTGGAGCGCATGGGCGACGGGGTGGTCATGCTCGACGCGGGCTGCGCGGCGGGCCTCTTCCTCTCCGGCGGCGGCGCGATGCACTACTTCCTCTCGGCGTCGACCGACGAGGGGCGGGCCCTCTCGGCCACCAACGCCATCCTGTTTGCGGCGATGCGCCACGCCCGCGAAGCCGGGCTCGCCACGCTCCACCTCGGCGGCGGCCTGGTCGACGGCGACAGCCTCCAGCGGTTCAAGCAGTCGATGGGCGCCGGGCGGGCCTCGTTCTTCGTCGGCTCGGCGATCCACGATACCGGCGCCTACGACGAGTTGTGTGCGGCCGCCGGCGGGGCCGACGGCGAGCCGTTCCCGGCCTACCGGCGCTGAACCCGGCGCCGGATGACGTGCGGCACCTCGCGGCCCCGCTCCTGCCACACGTGCAGGCGGGCGAAGTTCCAGACCTTGATGGCCCAGTTGTGGGCCGCGTACGCCGCGGCCGGAACGGGCGGCGGCCCTCCGGCGTCGGGCACCTCGTAGCCGTGCCTGCGAAGCGCCTCGGCAGCACCGGCCGCGAACACCGCCTGCTGCGAACGCGACATCCCCGTGCGCCACTTGCCCACCGAGCGCGTCCCGATCCCCGCGTAGAGCTCGGTGAACCACCCCTCCTGCCCGGCTGCGAGCCTGCCCGCCGCCGCGTCCTCGATCGCGAGCATCTGCGGCCGGTAGCCGATCTCGCAGAACCCGCACACCCGGCGGACGACCGGCTCCGGGTCGGAGACCAGGTCCTCGTAGCGGATCGTGAGGACGTCCTCGCCGTAGCGGGCCGAGGCGGTGTCGCCCGCGTCGACGGCCGCCCGCCACTGGCGAGCGGCGGCCCAGACGTTCCCTGGCCCGAACGGGACGCGCAGGAGCGAGAGCGCAACGTCGCGCCCGTCCCGGACGAGGTTCACGATCCGGGCCTCGGGGAACACGCGCTTCACCTGGTCGAGCTCACCGACGTAGTAGGGCGTCTTGTCGGCCCAGCGCGGCTTTCCGTGCAGCTCCGCATAGGCCAGGAAGGGCGCCTCGAGCGCCGCCCGGTAGGCGGCCGGGCCGACTCGCCCGTCCCGCGAGGGAGGCGAGCCGGGAAGGCCCCACTCGCGCACCTTCGGATGGCGCCAGACGGCGCCGGCGAGCCTGTCGAACTCCGCGTCGGCCGCAAGGGCGTCTCCGGCGCGCGCCGCGAAGTCGACCAGGATCATCGACTCGGTCGGGATCGCGACGTCGGGGCTGCCGTCCAGGATGAGGCGCAGCATCGTTGTCCCGGAGCGGTCGCAGCCGACGATGAAAAACGGCGGCGGCGTCACCGGAGGAGCTCCCGGTATACGGCCTCGTGGCCGGCCGCGACGGCCTCCCAGGAGAACGGTCCCGACGCGGCGCGCTCGCTCGCCGCCTCGAGTGCTGCGCGCCCGGCATCGTCCTCGAGCACTCCCGCGATCGCCGCGGCGAGCGCCGTCGCGTCTCCCGCAGGGACGAGAACCCCGATGCCGTGCTCGTCGTGGAGCTCCCTGAAGCTCCCGACGTCCGAGAGCACGAGGGCGCGCCCGAACGCCAGCGCGGCGAAGAGAACGCCCGAGCTGTCGATCCGTCGGTAAGGGAGCACGACGAGGTCGGCTCGTCGCAGGAGCGCGGCCAGCTCGGCGTCGGGCAGGAAGCGGTTCACGATCTGCACCCCGGAGCCGGGGCTTCCGAGGGCGGCGACGTCCATCATCGCCCGTCCGGCGATGACGAGCGACGCGTCCGGGACGAGGTCGCGCACCGCCGGCCAGGCCGCGACGAGGACGTCCGCACCCTTGTACGGCCGCAGGATGCCCGGCAGCGCGGCCAGCGGGCCCGATGTCTCGACGGGCGCGGACACCTCCGGCTCGTCGCGCAGGTACCGAAACGCGCCGTGCGGGATCACGCGCACCCGGCCGGGACGCACGCCGCAGCGCTCGACGAGCGCGCGGCGCCCCCACTCGCTGTGGCAGATCACGCGGGCGAACGAGCGCGCGGTCGCCGCCGCGGAGCGCCGCCGCATCGGACCGCCGACGTTCGGGAGCGGGTCGTGCGCGGTGAAGACCACCGGGATCCCCGCCGCGGCGAGCCGGCGATAGAAGCGCCGATCGAGCGGCCGGAGGACCGTCCACTGGACGTGCACGACGTCCGGCCGGTCGCGGGTGAGCGCGCGGCGCAGGCCGGCGAGCCCGGCCACGTGCTCGGCCGCCTTCGCCGGCCCGCGCAGCCGGGCGCCAACCTGGAGGCGGTTCGACCGCCGGTAGAAGTGCTCGACGACGCGGTAGCCGGTGGGCGCCGGCGCGGTGCCGTGGACGAAGTCCGCGGTCCACAGCGTCACCCGATGGCCGCGGGCGACGAGCGCTCGCGCAAGCTCGTGGTCGTAGGGGCGCGAAAAGCCCGACGGATCGATCAGCGCAACGTGCAGGGACCGGGTGTCTGAGCCTGCGCTCAAGTCTGGTCACTACACTACCCGCCCATGCCCTCGAGCCCCCCGTCGCCGCCCCGCGAGGTGCGCGTGACCGACTACGCGCGACGGGTCGCCCGGCGGTGGTACATCGTCGTCGCGTCCGTCCTCATCGCCGTCGGGTTGGTTCTCCTGCACGCCGTCAGCGGGTCGAAGAACACGGCGACGGCGACCGCGAGCGTCTATCTGGGCCAGCCGCTCGCCGTCGGCGGGGGCGGCGTCATCACGCAGACGCCGCAGTCGAACGCCGGGATCGCGGTGACGTTCGTGAAGTCGACGGCGACGCTGGCCGACGCCGCCCGGGCGGCACATCTGACCGCCTCCAAGCTGCACGGGCACGTCAGCGTCCTCGCCTCGAGCCCGTCGACGGGCGGCACCGCCGGCAGCGCGTCCAAGACGACGACCGGGTCGCCCACGATCTCGATCACCGTCGAGGGGCCGTGGAGCCGCCAGCGGGTCGAGGCCGCGGCCGAGTCGCTGGCGAACAGCCTGATCGGGTTCGAGAACCGCTACCCCGACACCAAGCGGCGGCAGCTGAAGGCGCGCATCGCGGCCGAGCAGGCCGAGACGAAGCAGCTCCAGGCCACGATCGACCGCGCCACGGCCGCCATCCAGCAGATCGCCGGCTCGAACCTGTCCTCGGTTGACAAGGCGACCGCGTCGGCCTCCTGGGCTGAGATCCTCGCCACCTCCACCCAGCAGCTCGGCGACATCTCGGCGCAGCTGCCCACGGATCAGATCGCGCTCGCGGCGGTCGACTCGATCGAGTCGGCCCAGATGATCAGCGACGCCAAGGGCCGGCAGGTGAGCGCCGTCCGGCGCCGCAGCTCGCTCGTCGTCGCCGCGTTCATCGGGTTCATCGTCGGCGTCGGGCTTGCATTGGTATGGGATGGGGTGCGGACGCGCCGCGGCGGCGCCGCCGCCTAGCATTCGGATATGGCGACGCGATCCTGCCCCGACTGGCCCGAACTGCTGGACCGTGCGCCCGACCTGCACTTCAAGCACTACACAGCAGATGAGCTGCAGCTTCCGCACGACATCGTGCTCGCGTTGGGAGATGTGCGCTTGGCGAGCCTGGAGGTGTGCGCCGACACGTCGCGCAACATCTTCAACCCCGCCCATACCGACCCGCGCGTCGCCGAGGCATTGCGAGCGAGCTTCTGGTCCGACCTCGACGACCGGGAGGACGGCTCACCCGCCGATTCGGGGTGAGGGTGGGGTCCCCGGAATGGGGGTGTGCGTCCCGGCAACGGCCTGCCGATATCTCCGGTGAGTCCGAGGAAGCTCGACGGGGGGAAGGCACGATGCACGATCCAATCCAAGCGTCGAACGACGCTGACCGCGGTCTGGCCGAGGCCGAGGACCATCTCGCTGCGGCCGATGCCGCCGAGATGCACCGCCTCCTGGCCTGGTACTACGGCGCCGAGGAGCCCAGCGGCTTCCATCTGCCCTACCCGCAGGTCGACGACCGGCGGTGGGATGCTCAGGGGCCGGCGAGGCCCTGAAGCGCGAGGTCGACGAGCTGGGCGGGATCGCGCCGCACGCGCTCGGATGCACCGGCCGGCTTGCGCTCGAGGACGAGGTCGGACACCCGGCTGAGCGGCCGCAGCCGGCCCTGGGCGACCAGCCGCTGGTCGACGCCGCCGAGGCGGGCTGCGAGCGCGGTGTAGACGGGCGTTCCGAGCACGGCCGCCTCGCGGTTCATCGTCCCGCCGGCGCTCACAACCAGGTCGGCGCCGGCCACGAGGCTCGCCCCGTCGACCGCATGGTCGGGCACCGTGACCGACGGGAGCGCCAGGCTCCGCAGTCGCTCCGCCTGGGCCGGCGTCCGGGGCAGCACGACGGCCCGAACGTCGTCACGACGGCCGAGATGCTCCAGCACCTCGTCGAAGAGCGGATTCTCGAACCGGTGGTAGAGAGCGACGTCGGCCGGCGGGCGAAGGACGATGCCGACCGCGTCTCCGTCGAGCCCCAGCGACGCGGGGACCGCCGGGTCGAGGACGATGTCCGCCAGCGAGTACTCCTCCTTGAGGCCCGGATAGCGGACGAGCTTCGCCGCTCGGGCGCCGAACCGGCGCAGGCGGGCCGGCGGGATCGCGTCGGGCACGAGCACTCGTGAGGCCAGGCGGCAGTTGAGCGAGTGCTGGAGCGTCGCGTACTCGTAGTCGAACATCGTCGTGTTGGGGATGCGCAGCGCAGCGCACGCCATCGGCAGATCGGTCGAGCCGTGCGCGAGCGCGGCATCGAAGCGGCCACGGCGGCCGAACCTGACCATTGCGGCCACCCGGTCGCCCGCAGCCCGCGCCTTGCCGGCCCGCGACCTGCCGCCGTGGTGGCCGATCACCGTGTGGTCGATGCCGTGCAGCTCGAGCAGCTCGACGGTCTGGGCGAACGCCCGAGCCGTCACGGCCACGTCCCAGCCGCGGGTCACGCATCCGGTCGATCATCGGGGCGAACACGACGACGTGCGGCGAGTTGGTGAGGTCGATCCAGACCCGCACGCGCTCGCCCGGCTCAGGCGGCCGCCGGCGCCGCCGCCCGCACCGCCGCGACCACCTCGCGCTGCGAGGCCTCGTCGAGCGTCGGGAACATCGGCAGCGCGAGGCTCTCGCGCGCGGCCCGCTCGGTCTCCGGGAGGTCGCCGGGCCGGTATCCGAGCGACGCGAACACGGGCTGGAGATGGAGCGGATTCGCGTAGTACGCGACGGCGCCGATCCCGGCGTCGCGAAGGCGCCCCGCAAGGCGGTCGCGTTCGGCGGCGCGCACGATGTACAGGTGGTACACGTGGGACGTGCACCGCGCCTGCTGCGGGAGCTGGACGAGCTCGCCGAGCCCGAGCTCTGCGTAGCGGGCGGCCGCGGCGCCGCGGGCCTCGTTCCAGGCCGGGACGTGCGGCAGGAGCACCCGCATGATCGCGGCCTGGATCTCGTCGAGCCGCGAGTTCATGCCGACGTGCTCGAAGACGCGCTTGTCGCGCGAGCCGTGGAACCGCAGCATGCGCACGCGATCGGCCACATCGCGGTCGCGCAGGAGCACCATCCCGGCGTCACCCATGGCGGGCAGGTTCTTGCTCGGGAAGAACGAGAGAGTCGCAGCATCGCCGAACGTCCCCACGGGGCGGCCGTCGCAGCGCGCGCCGTACGCCTGCGCCGCGTCCTCGATCAGCGCCAGGCCATGCCGGTCGGCGATCTCACGCAGCGCCGGCAGGTCGGCCGGCTGCCCGCACAGGTGGACGGCGACGATGGCCCGCGTACGCTCCGTGACCGCCGCCTCCACCGCGGCCGGATCGACGTTGAACGTCGCCGGGTCGATGTCGGCGAACACCGGCCGGGCGCCGGCCCGGGCAACGGCCTCCGCGGTGGCGTAGAACGTGTGGGCCGGGCAGATGACCTCGTCCCCGGGCCCGACCATGAGACCCTCGAGCGCCAGGATCAACGCGTCGGTGCCGTTGGCGACCGCGACGGCCTGGGGCGCGCCGAGCGCGGCGGCAACCTCCTCCTCGAGCGCGCGCACGTTCGGGCCGAGGATGAACCGGCCCGAGTCGATCACGTCGCACGCGGCCCGCTTCACGTCGTCGAGGAGATGCGCGTACTGGCCGCGGATGTCCATCAGGGGGACGGGCATCGAGACAGGGTACTAAGCAGTCGAACGGCGCCGACGCAGTAACCAGACGCCCACGATCGCGACCGCGAGGGCGACGACGACGTAGTTGAGATCGCCCAGCCTGCGGTGCCAGGTCTCCCAATTGGCGCCGGCGGCATTGCCGATCGCCACGAGCAGCAGGCACCACGGCAGGCACCCGGCGAACGTGAGAACCGAGAACCGCCCGAGCGGCATCCGCGCAATCCCGGCCGGGAGCGAGATGAACGTCCGCACGACCGGAATCATCCGCGAGAAGAACACGACCGGCGTGCCGTAGCGCTCGAACCACCGGTGGGCCTGCTCGGCGTGCCGGCGGTTGCGCTCGGTTCGGTAGAGCCACGCGTCAACGCCGTACGCGCCGACCCCCCAGGCGATCCACGAGCCGACGAGATTCGCGAACGCTCCGACCAGCACAGCGGCCGCAAAGTTCATGTCCCCCTGCGACACCAGGTAGCCGGCGTAGATCATCGTGACCTCGCTCGGTATCGGGATGCACGCGCTCTCGAGCACCATGAGCACGAAAACCGCCTCGAGGCCGTGGGCGGCCACGAACGTCTGGATGGAATGCGACAGCGACTCCACGGCGGCGGAGCCTACCGGTCGTCGGGTGCGCCGACCGCCGCCAGATAGCCGCCGCAGAGCGCGCACACGAGCGCCATCGCCGCGATCGACACGCGGTAGTCGACGATCGTGAGGATGGCCGCGCCCACCGCGATCGACGCCGTCTGCGGCGTGCCGATGAGCGTGTCGGCCGCGGAGTACACCCGGCCCTGGAGCTCGGCCGGGGTCCGCAGCTGCACGGCCGTGCCGAAGCCGACCACCGCGAACGAGAGGCCGACGCCGGCGATCGCGATGCCGACCAGGACCGGGCCCACAGACGGGCTGAGGAAGAACGCGTCGCCCACGCCGAAGAGCAGAATCCCGATCGCGACGGTCCGCGCGTCGCCGATCCGGCGGATCACGGCGGCCGCGGCCACCGCGCCCGCGATCGCGCCCACGCCCTGGGCGGCGCTCAGAACTCCCAGGAATGCCGGCGGACGGTGGATCCCCTTCTGGAGCACGGCGAAGATCGCCGTCTCGGCGAAGCCGACCACCAGGAGCGCCGCGGCCACCGTGAGCACGATCCGGCGCAGACCGGGACGGTGGGCGATGTGCGCGATGCCCGCCACGAGCTGCGTCAGGATGTGGTGCTCGGGGGCAACCGGACGCGACTCGCGGAGCCGCAGTCCGGCCAGGCACACCGCCGAGGCCAGGAACGTCGCCGCATCGAGCGCCGCGACAGCGGCGCCGCCCACGGCCGCGAAGAGGCCCGCCCCGATGAGCGGGGCGATCAGCCGGGAGCCCTCACTCGCCGTCTGGAGCACGGCGTTCGCGTCCGCCAGCCGCTCCGTCGGCAGCATCTGGGTGAGGAGGGCCGACTGAGCCGACGTGAAGAGGAACCCGGACGCGCCGTAGAGCAGCGTCACGACGTAGACGATCCAGACATCGCTGCGGTCGTGCACGAGCAGGAGCGCGGCGAGCACGAGCGCGATCCCGAGGTCGGTCGCGATCATGAGCGGCCGCTTGCGCACGCGGTCGACGAGGAGCCCGAACCCGGGCGCGACGAGGCCGGGCAGGGCCAGCACGAAGAAGACGAGACCGGCCTGGGTGTTCGACCCCGTCAGCGTCTTCACCCAGATGCCGAGGACGAGGTACATCGCCCGGTCGCCGAAGAGCGACAGGCCCTGGCCCACGAGCAGGAGGCGTGCATCGCGATCGAGAAACAGCGCACGCATCCCGGCTCAGTTGCCGGCGGCCGTGGGGCGGATCGGGAAGCCGACGGCGAGCAGCTGCACCGGCGCGGAGCGCTCCGGCCGCCGTTCGGGCGCGACCCGCTCGATGTACGGCTTCACAAGCTCGACGATCCCCTCGCCGAGCGACTCCAGCTCGTCCGGGGTGAGGTACAGGAGCGCCTCGCTCAGAAACGCCGCCTTCCGCCAGCGCGGCTCGGCGGCCGGCTGGCGGCCGAGCCAGTCGCGCAGCCGGTTCAGGTCGCGCTCGAGGACCACGGACGTCAGTGCCGACGCGGCGGCCGTCGCCTCGGCGTCGGGGCCGACCTCCTCCCAGCTGTGGTGGACTGACCCGATCCGCCAGGGCCGCGTCCGTCCGGGCCCGGGCTTGGCCTCCTCGAGGAAGCCGTACTTCCCCAGCTGGCGAAGGTGGAACGAGCAGTTGGCGGGCGAGAGCCCGAGGGCGTCGGCGGCCGCCGTCGCGGTCAGCTCGCCCTCCCTGGCGACGAGCTCGAGCAGGTCGATGCGCGTTGGGTGCGCGAGGGCGCGCATGATGCGCGGGTCGGTGATCTGGCGCTTGTCGAAAGACATGTTTCGAAACATATCTTTCGAAACGGCCGTTGTCAACCACGCGCCCGCCCCGGCAGCGTTCTACCCGCCGGTCGCGACCAGCGTGGCGAGGTTCCGCAGCTGGTCGGCGAGCGCGCTCTTGATCGGGCCGGAGGCGACGGCGGAGGCGAGCATCGAGAGCTCCACGTCAGCGGTCAGCGTCACCCTGCTCGCGTGCTCGCCCTCAGGCTCGATCTCGAAGATCGACGTGCCCCGTCGCTTGCCGTCGACGCGCTCCTCCACGAGCCGCCGCGGCGGGTCCGTCTCGACCGTCCGGACGGTCATGGGCTCGCGCACGCCCACGGACACGAGCTCGCACGCGATGTCGCCGTTCTCGAGCACCTCGGCGTTTCGGATCTCGTCGGGCAGCATCCGGATGTGCTTGTGGGGGTCTGCGATCCACTCCCACACGACCTCGGGAGGGGCCGCGCAGGTGGTCGTGACCGTGACCTTCACGCCGCCGCGTACTCGCGTACGGTGCGGTAGAGCGTGTCCCGCTGGCGAGGCCGGAAGCCCGCGTTTCGGATGTAGTGCACGAAGTCCTCGGTCGTGGCGCGGTACGTCGTGCCCGCGGCCGAGACGACGTTCTCCTCGATCATGATCGAGCCCATGTCGTCGGCGCCGAACCCGAGCGCGACCTGGCCGATCTTCGTGCCCTGCGTGACCCATGAGCTCTGGATGTGCTCGACGTTGTCCAGGTAGATGCGCGTCACCGCCTGCATCAGGAGGTAGTCGAAGCTCGTCGGGTTCCAGGTCACCTGGGGCGCGAGTGCGGTGTTGTCGGGCTGGTACGTCCACGAGATGAAGGCCCGGAAGCCGTGCATCTCGTCCTGGAGGTCGCGGATCCGGCGCAGGTGCTCGACCCGTTCCTCGAGCGTCTCGACATGGCCCCACATCATCGTGGCGGTGGTGCTCATGCCGAGCCTGTGGGCCGCGCGCATGATCGAGAGCCACTCGTCCGACGTCGTCTTCTTGGGCGAGATGATCTTGCGGACGCGGTCGACCAGGACCTCGGCGCCGCCGCCCGGCAGCGAGTCGAGGCCGGCGTCGCGCAGTCGCGCCAGCGCCTCGGAGGACGTGAGGCGGGCCTTGCGCGCGACGTGCTGGATCTCGGACGGCGAGAGCGCGTGCAGGTGGATCGGGTAGCGCGCCTTGATCTCGCGGAACAGGTCCTCGTACCAGTCGAGGCCCAGGTCGGGGTTGTGGCCGCCCTGCATGAGGATCGCCGTCCCGCCCAGCGCCAGCGTCTCCTCGATCTTCTTGAAGATGACTGGCCGCGGCAGCACGTAGCCCTCGCGGGCGTCTCCCGGCCTGCGGTAGAAGGCGCAGAACGAGCAGTCGGTGTAGCAGATGTTCGAGTAGTTCAGGTTGCGGTCGACGATGAACGTGACCACGCCCGGGTCGGAGCGCCGGTTTCGCAGCTCGTGGGCGACCCGTCCCACCGCGACGAGGTCGCGCGACCGCAGGAGCCCGGCCGCGTCGTCATCGGTGATCCGGTCGCCCTCGAGGGCGCGGTCGAGGATCTCAGCCGCGCTCATCCGGCCACCTCGGCGAGCTCGACGAACCGCAGCTCGGGCACGGAGTCCAGCTCGCCGGCCAGATGGGCGAGCTCGAAGAAGCGGACGACTCCCTGACGCTCGCGTGGGCCGAAGTGGTAGCGCAGCTTCTCGAAGTAGCGGGCCAGGAACCCCGCGGGCCAGCCGTACTCGACGGCCGCCTGGCGCGCCAGCGCCTCGGGCTCGGAGCGGGCGACGGCCAGCGAGCGCAGGTGCGCCCGCTCGAGCTCGCGCAGGCCGTCGTCGACCTCCTTGCGGCACGCCCACACGGCGTACACCATGGGCAGCCCGGTTCGCTCCTGCCAGAGGCGGCCGAGATCGTAGTGGGGCGTCGGGTCCTCGAAGGCGCTCCGCAGGGCGGCGTCGCCGATCAGCATGCGCGCGTCGGCCGGCTGATCGAGCGGCACGAGCGCAACGTCGCCGAGGAGCACCTTCGTCAGGACGACCGAGGTCGCGCTCTCAGGCGTGACCGCCACCGTCCGCACCTGCTCGAGCGGGCGACGGGTGATCAGCTGGATCGAGTCGACGGCGCCCTCCGTCGAGACGCACAGCTCGGGGAGCAGCCGCAGCCTGTCGGCGTTGCGGGCGTACTCGATCGACGAGATCGGGGCGACGTCGATCTCGCCGGCGACCAGGCGGCGGTTGAGCTCCGTCGGCACGCCGGGTACCTGCTCGACGTCGACGCCGGTCAGGTCGTAGAAGACCGGCGCCATGTTCGCGTAGGAGATGCGGCCCAGCCGCAGGGTCACGCGAAGGTCCTGACGGTGTTGTAGAGCGTGTCGCGCTGTACCGGCACCCGGCCCGCCTCGCGGATGAGCGAGACGAGGCTCTGCACCTTCTCCTCCTGCGGCGTCACGGCGCCGGCGGCGTGGGCGATCTGCTCCTCCATCACGGTGCCCTGGATGTCGTTCGCGCCGAAGTGGAGCGCGACCTGGGCGAGCGGCGTCGAGATCATGATCCAGTACGCCTTCACGTTCGCGATGTTGTCGAGCATGAGCCGCGAGACGGCGATCATCCGCAGGTCGTCGTACCCGGTCGAGAAGCGCCAGCCGCGCCGCTCGAAGACGGTGTTCTCGGGATGGAACGGCAGCGGGATGAACGCCAGGAAGCCGCCGGTCTCGTCCTGGAGGTCGCGCAGGCGAACCAGGTGGTCGATCCGCTCCTCGTAGGTCTCGACGTGGCCGTAGAGCATGGTGCAGTGTGTGGGGATGCCGATGGCGTGGGCCGCGCGGTGGGTGGCGATCCAGTCGTCGGGATGCTCCTTGCCCGGGGCGATCAGCTTGCGCACCCGGTCGGCGAACACCTCCGCGCCGCCGCCGGGCAGCGAGCCGAGCCCCGCCTTCCTGAGATCGGCCAGGACCTGCTCGCGGGTCAGCCCGGAGAGCTTCGTCATATGGTGGATCTCGGAGGCGGTGAACAGCTTCAGGTGGACGTCCGGCAGCGCCTCGTGCAGCGCGCGCGTGACGTCGGGGTAGTAGTCGTAGCCGATGTGCGGGTGCTCGCCGCCGACCATGTGGATCTCGCTGTACTCCTCGCGGCGGTGGACGTCGACGGCGTGGGCGACCAGGTCGGGGATGTCCCATGTGTAGGCGCCGTCCTGGCGGCCCGTGCGCGCGAACGCGCAGAACTTGCACTTCACCCGGCACACGTTCGTGTGGTTCAGGTAGAGGTTGTTGACGAAGAACACCTCGTCGGTGCCGCCGCGCAGCCGGCGCGCCGAGTCGGCCAGCTCTCCGAGGGCGAGCACGTCGTCGCACTCGAGCAGCGCGATCCCGTCGTCGAGGTCGAGCCGTTCTCCGGCGATCACCTTCTCGCGGATCGGGGCGAGCGTGTCCAGATGTGCGGCGACAGCCATGGGCAGGCGGAGTCTACCGCCGCCGGTAGTCTCTGCCGCTCGTGAGGAGAGTGTCGATCCAGGGCATCAGCGGGTCCGGCAAGACGACGCTGGGCCGCGCGCTCGCAGCCCAGCTCGGCGTGCGGCATGTCGAGACCGACGGTCTGGTCCACGGGCCGGGCTGGACCGAGACGCCCGACGCCGAGCTCCGGGCGGCGATCGAGCCCATCCTGCGCTCCGGCGGCTGGGTCATCGACTCCGACTACCGGCGCAAGCTGGGGACGCTCGTGCTCGAGAGCGCGGACACGGTCGTGTGGCTCGACCTCCCCCTGCGCGTGTGCCTGCAGCGGCTGTGGGGGCGGACGCTGCCGCGGATACGGAACCGCGAGGAGCTCTGGAACGGGAACCTCGAAAGCTGGCGGGCGGCGTTCTGGGGCTGGGACTCGCTCTTCGTCTTCGCCGTCCGCAAGCACGCGAGCCAGCGGCGCACCCTGCCGGAGCTGCTCGCCCGACCGGAGCTCGCACACCTCGAGGTCGTGCGGCTCCGATCCCCGCAAGCGGTCGCCGACTGGCTCTCGAGCGTCGAAGGCTAGGCGCGCCGCTCGACCGCGCCGCGAACCACCGCGCTGAGCGCGGCGACATCGACCCGGCCGTCGAGCCGGCCCAGCTCGGCGAGTGCGATCTCAGCGTGCCGCTCGGCCTCGGCGCGCGCATCGGAGACGGCGCCGGATCGGGCGACCCGGGCGAGCGTCGGCAGCACGTCGGCCGGGCCGGCG
The DNA here is from genome assembly GCA_963709425.1 of uncultured Actinomycetes bacterium. GTDB lineage: Bacteria > Actinomycetota > Thermoleophilia > Gaiellales > JAICJC01 > JAICJC01. Next base: position 415,735 of record CAVPWG010000002.1, on the reverse strand, counting down.
CCACGGCGAAGCACGTTCTCGACCTCGGGATCGCGCCGGGCCGCGAGCAGGAGCGGCAGCGTGACCGTCCCGTCGAGCAGGTCAGTGCCGAGCGCCTTGCCGGTCGTGTCGGGGTCGCCGTCGCAGTCCAGCACGTCGTCTGCGATCTGGAAGGCGAGCCCGAGCGCGATCCCGAACTCGCCCATCCGCTCCGTCTCGTCGACCGGCAGCCCGCCGAGGCGCGCGCCAAGCGTCGCGGCGGCCGCGAACAGCCGCCCGGTCTTGAGCCGGCAGCGCTCGAGGTACTCCTCGGGCGTCGTGGCGGCCTTCCCGGCCTGCTCGCGCTGGAGGATCTCGCCGCGGGCAAGTGCCAGGCAGGCCTCGGAAAGCACCGTCACCGCCTGCATGTCCCCCGTCGTCACGAGCTCCGAGAACGCCCGGGCGAAGAGGTGGTCGCCGGCGGCCGCCGAGACGATCGGGCCGTGCGAGCGCCACACCGTCGGCCGGCCGCGCCGGAGCGGGGCCGCGTCGATCTGGTCGTCGTGGACGAGCGTCGCCATGTGAACGAGCTCGACCGCACAGCCGGCGGCCACCAGGCCCTGCCGGGCGCGACCGGAGGGCGGCGCGCACAGATGCACCAGCATCGGCCGCAGCCGCTTCCCGCCGGACGCGAGCGTGTCGATGCCGGAGGCGGCCACCACGCCGCCGTCACGGGCCACCGCCTCGCGCAGCCGCTCCTCGACCGCGTCCAGGTAGGTCGACACGCCGGGCACTTCGAGGACCGCTGCGACCGTGCTCATGGAGGCACCGTACCCACATGGAGGGCGACGGCGCCGCCCGAGAGCCGGCGATACTGCACCCGATCGAGGCCGGCCGTCGCCATGATCGCCGCCAGCTCGGCGGCCGGCGGGAACCGGTGCACCGAGGCCGGCAGGTAGCGGTAGGCGTCGCTCTCGCGGGCGATGAGGCGGCCCAGGAGCGGCACGCCGCGGTCGGTCCAGAGCCGTGCGAACGGCGCGACGAAACGCGGCGGCTCGGTCAGCTCCAGGCAGACGACCCGGCCCCCCGGCTTGACGACGCGCGCCATCTCGCGGAAGCCGCGCTCGATGTCGGGCAGGTTCCGGACGCCGAAGCCGACCGTGCACGCGTCGAACTCGCCGGTCTCGAACGGCATGCCGAGGGCGTCGCCGCGAAGCCACTCCACCTGCGAGCTCTTGGCGCGCGCTGCCTCGAGCATCCGCTCCGAGAAGTCGACACCGACGACCCGGCCCCGGGTCGAGACCGCGTCGAGGAGCGCGATGGCCAGGTCGCCTGTCCCGCAGCAGACGTCGAGGGCACTCGATCCGGGCGCGAGCCCGGCGCAGCGAACGGCCCGGGAGCGCCAGGCGCCGTCCATGCCCATGCTCATCACCCGGTTCATGCGGTCGTACGACGGCGAGATCCGGTCGAACATCTCGCGCACCTGGTCGGGCTGGAGGGTCATTGGCCGGCCGATCCCCAGCGCTCGTAGAGGGTGGCCTCGACACCGGCGGTGTCGAGCACCCGGCCGGCGACGAAGTCGACGAGGTCGTCGATGCTGTGGGGCAGGTGGTAGAAGCCGGGCATGGCGGGGACGACCGATGCGCCCGCCCGCTTGATCCGAAGCAGGTTCTCGAGGTGGATGTCCGAGAGCGGCGTCTCGCGCGGCACCAGGACGAGCCGGCGCCCCTCCTTGAGCTGCACCGCAGCCGCGCGGTGGATCAGGTTGGCCTCGGCGCCGCCCGCGATCGTGCCGACGGTCGCCATCGAGCACGGGCAGATGATGACCGCGTCGGTGCGGCTCGAGCCGGAGGCGTAGGGCGCCGAGTAGTCGGACTGGCCCCAGACCCGGACGTCGGGGTCGCCGTGGTCCACGACGAAGCGCTCGACCGCGCCGTCGGGGTTCATGTCGCGGTCGCCGTAGAGCTCGAGCGCGATCACCTGTGCGCCCGCCCGCGACACCACGATCCCCACGTCGGCGCCCGAGGCCACGAGCGCGCGCAGCACTCGTGCGGCATACGGGGCGCCGGACGCGCCGGTGAGTCCGAGCATCACCTGCACGGCGAGAGCCTAGCTAGGCGGCGGCGTGCCTGACCGGAGGCCGTCGATGAAATCGGTGAGCTGCTGGATCTGCTCCGGCGTGAACGCGTCCTTGAACGGTGGCATTCCTCCACCGCCGTTCTCAATCTGCGCCTGGATGGCGGCCTTCGAGGGGTCCGGCGCCCCGTTCGACAGATCCGGTCCAATGGATCCGCCTCCAGCTCCGAAATCGTGGCACGTGGTGCATCCGTGGGTCGAGATCAGCGTTGCCGCCGCGAGCGAGTCGAACTGCGGGTTCCCGGTGATGTTCGAGCCCGTGACGGCTCCAGGGGCGATTCCGCCGGCGATCGTGAGCGCGATCAGCACCGCGGGGACGCTCAGGCCGACCGCCATCCCCACCGGGCGCCGCGAGATCCGGCGGTCGCGGCCGCGGTCGAGGAACGGCCAGACGACCAGCAGCACCATCAGGATCGTCGGGATGATGATCGTGGCCAGGATCAGCTCCCACGGCGACTTGAAGATGCGCAAGAGCTCGAAGAGGAAGAGGAAGTACCACTCCGGCCGCGGCTCGGTGACGGCGACGGCCGGGTTTGCCTTGCCCTCGTAGAGCGCGCCGAACAAGCCGTTCTGGCCGTTTGGGTGGTTGGCATCGATCGGGCCCGCCGTCTCGTGCCAGATCACCGCCATCGCGACGATCATGAGCACGATGATCAGGTTCACGACCGTGTCGTGGAACATCGCGTATGGGAAGAAGGGGTGGCCCTCCTTCTTCTGCTCCGCGAGCTCGGTCTCGTACCGGACCCGGCGGTTGATCACCTTGCGGGCGGTGACGGCCATCAGTCTCCGACCGCCTCGTCATGCGCCACGGGCCGGCTCGGCCACGGGGTGACGCCGAGCTTCACGACGAGCCACAGGTGCACGAAGATCAGGCCGCCGATCAGCCCCGGGATCATGAGCATGTGCAGGGCGTAGAACCTCGAGATGGTCTGCGCCCCGAACACGGGCCCTCCCAGCAGGAACTTCGAGATGAACGGCCCGAGCACGGGCGCCGTGCCGTTGATGTTGACGGCGACGACCGAGGCCCAGTAGGCGCGCTCGTCCCAGACGAGCAGGTAGCCGGTCAGGCCCATCGCCATCGTCGAGAGAAAGATCAGCGACCCGGTGAGCCACGTGAGCTCGCGTGGGTACTTGTACGCGCCGTAGAAGAACACCCGCCCCATGTGGAGGAAGAGCAGGATGACCATCATCGAGGCGCCCCACTTGTGCATCCCGCGGATCAGCCATCCGAGCGTCTCGACGTCGGTGATGTAGCGGATCGACTCGTAGGCGCCGTTCGGCGACGGGTTGTATGTCATGGCCAGGAGCGACCCCGTGACCACCTGGATGATGAAGACGGTGAGCAGCGAGCTGCCCAGGGTGTGGAACCACCCGGTCGGCGGCACCTTCCTGAAGAGGAACTTGCGGACGAGGGTCGGGAACCCCGAGCGGTACTCGACCCAGTCCTCCGTCTGGAGGACGAGCTGCTTGCCGTCGGGGACCGGGATCGGCATCCGCTACTTGGCCTGTGGGACGGGGCCGTGGTCGTAGGTCACGTTCGGGTAGAGCACGTCGGCCACGACGCTCGGCCCCGGAGTCGCGACGGGCTGACCCGGCATCTTGACCGGGAAGTAGAGCACCTTGCCTTCGCCGTTGAAATCGACCGACCAGCGCTGGGTGATCCAGAGCTCGTCGGAGTTCTTGATCTCCCACTGGAACCGATCGAGCGGGCGAATCGGTGGCCCTGCGGTGCGCTGCCCTGTCTTGTCGTACTGGCCGCCGTGACAGGGGCAGGCGAAGCCGATGCCCTGCGCGACTGCGACCGGGCACCCGAGGTGCATGCACCGGTTCGAGAACACGATGAACATGGCGTCGGCAGCCAGCCAGTCGGGATTCGATTTTCCCGTGCTGTGAACCCAGGCGAGCCCCGGGCTCGTCGCGGGGTTCTTGGGATCCTCGACGTATGTCGCCGCGGTGGGGTCGAAGCCCTGCTCGGACGTGAACGTGTCGGTCTTCCCCAGGAACACCGGCTGGAACTGGGCCTCGTCCGTCACTGGAGCCAGGAGATAGGCCGTGGCGGGCACGCCGATGACCCCGCCGATCGCCGCCCCGACCCCGACCGTCGTGAGGCTGAGGAATTGACCCCTGGTCGTCCCGTCGTCAGCCACGCAGGTCCCTTCGCTCGCACACGTCGGCGGCGATCATAGCCGCGCCGGGCGGGAGCATAGTCCTCGCTGCGGCCCCAGTCGAGAACGTTTCAAACGGCGCGTTCACCGCTCCCGAACCCCGTATTCGGCCCAGCGCCGATCGACCAGCGCACGCACCTCGTCGCTCATCCGGATCACCTCCGGCCAGTCGCGCACATAGCCCTCCGCCTCGAGCTTCGCCGTCGCGTCGATCCCGATCTTCCCTCCCATGAACTGGCGGGTCGGCGCGTGGTCGAGGTGGTCGAGCGGCCCCTCCGAGAGCAGGACGTCGCGCGCCGGGTCGACGTTCGCCCCGACCTGCCACATCACCTGGCCGTAGTCGTGCACGTCGACCCAGTCGTCCACAACGACGACGCCCTTGGTCAGCGACAGGAGGCCGGTGCCCCAGACGGCGTGCATCACCTTGCGAGCGTGGCCGGGGAACCCCTTCCTGATCGAGACGATCGCGAGATTGTGGAAGGCGCCCATGAACGGCAGGTCGTAGTCGACCACCTCCGGCAGGGTCATTCGCACCGCCGCCAGGAACAGGCGCTCGGTCGCCTTCCCGAGCCACACGTCCTCCTGCGGCGGGACGCCGACGATGATCGACGGATAGATCGGGTCGCGCCGGTGTGTCACGCACGTGACGTGGACGACCGGGAACGGCTCGGCCGGCGTGTAGTAGCCGGTGTGGTCGCCGAACGGGCCCTCGTTGCGCAGCTCGCCCTTCTCGATGTAGCCCTCGATCACGATCTCGGACCGGGCCGGCACCTCGAGGTCGACGGTCTTGCACTTCACCAGCTCGACCGGCTCGCCGCGCAGGAAGCCGGCGAGCATGAACTCATCGATGTGCTTCGGGAGCGGCGCCGACGCCGTGTAGCAGGTCGCCGGGTCGGTCCCGAGCGCGATCGCGACGTCCATCCGCTCGCCCATGCCGCGCCAGTCGGCGGCGGCGTCCTTGTGGATCTGCCAGTGCATCGCGGTCGTTGTCGCGTCGAACTTCTGCACCCGGTACATGCCCACGTTCCGCGTCCCGGTGCGGGGGTCGTTCGTGATCACGGCCGGGAGCGTGATGAAGGGGCCGCCGTCGCCGGGCCAGCAGGTCATGATCGGGAGCGGGTCGATCGAAGGCGGGTCGAGCACGACCTCCTGGCACGGCCCCGACCCGACCACCTTCGGCCGGGAATCGGCGATCGACTTCAGCTTCCCGAGCGCGCGGATCTTGCCGACGAAGCCCTCAGGCGGGGTCATCTCGAGCACGTCCGAGACGCGCGCCCCGAGGTCATCGAGCCGCTCGACCCCGAGCGCCATGCACATCCGTCGCTCCGTCCCGAACTGGTTGATGAGCAGCGGCATCGCCGAACCGCGGACGTTCGTGAAGAGCAGCGCCGGGCCGCCGGACTTGGTGACGCGGTCGGTGATCTCGGCGATCTCGAGGTGCGGGTCGACCTGGGCCGTCACCTCGACCAGCTCGTCGTGGCGGCGCAGGTGGTCGAGCCAGTCGCGGAGGTCCGAGAAGGCCATCGGGGTCGCCGAGTCTAACCGGGGCGCCGCGGTACCGTCACACCGCGTAGGTGCGCACTCCGCCAGACCAGCCGCCGCCTGGACCGCTCTCGGCCGCCCGCACGGCTGCGCTCGCGGTGAGCCTGATCGTCCTGCTGACGGTGGTCTCGCTGGCGGCACGGTCGGGCGACCACGACCGCGCCGTGCCCGGTGGCTCGGCCGCGACGACCGCCGGGCACCACGCCCTGGTCTGGGTGCTGCTCGTTCTCGGCCCGATCGTCGCGGTGCTCGGGCTCGGGCTCTTCTTCTACGCGCAGGTCGTCCGAAGACGAGACCCCGAGATGGTGGCAGCACGCCGCCGCGCGCGCCGGCGACTGTTCGCGATCTGCCTGGTGCTCGCAGCGATCGTCGTGTACTACAGCCGCACCGGCCAGAACCCGCTCGACTTCCTCCATGTCCACAACCCCTTCGCGGGCCGACAGCACGGCCCCGACAAGGCACACCCGGTGCCGGCCCACCACGGCGACGGCTTCGCCACGATCGACTGGGTCATCGCGGGCCTGACGTGGGTGCTCCTGGTCGGCGGGTCCGTCGTCGCACTCCGCCGGATGCGAACGCGGCGCGCCGCGGCACGAGCGGCGGCAGCCGCGGCCGGACACGACGACGACGAGCCTCCCGACCTGGGCCTGGACAGGCTCCGGGCCGAGCCGGACCCGCGCCGCGCGGTGATCGGCGCGTACGCGCTCATGGATCGCGTGATGGCCGACCGCGCACTCGGGCGGCGGCGCTCGGAGGCGCCGCTGGAGTACCTTGGGCGCATGACGGCGGCAGGGTACGCGCGCATCACCGCGCTGGGCAGGCTCACACGCCTCTACGCGCGGGCCCGCTTCAGCACGCATCCGATCGACCGCGGGATGCAGGCCGAGGCGGTCGATGCGGTGGAGACCATCGCAGCCGAGGATGCCGGATGACGGCCACGAGCGCCGTCCTGCTCGCGGCCGGAGCCGTCGTCGCCGTCGCGCTCCTGCCGCCCGTCCAGCGGGTCGAGCGGCGCCGGAAGCGCAGGCCCGAGGAGCCGTCCCGCCCGAAGGGCCTGCGGGCGATGGAGCGCCAGGTCGGCATGGCGCGCGGGAGCGCCGGCGACACGCACGAGCGCCTGTGCCCGCTGCTGCGCGACATCGCGCGGGACCGGCTTGCGACGGCCGGGATCGATCTCGACCGCGATCCGGAGATCGCGGCGCAGGCGCTCGGGCCGGCGACATGGGAGCTCGTGCGCGGCGACCGGCCGCCGCCCGATGACCGGCATGCAGCCGGGGTCGACCTGGCCGACGTCCGCGCCGCGGTCGATCGCCTCGAGGAGATCGGCGGAGCACGGTGAGCGGACTCACCCTGGAGCAGGTCAGCGCGCGCTCGACCGCCGTGCTCGACGAGGTGGAGCGGGCCGTCATCGGCAAGCGCCCCGAGCTCGAGCTCGTGCTGCTTGCGATCCTCGCCGACGGGCACGTGCTCATCGAGGACTATCCGGGCCTCGCGAAGACGCTCGTAGCGCGCTCGTTCGCCCAGGTGCTCGACCTCGGCTTCGCCCGCATCCAGTTCACGCCCGACCTCCTGCCGGCCGATGTGACCGGATCGTCGATCTACCGCCAGGGCGACGGCACGTTCGAGTTCCGGCCGGGCCCGGTGTTCACGAATCTCCTCCTCGCCGACGAGATCAACCGCGCCCCGCCGAAGACGCAGTCGGCGCTCCTCGAGTCGATGGCGGAGCGGCAGGTGACGGTCGAGGGCGAGACGCACGTGCTCGAGCCGCCGTTCCTCGTGATCGCCACGCAGAACCCGATCGAGTACGAGGGCACCTATCCGCTGCCCGAGGCCCAGCTCGACCGCTTCCTGGTGCGGGCCCGGATCGGCTACCCGTCGCGTGACGACGAATGGCAGGTGCTCGAGCGCCGGCGTGAGCGGATGACCGATGAGGTGGTGCTCGCACCGGCGTGTGCGCGCGAGGAGCTCCTGGCGATGCAGCGGGCGGTCGAGGCGGTGCACGTCGACCGGTCCGTCGGCCACTACATGGTCGATCTGGTCGCCGCGACCCGCGATCATCCGCAGGTCCAGGTCGGGGCGAGCCCGCGCGGCTCCCTCGCGCTCCTGAAGCTCGCGCGCTGCCGGGCGGCGCTCGACGGCCGCGACTTCGTCTCGCCCGATGACGTGAAGGCGATCGCGGTTCCCGCCCTGGGGCACCGGCTGACGCTCCGGCCCGAGCTGTGGGTGCAGCGCGTCTCGGGCGACGACGTCGTGCGCGACTGCCTGGCACGCGTCCCGGCCCCGGCCCCGCAAACGGGCGCCGCGACCCCGGGGCCTTGACGCCGTCCCCGACGATCCGGCTTCGGGCCTACCCGGCGCTCTGCGCCGCCATGCTGCTTGCGGCAGTCGGGCTGCACCGGCCCGAGCTGGTTGCGGTGGCGGCCCCGTTCGGCCTCATCGCCGCCGTCGGCCTGGCCCGGTCTTCGCCGCCCGGCGTGACCGCGCGGATGACACCGGGGGAGCTGCGCGCGATCGAGGGCGACCGCGTGTCTGCCATGGTCGAGCTCTCCTCGCCACAGCCCCAGTGGCAGGTCGAGGTGGGCCTGGGCCTTCCGGACGGCCTGACGCCCGTCGCCGGCCCATCCCGGCGCGCCCTGCGCCTGGGCGGCGGCGCGGCAACCGTGCCGTTCGAGCTGGCATGCGACCGGTGGGGCGGATTCGTCGTCCCGGCGCGGATCCGGGTGCGAGAGGCGCTCGGCCTGCGCGTGTGGGACGGCGAGGTCGCCCCACCGCTCCAGGTCAGGGTGCACCCCCAGATCGAGCCGCTGCGGCAGGCGCCGCGGCCGGTCCGCACCCAGGCATCCGTCGGGTCGGATACGAGCCGGACGGCCGGAGAGGGGCTCGAGTTCGCAGACCTGCGCCCGTATCAGCACGGCGATCGGCTGCGGCGCGTGAACTGGCGCGTGAGCGCCCGCCGGGGGACGCTCCACACGAACGTCCACCATCCCGAGCGAAACGCCGACGTCGTCCTCTTCCTCGACTCCTTCGCCGAGTCGCCGGTATCGCTCGATCTCGCGGTCAGGGCGGCGTCGGCACTCGCGACCATGTACCTGCGCGGGCGTGACCGGGTCGGGGTCGTGGGCTTCGGCGGCGTGCTGCGGTGGGTGCTGCCGTCGACCGGCCGGGCGCAGACATATCGCGTGCTCGACTCGCTCATCGACACCGAGGTGGTGACGAGCTACGCCTGGCGCGACGTCGACGTCATCCCGACCCGGACCCTGCCACCCGGCGCGCTCGTCCTCGCTCTGACGCCCCTTGCCGACGACCGCGCGCTGGCCGCGCTCGCAGCACTCAGGGCGCGGGGGTTCGATCTGGCGGTGGTCGACGTCTCGGCAACCGGCCGCACGCCGGCCGGTTCGGGCGCGGTCGGCGACCTGGCCCACCGGCTCTGGGTACTCCGTCACGAGGGGCTGCGGGCGCGATACCGCAGGCTGGGCGTGCCGGTGGCGCAATGGGACGGGCTCGAGCCGCTCGCCGGCTCGCTGGCCCAGCTTCGGGAGGCGCGGCGATACGCCCGAACCGTGCGCAGCTGATCGTGCTCGCCGGAGCGCTGGCGGCGGCCGCCGCGGTCGCCGTTCGCGCGGCGCTCCTCGGCGGCGCCGAGTCGGAGGCCGTTGCCGCGGCCGGTGCGACGGGGTGCGCGGCCCTGCTCGTGGGCGGCGTCACCGGCTGGGCGGCCGGGGCGCCGTGGGGCGTGGCCGCGCTCGCCGCGGCCTACGCCGGCGCCCTCGCCGCAGGCCCGTCGGCACTCGACGCGTGGGCTCCCGCGGTCGCCGCCGGGATCGTCATCGCCGGTGAGGCGGGAGCCTGGGCGGCGGAGCTTCGGACACCGCTTCGAATCGACCGCGGCATCGTCGTCCGGCGGGCGGGCCTCGTGCTGGGGGCGGGGCTCGCGGCGGCCGGTGTCGGACTGGCCCTGATCGCCCCCGGCGCCGGCCCTGCGCTGGCGGGCCCGCTCATCACCGCCGCGGGCGTGGCGTCGGTCGTCGCCGCGGTGGCGGTGATCCGGACGCTGGCCCGGCGGGCGTAGATGGTTGATTCCCAACTGCCGTGATGTCCTGGGCGGCGAGAACCGAGTAGCGCAAGGACGCAGGGAGCGTCGATATTGACCGAAATGTCGGCGCGACCGAGGACGCGGCGATACGACGGTTCGCAGCCGCAGCCCCACCGGGTCCGCCCAGAATCCGCAGCCGCGCATCCAGGCGCGCGGTGGTTGGGAATCACCCATCTACACTGAGCCCGATGGCGCACGTTCTCGTCTTCGGTGCACGGAACCTGGGGCGCGTGATCGGCGAGCACTTCCTCGCCCAGGGATGGGACGCGACCGGCGTCGCGCGCTCGCAGGAGACTGCGCATGCCTTCCCCGGCACCGGGGTGGTCGCCGACGTGACGTCGGCCGAGGGCATGCGGGCGGTCGTCGAGCAGGTCGCCCCGTTCGACCTCGTGGTCAACGCCGTGTCGCCGAAGGGCCGCTTCGGCGGCGGCGACCTCGTCACGACCGACGACGCCGCGATGGCGCCCTATCTCGAGCAGGTGCTGCCCACGACGTTCGCGTTCTTTCGCATCTGCGGCGCGGCGCTCATGGAACGCGGCGGCGGCACGATCGTCCAGGTCACCGGTGGCTCCGCCCGCCGGGCCCTGCCTGGACGAGCGCCGTGGGGTGCCGGCGCCGCGGGTCAGCGCGCGCTCTCCCAGGCGGCGGCGAACGAGCTGAAGCCGCACGGCGTCCACGCCGCGCTCCTGGTGTGCGACGGCACGTTCGGCGGCCCGGGCGACGACGGGGGCGGCGAGCGGATCGACACCCGTGAGCTCGCGAAGGCCGTCCAGTTCCTGCACGAGCAGGGAAGAGGCGCGTGGACGCACGAGCTCGTCGTGACGCCCGTCGGCGACCGCTGGACGCCGTAGACCGTCTCAAGATCCGACTACTGAGGGCCGAGGCCGGCGACCGTGGAGTCCCACAGGCCGTCGTCGGGCTCGGGGTCGCGCTCGCCGCGGCGCGCAGCGCAGGCCGCGATCAGATCGGCCAGCGCGCCGACCGCGTTCAGGTCGCCGGTCGCGCAGATCTCGCTGAGGCCGGCCGCGTACAGGTAGTCGCCCGTGAGCAGGGCGAGCTCGCGGTCGTCCTGCTCGAAGAGCCGGGAGGTGCCGTGGTGGAGCAGGTAGCCCTCGTAGATCGTCTCGACCCCGAGCAGGTGCCGCGCCGGACAGCGGCCCGAGAAGCGCAGGTCGCCCCGCGGCTCGGGGAGGAGCGCCGCGGCCCAGAGCGGGCTCGCGGCGGCGGCGCGCTCGGCGACGGTCTCGAGCACGCTCACCCGCGGAACTCCGCCGCGGCGGCCGCGGTCATCTCGAGCTGCTCGTCGGTATGGGCCAGCGACGGCATTGCGGCCTCGAATTGCGACGGCGCCAGGGCGACGCCGCGGTCGAGCATGTGCGCGTGGAAGGCCGCGAACCGGACGGTGTCGGACGCGGCGGCGTCGGCGTAGCTCCGCACGGGCCCGGGATGGTGAAACGCCGTCAGCATCGCCCCCACCCGGTTCACGGTGACGTCCGGGCCGGCGAGAGCCGCCTGGAGCGCGGCGCCGGTGCGCTCGAGTCGATCGTAGGTGCCCGGCTCCCGTAGGAGCGCGAGCGTCGCCAGGCCCGCGGCCATGGCGAGCGGGTTCCCCGAGAGGGTGCCGGCCTGGTAGACGTCGCCGTCGGGCGCGAGCAGGGCCATCACGTCGGACCGCCCTCCGAACGCGGCCGCCGGGAGCCCGCCGCCGACGATCTTTCCCAGGCAGGTCAGGTCGGGCCGGACAGCCAGCCGCTCCTGGGCGCCGCCGTACGCCACCCGGAAGCCGGTGATGACCTCGTCGGCGACGAGCAGTGCGCCGGTCCCGTTGCAGATCGTGCGCAGGCCCTCGAGAAACCCCGGGGCAGGCGCGACGACGCCCATGTTGCCGGCCACCGGTTCGACGATGATCGCCGCGAGCTGGTCGGCATGCCGCTCGGCCAGCGCGCGCACGGCGTCGAGGTCGTTGTACTCGGCCACGAGGGTGTCGGCCACGACGGCGTCGGGCACGCCGGGGCTCGACGGGATCCCGAGCGTCGCGAGCCCCGAGCCGGCCTGGGCGAGCAGCGCATCGGCGTGGCCGTGGTAGCCGCCGGCGAACTTCAGAATCCGATCGCGGCCCGTGAAGGCCCGCGCCAGCCGGAGGGCGCTCATGGCGGCCTCGGTACCCGACGAGACGAACCGCACCTGCTCGACCGACGGCACGGCCGCGACGACCGCCTGCGCCAGCTCGACCTCGATCTCGGTTGGCGCCCCGAACGTCGTTCCATGGCCGGCGGCGTCGCGCACGGCCTCGACAACCGCCGGATGGGCGTGGCCGGCGATCAGCGGCCCCCACGACATCACCCAGTCGACGTAGCGGTTGCCGTCGGCATCCCACACCCAGCCGCCCTCGCCACGGGCGAGGAAGAGCGGATAGTCGCGGCCGACCGACCGCATCGCGCGAACCGGGCTCGACACGCCGCCCGGGATGAGATCCCGCGCCTGGGCGAAGAGCTCGGCCGAGCGTCGCTCGGTGCGGGCCCGCCCTATGACAGCCATCGCGCCGCGCGGGCCGCGTGGTAGCTGATCACCATGTCGGCGCCCGCCCTGCGAATGGCCGTCAGCGACTCGAGCACGGCGGCCCGCTCGTCGACGAGTCCCTGTGCCGACGCCGCGGCGATCATCGCGTACTCCCCGCTCACCTGATACGCCGCCAGCGGCACCCGCGTCTGGTCGCGCAGGGTGCGCAGAACGTCGAGATACGGCAGCGCCGGCTTCACCATCACCATGTCGGCACCCTCCTCGATGTCGAGCAGGGCCTCGCGGACGGCCTCTCTGCCGTTCGCGGGATCCATCTGGTAGCTGCGGCGGTCCCCGTGGCTGGGAGTCGAGTGCGCGGCGTCGCGGAACGGCCCGTAGAAGGCCGACGCGAATTTCGCGCTGTAGGCGAGGATCGAGGTCGTCTCGTGCCCCTCGGCGTCGAGCGCCGCGCGGATCGCGCCGACCCGGCCGTCCATCATGTCCGACGGCGCGACGACGTCGGCGCCGGCGCGGGCGTGCGAAACCGCCGTGTCCGCGAGCACCTCGAGGCTGACGTCGTTTGCCACCTCGCCGTCCTGGATGATGCCGCAATGCCCGTGCGATGTGTACTGACACAGGCAGACGTCGGTCATCACGACCAGATCGGGCACGTGGGCTCGCAGGGCCCGGACGCCCATCTGCACGATCCCCTCGTCGTCGAACGCCTCGCTGGCGGCCTCGTCCTTGCGGGCCGGAAGGCCGAACACGATGACCGCCGGGACGCCCGCTGCATGGGCCTCAGCGGCCCGCTCCACCAGCGAGTCGACCGACAGGTGGTACTGGCCGGGCATCGAGGCGATCTCCTCCTCGCCGGTCCCGTGGCGCACGAAATACGGCTGGATGAGGTCGGCCGGCGACACGCGCGTCTCGCGAACGAGGTTCCGCACCCCGGCCGTGCGGCGCAAACGGCGCATGCGGGTGACCGGGAAGGCCATGGGGGCAGTCTATCGCCGGCCTTGTCCCGGCCACGGCGAAGGTGTAGTCTTGCCAAGAGTGGACGGGCAATGGAGCGATGTTGACGGACCGGCGGGGGAGCCGACCGTGGAAGAGCACCCGGGGCACGACGACGAGTATTCGAATGAGGCGCTGCGCAAGCTGGGCGCCCGCGTCCGTCACCTGCGCCGCAAGAACGGGATGACCCAGCGGGAGCTCTCGTTCGACGGGTGCTCCTACAGCTATCTGGCCCGGATCGAGGCCGGCGACCGCCGTCCGAGCCCGCGCGTCCTCATGGAGATCGCACGCCGCCTCGGCGTCACCGCGGAGGAGCTGTCCGGCGAGACCTCGTCCGAGCAGCGCTCACGCTCGCTCGAGCTGCTGGACGCCGCGATGATGATCCGCGGCGGCGACCTCGACGACGCCGAGGAGCTGCTGCGGGGCGTCGTTCGCGAGGCCGAGGTGAACGGCGACTCGCAGCGGATGAGCGAGGCCTACGAAGGCCTCGGCGCCGTTGCCGCCGAGCGCGGCCAGCACGCCGTGGCGATCGGCCTTCTCGAGCACGCCCGCGATGCCGGCGCACCGCCCGATCCCGCCGAGCGGGTGGAGCTCTTCGGGCGCCTCTTCGACCTCTACCGCCGCTCGGGCGACGTCGCCCGGGCCCTGGCGCTGCTCCAGGACTGCCTGCTGCAGCTCCGGCGATCGCCGGTGGTCGACGCAACGAAGGTCGTGCGCTACGCCGTGTGGCTGTCACGGGCATACACCGAGGCCGGCGATCCGGCCCGGGCCGCCGATGTGCTCGGCTCCGCCCTCGCCGACGGCGGCGATCAGGTCGACCTGCGCAGCCGCGCCGCGGCGCAGTACGAGCTCTCGCGGCGGCTGGCGGCCGCCGGCGAGGTCGAGCAGGCGCTGCGCTCGGCCGACCGCTCGCTGTCGCTGTACGAGCTGGACGAGGACAACCGTGCGCTGAGCGAGGCGCACCTGGCGTACGCGCAGCGGCTGCTCGACGTTGGCGACGCGGAGGCCGGGCGTCATCTCATCGCCGCCCGGAACCTGCTCGGCGCGCATCCCAGCGCGACCGACCACGGGCGGATCCTGGTTGAGGACGCCCGTCAGGCGCTGCTCGTCGGCGATGCCGCCGCGGCGGCGCGGCGAGCCGCCCAGGCCGTCCGCGCCCTGGCCGAGGGCGACGGAGCCCACCTCGGCGACGCGCATCTCGTGCTCGCCCGCGTCCAGGACGAGCTGGGCGAGGTCGAGCGGGCGGACGCCGCCTACATCGCCGCCATCGAGGCGATCCGGGCCCAGGAGGCATCCGCGCGCGATCTCGCGCGGGCGTACCGCTGGTACGGCAAGTTCCTGAAGCGGGTCGGCCGCGCCGAGGCGGCCCTCGAGGCGTTCGAGCTCGCCGCCGACCTCGCGCCGTCGAACCAGGATGCGCTGGCGCCGGCCGAGACGCGCTCCAGCACGACCGCCTGACCCGCCGCCCAGCCGGGATCAGGATTGGGTTGCTCCGAATCCTCGCGCGCCTGGCCGTCCATCTGATGGCTCGTTGGCGCGGCGCCGTGGGGCTGCGCCCAGGACATCACGACGATTCGGAACAAACCATCTACGCTGCTCGGGTGCTCGATCCCAAGCGGCCGCCGCTGGACGCCCCGACGCCGGCCGAGCGCGTCGACGGCGCGCTCGTCCAGATCGGGCTCGAGCGCCTCGACGAGGCCGAGGAGGAGCTCCTCGTCGCCCTCCGGGGTGCGGAGGCCGCCCGGGACGACGAAACGACGGCCCGGGCGCAGGAGGGGCTCGGCTCGATCGCCGTCCGGCGCGGGAAGACCTCCGCGGCGATCGACTGGTTCGAGCTGGTGCTCGAGACGGCCGGCCGGCCGGACCCGGCGGAACGAATCGAGCTCTACCGCGCGCTCGGCCAGGCGTACTCCGAGAGCGGCCGCAGCGGCCCTGCCATCGCCCTCTTCGAGGAGTGCCTCGGTGAGCTCGAGCGGCGCCCGGCCGCCGACCCGGCGACGCTCGTGCTGTACTCGATCTACCTGTCCCACGCCTACGGCGACGCCGGCGACTACGGCCGGGCGGCGGCGGCGCTCGCGGATGCGCTGCGCCGCGACGTCGAGGACATCGACCGCCGCGTCCGCGCGTTCGCCTACCACGCGCTGGCCCGGCTCTACTGCACCACGGGCCACACCGCCCAGGCGCTGGTCTACGCCGACAAGCAGGTCGAGCTGACCGAGGCGAGCGGGAACGATTGGCACGCCGCGAACGCCCATCTCGTGCGGGCGCACATTCTGCTCGACGACGCGCAGACCGACGCCGCGCGCGAGGCGCTCCAGGCGACGCGCCGCCTGTACGGCACGCGTATGAGCGGCCTCGACGAGGGCTGGGTGGTGGTCGAGGAGGCGCGGCTCACGCTCCAGGCGGGCGATTCCGAGGGGGCGGTCGACCAGGCGCGCTCCGCGATCGAGCTCCTCGGGACGCAGTCCGCGCCCGGCGAGCTGGGCGATGCGTACCTGGTGCTGGCCCGCGGCTACGACGAGCTGGGCCTCGCCGACCGTGCCGAGACCGCCTACGCGGCCGCGATCGACGCGCTCCGGAAGCAGAACGGCTGGCACTGCGAGCTCGGCCGGGCGTACCGCTGGTACGGCAAGTTCCTGCGCCGGGCCGGGCGCGCCCAGGCGGCGATGGAGGCATTCGAGCGGGCGGCCGACCTCGCCCCGTCGAACCTGGCCGTCCTCGAGCTTCCCGACCCCTAGGTCGGCGGCTCCCCGTCTGCACTATCGGGGTCAGACCCCAATGTTGCAGACGGCTCAACCGGCGGCGCGGGATGGACGTCAACCGGCACATCGACCGTCAGCGGGCCGCCCGGCCATGACTGGAGGGCGATCCGTTCGCCCAGGAAGGTGCTGACCTCCCGACCGACGGCGACAAGCGGCATTGCGATCAGGACGCCGGCGAGGCCGTAGAGCTCGCCGGCTGCCAGCAGCGCGAAGATCACCACCAGCGGATGCACCTTGACCGCGCTCCCCATCAGCTTCGGGATCACGATGTGCCCCTCGATCTGGTGGATGAAGAGGAAGAGGAGCGCGACCCCGATCACCGCCTTGCCCGACTCCGTGGCCGCAACGGCCGCGGGGGCGAGCGCGCCCAGCCACGGGCCGACGTACGGGATGATCTCGACGGCGGCCGCCCAGGCGCCGAACCCGAGCGCGTAGGTGGATCCCCCGGGGAAGATGCCCGTGACACCGAGGATGTAGAGCCCGACGCCGGCGGTCACCCCGATGACGAGCGAGACCAGCGTCTGACCCTTGACGTAGGCCAGGAGGGCGCGCTCGATGCGCGTCAGCAGGTCCTCGTCGAGCTCCCCGCCCCGGAACACCCGTCTCAGGAACCGCGAGAGGCGAGGCGCATCGAGCAGCATGTACACCGAGATGACGATCACCAGCACCAGGTTGAAGAGGCTCTCGAAGAGCGTGATGATGAGCGTCCGCGCCACCTCCACCGCGCGCCCGGAGTAGCGCTGGAGATGGGCGACGTCGACCGAGTTCAGCAGGCGCTCGCCGGGCGTCTTCACGTCGACCTTGACCGGGCTCGAGTCGTTGATCCAGGCCTGCAGGTCGGCGAGTCGCCGGTCGGCCGGCGTCACCCCGGCGCGGTTCTCGGTGAACTGATCCTCCACCTGGTTTGCGACGTCCTGCACCTCGCGCGCGATCACCGTCGCGACGATCACGCTCAGGCCGCCGACGACGAACGCGAAGAACAGGTAGACGAGCAGCACCGACACGCCCCTGGGGATGCGAAGCGCGCAGAACGCCCGCACGATGGGGTTCAGAAGAATGGCGATGAGCGCAGCGACCACGAACACGAACACGGCGTGGTTGACCGCGGAGACCAGCAACCACACGCCCACGATCGCAAGCGGAAGGCCTACAAGCTGCACCCACCGCGGGACCAGGATCTTCCCGGGCGCGTCGGGCGGCATCGCGGCCATCCTACCAGCGGCCCCATGCTAGGCTGGGCCTCGTGATCGCTACTGGAAGGCGGCCTCCGCGCCGGCGGCCGCGCCGCCGGCAGCCTCGTACCCACGCTCGTCGCTTCGGGCTCGCGATTGCCCTTCTGGCGGTCGTGGTGCTCGTCGCAACCGCACTCCGCGGCGGGTCTGCGCCGCGCATCCAGGCCGCCGTCGCCGTCTCGCCACCCAAGCACGCCCTTGCCCCCGACGGCCCGCCGATCCCAACCCTCATGGCCAGCGGCCCGAACGGCCTCGTGCTCGACGTGCCCATCGCCCAGGCCCGGGTGACGGCAATCGTGTACCACGGCGTTGGAGACGCCCGCGTGATCGTCCTCGCCCCGTCGGGTCACCAGAAGAACGCCGGCCTCGTCACGAAGCTGGGCAATCTGCTCACCGGGACGTCCACCGGAGCCGGGCCGGCGTACTACGTCGACGACGCCGGGGGCGGCGCATCCACAGGCTCGGTCGACGTCGGCGCGGTCGCCGGGACGCGCGTCTACTCGCCGGTCGACGGGACGGTCGTCGGCATCCGGCCGTACGTGCTGGACGGCTCGCCGCACGGGAGCGTCCTCCAGATCCAGCCGACATCGACGCCGGCCGACATCGTGACGCTCACGAACATCCGGCCGTCGAACCAGATCGCGGTCGGCGACCAGGTGATCGCCGCGCGCACGCGCCTCGGCACGGTGATCGACCTGAGCCGCGTGATCACACAGGAGCTCGCCAAGTACACCTCCGACGCCGGCAACCACGTTCACCTCGAGGTCGGCCCGGCGCCGGCCGCGTCCCTGCTGCTGTAGGCCCGGAGCTTGCGGATCCTCTTCATCGCCGACGCCTTCGCGGCGGCCGGTCGCAGGATCATCGAGGAGCGCCTCCCCGGGGTCCGGCGCGATCGCGAGATCGACTTCGCGATCGCAAACGCCGAGAACGTCGCTGACGGCGTCGGCATCACGAGCCGGATCGCCAAACGGCTCTTCGCGGCCGGCGTCGACGTGATCACGCTCGGAAACCACGCCTACCGCCAGCGCGAGGTGTATCCGTACCTCGACCAGGAGGAGCGGATCCTGCGCCCGGTCAACTACCCCGAAACGGCGCCCGGGCACGGCACCTGTGTCGTCGAGTCCGGCGACGGGACGCGGGTCGCGGTCATCAACCTCATCGGGAGCCTCTTCCTGGACGCGGCCATCAGCCCGTTCGTGGTCGCGGAGCGGCTCGTGGACGAGGCCCGCAAGGAAGCGGCCGTGGTGGTCGTCGACTTCCACGCCGAGGCGACGAGCGAGAAGGTCGCCATGGGGCGGCTGCTCGCCGGCCAGGCGACCGCCGTCCTCGGCACGCACACGCACATCCAGACCAACGACGCCCATGTCCTGCCGGGCGGCACGGCCTACATCACCGACGCAGGAATGACCGGCCCGCACGACTCCGTGATCGGCGTTCGCACCGACCTCGTCCTGCGCCGCTTCACGACGCAGCTTCCGATCCGCTTCGAGCCGGCCGAGGGGGACGTGCGGATGGAGGGCGTGATCTTCGAGTGCGACGGTGACGGCCGCGCGACCACGATCGAGGCGTTCCGGCTCCTCGACAACCGTTAGACGAGCTCCGGAGCGGTCGTCGTGGCAGCCGGCTCACCGCGCGGCAGGAGCAGCGCCGCCAGGACGAGCGGGAGCCACCAGCACACGTACGGGTAGAACCAGTAGCTGGCCGTGATCTGCAGGCCGATGACGGCAGCGGCGCCGAGCGCGGCGACCGCGACGGCGTCCTTCTTGGCCCGTGGGAAGAACGCAAATACGACGATGGCGACCGCGACCAGGAACTGGAGCGCGTGCTGGAGCCACGTGATGTCGGGCCAGCCCGGGTGGTAGCTCGGGAGCGTCCAGATCGCCATCGGCGTCACGCGGCCGAGCTGGTAGTCGAGCGTGCGGTGCCAGAAGAGCGACAGGCCGTCGGCATCGAGCGCGAGCATGGCGAGGAGGGCGATCGATGCGACCACGAAGCCGATCAGCGTCGCCACCCGATGGCGGAGCGACGCGAAGAGCGGGAACAGCGCAAGCGGGGCGAACTTCGTGAGCGACGCAGCCCCCAGAAGGGCGCCGCGCAGCACCGGGACCGAGAGGGCAGCCAGCGTCCAGGCGAGGAGCGCACCGACCAGCGCGTCGTTCGTGTTCATGTTGAGCGCGTAGAGCGTGAACGGGTTCGCCGCCCACCCGAACGCGAGCAGCAGGCCGATGCGGCCGCCCGCCCGCCGCCAGCCCACCACGAAGAGCCCGACGATGGCCATGATGTCGAAGGCCGAGGCGGTGACGTGCGCGGCCGGTAGGGAGTCCCAGAGGCCGCTCCAGCCAAGAATGGCGACCGCCGGGATGTAGGTGAGGTAGACCGTCGGCCCGTAGGTGTCACCCTGCCCGATCGGCGACTCGCACTGCCCGTTCGACTGAATGTAGGCACGCGGGTCGCCGTTCGAGTACTTCCCGCCGCACGGCTTCGAGGTCTTGTCGGGCATGTGGCCGTACGGCAGCACGCCGTCCATCAGCCGTGACGCCCCCGCCACGCCGGCGTAGCCGACGTCGATCACGTTCGAATCCTGGTTGTTCAACCCGAGCCGGAACCCCATGAGGCCGAACACGAGCGCGATCAGGAGCAGCATGTGCGTCTCTCCGACCCGGACGGTGCGCGGGCCGCGATGCGTCCCGACCCAGAGCATGCGCGCCGCGAGATAGATCAGCGGCGGGTACACGAGCGGGGTGGCGCGGAAGATGTCGCCGTGGTTGAACTCGACGAGCGAGACGACGAACGCCAGCGACGCGACCAGGTCGAGCGTCCGCATCGACCGCAGGCGGCGCCAGTCGAGGAGGCCGGCCAGGAAGATGGCGCACATCGGCCAGAGCACGAACGACCGGTTCACCTTCCGGCCGTAGGCATCGGGCAGGCCGCGGGCGAGCATCCACCCCACCTGCGGGCCGGTCCACACCTCGTAGGCCCGCTCCGTCGAGTCCTGGACGTGCACCTGCGCGATCTCGTTGTCGTCCTTGTAGTAGCTCACCGTCCACACGCGCAGAGGGCCGAGGTCGGCCGAATGGGTCACATTCGAGTACTGGCCGATCCAGTCCTGGAGCGCGTGAGACCGGCTCGCGATGACGAACGCCTGGTTGCTCGTGAGGCGCGGCGGGCCCTGTGTCGGGGTGAGCTTCACCCCGGTGACGGCGTGCTGTCGCTCGGACACGGTGATCGCGGCCAGGACGTTGTGGGCGCCCTTCGGCTCGAGGAGGACCGCCCAGACGCGCCGCGGACGGATGTACCGAGCCTCGAAGTGCGCACCCGGGTTCTGCGCCAGGAGCGGCACGATCCGGCTGTCGGCTCCGGCGAGCTTGATCGCCTGGGCGGCCGTCAGGTGACGGACGGCGGCGTGGACGGCGGGGGCGGCCGCGAGGACGAACGCCGCGGCGGCGAGCAGAGCGCCGGCCGCGATCAGCCCCGCAGCGTGAGACGGCTGGTTCCACGTCCCCGTGCGCCAGGACGTACATCGGTGCTGACCGGTCGTGTTCTGGTGGCGCTGCGGCTGCGAACCGTCGCCTCGCGGCGTCCTCGGTCGCGCCGATATTTCAGCCAATATCGACGCTCCCTGCGTCCTTGCGACGCTCGGTTCTCGCCGCCCAGGACATCACGGAGACGTGGAACCAGCCATCTACCGAAACGTCCAGAGCTTGTTGCCAAGGAAGCTCACCGGCAGCGCCATGAGGATCGCGATGGCCGCCGCCGGCGGCTTCGAGACGCCGGCCAGCTCCACAAGCGCCCGCAGGACGACCAGGTCGAGCCCGAGCGCGGCAACGCTCACGCCCAGGAAACGGGCGTACTGATGGTGGGGCCGGCCGTGCTCGACCCGAAACGTCCACAGCCGGTTCCAGAGGAAGTTGCTCGTCGCGGCGCAGATGAACGCGACCGTGAAGGCGAGCGTGTAGGGCATCGCCGGGTCGGCGAGCAGGAACACGACCAGATTGATGAGGTAGCCGGACGCGCCCACGCAGCAGTAGCGCATGAGCTCCATCCAGTTGGCGGGGCGCGCCGCGGCGAGCCTGACGCGCTGCACGTGCCGCCGCATGACGGCCGAAGCGGCTTCGGCGCGGGCGTCCTCCATCCCGGCGATGCTATCCGACCGTCGTCGCCAGAGCGTGCGGTCGGCTCACACGCGGTGCGCCGAAGTGCCGGCAGACGTACGGCTGGACGTCCGTGATCGACGGCTGGGACGGGAAGGCCTCGTGCTCGGGGAACCCGGCGACGACGAGCGGGACGAGCGAGTCCTCGGCCCGCAGCGAGCCGTGGCTCCCTCCGCCGAGGTGGTGGATGCCGCCCGAGTCGGCGAACTCCCAGCCCGGCGCCGCCGACACGATGACGTCCCCGGCGGTGGGGCACAGGACGGCCCCCTCCAGGCGCTCGAGCGCGTTCGGGTAGCGCGCCGGGTCGAGCAGGGCGGTGTCGCCCTCGACGTCCCAGGCGTTGCCGCGCTCGTCCGCCGCGCCGGCCCCGCGCCGGAAGCGCAGGCGGCCCTCCTCGCGCCGGACCGCGATCCAGTCGCCGTCGCGGTAGGCGGTGACGTCGGCGGCGTCGAGCGCCGCCAGCCGGTCGGCAACCGCGGCCGCCCCGATCCGGGCGCCGGGGAGCAGATACGCCATCGCGGCCCGGTTCGACGCCGCGACCGCGACGTCGCAGCGGTCGGGATCGGAGCGCCGGCTCGAGCGAAAGAGGCGCAGGTCCTCGAGCGGCGTCGCGGCGTCGGCAATCTGCTCGACTGGGCTCTGGGAGTGGTCGGCCACGACGATCACGCCGTACCGGCCCAGGAATGACTCGAGCCCGCCCGCCGCCTCGACCATGAGCGCGAGGCCGTGGTCGGCCTGCTCGACCGCACCCATCACGTCGCCTCCGCGATGGCCGGCCGCGTCGGTCTCGTACAGGTACAGGAACAGGAAGTCGAAGCCGTCCCGGGTGACGAGCCACCGGGCGACGGCGCCGCCGTGGCGGTCGATCCCGGTCCCGAAGTTGCGCGGCGCCCCGGTCAGGTCGGAGAAGAAGAGGTCTCCGAGGAAGTATCGGCGCGGCCCGTACACCGCGTCGACGATCCCGATGGTGCGGGCGAAGCGGCGGGCGGCGGGCCGCGTGATCTGATGCCGTATGCGGCCGCGGCACACGTAGAGATTGACCGCCGCGGTGACGAGCCCGGCGTCCTCGAGCGCCTCGAACACCGTCGTCGCCCGCGGCGAGAGATGGAGCAGGTTCAGGTTGACCAGGATGTCGTCGACCATCTGCCGCGTCCCCTCGGCGAGCGTCGCCGCGAACGAGGATCCGTACTCCACGAACCGGCCCTCGCCGCGGTGGTACCACGTCATCCCGGGGATGTGCGAGCCGACCGGATGCTCGCCCGTGACGAGCGCCGACAGGCAGACGGGCGTGAGCGACGGGAACGTCGAGACGCACCGGTCGGTGCGCGACCCGGCGTCGATGAGGGCCGCAATCGTCGGCGCGCGGCCCGCGGCGAGCACGCGGTCGAGAAGCTCCGGCCCGAGGCCGTCGACGACGGCCAGGACGACCTTCTTCGTCACGGGCCGAATCGTAGGCCTCAGCGCAGGACGCGGAGCCCCTCGTACCGGCGCCCCTCACGTGCCCGCACCCGCTGGAGCAGGGCACCGGCACCGATCGCGAGGACATACCCGGCGAACGGGATCACCGCGATCGCGGCAGCCACGAGGCCGGCGCCGTCCTCGATCATGGCGGTGCCGCGGATGTCGCCGCCGCCCTTGACGGCGCCCGCCCGGAGGCTTCGCATCGCGATCGCAGCCGCAGCGGCGACGAGGGCGCCGAGCACCAGGCCGACGTACGGGATCGTGTCGCCCGCGCCCAGCTCGAACGCCAGGCCGCCGGCGACCACCCGCCTCCCGAGCCGAGCGCCCGCCTGCGCCCCCGGCCACACGGCGTCAACGGCGAGCTCCGCCGCGACGAGGACCCACGTCACCGCCAAGACGATGCCGTCGTCGGCGATGCCGAGGGGGCCGCGCAGCCAGCCGGCGGCGGCCGCTGTCGAGGCGGCAGCGAGCGGCGCCGAGGCGAGGAGCCCGGCTGCGGCCGCCAGGCCCAGCCCCTGGCCGAGGGCGATCACGACGTCCATCGGCGCAGAATCATACGGCGCGTCAGCCGGAGGAGCCGGGCGGCACGAGGGCCCGGACCGCGTCGCGCTCGTAGCGGAAGCGCACGCGCTCGACCTGACCCAGGTACTCGCCGTCGATCTGAATGGCGGTCGGGACGTCGCACGCCACCGAGAAGTCATCCATGTCGTGGAGATAGCCCACCCGCCGCGACCCGCGGCTGGCGTGCCGCGGCCAGAGGAGGCCGTAGACCGGGAGGCGCCACAGGTCGCGCCGCCGGAGCTCGCGGGTGAACACGACGTCGAGGCCGTGCTCGAAGTCGGCACGCGGAGCGGCCTTCACCGGCACCCGGCCGAAGAACGTGTACGGGTGCTGGTTGGCCACCGCGACGTACGAGGCGCGGTGGAAGCTGCCGCGATCCGTCCGGATCGTCATCCGCTCGTGCAGGGCAAACCCCTCCTCGCGCAGGATGCCGAGCGCCGCCTGCAGGACCTTCAGGTCGCCGGGTCGATCATGGGACGAGCGCTCCTCCCGGATGCGGTCGACGGCGGCCGTCGCCTCGGCGTCGAGCCCGAGCCCGGCCGCGAACGTGAACCTGCGCTCGTCGGCGATGCCGAGGCCGACGCTCTTCGTGCTCTCCTGGCGGATCGCCTCGGCCAGCATGCCGCCGGCGGCGACCGTGTCGCGCGGGAAGCCCAGGTGGCGGGCAAAGACCGACGACGCCCCGGCGGGGAGGACGCCCATGACGACGCCAGGCCGGACCCCGTTCGCCACCTCGTTCGCCGTGCCGTCGCCACCCAGCCCCACGACGGCGCCGGAGTCGACCTCCCGCGCCAATTCCATCCCATGGCCCGCCCGTTCGGTCTCGACCACGTCGAGCTCGCAGACGCGCTCGAGCTGGGCGACGACAGCGTCGAGCACCGGCCCACGGACGCCGGTTGCCGTGGGATTCACGATCAGGCGGACGCGCATCTGACGGCTACGATAACCGCCGGTGGACGCCCGATCACTGCGCACGTATGCGATCGCCGCGGCCCTGCCGGCAGCGGCGGTGATCCTGGGACACCTCGCCTGGGCCTGGTACGCCCACCCCGCGAGCGCCGACCGCAGGTCGGCGGCATTCGACCACGGGCTGGCGGTCGCGGCGATCCTTGCGGCGACGCTCGTCGCGGGTCGGATCGCGCTGTGGATGGAGGGGCGCGCGAGCCACCTGTGGGCGGACACGGTCGGCGTGCTCGGAGCGATCGCCATCCTCGCGCACCTGGCCGTCGCATGGCGGGACGAGGGCGTCGGGGATGTCAGCGTGGCGGTGATCCACGGCGTCGCGCTGGGCGCGCTCGCGGTCGGTGTCAATCTGATCCGAGCGTTCGAGGAACCGCGGCCGGGCCGCTAACACCCTTCTCATTCTCAATTCCCGGCCAATGCCCCGCGCCTACTACTAAGGGCATGAAGTCATCGATCCGTCAAGCACTCATCGTCGTTGTCGCCGCGCTCGCCGGGGGCGGGGTAGCCGTGGCTATCGGCGACGCAACGACCTCCAACTCCAGCACCACCGTCGAGGCGGCCGCCCCCATCCCTGCGGCGAACGTCAGCCAGACCTCGAACAGCATCAGCCCGGCAGCGATCTATCGCAACGACGCACCGGGTGTCGTCCTGATCACCGCCACCAGCACGACCAGCTCGTCTGATCCGGTCGACCCGTTCGCCCCCGACCAGAGCCAGCGGTCGGTCGCCATCGGCTCGGGATTCGTCGCCGACGCCGCCGGCCATGTCTACACGAACGCCCACGTCGTGCTCGGCGCGTCGTCGGTGAAGGTGACGTTCAAGCCGAACGCCGCCGGACCCGGAGCGACGTACACCGCCAAGGTGCTCGGTGCCGACAAGGCAACCGACGTCGCCGTGCTCCAGGTCGAGGGCGTCCCGGCCAGCCAGCTGCACCCGCTGCCACTGGGGAGCCTCAGCTCCGTCCACGTGGGCGATCCGGTCGTGGCGATCGGGAACCCCCTGAACGAGCAGAGCACGATCACATCCGGCATCGTCTCGCAGATCGGGCGCACGATCGACTCGCTCGAGCCGGGCCAGCAGATCTACCAGGCGATTCAGACCGACGCCGCCATCAATCACGGCAACTCGGGCGGCCCGCTCATCGACCGGTTCGGGCGCGTGATCGGCATCACGAGCCAGATCCTTACCGGGAACAACGACCCGAACGCCGGCAGCATCGGCATCGGCTTCGCGATCCCCATCGACAAGGTGAGCCAGATCGCCCGGCAGATCATCTCGAGCGGCCACGCCGAGCACACCTACCTCGGGATCGAGGGCACCGAGATCACCCCTGACCTCCAGCAGGCGATCAACCTGCCGGTCGGCGCGGGCGTCCTGGTCGGCCACGTCGTGCCGGGCTCGCCCGCCGACATGGCCGGAATCCGGGGCGGATCGACCACCGCCACGATCGCCGGTCAGACGCTGACCCTGGGCGGCGACATCATCACGTCGATCGACGGGCACAAGATCACGTCGTTCGCCAACCTCGCCGAGACGATCTCCGCCAAGTCGGCAGGTGACCGGGTGACCCTCGGGATCCTGCGTGACGGGAAGGCCCAGACCATCACCGTGACGCTCGCCAACAAGACGAGCTGACCAGAGATCGCGCCGCCTGCAGGCGCGAACCGCCGGGGCCCCGCCCACCTGCCACGGGGCCCCGGCACCATTCTCCCTAGCACACCTCCACGATGACGTCGTCGACCGAGGCGATGGCATCACGCACGGCGTCCTCGACGCGGCTCGCCAGCCCGTGCGCCTCGGACACGGAGAGCGCCGGGTCGGCGCGAACCGACGTCACGACCAGGAGCCGCGACCCCTGGCGGTAGACCACCAGCTGCTCGGCATCGCCCGCCACCGAGCGGACCGCATCGGCGGCCAGGCGGTGAAGCGAGGGCTGCTCCGCCCCGATGTCGCGCGCGGGCTGGGCGCCCGGCGCCGACGGCTCGACGTGCGCGTACACCCGCGCGATCCCGACCTCGCGCCGGATCTCGTCCTTCAGCCGCTCGACGACGTCCCAGGCCGAGCGCAGGGTCTCGTCCTCGGGGAGCCGTACGTGGAGCGTCACCGCCCGACCAGACGCGTCGTCGAGCACGGAGATGTTGTGCGCCTCGACCACGCCCGGCACGCGCAGCGCGGCGGCCGCCACGCGGTCGTTCAGGGTCTCGTCTGCGGCCGCGGGCTCGACGTGCACCGTGACCTGGGCGCGGCCGAGCGAGTCGCGGACCGCGCCCTCGACCATGTCCGTGGTCTCGTGGCTTCGCTCCACGCCCGCCAGGCGCGGGACGCCGATCACGACTTCGGCGAAGCTCTCGCCGCCCGCCTCCCGGACGCGGACCGAGCGTACCTCGCTGACCCCCGGCACCGAGCGGGCGGCGCGCTCGACCCGCCCGGCCACCCCTGACGGTGTTCGGTCCATCAGCGCATCGATGTTCTGGCGGGCCAGCCGCAGCGCGCCCAGGAGCACGATTGCCGCGACGAAGATCGCGGCCAGCGAGTCGCCGGCCGGCACGCCCGCCGCGACGAGCCCGAGCCCGACGAGCACCGCCATGGTGCCGGCGAAGTCCGAGCCGAAGTGCCACGCGTTCGCCATGAGCGCGGCGTTCCGATCGATCCGGCCCTGCCGGAGCGAGATCCCCGCCCGTCCCGCATCGACGGCCAGCACGACCAGGAGCGCCGCGAAGGCGTACCAGGTGGCCTGAACGGGCGAGGAGCCCTCGATCAGCCGAATGACGGCCAGGACGGCGATCCACGTCGCGGCGGCGGCCAGGAACGCAGCCTCGCCCAGCGCGGCGAGGTGCTGGGCCTTCCCGTGGCCGAACGGATGCTCGCGGTCGGGCGGGCGCTCGGCCACGCCGACGGCGTACACGGTCAGGCCGGCCGCCGCTGCGTCGACGCCCGAGTGCACCGCCTCGGCCAGGATGCCGAGGCTGCCGCTCGCGAACCCCACCGCGAGCTTCAGGAGCGCGAGGCCGATCGCCGCGAGCAGCGACGCCACCGCGGTGCGCCGCGCGGGAGACATGCGCGCAGTTTACGGACGTCCGGTTTCCTTTTCGCCTTCCGAAGTGCAATGATTCTCCTACCCATGGCGGTGTCGCAGGCCAGCGGGGGGGACGCCGAAGTCCGCACCCAGGTTCGTTGCCTGGTGGTGGACGATCACGCTGCCGTTCGGGAGGGCGTCAAGATGATCCTCACCCGCGACCGCGAGATCTCGGTGATCGGCGAGAGCTCGTCCGGCGACGGCGCCGTCGACATGGCCGAAAAGCGCCGCCCCGATGTGATCGTGATGGATGTGCGGATGGAGGGCATGGACGGCTTCGAGGCAACCCGCCAGATCACGGCCGCCCATCCAGAGATGGCCGTCATTCTCTACACGGCCCACGGCGAGCGCGGGCTCCTTGCGGAAGGCCTCGACTGCGGCGCGCGCGGCTACGTGCTCAAGGAGGCGCCGCCCGACGACATCGTGCGCGCCGTGAAACGCGTGGCCGAGGGGGGCGCGTACGTCGACCCGACGCTGGCGTCGGAGCTTGTTACCCCGAAGGCAACGGAACGCTTGCCCGCACTCTCAGGGCGGGAACGCGAGATCCTCGGCCTGCTGGCGAACGGGTTCTCGAACCCGGACATCGCCCAGCGGCTCTTCATCAGCCCCGAGACGGTGCGGACGCACGTCCGCAACGCCATGACGAAGCTCGAGGCCGACACTCGCACCCAGGCCGTCGCGCTGGCGCTGCGGTATGAGTTCATCGACTGACCGCCGCCTGCTGCGCATCACAGGGGTGGCAGCGTGCGGCGCGCTCGCCGCGGCCGCGGCATCGCTCGCGGGTGCCCCGGCCGCCGTCGCGGCTGCGGTCACGGCGGTCGCCGTCCTGGCCTCCGGGGCGCTCGCCTGGGCATGGCCCGGCGCGCGCGGCGGGCGCGGCCGTGGCCCGCGGGAGCAGGGTGAGCTTTTCGACCACATGCTCGACGCCATCGACGCCGAGCGCGAGACGCTGGCGCACTGCCTGCACGACGGCCCCCAGCAGACCCTGACCGCGGTGCGGCTCATGTGCGACGTCGTCCGCGACGCGATCTCGAAGGGCGACGTCCACCACGCCGAGGAGGTGCTCGGAAGGCTGGAGCGCCTGGCGGCCGACGCCGCGGACGACCTGCGCCGAACGGTGGCGCGCCTGCACCCGGTCGTGATGCAGCAGCAGGGGCTCGTGCAGGCCCTCGGCTCGCTGGCCGAGACCGTCCACGAGGAGTACGGGGTGGCGACGTCGTTCAACCGGCCCGGCGGCGGCTGGGAGGCCGAGGAGGACCGCGACACGGCCATCTTCCAGATCGCGCGCGAGGCGGCGGTGAACGCCGCTCGGCATGGGCGGCCGCCGGTCCTCATCAGCCTCCGGCGCTCGTCCGCGGACATCCATCTCTCGGTCGAGGACCGGGGCGGAGGGCTCGACGGCAACGGCCACGGGCCGCGGGAGGGAGTGGGCATCCGGATGATGCGCGAGCGGGCCGCACGGATCGGCGCCAAGCTGACGCTCGAGTCCGCGCCGGGCACCCGGACGATCGTCTCGCTCCACGTGCCCGCCGCCCGGTGAGGATCGGCGTGGTCGGGCACAGGGCGGCCGACATCGTCATGACCGAGGGCGGCACCGAGCACCGGCCCGGCGGGACGCCGTTCTATGCCCGCCGCTCGCTGGAGGCGCTCGGCGTGCCGTGCGTCGTGGTCGAGCGCGGCGGGTTCACGAGCCGCCTGCGACACCACGACGGCGGCGTCGAGCAGTGGGTCGAGGCGGTCGGTGAGCCGTTTGCCCCGGACGAGGTGCTGGCAGCGGTCGACGGCTGCGACTGGGTCATCCTGGGCGGACAGACCGCGGGGGACTTCCCACCCGAGACGATCGCCGGGCTCGCCGAGGCCGGCCACCGGGTGTGTATCGACGGTCAGGGCCTGTGCCGCGGCGACGCGCCGGGCCCCGTCCAGCTGCGGCCGTTCCCGCCCGACGCGATCCGCGGCGTCTCGATCCTGAAGCTCAACCGGGCCGAGGCCGAAGCTGCCGCGGGCGGCCTCGCTGCCGAGTCGCTGCGAGGTCTTGGAGCGCCGGAGGTCGTCGTCACGCTCGGCCGCGACGGCGCAGCCGGCGTGACGGCCGGCGGCGAATGGCACTCCGCTTCCAGCAGGACCGGGATCTACGCCGACCCCACCGGCGCCGGTGACACCTGGACCGCGGCGTACGTCGCCGGCCGGGCGGGCGGCGAATCCCCGGAGGCTGCCGCCCGGGCCGCGGCCTCACATACCGACCACCTGTACCTGTAGGGTTGCCGAGGTACGTGAGCAGCGTGGGCATCAAGATCCTGATCGCCGAGGACAACGCGCTTCTCCGTGGTGTGCTGCGCGACGCGTTGGAAGAGGCGGGGATGGACGTTGTCGGCGAGGCATCCGACGGGGCCGAGGCGGTCGTCTCGGCCGAGCGCGCCCATCCCGATGTCGTCGTCATGGACATGCGGATGCCGAACGTCGACGGCATCGAGGCCACGGAGCAGATAGCCGCCTCGGAGTGGGCGATGCCCGTCGTCGTGCTCTCGGCCTATGACGAGCCGCAGATGATCGAGGCCGCCCTCAACGCCGGGGCGGCGAGCTGTCTCAAGAAGGGCGTCGGGCTCGACGAGCTGATCGACGCGATCCGCGCCGCGCACACGGCAGGGTAGGACGCCGCCTCACGGGTGGCGGACGCCGTCGCGCAGCATGCCCACCGCGCGCTCGACACGCGCCCGCCTGGTCTCCTCGCGTTTCGCGCCCGACACCCATTCGACGTACTCGCGCCGGTGCGTGTAGGAGAGGCCGTCGAACGTCGCCCGGGCCTCCGCGTCAGCCGCGAGCGCGGCCTGGAGCTCCGGCGGGACCTCGACCGTGCGCGGCGCGTCGTCGAGCTCGAGCACGACCGCGAGCTTGTCGCCGTCTTCGAAGCCCGCGGCCTCGCGGATCTCACGCCGGAAGCCGAGGAAGTAGCGCCCGCCATAGGTCGCGACCGTCGTCCGGAACGGATAGCCGTTGACCGTCCCGCGGACCGGTGCCCTGGCCTTTCCGAACACCGCGCGGACGTCGAACGGCACCTCGAGGAGGGTGCCCGACCCGTGCTGCTCCAGCGTGCCGTCGAAGCTCTCCACCATGCGTCGCAGTATCGCGCACGTGTACCCTCGAGATCGTGGGCGCGAACATGCACATCGCACAGGTGAACGTCACCCGGGCCCTGGAGCCGCTCGACTCGCCGCTGCTCGCCGACTTCGTCGCCGCGCTGGCCCCGGTGAACGCGCTCGCCGACGCCGCCCCCGGGTTCGTGTGGCGGCTCCAGACCGAGGACGGCGACGCGACGGCGGTGCGGATCGACGACGACCCGCGGGTGATCGTGAACCTCTCGGTGTGGGAGTCACTCGAGGCGCTGTGGGCCTTCGTCTACGGCGGCCGGCACGTCGGCGTGATGCAGCGCCGGCGGCAGTGGTTCGAGCGCCCGGTCGAGACCCACCTGGCGCTGTGGTGGGTCGCCGCAGGGACGACGCCGACCGTCGCCGAGGCGGTCGCGCGCCTCACCGAGCACCGTCGCAACGGGCCGGCGCCGGCCGCCTTCGACTTCAAGCAGCCGTTCACGCCGGAGGGGCAGCCGCTCGACCCGGCGGCGCTTCGCATCCTGCCGGCCGCCTGCGGCTGACCATCACGGCCAGCCGAGATATTCGCTCTCGTGCTCCTCGAACACGGCGGCGACCGTCTCGGGTGTGGGGCCTCCGAGCGCGTGGAGGGCATCGATGAGCGAGCGGATGCGAGGCGTCATCACGAGCACGTACCTGGTCGGCCCGGGCTGCGGATTCCAGAAGGTGTGCGGCGTGCCGCGCGGCACGATCACCGCGCCGCCGGCGGGCACCTCGACGTCGCGGTCGCCCGACCGCACCACGAGGGCGCCCTCGAGGACGTACCAGGCCTCGTCGTCCATCCGGTGGACGTGGAGCGGCGCGATGTACCGTGGCGGATCGCCGCCGCCTCCCGGAGCGGTCCACTGGGCGACAACGACCTGCGCGCCTGGCGCGGCGATGAGACGGCCGGCCAGATCCGCCGTGAAGGCCTCGTCCCGCGTCACTCCGTCGAGATGAAGACGCTCTTCAGCTCGGTGTTGTGCTCGAGCGCGTGCATCCCGAGCTCCTTGCCGACGCCCGACTGCTTGTAGCCGCCGAACGGCGTCTGCGGGAAGACGCTCGAGTTGGAGTTCACGCCGAGCACGCCCGTCCGCATCGCTCTCGCGACCCGCAGCTGGCGCGCGCCGTCGCGCGTCCAGAGCGAGCCGGAGAGGCCGTACGGCGTGTCGTTAGCGATCCGGATCGCCTCAGCCTCGTCGCGGAACGTGATGACGCCGACGACCGGCCCGAAGATCTCCTCGCGTGCGACGCGCATGTCGTTGGTCACGTCGTCGAGCACGGTCGGCCGATAGAAGAACCCGGCCTCGAGCTCGGCGCCCGGACGCTCCCCGCCCGCCACGACCTTCGCACCCTCCTCGATGCCCGCCTGGACGTAGCCCTCCACGGTCTCGCGCTGCGCAGCCGAGACGAGCGGCCCGATCTCGGTTGCGGCATCCTCGGGCATCCCCACGCGAAGCCCGCTCGCGGTGGCCGCGTAGCGCTCGAGCAGCTCGTCCTTCACCGACTCCTCGACGATCAGCCGCGACCGCGCGCAGCAGTCCTGCCCGCAGTTCTCGAACACCGCGTACGGCGCCATCCGGCCGACCTTCTCGATGTCGGCGTCGGCGAAGACGACGCAGGCCGACTTCCCGCCCAGCTCGAGGGTGACGCGCTTGATCGTCGCCGCCGCCCGCCGCGCGATCCCCGCGCCGACCTCCGTCGAGCCGGTGAAGCCGATCTTGCCGACGTCGGGGTGCTCGACCAGCGCCGAGCCGACGGTGCCGCCGGGGCCCGGGACGACGTTCAGCACCCCTTCCGGGATCCCCGCCTCGACGGCCAGCTCCGCGTAGCGAAGCACCGAGAGCGGCGTGAGCGACGCGGGCTTCAGGACGACGGTGTTCCCGGCTGCGATGGCCGGCGCGATCTTCCAGTTGGCGATGTTGAGCGGGAAGTTCCAGGGCGTGATGAGGCCCACCACACCGATCGGCTCCCGGAACGTGAGCGCCACACCGTCCCGCTCGACCGGGACGGTGTGACCGAAGAACTTGTCCACGGCGCCCGCGTAGTAGCGGATGACGTCGATGATCATCCCCAACTGGCCGCGAGCATCGGAGATGGGCATGCCGACGTTCTGACACTCGAGCAGGGCCAGCGCCTCGGCGTGCTCCTCGACGAGGGCGGCGAAGCGGTGCATCCGCCGCCCGCGCGTCACCGGCGACAGGGCACCCCAGCCGGCGTACGCCTGGACGGCAGCTGCCACGGCACGGTTCACATCCTCGACGCCGCCCTCGGCGACCGTCGCGAGCGTCGTTGCGGTCGCCGGGTTCACGACCTCGAACGTCCGGCCCTCCGCCGCGTCGACCCGCTCGCCGCCGATGACGAGGCCCTCGATTGCCTGCACGCTCATGCCGCCACCCTCCGATACGTCGTCGCCTGGTCGACCAGCGCGCGGAAGAGCGCCCCGCCGCCCTCGGCGTCCTCCTCGGGATGCCACAGCACACCGACCACGTAGTGCGCCGCCGGATCCTCGATCGCCTCGACCGTCCCGTCCTCGGCAGTCGCCGCGACCCGCAGCCCGTCGCCGAGACGGTCGGGGGCCTGATGGTGGCAGGAGTGGGTGTGTGCGTTGGTGCCCAGCACCGCCGCCAGGCGCGTCCCGGGGAGCACGCTCACCGAATGCCGGGTGTATGCCCCGGGAGGCCCCTTGTGGGTGTCGCCCTCGAGGTGCTGGACGAGATCGCCGCCGCGGGCGACGTTCAGAAGCTGCATGCCGCGGCAGATGCCGAGGACCGGCATCGCCTGTCCCAGCGCCGCGCGCATGAGCTCGAGCTCGGCGGCGTCGCGGTGGTCGTAGAAGCCGCTCGACTCGGGGTGCGGGTCCTGCCCGTACACGGCCGGGTTGATGTCCGAACCGCCGGTGAAGACGATCGCGTCGACGTCGCCGAGGATCTCGGGCGCGACCTCGACCGGCGGGATGAGGACGGGGACGCCGCCGGCCGCGACGACGGACCGGACGTAACCCTCGGGCACGAGCACGCAGCGCATGTCCTTCCACTGTCCGAAGTCGACGGGGACGTCGTAGGCGCTGATTCCGATCACCGGCCGCTTGCGGTTCATCCCGTAAGCAGTATATGAATGGCGCGTGCCGCTGACCCTCGAGGAGCTGCGCGCCGACGTGGAGAGCGGCGAGATCGACACGGTCCTGCTCGTGATGACCGACATGCAGGGACGGCTCCAGGGAAAGCGCCTGCACGCGCCGTTCTTCTGCGACGAGGTCGCTGCGCACGGAGCCGAGGGCTGCTACTACCTGCTGACCGTCGACGTCGACATGATGCCGGTGCAGGGCTTCGAGATGGCGTCATGGGAGTCGGGGTACGGCGATTTCGTCTTCCACCCCGACATGGCGACGCTCAGGCGCATCCCGTGGCTCGAGAAGACCGCGCTCGTCGTCTGCGACATCCAGTGGCAGGACGGACGGCCGGTGGCACCCTCGCCGCGGCAGATCCTGCGCCGCCAGCTCGACAGGCTGGCGGAGCGCGGACTGGTGGCCAACATCGGGTCGGAGCTCGAGTTCTTCCTGTTCCGCGAGACCTACGACTCGGCGCGCACCAAGCGCTACCACGACCTCGTGCCCGCGAACGCCTACAACGTCGACTACTCGATCCTCGGCACGACCATGGTCGAGGACGTCATCAGGCCGATCCGGCTCGGAATGGCCGGCGCCGGGATCCGCGTCGAGGACTCCAAGGGCGAATGCAACTTCGGCCAGCACGAGGTGAACTTCCGCTACTCCGACGCGCTCGCGATGGCCGACAACCACTCCGTCTACAAGAACGGCGCCAAGGAGATCGCCCACGCGCACGGCTATGCGCTGTCGTTCATGGCCAAGTACGACGAGCGCGAGGGCAACTCGTGCCACATCCACTGCAGCCTCTGGGACGAGAACGGCACCGCGTTCGCCGACGGGGACGGCCATCAGACCGACCTTTTCCGGCAATTCCTGGCGGGCCAGCTCGCCGCCACGCGCGAGCTCACGCTGTGCTTCGCGCCGAACGTCAACTCGTACAAGCGCTACGCCTGGGGATCGTTCGCGCCGACGACCCTCGCATGGGGTGTCGACAACCGCACGTGCGCGTTCCGCGTCGTCGGGCACGGCCCGGGGCTGCGCGTCGAGAGCCGGCTAGCGGGCGCCGACACCAACCCGTATCTCGCGTTCGCGGCGATGATCGCGGCGGGGTTGCACGGGATCGAGAACGGCCTCGACCTCGAGGATGCATACCCCGGCAATGC
This sequence comes from uncultured Actinomycetes bacterium, assembly GCA_963709425.1. Classification (GTDB taxonomy): domain Bacteria; phylum Actinomycetota; class Thermoleophilia; order Gaiellales; family JAICJC01; genus JAICJC01. The sequence continues at coordinate 380,731 of CAVPWG010000002.1, read as the reverse complement.
CTACGACGCCCACGACAAGCCACGGGTGCCGTCGAGCCTCGGGACGGCGATCGACCTGTTCGAGGGCTCGGCGCTCGCGCGCGAGGCGTTCGGACCGCAGGTCGTCGATCACTACCTGCATTACGCGCGAACGGAGCTCAGGTCGTTCGAGGCAGCCGTGACCGATTGGGAGAGGTTCCGCAGCTTCGAACGCCTGTGACACGGGGAACCCAAGGGTCGCTACGAGCGTCTGGTGCACGTGCCGGCCGGGTCGGGGACAGTCCCTGAACCTTTCGCGTCACACATCCGTGACGTCGGCGCGCGGCTGCTCGAACAGCTGGGCCCGCAGTGTGTCACGAGGGCGCCGCGGAGTCGTCACGGCGACCGTTCAGGGACTGTCCCCAACTGCCCGGGCGACCTGGGATCCCCGCTACCGGGCGGGTCAGGATTCTCGGTGACCTGAGCGCCTGCCCCGCTCGGCGCGGGATCCGGGTCGATACGCGTCTACGCCGGCTTGCGCGGATGCGTGATCCGCTTGAGCAGATCGCGGCGGCGCTCTGAGCGCCGCTCGATCTTGCGCTGCCGGGCGAGCCGCGTGAAGTACTCACGCTCGCTCTCGCGGTGAGGATGGCGGGCTTCGATGCGCGAAGCCGTAAAGAGTTGGGATAGCTGTGTCATATGCATATTGTATCATCGGCGAAACGCACGTAAATCCGTACAGATCACTCAAAAGGGTGAAATATCGGAGAAAAAGCGGTAGTTTCGCCTACGGAGACCCGGCAGACGGGCTGTCGGCCGCGTAGCGGACGATCATCTGGTCGGTCATCCACTCCACCGGCGCGCGATCGTCGGTCAGGGGATCGTCCGATGCGGGCACCAGCCGCAGCTGCTGCGCGAACCCCGCCGCCGGCTGAAGCGCCGCCGGCGCATCGGCCAGACGGGCGCGGAGCTCGGCAGCCGTCGTCGGCGACGTGAATCCCGCGACGATGTCGTTGAACCCGCTGACGCGCCACTCGAACACCGATGCGAACCGCGTCGCCATCGTCCCCGCGATGGCATCCGGGAGGCTGGTGTTGTTCGGGATACGGCCGACGTTGGCCATCACCATGCCGCCGGAGTTGAGACGGTCGCGCGCCAGGCCCCAGAACTCCTGCGTGGTCAGGTAGAACGGGATATAGGGCTGGCGGAAGGCGTCGAGGAAGACGGCGTCGTAGCGGGTGTGGTGCTGCTCGAGGTAGACGCGGCCGTCCGCGGTCGCCACCCGGACGCGCGGGTTGTCAGCGAGGCCGAAGTACCTGCGCCCGACGTCGGTGACCAGCGGGTCGAGCTCGATGCCGAGCACGTTCACCGACGGCCAGTAGGTGCCGTAGGCCCGCCCGACCGTCCCGCCGGCATAGCCGACCATGCTGAGGCTCCGAAACCCCGGGCCGTGCAGGATCGGGGCGAGCAGGAACTGGTCCCAGTAGCCGCCCGTCAGCACCTGCTCCGGGCGGTAGAGCGAGTGGTCGGCCCAGCCCTCGTTGAGATGCAGCACGCGGCCGCCGCCCGGGAGTGACTGGACCTGGACGAACTGGTAGGCCGATTCCCCCTCGTAGATGACGTGCGCGCCCGGCTTGACGGCCCCGGGAGGGACGAGCGCGACCGCCCCGATCAGCGCGGGCACGGCCAGATAGCGGCGGCCGAGCACCGGCGACGCGGCGAGGGCCAGGAGGCAGGCGGTCGCGAGCATCGTGCGCCGCGTCCCGATCGCGGGGATCAGCACGGCGACGGGCAGGAACGTGCCGATGATCGATCCCGACGTCGAGAGCGCATACATGCGCCCGGCGACGGCCCCGGCCTCCTCGATCGTCGTCACTCCGAGTCGTACCGCGAACGGCGAGGCCATCCCGAGGAGCGTGATCGGGACCGAGAAGAGCAGCATGACCGCGAAGAACGACCCCAGGAAGGCGCCGACCGACGCGCCGGCGAATGCGTCGACTGCAGCGCTCAGGAAGGGCTCCGCGACGAAGGGCAGGACGGCGACGCAGCCGGCCGCGGCCAGCATGAGCCAGCACAGGAACCGGATCGTGGGGTGCCGGTCGGCGAGACGCCCGCCGACGAAGTAGCCGACCGACAGGTAGATCAGGATGAGGCCGATGATGTTGGCCCAGATCAGGATCGACGCGCCGAAGAACGGGGCCAGGAGTCGCGAGGCGCACATCTCGGTGGACATCGTCGTCGCCCCGGCGATGAACACGAGCGGCGGGAGCACACGGCGGTCCACGGGCCAAGGGTAGCGCCCTCGCGCCGGTGAAAAGGTGGTGAATAGGGTATGGGGAAACTGCGGTTTGTGCAGTACTTTCAACGTGGAGAAGCGGGTTCCGACCGAAGGGATCGCCAGACTACGCATGATGCGCATCGGGATCATCGACATCGGATCGAACACCGCGCGGCTGCTCGTGGCGACCGTCGACGGTGTCTGCATCGACCGGCTCGACGAGCGGCGGGCGTACCTCGGTCTGGGCCGGGCGATCGAGCGCACGGGCAGGCTGCCCCAGCGAAAGCTGGCCGAGACGGCGGCCCTCGCCACGGAGTACGCCGAGCGGGCGGCGTCGTTCGACGTCGACGTGCTCGACGTCATCGTGACGGCGCCGGGGCGTCAGAGCCAGAACGGCGAGGAGCTCATCCAAAGCCTGCGGTCGGCGACGGGGGCCGGGGTGCGCGTGCTCACGTGCGACGAGGAGGGCCGGTACGCGTATGAGGGCGCCGCGGCCATGCTCGACCGCGAGCCAAAGGTGCTCGCCGTCTGCGACATCGGCGGCGGCTCGACCGAGGTCGTGGTGGGTCTGCGCGATCTCGGACCGGTCTTCCTGCGCTCGTTCGACATCGGCTCGATGCGGCTCACCAGCCGGTTCTTCGACGGACGCCCGACGGCGACCGAGGTGGAGGCCGCCCGCGACTTCGTCCGCGGCCGGCTGCTCGATCTCGACGCGCCCGCTCCGACAGCGGCGCTGGCCACCGGCGGCACGGCAGGCGCGCTTCGCAAGATGGCCGGCCGCAACCTCGACGCCGACCTGCTCGAGGACGTGATCGCCGCGCTGAGCTCCCGGACGCCCGGGCGGATCGCGACCGCCTACGGCCTCGAACGGTCGCGGGCACGGACGATCCTTGCGGGCGCTCTCATCCTCGCCGAGGTGCAGAAGTGCCTGGGGGTGCCGTTCGAGGTCGCGCGCGGCGGCCTCCGCGAGGGCGCCGCACTGATGCGCGCCCGGGTCGCCCAGGCCGCCTGATCATCGACTCAGATCATCCGGGCGCGGGGATGTGCCGCACCGCCGTCACGCCGCGAGCTCCGACGTCGACGACCCACGCCGACCCCTTCGGCGTCTTCCGCCGGCCGACGATCTTGTGGCACACGTCGCCGTGGGTGCACAGCACCGTCCCGGCGCCGATGGTCGGGAGCAGCGCCATGATGTCGGCCCGCGCCGCGCCCTCGGCCAGGGCCGGGGTCTCCTCGACCTCCATACCGAGCGCGACGCCGAGCGCCGCGACGGTCTGAACGCAGCGCACGGCGGGGCTCGTCAGGATCCTGCGGATGGGAAGGTCCGACAACGACTGGGGCAGCGCGGCCGCCTGCCGCTCGCCGCGGCGGTCGAGCGGTCTGAGGTGATCCTCCTCATCCCACTGCGCGCGCTCCCCGGCCACGCCGTGACGGACGAGCACGGCCAGCATGCGGCTACCCGACGAGCGCCCAGCGCTTGGCGGCGCCCGCGAGCGTCTGGAGCGCGCCCGGAAGGTCGCTTCGAGCCTGAGCGCGACGGACGGCCTCCTGCTCGACGAGGCGCCCGGCGGCGACCGCAAGGGGTGAGTCGGCACCGGCCGCCAGTGTTCGCATCCGCTCCTCGGCGACGACTGCGTCCTGATGCGCGCCGAGCACATCCTGGAGGTCCTTCGCAGCCCGGATGAACGCCTGCCCCTGGCGATCGTCGGGAAGCGCCGCAACCTCGGCCGCGTACCGGGCCCGCTTGCCCGCGATCCGCAGGCGGTGTATGACGGCATCGTCCGGCTCCGCGGCCGCCCGCCGCGCCGCCTTGCGCATCCGCCGATACTCGCCTGTGACGAGCGGCCCCAATCGAAGGCGTCGCCCGGAGAGCCGTGGCCTCCCGGCCTCGGCGACCAGCCGCTCGACCAGCGCGAAATACCGCGGGCTGGCGAGCGCGGCGAGCACCTGAGCCCGCGCCTCCGCGCGGTGGGCCGTGAGGCCGTCGAGCAGCCGAGCCCCTCCGTCGGAGTCGGCCGCGCCGAGCCGCTCGACTCGCGGCTGGAGCTCCTCGGCGAGGACGTCCAGATCACGCGCGGCGCCCGTCTCGCCGGCCAGCCACCCGAGCTCTGCGCGAAGCCCCTCGGCCCATCGCTCGTCGAGCCCCGGCCGCGCGGCCCGAAGGAGCGCGCGCATGCGCCGCGTCGCGACTCGAAAGTCGTGCAGCGGCTCGGAGCCCAGGCCGAGGCGGACTGCGGGATCGGCCCCGAGCATCGCCCGCACCTGCGCATCGAGCATCGCGGCAACCCGCGCTTCGACGGACGCCTTCGCCGTGATGGGAATCCCGGCGTCCGCCGTGAGATCGAGCACGCGAAACACCTTCGGCCGTTCGTCCCCCACCACCGCGCCGGCTCTTCGCAGAGTCTTTGCGAGGCGGCGCATGTCGCCGTCGTCGCCGGCCGGCAGGAGCTCGATCTCGACCTCATCGAGGCGAGCCTCGATCGCCGACCCGTCGTCGACCGTCACGACATCGTGGAAGACGTCGGCCACAGCGACCTCGTCACGGAACACCCTGCGGCCAAGGCGGCGCGTGCGGAGCACGGCGACGGGCTCCAGCGGAGCACCGCGCAGATGCGCCACGAGAACCTCGAACGCCTCGGGTGGCGGCTCCGTCCCGCGGCGCGCGAGCTCGATCTCGAAACGGCCGCCCTCGGCGGGCAGCTTCAGCTGCCAGCGGACGCTTCGCGCGCGCGTCCGCCGGCGCAGCGTGATGCCTGCGGCGGCAAGGCGGCGGTCAGGCGCGTCGTAGTACGCCGAGACGAGCGTGACGGTGCGCAGCCGCTCGCCGGGCAGCTCCGGGAGCAGGAAGCCTTCTGACACATCCAGCTTGCGCTCGCGCTCGAGCTCGTACACCGCCATCCGGCAAGTGTACGGAACCGCGAGGGCACCAAGCCCCCGAACCGGTTGTAGGCGGATGCCCTCGCCAGGATTCGAACCTGGGACGCCGGCCTTAGGAGAGCCGCGCTCTATCCCCTGAGCTACGAGGGCGGACCCTCCCTACGATACTTCGCTGCCGTCGTCCTCCTCCAGCCACGTCGTCTCCATGCGCGGCGACGCATGGATCGTGACCATCCGCAGCCTGCCGGGGCCGAGGCCGGTGAACCCGTGCGCCGTGTCCGGCGGGACGACCACGATCGCGCCGGCCTCCGCCTCGATGAAGCGCTCGCCGTAACGGAACCGGGCGCGCCCCTCGAGGACGATGAAGGTCTCCGAGTACGGATGGGTGTGGGCCGACGGGCCCTCGCCCTCTGCAGCGTCCACCACGAAGCCGGATACGTCAGACGCGATGGCGTGCCCCTCCCAGCTCCCCTTCGCCCCGCCTTCCTCGTAGCGCCAGCTCGGAATGGTCTCGGCCGTCATCGTGACGGATGCTAGAGGCTTCGGTACCGGTACAGCTGCTTCAGCCGGGAATGAGGGGGCGCTCGCGCAGGTAGGGCAGCGCCACAGCGGGGTCGGGCCCGTCGATCTCACGCCCCAGGCGATGTCCGTCGAAGATCGCGTCGGCGATGAGGCGGGGGGCGACGCAGTCGCCGATCCGGTAGACCCCGTCGATCCCGGCCGCCGCGAGGGCCTCCGCGTCGGCGGTGAGGTCGAGATAGAGGGCGTCGTCGGAGAGCCGCTGCGTGACGAGCACGGTCGCGTCGGCCTCGATCTCGAGCGGACGCCCGACGCCGTCCTCGACCCGCACCCCGCCGTCCAGGATCTCGGTCGGTGTGAGGCCGGTGCGCAGGGCGATGCCCAGCGCGTGCAGATGCAGCCGCAGCCGCAGGCCTTCGAGCGTCTGGTCGCAGGTCGGCGCGACGACGTCGTACGGCGTCACGAAGGTCACCTCGTAGCCCTCGGCCCGCAGGACCTCGGCGAGGCCCGGGCCGGTGAAGTAGCCCTCGCAGTCGAGGATCGCCACCCGCCGCCCCTCAGGGCGGGCGCCGGCCACCATGACGTCCTCGGGCAGGAGCACGTGCGGCAGCGCCGCGTCGGCTCCCGGGATGGGCGCCCGGGTGATCCCGTTCATGCCGTCGCCTGTCCACCGGGCGCCCGTCGCGACCACGACGATCCGGGCGCCGTAGTCGCGCACGCCGCCGGCGTCGAGCGGGCTCCCGAGGACGACCTCGACCGACGCCAGGCGTTCGAGCTGGGTCCGCCGGTAGGCCACGACGTGCCCCCACTCCCCCAGCCCCGGAAACCTGGTCACCCAGCGCATCTGGCCGCCGATGTCGTCGCCGGCGTCGGCGAGGTGGACGAGCTCGAACCCGCGCTTTCCGAGCACCATGGCACACTCCATGCCGGCCGGCCCCGCGCCGACGACGAGGACCGGCTTGTCGGCGTTTGCCGCCCGGTCGAACCGCTCGGGGTGCCAGCCGCGGCGGTGCTCCTCTCCGGCCGTCGGGTTCTGGGTGCAGCCGAGGTGCAGGCCCCACACGGACCGTGAGTAGCAGGCGTTGCACCCGATGCACTCGCGCACCTCGTCGTAGCGGCCCTCCTCGATCTTGCGGGGCAGGAACGGGTCGGAGATCGACGGCCGCGCGGCGCCGATCAGGTCGGCATGCCCGCCGCGGATGACCTCGGCCATCCTGTCGGGGTCCGTGAACCGGCCGACCACGACCACCGGCTTGGAGGTGGCCTCCTTGGCGCGGCCCGACCACTCGAGCTGATAGCCCTGCTCGTAGAACCGAGACGGGCCCGCGTCGAGACGCCCCATGCCCGCCATCGACCCGATCGTCACGTCCCAGAGGTCGACCATGGGGTCGGCGGCGCGGATGAACTCGAGCCCCTCCTCGAGCTGGACGCCGGAGAGCTCCAGCGTGTCGGCGGCGATGCGGACCGCGATCGCGCAGTCGTCGCCGATCTCGGCCCGCACCCGCTCGATCGCCTCGAGCCAGAACCGGCTCCGGTTCTCGAACGAGCCGCCGTAGGCGTCTGTGCGGCGGTTGAAGACCGGCGAGAGGAACTGCGTCGGAAGATAGGTGTGCGAGCCGTACACGTAGAGGATGTCGAAGCCCGCCGTTCGGGCCCGCCGGGCTGCGGCGACCCACTCGTCCTGGACCCGGCGGATGTCGGCCGCCTCCATCACCTTGGGCACGGTCACGCCGTCCCAGTCGCTTGCGATCTGCGACGGCGCGAGCGGCGGGAGGCGCGACTCGCGCTGCTCGGCGAAGAGGCCGCCGTGCCAGAGCTCGACGCCGGCCAGCGCGCCGTTCTCGTGCGCCGCGTCGGCCATGAGCGAGAGGGCCCGCATGTCCTCGTCGTCCCACAGGCGCGCCGAGGTGTAGGGCTTCTCGTCCGACTCCGGGCTGATGGAGCAGTACTCGGTGCAGACCGCCGCCCAGCCGCCCTCGGCCTTCATGCCGCGAAACGCGGCCTGCGTCCACGGCTTCTCGACCCCGAAGCCCGTGCAGTGCGGCACCTGGTAGAAGCGGTTTCGCAGCGTGCGAGGGCCGATCGGCACCTCCTCGAAGAGGATGTCGTGACGAGCCAGGCGCTCGGGCACTACTCGGCCTCGATCTCCGTCTTTCGGCGGGCGATGAACTCGCCCATCTCCGCGTCGACGCCGGCGTCGATCCCGGGGTCCTCGTAGCTCTCGAGCAGCTTCTTCCACTCGTCCGTCGCCGCTCGGTCGGCGGTCACGGCGCCCCGCTTCTCCCACGTCACATAGGCCTGTGAGCGGAAGAGCGGGCTCATGAACACCCACTCCTTGAAGTGGGCGAGCGTATGGTCGGCCGCCAGGAACATGCCGCCAGGGCCCTCCTGGCGGACGGCGTCCATCGCGAACTCCTCCTCGCTCATCCCGATGCCGCCGGCGAGGACGTCGAACACGCGCAGGAGCTCGAGGTCGAGCACGAACTTCTCGTACGAGGCGGTCAGGCCGCCCTCCAGCCACCCGGCGGCGTGCATCACCAGGTCGCAGCCGCCGATCATCGTCGCCCAGAGCGTGTTGGTCGTCTCGGCCGCCGCCTGGAAGTCGAGCGCGTTCGACGAGCACAGGCCGCCGCCGCCGCGATACGGAAGGCGGTAGCGGCGGGCGAGGAGGCCGCCGGCGAGCGTCCCGAGGATCGACTCGGGCGTGCCGAACGCCGGCCCGCCGGTGCGCATGTCGACCGCGGTGAAGAAGGATCCGAAGAGGCACGGCGCACCGGGGCGCACCGCCTGGACGAGGGCGATCCCCGAGAGCGCCTCGGCCACCTGTTGCGCGAGCCCGGCGGCGATGCTGACGGGAGCGGTGGCGCCCGCGAGCAGAAACGGCGTCACGACCACCGGCTGGCCGGCGATCGCCCACTCCATGAGCGCGTCGGCCATCAGCCCGTCCCAGACGAGCGGGCTGTTGGGGTTGACCACGCCCATGATCGCCGGCGTCTCCTCGATCACCTCGCGCCCGCCGAGCGCGATCGCCGCCAGCTCGACGGCGTCGCGGGCCTTCGGTCCGGACGTGCCGTAGCAGACGAGCGGCTTGTCCGACCATCGCAGGATGGCGTAGTCCATGTCCATGTGGCGCGTGCGCTCGTCCAGGTCGCAGGCCTCGACGGTGCCGCTCTGCTGGCACGTCATGAGGTCGGCGGCGTGCGCCATCTTGATGAGCTCGAGGTAGTCGGACATCGCGCCCTCGCGGCGGCCCCGGTCGAGGTCGGCGCAGAACGGCGACCCGCCGACAGGCGTCAGCACGGGCTTCCCGCCGCCGATCGTGACCGACCGCGCGGGATTGCGGGCTCCGAGCGTGAACGAGGCCGGGGCGCGGTCGGTCATCTCCATCACGAACTCGCGGTCCCAGTGCACGCGCTCGCCGTCGATGTCCTGGCCGAGCCCCGCCAGGATCGCGAGAGCGCCCTCGTGGCGCACGTCGGTGCCGATCTCCTCGAGGATCGTCATGGCGTGCTCGTGGACGGCGTCGAGCGCCTCGCCCGAGAGCACGGCCGAGATGCCGGCGTCAGCGAACATCGCCGGCGAGCGTATCGGATCGCCTGACGGCGAGGCCGAGGGAGGCCGCCGCACCGACCGCCACGGCGACGCAGCACGCCGCAACGACGGCGTGCCAGCCGTCGTCGAGCCACAGGCCCGGCAGATAGGCGCCCACGCCGCCGAGCACGTAGTAGATCGTCTGATGCAGGCTGGTGGCCGTGCCGCGGTGGTGGCTCACAAGCCGGGGGATCAGGAGCTGGCACGTGGTCACCGTCGAGAACATCGCCGCCGCCAGGAGCGCGAGGCCCGAGATCACAGCGGCCAGGTTGTCGACCAGCGTCAGGGCCGCCCCGGCCCCGGCACAGGCCACCAGGAACGGGAGCAGCCGCTGCGGCCCGATCCGGGCGGCGGCGTGGCCGACCAGCGGCGCGATCGCACCGACCACCCACACCGCGTAGACGAGGCCCGCCGCGGCGAGGGTGAGGTCGAACGGCGCGGCCGTGAGGCGGTAGGTGGCGAATGTGAAGATCCCGACGAACGCGAAGAACGTCGCCCCGGCCGCCACGGCGTTCAGGAGCAGCGAGACGTTCCGGACGTGCTCCGAGACGACGGCGCGCAGGTCGCGGTGGACGTGGCGCGGCTCGTCGCGCGGCAGCCAGAAGTGCATCGCGAGCGCCCCGGCGACGGTCGGGATGGTCAGGGCCGCGAGCCCGACGCGCCAGCTCGTCAAGTCGGCGACGATCGCCGTTCCCACCCGGCCGACGAGCCCGCCGAAGACGAGCGAGGCGGTGTAGGCGCCCATCGCCGCCCCGGCGGCCGGACCACGGAACCGCTCGGTCACGTAGGGCACGGCGACGGTCAGGAGGCCGGGCATGAGCAGCCCCTGGCAGGCCCGGATCGCGAGCAGCACGGCCAGCGTGGGCGCGAGGCCGGCCAGGGCGGTCGGAACGCAGATCATGGCCGCTGCGGCAGCCATGACCCGGGCCCGGCCGAGCCGGTCAGAGAGCGGGCCCGCCACCCAGCCGCCCGCCGCCACGGCCAGGACGACGACCGTGATGGTGAGGCCGGCCGCGGCAGGCGACGCGCCGAGCGCGCGCTCGATGTCGGGCAGGATCGCCTGGGTCGAGTACATGTTCGCGAACATCGCCGACGCGCCCAGGAAGAGCGCGATGCCGGGGCGGGTCACGACTCGGTGACGTGCGGCGGCCCGGGCAGGACGCGCAGCGAGATCTCGCCCCGCAAGAGCCGCACGAGCGACTCGCCGGCAAGCTCGTAGCGCCAGCCGGTGAGGAGCGGATGCGGGCGGTCGGAGTCGAGCGCCTGGCCCGCGATGAACGCCTCCAGGTCGGCCCTGGTGGCAACGAGCTCCGACGCCACCCCCGCCGCCGCGCACCGGGCCTGGAGCACGGCCGAGGCGAGCGGCAGGACCACGCGGATGCGGCGACGGACGTCGCCGGGGAGCTCGGCGTCGGCCTCGGGCGGCGGGCCGGGATCGGCGAGCGTGGCGAGCAGGTCGTCGAGCTGGCGGCCGCGGCGGATCTGAAGCCCCCGCACACCCTCGGCCTCCTTGGGCGTCGCCGGACGGCGGCGGGCGAGCTCGACGAGCGTCGCGTCCTTCACGAGCCACGCGGCCGGGAGGTCGCGCCGCCGGGCCTCGCGCTCGCGCCACGCCGCAGCAGCCCGGAGCGCGGCCAGGCCCTCGGCGCGGACCTTGCCGCGCCCGGCGACCCTGCGCCATGCCGTGTCGGGATCCTGCACGAAGAGGGCGTCGGGGCCGTAGCGGGCGGCGAGCTCCTCGGCGACCCAGGCCTCGCGGCCCTGCGATCCCAGCCGTTTCGCCAGCGCGTCCGCCGCCGCCAGGAGGTAGCGGACGTCGTCGGCGGCGTACTCGACCTGCGTCGGCGTGAGCGGCCGCCGCTGCCAGTCGGTGAACCCCTCGTCGTGGCGCAGGCGGACGCGGATCGACGCCTCGAGCAGCCGCTCCAGCGAGAGGGTGCCTCCGTAGCCCGCGAACCCGGCGGCGAGCTGGGTGTCGTAGACGCGCCGCGGCCGAACGTCGTGGTGGAGCACGAACGCGGCGAGGTCGCCCGAAGGCGCGTGCATCACCTTCTCGACGGCCGGATCGGCCATGAGCTCGGCCACCGGCTCCAGCGGCGCGCCTTCGACCGGATCGATCACCGCCAGCCGCTCGGCCGTGGCGATCTGGACAAGGCACAGACCGGGGGCGTACGTCCGCTCCCACACGAACTCGGTGTCGATGGCGCAGCGGCCCTCGCCGCGGGCGGCGTCGAGCAGCGGCCCCACCGCCTCGGCCGTTGTGATCTGCTCGATCGGCATCGCGCCCGACAGTATGCAACAACGGGGTCAGACCCCAATGGTGCGGGCAGAGCGCTGTAGTCTCATATCTGCATGGATCCCTGGGTCGTATGGGTCGTCATCGCAGTCGTGCTGATCCTGGCCGAGGCGACGACGACGGCGTTCGTCGCGATCTACTTCGGCGTCGCCGCGCTGGCCGCCGCCGGGCTGGCGCTGCTCGGGCTGGGGGTGGCGCTTCAGCTGGTCGCCTTCGGCGCACTTGCCGTCGGCGCGCTGCTCCTCACGCGCCCGGCGCTACTCCGGTCGATGGCGCGGTCGTCCGGCCTCAAGACCGGGGTCGACGCCATGCAGGGCAGAATCGGGGTCGTCACGCGGCCGATCGCCGAGCTCGATCCTGGACAGGTCAAGGTGGGCGGTGAGATGTGGACGGCGCGCAGCTTCTACGACGGCGAGTCGATCCCGGCCGGCACCCGCGTCGAGGTGGTCAAGGTCGAGGGCGTCACGGCGCTCGTGATCTCGGCGCCGTCACCCCACCAGAATCGCGACACGAAAGAGGAGCCTGATGCCTGAGTTGATCGCGATTGGTGCGCTGGTGATCCTGGTGCTCGTGCTGATGGCAGCCTCGGTACGGGTGATCCAGCAGAGCTACGTCGGCATCGTCCAGCGGATGGGGCGGTACCAGCGAACGATCGGCCCGGGCGTCCACCTGCTCGTGCCGCTGCTCGACCGCGTCGCGGTGGTCGTCGACATGAAGGAGACGGTGCAGGCGTTCGCGCCGCAGCCCGTGATCACCGAGGACAACGTGACGATCGGCATCGACACCGTCGTCTACTACCAGGTGACCGATTCGGTCAAGGCGACGTACGAGGTCGCCAACGTGCTCCACGCGATGGAGCAGCTCACGATCACCACGCTCCGGAACGTGGTGGGCGCGATGACGCTGGAGGAGACGCTCACAAGCCGCGACTCGATCAACTCGCAGCTTCGATCCGTGCTCGACGAGGCAACCGAGAAGTGGGGCGTGCGCGTGACCCGGGTCGAGCTGAAGTCGATCGACCCGCCGCGGACGATCCAGGAGGCCATGGAGCAGCAGATGCGCGCCGACCGCGCCAAGCGGGCGGCGGTGCTCCAGGCCGAGGGCGAGAAGCAGGCGGCCATTCTGCGCGCCGAGGGGATGCGGCAGGCCGCGATCCTGAACGCCGAGGCCGATCAGCAGGCCAACGTGCTCCGGGCGGAGGGCGAGAAGCAGGCGCGCGCCCTCCGGGCCGAGGGCGAGGCCGAGGCGCTCCACAAGATCTTCAGCACCGTTGCCGACACGGGCATCGACCCCGGCGCGATGCTCGGCTACAAGTACCTCGAGACGCTGCCGGCCGTGGCCGCCGGCGACGCCAACAAGCTCCTGCTCCTGCCCGCCGGCGCGGCTCAGGCCATGGGAGCTGCGGTTGGGCTGGGCGCGGCGTTCGCCGAAGGCGCCGCTCCGACGCCTCCCGCCGACCCGAAGCAGCCCGGTGCGGGCCCGGCCGACGACCGCGGCAACGCGCAGTAGAATCCCCCGGCCGTGACCGTCGCCCACCGACTGCGCACGCTCGCCGCTGCCGTCACGGCCCTCGTTGCGCCCCTGATGCTCGCGCCCGCGGCGCTTGCCGACACGGCCACTCCGGAGCACCCGGCCGGCCCCGCGTCCCAAGCGATCGACAACATCTACCGCGCCGTCATCGGTACGACGATGGTCATCTTCATCCTCGTCGGCGGCTGGCTCGTCTACTCCGCGATCCGGTTCCGAGCCCGGCCGGGCCGGCAGATCGATCCGCCTCAGGTGCACGGGTCGAGCCGGCTCGAGTGGGGTTGGACGATCGTCCCGGTGCTGATCCTGGCCGGCCTCGCGGGGTACACGTTCCACAAGCTTCCCGACGTGGAGGACGCTCCGTCGAACTCGATGATCGTGAACGTCACGGCCCAGCAGTTCTCGTTCTCGTACAGGTACGGCGTCAACGCCGGCGCCGCCGCCGGAAAAGCGCCCTCGACCCCCTCGACCCTGGTCGTCCCCGAAGACACGCCCGTGAAGCTCCACGTGCGCGCCAGGGACGTCGTGCACGACTGGTGGGTGCCCGCGCTCGGCCCCAAGATCGATGCCATTCCCGGCCAGGTCACCACGACGTGGTTCGAGGCCACCCAGACCGGGACGTTCCACGGCCAGTGCGCGGAGTTCTGCGGAGTCGGCCACTCCACGATGCTGATCACGGTGAAGGTGGTCTCGGCTGCCGAGTGGCAGAGCTATGCGGGAGGGCTCAAGTGATGCGCACATGGTGACCGAGGCCGTCCCCTCCGCGGCCGGCGCCCGGCACGCCCCCGCACGCTCCGGCTTCTGGTCCTGGGTAACGACCGTCGACCACAAGCGGATCGGCGCCCTGTACCTCATCGTGACGCTCTTCTTCTTCGTGACCGGCGGCCTGATGGCGCTCGCGATGCGGATCCAGCTCGAGCACGCATCGAACCAGGTGATCTCGGCCGACTCGTACGACCGCATCTTCACGATGCACGGAACGACGATGGTGTTCCTGTTCGTCGTCCCCATCATGGCCGCGTTCGGGAACTACATGGTGCCGCTCATGATCGGCGCGCGCGACATGGCCTTCCCGCGCCTGAACGCCGCGTCGCTGTGGCTCCTGATCCTTGGCGGGCTCGTCATGTACACCGGCTTCGTGTGGGGCGGTGGCGCCGCCGACGCCGGCTGGACGGGCTACCCGCCGCTCTCGGTGCAGTCGCCCGGCCACGGGATCGACCTCTGGATCGTGGGGCTCCACATCATCACGATCAGCTCGGTGATCGGGGCCATCAATTTCATCTGCACGATCCACAACATGCGCGCTCCGGGCATGCGGCTGACGCGGATGCCGCTCTTCGTCTGGACCGTCGACGTCTATGCGTTCATGCTGCTCCTCGCGCTGCCGCTGCTCTCGGGTGCCCTGACGATGCTCCTGCTCGACCGCAACTACGGCACGACCTTCTACGCCGCCGGCCACTACGGCCCGCTGCTCTACCAGCACCTGTTCTGGGCCTTCGGGCACCCCGAGGTGTACGTCGTCGCCCTTCCGGGCTTCGGGATGATCTCCGAGATCGTGCCGGTGTTCTCGCGAAAGCCGCTCTTCGGCTACCGGGCGCTCGTGTATGCGACCGTTGCGATCGCGTTCCTCGGCTTCCTCGTGTGGGGCCATCACATGTTCGCGGTGGGCATGTCGACGCCGCTCCAGGTGTGGTTCATGCTGGCGTCGATGGCGATCGCGGTGCCGACCGGCGTCAAGATCTTCAACTGGATCGGGACGATGTGGATGGGCCAGATCCGGTTCGAGCCGCCCATGCTCTACGCGACCGGGTTCATCCTCGTGTTCCTGATCGGCGGCCTCTCGGGCATCGCGCTCGCGGTCTTCCCGTTCGACCTGTACGTGACCGACAGCTACTTCGTGGTCGCCCACTTCCACTACGTGATGGGGAGCATCCCGGTGTTCGCCGTCCTCGGCGGCCTGCACTACTGGTATCCGAAGATGACCGGCCGGATGCTCGACCGGACGCTTGCGATCCGCAGCTTCTGGGTGGTCTTCGTGGGCTTCAACCTCACCTTCTTCCCGATGCACGCGCTGGGACTCTCGGGCATGCCGCGCCGCGTCGCGACGTACACCAACCCGGACTGGAACATCTACAACCAGATTGCGACGCTTGGAGCGTTCGTGCTCGCGACGGGCGTGCTCATGGTGCTGATCAACTGCCTCCGGTCCCTGCGCGCCGGCCGGATCGCCCCGGCTGACCCGTGGGGCGGCTACACGCTGGAGTGGTACACGTCCTCGCCGCCGCCGCCGCACAACTTCGACAGCCTGCCGCCGATCCGCTCCGAGCGCCCGCTCGACGACCTGCGCCGCGCTGCCGCGGCCGAAGCGCGCGCGTGACCCGCGGACGCCTGGTCACGTTCGCCGCGCTCGTCGCGGCGCTGGCCTGGGCGCTCATGACGGTCGGGGCCTACGTGCGGGTGTCGGACTCCGGCCTCGGCTGCCCCGACTGGCCGGCCTGCCACGGCCAGCTCGTCGCCGGCGGACACCACGCGCTGATCGAGCAGGTCCACCGCTGGATCGTGACCGTGCTCTCGATCGCCCTCGTCGTCCTCGCGGCGCTCGTGTACCGCCTGCACCGGGGCGAGCGGCGGGTGACCACGCCGATGACGATCACGCTCGCGCTGCTCGCGCTTCAGGTCGTCCTGGGCGGCGTCACGGTGCTCCTGAACAACGTGTCGTGGACGGTGGTCATGCACTACGGCGCCGCTGCGGCGCTCCTGGCCGCCGTCCTGCTCGTCGTCGTGCGGCTGGCGTTCCCCGAGGCGGAATCGCCGCCGCGAGACGCCTACGTCCGCCTCGTCACCTGGCTGGCGGGCGCCACGTTCGGGCTCCTGCTGGTGGGGGCGACCGTCGCGACCACCGACTCGCACGAGTCGTGCGGCAAGAGCTTCCCGCTGTGCAGGGGCTCCGTTGCGCCGTCGATCGACCACCACGTCGTCATCCACATGACCCACCGCATCTGGGCCGGCGTCGCGCTGCTCCTCGCGCTGTGGACGTGGCGCCAGACCGGCCGGCTGCGGCCGGGCGTCTGGCAGCTCGAGGCGGCCGCCCGCGGCATGGCGAGCCTCTTCCTTGCCCAGGCGGCGATCGGCGTGGCCGTCGTCGAGGCCGGCGAGAACGACGCCCTCGAGGTGCTGCACTCGTCGCTCGCCTCGCTCACGTGGCTCTCGGTGGCTACGCTCCTGTGGATGGCGCGGACGCTCCCGGCTCCGGAGCTCGTGCGGTCGGGCGACGCGGCCGAGCGCAGCCCGTGGCGCACGTCCATCGCCGACTACATCACCCTCGTGAAGCCGCGGATCATGCTGCTGATCCTGATCACCGCCTTCGGGGCGATGGCGTTCGCGGCCGACGGGCTCCCCCGGGCGGGGCTGGCCGCATGGACGCTGCTCGGCCTCGGCCTCTCGTCGGGCGGCGCGAGCGCGATCAACCACTACCTCGACCGCGACATCGATGCCCGCATGACGCGAACGGCGGGGCGGCCGGTCCCGAGCGGGAGAGTCGCGCCGGAGGCTGCGCTCGGCTTCGGGGCCGGGCTCATCATCGCGTCGATGGCCGTCCTCGCGCTCAACGTCAACCTGGTCGCGGCCGCGCTCGCGCTCTCGGGCGCCTTCACCTACGTGGTCGTCTACACGTACTGGCTGAAGCGGCGGACACCGCTCAACATCGTGATCGGCGGGGCGGCCGGGGCCGTGCCCCCGCTGGTCGGTTGGGCGGCAGTGACGGGCCACGTGGGGCTGCCCGCGGCGTTCATGTTCCTGATCATCTTCCTCTGGACGCCGCCGCACTTCTGGGCTCTCGCGATCCTGATGAAGCGCGAGTACGCCAACGCCGGCGTCCCGATGCTCCCGGTCGTGCGCGGCGAGCGCGAGACGGCCCGCCAGATCCTGCTCTACACCCTGCTGCTCGTGGGCATCTCGCTGCTCCCGTTCGCCGACCGCACCTTCGGCTGGGTGTACCTGACCGGGGCGCTCGTGCTGGGCGCCGAGTTCGTACTCTTGGCCGTGCGGCTGATGCGAGACACCTCGCCGCCGGCAGCACGGCGGCTCTTCCTCTACTCGCTCGCCTATCTGGCGCTGCTCTTCTTCGTGATCGGGCTCGACCGGGCCCGGCTGACATAGACTTTTCGAGACATGCTCGACCGCGACACCGCCACCCGCAACCTGACTCTGGCCCTCAAGCTGGGGATCGTTGCGGTCACCCTGTTCGCGGGCACGCTCGTGATCGGGGTCATCGTCCGCTATGGCTGATCACGACGACTTCCACCTGCCCGATCCGTCGGCGCTTCCACTCGTCGTCTCGTTCGGGATCGCGCTCATGCTGTTCGGGTTCGTCCCCGACTCGCGGCTGTGGCGGCTGGTGCTGGTCACGCTCGGCGCGATGATCGCGTTCGGCGCAGGATGGCTGTGGGCGCGCGACTCGATGAACGAGTACCGCGAGCTGGACTGAGCGCCGGCGCCGCGTGAGGCCGCCGGTCCCGGCTCGCCACGGAGTGAACCGGCGCGGCCCAGGAGGTCACAATTCAGCACCGTCCGCCACGCCGACGTAACGATTGTGCGCATCGGGCCCGAGGGGGTCAGACCCGGGTTCACGGCCCCGGAGAATCGTTGCAGCTCCGCAACACACGCACCCAACGCTGGTGGCGCCGGCGAAGACCGCGCTCTTCGCCGGCGCCCGGCCAACACAGCGCCAGCCCCTTAAGGAGGGGGCTCACGGGGGAACCCTGGGTTCCCCCGTGACTACAAGAGATAGACGACGGTGTAGAGCAGGATCCACACGACGTCGACGAAGTGCCAGTAGAGGCCCGTCACCTCGAGGCCCATGTGCTCGGCTCCGGAGTAGTGGCCCCGGCAGGCGCGGAGCAGCGCGATCGTGAGAAGCGTCGCGCCCACGAAGACGTGGAACCCGTGCAGGCCGGTGAGCGCGAAGAAGCCCGAGGCGAAGGCGTTGTCGGACGGCGTGAACCCGAGGTTCAGGTACTCGTGCACCTGAAGGCTCAGGAACGTCAACCCCATGGCGAGCGTCAGGAACAGGCCGACGATCAGGCCGAACCGCCGGTCGCGCTTGATCGACACCAGCGCCCAGTGCATCGTGAACGACGACGAGATCAGGATTGCGGTGTTGATCCCGGTGGCCTCCTTGGGGATCTCCATGCCCGGCGGCGGCCACTGGCTGTGCGTGAAGCGCACGTAGAAGTAGATCGTGAAGAACGACCCGAAGAGCATGATCTCCGAGCCGAGGAACATGATCATGCCCAGGAAGACGGGCGATTGCAGCAGGCTCTCGTGGTAGGCGGAGACCTGCCCGCCGGCGGCGTGGTGGCCGTCGGCGGTGGCGACGTGAGCGCTCATCGGCGGGGGAGCTCCGGCGCCTCGGAGACGACGTGCTCGACGGGGAGCTTCGTGTCGTCACGCAGCCGCTCGATCAGGTCGCGGCGCAGCCAGCCCGAGCGTGTCTGCGGCAGCGTCGAGACAACGATCTCGGAAGGCGGATCCTCCTCGACGACATCCATGACGGCCGTATACGGGTCGCGCTCCACGACGTGGCCGCTGGCCTCGATTCCGGCCCGCCGGAGCGCCGCGAGCATGCCGTCCAACCGGGCCTGTGTCGCGGCACGCACCTCTGCCTCGTCCACCACCCACGCGTCGGTCGGGTCGTTCTGCGGGCAGATGACCGTGACACGCACCGGGTCGGTCGCCGCCCTGCTACGCACCGCGGCGATCAGACGATCCGCGGACACGGTCTGATTCGCAACGACCAGGATGTGCTTGAGCGCGCTCATGATCGCCTCTCTCTCCTCACGGCTGGCGACGGCCAGCGCGACCGGCACCGGCACCTCCTCGGGCTGCGGCGGCGCATGGACGGTCACGATGGCATGGCGCGCGCCGGGCACGCCATAGGCGTACGGGCTGCCGACGACCTGCGGGGGCTCGTCGAAGTTGAAGATCGGCGGCGGCGACGACACCTGCCACTCGAGCGTCAGCGCCCGCCACGGGTTGGCCGGCGCAGGCTCCCCCCGCCACCACGAGTACGCCATGTTGTAGAGGAAGACGAGCGTCGACGCCCCGAGGATGAAGGCGAAGATCGAGATCACGAAGTTGAGCGTGCCGAACTGGGCCGGGTAGTCGGCGATCCGCCGCTGCATGCCCTGCAGGCCGAGCCAGTGCATCGGCATGAAGGTGGCGTTGAACGCGACGAAGGTGAGCCAGAAGTGGAGCTTCCCGAGCCCCTCGTCGTACATCTTCCCGGTCATCTTCGGGAACCAGTGGTAGATGCCCGCATAGATCGTGAACACGGAGCCGCCGAACAGCACGTAGTGGATGTGGGCGACGACGAAGTACGTGTCGGACGTCGCGATGTCGACCGGGATGACGGCGAGGAAGATCCCGGACAGGCCGCCGACGACGAATGTCGCCAGGAACCCGCACGCGAAGAGCATGGGCGTGGTCAGGTGGATCACGCCCCGCCACATGGTCGCGAGCCACGAGAACATCTTGATGCCCGTCGGGACGGCGATCGCCATCGTCGTGAACATCATCGGGATGCGAAGCCACGGCGCCATGCCCGAGACGAACATGTGGTGGGCCCAGACGGTGAACCCCAGCACGCCGATCGCGACGGTCGAGATCGCGATCAGCTTGTAGCCGAAGATCGGCTTCCTGGAGTGGATCGCGATCACCTCGGAGATGATCCCGAAGCCGGGCAGCATCATGATGTAGACGGCCGGGTGCGAGTAGAACCAGAAGATGTGCTGGTAGGCGATCGCGTTGCCGCCGCCGGCCGGGTCGAAGAAGTGGGTGTGCATGATCCGGTCGAAGAGCACCTGGAACTGGGCGCCGGCGATGAACGGCGTCCCGAGCACGACGAGGGTCGACGTCGCCAGGTTGGCCCAGACCAGGAGCGGCATCCGCCAGAACCCCATTCCCGGTGCCCGCATCGTCACGATGGTGACCAGGAAGTTGACCGCAGTCGCGATGGACGACGCCCCGGCGAACTGCACGCCCATCACCCACATCGTCTGCCCGTCCGGGCCGTGCACCGCCAGCGGGACGTAGTTCGTCCACCCGGCATCGAACGCGCCGACGAAGAACGACGACACCATGCACATGCCGGCCACCGGCAGCATCCAGAAGCTGAGCGCGTTCAGGCGCGGGAACGCCATGTCCTGCGCGCCGATCATGATCGGGATCACGAAGTTGCCCAGGCCGGCGAATGCGGGGATGACGAACAGGAAGATCATGAGCGCCGCGTGCACCGAGAAGAGGCCGTTGAACGTGCCGGGCGAGAAGTACTGCTGGCCGGGCGTCGCGAGCTCGGCGCGCATGCCCTCGGCGAGCATGCCGCCGATCATGAAGAAGATGAACGTCGTCACGAGGTACTGGACGCCGATCACCTTGTGGTCGGTGTTGACCTTGAAGTAGTCCTTCCACGAGTAGGCGCCGTGGTTCGAGTGATCCTCGTGCGCCGGAGTGGGCCGCCCGATCAGGTAGCCCCACCAGTAGTCCCAGCAGCCGATGCCGATCGTGAAGCCGACGCCGGCGAAGAGCATCAGGAAGGTCTGCACGACCCCGGCGCTGTACGGAGTGCGGCCGCTGAGGTCGCGGATCGCCATCACGATCCCCGCGGCCGCAAGGCCCATGAACGCCGAGACCCAGATCGCCCGCACCCAGCTCCCGCGCAGCCAGACGCTGCGCCGCGCGCCTCCTCCGCCGTCGGCGTGGTGGACGGGTTCCGTCATCTCATGGACGTGTGACGCCAATTCAGCTTCCTCCGTTCAGCAGGTACTTCACGAGTGCGTCGATCTGGGCCGACGTCAGGCTCGTCCCGAAGTTCGTGGGCATGACGCCGGCCGGGTAGCCCGAGACCAGCGCCTTCTCCGGGTCGGTGATCGACTCCAGGACGTAGTCCTCCGGTGATTGGCCGGCGCCATACTTGGCGGCGTCGGCCGTCAGGTTGTCGAGGTCGGGCCCGACCGTGCCGCTCGCGTTGGCCGGCTTGAACGTGTGGCAGCTCGCGCAGGTCGACGAGAAGATCGCCGCCGGGTCGGTGTTCCCGCCGGCGGCCGGCTGGGCGGCCGCCTTCTTCTGCTCGGCGATCCAGGCGGTGAAGTCGGCCGGACGCATCACGTGGAGCACCGTCCGCATCTGGCTGTGCCCGATCCCGCAGAGCTCGGCGCACGTCACCATGTAGGTTCCGATCCGGTCGGGCGTCGCGATCATCTTCTGCGGAACGCCCGGCACCGCGTCCTGCTTCAGCCGGAACGCCGGGATGTAGAGCGAGTGCAGCACGTCGTGCTCGACGGCGGTGATGCGGAACTCGACCTGGCGGCCGACCGGAAGGGCCAGGATCCCCGTGGTGAGCTTGCCGTAGCTCGGGTACGTGAACGTCCACGCGAACTGCTGGGCCTTCACGTCGACGATCAGCCTGTCGCCGGCGAGCGCCTCGTTCCGGTCCAGGGCCGCGGCGCCGTAGATGGCGAAGCCCAGCACGATGACGATCGGGATGACGGTCCACACGATCTCGAGCCCGGTGTGCCCGTGGATGGGCGCGCCGTCGGAGTCGTCGCCGGGCTTGGCCCGGAACTTCACCATCATGTAGACCAGGAACACGATGACGAGCGAGAAGATGAACGAGCTCATCACCATCAGCCAGAAATACAGCGTGTCCTGGCGTTGAGCCTGGACCGCCGCCGCGACCGGGAACCACGACGGCAGCAGCCATACGGCCAGCGACCCCAGCGCGCCGAGGACCACGGCGACGAATCCAACTCTCAGAAACGCTGACACCGCGGCGCATCTTATGCGGGTCGCGGGACGGGGGCAACGGGGGTGGAGCTACGCTGGACAGGTGCAGTTCGTGCTCCTGCACATCCCGCACTTCCTCCCCGCGGTGGTTGGGCTCGGCTTCCTGGCCCGATTCGGGGTCTACGCGATGCGGCTGCCCCCGGCCCACCTGTCCGATGAGGAGCTCGCGGAATGGCACCGCCAGAAGGAAGCTTCGCGGGTGCCGCCGCGGCCTGTGGCGACCGCCACAGCGCGGCTTTCGACCGCAGCCCTGCCCCTCCTGATCGTCGGGCTCGTCACGGGCCTTCTGATCTACACCATCGACCTGCGAAACGACCGGCCGTCGGCGGCGATGTCGTGGACGCACACCCTCACGTCGACCGCCGGGCTCGTCCTGATCGCGTTCAAGCTGCGCGCGCTCGAGGCGGGCCGGATTCGGGAGGGTTTGCACCGCCGAAACGTGTTCACCGAGGGCGTGTCCCTCCTCCTCCTCGTCTCGTCGGTGCCGCTCCTGTTCTCGGGCCTGCCGCTCATCTGGGACCCGTCCAGCACGTCACTCGTCGCCCACACCCACCTGATCCTGGCCGCCGTCTGGATGGTCGTCTTCCAGGTGCATGTCTTCCGCTACATCGGCCGTGCGCTCAGGGCGACGCAGGTCGGCGCCGGCGAGGGCGCCCCGCCCCCGGCCCGGCAGGCCGGGTAGATCACCCCTCCAGATGGAGGAGCGGCACGGAGACGGCCGCGACGCCGACGGTGGCCGCCGCCGCGACCGCGAACACGTCGCCCGCCGACAGCACCGCGACGAGCGCGCTGGCCGCGACCGCTCCGATCGAGGCGGCCAGGAGCGCCGCCATCCGGCCCGTGATGCCGACCCGGGCCTGCTGGGCGGGCGCGGCGCGGGTCTGGCGCTCGCCGATCACGAGCGTGATGAAGAAGAGCCCCGTGATCTCGAGCCCGGCGAACGCCACGGTGGCGGCGCCGAGCCCCGGCGCGAGCGCGAGGCCGACCGCCGCGGCCGCGGAGCCCACGAGCCCGAGGCGGAGCGCGGACGTCGCGCCCAGGCGGTGGCGTGCGAGCGGGGCGAGCGCCCCACCCGCGAGCCCTGCCGCGCCTCCGATGGCCAGCAACCGGCCGGCGGCCGGACCGCCGGCGTGGAGCTCCGTGCGCAGGAAGACGACCATGAGGGCGTAGAAGACGTTCACCGTCAGGTTCCACGCCATGCTGATCGACGTGAGCCGGCGAAGGGAGCGGTCGCGGGCGACCACCCCGAGCCCGGAGAGGACGCCGGCGCTCGGCCCGGTGTCGTGCTCCGGGCCGAGGTCGGACCGGATCGACGCGAGCAGGGCCGCGGCGAGGGCGAAGCCCGCCGCCTCGACCCAGAGCGCCTCGACCGCACCGACGAGCCCGATCAACCCGCCGCCGAGCGCCGGGCCGATCAGGAAGCCGAGCGACCAGACCAGCGAGAGGTTCGCCTGGCCCTCGACGAAGTGCGCATTGCCGACGAGCCGGGCCGTCGCGCCGAACGCCGCGGCGTCGACGAACACCCGCCCGGCCGTGACGCCCATCCCGGCGGCGAAGATGAGCGCGAGCGGCAGGTCGGCGGCCGCCGGTCCGAGCGCGACGACCAGAGGCAGCGCCGCCGCTGCCACCGCCTGAAGGGCGGCAGCCCACACCATGATCGGCTTGCGCCGGTGGCGGTCGCCGAGCTCGCCCGCGTGCAGGCCGAGGGCGAGATACGGGATCGTCGCGATGAGGAAGGCCGCGCCGGCCAGCGACCGCGAGCCGCCCGCGTCGAGCACGATCCACGGCAGCACGACGAGGCTGAGCCCGCCCGCCATCGAGTCCATCAGCTGCGCGACGAGGAACCGGCGCCCGTCGCGCGACCTGAGGAGGACGCCCTTCACTCCCAGACCGGAGGGCCCGAGCGGAGCCGGAGCGTGGTTCCGAGGCCGGCGTCCTTCGCCCGGTCGAGCACGTGCTTGGCCGCGGTCACGTCGTCGAGCGCAAGGCCGACGGGGCTCACGACCACCCGGTCGCCCGGCGCCGCCCGGCCGGGATGCCGCCCCGTGACGACGTCGCAGAGCTCGGCGACGCCCGGGCCGCCCGCGTCGAGCACTCCGGCGGCGACCAGGCGCTGGGCGTAGCGGCCCTCGTGCGTCGACTCGTGCTCCCAGTCGTCGACGACGAGCAGACCGGTGACAGTGTGCAGCTCCACCGGCCCGTCGAGGCTCGAGACGAGGACGACCGTGACGCCCTCGTCGAGCCACTCCGGCGCAAACGTGGGATCGACGGACATCGTCGCGGGCACCACGACGGCCGCTCCGCGCACCGCTTCCTCGGCGCTCGCGGCGGGCCGCACGTCGAGCCCGGTCGCCGCGGTTCGCCCGGCGCAGAACGCGGCGCACCGCTCGGCGCGCGGGTCGTAGACGCGCACCTCGGTCAGCGCAGGCATGGCGATGCGAAGCGCGTCGAGCTGGGTGTGGGCCAGCACGCCGGCCCCGATCAGGCACGCCACGCGCGCGCCGGCGACGGCCAGGTGCCGGACCGCGAGGCCGGTCACCGCCCCGGTGCGCATCGCGCTCACGACTGTCCCGTCCATCACCGCCAGGGGAAGACCGGTCGCCCTGTCCGACAGGAGGACCAGCGCGTTCGCTCGCGGCAGGTCGTTTCGCGCCGGGTTGTCGGGGACGCTCGGGATCCACTTCAGGCCGGCGACGTCGAACTCCCCGCCGACATACGCCGGCATGGCCATGATGCGGCCGTCGCGCTCCTCGGTGCCGGGGCCGTCCGACCACGTGATCATGACCTTCGGCGGCATGAACACGTCCCCCGCGGCCTTCACGGCGAAGGCGCGCGCCATCACGTCGATCATCGCCGCCATGTCGGTGCCGCCCGCAGCCACGACGTCCTCCTGGCTCAGATACAGGAACTCGGTCGAGGGCGCGCTCACGGCTCGACGAATACCACATGCACCTCGCCCGGACCGTGCACACCCCGGATCAGGTTCTGCTCGATGTCGGCCGTGCGGCTCGGCCCCGTCACCAGCGTGACTGCTGACGAGACGGCCAGCTCGGGGCCGATCAGCCGCAGCGCGGCGCCCAGGTCGGGGACGAGCTGAGCGGACGTGGCCTCGATCACGTGCACCGGATCGACGAGCCCCCGGCGGCGCCCCTGTGAGAGCCGGGCCGAGACGACCGCAGTGCCGGTGTCGGCGATCAGCGCGAGGCACGGCGTGACGGACGCGCCGTCGCCGGCGAGCTCCTCGAGGGCGGCGCGGCCGTGGTGGACGTGGCCGCCGACCGCCTCGAGCTCTCGGGTGAACTGCTCGATCACCGGTGCACCTCCAGGTCGCGCGTCCTCGTCCAGCGCCGTAGGAGCGGCAGCCGGCCGCGGGCCCGCCCGGCGAGCCGGACGCTCCACCGGAAGAGCCGCGGGCGGCTCCAGGCGAAGCTCCAGAGGCGAAACGCGAGCCGCTCGAGCGCCCCGGCCGAGTCGGCGGCGCGGTCGCGGCGAAGTCCGAGCAGGAGCTCGTGCAGCGGGATCTTGACCGGGCAGACGTCGTCGCATGCCGCGCACAGCGACGAGGCATGGCCGAGCTCCTGGTCGCCGTGGAGGAGCGGCGTCAGGACGGCGCCGATCGGGCCGCCGTAGACCCACCCGTAGGCGGTGCCGCCCACCTGGCGATACACCGGGCACACGTTCTGGCAGGCGCCGCAGCGGATGCAGTTGAGGACGCTCCGGTAGGGCGTCTCGCGCACCCGAGAGCGACCGTTGTCGAGGATCACGACGTGCATCTCCTCGGGCCCGTCCCGCTCCTCGCCGCGGCGCGGGCCGTTGAGGAGCGTCACGTACGACGTGATCTTCTGCCCCGTCCCCGAGCGTGTGAGGAGCGGCAGCAGCACCTCCAGGTCAGCGAGCTCGGCCACGACCCGCTCCATCCCCATGACGGCGATGTGCACCGGCGGCAGCGACGAGCACATGCGGCCGTTGCCCTCGTTCGTCACGAGGACGATGGTGCCCGTCTCGGCGACCGCGAAGTTGACGCCCGTGATCCCGACCGACGCCTCCCGGAACCGGCTGCGGAGATGGTCGCGGGCGAACGCCGTGAGATCGGCCGGGTCGTCTCCGATCGGTCGGCCGGCGAGGGGCTCGAACAGCTCGCGCACCTGATCGGTCGTCTTGTGGATCGCCGGGATGATGATGTGTTCGGGCGCCTCGCCCGCCGTCTGCACGATGAACTCGCCGAGGTCCGTCTCGACGACCTCCACACCCGCCGCCTCGAGGTGCTCGTTGAGGCCGATCTCCTCGGCCGCCATCGACTTGCCCTTCACGACCATGCGGCCGTGGCGCAGCACGACCTCGGTCACGTAGCGGGCGGCGTCGGCGCCCGTCGCCGCGCGGTGGACGACGGCCCCGGCCGCCTCGAGCTTCGCCTGGAGCGCGTCGAGCAGCGCTGGGAGGTCGTCGATGGCCCGCGAGCGAGCGGCCTCGCCGGCGGTGCGAAGGGCTTCGAGGTCGACGCCCTCGAGCCCGCGGACGCGATTGTCGGCCGCGCGCTCCGCGAACCGAGGCACGTTCGCGCGCTTGCGCGGATCGGCCAGCGCGGCGGCGGCACGCGCCTCGAAGCCGCTCACAGGGCCTCGGCCAGGACGGTGGCGAGGTGCACGACCCGGACGCCGGCGCCCACGCGGGAGGCCCGGCCCTCGATCTGCATCACGCACCCCGGGTCGGCGCTCGCGACGGTGGTCGCCGAGATCGTGGCGGCCGACGCCAGCTTGTCGTCGGCCATCGCCGTCGAGACATCCGGGTAGCGGATCGAGAACGTGCCGCCGAACCCGCAGCAGCGGTCGGCCCGCGGCAGCTCCTGCAGCTCGGCGACGGCCGCCAGCAGTGTGCGCGGCTGGTCGTGCAGGCGAAGCTCGCGCAGCATGTGGCAGGAGTCGTGATAGGTGACCTCGCTGCGCGCCGCGGGCTCCGGAGGCCGCCACCCGAGCTCGTCGACGAGGTACTGCGAGAGCTCGAAGGTGCGCGCGGACACGCGCTCGGCGAGCTCTTGGTCGCGCTCGCCGTGGAAGAGGTGGCGCCAGTGGAGCCGCATCATCGCGGCGCAGGAGCCGGCCGGGACGACCACGGCCTCCGCATCTGCGAGCGCGCGAAGCGTTCGGCGCGCGACCCGGCGGGCGTCACGCACGAAGCCGCTGTTCCACGCGGGCTGCCCGCAGCACGTTGCTCCGGACGGCCGCTGGGACGCGACTCCGGCGGCGCCCAGGAGCCGCTCGGCATCGCGGACGGCAACCGGATTCAGCGCCTCACCGAGGCAGGTGGGGAAGAGGGCCACCACGGGCCGCCATCATACGGCCATGACCGTGCACGTCACCTCCGCGGCGCTCTCCTACGGGGCGGACGAGGTCCTCGCCGATGTGTCGGCGATCATCCGCCCCCGCGACCGGGTCGCGCTCGTCGGCCGAAACGGCGCCGGCAAGACGACGCTGCTGCGCATGCTCGCCGGCGAGCTCCAACCCGACCGCGGCGACATCTCGATGCCGCCGGGGACGCGCGTGGCCCTGCACGACCAGCGCCCCCCGCTCGCCGGAACCGACACGCTCGGGTCATACGTGGGTGCCGGAGCCGCCAAGGCGGAGGAGCTCGAGGCGGAGCTGCGCGAGCTCGAGACGCGGATGACCGAGCACCCGACCGACGCCGTCCTTCGCCGCTACGACGCCGCCCAGCGCGAGTTCGAGCGGGCCGGCGGCTACGCATGGCGCACCCGGCTCGAGGCGGTGGCGCGCGGTCTCGGATTCTCAGGAGCCGATCTCGACCGGCCGCTGCGCACCTTCTCGGGCGGCGAGCTGACGCGGGCATCGCTGGTGCGCGCCCTCGCCGCCGAGCCGGATGTCCTGCTCCTCGACGAGCCGACCAACCACCTCGATACCGACGCCATCGAGTGGCTCGAGGACCACCTCGCCGGGCTCGACGCCGGAGCGGTGTTCGTGTCGCACGACCGCTGGTTCCTGGAGTCGGTCGCCACCGGCGTGCTCGAGATCGACCGCGGGCGGGGGCGTTACGAGAAGGGCTCCTACTCGAACTGGCGCCGCGTCAAGGCCGAGCGGGTCGCGGCCCAGGCGGGCGCCTTCGAGCGCCAGCAGGAGGAGCTGGCGCACCTCCAGCGGTTCGTCGACCGGTTCCGGTACGGGACGAAGGCCCGCCAGGCGCAGAGCAAGCTGAAGGCGATGGCCCGGATCGAGCGGGTCGAGCGGCCGACGGAGCAGCGCTCGCTGAAGTTCGGCTTCCCGCCGCCGGCGCGGAGCGGCCGCATCGTGGTCGAGGCCGAGAAGCTGATCCTCGAAGTGGCGGGGCGCACGCTCATCGCCGACGCCGGCTTCGCCGTCGAGCGCGGCCAGCGGGTGGCGCTGATCGGCCCGAACGGGGCGGGCAAGACGACGCTCCTCGAGACGCTGCTCGGCCGGCGCGAGGCGGCCGCGGGCCGGGTCAAGCTGGGCCACAACGTCACCGTCGGCTACTACTCGCAGCAGTCGCTCGAGCTTCCCGAGGGCCTGCGGACGATCGACGCCGTGGTCGCCGGGACGAAGCTGACGGGGCCGCAGGCGCGGACGCTGCTCGGGCGGTTCCTGTTCTCGGGCGAAGAGGTCGAGAAGCCCGTCTCAGCCCTCTCGGGCGGCGAGCGGCGGCGGCTGGCGCTGCTTCGCACGGTCGTCTCCGGCGCGAACTTCCTCGTGCTCGACGAGCCGACGAACCACCTCGACATCGAGAGCCGCGAGGCGCTCGAGGACGCGCTGCTGGCGTTTCCGGGCACGCTGCTCTTCGTCTCGCACGATCGTGCGCTGATCGAGGCTCTGGCGACCGGCACGCTGGCGATCGAGGCCGGCCGGCTGACCGCGCGCGGGGGCGGGTTCGGCGACTACGCCCAGGCCCATGCAGCGCCGCAGGCCGGACCGGCCAAGCCGGCGAAGGCGGCCAAGCGTGCCACGCCGAAGCAGGCGCCGGAGCGGCGCTCGTCGCAGCGGGCGGCCAAGCAGGCTGCCAAGCTGGAGCGCGCGATCGCGACGCTCGAGGAGGAGCTGGGTGCGCTCGAGACGCGGCTCTCACAGCCCGAGGCGTACGAGAACGACGCCGCGGTCGCAGAGGACGGCACCCGCCACCAGGAGCTCCAGGAGGAGCTGGCGTACCTCTACCGCGAGTGGGAGCGGCACGCGGCCGAGGCCGGCTAGATGCACAGGCCGGCCGGGGCCTAGACTGCCGTCCGTGGCCCGCATCCTCCTGAAGAGCGCCTGGGGCAGCGACGACCCGACGCGAGCGAGCTTCCCCTTCCTGCACGGAGCGGCGTTTGCCGACGACGGCCACGAGGTGCAGATCTTCCTGCTCGGCGAGGCGGTGAACCTGATGCGCGACGAGGTGGCGAACGCGATCGTGCCGGTGGGATGGCCGCCGCTTCGGGAGGCGTTCGACCGCGTGATCGCCCACCGCATCCCGATTCACGTCTGAACGAACTGCAGCCGGGCCCGTGGGGTTCGGGAGGAGCACCTGGCGGGGAAGAACGCCGTCGCCGCCACCGTGGCCGATCTGTCCCGCCTGATCGTGTGGGCGGACAAGATCCTGAGCGAGTAGCCGCTGCTATGACGCGTGGGCGCCGTTCGCGATGACCTCGACCAGCGCGTCGACGACACGCGGCTCGAAGTGCCGGCCGGCGCACTCGCGGAGCTCCGAGATCGCCGCGTCGACGGGCATGGCCCGGCGGTACACGCGATCGGAGGTCATGGCATGGAAGGCGTCGCAGGCGAGGATGATCCGCGCACCGAGCGGGATGTCGTCGCCGGCCAGGCCGAGCGGGTAGCCGGACCCGTCCCAATGCTCATGGCAGGCGATGACGATCGAGCGGGCGCCGGCCAGCCCGGGCACCGGCTCCATGATCCGTGCGCCCAACTCCGGGTGGCGGCGCATGACCGTCCACTCGTCGTCGGTCAGCGGGCCGGGCTTGCCGAGGATCGACGCCGGGATCCCGATCTTGCCGACGTCGTGCAGGGCCGCCGCAACGCCGACATCGCGCAGTGCGAGTGCGCCCAGCTCGAGGCTGCGCCCGACCTCCTCGGCCATCCCGACGAGCGCCTGGGCGTGGTCGCCGGTGTACTCGTCCTTCGTCTGCAGCGCGTTCGCGAGCGAGCGCATCGTCGCCAGGAACGCCTCCTCGAGCTCGTCGACGAGCGAGCGGTTGTCGATCGCGAGCAGCGCCTGGTCGGCGATCCCGAGCAGCATCCGCTCGTCTCGCGAGCTCGGCGGCCCACGACGGCGACCGCGCTGGACGATGAGCGCCGCGCGGTTGCCGGCGCGCTCGCCGATCGGGACGAGGGTGTAGGACACCCCGTAGGTCGGAAGGCCCGCGCTCGCCGCCAGCGCCTCCGTCTCGTCCGAGTCCAGCGCCAGCACGTGGCGCGCCTCGAGGTTCCCGGCGAACGGCGGGGCGTCCGCACGCATCGAGGCCGATCCGAGCCTGTTCGCCTCGCGGGGGGTGTAGCCGATGTGCGCAGCCAGCTCCAGCCGGTCGCCCATGCGAAGCCAGACCGTCATCCCGGCGCATTCGACCAGCCGGTCGACCGCCCGCGCCAGCATCTCCGCCACGGCGCCGACGCTCACCTGCGCCGCCAGCGCGGCGCCGAGCTCGAGCATCGCCTCGGCGATCTCGGCAGCCTCCCGCATCGACGCATACAGCCGCACGTTCCGGCACGCGACGGCGGTGTGCGCCGCGACCACCTCGAGCACACCGAGGTCGAGCGCGTCGAATGTGTCGCCCTGCGGCCCCGAGACGACGATGGCGCCGAGGGTGTCCTCGTCGCCCAGCATCGGGGCGACCATGACGGCCTCGCCGGGGATCAACCGGGCCCGCCCGTCGATCACGGCGCGCGCGGCCGCCGCATCGCCGACTCGCGCCACATCCTCCTCGTCGTGATCCTCGCCGTCATGCGTCACGAGCGCCGCCTCGTGGCCGACCTCCGAGCGGAGGTAGAACCGCGGCGCGTGAAACCGGTCCTGGCGGACGAGCTCGGCCACAACGGCATGGGCGATCTCGCCCTCGGAGCGGGCATACGCCAGCCGCGAGGTGAGCGACCGCAGGAGGCCCATCTGGGCGAGCAGGCGGTCTCGGGCCCGCGCCGAGACGACATCGGCAGGCGGCTGGGCCTGGCCTCCCCTGGCGGCGGCACCGGCGGCCACGAGTTCGGCCGCGCGCAGCTCGTCGGGGCGAAACGCACGTGCGGCGCGCGCCGACCCCACGAGGTGGGCGACCACACGCCCGCCGGCGGCAAGCGGCGCCACCAGCACCGCGTAGCGACCGTCGCGCGTCTGGATCGCCTCGCGGTCGACGTCCTTGACGAGGGCGGCCAGACGGGCCTCGCCCATGCGCTGCAGGCGGGCAGCTTCACGCTCCCACCGGGCCGTGACCGCGCGTCCTGCGGGCCCCGGGGCGACGATCCACACGGCGTCGAGGCCGAGCAGCTCACCGAGGAGCCGGCATGGGGCGTCATCGTGCAACGCGGGCACGGAGGCGACGCCGCCGCCGGCGTATGCCGCCGACCCGGCTCTCCCGACACCCCCAGGCGTGGGTGCCGTGTCGCCGCCAGTCAACCAGGGAACCACGACTCCCGGCAGGCTAGGCCGTCGGCATCCCGCTCGCATCCCCCGAACGCGGTAATGAGATAACGATCACATGAACGCGCCGAGGAGCTCGTACAGGCCGGCAGCGACCAGGCCGGCGGCCGGGATCGTGAGGATCCACGCGGTGACGATGTCGGCCGCGACGCCCCACCGGACGGCCGAGACGCGGGTCGTGGCGCCCGCTCCCATCACCGAGCTCGAGATGACGTGCGTGGTCGAGACCGGGAATCCGTACCGCGTCGCCACGGTGTAGAGGACACCGCTCGCGGTCGCCTGGGCCGCGAATCCCTGCGGTGGCTCGAGCTTGAAGATGCGCGTGCCCATCGTGCGCATGATCCGCCAGCCGCCGACGTACGTGCCCGCGGCGATGGCGGTCGCCGCCACGGCGATCACCCACGTGGGGATAACGGTCGGCGAGCTCGTGTGACCCGCCGAGTAGAGGGCGAGCGCGATGACGCCCATCGTCTTCTGGGCGTCGTTCGTCCCGTGGGCGAACGCCATGAAGCTGCCCGAGAACACCTGCGCGAGCCGAAACGCGCGGTTGAGCGGCCCCTGGAGGACGCGCCGGAACGCCCACAGGATCGCCACCATGAGCGCCCCGGCGAGGACGAACCCGATCACCGGGCTCGCCAGGCCCGGCCACACCACCTTGTTCCAGATGCCGTCCCACTGCACCGGATCGGGCCCGCCGGCCGCAAGTGCGGCTCCGACCAGACCACCGACCAGCGCATGGGACGACGATGACGGCAGACCGAGGTACCACGTGAAGAGGTTCCACGCGATCGCGCCGAACAGCGCCGCCAGGATCAGATGCGGGGTCACGCGGCCCGGGTCGGTGTTGATCAGCCCGTCCCCGACGGTCTTTGCCACCGCCGTCGACGAGAACGCGCCCAGGAAGTTCATGATGGCGGCGATCAGGACAGCCACCCGCGGCGACAGCGCGCGGGTGGAGACGGAGGTGGCGACGGCATTCGCCGTGTCGTGAAAGCCATTCGTGAAGTCGAACGCGAGTGCCACCGCGACGATCACGACCAGGAGGCCGTCGCTCATCGGTTCTTCAGGTAGATGCTCTCCAGCACGTGAGCGGCGTGCTCACACCCGTCGACTGCCTGCTCCAGGTCGTGATGGATGTCCTTCCAGCGGATGACCACGAGCGGATCCAGCCCATCGCGGAAGAGGCGCGCGGTGGCCGAGCGCACGATCCGGTCGCCCTCGTCCTCGAGGGTGTGCACGTCGATCAGGTGGTGGCTGATGTCCTTGAGGCCGTCGAGGCAGTGCACGGCGTCGGCGATCTTCGAGACGGCGCGGAGGATCACCCCGGCCTGCTCGATGGCCTCGGGCGGCACCTCCTCGACCCCGTACAGGTTCAGCTCGTCGGCGACCTGGTCCATGAAGTCGCAGATGTCGTCGAGGACGGTCGCCAGATCGTAGATGTCCTCGCGGTCGATCGGCGTCACGAACGTCTTGTTGACGAGCTGGACGATCTCGTGGGTGACGCGGTCGCCCTCGTGCTCGCGGTCCTTGATCTCGTCGACCAAGGCCCGCCGATCGGGGTAGTGCTCGAGCAGGTCGAGCAGGAGCTGCGACGTCGAGACGAGGTTGGTCGCGGCCCGATCGAACAGCGGATAGAAGCCGCGTGTTTGGGGAGTCAGTCTGAGCTTCGCCATGTCATCACCGTACTTGGATGGTGGTGAAGATGTGGGGAAGATTCAGGCGGTGTTATCCCCCGCTGTGTGCGTCGAGACCGCGGTCGGGATGGATGCCCGCGTGACGGTCGCGTCCGCGCCCTTCCGGACCTCGCGCGTCCGCGGAAGCCACGGGAGCCACCGATTCGGCCACCGCGCCGTCGGCGACGCTCCGCCGGACGGCGCCGACACAGGGGTGGACGTCCAGTGATCGCCGAGGCTCGGGATGGCCAAGTATCGGCCCCGGCCCGGACGGAGCACCCGGCGGTCAGGCGTCGACGTGCGGGATGTCCCGCACCAGAGCACCGCCCGCATCGACGTATCCGCGGCGGGCGTAGAAGTCGCGCGCCCGCCGGTCGGAGCCGGCCGCAGGGATGCGCAACAGCTCCATCCCGCGGCTCGTGCCGTACCCCTCGGCCCAGTCGAGCAGCCGGTGCCCGACGTGGCGGCCCTGGTCGGCCGGCGCGACGACGATCTGCTCGACGACGAGCGCACGCCCGTCCTCGCGAAGCGCCATGTAGCCGGCCGGGTGGCCCTCGACCTCAGCGACGAAGACGATGTCGTCATCAGGGGCGGACGGCACGAGCTCGTGCGGCGTCGACGCCTCGCCCGCCAGGCGAAGGAGCGCCTGGGAGTCGGACTCGCAGAAGGGCCGGACGACGATGTCAGCCACGCCGCCCCTCAGGCGGTGGCTTCGGCGAGCACGCGCTTCTCCTCGGGGGAGAGCTCGACGTCGCTGAGCCCGTTTCGCACGTCTTTGATGTAGATGCGCGCATAGTCGCGACCCTGAATCGCCGAGAGCACGAAGCCCGATCGCGAGGCGTCCATCAGCGCGATCGTCACCGACTGCTTGGCGCCGGCCCCCTCGAGCGCATCGTACCGCAGGAGGGCCCGCCGCTCGAAGCAGCCGTCGACCCGCTCGGACAGCGCCCGGACCGCCGACTGCGCCGCCCCGGCGGTGCTCTCCGCCTGCTCCACCCGGGCCAGGAGCGACATCGCGTACTCGACCAGGTCGGCGCTCTTCGACCCGATGACGACCTTCTGGGCCCGGCGCATCCTGCGCACCTGGATCCACAGATAGCCGGTGAAGAGCAGCAGCAGCCCGGCGGCGCCCGCGGCGCCTATGGCGACGTCGAGGGCGGTGTCGGCGGTGGTCATGTCGGCAGACGGAACTGGACGAGGTACGTCCGCTTGTTGTTCGAGAGAACGCTCTCTCCCGGGACCTGGTGGACGGTCACGGTCATCTTGTAGCGCTGCGTGAACTCAGGCTGCGTCGATGCGTTCTTGAAGAGGTCGGGGAACCGCACGGTGGCGGTGGCCGCCTTGTCGATCGACGGGATCTTCGCCTGCTGCGTGATCGGCGCCGAGCCGGCCCGGGTGAGCGTGAGCGTCACGGGCACCCCGACCTCGCGGAAGTTCCCGAAGTTCCTCGCCGAGACGACGATGACCAGCTTGTCGTCGCCGGTGAGCTCGTTCACCTGAGACGAGCCCGTCTGCAGGGTGGTGCCCTGCGGGAGCGCGACGACCGACACGATGCCGAGGCCGTGCAGGCCGTGGACCGCGCTCGGCTTGAGACGCGTGATGGCGGCGCCGATGCCGACAGGGGTGACGAGATCGGCATCCTTGGCGTCGAGGAAGCTCGACACCGGCACCTGCACGCCCAGGCCCTTGAGGGCGGTCGTGGCGGGCTGGGCGAACGAGTCGGAGTAGACGATGTCGGACGCCAGGAGCCGCTGGGTGCACGGCGCCAGGCTCCGGCCGACGGCCGCCGGCCGCTTGCGCTTCCAGGCCTGGCCGATGTTGCCCGCGAGGCATTTGAGCCCGGACACGCGGTACTGGAGGGCCTGGACGAGCGCGGGCTGGTACGGCTCGAGCTGCTTGGTGGGGGCGATCGAGGCGGCCGCGTCGGCAGCCTTGCTCATCGCGGCGGCCTGGGATGCGAACTGCTGCTGCACCACGCTCAGCTTGGTGCCCGACGGCGAATTGAGCGTCTTGTGGAACTCCGACGAGATCTCGCTCGACGGTACCAGCGCCTGCTGTTTGAGCGCGTTGAAGTAGTCGATGTTCTTGCTCTGGGAGGAGCTTCCCGAGCAGCTCCGGGCGAGCAGCACCAGCACGACGACGACGACGAGGATGCCCAACCCAAGCGCGGCCAGCCGCCGATACTGGAGCGGCGGCAGGTTGCCCGTCCTGAGCGACCCGAACGACGGTCTCGTGCGAGGCGTTGGCTCAGCCCGCGGTCGGCGCGGAGGCGGTGCCTGCTCGGGGTCCGAGCCGCCGCCCGAGGGGCGGGTGACAGCCGTCTCCTGCGTCCCGCCCGTCTCCTCCCAATCGGAGTCGAAGAAGTCGTCGGGCGCCACGGATCGGACCCTATCAGCTTGCCCGGATATGAGAATTTGCAGGAGTCTCGCGGTCTCCGGCAAATGTCATGCGCACCGTGGCAGAGCCCGCCCGAGCGACCCTCACCCCACCCCTCACAGGACGCCTGGTGGCGGACCGCTACACGATCGAGCAGGAGCTCGGCCGGGGTGGATTCGGGACGGTCTACTGTGCAAGGGCGGGCGGCGGCGAGCGCGTCGCGGTGAAGGTGTTCAGCCGCAGCGAGGGGCTCGCTCCGCGTGCCGACCGCGAAGCGCGCACGGCGCGCAAGCTCGACCATCCCAACATCCACACGGTGCTCGGCGTCGAGGGCGATGACGAGCACGTCTACCTGGTGTCGAAGCTTGTGGAG
The DNA here is from genome assembly GCA_963709425.1 of uncultured Actinomycetes bacterium. GTDB lineage: Bacteria > Actinomycetota > Thermoleophilia > Gaiellales > JAICJC01 > JAICJC01. Next base: position 344,783 of record CAVPWG010000002.1, on the reverse strand, counting down.
GGTGAGCGGCTCGACAGGAGCGGCCTCGAGGACGAGCAGGCCGTGCGCGCCATCGCAGCGGTGTGCGATGCCCTCGCCCACGCCCACGCCCGCGGGATCGTGCACCGCGACGTGAAGCCCGCGAACATCCTCGTGGCCCGCGACGGCACGGTCACCCTGACCGACTTCGGCATCGCGAGCGACGAGGATGCCGGCGACCAGACGGTCGACGAGCGCGTCCTCGGCACGCTGTCGTACATGTCGCCCGAGCAGGCGGCCGGCACGCGCGCATCGGGCGCCACCGACGTGTGGGCGGCCGGCCTCACGCTCTACACACAGCTCACCGGGGCCAACCCCTACAAGGCAAAGACGCTGGCGCAGCTCCTCGAGAAGCTCGCGGCCGGCGCCGAGCCGCTCGGGGCCGCGCGTCCCGACCTTCCGGCAGGCGTGTGCCGCGCCGTCGACCGGGCCCTCGACCACAACCCCTCGCGGCGGCCGGCGGCGGCCGAGCTCCGCGACCGGCTCCTGCGCGCGCTCGCCGACCGCGATGCGGCTCCCAGCGGGGAGCAGGACGGGCCACGGCGGGCCACGGCACCGCGGTCAATTGGCACCCCCAGCCACCGCCAATTGGCAGTCCCCCGCCCCGCCCGCGCGATCCGCCCCGCGGCGGCGGTGCTCTCGGGCCTGGCGATGGCGTGGGTGCTCGCCGCGTTCCCGGTCTACCCGGCCGCCTGGTCGCTTCCGCTGGCCGCCGTCGCCGGCGTCCTGGCCTACAAGCGCCCCGTCGCCGCGGTGTCGTTCGCCGGCCTCATGTGCATCCCGGCGTTCTGGAACTATGCCGAGGCCGCCGGTCTCGTGTGGACGGGCCTGTGCGCCGCGTGGATCTGGGCGGGGACGCGGTGGGGCGGTACATCCCGGCTTCTGGCGCCGCTCGCTGCCATTCCGCTCGGCCTGGCCGGGCTCGGGCCGGCGTACGTGCTGATCGCGGCGACGGCACCGACGCCGCGGCGCAGGGCCGCCGAGGCTGCCGCGGGCGCCGTGGTGGCTGCGGTGGCCGGCGGATGGCTTCCGCCCCATGCCGCCAGGTTGCTCCCGGCCGCCTCGAGCCCGGTGACCTATGCCACCGCACTGGGCCGGGCCCCGGAGGTCGTCGCGATCGGCGTTGCGATGGTGATCGCCGCCGTCCTCCTCCCGGTCGCGTGGCAGCGCGACGACTCGCGCCGGATCCAGGCCGTCGTCCTCTGGGCAATCGCCTTCGGCCTGGCCGTGGCGGGCGCGCCGCATGTCCTGGGCGAGCAGCCTGGAGCGGCTCCAGGAGCGGTGGTCGCGGCGATGCTCGTGGGTATACTGCCGGTCGCCTGGGCGCTCGCCGGCCCGCGGCTCGAACGGCCGCTGGCGGCACGTTGACCACCCGAGACGCTGCCCCGGCGCCACCAACCGTGAGCGTATTCCGGAACATCGAGCGGAAGATCGGCGGCGTGGTCGAAGGAGTCTTCGGCCGGACGTTCCGATCCTCCGTTCAGCCGGTGGAGTTGGCGCGCAAGCTCGCCAAGGAGATGGACGACCATCGCACCATCTCGATCCACCGCGTCTACGTCCCGAGCACCTACACGGTCTACCTGAACCCGGCCGACCGCGAGCAGTTCGCGGCCTACGAGACCCAGATGTGCACCGAGCTCGAGGAGTACCTGGTCGAGCACGCCCGCCGCGAGGGGTATACGACGGCGACGCGACCCGTGGTCACGCTCGAGACCGAGGACGACCTGCATGTCGGGATGTTCGGGATCGCGGTGGAGGCGACCGACGAGGACGACATCGAGGCCGCCGCCGCGCCCGAGGCCCCGGCGGAGCCGTCGATCCCGGTCGCAGCGCCGCTCCCGCCGATGGGGCCGGACGTCCCGATCGTTCCGCCCGGCGCGACGATGGTGTACGCGTCCGACCCGGCCCCCGAACCGGAGCCGGAGCCGGAGCCCACACCCGCCGCGGCCCCCGACGTGGTCGTCCTCATGTGGGACGGCCGCGAGTTCGACCTGGAGGGCCACACCATCACCGTGATCGGCCGGTCGAGCGAATGCGACATCGTGGTCGGCGACCCGAACGTTTCGCGCCGCCACGCGGAGGTCCGTCGCATCGGGCGCGGATTCTCGCTCGTCGACCTGGGATCGACGAACGGCACGGAGGTGAATGGGCAGCGGGTTACGGAGACGTCGCTCATGAACGGCGACGTGATCGGGGTGGGGACGACCCAGATCACGTTCGAGCGCCGCATTGGTTGAGCAACTCCTGCTCGCGCTCAAGGTCGCGTTCGTCGTCCTCCTCTACCTGTTCGTGTGGCGGGTGATCCGCGTCGCCTCGCGCGACATCGCGGTCGGCCAGGAGAGCATGGTGCTGACGCCGCCCAAGCGGCCGGCGGCGCTCAAGACGCCTCCCCGGCGGCGCGCGCGGCTCCTGGTGGTCGCGAGCCCCGAGCTGCCCGAGGGAACCGAGATCGACCTCGGGCGAGACCTCGTCGCCGGACGTGACGAAGCCCTCGATATCCCCCTCGGGGCCGATGGGTATGCTTCCGGCCGCCATGCCCGGTTCGCTCACGGCCAGGACGGGGATGTGGTCGAGGACCTGCGCTCGACCAACGGAACGTTCGTGAACGGGGACCGAGTCTCAGGCCGACGGGCGCTCCGGGCCGGAGACGTCGTGACCATCGGCCAGACGCAGCTGGAGTACCGGACCGCCGAATGACAGCGCGAGTCGTCGATTCGGCCGGCCTGACCCAGACCGGCAACGTTCGCCGCTCCAACGAGGACTCGTTCCTCCTGCGCTCGCCGCTCTTCATGGTGGCCGACGGCATGGGCGGCGCGCTCGCAGGCGAGCTCGCCTCCCGAATGTGCGCCGAGGCCTTCGCTGAGCTCGACCTGATCCAGCACCAGGGCGAGGACGCGCTGCGGGCGACGATCGGCCTTGCGAACCGCCGCATCTACGAGCGCTCGCGGACGGACGCCGAGGCGTCGGGCATGGGGACCACGGTGACGGCGGCGCTCGTCGCCGAGAACGGCACCGTCGCGTTCGCGCACGTCGGCGACAGCCGTGCATACCTCCTGCGCGACGGCGCCCTCCAGCGCCTCTCCGAGGATCACTCACTCGTGCACGAGCTCGTCCGCCAGGGACAGCTCTCCGAGGTCGAGGCCGAGCAGCATCCCCAGCGCAGCGTGATCACGCGGGCCCTCGGCACCGACGAGGAGGTGCAGATCGACACGTTCACTCTCGAAGCGCACCCGGAGGACGTGCTGCTCCTGTGCACGGACGGCCTGAACACCATGATCTCCGAGCCCGACATCGCCGCGGCCATGGCGTCGCCGACGGGTGCGGCCGACATCGCCCGCCAGCTCGTCCGAGCGGCGCTCAAGGCGGGCGGAGAGGACAACGTGACCGCCGTGGTCGTGCGCTTCGGGGAACCGACCGCGGACGCCGACGAGGAGGTGACGTCGGGCGCGACCGTCCATCGCGTCCTCCCGCAGCACATCGACGACGAGCCGCCCCTGCGGAGCTCGGGCCCGGCCGGGCCGGGATCGGGGGGCGGGCTCCGGAAGGCGCTGATCGGCGCCTCGGCCGTCGTCCTGGTCTTCGTCCTCGCCGTCGCCGGGGCGATCGGCCTTCGCGCGAGCCATTTCATCGGCGCCGACACCGACACCGGCCGGGTCGCGATCTACCAGGGCGTGCCGGTCGAGCTGCCGTTCGGCGTCCACCTCTACCACGTGATCTACGAGTCGCGGGTGAGCTACGTGGCGCTTCCGCCCGACCAGCGCCGGCGGCTCTTCGACCACACCCTGCGCTCGGAGTCGGGCGCGCGCCACACCCTTCGCCCGTACGAGGTGGCCAGCCCGTGAGGTCGGAACGGATGCGCGAGCTCTGGAACCTCGGCTGGGTCGGGGGGCTCACCGCGATCGGCTTCCTCTCCGTCTACACCGCCCGCCAGAACGAGATCTCGAGCGCGTCGCTGACGTATGCCGGCGTGTTCCTCGGCGTCTTCGGCCTCGCGCACATCGGCGTGCGCGCCGGGCTGCCGCGGGCGGATCCATGGCTCCTGCCTCTCGCGGCACTCCTGTGCGCCATGGGGCTCACCGAGATCTACCGGCTGAGCCCGACGCTGGCACGCGACCAGTCGGTGTGGGTCGTCATCGGCCTGCTCGCATTCCTGGGGATGGTGTTCATCGTCCGCGACCACCGCCGGCTCGAGCCCTACACGTACCTGCTCGCGACCACAGCGGTCGGCCTGCTCGTCATCACGATGGTGGTCGGGACGACGATCAACGGCGCGAAGCTGTGGCTTCGGTTCGGCGGCGTCCAGGTGCAGCCCGGCGAGTTCGCCAAGCTGCTCCTCGTCGTGTTCCTCGCGAGCTACCTGCGCGACCGGCGCGAGGTGCTGACGATGGCGCACCGCACGGTCCTCGGAGTCGGCCTGCCCGCGGCGCGCCACCTCGGCCCGCTCGCGCTCATGGCCGGCATCTCGCTGGGCGTGCTGGCGGTGATGAACGACCTCGGGACGGCGCTCCTGCTCTTCGGCATCTACCTCTCGATGATCTATGTCGCGACAGGCCGGCACCTCTACACGGTGCTCGGCCTCGGGCTCTTCGCCGCAGGCTCGTGGGCGGTCTACCACGCGGTCGGGCACGTGCAGGAGCGGTTTCAGGTGTGGATCGACCCGTGGGCCCACCCGCACACGACCGGCTATCAGATCGTCCAGTCGATCGAGGCGATCGCCGACGGAGGCATCTTCGGGACCGGGCTGGGCAGAAGCCTCCAGGTGCTGAACCACGGCCAGACGATCATCCCCGCCGTCCAGACCGACGGCATCTATGCGGCCTGGGCCGACGAAACCGGGCTTGCGGGCGCGGCCGGGCTCCTGCTCATCTACCTGCTCTTCTGCTACCGAGGCTTCAAGATCGCGGCCCTCGCCGACGACGGTTTCTCGAAGCTCCTGGCGTGTGGGCTGACGTTCGCCTTCGGGCTCCAGGCGTTCCTGATCGTCGGCGGGATCATCCGCCTCATCCCGCTCACGGGGATCACGCTGCCGTTCGTGAGCTACGGCGGCTCGTCGATCGTCTCGAACTTCATCATGCTCGCGCTCCTCCTCATGGTGTCCAACCGGGCGGCAGAGCGGGCATGAACCGCCAGATCGCCTCGCTGTTTCGCCTGTTCGCCATCGGCTTCGCGGTGCTGATCACGCTGACCGCGTACTGGCAGATCTGGGCGGCCGACTCGCTCGCGACGCGGCGCGACAACGCGCGGCTCGTGTACCGGCAGCTCCAGATCAAGCGCGGGCTGATCTACGCGGCCAACGGCCGCACCGTGCTGGCTTCCAACCACGAGCGGCGCCGCAACGGGCTCACGCTCTACCTGCGCCACTACCCGTTCGGGCCGCTCTTCGCGCACGCCGTCGGCTACAACACCGTCGGCAACGGCCGCACGGGCATCGAGCTGGCCGAGAACGACTACCTGACGGCCTCCAACAGCGACCTCGCCACGGTCGTCTCGCGCATAGGATCGGAGCTCCAGGGCGAGACGGTGATCGGCGACAACGTCGTCACCAGCCTCTCGGTGCCTGCGCAGCGGGCGGCCGAGGCCGGCATGACCGGGAACGTCGGCGCGGTGGTCGCGATCGAGCCCGCGACCGGCCGCGTCCTCGCGATGTACTCCTCGCCGAGCTTCTCGCCCGAGGCGGTCGGGGTCAACTTCCCGAAGCTGGCTCGGACGCCGGGCGCGCCGCTCCTGAACCGCGCCACCCAGGGCCTCTACGCGCCGGGATCGACCTTCAAGACCGTCACGGCCGCGGCAGCGCTCGACACCGGGCTGTACGGGCCCGACCAGCCGCTGATCGACGCGAAGGGCCACTGCATCACCGTGCAGGGGCTGCCGCTCTGCAACGCCGGCACCGAGAGCTTCGGTCCCATCAGCCTCACGACGGCGCTCACCTTTTCGGTCAACACCGCCTTCGCTCAGATCGGCCAGCAGCTCGGCCAGAAGACGCTCGACGAGTACATGACCCGGTTCGGGTTCTTCTCGGAGCCGCCGCTCACGTACCCGTCCGACGAGATGAACGCATCCGGGCTCTACCACAACGGCCATCTGCTCAAGCCGGGCGCGCCCATAGACGTCGCGAGGGTCGCGATCGGCCAGGAGCGCCTGCTCGTGACGCCGCTCCAGATGGCGGAGGTCGCCGCGACCGTCGCGAACGGCGGTGAGCGAATGCAGCCCACGATGGTCGACCGGGTCGTGAGCCCGAGCGGGAGGCGCGTCTACACGCAGCGTCCCGAGCAGCTCGAGCGGGTGATGTCGCCGCAGTCAGCGCAGGATCTGACCGGGATGATGCAGAACGTTGTCGACGAGGGCACCGGAACCGCCGCCCGCTTGAACGGCCTGACCGTCGCCGGCAAGACGGGAACCGCCGAGACAGGAGTCGCCGGAGTGAACACCGCCTGGTTCATCGCCTTCGCCCCGGTCGTCAACCCGAAGATCGCCGTGGCGGTCGTCGTCGAGCACACGCCGCTCTTCGGCGGCCAGGTCTCGGCGCCGATCGCGGCCTCGGTGATCGAGGCGTATCTCGGCCAAGGCGTGGCACAGTAGGCCGACCGATGGCGATGGATTCCCTTATCGGCGAGCTTTTCGACAACCGCTACCGGATCGAGCGGCGGCTGGGCACGGGCGGCATGGCGGACGTGTTCCTGGCCCGCGACGAGTCGCTCGGGCGGATGGTGGCGATCAAGATCCTGGCCGAGCGCTACGCCCAGGACGAGGCGTTCGTGGAGCGGTTCCGGCGCGAGGCGACCGCGGCCGCCGGCCTCTCCCACCCGAACATCGTGTCGGTCTACGACCGCGGCCATGCGTCGGGAACCTCGTACATCGCGATGGAGTACCTGAACGGGCCGACGCTCAAGGACGAGATCACGGGCCGGGCGCCGCTGCCGGAGGCGGAGGTCGTGAACTGGGCCGTGCAGGCGCTCGACGCACTCGAGTTCGCCCACCGCCAGGGGATCATCCACCGCGACATCAAGCCCCACAACATGGTGCTGACCGACGAGGGCCGGCTCAAGGTGACGGACTTCGGCATCGCCCGGGCGGCCAACGCCGCGCAGATGACCGAGGTCGGTTCGATCGTGGGCACCGCGCAGTACCTCTCGCCCGAGCAGGCGCGCGGCCTCGATGTCGGGCCGCAGTCCGACCTCTACTCGATGGGGATCGTGCTCTACGAGATGCTGACCGGCGAGCTGCCGTTCACCGGTGACTCGGCGGTCGAGATCGCGATGAAGCAGGTGTCCGACCCGCCGCCCTCGATCCGGAAGCAGAACCGGCTCGTGTCGGAGGGGCTCGAGCAGGTCGTGATGCGGTCGCTCTCCAAGGATCCGGCGCTCCGGCACGCCTCGGCCCGCCAGATGGCCGACGAGCTCCGCCGGGTGAGCCGCGGCGGGGCCGTCTCGAGCGACACGCAGATGGCGACACGGGTGCTCACCGGCGGCGCCGCGGCCGCCGCCGCGTACACCGGCGCGCAGACCAGCGTCCTCCCGCCCGGTGGAGCGCAGCCGCCGCCCGAGAAGCCGCCGGGCCCGAGGCGAAGCGCGCTTCCGTGGCTGCTCGTCCTCATCCTGCTCATCGCGAGCGCGGCGGTCGGCTATGTGGTCTACAAGCAGCTCTCGGGCGGCGGCGCCACCGTGCCGACGCTGAGCGGGAGCTGCCAGACGGCCAAGGCGCAGCTCGCAGCGGCCAATCTCAACGGCGTCTGCCAGGACAAGGAGTCGTCGCTCGCCAGGAAGGGCGTCGTCGTCGGCAGCAACCCATCCGTTGGTTCGAGCGCCGATAGGAATTCGACCGTCACGGTCTTCATCGGCGCGGGGCCGAACGCGATCACCGTGCCGGACGTCCACGGCAAGAGTCAGCTGCAGGCGCAGACGATCCTCGAGGGCAGGGGATTCCAGGTGGATCCGGTGCCGATCAACGTGGACTCGGCGAAGGTCGCCGGGGGCATCGTGGTGGGCACGAACCCGCCGGCGGGATCGCAGGAACAACAGGGCACCGTGATCCAGCTTCGCGTGGCGACCGGCAACGTGGTCGTGCCCGGCGTGTCCGGCCTGAACTGCCAGGACGCGACCGACAGGATGAAGCAGAAGAAGCTCGTCGCCACCTGCCAGGACCAGCCCAGCGACCAGCCGCAGGGCCTGGCATTCGGCTCCACGCCCACGGCCGGTAGTACGGCGCCGCAGAACTCCGCGGTCACGATCCTCATCTCGTCCGGCCCGCAGCAGGTGACGGTTCCGCCGGTCGTCGGGGAGACCAAGCAGGACGCCGTCAAGGCGCTCCACGACGTGGGCCTCAAGGGCGCGATTCAGCAGGCCGTCGAGTGCACCGACCCCGCGCTGAACAACACGGTGCAATCGCAGGACCCGGCGGCCGGCACGCAGGTCGACCAGGGATCGTTCGTCACAATCGTCGTTCTCAAGTTCCGGCCCGCCGACCCAAGCTGCGTGAGCCCACCGCCGACGTGACGGAGGTGGCCCCCCTCCGTGTGATCGTCCTCTCGGGCGGTCGCAGCTCCGAGCACGAGATCTCGATCGGATCGGGAGAGTCGGTCTCGGCGGCGCTCGATCCGGCCCGCTACGACGTCGTCGGCGTCACCATCAGCCGCGACGGCGCCTGGCAGCTCGAGGAGCCGGCGGCGGAGGGCGAGCGGCTGGCGCTCGATCCCGGCTCGTCCTCGAACTCGGTCATCCCGCGGGCCGGTGGGACGCTCAGCAAGGTGCGGGCGGTGGGGCCGATCGACGTCGTGATCCCCATGCTGCACGGCCCGTTCGGCGAGGACGGCACCGTCCAGGGGATGCTCGAGCTGCTCGACGTGCCCTACGTCGGATCGGGCGTTCTGGCGTCGGCGCTCACCATGGACAAGGACAAGGTGAAGACGGTGCTCGCGGCGGCCGGGATCCAGTGCGCCAAGAGCGTCACGTTCAAGGCGCAGACCGTCCACGACATCGACGTCGAGGCCGAGCTCGCCAAGGCCGGGATCGGCGTCCCGTGCTTCGTGAAGCCGGCCAGGCTGGGGTCGAGCGTCGGCATCTCGAAGGTGACGGGCATCGACGGCCTGCGGCCGGCGCTCGACCTCGCCTTCCAGCACGACTCGAAGGTGCTGGTCGAGGAGATGGTGCCGGGGATCGAGGCCGAGTGCGGCATCCTCGGAAACCACAATCCCATGGTGAGCGTGGTCGGGCGGATCCACGTGAACGCCGACTGGTACGACTACGCCGCCAAGTACGAGCCGGGCGGGATGGACCTCGAAGCCCCGGCCGACCTCGCCGAGGAGGTCACGGCCGAGCTGCAGCGCGTCGCCCTGCTCGCGTTCGACGTCTGCGAGTGCGCCGGGATGGCCCGGATCGACTTCTTCGTGACCGACGACGGCGGCGTCGTTCTCAACGAGATCAACACGATCCCGGGGTTCACCGAGACGAGCGTCTACGCCCGGCTCTTCGAGGCGTCAGGCATCCCGTACCCCGAGCTGCTCGACAGGCTGGTCGAGCTCGCCATCGAGCGCCACCGCGAGGACCAGCAGTTCAGGCACTGAACGCGAACGACCGGGGTTAGAAGTCGATCGGCATGATGCCGTCGTCCTCGAGCGCGCGGATGAAGCGTTCCAGGTGATCGGCCATGTTCTGGCGCGTGATGCGCTCGAGCTCGTCGATGAGCTCGTCGGTGCCGGCGTTCAGGAGGTCGTCGTAGCGCTCGACCTCGTCCTGGGCGAACACGTCGCTTCCCATCCAGCGGCAGTCGGGGCAGCGCACGTCGAGCCGCCAGTGGCGCTCGTCGACCTCGTGCCAATCCACGGGGTGCACCCGGTCGGAGTCGCACTCCGGGCACAGCTCGATGCGGCGGACGCGGAGCGTGTGCTCGTCGACGGGCGCCTCTGCGGGGGGCGCGTCGGGGCCGTCGGATGCGAGGTAGACCAGCTCGACGGTCTTCCCGCTGGGGAGTGTGATCTTCTTGGTGTGGAAATCTGGCATGTTTGCTGGATGTTAAGAAAATACTGTGCTTGCACACACCTGTATCGGCGGCATTTGTCCCAGCTTGAGCGCCAGTTCGCCGTGCTAGGATCCGGGTCGTGAACCCGATCACCGGCATCTGACGACGCGCCTCACGCGCTGAGCGCGCGTACCGCTTACGTCCCGCCCGCGGCCCTCGGGCCGCCGTTCGATCGGAGTTCACCTGACCACCGCCCCCCGCACCGCAATCCACCGCATCGCGCTCGCCCGGCTCGTCTCGCTGACGGGCGGCGAGGCGGCGTACATCGCGCTCATGGTGGCGATCTACGACGCGACGGGATCGGCGGCCTGGATGTCGGCCACGCTGCTCCTGACGTGGGGCGCGACGGGCATCCTCACGCCGTTCGGCGGCGCGCTCGGCGACCGCTTCGACCGGCGGACGGTGATGATCGTCTCCGACCTTGCGGCCGGGACGGCGATCGCATGCCTCGCCCTCACCTCGACGCCGGCGATCATGCTGGCGATCGCGCTCGTCTCGGCGGCGGCCCAGGCGCCGTTCTACTCGGCGTCCACGGCGGCCGTTCCGAACCTGATCGAGGCCGACCAGATCGCGTGGGCCAATGGGGCCGTCTCGGTGGGCCGAAACACCGGCCAGGTCCTCGGCCCGGTGCTGGGCGGCGTCCTGGTCGGCATCGTCGACCCCGGAGTCGTGTTCCTCCTGAACGCCGCCTGCTTCGCCGCATCGGCCGCGCTCGTCCGCTCCGTCCACGGCCGGTTCTCGGACCACGTGGCGACCGACACCGACGAGCACCGCGGCGTCCGGGCCGGGTTCCGGTTCCTGCTGGGTGACCCGGTCCTGCGCATGATCACGCTCGCATGGGTCGTCCTGCTAGCCGGAGTCGGACCGATCCTGGTCGCGGAGCTGCCGCTCGCGCGCAGCTTCGACGTGGGCTCGGCCGGCTACGGGCTGCTCGCCGGCTCGTGGGGCGCAGGTGCGATCGCCGGGTCGTTCCTCGGTCAGCGCCTCGGCTCGGTGCGCGAGCGCGCGGTGATGATCGCGAGCGCCGCCGGGATGGCCGCCGGATTCGCCGTTATCGGCGTGGCCGGCTGGTTTGCCATGGTCCTGTTCGGGATGGCGTTCGCCGGAGTCGCCGAGGGCGCAGGCAGCGTCGCCGAGCAGGGGATCGTCCAGCGGCGCACGCCCGACGCCGTTCGCTCACGCGTGATCGCCGCCAGCGAGGCAGCCCTCCTGGTCGCATTCGCGGCCTCGTTCGGCTTCGCGCCGCCGATCATTCACCTGGCAGGCGTGCAGGGCACGTATCTGATCGCCGCCGCGGCGTCCGTTGCCGCGGCGGCGATCCTCGTGCCCGCCATGCGGGGTCTAGCCGCCGCCGAAGTCGGCGGTGACGTAGACGCCCGCTCTGCCTCCCCACGTGCCTCGGGCGACGCCGAGGCCGATCGACCGGTAGTGCCCGCCGAGGAGATTCGCGCGGTGCTCTGACGAGGCGCGCCACATGCGCATGACACCCTTCGCCGTCATCGAGCCGGCCGCCAGGTCCTCGCCGATGTACGTGCCGCGGTATCCCCACCACCGGATGCGCGTGATCCACGAGGCCCCCGTCGAGGCCGAGTGCGACAGCATGTGATGCGTGGCCATATCACCGCTGTGTGCCTGAGCAGCCTGCCTCAGGTGAACCTTGACCTGCAGCGAATGACGACCGTGCATCGCACGGTAATGGTTGATCCGCTCAGCGAGCGCATGTCGAAAATGCTTCACCGTACCCGCGTGGGCAACGGCCGGAACCGCGACTGCGAGCGCCAACACCACCAGGACCACACCTGCGATCCGAACCTTCATACATCCCTCCCGAAGAGTCGGCCGCGAGCACCGTAGCGGCCTCTCCGCGCTCCGGGAATGGGCTTAACGAAGTGTTTGGGGAGTCTTTACTCGCCGCAGCGTTTGTAAGGAATTAGGTAGCGGGCGTTGCTGCCAACGGCTTCGACCCGCAGGTTGCCTGCACGGCCGCCGAAAGGATGTCGAGTGCCTCGTCGACCTGCTCGTCGGTGGCAACGAGCGAGACGAGCACGCGGATGCAGTTGGAATGGACGCCCGCCTGGAGCAGGATCAGACCCGACTGGAGCGCCGCCTCGCGGACGGCCGCCGCGATCGCAGCGGCGGGCTCCTTCGACTCCCGGCTCTCGACGAACTCCATGGCGAGCATCGGCCCCAGGCCGCGCACGTCACCGATCTGGTCGTGGTGGGCCTTCAGGTCGTCGAACCGGCTACGGATCCGCTCGCCGATCGCAACCCCGCGATCGAGCAGCCCGCCCTCGAGCTCCTGGATGACCGCGAGCCCGGCGACGCAGCCCAGCGGCGAGCCCACGTAGGTCCCGCCGATCGAGCTGTCGGGCGCGGCGTCGACGATCTCCGCCCGCCCGACGACACCCGAGAGCGGTACTCCGGCGGCGATCGACTTGGCCACCACCAGGAGGTCGGGCTCGATCCCGAAGTGCTCGATGGCGAACATCTTGCCGGTGCGGCCGAACCCGGACTGCACCTCGTCGGCGACGAGCACGATCCCGTGCTGCGACGCCAGCTCCCGCAGCCCCTGCACCCATTCCACCGGCGGGACGACGAACCCGCCCTCGCCCTGCACGGGCTCGAAGACGATCGCGGCGACGTTCTCGGCGGCCACGTGTGTGGTCAGCATCCTCCTCAGCGCGTCGAGCGCCTCGCCGGCGGGGTCGGAGCCCGGCCAGCGGTACGGGTTCGGGAACGGCGCCCGGTACACCTCCGGAGCGAACGGGCCCATCCCGGCCTTGTACGGGTGCTGCTTCGAGGTGAGCGACATCGCCATCAGCGTGCGGCCGTGGAAGGCGCCCTCGAATGCGATCACGGCCTGGCGGCCGGTGGCGTGGCGGGCGATCTTGACGGCATTCTCGACCGCCTCGGCGCCCGAGTTGAAGAACGCCGCCTTCTGGGGCCCCGAGATCGGCGTGCGCTCCACCAGCCGCTCTGCCAGCTCGACGTAGGACTCGTACGGCAGGATCGTGAAGTCGGTGTGGAGAAAGCGGTCGACCTGCGCGTGGAGCGCGGCGGTGACGCGCGGATTCGTGTGGCCGACGTTCAGGCAGCCGATGCCGCCCGACCAGTCGAGGAACGTGTTGCCGTCGACGTCGGTGACCGTGCAGCCTGCACCCCGATCGATCACGACCGGAGCGACGAGCGTCTTCGCCGCGGCGACGACCCGCTCCTTGCGCGCCACGATCGCACGCGAATTCGGCCCCGGGATCTCGGTGCGCAGCTCGACGGTCATGCCCATATCAAGAACACCTCCACGCCGGGACAAACGAGCAACGACCTTACCAGCAACAGCCGGTAGACTCGGCGGGATGGTGCTGTCAGACCGGTCGATCCGCGAGGAGATCGCCGCAGGGCGGATCGTGATCGACCCGTTCGACGACGCGCTCGTGCAGCCGTCCAGCGTGGACGTCCGGGTGGGGAGCGCCTTTCGCGTGTTTCGAAACTCCCGCTACCCCTACATCGACGTGAAGCTTCCCATGGAGGACCTCACCGAGCTCGTCACGGTCGCCGACGACGAGCCGTTCATCCTGCATCCGGGGGAGTTCGTGCTCGGCGTGGTCGCCGAGCGGGTCGGGCTTCCGACCGACATCGTCGCAACGCTCGACGGCAAGAGCTCGCTCGGCCGGCTGGGTCTGGTCGTGCACCAGACGGCGGGCGTCATCGACGCCGGGTTCGACGGCCACATCACCCTGGAGCTCGCCAACGTCGCCAACCTGCCGATCACGGTGTACCCGGGCATGCGGATCGCCCAGCTCAGCTTCCTCACGCTCACCACGCCGGCCGAGCATCCGTACGGATCGGGCCGGCTGGGCTCGAAGTACCAGGGCCAGGCGGAGCCGACCCCGAGCCGCTACCACCTGAACTTCACGCAATGAAGGTGCTCGTGACCGGCGCGACCGGGTACGTCGGCGCGGCGGTCGTCCGACGGCTCGAGGCCGACGGCCACACGGCGCGGCCCTTCTCGCGCTCGTCGGGCGGCGACATCTCCGATCCGGCGGACGTCGAGCGCGCGATGGACGGCGTCGATGCTGCCGTGAACCTCGTCGCGATCCTGGACGGGTCGCCGGAGCAGTTCGAGCATGTCGTGGTGGGAGGCGCCCACAACGTGGTCGCAGCGGCGGAGGCGGCGGGGGTGCGCCGGATCCTGCATATGAGCGCGCTCGGCGTCACCAAGGAGCACGCGCCGCTCACCAGATACTGGGGCGCCAAGTGGCGCGCGAAGCAGGCCGTCATGGGGAGCGATCTGGACTGGACGATCCTCGAGCCGAGCTTCGTCTTCAGCCAGGGCGGCGGCGCGTTCGCCGAGTTCGAGCGCCTGACGCGGCTCCCGCTCGTGCCCGTGATCGGAGACGGCCGCTACCGCCACCAGCCGGTGTGGCTGGGCGACGTGGCGGCCGCGTTCTCGCGCGCGCTCGACCGTCCCGAGACCGTCCGCAACGTGTATCCGCTCGGAGGGCCGCAGGTCTTCACGTTCGACGAGCTCCTGGACGAGATCGCGCGCGTCACCGGCCGGCGCACCCATCCGAAGCTGCACGCGCCGGCGGGGTTCGTCAGCCTCCAGGCGAAGCTCCTCCTGCGAAGGCTGCCGCCGCCGCTTCGCGTGACCCCGGATCAGATCACGATGCTCCTGGCCGGGACGGAGTGCGACCTCACCCCGATGCGCGAGGGGCTCGGGATCGAGCCGGCGTCGATCGGCGAGGCCTACACGCGCGGCGCCTGAGCGCCTACTCGGTGCCGGCCCGGTAGGCCAGGACGCCCGAGAAGGCGATCAGGCCGATACCGGCCACAGCGTCGGCGGTGCGCACGAGTCGCGTGCCCACGTGCCGCCGGGCCAGCGCCACGCCGCAGGCGAGGACGACGAACCACGCCAGCGAGCCGATCCCGACGCCGGCCAGCATCGAGGCCGCCTCGCTCGGGCTGCGGGCGACGCCGGCCGCCGACGCCGCCGCGAAGATCGCCGCCCACGAGCCGATGGTGGTCGGGTTCGATGCGGTCGCGGCCAGCGACGTCAGAAACGCCCGCCGCGGGCTTCGCACCTCGGCATCCATCTCGCCGCCCGCGCGCACCCGAAATGCCGACCAGAGCGTGCGGCACCCGAGCACCGCGATCACCACCGCTCCGGCGATCCCGAGCACGGGCCGAAAGCCGCTGTGGGCGAGCACGGGGCCGGCGCCCGCGATGCCCAGCGCTGCGTAGCCCGTGTCGACAACGGCCGCCCCGGCGCCGATCGCGATCCCGACCGTGGCCCGCCCGCCGCGCACGACGGAGCGGATCAGAAGGAGCGAGATGGGGCCGATCTGGGCCGCGACGAGGAGCCCGAACCCAAGTCCGGTGATGAGCGCCGCCGACATCCGCGGAAATCTATCGGCGCGGCTTGGCTCCGGCGAGAGGCGTTGCTACGATAATCGGACCGCGGAAAGGAGGTGGTCCGACTTGTTAGACGGTTCAAGACGGGCGAGTGGAGGTGCTCGCGGGTAGGGGCGAGTCCCTGAACCCAAGGGGAATCGCTGCAGCCGGCGTTGGGATAGCCTCCGTCACCTTCTGAGGTGGTCGGAACAGCAATCGCCGCTACCTAGTTCAAAGCGATATCACCGCGACGGGGCGTACCGGCTCAGCTGGTGCGCCCCGTCTGTTCTCACCACCTGTGGCTCGTCGTGGCGGCCGGCTACATGCCCCAGCGGTCCGCGCCGAGCAGCTGGAGCTCGGCAGACGCATCGGCAAGCGACGACACGGGCCCGTCGCCGCGCTCTTCGACGCGCACGGACACGGTGCGCGCGACCCGGTCCTCGACGGCGATGCTCCGGCCGCCGTCGTCCTCGAGCTCGGTGACGGCGTCGTCGCCCTCCCCCGACCGCGACACCACGGTGTAGCGGCGGCCGGGCTCGACACCGGCCCGGTACATGTAGTGGAGGATCTCCTCCGCCTCGTTCTCGAGCCGAAGCACCGTGATCTCGCTGCCCGCGGGCACCGCCGGAAGCGCCTCGCCCGGCTCGCGCGGGTAGTCGCCGATCGGATGGCCATGGGGGCACGTCCGCACCTCGCCGATCATCTCGAGCATCTTGGTCTCGAGCCGCGCGGAGATGGAGTGCTCCATGGCGTGGGCTTCCTCGTGCACGTCGTCCCACGGGATCCCCATCACCTTGACCAGGTACGCCTCGACGGTGCGGTGCCGGGCGACGATCCGCTCGGCAACCTCGTGGCCACGGTCGGTGAAGTGGATCAGCTTGTGGTCGTCGCGGCTCACGAGGCCCTCGTCGACGAGCCGCTTCAGCATCTCGGACGCCGACGGCTGGGAGACGCGCAGCGCCCGGGCGAGGTTCGCCTGGGTGCGCTCGATGCCCGCCTCGTAGAGCCAGTAGATGCTCTCGAGGTATTCCTGCGAGGCCTCGGAGAGCTGTTCCACAGGGTCAGTATAGGAGCCGCTCATACGACGACGTACACCTCTCCGTCGCGCACCTCGACGGGGAAGGCCTCGACGTCCTCTGTCGCCGGGAGCGAGAGGACGGCGCCCGTACGGAGGTCGAATCGAGCCCCGTGGCGCGGGCAGACGACCTCGAACCCCTCGCGCTCGCCCTCGCATAACGGGCCGTCGTCGTGGCTGCACCGGTCCTCGAGCGCGTACACCCGGCCCTCGATCCGGTAGATCCCGAGGAACAGCGACCCCGCCTGGACGATCTTCACCCCGCCCTCGGCGATGTCGTCGAGGGGCCCTACGCGGACTTCCACTCGATGTCGCGGTCGTCCGAATCGTCGCCGAGGGCGACGCGGAGAACGTTCACCGAAAGGAGTGCGCACTTGAGGCGGATGGGTGAGAGCGGGATGCCGAGCTCCTCCAGCACATCCTCGCTGCCGAGGGCGCGTACCTCGGCGACGGTCTTGCCCTTGACGACGTCCGAGATCATCGACGCGGCGGCCTGGCTGATCGCGCAGCCACGCCCGTTGAAGCGCACGTCGCGCACCACGCCGCCGTCGACATCGAGCTCGACGGCGAGCTCGTCCCCGCAAAGCGGGTTCACACCCTCGGCGGAGACCGTCGGGTGCTCGAGATGCCCGCTGTTGCGGGGATTCTTGTAGTGATCGAGGATGTTCTCGCGGTAGAAGTCGTCCATCTGAGGGGAATTCTACCCGTCTTCGGTTGCGAGCCGGACGAGGTCCGTCCACCACGCCGCCGTGAGCGTCTCGATGGGGCCGAGCGCCGGGAAGTCGCGGGCGAAGCGAACCTCGGCGACCTCGGACTCGCGCGGAACCGGCGCCGCCGTCTCCCGGAGCCGCGCGCGGAAGACGACCTGGACCGTGCGCCCGTGCTCGGACTCGACGAGCGCGAGCGGTGCGATGTCATCCAGATCGCGCCTGGCGAGCCCCAGCTCCTCCTCGGCCTCGGCGACGATCTGCCGCTGCAGGCTCACCCCGGGCACCGCGGAGCCGGCGACGCTGATCGTCCAGCCACCGGGATGGTCGACGGCGCCCGTGCGGCGCTGCCACAGGATCGCGCCCTCCGCACCGACGACGGCGAGCTGCACCCCGAGTGCACCGGCCGTCGCCGGCAGCGGGTCGGTGCGGTCGGCCGTGTGCCAGGCGTACGTGGCGGGGTAGACCGTGAGCCGGCCGGGCGAGACGGCCTGCACCATCAGGATCGGCCCGTCGAACATGGTGGGGTGTGCGTCCAGGCGGCAGCGCTCGGCTTCGACCCGGGCCGCATCGGCCGGCCCGAGCTCGGGCGCCGCTACCAGCTCCACCTCCGGCACGCGGTCGAGCGGTCGGACCGCGACCGCGCGGCTCACACCTGGAACGTCCGCTTGACCTTGTCGATCCCGGCGGCGAGCCGATCGAGATCGTCGGTGGTATTGTAGAGGTAGAGGCTCGCGCGGGTCGTGGCAACGACGTCGAAGTGCCGCATCGCCGGCTGCGTGCAGTGATGGCCGGCGCGGACGCACACGCCCTCGGAGTCGAGGATCTGGGCGACGTCGTGGGCGTGGACGCCCTCGACCGTGAACGACAGGATCCCCGCTCGCTCCGGAGGCGGCGGCCCGTACAGCGTGACGCCGGAGATTGCCGAGAGGAGCTCCCAGCCGTACGCGGTCAACGCGGCCTCGTGCTCGTGGATCGCCTCCAGCCCGATGCCGGTGAGGTAATCGATCGCCGCGCCGAACCCGACCGCCTCGGCGAGCGGCGGCACCCCGGGCTCGAACTTGTACGGGAGATCGTTCCAGGTCGTGCCCTCGAGCGTCACCTTGGCGATCTGGCCGCCCCCGGTCAGGAACGGGTCCATCGCCTCGAGCATGTCCTCGCGGCCCCAGAGGGCGCCGATTCCCGGGCCGCACATCTTGTGCCCGGAGATTGCGTAGAAGTCGCAGCCCAGAGCCTGGACGTCGACCGGCCGGTGCGGCGCGGCCTGGGCACCGTCGCAGACCATCACCGCTCCGCGCTCGTGCGCCCAGCGGGCGATGCCGGCGACGTCGTTCACGGTGCCGAGCGAGTTCGAGACGTGCGTGGCGGCGACGAGCTTGATGTTCGCGAGGCCGGAGAGCGCGTCCAGCGACTCGCGGTCAAGCTCGCCGCGATCCGTCAGGCGCACGAAGTGGAGGTCGGCGCCCGTCCGCCGGGCGGCCTCCTGCCACGGCACGAGATTCGAGTGGTGCTCCATCTCGGTCGAGACGATCGCGTCGCCGGGGCCGAGGAACTTGCCGCCGTACGCGTACGCCACCAGGTTCAGGCCCTCGGTGGCGTTTCGGACGAAGATCACCTCGCGCCGGGAGCCGGCGTTCAGGAGCGCGGCGACCGTGTCACGGGCGGCCTCGTAGCGCTCGGTCGCCACCTCGCCCAGGGTGTAGACCGCCCGGTGCACCGCGGCGTAGGAGGTCTCGTAGACGTCGACGATCGTGTCGATCACCGCCCGCGGCTTTTGAGACGACGCCGCCGAGTCGAGGTAGGCGGGGAGCTTCCCGTTCACCTCGCGCATGAGGATCGGAAAATCGAGCTTGATGCGAGCCGCGTCGAGCGGCGTCGTCGGGGCCTCGACCGCCATGCCGTCAGTGTAGACCCGGACCTGCATCGGCCGAACCCCATGGGCCTGCAGCCGATCACGGAGGAGGATCGCGGAGAACCCCGGTTTCCCCGGCGGATCTAGCCGATGCGCGCGTCGAGAGCGGCGGCGAGCGAGTCGCGCACCGGCTCGGAGGCGATGCGGGCAAGCACCGGCTCGAAGAACCCGCGCACGATCTCGCGCTGGGCATCGGCGCGCGTGAGGCCGCGGCTCATCAGGTAGAAGAGCTGCTGCTCGTCGACCTGCCCGACGGTGGCGCCGTGGGTGCAGCGGACGTCGTTGGCTTCGATCTCGAGCCCGGGAATCGGCGTCGCCTGCGCGTCGGGCGAGAGCAGGAGGTTTCGGTTCTCCTGGTACGCGTCGGTCTTCTGCGCACCGCGGTCGACGCGGATGACGCCCCGCCAGACCGCTCGGCTGCGGTCGGCGAGAACGCCTTTGAACGCAAGGTCGGATGTCGTATCGGGCGCGGCGTGCTCCTGCGTCGTGTCGTAGTCGACGTGCTCACGGCCGCTCAGGTAGTACGCGCCGGTCACCTTCACCGAGGCCCCGCGATCGGCAAGGAAGCTCTCCATCCGCGACTTGGCGCGCGTCCCTCCCATCGCCGCGGCGACCCAGTCGAGGCTCGCGTCGCGGCCCACCGTCGCCCGGTGCGTGCCGAACTGGCGCGTCTCGGCGTGGTGGTTCTGGATGGTCACGTACTCGAGATGCGCGTTGTCGGCAACCTTGAGCTCGACGACCACGTTCAGGTAGCCGGGCACCGCCGAGGTGAACTCCTCGGTGAACGTGGCGCGCGCCCCGCGCTCGACGACGACCAGCACGCGGTGATAGAGCGCCGAGCCCTCCGCGGTCAGCTCGAGCGCAGCGCGAAGCGGAACCTCGACCTCGACGCCGGCCGGCACGTGCAGCAGCACGCCCTCTGTCCAACGGGCCGAGTTGCCGGCCGCGAACTTCTCATCGCCGGGGACGACCGAGCCCAGGTGCGGCTCGACCAGCTCGGGCCGCTCGGCGATGATGCGGGCGAGGCTCCCGAAGGTGACTCCGCCCGCGGCGTCGCCCTCGATCGTGAGCATCCCCGGGTGGACGTCGAACACGTCCGGATCGAAGCCGCGCAGGTTCGTGAAGCGCCACGCCTCCTCGCGGTTGGTCGGGACCGGGAGCGACTCGTACGTCGCCCGGGCAGCCTCGCGGGCACCCGCCAGCCAGGCGGGCTCCGTCGCCGTCGCCATTAGCCCACAGACCCTTCCATCTGCAACTGGATCAGCCGGTTCATCTCGACGGCGTACTCCAGCGGGAGCTCCTTGGTGATCGGCTCGATGAACCCCGACACCACCATCGCGGAGGCCTCCTCTTCGGTCAGGCCGCGGCTCATCAGATAGAACAGCTGCTCATCGCCGATCTTCGACACCGTGGCCTCGTGGCCGATGTCGACGGCGTTCTCCTTGATGTCGATGTACGGGTACGTGTCCGTGCGGCTGTCCTCGTCGAGGATCAGGGCGTCGCACACCACCTTCGAGCGCGACCCCGTCGCGCCGTCGTTCACCTGGAGCAGGCCGCGGTAGGAGGCCTGGCCGCCGTCCTTCGAGATCGACTTGGACGTGATCACCGACGTTGTGTCGGGCGCCATGTGCGTGATCTTCCCGCCGGCGTCCTGGTGCTGGCCCTTGCCGGCGAACGCGATCGACAGCACCTCGCCGTGCGCGCCCTGGCCCTTGAGGAGGACCGCCGGGTACTTCATCGTGATCTGCGATCCGAGGTTGCCGTCGACCCATTCCATGGTGGCGTTCTTCTCAGCCACGGCCCGCTTGGTGACCAGGTTGTAGACGTTGGTCGACCAGTTCTGGATGGTCGTGTAGCGGCAGCGACCGCCCTCGGCGACGTGGATCTCGACCACCGCCGAGTGCAGCGAGTCGGTCGAGTAGATCGGCGCCGTGCAGCCCTCGACGTAGTGCACGTAGGCGTCCTTGTCGACCAGGATCAGCGTGCGCTCGAACTGGCCCATGTTCTCGGCGTTGATGCGGAAGTAGGCCTGGAGCGGGAGCTCTACCCTGACGCCCGGCGGGACGTAGATGAACGAGCCGCCCGACCACACGGCCGAGTTGAGCGCAGCGAACTTGTTGTCGTTGTACGGGATGATCGTGCCGAAGTGCTCGCGCACGAGATCCTCGTGCTCGCGCAGGCCCGAGTCCATGTCGAGGAAGAGGACGCCCTTGTCGGCCAGATCCTTCTGGAGGTTGTGGTAGACGACCTCCGACTCGTACTGCGCGCCGACGCCGGCCAGGTACTTCTTCTCGGCCTCGGGAATGCCCAGCTTGTCCCACGTCTCCTTCATCCCGGGCGGCAGGTCGTCCCAGCTCTTGGCCTGCTCCTCGACCGGCTTCAGGTAGTAGTAGATGTTCTCGAAGTCGATCACCGAGAGGTCGGCGCCCCAGCGCGGAAGCTCACGCTCCACGAAGTGGCGGTAGGCCTTGACCCGGTACTCGGTCATCCACTCCGGCTCCTGCTTGTGGGCCGAGATCTCTCGCACCACGTCCTCGTCCAGCCCTCTGCGGGTGCGGAACACGGATTCGACATCGTCGTGAAAGCCGAACTTGTAGTCGTCCAGGGCGGTTGCCTGGGCCTCCTCTGGCGTCAGGTCAGTCTTAGCCACCGACGATCGCCTCCTCTTCCACTCCGTATGGGGCGTAGCCGTCGCGCTCGAGCTCGTCGGCCACCTCCGCACCACCGGTGCGGACGATGCGGCCGTCGACCAGAACGTGCACCACGTTGGGCTTGATGTACCGAAGCAGCCGTGAATAGTGGGTGATCACGAGGACGCCGAGCTCCGGCCCTGCCAGACGGTTCACTCCGTCGGACACGATCCGCAGGGCGTCGATGTCGAGGCCCGAGTCGGTCTCGTCCATGATCGCGAGCTCCGGGCGCAGGATCGCCATCTGCAGGATCTCGACCCGCTTCTTCTCGCCGCCCGAGAACCCGTCGTTCAGGTACCGCGAGGTCATCGCGCGGTCGATCTGGAGCATCTCCATGTTCTCCTGGAGCAGCTTTCGGAACTCCGGGATGCGGATCGGGTCCTCGTCGCCGTCCTCGGAGCGCCGGTGTGCGTTCACGGCCATCCGCAGGAAGTTGGCGACGGTCACGCCGGGGATCGCAGACGGATACTGAAACGCGAGGAACATCCCGAGCCGGGAGCGCTCGTCGGGCTCGAGCTCGAGCACGTCCGTCCCCTTGAACGTCACCTCACCTGCGGTCACCTCGTATGCGGGGTGGCCCATGAGCACATGGGCAAGCGTCGATTTCCCGGAGCCGTTGGGCCCCATGATGGCGTGAATCTCTCCCTTCGAGAGGTCGAGATCGATCCCCTTCAGGATCTCAGCGCCGTCGATCGACGCACGCAGGTTACGGATGACGAGATCAGGCAATACAGTCCTCGCGGATCGCAGAGTTTGTCTTCTGTGAACAGTGTAGCCTTGTGCCCCTCCCCGGGCCGCGGGAGGTCTGCTACCCTGGAACCATGCCGTTCAACCTTGGTCTTCCCGAGGTCCTGATCGTCCTTGTGCTGGCGCTCCTGTTCCTGGGGCCCAAGCGCCTGCCGGAAGCCGGCCGGTCGCTCGGCCGGGGCATCCGCGAGTTCAAGGACGGGATCTCCGGCAACGATGAGGATTCGCGCGAGGCGCGATCCACGACGTCGTCGCTGAATCCGCCGCCGGCCTACACGCCGCCGCCGCCGCCGGCCTACGCGCCGCCGGCAGAGCACACGCCCCCGCCGAGCGAGTAGCCCTCCTGTGGCGCGTCCCCGCCGCGTCGGGCCGGATGATCAGCTGACGCTCGTCGAGCACCTCGAGGAGCTGCGAACGCGGCTCATCATCGTGCTCTCGGTGCTCGCGGTCGCCATGACCGCGTGCTACATCGAGAACACCCGGATCTACCACTTCCTCCAGCAGCCGCTCGACAACAACGTGAAGCTGGTCACGCTGGCGCCGACGGAGGCCTTCTTCAATGCCATCATGATCTCGGTGTACGGCGGGCTCCTGATCACGCTTCCCGTCATCAGCTACCAGCTCTACGCGTTCATCATCCCGGCGTTCGCGCACGAGACCCAGCGCACCATCAAGCCGCTGCTCCTGATGGTGCCGGCCCTGTTCCTGGTCGGCGTCGCCTTCGGCTGGTACGTGGTCGTCCCGCCTGCGATCCACTTTCTGACAACCTTCAACGCCGACGTCATCAACTACATCCCGCGCGCGAGCGACTACATCCGCTTCGTGATGCTGACGCTCCTCGCGATGGGAATCGTCTTCCAGCTTCCGGTGGTCATGATGATGCTGGGACGGGTCGGGATCGTCACCTCGCGGCTCATGCGGCACCGCTGGCGCGAGTCGACAGTCATCCTGGCGGCGTTCGCGGCGATCCTCCCCGGCACGGACCCGGTCACGATGACCGCCGAGTACGTCCCCATGCTCGTGCTCTACTGGATGAGCTACTTCCTGGTACGCGCCGTCGAGCCGAAGCCCGATCCCGCGCCCGACGCGGCACCCGAGCCGTTGTGATCCTGACGGCCGACTGGGTCGTCCCCATGGACGGCCCACCGATCCGGGACGGGGCCGTTCGCGTCGACGGGCGGACGATCGCCGAGGTCCGGCCTGCAACCGGGGACGCCGACGAGCGCTTCGCGGGCGCCGTGATCCTGCCGGGCCTCGTGAACGCGCACACGCACCTGGAATACGCCGCGATGGGCGGGTTCGGAGACGGGATGGCCTTCGGGCCGTGGATCGAGGATCACATCCGGCGCAAGGCGGCCACCGGGGCGGACGACGCACTCGAGCAGGCCAGGGCCGGCGCAGCCGCCTGCCTTCGCTCGGGTGTGACCACCATCGCGGACTGCAGCTACTCCGGTGTCGTCGCCGACGCCGCCGCCGAGCTCGGCCTGCGGGCGATCGTCTACGTCGAGGGGTTCAGCGACTGGCCGGACCTGCGCCTCCGCACGGAGGCCCGCATCGACGCGCTCACGACCACCGACCTCGTGCGCCCCGGCGTGTCGCCGCATGCCCCCTTCACCGTGACGCTCGACGACTACCGGACGCTGGTGGGCCTGGCCCGCGAGCGCGGGCTGCCGGTCGCCACGCACCTGCTCGAGTCGGCCCGCGAGACGAAGCACCTCGATGAGTTCCGCGACGTGCTGGGCGCCGACACGGTCGCGATCCACGTCGTGTTCGCCGATCCCGCCGACATCGAGCTCATGGCCGCCCTCGACGTGCCGGCCGTCCACTGCCCGCGCTCGAACGCGCTGCTCGGCTGCGGGATCGCCCCCCTCCCGGAGCTGCTCGCGGCCGGAATCCGCGTGGGGCTCGGGACGGACTCCCCGTCGTCGGCGATCGACTTCGACATGTGGGCCGAGATGCGTGCCGCCGTCATGCACGCTCGGGCCCGCGTCGGACGCGCGGATGCGATGTCTGCCCGGGCCGCGCTCGAGCTGGCGACGACGGGCGGGGCGGCGGCACTCGGCCTGGGCATGAAGACGGGCACGCTCACACCCGGCAAGGCGGCGGACGTGTGCGTGCTCGACCTCACCGGCTCCAGCTTCCTCCCGTGGGACGATCCGGTCACGGCCGCCGTCTACGGCGGCTCATGCGATCGGGTCGCCCTGACGATGGTGGACGGAGCGATACGCTACCGACGCGGATCCCACGCGCCTCTGACGGCGAGCGCCGCCAGGGCCAAGATGATTCACGCCTGAGACCATGCTCTTCGAACGCATCCGCCGCGGCCAGAAACCGGTCTTCATCTTCCTCGCCGTCATGTTCGGCCTGGGATTCGTCGCCCTGGGCGTCGGCTCGGGCGCGGGGGGGATCAACCTCGGCGACCTCCTGAACACGTCGAGCGGCGGGAGCGGGTCGATCTCCGACCTCTCCGCCCAGACGCGCGAGCATCCCAACGATGCGACCGCCTGGCTCCAGCTGGCCGAGGCCTACCAGGCAGACCACCAGACCGACGCGGCGATCGGCGCGTACCTGCGGTACATCGGACTGCGCCCGAAGGATCCGGCCGGACTCACGGGCGGCGCCGCGCTGCTGGAGCTGCGAGCCCAGCAGACTCAGAGCCAGCTGAGCAAGGCCCAGGCGCTCGCATCGCAGTACACGTCCCCGTCGACGGCGTCCGCCGCGCAGTCGCTGAAGCTCGCACCGGCGCTCTCGCACTCGGTCGAGGATGCCCTCGCGCAGCCGTACAACACCCGCGTCCAGACCCTCCAGTCGCGGCTCAGCTCGGACTACCTCCAGGCGACGGCCATCCGTCAGAAGCTCGTCGACCTCGACCCGAAGAACGCGCCGTACCAGTTCGCGCTGGCCCAGGACGCTGCCGCCGGCCGCCAGTACACCACGGCGGCCAAGGCGCTCAAGGCGTACCTTGACCTCGAGCCGAACCTCGACGCGGCCACCCGCCAGCAGCTCGAGCAGACGCTGAAGGCGCTTCAGGCCTTCGGGACGACCCCGTCAACGCCGTAGCAGACGCCCGTCAACTCCGTAATTCCGCCCACGACGGGGTACGGCTAGCCGTATTCCCCGCATTTTCTCCGTATGGCACGATGGGAGCGTGCCGCTCACGGTACTGATCGTCGATGACCATCCCAGCTTCAGGGCACTGGCGCGGACGGTCCTCCAAGCCGAAGGGTTCAACGTCATCGGTGAGGCGGTCGACGGCGCATCGGCCCTCGCGGAGACCGAGCGACTGCGGCCGGAGCTCGTGCTTCTCGACGCGCAGCTTCCGGACACCGACGGCTTCGCGGTGGCCGCGGAGTTGACAAAGCGTGGAGACGGGCCGGCGGTCGTCCTCACATCGAGCCGCGATGCCGCCGACTTCGGCCCGCTCGTCGCCGAGAGCGGAGCCCTCGGTTTCGTGGCGAAGGCCGAGCTCTCGGCCGCGGCGCTCGCGGCATTCTTGCCATGACACGTCTGTGGATGCGCGCCATCCTCTGGGTGGCCGGCGCGGCCCTGGGAGCGGCGTCCGCGGTGGCGATCGCGCTCAGCGACACGGTCAACCACGGCTACATCGCCTTCGCGCTGATCGTCGGGTGGTCGTTCATCGCGACGGGGCTCGTGGCCCTCGCCCGCAGCCCTGAGAACCGCTTCGGGCTGCTGCTGTACGCGGTCGGGGCGACGTGGTTCCTGAGCACGCTCTCGACGTCAGGGAACGCGTACGTCTTCTCGCTCGGTCAGCTGCTCGGCCCCACCTACTACGCCGTTCTCGTTCACGCCATCCTCGCCTACCCGCGCGGCCGGCTCGAGTCCCGGGCAGCCCGCGTGATCGTCGTCCTCGCCTACGCCGACACGATCGGGATGCAGGCGTTCCTGTCGCTGATCTCGTCGTCCGCTGACCTGGCGGGCGACACCGACTCGCCCCGCAACGTCCTCTTGATCTCCCACCATCCAGATCTCGCATCGGCCGCCTCGGACCTGTCCGCGGCCGTCGGCATCGTGCTGATCGCCGCGGTCGTCGCGATCGTGATCCAGCGGTGGCGGGCCGCCTCGGCGGCGGCGCGGCGCGTGCTGACGCCCGTCCTCGCCACCAGCGGTGTCGCCTTGGTGATGATCGCCGTGGCGCTGCTCGTCGAGATCGCGTCCGGCGACACCGCCGGGACGGTCGCCTTCGTGGTCTCGTCGCTGGCCTTCGCGAGCATCCCGATCGGCTTCCTCGTCGGGATCCTGCGCACGAGCCTCTCGCGATCGGGCGCGCTCGCCGAGCTGATCGACGAGCTCTCGCGCAGTCACGAGCCGGGGCGGGTGCGGCGGGCCCTGCGGCAGGCGGTCGGAGACCCCAGCCTCGAGCTGGCCTACTGGCTCGGTGACCTGCACGTGTACGTGGACGCCGACGGGCGGCCGGTCGACCCCGCAGAGCGGCCCGGCCGCGCCGTGACCATCGTCGAGCGGTCGGGGAAGCGGGTCGCGGCGCTCATCCACGACCCGGCGCTGACCGACAACGCAGAGCTCCTCGAGACGGTCGGCGGCACCGCCGGCCTGGCGCTCGAGAACGAGCAGCTGCAGGCCGACCTGCGCGCACGGCTCGGCGCCCTCGAGCAGTCCGAGCGCCGCTTCCGCGAGCTCCTCGAGAACGTCCACCTGATCGCCGTCAGCCTCGACCTGGACGGCCGGATCACGTTCTGCAACCAGTACCTCGCCGACCTGGCCGGATACTCTCGCGCGGAGCTCATGGGCCGTCCGTGGGCGGAGACGTTCAACCCCGCCGACGACCGCTTCGTGGCCCAGGTGCGCGAGGGCTCGATCAACGCGCACGAGGAGATGTTCATCATCACCCGATCAGGCGAGCGGCGGGAGATCGCATGGAACAACACGCTCCTTCGAGACGACGCCGGCCGCCTGATCGGATCGACGAGCATCGGCGAGGACGTGACGGAGCGCAATCGCGCCACCCGGCGGCTCCTGCTCCAGGTACAGGTCGCGCGGGCGCTCGCCGGGTCGCCGTCGATGGACGTCGCGCGGCCGCTCGTCCTCGAGCACCTGACCAGGGCGCTCGCGTGCTGGATGGGCATGTTCTGGCGGCCGGATGCCGACGGCGGCGCACTCCACGTCGACGGCGTCTTCCTCACCGACGCCGAGGACGGAGCCGAGTTCGCAGCGACGTTGCGCGATCTCCGGCTCGGGCCCGGGCAGGGCCTCGCCGGCCGGGTCTGGCGGACCCGGCAGCCGGCATGGATCCCCGACCTGGCGGAGGACCAGCCGTTCCCGGCACTCCCGCCCATGGAGCACGACGGGCCGCGCGGGACGCTGGCGTTCCCGATCATCTCCGACGGCGACGTCCTCCTCGTCCTCCAGCTCTCCTCCGACGACCCGACGGCGCCGGACCCCGGCACGCTCGAGGTGCTCGAGTCCACGTTCCAGAACGTCCTCCAGTTCGCGGAGCGGCGCGAGGCGGAGGCGGCCGAGCGTCGCCTGGCGGCGGAGCAGGCGGCCCTGCGCCGGGTCGCCACGCTCGTCGCCCAGGGCGGGGAGCCCGAGACCGTGTTTCAGGCCGTCACGTCGGAGGTGGGCCACCTGTTCGAAGCCGAGACGGCGAACATGGTCCAGTACCGACCGGAGGGGACGAGCGCGATCCTGCTCGGCGGCTGGTCGGCCGGCATCGCGACGCTCGCCCCGGGGACCGTGCTCGAGATGGACGGCGACGCGGCCATCTCGCGCATCCGCGAGACCGGGCTCCCGGTGCGGATCGACGACTACTCACGGCTCTCGGGCGGCCTCGCGGCGCAGGTGCGCGAGCTCGGCGCCCAGGCCGCGGTCGCCGCACCGATCATGGTGCAGGGCTACCTGTGGGGGGCGATGATCGTCATCTCGAACCAGGGGCCGTTCGCCGCCGGTACCGAGACCCGGATCGCCGAGTTCACGGATCTCGTGGCCCTCGCCCTGTCGAGCACCGACGCCTACGCCCAGCTCACGGCGTCCAGGGCGCGGATCGTCGAGGCCGGAGACGCCGAGCGGCGCCGGCTCGAGCGAAACCTGCACGACGGCGCCCAGCAGCGCCTCGTCTCCCTCTCGCTGGCGCTGCGGCTGGCCCGGTCGCGCCTCGAGGCCGACCCCCAGGCCGCCCACGCGCTCCTCGAGGCCGCCAGCGAGGAGCTGGCCACGGCGCTCGAGGAGCTCCGCGAGCTCGCGCGAGGCATCCACCCTGCGATCCTCACCGACCGCGGGCTCGCGCCGGCCCTCGAGGCTCTCGCCGGCCGCTCGCCGGTCCCGGTGGCGATCCACTCTCTCCCGGGCGACCGCCTGCCCGCCCCGGTCGAGGCGGCGGCCTACTACGTCGTTTCGGAGTCGCTCGCCAACGTGTCGAAGTACGCGGCCGCATCGCGCGTCGACGTGGCCGTCGTCTGCCGGGACGGGTGGGCGTTCGTCGAGGTGGCCGACGACGGCGCCGGCGGCGCCGACCCTACCCGCGGCTCGGGCCTGCTCGGTCTGGCCGACCGCGTCGAGGCGCTTGCGGGGAACCTCGACGTCGAGAGCCCGGTCGGCGCCGGGACACGCGTGCGCGCCCGCATCCCGCTCGGATAGCCGCCCGGAGGGCGTTCGGCTAACCGCACCGTGGACGCCAGCCCGCCGCACCGCGCGGACCGGGACGGACGGTCAGGATGCGCTCATGCCTCTTTCCCCCTCTCGAGGAGCAGTCATGCCACGCAAGAACCTCGCCGCCCGTATGGGCGGTTGGAGCGCGCATCACCGCTGGCTCGCACTGGGTCTGTGGTTCGCCTTCGTCATCGCCGCCATCGTCGGCGGCGCAATCACCGGCCAGGTCAAGCTCAAGGAGAGCCAGCTCGGTGACGGTGAGGCGGGTCACGCCGCGCGAGTGATCGACGACGCCGGTTTCAAGGACCGTGCGGGCGAGATGATCCTGATCACCTATCCCGGCCACACGATCGGCGATCCCGGCTTTCGCACCGCCGTCAATCAGGCCGTGGATCGCGTCAGCACCTTCCCGCAGGTCACCAACGTCCGCAGCCCCCTGGCCTCCGACAACGCCGGCCAGGTGACCAAGGACGGCGGATCGGCGCTCGTGCAGTTCGACATCACGGGCGATGTGGACACGGCCAAGGACCGGATCCAGCCGGTCATGACCGCCGTCGCCGGGCTCCAGAAGGCGCATCCCGAGATGCACATCGCGGAGTTCGGGCAGGCGTCCGCCGACCACGTCCTCTCCAACAAGATCGACGGTGACCTGAACCACGCCAGGAACGTCTCGCTTCCCCTGACGCTGGTCATCCTGCTGTTCGCGTTCGGGGCCGCGGTTGCCGCCGGCATCCCGGTGCTCCTGGCCTTCTCGGCCGTCCTGGCCACGTTCGGCCTGAACTCGGTCATCAGCCAGATCATGCCGACCACCGACGTCACCGCGGAGATCATCCTCATGATCGGGATGGCGGTCGGCGTGGACTACTCGCTCTTCTACCTCCGCCGTGAGCGCGACGAGCGCGCGGTCACCAAGACCGCCGACCGCGAGCGCATCAAGTCGGCCAAGGTGGCGCTGCGTCAGGCCAAGAAGGCCGGCGACGCGGCGGTCATCGCCTCCGCCAAGGGCACGCTTCGCGAGGCGAAGCGGACGTCCGCGGCCAACCGCCGGAACGCCCTCGACGTGGCGGCTTCGACATCGGGCCAGGCCGTGCTCATCTCCGGCGTCACGGTTCTCATCGCGATGGCGGGCATGCTGCTCGCCGGCGATCCCACGTTCATCGCAATCGGCATCGCCGCGATGATCGTCGTGTTCGTCGCCGTCGTCGGCTCGCTGACCGGCCTCCCCGCCATGCTCTCGCTGCTCGGGGACAGGGTCGAGCGGGGCCGAATCCCCTTCCTGGGCCGGCTCACCAGGCGCCAGGATCAGTCCGAGAGCCGGTTCTGGGGCGCGATCATCGACCGCGTCCTTCGCCGCCCGGCCGTCTCGGCCGGCATCGCGGCCGTCGGCCTGGCAATCCTCGCCATCCCGGCGTTCAGCATCAACACGCAGACCCCGAGCTTCAAGTTCCTGCCGCAGGACCTGACGATCGTCAAGACCTACACGCAGATCGAGCAGAAGTTCCCGGGTGGCCCGGCTCCCGCGGTGATCGCGTTCCAGGCGAACGACGTCACCTCGCCCCAGGCCAAGTCGGCGATCGCGCAGTTCGAGAAGAAGGCGCTCGCCAGCGGTGAGGTCGGAAACCCGATCGAGGTGACCGTGAACCCGGATCACACCGTCGCGAAGATCACGGCCCCGCTGGCCGGCGACGGTGAGAACGCGGCGTCGGAGCACGCGCTCTCGACGCTCCGCAACTCGCTGATCCCGACCACGCTGAACCACGTCAGCGGAGCCGACGTGTCGGTGACCGGCGACACCGCGGGCTCGCATGACTTCAATGCGCTGATGGGCGTGCGGACCCCGATCGTGTTCGCATTCGTGCTCGGGATGGCGTTCCTGCTGCTCCTGATCACGTTCCACTCCATCGTGATCCCGATCAAGGCGATCCTGCTCAACCTGCTGTCGGTTGGCGCCGCGTACGGGATCCTGGTTGCGATCTTCCAGTGGGGCTGGGGCGAGTCCCTGCTCGGCTTCCACTCCACCGGCTCGATCGCCAACTGGCTACCGCTCTTCCTCTTCGTCGTCCTGTTCGGCCTGTCGATGGACTACCACGTCTTCATCCTCTCCAGGGTGAAGGAGCTGGTGGACGGCGGCATGCCGACCGAGGACGCCGTATCGGCCGGCATCAAGAGCACCGCGGGCGTCGTGACCAGCGCCGCCATCGTGATGGTGGGAGTCTTCGGGCTCTTCGCCACCCTCTCGGTGCTCGACATCAAGCAGTTCGGCGTCGGCGCAGCCGTGGCCGTCCTGCTCGACGCGACCGTCATCCGCGCCGTGCTCCTGCCGGCGACGATGAAGCTCCTGGGCGACTGGAACTGGTACATGCCCAGGTCGCTCCAGTGGCTGCCCACGCTGCAGCACTCCGCCGACCCGGTTCCGGCCGAGGCGTAGCCCACCACCAACACGAGGTCCGGCCCCGTCCGCTTGCAGGGCGGGGCCGGACCTCGTACGCTGCTCGACCGAGTGGCACGCGAGCTCCCAACCGGCACCGTCACCTTCCTCTTTACGGACATCGAAGGGTCGACCCGGCTCGTCAACAAGCTGCGAGACGGGTACGCGGGCGTGATGTCGACTCACCAGGAGATCCTCCGGTCCGCGTTCGGCCGCCACAACGGCGAGGAGGTGGATACGCAGGGCGATTCGACGTTCTGGGTGTTCCGCGGGGCACGCGAGGCGGTCGCCGCCGCGGCCGACGCCCAGCGCGGCCTCACCGCCCACACGTGGCCCGAGGACGGGGGCGTCAAGGTCCGGATGGGCATCCACACCGGGGAGCCCGTGATCGCGGAGGATCGCTACGTCGGCCTCGACGTTCACCGAGCGGCGCGGATCTGCGACGCCGGGCACGGCGGCCAGGTGCTCCTCTCGAACACCACGCATGCGCTGCTCGAGGGGGACCTGCCCGAAGGAACGAGCACCCGCGAGCTGGGCGATGCCCACCTCAAGGACCTCGACCGGCCCGAGCACCTGCACCAGCTCGACGTGGCGGGGCTCGATTCCGCGTTCCCGGCGCTGAACACGACCGGCCGCGCGGCGGGCACCCCGATCCGGGTCGTGCTCGCCGATGACTCCGTGCTCCTGCGCGAAGGCGTCGCGCGGATCCTGACCGAGGCCGACTTCGAGGTCGTCGGCCAGGTCTCGAACGCCGACGACCTTCTGCGCCGGATCGGGTTCTCGAAGCCCGACGTCGCGATCGTCGACATCCGCATGCCGCCGACGAACACCGACGAGGGCCTCCAGGCGGCGCGCGCGATCCGGGAGCGCTTCCCGGGCGTCGGCGTGCTCGTCCTCTCGTCGTACGTCGAGCCCGGATACGCCGTCGAGCTGCTCGGCGAGAACACGGAGGGCGTCGGCTACCTGCTGAAGGACCGGGTCGCCGACGTCGACGACTTCGCGGCCGCCGTGCGCCGTGTCGCCCAGGGTGGGTCGGCCCTCGATCCAGCCGTCGTCGCCCAGCTCGTCGGCCGCCGCCGCTCCGACGACCCGCTCGACCAGCTCACGCCGCGTGAGCGCGAGGTGATGGGGTTCATGGCGGAGGGCCGCTCGAACGCCGGCATCGCGCTGCGGATGGTCGTCACCGAGCGGGCCGTCGAGAAGCACGTCACGTCGATCTTCTCGAAGCTCGGCCTCCCGGCCGCATCGGAGGACCATCGCCGCGTGCTGGCCGTGCTGGCCTTCCTGCGGCAGTAGGGGTTTCCACACCTACGGACGCATGGTCGCTCGACCGCGGCGCCGCTGCGGGGCGACGAGACTCCTCCAATCGTGTTCACCACCACCAACACCCGCGAGGAGCCCGACATGACCGCCGTCGTCACCCCCATCGCCCCGCTGCGCGAGCTGGCCCATCGCAGCTCGAACGGCGTTGACGTGACCATGCTGTGGGATCCCGCGACCGACCAGGTGCGCGTCGCCGTCGTCGACTTCGAGATCGGCGAGGCGTTCGACGTGCTCGTGGACGACGCGAATCCCATGGATGTCTTCAACCACCCCTACTTCTACGCCGGCCTCGTTCAGGCCGCAGCGTGAGGCAGCCATGAGGAATCGCCTACGCAAGCTGATATGCAGCCACCACGTCGTCGTCCACGACGGCGCCCGGCCTCGCCGCTGCGCCGGCTGCGGCACGCACGTCTGAACCGTCCGTCCACGGCCGTAGTGTTGCGGCCGTGATCAAGTACCTCGGCTCCAAGCGCGCGCTCGCACGCGCCATCGCCGCAGCGGCCACGGCGCTCGAGGCGCGCTCGGCGGCCGACCTCTTCGCCGGCACGACACGAGTCGGGCAGGCCCTCCGGGGGGTGGGGGTCGAGGTGCTCTCGAACGACACCGCCGCGTACTCCGAGGCGTTCGGCCAGGCCTACCTGGCCGCGGGGCCGGACGTGAACCGGCTCCGTATCCAGCGGCTCCTGCGACATCTGCGCGAGCTCCCGCCCGTCGACGGCTACGTGACCGAGACGTTCTGCCGCCGGTCGCGCTACTTCCGTCCCGAGAACGGCATGCGGATCGACGCCGTCCGCGACGAGATCGACCGGCTCGATCTCGACCCCGTCGAGCGCGGCATCCTCCTGACGAGCCTCGTCGAGGCCGCCGACCGGGTCGACTCGACGGTCGGCGTGCAGATGGCCTACCTCAAGCGCTGGGCCCCGCGGGCCGCGAACGCGCTCGAGCTGCGCGAGCCCGCCGACGTGGCCGGGCCGGTCGGGCGGGTGACCCGCGCCGACGCGAACGGGCTCGCCGCGGCGCTGGACGGGATCGACCTGGCGTACGTCGACCCGCCCTACAACCAGCACTCCTACCTCGGGAACTACCACGTGTGGGAGACGCTCGTCCGGTGGGATGCGCCCGACCACTACGGGGTCGCGTGCAAGCGCACGGACTGCCGCACGCGAAAGAGCGCCTACAACCTGCGCCGGCAGGCGGGAACGGCGATCGCCGAGCTGATCGAGCGGGCAACCGCCCGCTGGCTCGTGATCTCGCTCTCGAACGAGGGCTTTCACCGTCCCGACGAGATCGCGTCGCTGCTTGCAAGGCGTGGCCACGTCGGCGCGGTCGCCGTGCCGCGGCCGCGGTACGTCGGCGCCAGGATCGGCATCCACGACCCGTCCGGCCGCCGCGTCGGAAGGGTGTCGCACCTCTCGAACACCGAGCATCTCTTCGTCTGCGGCCCCGACCGGCGCCGCGTCGACCGCGCGGTGCTGTCGATTTCGCGCGCGCTCGTTCGTCATGATGGAGCCGGCGGGAATTCGCCCGCCGGCCGAGCTCCGGAGGGACGACATGCCGCAGTACATGCTTCTCATCTATGACGAGGAAGCTCAGCGGGCGAACTCGAGCGAGGCCGACATGGCCCAGCTCATGCAGGACTACTACGCGTTCACCGACAGCCTGACACAGCGCGGCGCGATGAAGGACGGGGCCCCGCTCGACCCGATCTCGACAGCGAAGACGGTGCGCGTGCGCGACGGCCAGACGCTGGTCGTCGACGGGCCGTTCGCCGAGACGAAGGAGCAGCTCGGCGGGTTCTACATGGTCGAGTGCGACACGATCGACCAGGCCATCGAGGCTGCGAAGATGTGCCCGGGTGCGACGTACGGCTCGGTCGAGGTGCGCCCGGTCATGCAGATCACCGCTCGCGTCTGACAGCGGCGCTGGTCGCGGCGGCCGGTGCTGCATCTGCCAGACGTGGCACAGCTCGTGCGTGAGGAGGTCCTGCTCGTCGCCGATCGGCGGCCGCCGGAGGAAGATCGCACGATGGGTCGCGTAGCCGTCGAAGCTCCGAAACCACGGGAGCCGGAAGAGCAGCGGTGCGACCACGACTCGCACGCCGGCGATGCGCACCGGGTGCGGATAGAGGTCGAGCGTGTCGAGCCGCGCCCTGGCGCGCTCGAGCGCGGCCCGCTTCTCGGGCGGCATCCGGCTACTGGGCGATCGGATCGAACACGAGCAGGACGCCGCCCTGCTGATCCGACGTGTAGTGGAAGCGGTACAGATCCGGCTCGGTGATGCCGTCGATCGTCGCGGCCCCAGAACACCCACTGTGGCCGCTCGCCCTTCCTGGGCGGCAGGCAGCGTCTCCGTCGCCACCGGCTACGTGTAGTGGCGTTCCGGGCTCACGGGAAAACGAAAATACGCCGCAACGCCGCCACTGGATTCGGGAACCACGTGCCGCTCGAGCCTGTCTCACCATCGACCACTACGGAGGGTTTCGATGAGCAGACCACGGCGGTTGATATGGGTTCCGGCGACGTTGATCGTCGTGTCAGGCCTTGCAGGAGCGGCTGCGGGCTGCTCGGGCGGCGGTGCGGCGTCAGGCGGCGGGGCTTCGGGAGGTGCGACCCCGGTCGCGCACGCCTCCGCGTCCGGCGGAGGGGTGGCGCTCGCCCCGAGCACCGCGCTCGGAGCCGTCTCACGCGACGCGGCCGAGCCGTTCAGCGGAGCCCAGGACGTCGGTGCGGCCGCCGGCGGCGGCAAGCTGGCCGGTGATCCTTTGAGCCTTCCCGCGCTCCGGTCGGCCGTCATCAAGACCGCCGACGTCCGGCTGCGGGTCGATCACGGGCAGTTCGGCCAGACACGAGCGGCGATCAGGAAGGTTGCCGGGGATCTGGGCGGCTATGAGACCCAGAGCTCGACCAGCGGATCGAGGATCCACAACGGGCGGATCACGATCCGCGTGCCGGCCCGGAGCTTCCGGCAGGCGATGGACGCGATCGAGGCGGTCGCCCATGTCCATGTGACCGCCGAGAGCGTCACCGGGCAGGACGTGAGCCAGGAGTTCGTCGACCTTCGCGCCCGGCTCGTGAACCTGGAGGCGCAGGAGAAGGTGCTCCTGCGGCTCATGGACCGTGCCCAGACGATCTCGGAGTCGATCCGGGTCGAGAACTACCTCCAGCAGGTCGAATTCCAGATCGAGGACGTCCAGGGCCGCATGCTCTACCTTCAGAACCGCACGTCGATGTCGACGATCACCGTGGCGCTGCACGAGGCCGGCAAGAAGCCGGCGCCTCCGCAGCACGCGAGCGCGTTCTGGAAGGCCGGGGCGCAGTCGCTCGGCGCCGCCCAGGCGGTCGTCACCAGCGTTATCGTCGGCGCCGGGCTGGTCCTGCCGATCTCGATCCTCCTGCTGATCGCCGTGCTCGTGGGCCGCCGCCTCGCTCCGCTCGCTCCGCAACTGCGGCCGCGGAGCTCGTCGGAGGCGTCGCCCTCCAGCGAGGGCTGACGCTGCGAGAGCCACCGGTGCCGGGCATCGAGCCCGGCACCGGCCGCCTCACTCGTCGGTGAGAACGGCCGTCGTCCCGTCGAACGTCGACGCGTTGCCGGCGGAATCGGTCACCGAGACCGCGACATGGACGTGCCCGGGGACGAACGAGCCGGCATCGATCCCGTGGACAACCACGATTCCAGGGCCGCCCCACGCCGAGCCCGACGCGGTGTGACCGGCGGAGTCGGTGAGCGTGACGGTGACCGTGCCCGACAGGCCCGGGGCGTCCGGTAACACGACCTGAACGGCCACGTCGTTTGCCGTCGCCGGCGTGATGGTGTTCGGACGGCAGGCGCCGATCACGTGGGCGGCGACCGGCGGCGGCGGAAGCTGGGTTTCCTTCACCGCGCGGCCCGTGAAGTCGGTCGTGTTCCCGGCCGCATCGGTGATCGTGCCGTGCAGATCGAGCTGGCCGTCGGGCATCTGGCTGACGTCGGCCTGCCATGCGACTGCGATCGAGCCGCCGACCTTGGCGCCCAGGTCGACGCCGTTCACGCTCGCCGTCAGCGTGTCGGAAGACTCCGTGCCCTCCGGGAACGTGGCCTGGAAGACCGCGGCCGACTGGTTGAACGAGTTCACGACGCCGGCGCCGTTGTCGGCGCTCTCGGGCACCGTGAACGACGTCGGCGCCTCGGGTGCGACCGTGTCCTTCGTCGCGCTGTCGGTCGACGTGCTGGAGTTCCCGGCAGGATCGGTGACCGTCACGGCGAGCGGCAGCGGCCCGTCGGGGCGATCGCTCAGGTCGAGCGGCCCCACGACGTATCGATAATCCCCGCCGTCGCGACGGACGCGCTGGCCGCCGACCGAGATGACGACGCTGTCGTCGGCATCGGTGGCCAGCGGAAACCGGACGATGACGGTGACCGCTGCGGCAGACGCCGCGTTCACGTAGCCGTCGGGGTTCTGGTCGCCGCCCGCAACGCGGATGTCGGCCGAGTTGTCAGGAGCCGAGGTGTCCTTCGTAATCGTGCCGCCTTCGGCCGGGCTCGAGGGGTTTCCAGCCTCGTCGACCGTCCACGCC
Source organism: uncultured Actinomycetes bacterium (assembly GCA_963709425.1). Classification (GTDB taxonomy): domain Bacteria; phylum Actinomycetota; class Thermoleophilia; order Gaiellales; family JAICJC01; genus JAICJC01. The sequence continues at coordinate 307,301 of CAVPWG010000002.1, read as the reverse complement.
GACACGGTGAGTGGGCCGTCGGGCAGCTTGCCGGCATCGACGTCGAGCGTCGTCGCGAAGCCCATGACGTCGCCGGACGCGTCGGCCGTCTCGTCGCCGGCGGTGAGCTGGACGTGGATCCGCGCGATCGCGTCGGGATCGGCCACGTGCACGGTCACCGGCACCGAGGCGGCCTCGTCGCCGTTCACGACCTCCTCGGGCGGGCCATGAACCTCGGTTGGCGGCTCTGGCGCCTGTGTGTCCTTGAACGTCGCTGTGCCATCGAAGAGCGTCGAGTTCCCAACCGCGTCGGTCACAGTCGCCTGCGACGTGATCTTCCCGTCGTCCAGGCCGCTCGCATCGACGATAACCACGGCGGGCGACTGGCCACCAGAAGTAGTCTCGGTGGCCGTGTCGCCCGCCATGTCCGTGAGCGTGACGCTCACAACATCCGTCGGCGACGAGGTCGGGGGCAGGTCGACCCTGACGGGGACGGAGTTCTCGTTGGCGATGTTGATATAGGGCTGGGGAGTGACGCCAAGGGGCTGACCCGGTGCGGTGGCATCCGGCACGGCGCTCCCAGGCGCTCCGGGAATGCTCAGAAGGGCGGGCTGGACGCCTGCGGTGATTGCGCTGACGCGGTAGTCGACGGTCTGCCCGTCGGGGCCCGTCTGGTCGACGATCCCGCCTGCCGGGGCGGAGGCATCGAGCGTCTGCCAGGGGCCGCCCGGCACGCGCCGGTCGACCTCATACCCGGCGACGCCCGTCGACGGCGACGCGGGCCACGTCACGTGCACGGCTCCGCCGGCCTGCGGCGTGGCGGTGACCGCCCCAGGCGGAAGCGGCGCCTGGGCGCCGGAGAGCCGCACCGTGAGCGGCTTCGCGACGCCGGCGATCGAGATCACGACCCGGCCGCCGTCCAGCGGGCCAGCGTGCATCGGGTTCGACGTCACGGTGACGCGGGTCTTCGTGCCTCCGGGCAGCCGCTCGGTCGAGCTGTTGTCAGGGAATGCCGCCCGCACGCCCAGCGCGCCGGTGACATTGAGCGAGATGTCCACCGGCGTGACAGCGGTGTTCCGGAGATCGAAGGTGTCGCTGAGCGGCTCGGACGTGCCGACACCGACGCCGAGGTTGACGACCAGCGCCGTCAGGTCAGGCGCCGTGGGTGGCGAGGCAACGTAGTCCTGGACTTCGCGCGGCACGGCCGGGACGGCCCCAGGCTTGCCGAGGTCTCCGATCGAGGTCGGAACGCCGTCGAGGAAGGACGGGGCCACGGATGTCAGCGAGAGCACGGCGAGAATTGCGTACGCCGCGACGAGCCCAACCGTCAGGAGGGCTGCCGCGGCAAGTCCGCGACCGCGCCTTAAAGGCGGGAGTCTGGTCGGCTCGCCCCAGCGCATGGTCTGCCCCTTCTCATGATGGCCGAGACTCTATCCGCGCACGCCCCCTCACCGCCTCCCCCAATTGGGGGAAGGGGTCTCATCCCGCTCCGGTAGCGCGATCGTGCCCCTTTCGGGGGACGGTCGTGTAGGCTCCCGCGACCATGCGAATTCGCGCCTTCGCACTGGCGGTTGCCGCGACGGTTTTGGCGGCTGCCTGCGGCTCTTCCAGCGGGACGACTGCGAGTCCCGCCGGAAGCACGGCCGCAAATCCGTGCGCCAAGTCAAATTTGACGCTTGTCACGCCCGGTCAGCTAACGATCGGGACGGACAACCCGGCCTTCGACCCCTTCTTCCAGGGCCCGACGGGCCACGAGTGGACCGGCCAGTTCAACCACGACCCCTACAACGACCAGGGGTTCGAGGATGCGACCGCCTACGCCGTGGCGCAGCAGCTCGGGTTCAGCAAGGACCAGGTGAACTGGGTAGCCGTACCGTTCAACAACTCCTACAAGCCGGGACCAAGAATTTCGACTTCTACCTGGCGCAGGTGTCGTACACGCCGGAACGCGCAAAGGGAGCCGACCTCTCGGACTCCTACTACGACGAGCAGCAGGCGGTCGTCGCGCTCCAGGGCACCGACATCTCCAAGGCGACGTCGGTCGCCGCCCTGAAGCCCTTCACCTACGGCGCGCAGATCGGGACGACGAGCTATGACCTCACGAACAGCGTTATTCAGCCCGATTCGGACGTTCAGACGTTCAATTCGCTGAACGCGGCGCTCCAGGCGCTCAAGAACAAGCAGATCGACGGCCTGGTCGTCGATTTCCCGACCGCGTACTACATGGCGAACGTCCAGCTCTCGAACGGGACGATCGTCGGAGTCCTGCCGGCGAGCGCGGGCAAGGAGCACTTCAGCATGGTGCTCGCGAAGGCCAGCCCGATGACCGCCTGCGTGAACGGCGCACTGTCGGCCCTCCGCGCCGACGGAACGCTGGCCAAGATTCAGGATCGGTGGCTGAGCCAGGCCGCCAAGGCCCCGACGCTGCAGTAGCCCCGCGGCGGCGCCTCCCCGGCTCCCGCGACGCGCGGGCTGTGGCCACGGCGCTCGCGAGCACCGTCGTGGTCTTCACGGCGCTCGCCGTCCTGGTGGTCACGTCGCCCGGATGGGACGCGTTCAAAGCGGAATTCCTGGACGGCGCCCTGTTTCGGAGCTCGTTTCCGGAAATCGCGCGGGCGTTCGCCCTGAACATCAAGATCTTCTGCATCGCCGAGGTGCTGATCCTGGTCTTTGCGCTCGGAATTGCGGTGATCCGGAGCCTCCCCGGGCCGGTCTTCTTCCCGCTCCGCGTGCTCGCGATCATCTACACCGACGTCTTTCGCGGCCTGCCGACCATCATGGTGGTCTACATGCTGGCGTTCGGGATCCCGGCGCTCCTGCTCTCCGACGCGGACTGGTACCGATCGGCAACGCTGTGGTCGATCGTGGCGCTCACCCTCGTCTACTCGGCCTACGTCGCCGAGGTGTACCGGGCCGGGATCCAGTCCGTGCACCCCAGCCAGGAGGCGGCCGCGCGATCGCTCGGCCTCTCACGATGGCAGGCCCTCCGGCACGTCGTCCTGCCACAGGCCGTTCGGCGCGTGATCCCGCCGCTCCTGAACGACTTCATCGGCCTTCAGAAGGACACGGCGCTCGTTGCGGTCGTCGGCCCCGTCGAGGCGTTTCGCCAGGCCCAGATCGCCGAGGCGGCCAACTTCAACTTCACGCCCTATTTGGACGCCTCGCTGCTCTTCCTGATGCTCACGATCCCGCTGGCTCGGCTCACGGATTACCTGATCGAGCGCGATCGGCGCCGGTTCCTGGCCGGCGGAGACGCGTGATGGCGGCGGCTGTCGCCCTGGAGGGCGTCGTGAAGTCGTTCGGCAAGCTCGAGGTGCTCTCGGGGATCGACCTCGAGGTTGCCGAGCACGAGGTCCTGTGCCTCATCGGCGCGTCGGGATCGGGCAAATCCACCCTGCTCCGCTGCGTGAACCTGCTCGAGCCCGTCAACACGGGGCGCGTCGTGATCCACGGCGAGGACATCACCGCCGCCGGGGTCGACCGGGATCGGATCAGGCGCCGGATCGGGATCGTGTTCCAGGCGTTCAACCTGTTTCCGCACATGAGCGTGCTCGAAAACGTCACGCTCGCGCCCCGAAAGGCGCTTCGGATGAGCCGGAACGACGCAAACGCACGTGCGGATCAGCTTCTGGGCCGGTTCGGGCTCGCCGACAAGCGCGACGAGTACCCCGACCGGCTCTCGGGAGGTCAGCAGCAGCGCGTGGCGATCGTGCGGGCACTGGCGATGGAGCCCGACATCATGCTCCTCGACGAGGTGACGAGCGCGCTCGACCCCGCGCTCGTGGGCGAGGTCCTCGGGGTCATTCGCGACCTGGCGGCGGGCGGGATGACGATGCTCATCGCCACGCACGAGATGGCGTTCGCACGCGAGATCGCCGACCGCGTGTGCTTCCTCGACCGAGGCCGGATCCTGGAGCAGGGCCCGCCGGAGCGCATCTTCACGGAGCCGACCGAGCCGCGCACACAGGAGTTCCTGCGCCGGATCATCGAGGCCGGCCGGCTGTAGCGACTAGGTCGTCGGCGCCGACGTGGTCGCCGTCGAGATCGTCGTCGTCTCGGTGACCGTCGTCGTGTCGGTCGTCGTGTCGGTGACCGTCGTCGGGACGGTCAGCGTGGTCGTGATGAACGTGGAGTCGGTCACCGTGTCGTTCAGCGTGCTCACGACCGTGTCCGTCTCCGTCGAGCCCGGAAGCTGGACGGTCGTCGCCGGGACCGTGATGACGCGGCCCTTCCTGTGCACGGTCTGCGCGGGCACGCGCACGGCCACCGGCGCGCCGGCGACGCGGAGGATCTGGCCCTTCAGGTGCACGGTGACGGTGGCCGCGTCGGCGGAGCTGCCACCCCCGACCCAGTCCCCCAGCCACGCGCCGGAGGCGAAGATCGCCGCCAACACCGGGACGCCCAGGAGCATCCGATGGTGGTGGATGCGGTACAGGTGGCCGTTGGCGCCGCGCCTGGGCCGAGCCCGGGCAGCGACGACCGGCTCCGAGACGGCGGCCGCCGCAGCCGCCGCGACCACGGCAGGCTCGGGCTCAGGCACGACGGGCGCGCGCTCGGAAGGCGCCGCCAGCGGAACAGCCGCCGCAGCCTCGTCGCTCCGCGACGGAACCCGGCGGATCACCACCATGGTGAGAAGACGCAGGACGAGGACCAGCACGGCCCCGTTCACCACGAGAATTCCCACTGCAATGAGCAGTCGCTCGATCACGTCCTACCTGACCCCCGCCGGGAGTCTACCGCGTCCGGACACCGCCGTCACCCCCCTGAACGAAGTTTGCGCCGTGACCCGCCGGGCGGCGATGATGGCCGGGCCCCCCGTGCCGTCCACAATTCCCGATCTGTTCGACGACGCCGTCGCGGCCGCTCCTTCCAAGGTCTGGCTGCATACCGACGGGAACGCGTTCACCTTCGAGGAAGCCCACTCGCTCGTCGAGCGGGCAGCCGCAGCGCTGGCAGCCCGAGGCGTCCGGCCTGGCGACCTCGTGCTCGCCACCGCGCGCAACACGCCGGAGTACCTGCTGGCATGGCTCGGGACGGCGTACGCAGGGGGCATCATCGTCGCCGTAAACCCGCTCGCGGGCGAGAGCGAGCTGGCCGGCCTCGTCCGCCAGGTGCGGCCGCGGCTGGTTGTCACCGACGCCGATGCTCCGGCGGCCGTGAGCGAGGCCGGCGGCGAGGTTGTCGACGTGGCAGCGCTCTACAGCGAGCCCGCCGGTGCCACACGCCCGCCGCGGCCGGGGCCCGACGACCCCGCGGTGCTGATCCCGACATCGGGGACGACGGGACGATCGAAGCTCGTCACGCAGACGCATCGGGCCTATGCGATGGCGGGAGAGGGTTTCCCGTGGTGGATGGAGCTCGGCCCGGACGACCGGCTGATGACATCGCTTCCGCTCTTTCACATCAACGCGCCCGCCTATTCGGTGCTCGGCTCGGTCGCGGCGCGCGCGGGGCTCGTCCTTCTGCCGCGATTCTCGGCCAGCGGCTTCCTCGACGCGGCCCGCCGCCATGGGGCCACCGAGTTCAACGCGATCGGCGCGATGCTCGAGATCCTGATGCGTCAGCCCGAGCGCGAAGACGATGCCGATACGCCGCTTCGCCTCTGTTACACGGGTCCAGCACCCTCAGAAGCCCGTCAAACCGAGATCGAAGAGCGATTTGGCCTACGAATCGTCTGTGGGTATGCGCTGTCGGAGTCGCCCTACGGCATGATCTGGCCGCACGGGACACGGCCGTTCGGGACTCTCGGAACCGTCCGCCAGCACCCTCGGCTCGGAACGGTGAACGAGGCTCGCGTCATCGCCGAGGGCGGGCCGGTGCCGGACGGCGAGGTCGGAGAGCTCGAGCTGCGAAACCCGGCCGTGATGCGGGGCTACTGGGGCATGCCCGAGGAGACGGCCGAGGTCGTCGGTCCCGAGGGCTGGCTGCGCACGGGCGATCTCGTGCACCGGAACGCCGACGGGACGTACACGTTCGTCGGCCGCCGGAAGGAGGTCATCCGCCGCCGCGGGGAGAACGTTGCCCCGGTCGAGATCGAGGAGGCGCTCTGTGCGCACCCCGACGTGACGGAGGCGGCGGTGGTCGGCGTCCCGTCCGAGATGACCGAGGAGGAGATCAAGGGCTTCGTCGCCGTCTCGGATCCCGGGTCGGCCGACCTGGCCGCCATCCGCCAGGTGGCCGCCGCCCTGCTCACCCCGTTCAAGGTGCCGCGCTACCTCGAGGCCATGGTCGAGCTCCCGCACACGCCGACCGGGCGCGTCGCCAAGCACAAGCTCGCGCGCGAGCGGACGCCCGCCGAGGTGGACTTCGACGACGCGCGCGACCGCGTCCAGAGGGCCGGATGAGCGACAGCGACTGGCTGCGCACCGAGATCGGCGGCGCCGATGCCGACTCGATCACCGTCCGCGGACGCGACCTGGCGAGCGATCTCATGGGCCGGGTCACGTTCACGGAGCTCACGTACCTGCTCGTTCAGGGCCGCACACCGACCGCGCAGGAGACGGTGCTGCTCGACGCCGTGCTCGTGTCGCTTGCCGAGCACGGGCTGACACCGACCGTGCTGGCGGCCCGCCTGACGCACACCGGCGCGCCCGAGTCGCTCCAGGGTGCAGTCGCGTCGGGCCTGCTCGGAGCCGGCACCGTCTTCCTCGGCGTCGTCGAGGACACGGCCGTCTTCCTGGACGGCGTCCTCGCGAGCGCCGGCCCGGACGCCGGCGACGATGCACTCGCCCGAGCGGCCACGGATGCGGTTCGGGCCCAGACCGAGGCCGGAACCGGCGCATCCCCGGGATCGGCCATCCCGTCCACAAGGTCGAGGACCCGCGCACCGCCCGCATCTACGCGATCGCCGCTGACCAGGGCCTCGAAGGCCCCCACCTGCGGGCGCTCCGCCTGGTCGCCGATGCCCACCGCGACGCCACGGGCAGGGCCCTCCCGATCAACGGCGCCGGGGTCGCGGGCGCCGCGCTGGCCGATCTCGGCTTCCCGGCCCGGATCGTCCGCGGCATGGCGCTCCTGGCCCGCACGGCCGGCCTGGTCGCGCACCTCGAGGAGGAGATGTCGCACTCCCTGGGCATGCCGCTCTTCCGCGACGTCGAGCGCGGTGCCCGTGAGAACGAGCCGGGCTCGGCCTAGCGGTCGTAGAACCGCATGCCGCCGGCCTGCTTGTAGGCGGAGAGCGCGGCCGACGACGTGTCGACCCGGTAGTCACCCTCGGTGCGCGAGACGTTCGCCCATAGGACGGCCGCGACGTTCCACGTCTTGAACGTGTCGAACGCGTTCGCGATCCAGCGCCCCTTCGCGCTCGAGTCGTTCGGATCCTCGGCGCACCCGATCTCGCCGACAAAGAGCCGGATCCCGCGCTTGGCCGCGAACCGGTGAGCTGCGCCGAAGATCTCCTTCACAGAGCGCCAGTCGCCGGAGCGGTTGTAGCCGTCGACCCCGATCAGATCGACGTGCTTGGGCAGGTAGCGGGCCGCCCTGGCCGGATCGTGATTCAGGTTGCCGGCAGCGACCGTCCACACCCAGACAGCGTTCGTGACGTGCTGACGCTTGAACGCCCGCCGCACCCGCTTGTAGCTCGCGCGGTAGTCCTTGGCCGTACCGGTATGGCACGTCCCCTGCATCTCGTGGTTCCACGAGAAGTAGACGCGGTAGCGGTAGTGCTTCACCGTCCTTGCGATCGAGCGCAGGTAGCGGTTGTACCGGCCCGCCGCCACCGAGCGCCACGCGACACAGCGACGGCCGATCGCCGAGCTCACGTTCAGGTACATCGGCAGGCCGCGCGCGTGCATCGCCTCCGGCCCGGCTCCCGTGAACGTGGTGTCGTTGAGCGACCGGTAGAGCCGCAGTATGTGGAAGTGGCGGCCGACGATGTTCTCGAGCGACCGGAGCGCGTCGTAGGAGTTCTCGCCCGGCGCGATCTCGACGGCAGTGCCGAAGTACGCTCCCTTGGAGGCGTACGCCGACCCCGTCGAGAGCGCGACGAGGAGGGCCACGCCCGCCAGTATCCCGGCCAGCCTGAACCGCATCGTGCGGAACCATCGGCATGAAACGTAAGGACTCTCTGACGGCAAGATGAGAATCTTGAAAAGACGCACACCGGTTTAGACTGACCGGCATGCGAAAGATCCAGAGCCAGGGCGTCCACCACATCACGATCGTGGGAGCCGATCGGCAGACGTCGATCGACTTCTGGGAGGGCGTGCTCGGCATGCCGTTCATCTTCGAGCAGCCGAACCTCGACAACGCCGCCGAGAGCCACCTCTACTTCGACCCGGGCGACGGGCGGCTGATCACCATTTTCACGAACGAGGAGCGCCGGCCCGACCCGACCCGGACAGCGACCGACCCGGGCTGCGTCCATCACGTCGCGTTCTCGCTCTCGCACGCGACGTTCGCGCAGACGGTCGAGCGGCTGGAGGAGCGCGGGATCCGCCACAGCGGCGTGAAGGACCGCGGGTTCATGGACTCCATCTACTTCGAGGATCCGCTGGGGCTCCTCATCGAGCTCGCGTCCTATCGGTTCGAACCGCCCTTCGGGTACGCTCACGCCGACGTGCTGCGAGAGGCGCACCGGATCCGCGTGGCCCGTGGTGACGAGAACATCACGGAGGTGCACCTCGCCGACGCGATCGAGGAGATGGTGGCCGCGTCGCGCCCGTCGCTCTCCAACGACCGATCGCCCAAAGACCCCTACTGAGCGCCTGCGGGGCAGGCCGGGAGGACACCATGGCCGACATCACCATTCATGTCCTGAAGCCGAGCGTGAACAATCTGACCGCTCGGATCTTCGTGCGGGCCGCCGGGCTCGACTTCGAGGAGGTCGACGCGTGGGGCGTGACCACCTCGCCGGAGTTCATGAAGATGAACCCAGCTCACCTCACGCCGACGATCGAAGAGGCGGGGCTTCCCAAGGGCGCCCTGTGGGAGAGCTGTGCGATCATGCAGTACCTCTGCAACAAGCACGGCCTGACGCGTTTCTATCCGGCCGACCCGGCCGACCGCGCGATGATCGATAGCGCAATGTGCTACCTGCTCGCCACGGTCTACCCGCTGCTCGCCCGCGCGACGTACCCGGCGCTCAACTTCCCGCAGTACCCGGGCGAGGTCGGCTCGTCGGACGCCGAGCCCGAGGCGAAGGCCGAGGCCCAGCGCGCAGCCGAGGCGGCCCTCGCCGAGCCGCTCGAGGTCTACCGGACGTTCTTCATGGACGGAAAACGGTTCATCGGCGGCTCCGAGCCGTCGATCGCCGACATGCGCCTGGCCGCGTCGCTCGAGTTCCTGCGAGCGATCGACTACGACTTCCCCGAGTGGCTCTCGGCCTACATGTCGGCGATGGAGGAGGCCCTGGGCGACGCCTACACCGAGCCGGCCGGTGACGTGCGCGGCTACATCGCCCACGTCAAGTCGCAGGTGGCGTAGCGGCCTACACAGAGTCGTGAACGCCCGATCGCGGCGGAACTGTGGGATGATGAGCGATCGTCACAGTCGCCACATGAAAGGACAGGGCCATGGGCACCATGGGCGCGAAGCAACGAGCCGCCGTCGTCACGATCCTGGCCGCGATCGCAGCAACCGTCGTCGGCGGCGCGTCGATCGCGCACGCCGGCGGGTCGCGGGCGCACGGCGAGTTCGTTCTGACAGAGACGACGACGGGGCGGGCATCCGTCGACGTCGACCGCTCCGGCGGGTCGTCGCCGGGAGACGAGTTCATGTTTCACAGCGTTCTTGCCAACGCCACAGGCACCGCCGTGGGCAGCGTCGACGGGCACTGCACCACCCTGCTCGGCGGGCGGGTGCTGTGCCACTCGGTGGTATCGCTTGCCCACGGCACGCTGAGCACCACGTTTGTCGCGAACGCGGGCTCGGTGACACTCGCGATCTCGATCGACGGCGGCACGGGCCGCTACGACCGAGCGCGCGGGCAGATCACCGCGACCCGTGCCACCCCGACAGCGTTCCGGGAGGAGTTCGACATCGACCACTAGCCGTGGTTGACACGTTCTGGAAGCACTCGGTACTATGGACCGGCCGTGAATCCAGAGGGGAGAGCCGTGGTCCGCAGTCTCAGAGTCGTTGTCCTGGCCGTCGCCGGAATCGTTGCGATGCCGGCCGTCGCGCAGGCCGCCGTCGTCTCGACATGGCCGCTCGGATCGAACGCCAACGACACCGTGGGGACGAACAACGGCACCGCCCAGAACGTCACGTTCGACGGCACAAGCGCGTTCTTCGGCGGCGCCAGCGTCAACTCCCGGATCACCGTGCCGTACTCGGCGACCCTCGTCCCCGGGTCGCAGAACGTCTCCGCGACCGTCGGGATCAACACGACGGCGATGCCGGGCACGGGCGGCCTCGACTTCGACATCCTGCGGTCATCCAAGGCCGGCCAGCAGTACAAGATCGAACTCTTCCCGAAGAACGGCAAGGCGCTCGCCCTGTGCTTCTTCTCCGGGTCGCTCGCCCACAAGCAGATCACCGCCGGCCCCGGGTTGAACGACGGCCAGTGGCACACGATCACGTGCACGAAGACCTCGAATCAGATCAGCCTGATCGTGGACGGCGTCGTTGTGAAGACCGCGGCGATCCAGATCGGGACGATCGTCCACAAGATCACGCCGCTCACCATCGGCTGGAAGCCGGCCTCGGGCACGAACGGCGAGGACTTCTACATCGGCAAGCTGCGGAACGCCTCGGTCTCGATCGGCTGAGAAAGCCTGACCAAACACGCTGCGACGAATCACCGCATGGGCCGTGCAGGGATCGAACGCCGCGGCGATTGCGCCCGGAGAGCGCGAGAGCGCGAACCGGTCCGGGTCGGTGATCGCCCGGGCGAGGCGCAGCGATCGGATGCCGTGAGGTCGACGATTCTGCGCCGGATGGTGCGAAGGCGCGCGGTCGAGATGTCGCGCTCACCCATCCAGAGGCCAAACCAGGAGCCGGCACCTTCGCGGAGAGGCGGCGGAGGCCTAGGCCGTCCGAGTCAACCGGACTTGTGCGGATGTGGTGAAGGGCGTTTGACCCGTGGCCCGGGTTCTGAGAGCATCGTCATTGGATCGTTCGCCGCGCCGCCGTACTGCGACGGCCCTCGACGCAAGTCGCCGCTCGTCGCCGTAATGCGACGGCCTTGAACGATTGATGGGTCGACGCAACGACCGGAGGTGGGCATGGCAACCGTTGAAACGGCAACCGAGATCCGTCCGTTCCAGTTGGACATTCCGAAGGACGCGCTGGAAGACCTGCGCCGCCGCATAGAGGCCACGCGCTTGCCCTCCAAAGAGCTCGTCGAAGATCGGTCTCAGGGCGTGCATCTGGCGACCATCCACGAGCTCGCGACCTACTGGGCGACGGAGTACGACTGGCGCAAGGCCGAGGCGAGGTTGAACGCCTTGCCTCAATTCACGACCGAGATCGACGGCGTGAACATCCACTTCATCCACGTGCGGTCGCGGCACGAGAACGCGCTGCCGCTGATCATGACGCACGGCTGGCCGGGCTCTGTCATGGAGATGATCGACTCCGTGGGCCCGCTGACGGACCCGACCGCGCACAGTGGCAGCGCCGAGGATGCCTTCCATCTCGTGCTGCCCTCCCTGCCCGGATACGGCTTCTCGGGCGAGCCGGTCGAGGTCGGCTGGGATCTGGGCCGGACAGCACGAGCGTGGGCCGAGCTCATGCGCCGCCTTGGCTACACCCGCTACGTGGCCCAGGGCGGCGACGTGGGCGCTGGCGTCACCGACGCGATGGGCCGCCAGGGACCCGGGGGGCTGATCGGCATCCATACGAACCTGCTCGTGCCGGCGCTGGGCGGCGCCATGCCGACCGACACCGACGAAGAACGCGACGCTGCCGCGCAGATCGCAACCTTCGGGCAGTCCGGAAACGGCTACTTCGTGGAGATGGCCACGCGGCCGCAGACGATCGGCTACGCCCTGCTGGATTCACCCATCGCCCTCGCAGCCTGGATGGTCGACCACGACACCGATAGCTACTACAAGATCGCCGGCGCCTTCGTCGACGACGAGCCTGCGGGCAACCTCACCCGGGACAATGTCCTGGACAACATCACGACGTACTGGCTGACCGGCACCGGCGCCTCCGCAGCCCGGTCGTACTGGGAGGCCTACGGGCCGGACGCGCCCGCCGCGGGCCGCCAGCCTCTGCCGCCCCCGACGATCCCGACCGCCTTCACGACCTTCCCCGGCGAGATCTGGCGGACCCCGCGTAGTTGGGCCGAGAAGGCGTATCCCAGCCTCACCTACTTCAACGAAGTCGACAGGGGCGGCCACTTCGCCGCCTGGGAGGAGCCGGAGCTCTTCTCCGAGGAGCTACGCGCCGCGTTCTCGTCGGTTCGCTGAGTGCCCAAGTCCCCCTACCCACGGATGTCCTCATGCCTACCACCAGCATGCTCCCTGACGTCGGGATCGAGCTTCGGGAGGGTTACGCCGAAGTCGGCGATGTGAACCTGCATTACGTCGAGGCGGGTGCCGGCCCGCTGATCGTTCTGCTGCACGGCTTTCCGGAGTTCTGGTTCGGTTGGCGGCTACAGATCGAGCCGCTCGTCGCGGCCGGTTTTCGCGTGGTCGCCCTCGACACGCGTGGCTACAACCTGTCATCGAAGCCAGAGGGCTTCGAGGCCTACGCCGTCGACCTGCTCGCCGCCGATATCCGCGGCCTCATCGGAGAACTCGGTGCCAAGTCCGCGTCGTTGGTCGGTCATGACTGGGGCGGATCCATCGCCTGGATCACCGCGATGAACCACCCGGAGGTGGTCGACCGACTCGCCATCCTCAACGCGGCCCATCCCCGGCGGCTCCAGGAGGGACTGCGTCACCCGAGCCAGCTTCGGAAGTCCTGGTACTTCTTCTTCTTTGCGGTCCCAGGACTGCCCGAGGAAGTGGTACATGCGAGAGACTGGCACTTCTTCCGACACTTCCTGGAGGACGCAAACCCCGCGTACACCGACCAGGAAATCGAACGCTATGTCGAGGCGTGGTCGCAGCCAGGGGCGGCGGCCGGGATGATCAACTACTACCGTGCCTCGGTACGACAGTCCCAGAAGGAAGCCGCGGCAAAGCTTCGCCCGATTTCGGCGCCGACACTGGTCATCTGGGGGGAGCGCGATTCCTACCTCGGCTCGGACCTCGCCGAGCCCGACCGCGACGACGTTCCCAACCTCGACCGCGTGGAGCGCCTGGCCGACGCGTCGCACTGGGTGCATCACGACGAGGCCGAGCGCGTCAACCACCTGCTTATCGACTTCTTCGCCCCCGCGGCATAGCGCCAAAGACGTGGTTAGCGTGTCGTACCGCTGCGCGTCGCCGATGTAGGGACGCCAGCCGATCCGGAATAACAACTGCGGAGGTCCGCGGCTAGGTGCCGATGACGTTCACTGCGCGGGCGAACACGAGGAGCACGCTGAACGCGGCGATGCCCGACTCGAGCGCCATGGTCAGCTTTGCAGTGAGTGACAACGGCATCGTGTCCGTCGGGCTGAAGGCAATCGAGTTTGTGAGCGAGACGTACAAATAGTCCCAAGCCTGGGGACGCCACGGCTTCTCATCCTGCGCGGGACGGTCGTCCTGCGGGAAGAGCAGGTCGGGCGCCGCTCGAGACGAGGCGCGGATGCGAGCCGCCGGTCCACCCGAATCGAGTTCCCAGAACAGCACGCCGAACACGATCGCGTTCGCGCTCCAGACGCCAACCCCAATGGTTAGGAGCTCGGCACCGGTCAGGTCCTCGGTGCTCGTGGTGAGAACACCTACCACCAAGATCGCAACGGCCGCAAGATTTGCGACTACCAACAAGGTGATCAGCACCAGTGCGGCGCTACGCGAGCGGACCATGCCTCGTCCTTGGGACGCCAGGACCAGGTCGATCGCGAGCAGCAGAGCCGGAGCAGCGACGACCAGCCAAATCCACCACCCCAGCCGGAGCAATTCCCAGCCTTCCGCCCGGCTCACGATCGCAAGCGCGATGAACAGGGAGAACATCAGCAGCGCAGCCGGGGCGGCTTCCTCGCGTCCCTGGACACGCGCCTCGTCGTCGTCTGTCACCTGGTGCCCATTCGTGCGGCAGCCCGCAACTCCTTCCATTCATCGACCTGCCGGTAGCAGCAGCTCACGTGACTGTCTTGGGAATCGGATCCTCTCGCTCGCCACGCCGGCGAAGGTCGGGATCGGCGTCGAACTCAGCGGCAGCTCGGCTACCCGGCTACTTGGCGAGCGCGCGTTCCTGCACGCTCCGTGTGGGTTTGAAGCCGGCGCGGCGCGTCCGGAGTTCGGTGTGGTAGTGTCGCCGGATTCTGTGACGATAGCGACAAGCTCTCGTCTACGAGAACTACGGGCAAGGGGGAATTTATGGGTGCGGGCCGCGTCAGCCGTGTCGGGCGCTTGCTGGCGGTGATAGTCGTGTTCGTGGGAGTGGGGGTGTTTGCTGGGCAAGCGCGTGCCGCGTTTCCGGGTCATAACGGGCAGATCTCGTTTATCAACGACAGCAGTGGCAGCGCCCAGGTCGGCCGCATCGATCCTGACGGCAGTGACCGCGTTCAACTCACGCACACGTCGACGAAGCACCAGTCGGTCTGGGCCGCCTGGTCGCCGAACGGGCGTGAACTCGTCTTCGACAGCGACCGCACCGGGGCGTGGCAGGTGTACACCATGCACGCCGACGGCAGCGACATCGACAAGATCACCCACATGAGGGGATTCACCGGGCAGCCATCCTGGTCGCCAGACGGCAGCCGGATCGTGTTCGCCCACAGTCCCACCGGAAACCCACCCTTCCAACATTTACACGATGGACGCCGACGGCGACCACGTTCATCGCCTCACCCACAGCGCCGTCGACGAGGCAGTTCCCAAGTACTCGCCCGACGGTCGCTGGATCGTCTTTACACCTTCCCGCAGACAGGCGCACCCGCCGTCTACCTGGTGCGTGCAGACGGCAGCCATTGTCCATCGTTTGACGCCGCTTCGGCTGCACGCCTTCGACAGTGACTGGTCGCCGGATGGACGCCGAATCGTGTCCAACACCAACGCCGACCTGCCCGACTCTCAGGTGTTCACCATCCGCCCCGACGGCACCGGCATCCGCCTGCTCACCAGTGGGCCCACGGGGCAGAACGATATCTACGCGACCTACTCCCCCGACGGCCGCAAGATCGCATTTGCCCGCGGCCTCGCCGGACAGGACACTACCGACCTGTGGGTGATGAACGCGGACGGAAGCAATCCACACGACATCACCCACACGCCAAACGTCACCGAGGTAAGGCCCGACTGGGGGACACACCACCTAACCCACTAGGCCCGAGTCACACCGAGCGGTCTTCCACGTGCGGGCCAGGTAGGGCTGGGGCCGTCGCCGCTCGTAGCGTTGGCTTCTCATGCTGCGCGGGTCGCGATTGTCGGACACCATCACCGCCCCGGTGTCCGGCTCGACGCCGGTACTCGACGAGGCCCTGCACTACCAAGGCCAGGTCTCCGACCCGCAGCCGCAGTTCGTGCTCGCGGTCGCCCGCCGGCCACTTCGAGATCGGCTCCGCCACTGGCGGTCCGGGAGGCCCGCCAGGCGGTCGCAGGAGCAGCCGGGAGCCGCGGGCCGGGCTCTCCCAAGGCCCGGGGCGCGACCTGCTGAGGGGGCGTTCTAAAGCGCCCTCGCCCCGGGCGGGGCTGGCCGGTGTAGCACCGGTGTGAGCACCACTCGGGCATTCCCGGTCAATGCCGGCAGTCTCCGGGCAGGGCTGGCAGACGCCGGATTGCCCCGCGATGGCTGCGATGTCGCCACACGATCGCGCCCTCGGAGAGCGACTCCATGCGCTCATCAAGGAGAGCGCGCCGGAGCTTTCGCCGAAGACCTGGTACGGGATGCCGGCCTATGCGAGGGACGGCAAGGTCGTCTGCTTCTTCCGCAACGCAGGGAAGTTCAAGGATCGGTACGCGACGTTCGGCTTCAACGACAAGGCGAACCTCGACAAAGGCACCATGTGGCCGGTCGCCTACGCGTTGAAGGACTTGACGTCCGCCGACGAGGCCAAGATCCGCGCCCTCGTGAAGAAGGCGGTGAGCTGACCACTCAGCCCTATGCGCTCGACGCGTGCCGCGGATAGGCATTGAGTCTGGTGGCGTAGTCGCGTGCGCCGCGGTTGAGGCCGCGCGGACCCAGGTCCGTGTGCTCGGCGTTGGCCGAGAGCATGCTGATCAGGGGCGGGATCCGACGGATCGTACACGGCAGCGCTGCCCAAGACGCGACGGGCAGATGTCGTACCCGCTCATGTCCGGGGTACGTCGTCGAGCAAGGACGTCGGCCCGCGACGCCCCCAGAACGTCGATCGCCTCGCCGCCGCGCGCCCGCCGTAATGACCGTGAAGTCGCGACGAGGTCCGGCGGGGTGAGCAGCCTAGCCGGGCGTCGACCTGTTCGGCGGCGGGAGGTTCGAACACCCTCCCTGCCGCTTGAGCCGGAGCGAATCGAACCCGTGTTTCAAAGTCGACGAACCCCATCTCGCCGCGCGCTGACCGCGGGCTTGGAAAGCTGACCTTGACTACTGCTCTCGGGGCGTGCGGCCATTCCGCTGTTCGTCATGTGCCAGTGTGCGGTGGTGCGGCGGGTAGTTGCACCGTGACGCGGAGCCCGCCGGCGGCCCGGGGGGTGAGGGTGAGGGTTCCGTCGTGTGCATGGGTGATGCTTTTGACGATTGCTAGGCCGAGGCCGACTCCTGCGTGGTTGGTGCGTGTGCGTTCGGTGCCGCGCTGAAACGGCTCGGCAAGCGTGGAAGCCAACTGTGGGTGGAGCTTCTCGCCGGTGTTTTCGACGATGAGCTCCACACTCTTTGCGTCAGCGCCGGTCGTGACCCACACGGTGCCCTGTTCCGGCAGGTTGTGGACGATCGCGTTGTGCACGAGATTCGTCGTCATCTGCATCAGGAGCGCATGTGAGCCCTCGATGGGGGCCACGTCTGTGGAGGTCTCGATGGTCGCGTCACGTCTTTCTGCGAAAGGGAGGAGCGTTTCGGTGGCTTCTTCCGCTACGAGGGATAAGTCGACCTGGTCGCGGGTGAATGAACGCCGGTCGGCGCGGCTGAGTAACAGCAACGCCTCGCTGAGGTCGATCGCCCGGGTGTTAACGGCGTGGAGGCGGTCGACGAGTTCGCCAGTGTCGTGAGCGGGATCATTACGGGCTACGTCAAGAAGCGACTGCGTGATCGCTAGCGGGGTGCGCAGTTCGTGGGAGGCGTTGGCTGCGAATCGCTGCTGTTCGGCGACGTGTGCTTCGAGCCGCGCGAGCATGGTGTCGAAGGCGTCGGCGAGCTCGCGAAACTCGTCCTGTCGGCCTTCCAACTGGATCCGGTGGGACAGCGATCCGTTCGCGGCCATGCGTGTGGCGTCGGTGATACGGGCTAGGGGGGCGAGCATGCGGCCGGCGAGAATCCACCCTCCCACGAGACCGAACACCAGCAGGAACGCCAGCACTGCGGCTGCCCTCGGAGCGAAAACGTGCAGGAGGTTGGAGCGGACGGGAAAAACACCATAATTGCCCATGGGGGTGTCGGCGTTGACGAGGAGCGCGCGGTCGGGGACGTAACGCAGGAGGAACACCCACACGGCGGCGAGCAGCAGGGCGCCTGCGAGCATGATGAACCCGGCGTAGCTGAGGGTGAGTTTGAGGCGAACACTCATACCAGGGGCTCTATCCACGCTCTCCTCCCTCACGCTCGGTGTCTGGTTGAGTGTCGACGCGGTACCCGACGCCGGGCACGGTGGCGATGATCCAGGGTTCGCCGAGGCGTTTGCGCAACCCGGAGACAGTGATGCGCACGGCGTTGGTAAACGGGTCTGCGTTCTCATCCCACGCCCGCGTTAGGAGTTCTTCAGCGCTGACGACGCCGCCTTCGGCGGCGACGAGGACTTCGAGCACTGCGAACTGCTTTCTGGTCAGCGCGACGAATCGGCCGTCGCGGTAGACCTCTCGGCGGAACGGATCCAGCCGGAGACCCACGATCTCTCGCACGGGCGGCCTGTGGTGGGCGCGCCTGCGGTCGAGCGCTCGGAGCCTGAGTACGAGTTCTCGGAGGTCGAACGGCTTGGTGAGGTAGTCGTCGGCGCCGAGCTCGAACCCGGAGGCCTTGTCGTCAAGGCGGTGGGCAGCGGTGAGCATGAGGATCGGCATTCCGCTGCCGGAGGCGACGATGCGTTCGGCGACCTCGTCGCCGGATGGGCCGGGAATGTCGCGGTCGAGGACGGCGATGTCGTAGGCGTTGAACCGCAACAGCTCCAAAGCGGTGTCGCCATCTCCTGCGATGTCTGCCGCAATCGCTTCCAGACGTAGGCCGTCGCGAATGGCTTCCGCCATATAGGGCTCGTCCTCAACGACCAAGACACGCATGGTTGGAGGATAGGAGCTGGCGCATCTCGTCGGCATATCCAAAACCAGAGACGTGCTGGCAACACCGCTCTTCTTTGAATGGAGGCATGACCCACAACAGACCAGCACGAACAACCCCCGGTCGGATTCCCGTCGTCGCCTGCCTCCTCGTCGTCATCGCGGCGACCGCCGCCCTCGGCTACCAGACGCTGGCATCCTCGTCCTCGAGGGCCGCATCGCCACCCACCCGCAGCGGGCACCGTCATGTCTGGGGCGAAGCGCTGCCCAGCACGGTGCGCTCGGCACATCGCCCCGTCGTGCTGCCCAGCTCGGTGTGGCCGGCATATGGCCAAGCCGCGGTCATCCTAACCGGACAGCCGCGGATCCACGCCGGCCCGAACCAGCATGCAGCTCCGATCGCCAGCGTGGCGAAGGTGATGACCGCCTATCTCGTGCTCCGCGACCACCCGCTACGACCCGGCCGGGACGGCCCGACGATCACACTCACCGCCGCTGATGTCGCCGACACCTACCGCCTGGCCGGGCAGCACCAATCGGTCGTGCCGGTCGCCGCCAGCGAGCAGTTCACCGAACGGCAGGCGCTGCAGGCACTGCTGCTGCCGTCGGCGAACAACATCGCCGCGGTGCTGGCGCGATGGGACGCTGGGTCCGCGGAGCGGTTTGTCGCCCGGATGAATGCCACCGCACGGTCTCTGGGCATGACCCAGACCCGCTACACCGACCCGAGCGGCTACGACGACGCAACCGTATCGACCGCCGCCGACCAGGTGCGAATCGTCGATCGTGCCATGCGCCTGCCGGTGTTCGCGAGCATCGTCGCCACACCAAGCGCGACGCTGCCGGTCGCCGGCACCGTCCACAACACCAACGCGTTGCTCGGACACGACGGGTTCGTCGGCGTCAAGACCGGCTCGGACAACGCGGCCGACGGCTGCTTCGCCTTCCGCGCCATCCGCTGGATCGACGGCAAGCGGACAACGATCACTGGAGTCGTACTGGGCCAGCCCGGCCGCGACCAGGTCGCCGCGGGTCTCGCGGCCGCCGACGCCATGGTCCGCAGCATCGCCGGTCAACGGGCTGTGCCGGATCTACAGCAACGAAGCCTGCCACCAGGAACTGCACCCTGAAGTCATCAATCACGGCTGCGCGTCCATCCACGCTGCCCCAGACATGCTCCAGGGCCGCAGCGGTGACCAGCACGAAGCCGCCGAGCGGCTCGCCGACGCGATCGAGGCCACGGCACACGGATACGCAGCGCTGCTGACGGATCAACCAGGATCACCCGATCCTGCCGATATCGACCGTGTCGCGGGCCACGCGGCGAATGGCACGCGCGCATTGATCCTCGGTCGAACAGCGCTGCAGACCGTCGGATAATCAGATCAGGGGACGGACGCACGCGCGATCTGCGAACGCGCGCTCGTTCGACCACTACCGGTGTGGCCGCAACCGGTCGGTTCGATGCCAATCCTCGGCGCCGCGGTTTGGGGCGTCGCTGTCCAAAGTGCCAGATTGGAGCGGGTCGATGAGATCGTCGTTCTCGTCGACACCCAGAGTACGGTGCGGGCTGAGGCTCTCGACTGTGAGGGTCGTGCAACGCGCGGGATCTGCGGGCACCAGGCGGCGCAGTCGGCGCCGGGCGTCGTGCTCAGGTAGGGGTCGGCCCGGGCTTGGGCTGCTCGATACCCGCGCGCAGCTTGTCGAGCAGTTCGCCCAGCAGTGCGGCTTCCTCGTCCGTGAGGTTGGAGCGCAGACGCCGGTCGTGGCGCTGTGCGACCTCGCGCAGCCGCGCGAAAAGCGCCTCGCCCTCGGCGGTCAGCGCGACCTGCTGGACACGC
Organism: uncultured Actinomycetes bacterium; assembly: GCA_963709425.1. Taxonomy (GTDB): domain Bacteria; phylum Actinomycetota; class Thermoleophilia; order Gaiellales; family JAICJC01; genus JAICJC01. The sequence goes on along the minus strand of CAVPWG010000002.1, from coordinate 287,101 downwards.
CGGTTTCCCTCCTCCCGCCAGCGGCGCACGAGTCCCTGCTGCTCGAGCACGTTGAGGTGGTGGGTGAGAGTGGCATCGGTGATGCCCATGGCGTCGGCCATGCGGGACTGGGTGCCCCACTGCTGAGAGCGCACCAGCAACAGCACCTGCCAGGCCGACGCCGAGCCGTCGGCTTCGGCCATGGCGCGCTCGAAGGCATTCGTGACCACGCGCGCCGTGCGCGTGAGGCGCAACCCGATCGGCGGCAGTTGGGGCGGCCGGTTCATGTGATCGATCATACCACTCCATTTGACATCGAATCATTCGATATCTAATCTACTGCCATGAGCGACCAAGCCATGCACTCCCGCCTCGTCCCCTTCGCCGCGATCGTGCTGGCCATGCTGCCAGCCGTACTCGATCAAACGATCCTGGCCACGGCGCTGCCCACCATCGTCGCTGACCTGGGTCGCCTGACCGACGTGGCCTGGCTGGTCACCGCCTACGTCGTGGCGGCGGCGGCCACTACCCCGCTGTGGGGCAAGCTGGGCGACCGCCACGGCCGCAAGCGCCTGCTCGAGATCTCGCTCGGCCTGTTCCTGGCCGCCTCCGCGGCCTGCGGCGCAGCCCAGGACATGACGCTGCTGATCGTCCTTCGCGCCGCCCAAGGAGCCGCGGCCGGCGGGCTGATGACCCTCGCCATGGCCGCCGTCGGTGACCTCGTTTCGCCCCGCGAGCGGGCCCGCTACCAGGGCTACATCGCCGCCACCTTCGCGATTGCCACCGTGGCCGGCCCCCTGGTGGGAGGCCTGATCGTCCAGCACGCCAGCTGGCGCTGGGTCTTCTACATCAACCTCCCGCTCGGCCTAGCGGCACTGGCCGGGTTGCATCTGCGCCTGCCGGCGGCGGCCGTCGAACCTCCCCGCCACCGCTTGGACGTGGCGGGTGCGGCCCTGCTGGCCGCCGCCACCAGCGGGCTGATGCTGGCCTGCGTCTGGGGCGGGCAGCGCTACGCCTGGGCCTCGCCGCAGATCCTGGCGCTGATCGGCCTGACGCTGATCCTGGCCGCCGCGCTCGTCGTGCGCGAGCGGCGCGCGGCCGATCCGATCGTGCCGCTCGACCTGCTGCGCACGCACACCGTGGCGGTCGCCAGCGCCGCCCTGTTTCTGACCACCGCCTCGCTGTTTGCCATCAACGTGTTCGTGCCTCTGTTCCTGCAAACGACGACCGGCGCCACCCCCACCCAGGCCGGGCTGCTGCTGGCGCCGATGATGCTCGGCATCACCCTCTCGACCAGCCTGGCGGGGCGCCGCATCGAACGCACGGGGCGCTACAAGCGCTTCCCCGTGGCCGGCGCGGCCCTCATGACGCTCGCCCTCGCCGAGCTAGCCGTGGTCGCCGCCAACCCGTCGCGGGTCACGATCGGCCTCGGCCTGGCCGTGTTCGGGCTGGGCTTCGGCATGGTCGGGCAGGTGCTCATAACCGCCGTCCAGAACGCCGTCGACCCACGCCGGCTCGGCATCGCCATGGCCACCACCACCTTCTCCCGCGGCCTGGGCGGCGCGGTCGGTGCAGCCCTCCTTGGCGCTGTGTTCGCCGCACGCGCTCGAAGCTCCGGCGCCTCCGCGGCGGGCGGCGGGCTCGACAGCGTCAGCGCGGCGGCCCAGGCCGACATCATCCACGCCGTGCAGGCGGTGTTCATCGTCGCCGCCCCGGTCGCCGCGCTGGCCTGCGCGGTGATCCTGCTGCTCAGGGAGGTGCCGCTGAAGGGACGCAATGACCAGTCCGGTAGCGCACCCCCCAACGGGGAAGAGGCGTCATCCGCCCGGCCGGCCGTTCGCGTCCCGAGCCGCCGAGGTTAGGGCATGACCAGCGCCATCGCCACGACTGGACTGACCAAGCGCTACGGTCAGCGCACTGCTGTGGACGGCCTCGACATCGAGGTCCCCGAGGGCAGCCTCGCCGGCTTCATCGGCCCCAACGGAGCCGGGAAGACCACGACCTTGCGCATGCTGGTGGGGCTTGTCGCACCGACCAGAGGCGGCGGCACAGTGCTCGGCGTCCCGCTCGCCGCGCCGCGCCGCTACCTCGGCCGTGTTGGTGCGCTGATCGAAGGACCGGCGTTCTACGCCGGCCTCTCCGGCGAACACAACCTCCGTGTACTCGCCGCGGCTGCGGGCGTTGCGGCCGGTCAGATCCCCGCACTCCTCGAACGAGCCGGCCTCGCAGATCGCGCGGACGACCCCTACAAGACCTACTCGCTCGGCATGAAACAGCGACTTGGCATCGCCGCCGCGCTGCTCGGCGATCCCGAGCTTCTCATCCTCGATGAGCCGGCGAACGGCCTCGACCCGGAAGGCATGCACGACATGCGCGACCTCTTGCGCACCCTCCGCGACGAGGGAAGGACGGTGCTCGTGTCCTCACATCTCCTCGCCGAGCTCGAACAGATCTGCGATTGGCTGATCGTGATCGGTGAAGGACGTCGCCTGTTCCAAGGCCCGCCGGCCGGACTCGTCGGCGGCGCCATGCTCGCACTTCGACCGGAACACGAGACCGAACTCGATGCTCTGGTCGATGTGTTGAGCGTGCGTGGGCTCGCGCCGCAGATCGCCGACACACGGGTGCTGATCCCCTTCCCCGACGCCGAGGCGCGCCGCGGCGAGATCGCCGAGCTCGTGCGTGCCGCGACGGCCGCCGGGGTCACGCTGGTCGAGATTGGGGTCGAGCACACCCACCTCGAGCAGAGCTATCTCGGCCTTGTCGAGGCCACGCGATGACGCGCTCGTTCCGAGCTGAGTGGCTCAAGCTCGCACGCCCAGCGGTGGCACTCGGCGTCGGCGGAGCTTTGGTCATGCTCTCGCTGCTTGCCACCGTCCTGACCTTCACCGCCGCCAGCCAGAGCGTCGGCCAAGCTCCCATGAACAACCCACCGCTGCTCAGCACCACCGCGCAACTGGCGGTGTCCAGCGGGATCAGCCGCGGCTTCGTGATCGCTGCGGGCTTCATCGGGATCCTCATCTTCATCCTCTTCACCGCCAGCATCGCCGCCGAATACAGTCAAGGCACGTTGCGGACGCTGCTCACGCGACAGCCACGCAGGCCGCCGCTCCTGGCCGGCAAACTCGCCGCTCTCCTGGTCGCATCATCCCTGGCACTCGCCGCGGCGCTCACCGCCTCGGTCGCACTCTCATTCGCGCTCGCCGCCATCCGCGGCATCTCGACCGCACACTGGCTTTCCTCGGCCGGCGCCATCGAGCTCGGTCGCGCATACGGGAACGCACTCCTAACCGTTGTCTTGTTCGCCGTGCTGGGAGCCTCGCTCGGCCTGATCGTCCGTTCGACCGTCCCCGCGGTCGCGATCGGAATCGCCTGGTTGATGCCGATCGAGCACATTGTGCAAGGCGTCTGGGCAGACGCCGGACGCTGGTTCCCGGGACTCGTGCTCGACGCCATCACCCGCGACGGAACGGTCGCGACCCCGTACAACCGCGCAATCCTGCTCGGCCTCCTCTACACCATCACCCTCGCCGCAGTCGGCGTCACCAGCTTCCTGCGACGCGACATCACCACCTGAACCGAAAGGATCGACATGCCAGATGAGCAGGGCTACGACCGCCACCGAGGGCCGCGCGACCGCAGGCTCCGGGTCGGCGACAGCGAGCGCGAAGCGGTCGCCGAGATCCTCCGCGAACAGCACGTCGCCGGCCGGCTCGACGGCGATGAGTTCCAGGAGCGTCTCGACCGCAGCATGGCGGCGAAGACCTACGCCGACCTCGATCAGCTCGTCGCCGACCTCCCTGGAGCTTCGGGCGAACCACGGCTGATGAGCCGGTCGCGGCGCTGGCGTCCATGGCCGTTCGCGCTGCTGCCACTGGCCATCATCGCGGCCATCGCCCTCAGCGGCGGCCACCTGTTCTGGCTCGCCGTCCCCCTGATCTTCCTGGTCGTCCTCCGCCCGCTGCTCTGGCGCTCGTGGGGTCACGGCTACGGATGGAACGCTTGGGGTTGTGGCCCGCGCTAGCGTTCAGCTTGGCGGCTGGCGCGCCTGATCGGCGCCACCATTTGCACCGGGTCGGTGGTGAGGAAGTCGAGCACCAGGTGGGTTACGAGGGTGCGGCTTCTCCTGGGTGAGGAAGTGCGACGTGCCGGGCACGACCGCGAGCTCCGCGGTGGGCAGCGCCTCGTACCTCTCGACGGCATGGGTCAGAGTCACCAGGTCATCATCGGACAACACCACGAGCGTTCGCTGGATCACCCTGGCGAGGTCGGACGCCTGCAGGTTGGGCTCGACGGAGGTGCGATCTTCTCACCGGCAAGAAACAGATGCAACAACCGTCGCAGCCACAGGCACTTCGCGCCCGGGTCGGCTCAGTCCGCAGCGCCGGCCTTGGCGAGATCAACTTTGGGCGTGAGGACGGTCGTGAGGACGGAGTCCTGGTAGTCGAACGGCAGCCCGTCAATATGTCCGCCCGGTGAGACGCGGAACACGGACACCTTCGGCTCGACCGGATCGCCTTGAGCGTCGAGCGAGAGTTTTCCGAGCGGTCCGTCCTCGAGTCGCACACCGAGCAGCTCGGCGGTCACCGAGCGGCGCGTCCCGTCGGAGCGCGCGACCGCAGCGAGCAGAACATCGGCTGCCTCGGCCGCATAGGCGGCGAACCCGCTCCGCGGCTGCTCGGGATATGCCGTTGCAAGCCTGCGGAGAAAATCGCGACCGGTCGCGGGGAGGTTTGCCGGGAAGGCCGCTGCAGCGGTGATGTACATGCCGCGCGCGAGGCCCCGGCTTTCGCGCAACAACACTGGGATGGGCAGGAATCCGTCGTCTCCCACCAGCGCCACACGCGGCCCCAGCGTGGCGCGAAGCTGGGCCACGACATCCGCGCTAATGCCGAAGTTGAGCAGGCCCGCCAGCACCACCGCGTCGGCGCGGGAGCGGCGGATGCGGTCAGCGAGGACGGCCGCAGTCAAGCGCCGCTCGTCCCAGACCGTCGTGCGCACAATGCGGAGTGAGAGTCGCCGAGCAGCGTGGCCAAACGAGACTGCGATGGAGGTAGCGTAAGGATCCCGTGCCGCTTGGACCACGGCCACCCGGTGGCGGCCGAGACGCGTGAGCAGCATCGCCTGCGCCGCCGCCTGGGCGTCGTTGGCCGGAAACACGCGGGCGTAGCTCCGCACCCCGGTCGGGTACAGGCCGCCGGTACCACCGGGGATGTCCTTGTACTCGTGCGTCAGGTTGATCTCCGAAATTCGTCGGCGACACCATCGGGACGCTGCCACCCGCGGCGCCGTTCAGAATCGGCAGTTCGCTCGCCGAGCACGCGGAGTTGTGGGCGCCAACAACGCCGATCACGGAAGGGTTGGCAGCGTAGGATTTGGCGTTGGCGACGCACTTTCCGAGGTCGTAGTTCCCAGATAGCGCGGTTGAGTCGTCGCACGCCTGATAGCCGATCGTGTACGGCCCGGCTCGGAACCGGTGCTGCACGAGCATGAGCCGGATGGCCGCGGTCATCGGGAGGGTGGTGGGCGATACAGCGCCCTGCATCGGGAAGTCCGACACGATGAGCCGGTCGGGCGATCCGGGGCCCCGGTAGAAGACGTCGTCGCAAGAAGACGCCGCCGACGTTGTGGCATCGCGCGCACCGCCGACCGTCACCCAGAGACGATCCTCGGTTGCCGCGAGGCTGAGCGGTGGGTTCCCCAGCGAGACGCGCGCCACGATCCGCTGTCGGCGAGGGTCGATCCGGAGCACGACGCCGGCGACCGGATTGGCCACCCAGATCGCACTCGTTCCCGCGGCGACGGACTCCGCTCCCGGCCCGACCGGCACAGTCGTCACGACGTGCTGGCCGTGCAGCTCCACGCGGTAGAGCAGGCCCCCGTACGGATCGACTGCCCAGGCCGCCCCGTCGGCGATCACGAGCGAGCTGAGGCTGATCGCTGGCACCTTGATCCGCTGTCGCACCGCGGCGGTACCGTCGATCCGTGTGATGGCCGGGCCGGCGTCGACCACCCACGCGCTCCTGCCGTCGAGCGCGAGCGCACCGGCGTCCACGTCGGTCGCCGTGCCGATCACCGCGTTGTGTACCGGGTCAATCGCCGACACCGATCGGGCAGGGTTCACGACCCAGACGCGGCCGCCGCCGGCGGCGACTCTGATATTCCCTTGCCCGGTGAACGAGCGTTCCGGCGGCTGGGAAAGCCGAACCCGGCTGCGCGGGAACTCAACGGCCGTGCGGGCGTCGAGCTTCAGCACCTCGGCGGAGGAGACCGCCAGTCGCACCTGCGACGACGTACGCTGGACCGCCGTGACCACCCAGAGCGACCCCTCGCCGACTGCGATCGCCACGGGTGTTCCGACACCCGGCAGCGCCCTGGGTGGAGCGGCCTCGCCGGTCTTCGGGTCGACGCGCGACAACGTCCGATCGTCGGCGTTCAGCACCCATACGGAACCGTCCCCGGCGGCCACCGCAGCCGGCGTCGTCCCCACCCCGACCGGCGCACTGACATCGTTCGACGCGGTCCCGATCGAGACCACCGAGTTGCCGGGAATCGCCGCTGGTCGGCCGGATCGGGAGAAGTGCCACGCTGCCGCGCCGACGACGACCGCGACGCACAGCACGAGCGCGATAGCGCTTGCGACCGTACGACGAAGGCGGCGGGGCCGGTGCGGCTCAGGAGCCGGAGGCAGCGGCTCGTCGGGGACGATCTCGATGACGTTGACGGGCCTGTCGAGTCCCTTCAGGTGCGCGCGCTTGCGGGGGTGGAACTCGACTCCGGGTACGTGCCGGGCCAGATGGACAATCGCCTCGCTGGCGAGGATCTGGCCGGGGACGGCGATGCTGCACAGTCGCGCCGCCAGGTTCAGCGCACCGCCGCGGTAGCCACCCTCGGTCGGCACCGCCTCGCCCGCGTCCAAGCCCATGCCGACGCCGAGCGGGAAGGCCGGCTGCTCGTCCGTCCGTTCTCGGAATCTGCGCTGCAGCTCGACCGCCGCCCGGATCGCTTGGCGCGCGGACGAGAAGACGCAAAGCGCCTCGTCGCCACGCAGCTCGAGGAGCGTGCCGCCGTACTCGGCGACGGCGTCGCGTGTCAGGCCTGCGAACCGGCCCGCGAGCTGGGAGGCCGCCTCATCGCCACGCTCGTTCGTAAACCGGGTATAGCCCCGGACGTCGGCGATCAGGAAGGAGCGCAGATCCGACGCGTCGCCCATGGTCGCATGCGGCCGCGAATCCGTCTCCACTCCGGCGAGTCTACTAATGGTGATGGATACGCCGCTTATCGAAGTGCAAGACGTTGAGATTTCGAGAAGCCGACCCATGAATCTGGCGAGCCATTTGGGGGAGGTTCAGGTAGCCGCGCGGCGCACCCTCATCGACTGTCCGGTGTAACCTGCCGGATCGAAGGCGCCTAGTCGAATCCCTCCATTCGGCGTTCTGCCTCCTCGTCCAAGGAGTCGCAATGTCCGCCACGGTCCTCGACATGTCAATGTCTCTCGACGGCTTCATCGCTGGCCCCAACGAGAAGCGGGAGAACGGGCTCGGCGACGGCGGGCAGCGCCTGCACGAATGGGTCTTTGCCGGTGGCGCCCCGGGCCACAAGGCCGCCAGCCCGGGCGGCGTCAACGGCCGGGTGTTCGACGAGCTCATGAGCACGGGCGCAGTCGTCGCTGGACGCGGAACGGTCGAGCCGGCCGGCTACTGGACCGGCGACCACCACGACGGCGTCCGGATCTTCATCCTCAGCCGCAGGGAGCCGCCCGAGGAGGCCCGGCAGTGGCCGCTGATCACGTTCGTGGACGACGTCGCGACGGCGATGGCCCGGGCCAAGGAGGCAGCTGGGGACAGGGATGTCCTCGTCCACGGCGCCGGCACCGCGCAGCTCGCGCTCGCCGCCGGCGTCCTTGACGAACTCGAGCTGCACGTGATCCCCGTCCTCTTCGGCCAGGGCCGTCGGCTGTTCGAGGGCCTCCCGGCCGAGCAGATCGAGCTGGAACGGACGCGCGTCCTCGAGGGCGGCGGCGGCGTAACCCACCTGCATTACCGCGTCCAGCGGTGAGCGCCGCCACGCGACAGCGGCAGCAGATACTCGCGAGCTATGGGGTCGATGCCAAACTTGACGCGCAGCGGCCGGCCGAGCGCGAGCTTGCGCTGGAGCTCCCTTCCGGCAGCACCTTGACTGCGCACGCGTGAGTGCTGCGAGGTCCGCCCCGAGGCGGGGATGATTACGGCCGGCTCACGAAGCGCCCGAATCGGGGCTCCAGAAGCGCCTGGACCACCGCGTTTACGGCTGGCAACGAGGTGCGAACGTAATGCGGCCGGCGCGCGCACCGGCCGCGGGCGCGGGTGAGCGCCCGCGTCGAGGCATCGATCCACGTTTTCGGCCGCCGTGAGCGGGTAATCGACCGAAATCGTGACATCGACTGAGCATTTCCATCAGTGACTCGGCAGATCCTGTTCATCCAGGGCGGCGGCGCAGGTGCGCATGACGAGTGGGACGACAAACCGGCCCGCTCGCCGGCCTCCTGGATGTTGCGCGCCGCGGCCGTGAAGAACGCCGTCGCGGCGTCCTGGTCGGGCGACGGCTGCGTGGCGGCGTCGATGATGGTGTCCACCCCGGTGAGGGCCTCCGCGAGCCCCTGGCGCGTGATCACGTCCACTCCGGTGGAACGCGCGATCGAGACGACGTCGTGGCCCTGGGCCTCGAGGACGTCGACCACATGGCGGCCGAGCCTCCCGGTTGCGCCTGTAACTGCGATCTTCATGACTCTCTCCATTCGTCGGTCTCACACGGCCGACGAACGGGCGCCGCCGGAGGGGACATGGGTTCGCTACGGTGTCTGCGATGGGAGCGGTCAACGTGCACGAGTTCATCAGCCTGGACGGCGTGATCGACGAGCCGACCTGGACGGCCGAGTACGGCTTCGACCCGAAGATGGGGGAAGCGATCGGTGCGGCGATGGCGGGTTGCCGGGGCCTCCTCCTCGGTCGCACGACCTACGAGATGTTCGAGCCCGCGTGGTCGACCCGAACCGCCGACGACGATCCAGGGGCGCCGTTCTTCAACGACAGCCCGAAGTACGTCGTCTCGGGAACGCTCAGCACGACGACGTGGCGGAACTCGACGGTGATCGGGCCGTACGACCCCGCCGCCATCCGCCGGCTCAAGCAGGAGGCCGACGGCGACCTCTACGTCAGCGGCAGCGGAACGCTCGTCCGCGCGATGCTTGCCGATGACCTCGTCGACGAGCTGCACCTGTTCGTCTACCCGCTCACCCGCGGGGCCGGCCCGCGCCTCTTCCCCGACGGCGCCGCGCCGAAGAAGCTGGCCCTTGCGGCCAGCGCCTCCTATGAGAACGGCGTCGTCTACCTCGGCTACGGCCTGCCGGCTTAGGCCGTAGCGGGCCGGTAGCGCACGCTCGCGGTGAGCGTCGGCTCGGTGCCGACCCGCTCAAGCCGTACGGGCCGCGATCCGGGGGCGTCGTAGAGCCGGATTCCGTCGCCGAGCAGCACCGGAGCGAGGTGAAGGTCGAGCTCGTCGATCAGGCCCCGATCCAGAAGCTGCTTGCCGATGGTGGGCGAGAACACCTCGAGGTTCTTCCCGCCGGCGGCTTCTAGGCCGATCCGCACCGCCTCCTCCACGGAGCAGTCCAGGAACGTGATGTCGGGGGCGGGACGCGCGTCCTCGGGGTGGTGGGTGAGCACGAAGATCGGCCCCTTCCACTTCCGGCCGTACGGCCGGGAGTCGCCGATGGCGCTGTCGAAGCCGTCTCGGCCAGCCAGCACGGCGCCCGTGGTCTCGATGTACTCGTCGACCAGGCCGGGCCGGTTGGTGATGCCGGCCATCCAGTCCATCGAGTGCCCCGGTCCGGCCACGAAGCCGTCGAGGGAGATCAGGAAGTGGAGGAGCACCTTACCCGCTGCGGTCTGCGGTTCGATGTCGATCATGGTCGTGCCCTGGTCAGCGCGACCGGTAGATGTGGATGGCCAGGCCGTTCGGGTATGTGGTCGCCTCGACGAGCTCGAGCTGCAGCGGCGCGGGGAGATCCTTGAACAGCGGGAGGCCTGCACCGAGCGCCGCGGGCTGGACCATCAGCCGGTACTCGTCGACCAGCCCGAGCCGGGAGAGGGCCTGGTCGAACATGGCGCCGCCGTAGGCGATCAGGTCGTTCCCCGGTTCGCGCTTGAGGCGCCCGATCTCCTCGGCAAGGTCGCCGCTGGCGATGCGCGTCTCGGCCCAGTCGGCATGCTCCAGGGTCTTCGAGAAGACGACCTTCGGGATCTCGTTCATGGGCCGCGCGAAGTCGCTCGTCGATGTCGGCCAGACCGAGGCCATCTCCTCGTAGGTGACCCGGCCCATCAGGTGCGCGCCCGCGGCCGCAACCGAGTCGAGGATCCAGCGCTTGACGGCGTCGTCGCCGCCACCGCCCTCGTTCCACGGGTGCGACCTGTCGAGTGCCGCTACGTATCCGTCGATCGAGATGCTCGTCTGAAGGATGAGCCGGCGCATGTCAGTCCGGGTACTCGTCCTTCCGCCGCGCGAAGGACTCGAACGGTGCCGGATTCGGCAGTCGCTCCTCCAAGAAGCTGAAGTAGGGCGCGACGAACGGGTCGGGCGCCGAGACCGTGTAGGTGTGGTAGACGGTGCCGTTCTCGCGTGCGAAGGCGATCCAGCTGGGGTTCTCGCGCAGCCCGTCCTTCAGCTCGGCCCCGATCTGGCCTGACCACTCCTCGAGCCACTCGGGCGGGTTCTCGACCATCTGTGTGATCTCGGGGACGGCCTGTGCCTGTTCGTCGGTGAGCGCGAGGCCGAAGTCGAATGCGAAGTCGGTGTCGTAGGTAGACACGTACGGGAACTCCCACCCCATGCGCCGCTTGTAGGCGGTCAGCCGTTCGATCGGCGCCCGCGAGAAGCAGATCAGGGTCACGTCGCGGTGGTTCAGGTGGACGAGCGACCCCTCGAGCCCGTCGGCCAGGCTGGTACAGCCCGGGCAGGCGCCGAGCGTGTAGTCGGGGCCGAACATGACGTTGTAGGCGAGCAGCTGCGAGCGCCCGTCGAAGAGGTCGGCCAGCGTCCTCTTGCCGTCGTCGGTGTCGAACTCGTACTCCTTCTCGACCGGCACCCAGGGAAGCTCGAGCCGCTTCCGCTTGACCTCCTCGTTCCGCACTGCCTGATCGGCCTCAAGCTTCGCGAGCTCGTCCCGGGCCGCCTGCCATTCCTCGCGAGTTCCGATCGTATGCTCCGACATCTCAGATCCCCTCCTCGTGGACTACTGGAGTACCAGATGAGACCGGTGATACCCCGAAAACTCATCGTGCGACGAGTTTTCGCGCTCCGGCAGGTCTAGAGAGCGAGCAGAGCAGGAAGGAGACGGGATGACCTGGATGACGGAGCGGCTCACGCCCCGGAACCGGACGACGCTCGCGCTCGTCGCCGGAGCGGTGGCGGCGTGGGCGATCACGACCACACAAGCCGCAGCTCGCCCACCAACTCCGAGTGGAGGCCGAGCGCGAGTTCGGCATCCATACGCTTTTCTAGCGCGGTCAGCTGCAGCTCGTCGAGCCGGGCGATGGCCGGCCTTGCCCACCCCTCGTTCGCGAAGTCGGCGAGCCCCGGGCCGCGCCAGAGTGAAAGCGCCTCCCTCAAGTTGTCGGCACCACCCTACGCCAACACCGGTTCGAAGCGCTCGAGGTCGAGTTCCCCGGGCTCGACTCGTAGGAGGTAGCCTGCCCCCTGGGAGAGGACCCGATCCCCGCCGAGTGCCTTGCGCAGCCTGGCTATGCACGTGGAGCGAGTTACGCGCTGTGACGGGCGGCTCCTCGCTCCATAGCTCATCGAACAGCCTGTCGGCGCCGACAACGTCCTCGACGACGTACAGCCGGGCATGAACGGGTAGGACGTCTGCCTACCCGCGGCACGCGTCGAGCGCGTCGGGCTGACTGGTCAGCTCGCCGCTTGCTTCACGAGGGCGCGGATCCTTGGTTCGTCGGCTGCAGTCAACTCCTTGAGAGCGTAGGCAGTGGGCCACATGGTGCCTTTGTCGAGGTTCGCCTTGTCGTTGCTTCGCCGCGACCCCGCGTCGGCTGAAGAGGCGCTGCGAGCCGCCGAGGCGCTCGGTCGCAGCAGCATGGATGAGCTACGTCGAACCGTCGGGCTGCTGCGAAGCGCCGACGAGCCGGGAGGCGTCGCACCGCCGCTGCCCTCGGCCGGGGAGGTCGCGTCGCTCGTCGAGTACGCACACTCTGCGGGCCTCGCCGTCGAGCTGCGGACGCAAGGGGACATCGCTCGTATCCCGCCGGCGGTCGGCGTTGCCGTCTACCGCATCGCGCAGGAGTCGCTGGCGAACGCGGCTCGCCACGCGCCGCGCGCGCGGACCGTTCTCGAGCTCGAGCTGGATGCCGAGCGCCCCTTCATCGACCCCCAGAAGGAGACGCCCCGCCAACGCCAGGGCGCCGGTAGCTCAATCAACGTCTGCGCAGCGAGTCCATCTAAACGCGGCTGCAAGACCTGTCAGCCGCCACCCTCAACCGCCTCTACGCGGACATGCTCACCAGCGGTCGCGCTGATGGGAAGGGCGGGCTCTCGCCGCGCACCGTTCGCTACATCCACACGATCCTGCGCAAGGCACTGCACGACGCCGTGCGCTGGAACCGGCTTGTCCGAAACGTCGCGGATACCGCCGATCCACCGATCCCGAGCGCCGCCCAGTCAGCATCCATGACCACGTGGTCGGCCGAGGAGCGCCGCCGCTTCCTAGAGAGCATCCCGGACGACCGCCTCTACGCGGCGTTCCTGCTGGCGGCGACGACCGGGATGCGCCGCGGCGAGGTGCTCGGCTTGCGCTGGCGCGATGTCGATCTCGCCGCGGCGCGTGTCTCCATCCGACAGACACTCGTCACGATCGGCTACGCGCTCGCCTGGTCGACACCCAAGACGGACCGTGGGCGACGCAACGTCGCCCTCGACCCGATCACCGTGGAGGCGTTCCGAACACACCGCGCGCGCCAACTGGAAGAGCGCCTCATGCTTGGTCCCGCCTACCAGGACGACGACCTGGTCTTCTGCCAGGCCGACGGCACCCCGATCCACCCTGACAGCCTCTCCGGCCTGTTCGAACGCCTCGCCAAGCGCGCGGGGCTGCCGCGCATCCGCTTCCACGACCTCCGGCACACCCACGCCAGCCTCGCCCTCACCGCCGGCGTCCACCCCAAAGTCGTCTCCGAACGCCTCGGCCACGCCGACATCGCCCTCACCCTCAACACCTACTCCCACGCCATCCCCGCCCTCCAGGAGGATGCAGCGAGGGTCGTCGCCGACCTCGTGCTCGGCGGCACCGAGTAGGCGACCAAGAGCCATTGGCGCCGTAGAGCCGAGGACAGCGACGGCTCTGTTTGCACTTCGTTTGCAGATCGCGGTCGGCCCGACGATGCTCGGCTGCCACGCTCTCGATGACTTGAGCCTAACCAAGCCGAAGACGACAATGGGCCGTGTAGGGATCGAACCTACGACCTTGGGATTAAGAGTCCCCTGCTCTACCAGCTGAGCTAACGGCCCCGGGCGAGCCAGTCTACCAACGGTCTTCCAGCGGAAACGCGCTAGCGTTCGCCGCCATGCGCCAAGAGTCCCGCGACTTCTTCCTGAGCCTCCTCGACGCCGCCGGGCCGTCGGGTGACGAGCGAGCCCCCGCCCGGATCTGGCGGGACTACGCCGCGGGCTTCTCATCCGTCGAGACGGATGCGCTCGGCTCGAGCCAGGCGATCGTCAACCCGGCCGGTGAGCGGACCCTTGTCGTGATGGGCCACATCGACGAGATCGGGCTCGCGGTCATCCACGTCGACGACGAGGGCTACCTGTGGTTCGACGGCGTCGGCGGCTGGACGCCGTCCGTGCTGGTCGGCCAGCGGATCCGCATCCTCGCGAAGGACGGCCCGATCATCGGCGTCATCGGCAAGAAGGCGACGCACCTCCTCGACGAGGAGGAGCGGAAGAAGCCGATCAAGCTCGACCAGCTCTGGATCGACATCGGCGCGAGCGATGGGGACGACGCCCGCGCCCGCGTCCGTCCCGGCGACCTGGCCGTCATCGAGCAGCCGGTCGTCGAGCTGGCGAACGGCCGCATGGCGTCGCGGGCGATGGACAACCGCACGGGGGCCTTCGTGGCCGCCGAGGCGGCCCGTCTCTACGCCGAGACTCCCGGCGCGTGGCGTTTCGTCGGCGTCGCCTCGGTCGCCGAGGAGATCAGCTTCGCCGGCGCCCACACGAGCGCGTTCTCGATCGCACCCCAGGCCGCGATCGCCATCGACGTCACGCACACGGCCGACTACCCGAGCGTGACGAAGAACAAGATCGGCGACATCAGGCTGGGAGGCGGGCCAGTGATCGAACGCGGGTCGGGCGTCCACCCGGGGTTCGCCGAGATCGTGGCCGAGGTCGCGGCCGCGGAGAAGATCCCGCACCAGTTCGGTGCGGCCGCCGGAAGCACGTGGACGGACGCCGACGCGGTCCACCGCTCGCGGGGCGGCGTGGCGACGTGCCTCGTCAGCGTCCCGAACCGCTACATGCACTCGCCGAACGAGGTCATCGAGCTGGCCGACCTCGAGGCCACGGCCCGGCTCGTGGCGGCGGTGGCGCGCAACCTGGACGCCGTCCCGGCCTCCGACTAGCGGGGCGTACCATACGAGCCGTGCAGCGCCGGCTGCGAATGGTCGCGCTGGTCTCGGGGACGGTGATGGTCGTCTCGATCGCCCTCTACGGCCGGGCGCATTCGGACTCGCTCAGGCGGGCCGATCTCGCCGCGCCGATCGCGCTCGCCAACCGCGTCCCCGCGCCGACGCTCAACGAGCCGGTGCTCGGCGGTGGCACCGTCGACCTGGCCCGGATGCGGGGGCGGCCCGTCGTGATCAACTTCTTCGCGTCGTGGTGCGCGCCGTGCAAGGCCGAGGGCGCGGCGTTTGCCGACGCCGCGAGCGCCTACCACGGCCGGGTGCAGTTCGTCGGCGTGGCCATCGACGACTCGCGCTCGGGCGCGCTCTCCTACACGCACCGGTACGGCTGGGACTGGCCGATCGTGTTCGATCCGCACGACCACCTCGTCGAACCGTTCGGGCTGATCGGGAAGCCCACGACGTTCGTGCTCGACGCGAACGGCCGCGTGGCGTGGAAGCTCCAGCGCGAGCTGTCCCGGGACGAGCTGTCGACGGCGCTCAACGACGTGCTCGGCCAGTAGGCTGGCCGCCGTGAAGGTCGTCTCCATCGTGGGCAACCGCCCGCAATTCATCAAGGCTGCGCCCGTCGCCGCCGCGCTGGACGGCCTGTGCGACCACGTCCTGGTGCACACGGGCCAGCACTACGACGCCGACCTCTCCCAGATCTTCTTCGAGGAGCTCGGGCTGCGCCCGGCCGACCGCCGGATCGAGAGCGGCTCGGGCACGCACGCCGAGCAGACCGCGCGGATGCTCGTCGGCCTCGAGCCGGTCCTCGACGAGGAGGCCCCCGACGCCGTCCTGGTCTACGGCGACACGAACTCGACGCTGGCGGGCGCCCTGGTCGCCGCCAAGCTGCACGCGCCGATCGGGCACGTCGAGGCGGGCCTGCGCTCGTTCGACCGGCGCATGCCGGAGGAGCTGAACCGGATGGTGGTCGACGTCCTCGCCGATCTGCGGTTCTGCCCGTCCGGCACGGCGGTCGCGAACCTCGCCGCCGAGGGCATCACGGCCGGCGTCCACATGGTGGGTGACGTGATGGTCGACGTCGCGCAGACGTTCGCACCGGTCGCGGCCCGCCGTTCGGACGCGCTCGTGCAGGCCGGCGTCGAGCCCGGCGAGTACGTCGTCCTGACGGCGCACCGACCGGCGAACACCCTGCCGGAGACGATCCCGACGCTCGTCGAGGTGATCGAGGCCGTCGAGATGCCGGTCGTCTTCCCGGTGCATCCGCGCACCGCGGGCGGCGCTCGAGCGGGCCGGCCTGCTGCACCGGGCCGGCGCCGCCGCCCGGCTCACGGGCCCGCTGGGCTACCTCGACTTCACCGCCCTTTTGATGTCGGCGGCCGCCTGCCTCACCGACTCCGGCGGCGTGCAGAAGGAGGCGTACCTGCACTGCGTGCCGTGCGTCACCCTCCGCGACACGAGCGAGTGGGTCGAGACGATCGCCGCCGGCTGGAACAGGCTGGTCGATCTCGATCCGGCCGCCGTGGTCGCCGCCCTCGCCTCGGCCACGCGACCGGACGAGCATCCGCCGCTCTACGGCGACGGCGCCGCGGCCGGCCGGATCGCCGCTGTCATCACCACCGGTCGATAGCATCTGCACCGCATGCCAACGGACGTCGGTATCGTCGGCGCGGGGTACGTGGGCCTGCCGCTGGCTGTCGAATTCGGCCGCGCCGGGCGGACCGTGGTGTGCGTCGAGGCCGACGGGCGCCGGGTCGAGGCGATCGGACGCGGCGAGAGCTACGTCGAGGACGTCGACTCGGAGGCGCTGGCGGAGCTGGTGAGCGCGGGGACCGTATCGGCGACCGGCGAGTACGCGGCGCTGGGTGGCGCCGAAACGATCCTGATCTGCCTTCCGACGCCGCTCTCGACGAACCGCGAGCCCGACCTGACGGTGCTCACCGGCGCCACCTGGCAGATCGCCCGGTATCTGCGCCGGGGGCAGCTCGTCGTGCTCGAGTCGACGAGCTACCCGGGCACGACGCGCGAGGTGCTCCTCCCGATCCTCGAATCCAGCGGCCTGCGCGGCGGCGAGGACTTCCACCTCGCGATGTCGCCCGAGCGCATCGATCCGGGCCGCACCGACTACACGGTGCGCACGACGCCGAAGGTCGTGGGCGGGCTCACGGACGCCTGCCGCGACCGGGCGATCGGGGTCTACAGCGCCTGCATCGAGGATCTGGTGCCGGTGTCGTCGTGCGACGCCGCCGAGCTCACGAAGCTGCTCGAGAACATCTTCCGGTCGGTGAACATCGCGCTGGTGAACGAGCTCGCGATGCTCTGCCACCGCATGGGCCTGAACGTCTGGGAGGTGGTCGACGCGGCGGCGACGAAGCCCTACGGCTTCATGCCGTTCTCGCCCGGGCCGGGCCTGGGCGGCCACTGCCTCCCGATCGACCCGTTCTACCTCTCGTGGAAGGCGCGGGAGTACGACTTCCCGGTCGAGTTCATCGAGCTCGCCGGCAAGGTGAACCAGAACATGCCCTACCACTGCGCCGAGCGGGTTGCCCTGGCGCTGAACAACGTCCAGAAGCCCGTGAGCGGGAGCTCCGTCGTGATCCTCGGCGTGGCCTACAAGGGCGGAGTCGGCGACCTGCGCGAGTCGCCGGCGCTGAAGGTGATGGAGCTGCTCGCGGCCCAGGGTGCCCGGGTCGCCTACCACGACCCGTTCGTCCCCAGGCTGGCCGAGCACGGGTTCGACCTCGAGTCCGAGGCGCTCACCGACGAGCTCCTCGGCGGGGCCGACATCGTCGCGGTCGTGACCGCCCATCCCGGCGTCGACCACGCCCGCGTGGCCGAGCTGGCGCCGCTCGTGATCGACTTCCGAAACGCCGTCCCGGCGGCCGACGGGCGCGTGGTGAAGCTGTGAGCGAGCCTGTCCGGGTGGGGATGGTCGGGCTCGGGCGATGGGGGCGGCACCTCCTTCGCAACTTCGCGACCCTCCCGGGCTCCGATCTGCGCTGGTGCTGCGACCCGGACCCCGGCGTGCTCGCCCAACAGGCGGCGCCCTACCCGGTCGCCCGGCCCACGGCGAGCTTCGACGACCTGCTCGCGGACTCGGAGCTCGAGGCGGTCGTCCTCGCGACGCCCGTGCCCACCCACCACGCGCTGGCCCGCCAGGCGCTCGAAGCCGGAAAGCACGTCTTCGTCGAGAAGCCGATGACCTTCAGCGCGTCGGAGGCCCGCGACCTGCGCGACGTCGTCCAGCGCACCGGCGGGACGCTGATGGTCGGCCATCTCCTGCGCTACCACCCGGCGGTCGTGAAGCTCCGCGAGCTGATCGACGCCGGCGAGCTGGGCGACGTCCGCTATGTGTACGGAAACCGCGTCAACCTCGGGACGATCCGCCCTGACGAGAACGCTCTCTGGTCGCTCGGCGTGCACGACGTCTCGGTCGTCCTGCATCTGCTCGGCGACGACCCCGACGAGGTGTCGGCACGCGGCGAGTGCTACGTCCGCCCCAACGTGCAGGACGTCGTCTTCGGCTACATCCATTTCGCGACGGGCCAGATCGGGCATCTGCACCTGAGCTGGCTCGACCCCGACAAGATGCGCAAGATGACGGTCGTGGGGACGCGGAAGATGGCCGTGTTCGACGACATGAGATCCGAGGGCAAGGTCGCGGTGCACGACAAGGGCGAGATCCAGATGCCCGAGGGGCGGATCAGCACCCACGCGGGCGACATCTGGTCGCCGCAGATCGACATGAGCGAGCCGCTCAGGCTCGAGTGCGAGCACTTCCTGAGCGCCGTTCGGACGGGCGAGGAGCCCCGCACGGGCGTGGACGAGGGCGTGCGGGTCGTCGAGGTGCTCGAGGCCATGCAGCTGTCCCTGGAGCGCGGCGGCGAGACGGTCTCGCTCGCAGCGGCGGCGCGGTGATGTGGACGGCGGACGAGGCGCCGGGGCTCGTGGTCGGACCGGACGCGTCGATCGGCGCCGGGGTGCGGTTCGGCGCGAACGTGACGGTGCACGAGGGCACCGTCGTCGGCGACGGATGCACGATCGGCGACAACGCCGTCCTCGGAAAGCAGCCGGTGCTGTCGGCCACCTCGACCACGGCCGGCGAGGTTGGCCGGCTCGTCCTCGGCCGCGAGGTGCGCGTCTCGGCCGGGGCCGTCCTCTCGGCGGGCGCACAGCTCGGCGACGACTGCGTCGTGGGCGACCTTGCCACGGTGCGGGAGCGCGTGACGGTCGGCGAGGGCGCTGTGATCGGGCGCGGCGTCTGCGTCGAGAACGACGTCGCGATCGGCGCCTTCACGAAGATCCAGACGAACGCCTACATCACCGCCGGAACGACGCTCGAGGACCACGTCTTCATCGCCCCCGGCGTCGTCACGACCAACGACAACCTCATGGGCCGCACCGACCGCCGCCACGCCCTGAAGAAGGGCCCGACGGTGCGGCGCGGCGCGCGGGTCGGCGGAGCCGCGGTGCTGCTGCCCGGGATCGAGGTCGGCGAGGAGGCGTTCGTCGGAGCCGGCGCGGTCGTGATCGCCGACGTCCCGGCCGGCACACTCGTGGTCGGCGTGCCTGCCCGCGTCCTTCGCGACGTGCCCTCGGACGAGCTTCTCGACGACAGCTAGCGGCCGTTGCCCGACAGCATGCCGCGGTAGACCCGCTCGAGCGCCACGCCGGGGTGCTCGCGGGAGCCGCTCGCGCACCACGCGCACGTTGCGCTCGCCGTACGCTGCCCGCAGCCCGGGGTCGCGCATGAGCCGCAGGAGGGCTGCCGCCACAGCGTCCTCGTCGCGGCACTGGACGACCTCGCCCCCGTCGCCCTGGGTGATCCACTCGTCGATCGTGATCGCGTCGCCCATGATCATCGGGAGCCGCGCGGCCATGCACTCGAGCATCGAGGCAGGCGTGGCGTCGGTCGACGCCAGCGACACGGCCAGGTCTGACGACGCGCACACGAACGGGAGGTCGGACGGCGCGATGAAGTGCATCCGCACGGCGTCGCCCAGCCCCAGGTCGTTCACCCAGCCGCGCACGGTCTCGGTCATGACGCCTTCGCGGGCCGCGAGGATCAGCCGCGCCCGCGGTTCCTCGTCGTGCGCACGCTTGAACGCCTTCAGCACGACATCGAGGTTCGTGTTCTCGCGGTAGTTCCGAAGCGACAGCACGATCAGCGAGTCGTCCGGCCACCCGAACTGCGCCGCCAGCGCCGGGTGGTCGCGCTGCTCGGGCCCGAACGGGCGCAGGTCGACGTACCAGACGATACGGTCGATCGCGTCCGGATCGGCGCCGAGGCGCACCGTCTCCTCGGTATTCCCGAGCGACGAGACGACGAACCGGTCGCCGGCGGCGATCGACTGGGCCACCCACTTGCGCCCCCGTGGCCGCTCCTTCCCGTACGTGAAGATGTCGGTGTTCCACGGGCTCATCACCAGCGGGTGGACGTCGGCCTCCGCCGCCCAGTGGCCATAGGGGAGCAGGTAGTGGGCGTGGACGACGTCGGGCTTGACCTGCGCGGCGAGGCGGCGGATCGCCGGGCCGAACCGGGTGCGGCGAAGCCCCGGTATCCGCGTACCGATGCCGAGCTTGGTGATGTCGTGCGCGGTGAGCATCGAGAGCTCCTCGGGCATGTCGTCGCGGAAGACGGGGCTCACGATGTGGACGTCGTGCCCGAGCTCGGCCAGCGCCCATGCCCAGCGCAGGAAGATCAGCGAGCGTCCGCGACCGACGCCGAGGATCCGAAGCGGCCTGTCGGCGGCCGCCGGCTCAGACATGCGCGCCGGCGAGCACGTCGTGCACCGCCTCGGTGACATGTGCGACGCCGTCGTCGCCGAGCTCGGGGTAGATCGGAAGCGACAGGCAGGTCGCGGCCAGCGCATCGGTGACCGGAAGCTCGCCGTCCTGCACGCGGTGCGGCACGTCCACCATCGCCGGCTGGCGGTGGACGGGGATCGGGTAGTGGACGCCCGTCGAGATCCCGCGCTCCTTGAGCCCGGTCGCGATCCGGTCGCGATCGGCGTGCAGCAGCACGTACAGGTGCCAGGTGTGCTCGGCCCAGGGCTCGACCCGCTGGAGCCGGACGTCGGCGCCGGCCAGCTGCTCCTCGTAGAGCCCGCACAGCCGCTGCCTGACCGCCACCCAGTCGGGCAGATGCGCGAGCTTCGTGCGCAGCACCGCCGCCTGGATCTCGGACATGCGGGCGTTCGTTCCCACCGAGGCGTGCTCGTACTTGGCCCCGTAGCGGCCGTGGTCGCGCAGGCGGCGCAGGCGGAGCGCCAACTCGGGGTCGGCGGTCGTGACGGCGCCGGCGTCGCCGTAGGCGCCGAGCGTCTTTCCCGGATAGAAGCTGTACGACGCGGCGGCGGAGTCGCTTCCGACGGCGCGGCCGTGGTACCGGGCGCCGTGGGCCTGGGCTGCGTCCTCGACGATCGGGATGCCCGGCGCGGCGGCCGCGAGCGCCGGCACGTCGGCCGGGTTGCCATAGAGGTGCACGGGCAGGATCGCTCTCGTCCTGGGCGTCACCGCGCGTGCCAGGTGCTCGGGCGACATCGTCCACGCGGCCTGGTCGACGTCGACCAGCACCGGCGTCGCGCCCGTCCGCAGGACCGCCCCCACCGTGGCCATGAACGTGTGCGAGACGGTGATGACCTCGTCGCCCGGGCCGACGCCGAGCGCGTTCAGGATGAGCTCGATGGCAGTCGTGCCGTTCGAGACGGCGATCGCCTCGGGCGCCTCGCAGAACGCCGCGAACTCCTCCTCGAACGCCTTCGTCTCGGCAGCGTTGATGAAGGACTGGCGCTCGAGCACGCGGGCGATCGCGGCCTCGATCTCGGGGCCGATCGCGCGGTATTGCGCCTTCAGGTCGACGAGAGGGATGGTGTCCATCGCTGCGCTCATGGTAGGTCGGGGATCGGGACGCGTGCGCCGCCGTTCGCGTGCGACGCGGTGGCCGCCTCGAGCACCTCGACGACCCTCGCGGCGTCCTCGAAGCCGGTGACCGGCTCGATGCCCGAGGTGATGCAGTCGACGAAGTGGCGGCACTGGAGCGCGAGCGGCTCGTCCAACGGGATCCGCGGGATGTGCATGTCGCCGACGCGCTGGATCAGCCGGAACTCGCCGAACGTCTCGAAGTCGGGGAAGGTGCGGTCGACGCGCTCCCGGTCGATGCCGGCGTCGTGCACGACGATCTGGCCCTCGACGTCGTCGTAGACGACCATCTTCTTGCTGCCGACCACCGTCATCCGCCGCACCTTGCTCGGGTGCAGCCAGCTGATGTGCACGTGAGCGACGGCGTGCTCGTACTCGAGCACGAGGAAGGCCAGGTCGGGGATGCCCGGCTGGAGGTAGTCGTAGGCGTGGCAGTGGACGGCCTGCGGGTGCTGCCCCAGCCAGTAGTTCAGGATCGAGATGTCGTGGGGCGCGAAGTTCCAGATCGCGTCGACGTCGCGGCGCACGCGGCCCAGGTTCAGGCGCTGGGAGTCGATCGAGTAGACCTCGCCGAGCTCCTGGCTCTCGAGCAGGCCGCGGACGTGGTTCACGAGCGGGCTGAACCGGAACGTGTGCCCGGCCATGAGGACGAGGCCGGCGGCCCGGGCCTTCTCGCCCGAGCGCCCGGCAGTCGGCGGCGCTCAGGGCGAGCGGCTTCTCGACCATCACGTGGCAGCCGCCCTCGATCGCCTCTGCGGCGACCTCGACGTGCGTGCTGGGGTTGGTCGCGACGATGACCGCGTCGATCGGGCCGGCGGCCAGGGCCTCGGCCAGCGTGGCCGTCGAGTTGGCAAGCGGGTAAACCGGCCGGAGCGCCTCGCGCAGGTCCTCGCGGAAGTCCACCAGCGCGACCACCTCGACGTCCGAGAGCGACGCCGCCGCGCGGATCACCTTCGGGCCCCAGTAGCCGCAGCCGACCAGTGCGATCCGAACCTTGCCTCCGTGCTGGTCGGAGCTCATGCCACCCTCCCGAACATCTCGGCCATCTCCGCGGCGCGCGTGCGCCGGTCGAGGCGCTCACGCAGCTCGGGCGGCAGCACCCGGTCGCCGAGCTCGCCGGCCTGCCAGTCGGTGACGAGCTCCTCCAGCTCCCGGCGGATCGCGCCCACGTCGTCGGGGTCGGCGACGCGGCCGAACCCGGTCGAGCGGAGCAGATCGGCGGCGATCCCCTCGGGCGGGACGAGTGCGAGCACCGGCCGCTCGGCCGCCAGGTACTCGAAGATCTTGCCGGAGAGGACGCTCAGCCCGCGGCCGCCGGCGCGCGGGATGATGAGCAGGAGGGCATCGGCGGCCTTCATCGCGGCCAGCGCCTGGTCGTGCGGCAGGAACCCGTCGATGCGAAGCGATGCACCCAACCCGAGCGTCTCGGCCCATTCGCGGTCGGCCGTGCGAAAGCCCCCGACGAACCGGGCCTCGACCACGTCGCGCAGCTCGGGCCGGTCCGCGAGCAGGCCGCTCAACGCCTCCAGGAACGGTCGTGGGCTGCGGACGCCGAAGAAGAACCCGGCGTGGAGGATGCGCACGCGGTCGGTCGGCGTGTGCCCGAGGCCCGTGAACTCGTCGAAGTCGCACCCGTTCGAGATCACGGCCGTCGGCGTGCCGGCCGGGGCGAGCGACCGCGCCTCCTCGGCGATCGTCTCGGTCACGGCCGTGAGCGCCGAGACGCGGGCGAACGTCCGCCGCGCCATGCTCTCGAGCACGGCCCGCTTGGCCCGAACCGTGCGGCGCTCGTAACGGCGATGCGGATTGGCAAGCCAGGAGTCGCGCAGGTCGGCGATCCATGGGACGCCGGTGCGGCGCGCCACGACATTCCCGATCAGGTGGGCCGACGACGGCGGCGACGTCGTGAAGACGACGTTCGCCGGCCGCTCGCGCACGATCCGCACCGCCGCCCGCGCCGCGTTCGGCACCCACACCACCCGGGGGTCGGGAAGGAGCAGCTGGCGTCCGTACAGGCCGGCCCGCGTCGCCACCCCGCTGAGGCCCGTCGCGCCGGCGAGCACATCGGCCGCGGGGCGCTCGTCGGACGGCCCGTGATAGCGGGCGCGATGGACGACCGTGCCCGCGGGGATCTCGGCCGCGAGCCCCGGGTCGTTCGCCACCCACTTCGGGTCGTCCGGCGCAAGCACGTCGACGTCCCAGCCGAGCGCGGGCAGGTGCTTGCACAGCTTGAGCACGCGCTGCACGCCGCCGCCACCGGCCGGGGGGAAGTAGTACGAGACGATCAGAACGCGCACGGGTCGCCGCTCCACTCTGGGTCAGGGCTCATCGTCGTACTCCACCTGGTCGTAGTAGCGAATCGCCCTCCGCGTCATCCGCACCCGCGACTGCTGGGCGGCCAGCTCGTCCTCATCGATCTCGCCGACCGCCAGCCGAACGGCCAGGTACGGCATGTTGAAGTCCTCCTGGTAGACGATCGTCGAGATGCGCGGATTGATCTCGAGCAGGCGGCCGTCGATGAACTGCACGTTCACGAACCAGTCCACGCCGAGCTCGGCGCAGAGGGCGCGGGACGACTCGACGAGCCCAGGCTCGTCGGCGGTCTCGAAGTACATCGCAAGGCCGGCCCGCACCGCCTCGCGCGTCTTGGCGTGGCCGACCAGGAACCGCCCGTTGCGGCAGATCGCGTCCACGGTGTGCTCCTTGCCCGTCAGATAATCCATGACGAGGAGCGTCGGGAAGTCGTCCTCGCCCATCGCCTCGAGCGCCTCGTCGAGCGTGAGCGGGATCGGGCCGGGACGGGCCTCGAGGATGTGCCAGCGGCGATTCGGCCTCGCCGAGATCACGAGAAACCCGCGTGAGCCCTTGAGCGCCGTCGGCTTTGTGCAGACGTCGACGGCCGGGTAGCCGAGCTCGTGCGCCGCAGCCCGGAACTCCTCCGGCGAGGTCGCGGCGATCGAACGCGGGATCGGGACGCCCAGGCGTGCGCACAGCTCCATCGTCCGGGCCTTGTCGTTGCAGGCCGCGATCGCCTCCGGCGAGGCGACGAGCACGGGCACGTCGAACTGGTCGAGCGACCGCGACACCGCCGCGACCTCGAAGGACGAGAGCGGGAAGACCGCGTCGACGCCCTCCCGGCGCGCGAGCTCGGCCAGGTGGCCCGGAAACTCGTCCGACGAGCCTGGCGGCACGACGTGGAAGGCGTCGCAGATCGACCGCCCCCCGCGGCGGGCGCTCATGTCGGTGCCCACGACGGCGAGCTCGCGCTCGCCGTTCTGCTGAAGCGATTTCACGAGCCGGCCGCCCCCTGGCGAGCCCGCGGCGGTCACAAGCACGCGAAGCGGCCGTCGTCGTTCCTGGTTGTCGCTCGTGGCGAGCCCCTCTCGTGCCGACCCGTGCGGGATGGATGGATCCGTCTCAAACCCGGGTCGCCGAGCGGCCTACCCGCGGACGGCCGGGAATGCTAGTGGATCAGACTCCGAGATCGACCGAGCACGGGCGCCCGCGCCGGTCGACCAGCAGCACGACGTCGCCCTCGCGGCCGAGCACCCGGCCGCCCTCGGCGAGCACCTGCTCCATGTAGGCCTGCTCGTACTCGCGCCGGTAGCTCGCCGGGTTGCAGCAGCCCGCCGCGCGGACCCGCAGCTTGCCGTCGACACGGCGGATGGCAAATGCCGGCATATGCCGAAGACTATCCCCGCCAGATCTTCGGCGACGTGAGCGCAGGCGAGTGGCTGCGGGCGTGGTGCGCATCGCCACCGAACGACACCCGCCACCTGCCCTTCGTCCCCGGCACCGCGAATCGAGCGTGCCCGCCCGTGCCCACGGTGGCGTGGGCGACGGCCTTCCAGCCGCCGGCCCGGTGCCGCTGGAGCGTGAGCGTCGCGCCGGTGAGGACGGGGTAGATCGTGGCCCGGAAGGCCTTGCCGTAGCGGACGAGCGTGAGCGCCGGCCCGACCGCGATGCTCTGCCGCGGCGAGGCCGCCCTGGCCGGAAGCCCGAGTCGGTACACCCGGTTCTGCTTCGGGTGGATGCTCGTCGAGAACGTCCCGTTCGCCTTGAGCGAGAGCCTCTCCTCGGCCGTCGTCCACGGCTGGCCGGGGCCGTCGTGCACGAGGAGCGAGACCCGGTGGTGCGGAAGCGGCCACACGCGGCCCGTCAGCGAGAAGCGCCTGCCGGCGATCGCGCGGGTCGGGCCCGCGAGCGTGACACCGACGATCCGGAAGTAGTTGGAGCGCAGGCCGAGCGCCAGCTCGGCGCCCGGGCCCGAGTAGCCGCGATCGCCCCTGCCGGTGTGGAACGTGGCGTGCGTGACCCGCTGCGACGGCCCGTCGATCGTGAGATCGAGCGACCGCACCTTGCCGCCGACTCCCAGGGCGCGGGCCAGCCCCCTCGGGGTGAGCACCCGCGGGGTCCAGCTGTGGTTCGGGTTGAGCCCCTGGGCGCCGTCGTAGCGGTCGCGGACGGGAACGAGGTACGGCTCACCGCCGCTCCCCCAGGCCGCCTGCATCGACGCGGTCCAGCCGCCGGAGGACGACGAGAAGAACCCGACGGCCACGTTGCCGGAGTACCACAGCACCTGGTGCGCGGTGGCCGAGACGGCCGCGGTCGACGCGGCGGCCTCGTGCTCCATCGGGCCGTAGACCTGGCTGCGGGTGTCGGCGTAGGCATCGAAGAGCGATGTCGGATGGCGGGTCGCGACGGCGTATGACCGCGCGGCGACGGCCTGGGCGCGGAGCGCCGGCGTCAGCCACGACGACGGCATCTCGCTCGGGACGACGCCGCGCAGGTAGTACTCGAGCGGCACGAGGTCGACCAGCATGAGCGACGAGCCCGAGCGGATCACCCGCAGCGCGCCGTGCCAGTGGTCGTGCGCCCAGCCGATGCCGACCGTGCTGTCGACCCGGAGCGCCTGCGCGGCGCTCAGCCGCACCGGGCCCGTGAGGTGCTTCACGACGCGGGCGCCCGTGGCGGCGTTGACGACGCGCATGCGACCCGATGTGCCCCGCTCGACGCGGTACGAGCCGGCCGGGAGCTTCTTCGTGGTGCTGCCGCCCTCGTCGACGACCGAGATCTTGGATGCGCCCGAGAAGGAGTAGGACTTCCTGCCGCTCGCGAGCTGGATCCGCATCTGGACCGGGTTCGCGAGCGGGGCCAGTGTCGTCCCCTGGTAGTAGTGCGCCAGGATCGCGTCGTAGGCCCAGCCGTGCTGTGCATAGCCGAGCGCCCCGTACTGCGAAAGGCCGATGCCGTGGCCCCATCCGTGGCCGGTCAGCGTGTAGATCGTGCGGGCCTGCGCGGCGGGCACGGCGACGATCATCGCGGCGGCGATGGAGGCAAGCACAAGGGCGAGGCGTCGGGCCATCGACGAAGCCATCGGCACCAGGGTACCGCCGCTGTAGCCGGAGCACACGTAACCGAACACCGCGTTAACACGCCGTCCACCTACAGACGGGGGGCCTGGCCGCCGATAACCTCCCGTGCTCATGGCCGTATTCGCGTCGATGCCAAAGGGAGTCCGCACGGTCCTCGAGACCGCGGTCACGCTGGCCGTCGCGCTCGCGATCGCCTGGCTCGCGCAGGCGTTCGTCGTCAAGCCGTACCGCGTGCCGACTCCGAGCATGGTGCCCACGCTGCTGCCCGGCGACCGCGTCCTCGCCGACCGGCTGTCCCTGGACTTCGGCAGTCCGCACCGCGGACAGATCGTCGTCTTCCACCCACCCCACTGCACGGCCCCGCACTCCGACGGGATGGGCGTCTGCACGTCGCCCAACCTGGATCTGCGCGACGGCCTGTCCGGCACGACCTTCATCAAGCGCGTGATCGGCCTGCCCGGCGAGACCGTGTGGTCGCAGGACGGGAAGATCTGGGTGCAGGATCCCGGCAAGCCCAAGTTCAGCCTGGACGAGCCGTACGTCAACGACCACCAGGAGGTGGCGGGACGGGCGCTCCAGCGCGTGCAGATCCCCAAGGGCTACTACCTCTTGATGGGCGACAACCGCGGCATCTCCGACGACTCCCGCGACTGGGGTCTCGAGCCGCGGGGCGGCATCATCGGCGTGGCCCGGGCGCGGTACTGGCCGATCCGCCGCATCGGCACGCTTTAGACTCTTCCCGCTTGGATCCGGGAAGGAGAGCGACGTGAGGCTGCGCCGAAGCTGCCTGGCTGTGCCGGGCTCGTCCGAGAAGATGCTCGCCAAGGCGGCGACGCTCCCTGCCGACCAGATCTTCCTCGACCTCGAGGACGCCGTCTCGCCGCTCGAGAAGGAGGCTTCCCGAACGACGGTCGTGGACGCGCTGAACACCCACGACTACTCGGGAAAGACCCGGGTCGTGCGCGTGAACGGCGTCACGACCCGGTGGTGCCTCGGCGACATCGTCGAGGTCGTGTCCGGCGGCGGCGGAAACCTGGACTGCATCATGATCCCCAAGGTCGAGGACGCCGGCCAGCTGCACTTTGTCGACCACCTGCTGACGCAGCTCGAGATGCAGCACAAGCTCGACCACCGGATCGGGATCGAGGCCCAGATCGAGAACGCGCAGGGGACGCTCAACCTGCGCGAGATCGCGACGGCCACGGACCGCATCGAGACGATCATCTTCGGCCCCGGCGACTACGCGGCCTCGATCGGGGTCGCCCAGCTCGTCATCGGCTCGATCGACCCCGACTATCCGGGCGACCAGTGGCACTACGTGCTGTCGAAGATCGTGACGACGGCGCGGGCGTTCGGGCTCCAGGCGATCGACGGGCCCTACACCGACATCAAGAACGTCGATGAGTACCGCCGCCTGTGTCACCGGGCGCGGCTGGTCGGCTTCGACGGGAAGTGGGTGCTCCACCCGCTCCAGGTCGACGTCGCAAACGAGGTGTTCATGCCGACGCAGGAACAGTTCGATGCGGCCCGCCGGCTGCTCGACGCCTACCACCACGCGACGCACGTCGAGCGCAAGGGCGCCGTGATGCACGAGGGCCAGATGATCGACGAGGCGTCGCGGAAGATCGCCGAGGCTGTCGTCGCCCGGGGCGAGGCGGCCGGGATGACAATCCAGGCGCCGGCATGACCCTCGCGCTCGACCAGCTCAGCGACGAGCAGCGCGAGATCGTCGGCCTCGTCCGTCAGTTCGCCGACGAGCGCATCATCCCCGTCGCGTCCGAGCTCGAGCACGCGGACGAATTCCCCGACGACATCGTCGAGGGCCTCAAGGAGCTCGGCATCTTCGGGTTCACGATCCCGGAGGAGTACGGCGGGCTCGGGCTCGACCTGACCACCTACGCGCTGGCCGTGTGCGAGCTCTCGCGGGGATGGATGAGCGTCTCGGGGATCGTGAACACCCACTTCATCGTCGCCGACATGCTGATGCGCGACGGCACCGAGGCGCAGCGGGCGCGGTTCCTGCCGAGGATGGCGACCGGCGAGATCCGCTGCGCCTTCTCGATGACCGAGCCGGAGTGCGGGTCCGACGTCCAGGCGATCCGCTCGACGGCGAGGCTCGACGGCTCCGACTACGTCGTGAACGGGCAGAAGATGTGGGTCACGAACGGCCTGCGGTCAGGCATGGTCGCGACGCTCGTGAAGACCGACCCCGACGCCTCGCCGGCCCACCGGGGGATGAGCTGCCTGCTCGTCGAGAAGGAGCCGGGTGCGGCGCAGGAGGGCGGCCTCACGATCCCGCCCCAGCTCCAGAAGCTCGGCTACAAGGGGGTCGAGACAACGGAGCTGGTCTTCGCCGATCACCGCGTCCCGGCGACGAACCTGCTCGGCGGCGAGGAGGGGCGCGGGTTCCAGCAGATGATGTCGGGCATCGAGGTCGGCCGGGTGAACGTCGCCGCGCGCGGCGTCGGCGTCGCCCAGCGGGCGTTCGACATCGCGATCCGCTACGCCCAGGAACGGCAGGCGTTCGGCCGCCAGATCGCCAAGCACCAGGCGATCCAGTTCAAGCTGGCCGAGATGGGCACCAAGATCGAGGCGGCTCGGCTGCTCATGCTCTCGGCGGCCCGCAAGAAGGACGCCGGCGAGCGATCCGACGTCGAGGCCGGCATGGCCAAGCTCTTCGCCACCGAGATCTGCAACGAGGTGGTCGAGGACGCTCTGCGGATCCACGGCGGCTACGGCTACTCGAAGGAGTACGAGATCGAGCGGCTGTACCGCGACGCCCCGCTGCTCCTGATCGGCGAGGGCACCTCAGAGATCCAGAAGCTGATCATCGCCCGCGGCCTGCTGGCGAGGAACGCCCTGTGAGCCGGGAGTTCGACGCCCGCGAGGTCCGCTTCGGCCGCTACTTCGACGACTTCGAAGTCGGCGACGTCTACAAGCACTGGCCGGGGAAGACGATCACGGAGGCCGACGACCACCTGTTCTGCATGATCACGATGAACCACCACCCGCTGCACACCGACGCCAACTACGCCGAGACCGAGACCCAGTACGGAAAGAACGTCGTCGTCGGGAACCTGGTCTACTCGCTCGTCCTGGGGATGAGCGTGCCCGACGTGTCGGGGAAAGCGATCGCGAACCTCGAGGTGGAGTCGCTGAAGCACGCGAAGCCGACCTTCCACGGCGACACGATCTACGCGCGGACGACGGTCGTCGACAAGGTCGAGTCGCGCTCGAAGCCGGACCGCGGCGTCGTGACGGTCGACACCGTGGGCGTGAACCAGCGCGGCGAGACGGTCTGCGAGTTCCGCCGCAAGGTGCTCGTGCCGAAGCGGCCCGCCGGGTAGCGACCATGGGCCAGATCCGGCCGTGTCGCGAGGACGAGCGCCCGGCCATCCTGGCGATCGTGAACGCCGCCGCCGAGGCCTACCGCGGCGTGATCCCCGCCGACCGCTGGCATGAGCCGTACATGGAGGCCGGCGAGCTCGCCGCCGAGATCGCCGCCGGCGTCGTCTTCTGGGGGTACAGGGCCGACGGCGAGCTGATCGGCGTGATGGGCATCCAGACCGTGGGCGACGTCGACCTGATCCGGCACGCCTACGTCGTGCCCGGGCGTCAGCGGTCCGGGGTCGGCGGCGCGCTGCTGCGGCCGCCTGTGTGACGACGGCCGGGCGCCCGATGCTCGTGGGCACGTGGGCCGCGGCTGACTGGGCGATCCGCTTCTACGAGCGCCACGGCTTCGAGCTGGTCACGCCCGAGCGCAAGACCGCGCTCCTCCGGAGGTACTGGAGCATCCCGGAGCCCCAGATCGAGACGTCGGTCGTACTGGCCGGCCCGCCCCGCGACAGCGGCTGACCCCGCTCACATAGGCCGGGACTATCATGCCCGGCCGCATGGACGCCAGCGCGGCGATCGAGGTGGAAGGGCTCACCAAGCGGTACGGGTCGCGCGTCGCCGTCGACGCGGTGTCCCTGACCGTCGCCCGCGGCGAAGCGTTCGGCATCCTCGGGCCCAACGGGGCCGGCAAGACCACGACGCTCGAGATGATCGAGGGGCTGCGCAAGCCCGACGCCGGCGACATCGCCGTCCTCGGCCGTCCCGTGTGGCCCGACCCGCGCGGGATCCAGGCGCTGATCGGCGTCCAGCTCCAGACGACGTCGCTCTTCGACATGCTGTCGGCGCAGGAGCTGCTCGAGCTCTTCGCCCGGTTCTACCTGCGCGCCGACGCCGCCGACCGGGCGACCGCGTCGCTGGCGCAGGTGGGGCTCGAGTCGAAGGCGGGCGACTACGCCAGGAACCTCTCAGGCGGACAGCAGCAGCGGCTCGCGATCGCGCTGGCGCTCGTCCACGACCCCGAGGTCGTCTTCCTGGACGAGCCCACGACCGGGCTCGACCCCCAGGCCCGGCGAAACCTGTGGGACGTGATCCGCTCGATCAACCAGGAGCACGGGAAGACGGTCGTCCTCACCACCCACTACCTCGAGGAGGCCGAGGAGCTCTGCGACCGCGTCGCGATCATGGACGAGGCGCGCATCGTGGCCCTCGACACGCCCGCCGGCCTGATCGCGGCGCTCAACGCCGATGCCCGCGTGTCCTACACCGACTCGGCGGGCGACCACGCGGTGTACGTGCGCGACGCCCAGGCCACCGTGCTCGAGGTGCTCGAGCGGGCGCGAGCGAGCGGTGAGACTGTGCACAACCTGGCCGTCAAGGGCGCCGATCTCGAGGACGTGTTCCTGAGCCTCACCGGGCGGGAGTACCGCGAGTGAGGTTCAGCCTCGGCCGCTTCGGGGCTACGACCATGGCCCAGCTCCGCATGACGTTCCGGCGCCGGATCACGCTCTTCTGGTCGCTGGTCTTCCCGATGATCCTGATGACGCTGCTCGGGCTCCTCTTCGGGCGATCGGTCAACGCCGGCGACATCGTGGTCGCCCAGCCGGTGACCGCGGCCGCGCCACGGGCGATGGTCGCGGCGCTCGAGCACACGAAGGGCCTCACGGTCAAGACCGCGCCCGACGCGGCGACCGCCACGAAGAAGGTCAAGGACGGCGACGAGGACGCCGCGCTCGTCTTCGTGCCGAACGGCAACGGGTCGTTCGCCGTCAGGCTCTACACGTCGAACACGTCGGCAACCCAGGCCGGGATCATCAAGGGGATCGTGTTCGGCGCCGCCGACCGGGTGTCGATCGCCGCCACCGGCGGCCCCCCGGCCCTGGCGTTCCGGGCCGTCTCGGTCGACTCCGCGTCGCTCAGCTACATCGACTTCCTGCTCCCGGGGATCGTGGCGCTCTCGATCATGATCTCGGCGGTCATCGGGCTCGCAACGGTGCTCGTCGACTGGCGCCAGCGCGGCATCCTGCGGCGGCTCAAGCTGACGCCGATCCCTCTCGCCGAGTTCTTCGCGGCGCGGATCACGGCCTCGCTCGTCGTCGCGATCATGCAGGTCGTCGTGCTGCTCGGGTTCGGCCGGATCGTGTTCGGCATCCACATCTCCTCCACCTGGTGGGCCGGGATCCCGGTCGCGATCGCCGGATGCCTGTGCTTCCTCGCGATGGGATTCGCGATCGGGTCGACGGTCTCGAACCCCGAGACCGGGGATGCGGTGGCGAACGTCATCACGAACCCGATGATGTTCCTCTCCGGGGTGTTCTTCCCGGTGGCGGCGATGCCGGCGTTCGTGCAGGCCATCGCCCGGGTGCTGCCGCTCTACTACCTCGCCAACGGGCTCCGCGACACGACCGTGCGCGGACTCTCCATCACGCATGTGGCCGGAGACATCGGGGTACTCTTGGCCGCGACGGCGGTGCTGGCGGCGATCTCGCTTCGCACGTTCCGCTGGGAGCCGAGCACGTAATTCGAAAGGGGACGGGGACGATGCGGTATCAGAACGTGATCGTCGGCGGAGGGCTCGCCGGCGGGATGGTCGCCCAGGAGTACCGGGAGCAGGGCGGCGACGGGTCCACGCTGGTGATCGCCCGCGAGGCGCACGTCCCGTACCACCGCCCGCCGCTCACGAAGGAGTACCTCCGCGGCGAGAAGCCGCTCGAGGAGGTGTACATGCATCCGGCGGAGTGGTGGAAGAACCACGACGTCGACGTGCGGACGGGCGTGAGCGCGACCGCGCTCGACCTCGGTGCGAGGAGCATCGCGCTCTCCGACGGCGAGGCCGTCGAGTACGAGCGGCTCGCGCTCGCAACCGGCGCGACGCCTCGGGAGCTCCCCGGCGCGCGCGTGATCCGCACGATCGAGGACTCGACCGCCCTCGCCGAGATGTTGGAGACGTCGACCGGGCACCTGGGCGTGATCGGCGGCGGGTTCATCGGCGTCGAGGCGGCGGCGTCTGCGCGGATGAAGGGCTGGGACGTGACGATGGCGGTCCCCGAGAGCGTCGTCTGGGAGCACCTGTTCGGCGCCGAGGTGGCCGCGTACTTCCAGCGCCACCTGGAGGAGCACGGGGTGAACGTCAACACGGGGACGTCGGAGCTGCCGGAGGGCGACTACACGGTGCTCCTGGCCGGGATCGGCGTCACGCCCAACACCGACCTCGCCGACGCCGCGGGACTCACGGTGGAGAAGGGCGTCAACGTGGACGAGCACCTGCGCGCGACCGACGACGTGTGGGCGGTCGGCGACATCGCCGCCTACCAGAGCGTCGTCCACGGCCGCCGCATGCGGATCGAGCACTGGGACGTCGCGCTGAACCAGGGCGCCTATGTCGGCAAGACCTGGGCCGGCAAGGAGACGGAGCCGTACACCACCGTTCCGTACTTCTTCAGCGACCTCGGCGACTGGACGTGGTTCGAGTACGTCGGACCCGGGAGCGGGCGGGTGGACGTCCGCGGGTCGATGGAGAACGACGACTTCGTGGCCTACTACCTCGACGGCGACGACACGGTGACGGCCTGCCTCGGCGTGAACCGCTCGGACGAGGTGAACGACGCCAAGGAGCTCATCGCCTCGCACAGTGGCGCGCCCGTCGCCTGACGCCCTCTGGTCGCCCGAGCAGCACGAGGCGCTCGCCGGCGAGGCGTGGAGCGAGAGCCGCGCGCGCGACGCGATCTCGGAGATCTGCCGCGACGCCGAGGCTGCGTTCGATGCCGAGCGGCTGTGGCCGGCACATCCGCTCGACGGCGAGGTCCCGTCCGGCGAGCTCTTGACGCTCTACCTGGGCGGCGCGGGGATGGTCTGGGCGCTCGACCGGCTGGCCCGGTCGGGCGTCCACACCCCGGCCACAGACTGGGTCGGCGTCGCTGCCGAGATCGCGGCGAGGGCCGGGCCGCTGCCGCCGTCGCTCCTGCTCGGGCGCGCGGGGATCCTGCTCGTGTCATGGCTCCTTCAGCCGTCGCCCGAGACCGCCGACCTGCTGGCGCTCGAGATCGCCGCCAACGTGGGCAACGAGACGAACGAGGTGCTCTGGGGCAGCCCCGGCACGATGCAGGCCGCGGCCGCGATGATCGAACGAGGCGGCGAGGAGCGGTTCGCCGAGCTCTGGAGCCGCAGCGCCGCCCAGCTCCTATCCGTCCGCGACCCGGACGGCTGCTGGACGCAGGACATGTACGGGCAGACGACCCGCTACTTCGGCTCGGGCCACGGCTTCGCCGGAAACGCCCACGCCCTTCTCGGCCGTCCGGAGCTGCTCGACGACGCCGCGGGGCTGCGCGCCGGGTTCGGGCGGATCGCGCTCGACCAGGCAATTGGCACTCGCGAGACGGCCAACTGGCCGCCGCACACGGGCGGGCCGCTCCAGTTGCCGAACCAGACGATCCGCGTGCAGTGGTGTCACGGCGCGCCCGGGATCGTGACCGCCCTGGCCGGCGCCGACCCGGAGAACGACGACCTGACCGAGATCCTGGTCGCCGGCGGGGAGCTCACCTGGCGAGCCGGCCCGTTGCGGAAGGGCGCCGGCCTCTGTCATGGCACCGCCGGGAACGCATTCGCGTTCCTCTCGCTCCTGCACCGCACCGGCGACGAGCGATGGCTGGAGCGGGCACGGGCGTTCGCGATGCACGCGGCAGCCCAGGTCGAGCGCGCGAGAGCCGCCGACGGACGCGGCCGCTACACGCTCTGGACCGGCGACATCGGGACGGCCGTCCTCCTGGAGCGCTGCCTCGACGGATCCGAGCGCGGCTTCCCGACGCTCGACGCCTGGTAGCTCGGACGAGCTAGACGGCGCTGATCGCCGGCGCGGAGGTGCGCAGGTAGGTCGCGATCTCGTCGACCGTGACCACCGGGAGCGTGTGGCGGCGCGAGAAGGCCAGGAGCTGCGACCCGCGGGCCATCGTGCCGTCGTCGTTCATGACCTCGCAGAGCACGCCGCCGGGCGTCAGCCCCGCAAGCCGGGTCAGATCGACCGCAGCCTCGGTCTGGCCGCGGCGCTCGAGGACGCCACGCGGGCGGGCCCGCAGGGGGAAGACATGACCGGGGCGGACGAGATCGGCGGCACACGTGGCGGGGTCGACCGCAACCTGGATCGTGCGCGCGCGGTCGGCGGCCGAGATCCCGGTGGTGACGCCGGTCGCGGCCTCGATCGAGACGCAGAAGCCGGTGGCGTCGCTCCCGTTTCGGGACGGCACCATGAGCGGCAGGTCGAGCTCGTCGCAGCGTTCGCCGGGGAGCGAGAGGCAGATCAGGCCGCGCGCCTCACACGCCATGAACGTGATCGCCTTGGCGGTCACGAACTCCGCCGCCATGCAGAGGTCGCCCTCGTTCTCGCGGTCGGGATCGTCGCAGACGATGACCATCCCACCGGTTTGAAGTTGCCGGAGCGCGCGTTCGAGCGGTGCCGGCATTTCGGGAACGGCGCTCACGGGCGGGAGATGATAGCGCAAGGAATGCGGCGCAACAGCCTTCGATGGCGCGTTGGTCCGCTCGCTGCCGCCGTCGCCCATGCGTCTAGATCTGGGCCGCCACGGCCGGTCGGTAGTCGCCGAAGACCTCACGCAGCGTGCCGCAGATCTCACCCAGCGTCGCCTCGGCATCGACGGCGGCGATGATCGCGGGCATCGCGTTCTCGCTCCCGCGCGCGGCCTCGAGGAGCCGGGCGAGCGCCGCGTCGACCGCGGCCCGGTCGCGCTCGGACCGCAGCTGCCGCCAGCGCCGCGCGCTGATGGGAAGCCAGGTCCGGCGGCACGTCGAACCGCTCGGGGAGCGGAGCCGCCTCGTCCGCGTAACGGTTCACGCCGACCACCACGTCCTCGCCGGCTGCGATCCGGCGCTCGCGCTCGTAGGCCTCGTCGCCGATCACCTGCTGGTAGAAGCCGGACTCGATCGCGGCGACCGCGCCACCGAGCTCGTCGATGTGCTCGATCAGGCGCCGCGCCTCGGCCTCGAGCTCGTCGGTCAGCCGCTCGATGTACCAGGAGCCCCCGAGCGGGTCGGCCGCCGTCGGTGATGCCGAACTCGTGCTGGAGCATCTGCTGCGTGCGCACGGCCAGCGTCTGAGCGTGCTCGGTCGGGATGGCGATCGCCTCGTCGAAGCACGAGAGCGCCATCGACTGCACGCCGCCGAGCGCCGCGGCGAGCGCCTGGATCGCCGCCCGCACGATGTTGTTCTCGGGCTGCTGGAGCGTGAGCGTCGACCCGGCGGTCTGCGTATGCGTCCGCAGCATCATCGACCGCGGATCCGTCGCGCCGAACCGGTCCCGCATGACGTGCGCCCACAGCCGGCGGAGAGCGCGGTACTTGGCGATCTCCTCGAAGAAGTCCATGTGCGTGTTGAAGATCCACGAGAGCCGGGGCGCGAACTCGTCGACGCCGACCCCGCGATCGACCACCGCCGAGACGTAGGCGATCGCGTTTGCGACCGCGAACCCCATCTCCTGCGCCGCGGTGCAGCCCGCCTCGCGCATGTGGTACCCGGACAGCGAGATCGCGTTGAACCGCGGCGCAGCCGTGGTCGTCCACGCGATCAGGTCGGCGGCGAGTCGAAGAGACGGCCGCGGCGGGTAGATGTAGGTGCCGCGGCTCACGTACTCCTTGAGGACGTCGTTCTGGGCCGTGCCCCGGATCTGGGCAGGGTCACGGCCCTGCCGCCTGCAGGCGACGTGGTACATCGCGACCAGCACCGCCGCCGGCGCGTTGATGGTCATCGAGGTCGAGACCTGGTCGAGCGGGATGCCGTCGAACATCGCCTCCATGTCTCGGATCGAGTCGATCGCCACGCCCACGCGTCCGACCTCACCCTCCGCCCTGGGGTCGTCTGAGTCGAGGCCCATCTGCGTCGGGAGGTCGAACGCCGTCGAGAGGCCGGGCTGACCCTGGTCGATCAGAAACCGGAAGCGGCGGTTGGTCTCCGCGGCCGTGCCGAAGCCGGCGTACTGGCGGATCGACCACGGCCGGCCGGCGTACATGTCGCGGTGGATGCCGCGCGTGAACGGGAACGACCCGGGGTCGCCGAGGTCGCGGTCGTAGTCGAGCGACGCGTCGCCCGGCCCGGCGAACGGCCGCTCATCCATCCCGGCGGCCCTCGCCCTCGCGCTCGGCCCCGACCAGGACGACCATCTTCCCGACGTGGGCGTTCTCCTTCATCATCTGGTGCGGCACGGGGCACTCCGCCCACGGGAAGACCCTGCGACAGGACGGGCTCGATCTTGCCCTCCGCGATCAGCTGGTTCGCCCGCTGGCACTCATAGGCGTTGGCGAAGTGGCTCCCGAGGATCGTCTTCTGCCGCATCCACAGGTAGCGCACGTCGAAGTCGAGCTGGAACCCCGAGGTCGCGCCGCAGATCACGATCGTCCCGAATGTCTTGCAGACGAAGACCGAGGTGAAGAACGTGGCCGCGCCGACATGCTCGAACACGATGTCGGCGTCGGAGCCGCCGGAGACATCCCTGATCGCCTTTCCGAAGCGCTTGATCTCGTCGAAGTTGCGCTCGCCCGTGTCGGGGTCCTGGAGCGCGAACTCGCGCCGGTCGAGCACCGCCGTTGCGCCCAGATCGGTCACGAGCTGCCGCTTGTCGTCCGACGAGACGACGGCGATCGCGTTGGCCCCGTAGAGGCGGCAGAGCTGGACGGCGAACGTCCCCAGGCCGCCGCCCGCGCCCCAGACGAGCACGTTGTCGCCGGCCCTCATGCCCGCGCGGTCGACGAGCATCCGGTAGGCGGTGAAGTAGGTGAGCCCGTACGACGCCGACTCCTCCCACGTGAGCCGGGCGGGCTTGCGAAGCAGCTGCTGGGACTGCACGAGGCAGTACTCGGCGAAGCTCCCCCAGTTCGTCTCGTAGGCCCAGATCTTCTGCCGCGAGCAGGCCATCGGATCGAGGCCGTTGCACTCCGCGCACTCTCCGCAGCTCTGGTTGCAGTGGATCACGACCTCGTCGCCCGGGCTCCAGCGAGTGACGCCCGGGCCGACGCGCTCGACGATCCCGGAGGCGTCGGACCCGGCGATGTGGAAGTCGTAGCCCGTGTAGCGAAAGATCGAGACCGGCAGGCCGAGCGACGCCCACACGCCGTTGTAGTTCACGCCGGCCGCCATGACCCGCACCAGCACCTCGCCGGGGCCCGGATCGGGGACGTCGATCTGCTCGAGCTGCATGGCGTCGATCGGGTCGCCGAGACGCTCCGGCCGGATCACCCAGGCCTCCATCGTGCCGTCCCCCATTGACATTGATCGAGTCTACCGACCTACGCCTCGGCCTTGATCCGCCGAAGCGCGCGCCGCCGGGCTCTGGCGCCGGCGACGGCAAGCTGCCCGCAGGCGGCCTCGATGTCGCTGCCGTGGGAACGGCGGTAGGTGGCGCCGACGCCGAGCTCCCGCAGCACCTCGGCGAACGCGGCGACCCGCTCCTGCGGTGAGGCCGAGTAGGCCGAGGCCGTCGGGTTGTACGCGATCAGGTTCACGTGGAACGCCGGCCCGCGGCCGAGCAGGCGCCCCAGCCGGCGGGCGTCGCCGTCGGAGTCGTTCACGCCGTCGAGGAGCAGGTACTCGACGAAGATGCGCCGCCCGGTGCGCTCGCGGTAGTCGCGGCAGGCCGCCATCAGCCGCGCGATCGGATACCGGCGCGTGACCGGCATCAGCTGCTCGCGCAGCTCGTCGGTCGGGGCATGCAGCGAAAGCGCCAGCCGCAGCGGCAGCGGCTCCTCGGAGAGCCGCTCGATGCCCGGCACCCACCCGGCCGTCGAGATGGCGATGTGGCGCGCGCCGAGGTTGAACCCGTCCGGGTCGTGCATCGTCCGGCAGGCGTCGAGCACGGCGTCGTAGTTCAGGAACGGCTCGCCCATCCCCATCATCACCACGTTCCCCACCATCGCGTCCCGATCGCGCAGGATCCGTGCGAGGGCGAGGAGCTGCTCCACGATCTCGCCTGAGCGAAGGCTGCGGCCGAGGCCCATCTCACCCGTCGCGCAGAACGTGCAGGCGAGCGGGCAGCCGGACTGGGACGAGAGGCACACGGTGCGGCGGCCGCGGTGGCGCATGGCGACCGCCTCGACCGGGAACCGGTCGCGCGTGAGGAGCCGCAGCTTGATCGTCCCGTCGCCGCTTTCACGCACCTCGTCGATCTCGAGCTCGGCGAGCGGCTCGGCCTCGGCCAGGCGCTCGCCGCAGCGAGAGAGGCAGGCCCGTCATGCCGTCGTAGTCGGCCACGAGCGTGCGCGTGGCCGCCTGGTAGACCTGCCGCGAGCGGTAGGCAGGCTCTCCCCATTCGGCCAGGAGGGTAGTGACGCGTGCGAAATCCACCGTGGTAGTGTGACTTGAAACCGGCGATCTCGAGGGAGGTGGGCAGTGCCCACGAAGATGAAGACCGACAAGATGGCCGAGACGCTCACTCCGATCGTCACGCGCGTGGCGAACGACGAGGAGCTACGGGCACACGCAAAGACGGCGCTCGACTCGGCCAAGACCATCTACGCCAAGATCCAGGCTGACGGGCCGCGCAAGGCCGCGACGTCGCGCGCGGTGAGCGACGAGCTCATGAAGGCTGCCGGCGAGCTCAAGGTCGCTGCCACCAAGCTGTCCGAGAAGCCGAAGAAGAAGAGCCGCAAGTTCGGCAGGCTCCTGATCGGCAGCCTCATCGCCGTCGGCGCGGCGATCGGCATCAAGAAGGTGCTGTCCTCGGACGAGGACGAGTTCGACTACGAGCCCTGAGATGGCCGATGGGAGCCGGGAGGCGGCCGAGGCCGCCATCGACGTCCTGCTTCAGGAGCGGCGCGAATTCCCGCCACCGCGGGAGTTCGTCTCCCAGGCCGTCGCCGCTGATCCCGGCGTCTACGAGCGAGCCGAGGCCGACCTGGATGCGTTCTGGCTCGACCAGACGCGCTCGCTCCTCGACTGGCACAAGGAGCCGACCAAGGGGCTCGACTGGGACCCGCCGCACTGCACGTGGTTCGCAGACGGCGTCCTGAACGTGAGCTCGAACTGCCTCGACCGGCACGTCGCCGCCGGTCGCGGCAGCAAGGTCGCCTACCATTTCGTCCCCGAGCCGGTCGGCGAGGAGGAGCGGGCGATCACGTACGCCGACCTCCTGGCCGACGTCTGCCGGATGGCCAACGCCCTGCGCGAGCTCGGCATCGGAAAGGGCGACGTCGTCGGGATCTACATGGGGATGGTGCCGGAGCTGCCGGTCGCGATGCTCGCCTGCGCCCGGATCGGCGCGCCGCACGTCGTCGTCTTCGGCGGCTTCTCGGCGGAATCGCTCGGCGAGCGGCTCGAGTCGACCGGCGCCAGGGCCCTCATCACGCAGGACGAGGCGTGGCGCAAGGGTGCGGGCGTCCCGCTCAAGACGACGGCAGACGACGCCGCCAAGCTGGCCCCGTCGGTCGAGAGCATGGTCGTCCTGCGGCGCACCGGCGCGGCGGTGCCGATGCGGGACGGACGCGATCACTGGTGGCACGAGCTCGTGCCGGGCCAGCCGGATACCTGCGAGCCGGAGCAGGTGGACGCCGAGCACATGCTCTATGCCCTGCACACGTCGGGCACGACGGCGAAGCCGAAGGCCGCCGTCCACACCTCGGGCGGCTACCTGACGTTCGTCGCCCTCACCCACAGGTGGATCTTCGACATCCACGAGGACGACGTGTGGTGGTGTGCCGCCGACATCGGCTGGGTCACGGGCCACAGCTATATCGTCTACGGGCCGCTCGCCAACGGCGCGACCGGCGTGCTGTACGAGGGCGATCCGATGTTCCCGGGCCCCGAGCGGCACTGGCAGATCATCGCCCAGCATCGGGTGACGCAGTACTACACCGCCCCGACACTGATCCGGGCGTTCATCAAGTCCGGGCCCGAGATCCCGGCGCAGCACGACCTCACGTCGCTTCGGCTCCTCGGTACGGTCGGCGAGCCCATCAACCCCGAGGCGTGGGTGTGGTATTGGAAGTTCATCGGCGGGGAGCGGTGCCCGATCGTCGACACGTGGTGGCAGACCGAGACCGGAGGCATCCTCATCACGCCGCTGCCGGCGCTCGTCACCCAGAAGCCGGGGTCGGCCACCCGGCCCTTCCCGGGGATCGCGGCGTCGATCGTCGACGACCGGGGAAACCCGGTCGAGAAGGGCAAGGGAGGCTATCTGGTCATCACCAAGCCGTGGCCGGGCATGTTCCGCACGCTCTACCACGACGACGGGCGCTACGTCTCGAACTATTTCTCGCGCTTCGACGTGCGGACGTACTTCGCGGGAGACGGGGCGCGTCAGGACGACGACGGCGACTTCTGGCTGCTGGGCAGGGTCGACGACGTCATGAACGTCTCTGGCCACCGCCTCTCGACGATCGAGCTCGAGTCAACGCTGGTCGAGCACCCGGCCGTCGCGGAGGCCGCGGCGACGGCGGCCCCCGACTCCGTCACCGGCCAGACGCCGCTGTGCTTCGTCCTCCTGCGGGCCGGCTACGAGCCCTCCGACGAGCTGGCGGCGGAGCTTCGGGAGTGGATCGGACAGAAGATCGGGAAGATCGCCCGGCCCAAGGCGGTGATCATCGTCGACGACCTGCCGAAGACGCGCTCGGGCAAGATCATGCGGAGACTGCTGAAGGACATCGCCGAGGGCCAGGCGCTGGGCGACACGACGACGCTTCGCGACCCGACCGTCGTCGACGACCTGAAGCGGCGCGCCGACGAGATCCTCGCAGCCAGCCGCTGACTCGGTGAAACAGCTGTAGTACCGCTGTTCAGGCCCGTCCGGCTGAAACATTGGCATCAGGCACCGCTGTTTAGCTCGGGGGTGAAAGATTGGCGCCTGGCGCCGCTGTTTCAGCGGGCGTCGCGTGGAGCGCCCGCCAGGCGAGCTGGAGGGCGACGATCAGTAGCATCACCGCGAAGATGCGCTCCAGCGTGTCGTTGGCAAGCGAGGTGGCGACGATCTCGCCGACCTTGGTCATCGGCACCGAGGCGACGCCGACGATGAGCGCGTCGTGCCAGTTGACAGCCCCGTAGCGGGTCTGCCGCCAGGCGCCGACGGCGATCACGGGCACCATCGCGGCCAGCGACGTCGCTACGGCGACGTGCGCCGAGTGGCCGAGGAAGATGAGCG
This sequence comes from uncultured Actinomycetes bacterium, assembly GCA_963709425.1. Lineage (GTDB taxonomy): Bacteria > Actinomycetota > Thermoleophilia > Gaiellales > JAICJC01 > JAICJC01. The sequence continues at coordinate 244,693 of CAVPWG010000002.1, read as the reverse complement.
TCGGGACGAAGATGATCCCGCCGCCCACGCCGAAGAGGGCCGACAGCGTGCCGGCGAGGACGCCGAGTGCGACGGCGATCAGCTCGTGGCTCACAGCGCCAGCTTCACCGCGGTGATGAGCAGGAACCCCGAGAAGGCCAGGGTCACGGTGCGAGTGGTGATGCGCTGGTGGAGCCACGCCCCCAGCACCGCCCCGGCGACCGCCGGTACCCCGATGAGGGCGGCGTCGCGCCAGGCCACGTTCCCGGCCTGGGCGTGCGAAGCCGCGGCGGCGATCGCCGTCAGCAGGATCGCGGCAAGCGACGTCGCCATCGCCGGCTTCGGCTCGTAGGCCACGCCTGCCACGAGCAGCGGGACGATCAGGATCCCGCCCCCGACCCCCAGCACGCCGGAGAGGAACCCGGCCGCCAGTCCGATGCCCACGAGGGCCAGGGTCCGCTCTGACACATGGGTAGTGTACGAGCCTGTGCATCGGAGTCTGGCGCGTCTCGTGGCACCCCTCAGAGCCGATCCTCGGCACAGCGGGGTGGTGTGCGACATCGACGGCACGCTGGCCCCGATCGTCGCGACGCCCGACGAGGCGCAGGTCATCCCCGAGGCGCTGCGCGCCCTCGATCGCCTGACCCAGACCTACGCGCTCGTGGCGTGCGTGACGGGGAGGCCGGCTGCCGAGGCCCGGAGGATGGTGCCGGTCGATGCTGTCGCCATCTCGGGCAACCACGGTCTCGAGGTGTGGCGCGACGGCGCCGTCCACCTCGCTCCGCAGGCCGCCAAGTACGTGCAGCCGATCGCCGATGGGCTCCAGCTCGTTCGCAACGACGGCCTCCTGCCCGAGCTCGGCTGCCACATCGAGGACAAGGGCATCACCTTCACCATCCATTACCGCGGGTCGCCCCGCGCCGATCACGCCCACCGCTATCTCGAGACGCAGATCGTGCCGCAGCTCGAACGCGCGGGGCTCGCATCGAGCTTCGGCCGGATGGTACTCGAGGTGCGCCCGCCAATCGCGGTCGACAAGGGGGCCGCGGTGAAGCGCCTGCGCGGCCGCCGGCACATCACCGAGATCCTGTTCGTCGGGGACGACTCGAGCGACGTCGACGCGTTCCGCGAGGCGACGGTGCGCGTCGCGGTTCGCTCGCCGGAAGCCCCGCGGGCGCTGCTCGCCGCCGCCGATGCCGTCGTCGACGGCCCGCTGGACGTGATCGAGCTCCTCGAGCACCTGGCCCAGACGAACTGACCCCGAGGGACGGGCCGAGGTGGCACCGCGCTGGTTCTTCACCCAGCAGCACGGCAAGAACATCGTCTGGGAGATCCTGCCGGAGTCCTAGACGCGCGCGAGCCTATGGCCCGAGCTCCGCCTTGAGCTCGGGCCATTCGCGCGTGTTCACGACATCGGCGGTGGTCGCCCAGCCCCGGCGGGCGGTCGCGACGCCGTAGCGGAGGTAGTCGAGCGCGGCCACCGAGTGGGCATCGGTGTCGACCGCCAGGCGCGCCCCCGCCTCGACGGCGAGCCGGACGTGCGTGTCGCGCAGGTCGAGCCGCTCGGGCTGCGCGCTCACCTCGATGATCGTCCGGGTCTCGACCGCTTTCGCGATGACCGCCTCGATATCGAGCGGGTTCGGTTCGCGGGTTCCGATGCGCCGGCCGGTGGGGTGGCCGAGGATGTCGACGTGCGGGTTCTCGAGCGCCGCGCAGATCCGCTTCGTCTGGTCGGCGGACGACAGCCTGTGCGACGCGTGCACGCTCGCCACGACCACGTCGAGCTCGGCGAGGAGCTCGTCGGAGTAGTCCAGGGATCCGTCGCGGAGGATGTCGACCTCGGCACCGGCCAGGAGCGTGAACTCGGGCTGGAGCGTCTCGGCCAGCGCCCGTACGCGCTCGACCTGGTCGCGCAGCCGGCCGGCGTCGAGGCCCATCCCAAACCCGACCGAGGGCGAATGGTCGGTGATGTTCATGTAGCCGTAGCCGCGCGCCCGTGCAGCCTGGACCATCTTCTCGAGCGTCGCCTTGCCGTCTGACCAGTCGGTGTGGGTATGCAGGTCGCCGCGGATCTGCCCGATCTCGACGAGCTCGGGCAGGCGGTCCTTGCGAGCGGCCTCGATCTCGCCGCGGTTCTCGCGCAGCTCCGGCGGGATCCACGCCATCCCGAGCCGGGCATAGACCTCGGCCTCCTCCTCGCACGCGAGCACCTCACCGCTCTCGACATCCTCGATGCCGTACTCGCTGACCTTGAGCCCGCCCCGCACCGCCGCCTCGCGAAGGGCGACGTTGTGGTGCTTCGACCCGGTGAGATGCTGGAGCAGGTTGCCGTAGACCTTGGGCGCCACCATGCGCAGCTCGACCACCGTGCCGTCGTGGGCGACGGCAGCGATCCGGTTGTCGCCACGCGAGGCAACGTGCGCCACCCACTCCTGAGCCACGAATGCCTCGGACGCCGTCAGCCGGTTGGTCACGGCCGCGACGATGTCGACGTCCTTCCCTGTCTCGGCGAACCGTCGCAGGCTGCCGGCGGGCTCGCAGCGGACGACCGCGTCGCAGCGGCCGAGCTCGTCCACGACCCGCTCGGCCAGCGGCAGGAGGCGGCCGATCGACGTCCGGCGCACGGTGGCGTCGGCGCCGTCCTTGAGCCCCTCGAGGATCGCCTCCTCGGTCTTCTGGCCCATCCCGCCGATCCCGCGGATCCGGTGGGCCTCGGCCGCCTCGCGCACCTGATCGACGGTCTCGAGGCCGAGCTCCGTGAAGATCCGCCGGGCCGTCTTCGGGCCGACGCCGGGGATGCGCATCACGGTCGTGGCGCCGGGCGGATTGCGCTTCACGAGCTTGTCGAGCGCGGCGATCTCACCGCTGCCCAGGAGCTCCGCCACCTTGGCCGCAATGGTCTCGCCGACGCCCGGGAGCGAGGTGAGCCGGCCCTCGGACGAGAGCCGGGCCACCGACTCGGCGGTCTCGCGGAGGGACTTGGCGGCGCGCCGGTACGCGAGCACCCGGTAGACGACCGCGCCCTCCAGCTCGAGCAGGTCCGCCATCAGCTCGAACCGATCGGCGATCGCGGCGTTCGAGAGCTGCTCGGTGGGCACGGGGGGATGATACGAACGTCGCGCGAAACAGTTACCGGTTCAGCCCCTTCCGCTGGTACATTGAGACCAGAATGGGGTGGCTGAACTCTGCCGGGGCCAAGGCTGCCGCAGCCGCAGTGGCGGTCGTGGCGCTGGGCGCAACCGCCTACGCCGCGTACGGCTACTCCACCGAGGCGGATCTCGGCGCTTTCACGCCGCTTGCCGGAGCAACCGTGCGCTCGGCGACCCCCGCCATCTCGATCGACGTCAGGAACGCCGGCAACCTCAGCCTCTACACGCTACGGGTCGACGGCCGCGACGTCACCACCAGGAGCTCGATGAGTGGGCGCGCGATCACGCTCGACGGCGTGCGCCTCGCCGACGGCCGGCACACGGTGTCGGTCAATGCAACGCGCGACGGAATGTTCGCCGGCGACCTCGACCGCTCGTGGGCCTTCACCGTCGACACCCACGCGCCGCCGCTTCGGATCGCGGCGCTGCCGAGCGGATGGGTGCGGGAGCACACGCTCGCGCTCTCGGGCCACACGCAGCCGGGCGTGCACGTGACCGCGGCCGCCGACGCCGAAACGGCGCACACGATCGCAGGGGACGACGGTGCGTTCGCGCTTTCGCTGCCCGTTTCGGACGGCGCCGTGCCGCTTGTCGTCACCGCCACCGACACCGCCGGGAACCACCGCAGCGTCACCGCCGACGTCAAGGTCGACGCCACGGCACCGACCGTCACCTTGGGCCTGCCCAGCGTCGTGCACTCGAGCACGCCGCGCCTCCGGGTCGGCGTCACCGACACCGCGCACACCCACGAGACCGTCCGGCTGGACGGTGTCCGCATGCAGCCCGGCCGGCGGCCGCAGCTGCCTCTGTCACAGGGACGCCACACGCTGTCCGTCGCGGCCCACGATCCCGCCGGGAACCGCACCGAGAAGAATGTCCATTTCGTCGTCGACTCGACCGAGCACCTCGGCACGGCCACGATCCGCCGCGGCGCGATCGGGCAGGACGTGACCGACCTTCAGAGGCTGCTGCGCCGGCAGGGGTACCTGCACGGCCGGCCGAGCGGCGTCTACGCCGGCGGCACCGTCGCCGCGGTCGAGGCGTTCCAGACGGCGAGCGAGCTCCCGGTCGACGGAGCGGTCGGCATCTACACGCTCGGCGCCCTGTCGGGCCGGATCACCATCGACCAGTCCGCGCACCTGCTCACGCTGCAGCGGTTCGGACAGCCGCCGGTCTCGTTCCCGGTTGCCGTCGGTCAGCCGGCGTACCCCACCCCCGACGGCCACTTCACCATCATCAGCAAGGTCGAGAACCCGACGTGGGTGCCGCCCCCGGACGCACCGTGGGCGCAGGGCGCCGTGCCGATTCCGCCCGGTCCGGGAAACCCGCTCGGGACGCGCTGGATGGGCCTGTCCGCACCGGGCGTCGGCATCCACGGCACCGACGACCCGGCCTCGATCGGGTACAGCGTCTCGCACGGATGCATCCGGATGCAGGTCCCCGACGCCGAGCGGCTGTTCACCATGGTCAGCGTGGGGATGGGCGTCTACATCCATGCGTAGCTGAGCCCCGGGCACGGGTATAGTCCTCGCATGGCGGAGAGCATGCTCGAGGTGACCGACTCGACCTGGGACGCCGAGGTGGTCGGCTCCGACCAGCCGGTCGTCGTCGACTTCTGGGCACCCTGGTGCGGGCCGTGCCGCGTGATGGACCCGATCCTCGACGAGCTCGCCGGCCAGCACGCGGGCCGCGTGAAGTTCACCAAGCTGAACGTCGACGACAACTTCCAGACCGCGGCCCGGTACGACATCCTCTCGATCCCGACGGTCATGGTGTTCGAGGGCGGGCAGATGCAGAAGAAGCTGATCGGCGCGCTGCCGCGCCGGCGGATCGAGGACGAGCTCTCGACCTGGCTCGGCGCGAGCTCAGGCGCGTAGCAGCGACAGCGCCGCCACGCCTGCGAAGATGACGACCGCGCCGGCGCGCTGGCGCACGCCGAGCCGCTCGCCAAAGACGACGTAGCTCGTGGCCGCCGCGACCGCCGCGAACTGCGACGCGAGGACGGCCGGGATCGCGACGCCGTTCTTGGAGCCGGCGATGAAGGCGGCGAAGCCGATCAACTCGGCGAAGGCCGAGAACGTCACCATCCACCAGACCCGGCCGGGGCGGGGCAGCCTGCGCCGGACGATGAGCGGGCCGGCGATCACGCTCACGCCGATGACACGGGCGACGAGGATCGTCCACACCGCCCCGAGCTCGTGTCCCGCCTTCGAGCTCCCCACGAGTCCCACTCCGAAGCTGCAGGCCGCCGCGATCGCGTACAGCGAGGGACGCAGATGGATGTCGGTCGCGGAGCCGCGCAGCGTGACGACGAAGATCCCGAGCGCGATCACGCTCAGACAGATGGCGATGCCTGCCGTCAGCCGCTCGCCGAGCGCGATCGAGAGCACGGCCGCGAGCGCGCCCTCGGTCGATGCGATCGGCGCCACCACCCCCACCTGGCCGATTCGCAGGGCGCGGTACATCATCGAGAGGCCGAAGGCCGATCCGAAGCCGGCCGCGATCGCCCAGGCCCAGGCCGTGTCGGAGATGCCGTGCGGGATGCCCGAGATCGGGACGAGCGCGAGCGTCAGCACCCCGCCGATCAGCATCACCCAGGCCAGGGCGCCCTGCGAGCCCAGCACCTTCGTCGAACGCGAGGCGACCACGGTCGAGAGGCCCCACATGACGGCGGCCGTGAGCCCTGCCAGGACGGGGATCACGCGAAGTGGTCCCAGCCGCTGAGCGAGACCGGCGTGCCGGTCGCATCGAGCAGGAGAACGTCCGCGCCGTCGGTGAGCCGGCCGACGGTCGTTACGGGCACCGGAGGCTCGGCACCGGGCGGAAGCGCTGCGAGGAGCTCGTAGTCCTCGCCGCCGGTCGCCGCCTGCTCGACCGTCGCCCCGTCCGCGCGAGGCAGGCGCTCGAGCTCGATGATCGCGCCGGTGCCGGAAGCCCTGGCGAGCCGGCCGGCGTCGGTGGCGATGCCGTCGGAGACGTCGATCATCGCGGTCGCGACGGCCGCGAGCGCACATCCCTCGTCGGTCCGGGGCAGCACGCGGCCGGTGTAGCCCACGACGGCCTGGCCGCCCAGCGCCCCGGTCACGACCAGCCTGTCGCCCGGCCGTCCGCCCGAGCGCCGCACCGGCCGCTCGCTGCGCCCGAGTGCCGTGACCGACACGATCAGAACGGGGGCGCGGGACAGGTCGCCGCCGGCAACGGGCACACCGTGCTCGCTCATCCCGGCCGCGATCTCGGCCGCCGCGTCGAAGCCCGCCGGCAGGCCAAACGCCGCGAGCAGCGCCACCGGCCTGGCGCCCATCGCCGCGAGGTCGGACAGATTGGCCGTCGCCGCGCGATGACCGACCTCGCGCGGCGTCGTGCGGCCGAGATCGAAGTGGACGCCCTCGACCAGAATGTCGGTCGAGACCACCGTCCCGTCGTCGAGCACGGCAGCGTCGTCGCCGATCCCGAGGACGACGTGGCCGGACGGCTCTCCGACGGCGGCGGCGATCGCCGAGACCAGCGCCTCCTCTGGTAGCATGGCTCGCAATGTACTCGTCGTTCGCGTTCGGCTTCACCTTTACCGAGGACATCGGAGGCGGCTGACCGCGCGCGAACACGCGAAGCGACCGAAGCGGCCTCCGGAGCACCGGGGGCCTTTCTCGTTAACGGAGGGTTTCGATGACGGCGACCGTCGCCCATTTCGGAGAGGAGAACGCCTACGCAGCCGAGGCGGCCGGCAGGCTGTACCCGGACGCGGAGCTCGTGTCCTGCCGGTCGTTCGCCGACGTCATGCGAGCCGTAACCCGCGGCGAGGCCTCCTGCGGCGTCCTTCCGATCGAGAACTCGCTCGCCGGCGCCATCCCCGAGACGTACGACCTGCTGGCCCACGCCCCGCTCGCGATCGTCGACGAGGTCGTGATCGCTGTGCCGCACTGCCTGGTCGGGATCGCCGGCGCGAACATCGACGCGCTGGCCCGGATCCACTCGCACCCAGCCGCGCTCGCCCAGTGCCGCCGGTTCCTCTCGTCGATCCCCGACGCGCTGCCCGACGTCGCCCCGAGCACCGCCGGCGCCGCCAGGCGGGTGGCCGAGGCGGGCGACCCCCGCCAGGCGGCGATCTCGTCGCGGGCGGCCGCGCTCCGGCATGGACTTGACGTGCTCTTGAACGACGTCTCCGATCACGCCCAGAACTACACACGCTTCGTCGCCGTCGCGGCCCATACGAGGCTCGACCGGGAGAACGGCCGCCCGTGGCGGACGGCCGTGCGGTTCGTCACCCACCACCACCCCGGCGCGCTGGTCGACGCGATCGCACCGCTCGGCCGCCACGGCGTGAACATGACGTCGCTCCAGTCGCGCCCGATCGCAGGCCGGCCGTGGAACTACCAGTTCTACGCCGACCTCGTGGGGCATCCGCTCGACCCCACGGTGTCGACCGCGCTGCGCGAGCTGGAGGGGCACGTCGCCGAGCTCTCCTACCTCGGCTGCTACCCGGCCGGCGACCGACCCTAGGACGGTGACTCACCGGTCTACCTGGTACACTCGCGCTCCCGCGAGCGGTCAAGGGAAGCCGGTGCGAATCCGGCGCGGTCCCGCCGCTGTGAGGGCGTCCGTCCGGCGTCACCGCGAGGTGGCCACTGGCCCAAGAGGGCCGGGAAGGTAAGCCGGTCGGCCCGGGAACCCCGGGAGACGCGTCCGAGCCAGAAGACCTACCGCCCGCGATTTGACGTCGATGCCTCTCGAGGAAGGAGGACACGTTGCACAGGCTTCGCCTGACGTTCGCGGCACTCATCGCCGCCCTTGCCATCCTGGTGGCGGCCGGTCCTGCGGCTGCCGCCAAGGTCCACGTCGCGCTGCGCGTCGAGGGCCCGTCCCGCACGGTGTTCACCGGCAGGCCGGTACCGCTCACAGGCATGGTGCAGGGCCACCGGCTCGCACAGCCGACGCCGCTCGGCGCGCTTCTCACCGCATCCCACAACCACCGGTTCGGCGTCGGGCTCACGTGGTTCTCGTGCTGCGGGTTCTTCGTCGACTCGATTGCCGGCCAAGCCGGCAACGCGACGCACTTCTGGGCGTTCAAGGTCGGGCACACCCTCTCGTCGCTCGGAGCAGGCTCCGTGCAGGCGACGCCGGGAATGCACGCCCTCTTCTACTGGACGACGTTCGACCCGAACACGGGCGCCACGAAGCCCACGCTCGGACTGCGGACGACGTCGACGAACCTCGAACGCGGAGCGACGGCGACGTTCACCGTCGTCTCCTACGACGACGCCGGGACGGGCACTCCAGCGGCGCATGCATGGGTGTCGGTCAACGGAGCAGCGACACAGGCCGGAAGCCTGGGCCGGGTCACGGTCCGGTTCACGCGGACAGGGACGTTCGGCGTCCGCGCCACCCACCCCGGCGCGATCCGGTCGCCGACGGTATGGGTGCACGTAGGCTCCTCGTAACCTGGGCGATCCTGGGGGCGGTGGGCGGTGGCTGCGGCTCGCAGGCCGCGGCACCGCCCCCCGGCACTGCCGCGGTCAGCGTCACCGTCACACGTGACTTCGGCCGGGACCACGTCGACGGTGCGCGCGCGGCGCCGGGCCAGTCGGCCCTCGACGCGCTTCGCCGCACCGCCCAGGTCGACACGTCTTACGGGGGCCGGTTCGTGCAGGCGATCGACGGGCTGCGGGGCGACCGCTCGGCAGGGTGGGACTGGCTCTACTTCATCAACGGGGTCGAGGCCGATCGCGGGGCGGCCGACTACCGGCTCCGCCCGGGCGACAGGGAGTGGTGGGACTACCGGTACTGGAACGACCTCATCCACGTGCCTGTCGCGATCGGCTCCTGGCCCGAGCCGTTCGTGCACGGCTACGACGGCCACCGGCCGACCGCGGTGCACGTGACGGGCCTGCCGTGCTCCGCCGGCGTCGCCGGGACGTTGCGCGCGGCCGGTGCCCGCCTCACGAACGGCACCTCCGACTTCACCGTGCGCGTCGAGACGTTCCCCGAGGCGGCCGAGGCGCTCGGCCCGGCGATGCGGCGCGGCCGCGGCCTCACCGTCTACCTCGACGGCGGGCGGGTCATGGTCTACCGGACGCCCGGCGGGCCGCAGCCTGACCCGCAGGCCCACGCGCTGATCGCCGCGTACCAGCCGGGAGCCGCGACCGGCCGCTCGGCCGAGCTGATCGTCGCGGGCGACATCCCTCGGGCGGCCTGCGCGGCCGCCCGTACGCTGGCCGAGCACCCAGCGCAGGTGGCGAGCACGTACGCGGTGGCCCTCGACGGCGGTGGCCATGTGGTCGCTGCGGGGGGCCGGCGGTGAAGCCGCTCCCCGCCGCCCTCGTCACTATCGCGGTCTGCACGGCGGCCCTCGCGCTCTCGAATCCGCTCTTCCCCGCGGCCGCGGCGATCGCCGCCGGCGCGCTGCTTGCCGCCGCCGGGCCGCCGCGGCGGATGTACGCCGTGTTCGCCATCACGACCGGCCTCACGGTGTTCCTCCTCGAGCCGTTCGTCGCCGTGCAGGGCCTGACGACGCTCTGGCGCGGCCCGGACATTCCGATCCTCGACACCCAGATCACGACCGAGGAGCTGGCCTATGGCGCCGCCGCCGGCCTGCGCATCGCCGCCACGGCGCTGGCGGTGGGCGCATTCGTGCGGCTCACCGACTCCGACCTGCTCCTGCGGGCCGTCTCCCGCGTGGCACCGAGATCAGCGATGATCGCGTCGCTCACCACGCAGATGCTCCCCGCGCTGGAGCGCGACGCTGCGGGCGTGCTGGTCGCCGCGCGCACCCGGGCTGCGCGGGTCTCGCAGCCCGCGACAGCCGCCCGCCTCATGGGGCCGCTCGTCGGAATGTCGCTGGAGCGGGCCCTGGCGGTCGCCGAGGCGATGGAGGCGCGCGGATACGCGGGGCCGTCGCGGTCGGCGGCACCCGGCCGGGCGCTCACAGGGCGCGAGTGCGTCCTCACGGGCCTCGGGGCCGGCGCGCTCGCGGTCGTCGTCGCCGCGATCGTCACGGGAGCCGGCGATTTCCGCTATTTCGACCTGCTCGACAACCCGTGGACGGTGGCGGCCATCGCCGGGTCGTCGGGGCTCGCCCTGCTCTCGGTGGCGTTCGCATGGGTGGCGCGATGCCGGCCCTGAGCTTCGACGGCGTCAGCCACCGCTACGTCCCGGCCGGACGGCCGGCGCTCGCGGACGTCGAGCTCTCCGTGGACGAGGGCGAGCTGGTGCTCCTCGTCGGCGAGTCGGGGAGCGGCAAGTCGACGCTCCTTCGCGCCGCGCTGGGGCTCGTGCCGCACTTCCACGGCGGAGAGCTCCGCGGCAGCGTGTGCGTCGCCGGGCTCGACACCCGCAGGCATCGGCCGGGCGAGCTTGCGAGGCACGCGGGCCTGGTGTTCCAGGATCCGGAGGCGCAGGTCGTCATGCAGCACGTGCTCGCCGAGGCCGCCTTCGGGCTCGAGAACCTGGGCGTCGCGCCCGGCGAGATCCACCCCCGCGCGCTCGCCGCGCTCGACATGGTCGGCGCGGCGCACCTCGCGGAACGGACGACCCGGACGCTGTCCGGCGGCGAGCGGCAGCGGGTCGCGATCGCCTCGGTCCTGGCGATGGGACCGCGGGTGCTGCTCCTCGACGAGCCGACGAGCCAGCTCGACCCCGATGCGGCCGACGAGCTGATCCGGATGCTGATCGACCTCCGCGACCGCCACGGCATCGCCATCGTCGTCGCCGAGCACCGCACGGAGCGCATATTTGACATCGCGGACCGCGTCGTCGCCATGCGGGCGGGCGCGATCGAGGTCGACGCGCCGCCGCCGCTCGCCCGAGCCGCCCTGGCCGGGACGCCGTGGCTCCTGCCCCGCGCCCCCGCCGAGCGGCCGCCGGACTCCGATCCGGCCGATCCGGCGGCACGGCTCGAGCACGCCTCCAAGCGGCTGGGATCCACCCCGGCCCTCATCGACGTCTCGACGGCGTTCGACCGCGGCGTGGTGACGGCCGTGACGGGGGCCAACGGGGCCGGAAAGACGACCCTCGCGCTCGCCGTCTGCGGGCTCATGGACCTCGACAGCGGCACGGCTCGGCAAGCCGGACGGGCCGGATACGTCGCGCAGGACCCCGCCTGCTACCTGCTCCACGACACGGCGCTCGAGGAGGTCGAGTACGGCCTCAAGAACCTGGGTGTGCCGGCCGTCGGCCGCCGCGACCGCGCCATGGCCGAGCTGGAGCGCTTCGAGCTCGAGTGGGCAGCGTCCGAGCATCCCCGTGACCTGTCGAGCGGCGAGCGGCAGCGGCTTGCGATCGCCACCGTCACCGCGATGCGCCCCGACCTCGTCGTGCTCGACGAGCCGACGCGGGGCGTCGACGGACGCCACAAGCGCGACCTGACAGGCCTCGTCCGGGGCCTGGCCGCCGCGGGCGCGGGGGTCGTCGTCGTGAGCCACGACGCCTGGTTCGTCGCCGACGTCGCGACCGCGGCGATTGCCATGGACGGCGGCCGGATCGCGAGTCGGACGGCGCCGAGAATCGAGGCCGTCCATGCTTGAGATCGTCACGCTGGCCGCCGTCGTGGCGGTGATGCTCGTCATGGCCGCGATCGAGACAGGGCCGAGCCGCAGCCGCGAGCTGGCACTGGTCGCGGCCCTCGCCGCAGCCGCAGCAGCGGGCCGGGTGGTGTTCGCCGCCATCCCGAACGTCCAGCCGGTGACGATGCTCGTGGCGGTCGCGGGGATAACCCTCGGCCCGCGGGCGGGGCTCGCAACCGGAGCGGGCGCGGCGCTGGCATCGAACATGTTTCTCGGCCAGGGCCCGTGGACGCCGTGGCAGATGATCGGGTGGGGCATGGTCGGCCTGATCGCCGGCTGGATGCCGAACGTGCTTCGGAACCGGCTCGCCCTCGCGGCGTTCGGCGTCGCCTGCGGCTTCGGGTTCGACTGGCTGATGGACATCTGGGAGTGGAGCGCGCTCGGCCCCGGCGCCAACGCGTCGTCGTTCATCGCCCTCGTCGCGGCCGGCATCTGGTTCGACGTGGCCCACGCCGTCGGAAACGCCGTCATCGCACTGGTCGCCGGGACAAGCCTCATCCGCATGCTGGACCGCTACGAGCGCAGGCTGCGCGGCAGCTTCGCGCCACTGGAGGGAACGTGATCCGAACCGCCGTCATCGTCGCAACCGCCACGCTCGCGATCGTCGCGCCGGCCTACGCCGGAACCGGGGCGAGCTATCTCCTGAGCCACCAGCGCCCGTCGGGCGGCATCGCCGAGGCCGGAACGCGCAAGGCCAACGTGTCGCTCACCGAGTGGGCGGCCATGGGGCTACGGGCCGCCGGCCGCTCGCCGGGCTCCGCCCGCCGCCCCGGCGGGCGCACCATGACGACCTACCTCGCCCACCACGCTGGCAGCTGGCGGAACGCGTTCGCGCTCGAGCGCGGCATCCTGGCCGTCGTGGCGATCGGGAGGAACCCGCGCAACTTCGCCGGCCGAAACCTGGTGACCGCGCTGCGCAACCGCATCGGCGGGAACGGCACCGTCGGCGCGACCCAGAACGCGACGTACTGGGGAGTGATCGCGCTTCGGGCGGCCGGCGTCCCCGCCCCCGACGCCTCGATGCGGCTGATCCGGGCCGCTCAGCGGTCGAACGGCGGCTATGCGTGGTCGGCATCGGCGGGGCCTGACGCCGATGACACCTCGGCGGCCGTCATGGCGCTTCGAGCCGCCGGCGAGCCGTGCAGCAACCGCTCCGTCTCGCGGGCATATGCATACCTGGCGACCGCCCAGACCTCGTCGCACGGCTACGCGCTCCTGCCCGGGAGCTCCGCCAACAGCCAGTCGACGTCATGGGCGATTCAGGCCCGCCATCGCTGCCACCTCAGAAACCGCCAGGCGCTGGCATGGCTCCATTCACGCCAGCTTCCGTCGGGGGCCTACAACTACCAGCCGGGCGTGACGACGACGCCGGCGTTCGTCACAGGGCAGGTGCTCCCGGCCGTCAACGGGAAGGCGTACCCGATCGGATAGGACGGCCGGTCACTGGAGCCAGACGGCGACGCTCACGATCAGGTAGATCACGAGCAGCTGTAGGCCCTCGAGCCAGTTGGTCTCGCCGCCGCGGGCGACCATGGTGGCGACGACGGCCGCGGCGGCAAGGGCGGCGAGCTGGAAGGGGTCGAAGACCAGCGACAGCTCGTTGCCGAGCGCGATCGACGCGAACACGGCGATCCCGCTCGCCCCGAGCGCGATCTGGATGCCCGATCCGTAGGCGATCCCCATCGCGAAATCGACGCGGTTCCGGTAGGCGAGGCGAACGGCCGAAAAGTGCTCGGCGACATTCCCGACGAACGGGACCAGGATCAGCCCGACGAACGGGCGCGGCACGCCGAGCGTCTCGACCGTGGGCTTGATCGAGTCGACCAGGAGCTCCGAGACCAGGCCGGTCGCAACCGCAGTGACCGCGAGGGCGACGACGGCCTCGCGCGTCGACCACTTCGCGCGGCCGGGCTCGTCCTCGAGCTGCTGCCCCGGCATGCTGAACGTGAAGACGATGTAGGCCCCGTAGCACACGAGCAGCGCTGCGCCTGTCCACCGGGAGAGCACCTCGACCGACCCGTCGGAGTGCAGCGCTGCGAAGAGCGTCGGCAGGCCGAGGCCGGCCACGCCCAGGATGAGCATCGACGAGTTCGTCGTGGCGACTCGCTCGTTGAACGTCTGGATGCCGTTCTTCCACCCTCCCAGGATGAGCGACAGGCCCAGGATCAGGAGGATGTTCCCGATGACGGAGCCGATGATCGATGCCCGGGCGATGTCCTCGAGGCCCGCGTTGATCGCCAGGATGACGATCACCACCTCGGGCAGGTTGCCGAACGTGGCGTTCAGGAGGGCGGACACGCGCGGGCCGGCGGTGTTCCCGGCCTGGTCGGTCGCCTCGCCGAGGAGCCAGGCGAGCGCCATCAACGCGATCGACGCGGCGGCGAAGACGAACTCGCCCCGCACGTCGCCCAGCCTCAGCCCGACGGCGACCGCGGTCAGCGCGATCACGACGGCGAACCATGTCCGGTCGCGCGCGCTCACAGGTACCAGAAGGACGTGGCCACGATCGCGTAGACGGCCATCAGCTGGGCCCCCTCGAGCCAGTTCGACTCTCCGTCGGCTGCGATGAGCGCGGTGATGGTGACAGCGGCCGCCAGCGCGATCACCTGGATTGTCGGAAACACGAGATCGAACTCGTGGGGTGTGAGGAGCGAGATGAAGACGAGCAGCGGCGCCACGCCGAGGGCCACCTGAAGCGACGAGCCAAGCGACACGACCATCGAGAAGTCCATCTTGTTCTGATAGGCAAGCTTGATGCCGACGATGTTCTCGGCGATGTTGCCGACGATCGGCACGATGACGAGCCCGAGGAACGCCGCGCTGATGCCGAGATCCGTGATCACCCCTTCCAGCGTTCCCACAAAGACGTCGGAGATCACGGCGACAGCCCCGGTCGACACCAGGAGGAGCGCCATCGCGAGCCGGGCCGTCCAGTGCGCCACCTGCGGATGCACGGCACCGGCGCCGGCACCGGTGCGGAAGTAGTAGACGAGGCTCAGGAGGTAGAGACCGAGCAGGATGACGGCCGTCACATCGGAGATCGTCTGCGTATCGGAACCGGTGCCGCGAGCCGCCGCGAAGGCGGTCGGGATCCCGAGCCCGATCACGGCGAGCGCGAGCATCGAGGCGTTCATCCCGGCGATCCGCTGGTCGAACGTCTGGATCCCGTTCCGCAGACCGCCGAGCAGGAACGATGCGCCGAGCACAAGGAGCGTGTTCCCGAGGATCGAGCCGGTGATGGACGCGGTCGCGACCTCGAGCTGGCCCGCACGGATCGCGAAGATGGTGATAATGAGCTCGGCGGCGTTTCCGAACGTCGCGTTCAGCACCCCGCCGACCTTCGGTCCCGAGCTCTCGCCCAACTGCTCGGTCGCAACCCCCACGATCCAGGCCAGCGCGACGAGCGCCGCCCCGGCGAGCACGAAGACGGCCGTGTTCGGAGCATCGGCGAGGGTGAGCCCAACCGCCACCGCTGACAGGATCGCGGCGACAGCGACCGACGCCTGCTCGAAGCGGTTGAGGCCGCGATTCACGGATCGGGAGCCTACCGGGAGCGCCTCGGGGGCCGTGGGCCCGGGTCTATTCGACGTACGCGCCCATGTCGCGGAACTTCGCCCGCCGCGCTGCCCGGCGCTGCTGCGCCGGGATCGAGCTCAGGACGTCGAGCTCGACCTGGATCGCATCGGCGAGGAGCTCCGCGGACTTGGCGTGGTCGCGGTGAGCGCCGCCCGACGGCTCGGACACGATCGCATCGACCACGCCGAGCGCCAGGCACGCGTCGGCGGTCGGCCGCAGCGCCGCCGCCGCCCGCCGCGCCTCGCCCGCATCCTTCCACAGGATCGCGGCGCAGCCCTCCGGGGAGATGACGGTGTAAATGGCGTTCTGCTGCATGAGGACGCGGTCGGCGATGCCAAAGGCGAGCGCCCCGCCCGACGACCCCTCGCCGATGACGCACGCCACAACCGGTACGCGCAGGCCCATCAATGTGAGCTGCGACCGTGCGATCGCGCCAGACTGGCCGCGCTGCTCGGCACCCACGCCCGGCGCCGCCCCCGGCGTGTCGATCAGCGTGACGACCGGGAAGCGCAGGCGGGCCGCGATCGCGAACACCCGCATCGCCTTGCGGTAGCCCTCCGGGCTCGGCATGCCGAAGTTCCGGTGGGTGCGCTGCTTCAGGTCGCGGCCCTTCTGCTGGCCCACGAAGGCCACCGTCTGGCCGCGGAACGAGCCGATGCCCGCCACCACGGCCGCGTCGTCGCCCTCCGCCCGGTCGCCGTGGAGCTCGAGGAAGTCGTCGCACATCCGTGCGAGGTAGTCGAGCGTGTACGGGCGGTCCTGGTGGCGGGCGAGCTGGACGGCGTGCCAGGCGTCGCCCTCGCCGCGGCGTCGCAGGAGCCTGAAACGCTCAGTCGTCGCCATCGGGCATTCCGTTTCGGAACGGGTTCAGGTCGGAGATCCGCCGGCGCATCCCCGACACCGCGCGACCCAGGGCGCCGACCGGGTCGAGATCGCCGACCAGCACCGGCGGCCGGTACGGCTGGCCGCCCGTCAGCAGGGCCAGCGACCGGGCCACCGCGTCGCGGAGCTCGGGCCGTGGGACGATGATGTCGACGTGGCCGTGGCGGAAGTTGGACTCGGCCAGGCCGAAGTCCTCGGGGAGGCTCTCGCCGGTTGTCTGCTTCACGACCCGCGGCCCGGAGAACGAGAGCAGCGCCCCGGGCTCGGCGATGATCACGTCACCGAGCGCGGCGAAGCTGGCCGCAACGCCGCCGGTGGTCGGGTGGACGAGCACCGACACGAAGGGCCGTCCCGACTCGCGAAGCTCATCCACCGAGGCGACCGTCTTTCCCATCTGCATGAGCGCGAGGACGCCCTCCTGCATGCGCGCGCCGCCCGAGGCCGAGACCGCGACGAGCGGCACGCCGCGCTCGACCGCCAGGTCCGCGGCCCGGGCGAACTTCTCCCCCACCACCGATCCCATGCTGCCGCCGAGGAACGAGAAGTCCATGACCACCAGCGCCGTTGCGGTGCCGCCGATGGCGCAGGATCCGACGATTGCCGCGTCCCGCAGGCCGGTCGAGCGCTCGGCCGCGCGCAGCCGCTCCGGATAGGACTTCGAGTCGACGAACTCGAGAGGATCGTCCGAGTGGAGGCCGCGGGCGAGCTCGGTGAAGGTGCCCTCGTCGGCGAGCTGCACGATCCGCTCCCGCGCCGACATCGGGAAGTGGTGACCGCAGTTCGTGCACACCCGCAGGTTCGCGACCATCTCGTCCTCGCGGTAGTGCGAGTTGCAGGCGGGGCAGGTGTTGCGGGTCCGCGGCGCGGGCTCGGGTGGCCCGACCCCGTCCGACCTGCTGACATCGACGCTGATGTTCTCGGCCATCAGTCCGAATCCTGGTCCCAGCGGCCCAGCACGAGCACCGCGTTGTGGCCGCCGAACCCGAACGAGTTCGAGATGGCGACGCGCACGTCGGCCTCACGGCCCGTGTTCGGAATGTAATCGAGGTCGCAGTCGGGGTCGGGGTCGGTCAGGTTGATCGTCGGCGGCAGGAACCCGTCGCGCATCGCAAGGACGGTCACGGCGGCCTCGACCGCGCCGGTCGCGCCGAGCAGGTGCCCCGTCTCGCTCTTCGTCGACGAGATCGGGATGACCCGGGCGCGCTCCTCGCCGAGCGCGATCTTGAGCGCGCGCGTCTCCGCGGAGTCGCCCGCGGGCGTCGAGGTGCCGTGCGCGTTCACGTAGCCGACGTCGTCGGGGGTCACGCCCGCGTCGTCCATCGCCATCGTGATCGCCCGGGCCGGGTTCGTGCCGACCGGGTCGGGCTCGGTCACGTGGTGAGAGTCGGACGACATCCCGTAGCCGAGCACCTCCGCATAGATCCGCGCATCGCGCCTCCTGGCCCGTTCGAGCTCCTCGAGCACCAGCACCGTCGAGCCCTCCGAGAGGATGAACCCGTCGCGGCCCAGGTCGAACGGCCGGCTCGCGCCCTCGGGGTCGTCGAGGCGGCGCGAGAGGGCGCGCATCGTCCCGAACCCGCCCAGGGCGAGCAGCGTGATCGGCGACTCCACGCCGCCGGCCAGCATCGCGTCTGCCATCCCGGCCCGGATGTACATCGTCGCGTTCCCGAGCGACATCCCAGACGCCGCGCACGCCGTCGTCTCGGTGGTCAGCGGGCCGCGGGTGCCGAGCGCCATCGATGTCTCGGCCGCGCCCATGTTCGAGATGAGCGCCGTGACCCAGAAGGGGTTCAGCCGGTCGGGGCCGGCGTCGAACAGCTTCGCGTACGCCAACTCCTGCGTCCGCAGGCCGCCGATCCCCGTGCCGATCGAGCAGCCGATCCGGGCCGCGTCGGCGGCGATGTCGAGGTCGGCGTCGGCGACGGCCTGGGCGGCGGCCGCGACGGCGAGCTGAGCGAAGCGGTCGGTCTTCCTGACCGACTTCCGGTCCATGTACTCGAGCGGGTCGAAGTTCTTCACCTGGCCGGCGATGTTCGGCGTGCCCTCCGGCACCGCGAACTCGTCGACGCGGGAGACACCCGACTGCCCGGAGCGGATGCCCCCCCAGGTCTCGTCCATCGTGTTGCCGCACGGGGTCACCGCACCCAATCCGGTGATGACCACCCGGCGGCGTCCGTTCGCAGTGCTCATGTGCCCAACCCTCCGTCGACCGCAAGTACATGGCCCGTCACGAACGCCGCGGAGTCCGAGACGAGGAACCGCACGGCCCGGGCCACGTCGTCCGTCGTCCCCAGCCGCCCGAGCGGCGTCGACTTCAGGATCGCCTCGCGGGCCGGCTCCGGCAGTGCATCGGTGAGCTCCGTCGAGATATACCCGGGCGCGACCGCGTTCACGCGGATGCCGCGGCCGCCGAGCTCCTTGGCGAGCGACTTGGTGAGGCCGATCAGGCCGGCCTTCGACGCCGCGTAGTTCGTCTGCCCAGCGTTTCCGTGGACACCCACGACCGACGACATGTTCACGATCGTGCCGACGCGGCGCTTCAGCATTGGCCGGGCCACGGCGCGACAGGTGAAGAATGCGCCGCTCAGGTTCGTGTCGATCACGCTGCGCCAGTCCTCCTCGGCGAGCTTCATGATGAGGTTGTCGCGGGTGATCCCGGCGTTGTTCACCAGGATGGCGATCGGGCCGACCTCCGACTCGACCTGCTCGACGAGGCCGGTCGCGCCCTCCATCGTCGACACGTCGCCGCAGACGGCGTGGGCGCTCTCTCCGATCGACGCTCTCACGCCCTCGGCCGCGTCGGCGTTCGCCGTGTAGTTGACGACGACCTCCGCCCCGGCGCGGGCCAGCTCGGCGCAGACCGCGGCGCCGATGCCGCGCGAGCCGCCGGTGACCAACGCCACCAGCCCCTCGAGCTCACGATCCGGCAAGGCTCGCCTCCGCCGCCGAGAGCTCCTCGGGCGTTCCGATCGAGACCGCCGTGACCGAGCGGTCGATCCGCTTCACGAGCCCGCCCAGCACACCGCCCGGCCCGATCTCGACGAACGTCCGGACGCCGTCCGAGAGCAGGCCCTGCACCGCCTGCGTGAACCGCACGGGCGCCGTCACCTGCTCGACGAGGAGGCCCGGGATGCGATCCACGGTCTCGAGCTTGCTCGACACGGTGGACATGAGCCGCGTCTTCAGCTCGCCGAAGTGGGCGGCGCGAACAACCGGCTCGAGGCGCTGGGCCGCGTCCTCCACAAGCGGGCTGTGAAACGCCCCCGAGACCCGCAGCCGGACGACCTTCGCTCCCAGCTCGCGGGCCTTCTCGCCGACGGCGGCCACGCCGCGCTCGCGGCCCGAGATCACGAGCTGGCCCGGGCAGTTGTAGTTTGCGGGCCACACATCGCCGGTCTCGGCACACAGGCGCTCGACCTCCTCGTCGGCCAGGCCCAGCACCGCGGCCATGGCGCCCTTGGCGCGCGACGCCGCCATGGCCAGGCCGCGCTCCCGCACCAGCCTCGTCACGAGCCCGACGTCGACAGAGTCAGCGGCCGCGATCGCGGCATATTCCCCGACGCTGTGTCCGATCACGACATCCGGCTTCACGTTCAGCCTGGCCTGCACCGCACGGAGCGCGGCGAGCGACGCCGTGACGAGCGCCGGCTGGGTGATGTCCGTCTCGGAGAGCCGCTCGATCGGGCCGTCGAAGCACACCTTGCGCAGATCGAAGTCGACCTCGGCCGACGCCTCGTCGAACACCGCCCTGGCCTCGGGGAACGCCCTGGCCATCTCCCGGCCCATGCCGACGCGCTGGCTGCCCTGTCCCGGGAAGCAGAACGCGACCTTGTTCATCTCGTCTCCTTCTGAGGGAGTGTCCATTCCATCACGCACGAGCCCCACGACAGGCCGCCGCCGAAGCCCGTCATGAGGACGATGTCGCCCGCCTTGATCCGGCCCGACCGGTGCGCCTCCTCGAGGCAGATCGGGATGGAGGCGGCCGACGTGTTCCCGTATCTGTCGACGTTCGAGACGACCCGGTCCTCTGACAGGCCCAGCCGCCGCGCGGCGTGGTCGATGATGCGCCGGTTCGCCTGGTGGGGGACGAACACGTCGACGTCCGCGACCGTCAGCCCGGCCGCCGTGAGCGCGCGCGTTGCCGAGTCGACCGAGACCGTCGTCGCGAACTTGTACACCTGCGCGCCGTCCATGCGCACGTACGGCGTCGCCGCCGGCTCGGTGCTGTGACCGGCCGCAGCGACCTCGAGCAGCTCGGCACCCGACCCGTCGGAGCCCAGCTCGAACCCCAGGATGCCCGTCGTCGAGCCGTTCCGGGCGAGCACCACGGCGCCCGCGCCGTCGCCGAAGAGGACGCACGTCGAGCGGTCGCCCCAGTCGAGCAGGCGCGAGAAGACCTCGGTGCCGACCACGAGCACGGTGTCGGCCAGGCCCGCGCTGAGCTGGCCGTAGGCCTGGGCCAGGGCGTAGATGAACCCGGTGCAGGCCGCCGACAGGTCGTAGCCCGCCACCCCGCGTGCCCCGATCCGCTCGCCGATCAGCGTCGCGGTCGCCGGGAAGTAGTAGTCCGGGCTGGCGGTGGCGGTCACGATCAGGTCGAGGTCGGTCCCGGACATCCCGGCACTGTCGAGCGCGCGCACGGCCGCCTCGGCGCCGAGGCTCGCCGACGACTCGCCGTCGGCCGCGATCCGGCGCTGGCGGATGCCGGTGCGAGAAGCGATCCACTGGTCGGAGGTCTCGAGGAACGTCGCGATCTCGTCGTTCGTCATCACCCGATCGGGCATGTGCGCGCCGACGCCGACCACCTCGACGCCCCTCTGGCAGCTCGCGATCACGGCAGTTCCCCCTCGACGAGCGCGAAGGTGAGCGTCCCGCGGCAGGCGAGCTCGCCTGCGACCGTCGCCTCGGCATCGGCCCGGCCGATCGGCCCGCGCAGGCGCGAGATCTCACACCGCAGGTCGAGCGTGTCGCCCGGGCGGACGATCCGCTTGAAGCGCACGTCGTCGATGCCTGCGAAGAGCACGAGCCGGCCGGCGAAGTCGGGATGGGCGAGACCGCAGATGGCGCCCACCTGTGCGAGCGCCTCGACCTGGAGCACCCCCGGCATGATCGGGTTTCCGGGGAAGTGCCCGGCGAGGTACCAGGCGTCGTCCTTCACGAGATAGCGGCCCGCGGCGCGCACGCCGGCCTCGAGCTCGGCGATCTCGTCGACGAGCAGAAACGGCTCGCGGTGCGGGATGATGTCGCAGATCGCGTCGCGCCCGAGCGGCAGCGCCGCCCCGGCGATCACCCTGAGGCCGCGCGGGCCCCGGGCTCCATCACCCGCCGCATACGGGCCCGCCCACGGTGGGCGTGGCACTTCACCGTGCCCACCGGCATCCCCATCTCGGCCGCGATCTCCTCGTAAGAGAGCTGGAGCACGTCCTTGAGCACCATCACGCGGCGCTGATCGTCGCTCAGCGCCCGCATGCACTCCGCCAGATGCCGGCGCTGGTCGCGCCACTCCGCCGCCTCCTGAGGGGCCTCGTCGCTCGCGAACTCCGTGGCCTGGTCCAGGGGCTGGTGGCGCCGTCGGCGCTGCCGCTCGCCCATGTCGCGGCAGGTGTTCGACACGAGGCTGTAGAGCCACGTCTGGAACCGGGCCTCCCCCCGAAACTGGCCGATGCGGGTGCAAAGCTTGGCGAGCGCCTCCTGGGCGGCGTCCTCGGCGTCCTGCGGATCCGAGAGCAGGTACCCGGCCAGCCGCCGCACGCCTTGCGCGTGGCGCTCGACCAGCGTCTCCAGCGCGCGACCGTCGCCGTCCTTGGCTCGGACCGCAAGCACCAGATCCGACAGGCCTGCGTACGCCGGCTGGTCACGTACCCGATCTCGGAGGACTAGACGCGCCTCCGCCCGTTTGGGTTGCGGGAACATGCAGCGGATATCCTAGTTGCATGGGGGAGGGCACGCTGCGTCCCGAGGTCGTGCGGCCCCTCATGCGGGGCGCGTTCGGCCGCCCGTATGTCTGGCAGGAGACGTGCCGGTCCACTCAGGAGCTGGCCCGCGGCCTGCCGGAGGGCGGCGTCGCGGCCTGCGAGGAGCAAACCGCCGGGCGGGGCCGCCGGGGCCGGGAGTGGAAGAGCCCGCCCGGAGCGGGCCTGCTCTTCTCGCTGTCGCTTCACCCGAGGACTCCGCCGGAGCGGCTGCCGCCCCTGACACTCGTGGTCGCCGAGGCCGTGGCCGGCGCGGCGTGGCCGCAGGCCCTCGTGCGGTGGCCGAACGACGTGGTCGTCGACGGGCGAAAGCTCGCGGGCATCCTCGCCGAGGTGCGCGACGGCCAGGTGGTCGTCGGGGTCGGCGTGAACGCGAACCATGAGGCGGGCGATCTGCCTGCCGATGCCCGCGTCGCGCCCACCTCGCTCCGCCTTCTGAACGGCGGGCCGATCGACCGGGCCGCCCTCCTGGCAGATGTCCTCGAGGCGATCGAGACCGGCTACCGGGCGTTCGAGCGCAACGGCTTCTCGGGCCTCGAGCGCGACGACCTGCGCGGGCGTCGCGTGAGCCTCGCCGGGGGAGCCGCGGGCCTCTGCGAGGGTGTCGACGAGGCCGGCCGGCTCCTCGTGGCCGGCGTCGCGCACACCGCCGAGGAGGTCGTCACGGTCGGCGTCAGCCTCTGAGAAGTGCATGGGCCGAGTCGACGGCAACGCCGCCCGCGAAGGTGTAGCGCACGCGCATCAGGGCGGACGACGAACCGTCCCAGCTCGCGAACTCGTGACCGGCGGCCGGGCGCTCGACCTTGCACGCCCTCCCGGGGGTCGACGTGCACGAGCCGATGTCGACCCACGAGGTCGAGCCGAAGTCCCAGAGCGCGATGTCGACCGGCCCGCCCGCCGTCGTGGCGGCGCTCGCCCCCGCGCGGGTGCCGGCAAGGGCGACCGGCCGCGTCGTCGGCAGGCTGAAGTCGGTCACAAGCTCCGTCCGCGGGTCGCCCGCGGACGAGGCGATGTCAAGCGTCGAGCCATCGGGGTGCTCCAGGCTCGCAAGCCCGCCCCTGGTCACCGTCCCCTTCGACACCGAGAATGAGCCCGGCGGCGCGCGCAGCCCCCACAGCGGCAGCACGCCGAGCGTGCCCTCGAACCCGCGGGCCCCCGAGGCCGCGATCGTCCATCGGTAGAGCCCGCCCGGGAGCACCGCGGCCCGGCCGCCCCACGTCCAGCGAATGTGCCCGTTCGTGTGCCGTCGGCGCGCGACGACCCGGCCGTCCGGGCCCCGGATCGTGAGCGTGAACGCCATTTGCCTGGAGAACTTGGCCCGCAGCACGAGGGGCAGCGCGGCGTCGGGCGCGATCCGGTGCAGGTTCGGCGTGTGCGTCGGTGACCAGATCTTCGGCAGGCCGATGCTTCGCGCCGCCGCCCGGATGCGCGGCAAGAGCGCATAGAGCGCCGAACCGGGGCACGACGTCGGGAAGCCGTCCCGGTGTCCGGAGACCGCGTTCATGACGACGTGCCGCCCGGCCCGGTAGCGCGGGTTCCCCGACGACACCATCTCGACCCGCGAGGCGGGGTCGACGTGGGCCACGTCGAGCCGCCACGCGATCAGGCGCTCCAGCGCCGCAACGGCAACCGGTCGGGGGCGTGCGGAGCTGTACGTCCCGATCACGGCGATGCCCGCGGAGCCGGTGTTGAACCCCTTCGTCTGCGCCCCGATCACGGGCTTCGACATGCCGCCGTAGCGGCCCTCGAAGACCGTGCCGCACTTGTCAACGAGAAAGTTGTACCCGATGTCGTTCCAGCCGTTCGTGCGCACGTGGTAGGCGTAGATCCCGCGCACGATCCGGGCCGAGTCCGAGCACGGCGCGCTCGTGGCGGTGTCGGTGTGGTGCACGAACACCATCTTGAGCTCCGGCGCGTAGGTCGGCGCCGCGCGGCGGATCGACTCGTCGGCGTGCCATCCAGCGCGCGTCACGATGCCGGGCCGAACGGCGACCGCCGGGATCACGGTGCCCGCGGCCGGCGCCCCCACGCGCGGGGTCGTGATGTACGTGACCCTGAGGTGGCGGACGTCGCCCCGCCGGCGCAGGCGAACGCGGCGTGCCGGCCCGGTCCACACGGGAGCCTCCTCCGAGAGCGCCACCCAGCGCGTCCAGGCGCCGCTCGTGCTCATCGCCTGCAGACGTACCCGCCCGGCACCCTGCCAGCGGACGCCGACCATCTGGAAGGTGCGGCTCGCAGCCAGGGCGTGCTGGAACGGGTGGGAGGTGTGCGGCGCCGCCGAGAGTCGCACCGCGCTTCCCGCCAGTGCGGCCGGTGCCGCGGCCAGCACGCCAAGGGCCACGACCGCCATACATGCTGCTCGACCGCCCACGCCCACACGGCATTATCGGTCGCGCTACGAAAGCCTGCGCCATCGCCCGGTAAGATTTCTCTGAAGCCACCTGGATGCGAATGCGGCTCTGGATCATGCTGTTCGTCCTGGCCGGCCTGGCGAGTGTCCCATCTGCCGCCTCCGGCGCCGCCGACGAGCGCCCGCTTGTGCTCGCGATCAAGCTCAACAGCGAGATCAACCCCGTCTCGGCGAGCTTCGTGAAGGACTCGATCGACCGGGCGAAGTCGGACCATGCCGCGGCCCTCGTAATCCTCCTCGACACGCCGGGCGGCCTCTCGACGTCCATGCAGGACATCTACGAGGCCGAGCTGGCCTCCTCCGTCCCCGTGATCGTGTACGTGTCGCCCGACGGGGCCCGCGCCGCATCCGCCGGCGTGTACGTGACCATGGCCGCCGACGTGGCGGCGATGGCCCCCGTGACGAACATCGGCTCGGCCACGCCGATCGACTCGAACGGGTCCAACATCGGCAAGGACCTGCGCAAGAAGATCCTGAACGACGCCGAGAAGAAGGTGAAGGTGCTCGCCGACACGCACGGCCGAAACGGCGACGCGGCGGCGCTCACCGTCTCCGAGGCGGCCAACTACACGGCCAGCGAGGCGCTCGACAAGAACCTCGTCGACTATGTGTCCCCCAGCCTCCCGGCGCTCCTCAACACGGTGGACGGCGTGACCACGACCTACAAGCACATCACGCTGCATACGGCGGACGCCCGGATCGAGACGGTCGACATGCCGTGGACGCTGAAGCTGCTCAACATCCTGATCGACCCCAACCTGCTCTTCCTGCTCTTCCTGGCGGGCATCGGCGGGATCGCCTACGAGGTCTTCCATCCCGGCGTCATCCTGCCCGGCACGCTGGGCGCGATCGCCCTCATCCTCGCCCTGTTCGGCTTCTCGGTCGTCCCCATCAATCTCGCCGGCGTCGCCCTCATCGTGTTCGGTGTCGCGCTCCTGGCCGTGGAGGGGTGGGTGACGAGCCACGGCCTCATCGGCATCTCGGGGGTGATCGCGCTCTGTGCCGGAGGGCTCATGCTCTTCCGCACGCCGGGCTCCGACATCGGCGTGCACCCGCTCCTCGTGATCGCGATCGGCATCGTCTTCGGCGGCGGGCTGGCGTTCATCGCCACCAAGGTGGTCGCCGCCCGCCACCAGCCGGTCGGGGTCTACGGCGCCGGGCGCCGCCGGGCTCCTCGGCCAGCGCGCGGTCGTGCGGGTGCCGCTTCGGCCGCGCGGCCAGGTGTTCCTCCGCGGCGAGCTGTGGGAAGCTGAGGTGGAGGACTCCGAGGTCAACACCGGCGAGGAGGTCGTCGTCGACAAGGTCGACGGCCTCACGCTGCACGTCTCCCCCGCCCCACCACCAATCGAAGGAGCCACCACGTGATCGTGCTCGTATCGCTCGCTCCGTTCATCGCCCTGGCCATCGTCCTGGCGTTCGCCATCGCCCTCCTGGCGAGCTCGGTGCGCGTGCTGCGCGAGTACCAGCGCGGTGTCGTGTTCCGGCTCGGGCGGCTTCTCGGCGACCCGAAGGGGCCGGGGCTCTTCCTGCTTATCCCGATCATCGACCGGATGGTGCAGGTCGAGCTGCGCACAATCACGCTCGTTGTGCCTCCGCAGGAGATCATCACCAAGGACAACGTCCCCGCCCGCGTGAACGCGGTGGCGTACTTCCGCGTCGTGAGCCCCGTCGCGGCCATCGTCGAGGTCGCCGACTTCGGACTGGCGACGCTGCAGATCGCCCAGACGACGCTCCGCTCGGTCCTCGGCCAGCACATGCTGGACGAGCTCCTGTCGGAGCGCGACAAGATCAACCAGATCCTCCAGAAGATCATCGACGAGCAGACCGAGCCGTGGGGCATCAAGGTGAACGTCGTCGAGGTGAAGGACGTCGAGATCCCGACCGGCATGCAGCGCGCGATGGCCCGCCAGGCCGAGGCCGAGCGGGAGCGGCGTGCGAAGGTCATCTCGGCCGAGGGCGAGTACCAGGCGTCGACGAAGCTCGGAGAGGCCGCGGCCGTCATCAGCCAGAACCCAATCGCGCTCCAGCTTCGCTACCTCCAGACGCTGCTCGAGATCTCGGGCACCAACAACTCGACCACCATCCTGCCCATCCCGATCGACATCCTCGGGGCGCTGAAGGCCGGAAAGGCCGACCCCGAATAGACGTCCGCACGAACCCGCTCACAGGCGTCCCGGTCGTCATCGCGCCGGGGCGCTCCCGGCGGCCGGGAGCGCAGGGCCGGACGACGCGGATCGCCGACGCGTCGGCGTGCCCGTTCTGCCAGGGGCACGAGGCGATGACGCCACCGGAGGTGCTGGCGCTTGGCCGCCCCGACGGGGCGCCCGCGGACTCCCCGGGCTGGACCGTGCGCGTCGTCCCGAACAAGTTCCCGGCGATCCCGGGCCAGGAGGTCGTGATCCACGGGCCAAACCACGTTCTGACCTTCGCCGACCTGCCGGCCGCCGTGCTCACGACGACCGCCGAGGCCTGGCGCGCGCGACGCGATGCGCACCGCGACGAGGCGGCCTGGACGATGGTGGCGGTGAACGAAGGCCCCGCGGCGGGAGCGTCGCTGGATCACTCCCACTCCCAGATCGTCCCGTTTCCCGACATCCCGCCCGTGGTCGAGGCGCAGTCCGCAGCGTTCGCCGGGCACTGCAACCTGTGCTGGGCGCTCGGTGTCGAGGACGCGCGCACCCTTCGGCACGCCGACGGCCTGCGGACGATCGCGCCGGCCTGGAGCCGGTTCGCCTACGAGCTCTGGATCGCGCCCGACGCGCACGCCGCCGAGCCCGGCTGGAACGAGCTGGCGTCGGCGATCGCCGACGCGGCCCGGCGGCTGCGCGCCGTCCTCGGGGCCGACCTGGCCTGGAACTGCGTCATCTACGCGGCGCCCGAGGGCGCGGCGGGCTGGCACTGGCACGCCGAGGTGTGGCCGCGGATCACGATCACCGCGGCGGCCGAGCTCGGGGCCGGGCTGTGGATCAACATCGTCGACCCTGACATCGCGGCCGACCTCCTGCGCTCCGGGCTCACGATCGAGCCGGAGGGGTGACCGCGGATTCGCTACTCGGGCCCAGGCTCCTGCCCAGATCCCTCGTCCGCGTCCTCGGCCTCGTCGTCGCCGACCGCCGCTTCCTGCGGCTCTGACACCCGGGCGATCGACGACACCGTGTCGTCGCCGCGGAGGTTCATGAGCCGCACGCCCTGGGTCGGCCGGCCCATCCTCGAGATGCCCTCCACCGCCGTCCGGATGATCGTGCCCTCGCGCGAGATCAGCATCACCTCGTAGCCGTCGCGAACGATCATCGATCCGGCCAGCCGGCCGCGAGCCTCGGTGTAGCGGATCGTGAGGACGCCCATCGTGCCGCGGCCCTTCGTGGGGTACTCCTCCATCCGCGTCCGCTTGCCGAAGCCGTTCTCGGTCACCACGAGGAGATCCTGGTCGTCCCTCGCGATCTCGACCGCGATCACCTCGTCGCCCTTGCGCAGCCGCATTCCGGCGACGCCGGACGCGACCCTGCCCATCGGGCGGACATCGCCCTCGGAGAACCGCACCGCCTGGCCGTTTCGCGACACCATGAGGACGTCGTCGTCGCCGTCGGTGAGACGGACACCGATCAGCTCGTCGTCCTCGCGGATCTTGAGCGCGATGATGCCGTCGGCCTTGAGCACGGTGTCATAGGCCCGGAACTCGGTCTTCTTGACGATGCCCTTGCGCGTGGCGAACAGCAGGTAGAGGCCCTCGTCGTAGGCCCGCGTCTCGATCACGGCCATCACCTGCTCGTCCTGCCGCAGCGGGAGGACGTTCACGAGCGCGCGGCCCTTGGACTGACGGTTCCCCGTCGGGAGCTCGTGCACCTTGATGCGGTACACCTTCCCGACCGACGTGAAGAACAGCAGGTAGTCGTGGGTGGAGGCGACGAACAGGTGCTCGATGTAGTCGTCCTCCTTGGTGTCCATCCCGATCACGCCGATCCCGCCGCGGCCCTGCACGCGGTACTGCGACAGCGCCAGCCGCTTGATGTAGCCGGACCGCGTGATCGAGATGACCATGTCCTCCTCGGCGATGAGCTGCTCGAGGTCGATCTCGCCCTCGGCCGGCAGGATCTCGGTGCGCCGCTCGTCGGCGAACTGGGCCCGGATCTCGAGGAGCTCCTCGCGGATGAGCGCCATCAGCCGGGCCTCGTCGGCGAGGATCGCACGCAGCTCGGCGATGCGCTCGAGCAGGTCGGCGTGCTCGTCCTTCACGCGCTTTCGCTCGAGGCCGGTCAGCGCGCGCAGGCGCATGTCGAGGATCGCCTGGGCCTGGATCTCGCTCAGCCCGAACTGCTCCATGAGGCCCATCCGGGCCGTGTCCGTGTCGTCCGCGCCGCGGATGAGCGCGATGACGGCGTCGAGGTTGTCGAGGGCGATCAGATAGCCCTCGAGGACGTGCGCCCGCCGCTCCGCCCGATCGAGCTCGAACTTCGTGCGTCGGGTGACCACCTCCTTCTGGTGGTCGAGGTAGTGCACGAGCATCTGCCGGAGCGAGAGCGTGCGCGGGACGCCGTCGACCAGCGCCACCATGTTGACCCCGAAGGTGGTCTGGAGCGCGGTGTGCTTGAAGAGCTTGTTGAGCGCGACCATCGGGATGGCATCGCGCTTGAGCTCGATGCGGATCCGGGTGCCGGTGTGGTCCGAGTCGTCGTTGATGTCGGAGACCTCGGTGAGCACCTTGGCCTGGATCAGCTCGGCAACCTTGGTGATGACGCCGTCCTCGCCGCCCTTCTTGACCATGTAGGGCAGCTCGGTGACGATCAGTGCGTTGCGGCCGCCCTTCTGCTCCTCGGTGTGCACCTTGGCCCGCATCACGACCCGGCCACGACCCGTCGCATAGGCATCGCGGATGCCGCCGATGCCCATGACGCTCGCCGCCGTCGGGAAGTCGGGGCCCTTGATGTGCTGCATGATGTCCTCGAGCGTGGCGTCGGGGTTGTCGATCAGGTCGACCGCCGCGTCGATCGTCTCGCCCAGGTTGTGAGGCGGGATGTTGGTCGCCATCCCGACGGCGATCCCGGCCGAGCCGTTCACGAGGAGGTTGGGGAACCGCGACGGGAGGACCGTCGGCTCACGGTGGCGCCCGTCGTAGTTGGGCACGAAGTCGACGGTGTCGGCGTCGATGTCGCGCAGCATCTCGACTGCCAGCTTCTGAAGCCGGCACTCGGTGTAGCGCATGGCGGCCGCGCCGTAGCCGTCCTGGTTTCCGAAGTTGCCCTGCCCGTCGACGAGCGGATACCGGAGCGAGAACCACTGGGCGAGCCGGACGAGCGTGTCGTAGGCCGCGCTATCGGAGTGCGGGTGGTACTTGCCGAGCACGTCGCCGACCACGCGGGAGCACTTCGAGTAGGGCCGGCCGGGCTGAAGGCCGCTCTCGGACATCGAGAAGAGCACGCGCCGGTGGACCGGCTTCAGGCCGTCGCGAACGTCGGGCAGCGCCCGGCTCACGATCACGCTCATGGCGTAGTCGAGGTAGCTCGAGCGCATCTCCTCGGAGAGCTCGCGCTGCTCGATCCGACCGCCGCCGAGGGAGTCGATCACCATCTCAGACGTCGAGGTACTTCACGTCGCGGGCGTTACGCTCGATGAAGTCGCGGCGCGGCTCGACCTTGTCCCCCATCAGCACCGAGAACATCTCATCGGCGGCGGTGGCGTCCTCGACCGAGACCTGCTGCAGGACGCGGTTGGCGGGGTCCATCGTCGTCTCGCGAAGCTGGCTCGGGTTCATCTCGCCAAGGCCCTTGAACCGCTGGAGGTTGAGCCCCTCCTTCGCCATCTCGAGGATGGCCGGGCGGAGCTCCTCGTAGGTGTGCACGACCTCCTCGAGCTTGCCCATCCGCACCGTGAACGGCGGCGGGCCGACGATCTCGACCAGGCGGGCGTGCGTGGCTTTGAGGCTGCGGTAGCCCGGGCTGTCGAAGAGCGCGAGCGGGACGGACATGATGCGCGCCGCGCCGGTCGTCTTCTCGATGATCCGCACCTGGAGCGCGACATCGGACGACCCCATCACCTCGACGCGGTGCGGCTCTTCGTCGGGCACCTCCGACGTGAAGTAGGCCTCGAGATCGGCCAGGTTCTCGATCGGCCGCTCGATCAGGCGGTGGTCCTTCACGTAGCTGACCGCGGCGGCGCCGTGCAGCTCCTTGAGCTTGGACGCCCAGCCCTCGTACTCGCGCACCGCGCGCTGGAGCCTCTGGAGCCGCGTCTCGGTGAGGCGCACCTCGGTGCCGTCGCGGTCGAGGATCTCGATCTTGTCGAGGCGCTCGTGGATCAGCCACTCCTCGAGTTGGAGCTCCTTCTCGAAGTAGCGGTCGTCGGACCCGACGCGCAGCTTGTAGAGCGGCGGCTGGGCGATGTAGACGTAGCCCTCCTCGATCAGCTCCTTCATGTGGCGGAAGAGGAACGTCAGGATGAGCGTGCGGATGTGGGCGCCGTCGTGGTCGGCGTCGCAGGTGACGACGACCTTGTGGTAGCGCGCGCCCTCGATCTTGAACTCCTCGCCGATGCCCGTGCCGATCGCGGTGATCATCGCCTGGATCTCGTTGTTGGAGAGCACCTTGTTGATGCGCGCCTTCTCGACGTTGATGATCTTGCCGCGCAACGGGAGGATCGCCTGGAACCGGCGGTCGCGAGCGTCGACGGCGCTCCCGCCGGCGGAGTCGCCCTCGACCAGGAAGAGCTCGGCCGCGTGCGGGTCGCGGTCGGTGCAGTCGGCCAGCTTGCCCGGCAGGCCGCCGCCGACCAGCGCCGTCTTGCGGCGGATGAGGTCGCGCGCCTTCCGCGCGGCCTGGCGGGCGCGGCTGGCCGCGATCAGCTTGTTCACGATCGCGCGCGCCTCGGCCGGGTGCTCCTCGAGGTACTCGGCGAGCTTCGCGTTGCAGATGGTCTCGACCAGGCCGCGGATCGACGGGTTGCCGAGCTTGGTCTTGGTCTGGCCCTCAAACTGCGGCTCGCGCAGCTTCACCGAGATGATCGCCGCCAGGCCCTCGCGGCAGTCGTCGCCCGTGAGCGCCTCCTCCTTCTCCTTGAGGAGGCCCTTGGCGCGGGCGTAGTCGTTGAGCGTCCGGGTCAGCGAGGACTTGAAGCCGGAGAGATGCGTGCCGCCCTCGTGCGTGTTGATGTTGTTCGCGAACGAGTAGGTGGACTCGACGTACGAACCGTTCCACTGCATCGCCACCTCGAGCTGGCCCTCGTCGGTCTCGCTCTCGAAGTAGACGACGTCCTTGTGGATGCTGTCCTTGCCGTCGTTGACATAGAGGATGAAGTCGGCGATGCCGCCCTCGAACCGGAAGTCGGCCTTCTCGCCGCCCGCGCGCTCATCGGTGAGCTCGATGCGGAGCCCGCGGGTGAGAAACGCCATCTCGCGCAGCCGCTGGGCCAAGGTCTCGAAGGAGTAGTCGGTCGCCTCGAAGATGTCGCCGTCGGGCAGGAACGTGATGGTCGTGCCGGTCTCGGAGGACTCCTCGCCCTTCGTCAGCGGCGTGACCGGATCGCCGCGCTCATAGCTCTGCCGCCACACGTAGCCGTCGCGGCGGATCTCGAGCTCGAGCGACTCGGACAGCGCGTTCACCACGGAGATGCCGACGCCGTGCAGCCCCCCCGAAACCTTGTACCCCTCGCCGCCGAACTTCCCGCCCGCGTGGAGCTTGGTCAGCACGACCTCGGCGGCCGGCAGCCCGATGCCCTCCATGACGTCGACGGGGATCCCCCGCCCGTTGTCGGAGACGGTCACCCGGGTGTCGGGAGCGATGGTGGCGGTGATGTGGTCGCAGTGACCCTGGAGCGCCTCGTCGACGGAGTTGTCGACGACCTCGTAGACGAGATGATGGAGCCCGCGAAGGCCGGTGGAACCGATGTACATGCCGGGCCTCTTGCGTACCGCCTCGAGGCCCTCCAGAACTGAGATGTCTTTGGCGTCGTAGCCTGGTTCGGACAAACGAAAACCCGCTTGAATAGGCGAAAAACGGTCACTCCGTAGTCTACCAGACAGGGGCGCCGGAACCCGCCGCCGTGCATGTCACAAATATGTCACGAAGTCGGCGCTCCGGGCACGTCTCCGATCTCGAACCGAAGCGCCAGCGGATGGCCCGTGATCCGCGCCATCCGAGCCTCGAGATCGCGCCGCAGCATGCCCAGCTCGCCGGCCCACGGCGCCGAGGCGCAGACGATCACGATCGCATCGCCGGAGACCCTGGCCGGGTAGGAGCTGGTGGCCGCGGCCGCACCCACGATCTCGGCCCATGCTTCGCGCGCCGCTGCGAGCTCCGGCTCGACCTCCGGCGGCCGGCGGCCGAGCACCAGCTCAGGCCGTATTCGCTCGAGATCGCTCACGCTGCCCGCGCCACCCCGTCGGCCACCCTGACGATCGCGGCAGCCCGGCCGCCCAGGTCGGCCTCGTCGGTCGACGTCAGGATCGCCTGGTCGAACCGGCCGACCGCATCGAGCAAGAGGCCGCGCCGGCGGGAGTCGAACTCGCCTGTCACGTCGTCCAGGAGGAGCAGCGGCAGCTCGTCCCGCTCGTCCGCGAGGAGGTCGGCCTCGGCCAGGATCAGCCCGAGCAGCATGCGCCGCTGCTCGCCCTGGGATCCGTACCGACGGACGTCGGAGCCGGCCTCGCGCAGCTCGACGTCATCGAGGTGCGGGCCCCGGCTGGTGGAGCCCCGGTCGATGTCGCGCCGCCGGGACGACGCGAGCGTCTGCAGGAGCTCCGGCCCGTCCGCGCTCGAAAGCAGCTGGAGCGGCGCGTCGCCGGGATCGCCGCCGAGCTCCCCCAGCCTCGCCGCGAGCCGCGGGACGATCCGCGAGCACAGCCGCTGGCGAGCGGCCAGGAGCTCGGCGCCGGCGGCTGCCAGCACACCGTCCCAGGCGTCGAGGCCGTCGGGCGAGGCAACGCCGGCCCGAACCCGGCGCAGCAGGTGGTTCCGCTGGACGAGCGCGCGCGCGTAGGCGGGCGGGATCGCCGCAAGCGCCGGCCAGAGCCGCACCACCGCACGGTCGAGCCACGCCCGCCGGAGCGCCGGCGCCCCCTGCACCAGCCGGAGGCGGTCGGGGGTGAACACGAGCACGGGGAAGCGGGCCAGCAGGCCGGCGACCGACCGCTCGGGCGCGCCGTCCACCGTCACCCGCTTCGGCTCCCCGGGGCGGAAGCCGACCTCGTTCGTGACAGGCCCGCCGCGCAGTTGGACATCGACCTCGACCCGGGTGACGTCGGAGCCGAACCGGATCACCTGCGATTCCGTCGTCGTGCGCGGCGAGTAGCCGGCGCACCCGAAGTGGATCATCTCGATGAGGCTCGTCTTGCCGGCGCCGTTGGGGCCCACGACGCCGATCAGCCCCTGGGCGAACTGAACGTCGGCCCGGGCGTAGCACCGGAACGCGGTGCCGCGCACCGCAGCGACCCGCACGTCAGGTCGAGAGCCTGATCGGCATGATCAGGTAGGAGAAGCTGCCGTCCTCTCCCTGGACGAGCCCCGGCCTGAGCGGGCTGGTCAGCTTGAGCTTGACGGTGTCGCCCTCGACGCTCTCGATGCCGTCGCGAAGGAACTCGGCGTTGAAGCCGATCTCCATCGGCTCGCCGTGGAAGTCGACGGGCATCGACTCGTGCGCCTCGCCCACGTCCTGCGTCTGTGCGCTGACGGTGAGCTGGCCCTGCTCGAACGCGAGCCGCAGCGGCAGCGCCCGGTGCGTCATGAGCACCGAGGACGTGCGGCGGACGACCTCCAGGAGCTCCTCCCGTGATGCCGGGATCTCGTGGTCAAACGTCTGCGGGACGAGCTGGCGGTAGTTCGGGAACTGCCCGTCGATGCGGCGCGCCGAGAGCGAGACGCCGTCGACGCCGAACACGATCTGGTTCTCGCCGATGGCGACATCGATCGTGTCGGCGGCTGCGGCCGTGGCGATCCGGGACAGCTCGGTGAGCGCCCTCGCCGGGACGATCGCCTGGGCGTCGCCGCCCGAGCCGGGGAGCGCGGCCTCCTTGACCGAGAGCCGGTAGGAGTCGGTCGCGGCCATCGTGACCGTGCCCTCGCCGAACTCGACGAGGACTCCGGTGAGGACCGGCCGCGACTCGTCCTTCGACGCAGCCCGGGCAACGTGGTTGATCGTCGCCACGAACGCGGCCCGCTCGACCGCGAACGACGGGCCGGACGCCTCGGGCAGGTGCGGGAAGTCCTCGGCACCCTGCGAGTGCAGCGTGTACTCGCTCGAGCCGCACGTGAGCTTGACGGCACCGCTACCGGCCGCCTGCTCCAGGGTGACGGGCTGCTGGGGAAGGGCGCGGACGATTTCGAGCAGGAGCCGGCCGGTGAGCACCGTGGATCCTGGTTCACCGACCTCAGCCTGGAGGCCGGCCCGGACGGAGAGCTCCATGTCAGTCGCCGCCAGCTCGACCGAGCCGCCGGCCTCGGCCTGAATCAGGACCCCCGAGAGGATCTGGACGGTCGAACGCTGCGACACCCCGCGGGCGACGATCTGGAGGCGGTTCAGCAGGTCTTCCTGCGGACAGACGATCTTCATGCGGAGAAGCTCCTCGGTGCTACGAACATCACTGAATTCTTTAAAAGAGAGAGGTTATAGGAGTAGGGGCTGCGAATCATGCGGAGAACCTCGGACGGACCTGTCTGGGAGCGGCGAGGCGGAGTGGAGAAGCAGAGGGAGTGAGCCGCCGGGATCTCCACATGTTCCACACCGGCGCGACATGTGCGCCGAACTCTCCGCAGAGC
The DNA here is from genome assembly GCA_963709425.1 of uncultured Actinomycetes bacterium. Classification (GTDB taxonomy): domain Bacteria; phylum Actinomycetota; class Thermoleophilia; order Gaiellales; family JAICJC01; genus JAICJC01. The sequence continues at coordinate 209,428 of CAVPWG010000002.1, read as the reverse complement.
AGCCGGGTTCCGCACAGGTTCCCCGCAGGCCGGATGGAGAAGGTTCATCGGGCCTGCTTGATGCGCGCCGTCAGGTCCTGCACCACGTTGAAGGCCTCGCGGTCCTCGCGGATCAGCCGGGCGACCCGGTTCACGCCGTACATGACCGTTGCGTGATCGCGGCCGCCGAACTTCGCGCCGATCTTGGGCAGCGACTGGTCGGTCAGCTCGCGGCAGAGGTACATCGCGATGTGGCGCGGGACGACGATGGCCTGGGGGCGCTTGTCGCCGCGCAGGTCGACGAGGCTCATGCCGTAGGCGTCGCACACGGCCTGCTGGATCTGCTCGATGGTGATCGACCGGCGCTCGCCGCCCGGGAACACGTCCTTCAGGACCTCGCGCGCCACGTCCACGGAGATCGGCCGGCCGGTCAGCGACGCGTACGCAATCACCCGGGTCAGGGCGCCCTCGAGCTCGCGGATGTTCGACGTGACGCGGTCGGCGATGAATGTCAGCACCTCGGGGTCGGGAACGCGCAGGTCCTCCGTCACGACCTTCTTGCGCAGGATCGCGATGCGCGTCTCGACGTCGGGAGGCTGGACGTCGGTGATGAGGCCCCATTCGAAACGTGTTCGCAGCCGGGCCTCGAGCGTCGCGAGCTCGCGGGGCTGCCTGTCCGAGGAGATGATGATCTGCTTGCCCGCCTCATAGAGGCTGTTGAAGGTGTGGAAAAACTCCTCCTGGAGCTGATTCTTGCCTTCGATGAACTGAATATCATCGATTAGCAGAACATCACATGATCTATAGCGGCCTTTGAATCCGACCATGCTTTTGTCCCGCAAAGCGTCAACAAACTCGTTCAGCACGGTCTCCGTCGTCACATACCGCACCGTGAGATAGGGATGCTGCTGCATCACGTACTGTGCGACGGCCTGGAGCAGGTGCGTTTTCCCCAGCCCGGTCGATCCGTAGATGAAGAGCGGGTTGAACGCCTGTGCCGGGGCCTCTGCGACCGCGAGCGCCGCGGCGTGGGCGAACCGGTTCGACGGCCCGATGACGAAGAGATCGAACGTGTAGCGCGGGTTCACCACGCCGACCTGCGCGGGCGCCGGGGCCTGCATCTGCGGCAGATCGGGCTCCGGCTCGGGCTCGGAGGCCGCGCGAACGGCGTCGGAGACGGCGACGCGCAGCTCCACGACGAGCTCGTGCTCGGCGGCCGCGGCGTTCAGGAGGCTGCCGAAGTGGCCCTCGATCCAGGTCTTGGTGAACTCGTTGGGAACACCGACGACGAGCCGCTCGGGACTCGCCTCGAGGGCCTCGGTGCCGCCGAACCACGTGTCATAGGTGCTGGGGTTCAGCGCCTCGCGCAGTCGCTGCGAGATCGTGTCCCAGGTCCTCGTGGCGGCCGCGTCTGTGGTCATCGACGTGGGCGAGTGTACGCCGTTGGGCGAGCCGTGGCAACCGAGCTCGGGAGGCCTGAATCCCGCTCTATTAGGCGGTTTCCAGGGGTTTTCAAACGTACTCAACAGCTTCGTCCACAGCTGTGGAAATCTCCTTCCCCGAGGGCCTGCGGCGGTGGAAAGCCCGCGTTTCCGGGTGGTTTGTGCCGCGTGTCTCGGGCCCGGCCCGGCGCATTTCCACACCCGGCCTCGAGCGGGCGCTGCTCTATACTGACCGCCGCCGATGAAGCGCACCTATCAGCCCAACACCCGCAAGCGCGCGAAGACGCACGGATTCCGCAAGCGCATGAGCACCCGAGCCGGCCGTGCCGTGCTCAAGCGCCGCCGGGCGCGTGGGCGCAAGCGTCTGTCCGCATAGCCTCCGTGAGCACCCCGCCGATCCCTCCGCCCGGCCGGCGTGGCCGCCTGTCCCGTGCCGCGGAGTTCGACGCCGTGAGCCGGCTGGGCCGGTCCGTCGGCGGCCGGTACCTGGTCCTGCGCTACCGGCGCCGCGACGACGACGGCGGGCCGCGCGTGGGCTGGGCCGTGCCGCGCAAAGTGGGGCCGGCCGTGGACCGAAACGCGGTCAAGCGCCGGCTCCGTGAGGCGGTCGCCCGGCAGGACGAGCTCCTGCGCCCGTCCACCGACTACGTCCTGATCGCGCGGCCGGGCATCGGCCCCGCCGCCGAGGCGCAGGGCTTCGACTGGCTGTGCGGCCAGGTCGAGGAGCTGCTGCGGGCGGTCGAGCCGGAGCCGGTCGCGTGATCCGCTGGCTCGTCGTTGCCTGCCTCCGCGTCGTCCGCCTGGCGCTGACGCCGTTCGTCGCGATGACGTCGATCACGCCGCGTGTGTGCCGCTACGAGCCCACCTGCTCCCACTACGCCGAGCAGGCGGTCAGGCGGCACGGCGTCGTGCGCGGCCTCGGTCTTGCGACCTGGCGCCTCCTGCGCTGCAACCCCTGGTCGAAGGGCGGGTACGACCCCGTCCCCGGTGAGGATCGGGAGGCGACCACATGATCTTCGGGATCATCGTCCTCGAGCAGGTCGAGGCGGTCATCAAGAGCGTCCTCACGACCTACCACGACCACATCGCGTCGTGGGGGCTCTGCATCATCCTGCTCACGTTCACGGTGCGGCTCGTGATCCTCCCGCTGACGATCAAGCAGTTCCGGTCGATGGCGGCGATGCAGACGATCCAGCCCAAGGTCAAGCAGCTCCAGAACAAGTACAAGGGCAAGAATGCCCGCGAGGACAAGCAGCAGATGCAGAAGGAGCTCATGGAGCTCTACAAGGAGCACGGCGTGAACCCGTTCGCGTCATGCCTTCCGCTGGTGGCCCAGCTCCCGGTCTTCATCGGGCTCTACCAGGTGCTCCGAAACCAGATCGAGCCGACGCCGATCAAGTCGTTCCTCGGCATCGAGGACATCTTCCAGAAGCTCTCGACCATCGGCGGCGTCACCGAGTACGTCATCATCGCGCTCTACGTCGGGACGATGCTCGGCTCCACCCTGCTCTTCTCGTTCGTCACCGACCGCCAGCAGAAGTACATGTTCGCGGCCATGCCGATCTTCTTCATCCCGTTCGTGATCGGCGTCCCGGCCGGTGTGATGATCTACTGGATCACCACCAACGTCTGGACGATCTGCCAGCAGGGTGTCATCAAGCGCACGATGGGCCACAAGCTGCGTCCCGCCGCCCAGTCGGCGGCGCCGGCGAAATCGAGCGGCAGTCGTACGCCCCCCTCGCCGACCGGCCGCAAGGCGCAGGCGGGCGGCGGGCGGAGCCGCAAGAAGCGTGGGGGCGGGCGGCGGTGACCGAGCCGGCGGTGCAGGTCGAGGCCACGGGCGAGACTGTCGGCGAGGCGCGCTGGGCGGCGCTGCACGAGCTCGAGCGGCGGTATCCGGCGCTTGACCGGACCGCGGTCGAGTTCGTCGTCCTCTCGGAGGGCCAGCGCGGGCTGCTCGGGGTCGGCTACGAGCCGGCCCGCGTGATCGCCACCCTCTCGGGAGCGCCGCCTCAGAGCGCGGCGCCGGCCCGAGCCGTCGTCGAGTCCCACCCCGAGGATTCGCCGGCCGCGGCGCGTGTCCGCGCGCTGATGGCCCAGGTCGTCGACGGGTTGGGCCTCGATGCTTCCGTCACTGTCGTCGAGTCGGACGCCGGCGTGGCGGCGACCGTGACCGGTGACGACCTCGGGCTCCTGATCGGCCGGCACGGCCACACGATCGACGCCGTGCAGTACCTCGCGAACGCGATCGTCCACCGGCATGAGGAGGCGGCGGCGGACGTCGTGATCGATGCACAGGGCTACCGGGCCCGCCGCGAGCGGACGCTGCGCGACGTCGCCGCGCGCGCCGCCGCCGACGCCATTCGCACCGGCGAACCGGTGCCGCTCGAGCCGATGTCGTCGGTCGAGCGCAAGATCGTCCACGTGTACCTGAAGGCCGAGGTGCCGCGGGTGCAGACGGCCAGCGAGGGGGCGGAGCCGAACCGGCACGTCGTCGTGCTCCCGGCCGAGGGCGAACACCAGCCCGAGGTGTAAAACGTGAAACACCCCGACCCGAGGCTGCGGGCGTACTGCGACCTGGTCGTCGCCGAGCCGGTGTCGGTGACGTCCGCCCGCGATCCCGCGACGGCCTGGGACGTGCTCGTCGAGGATGCGCTCACCGCGGTCGCGATCGTTCGCCAGCTCGCCCCGGCCGAGGCCGTCGATGTCGGCTCCGGCGGCGGCAGCCCGGGCATCCCGCTCGCGCTCGCGCTGGACATCCCGGTGACGCTGCTCGAGGCCACCAGGACGAAATGCCGGTTCCTGGAGCGCGCCGTCCCGGCCGTCGGCGCCCGCTGCACGGTCGTCCACGCCCGCTCGGAGGAGTACGCCCGGGGGGCGGGCCGCGACCGGTTCCCGCTGGCGCTCGCCCGCGCGCTCGCGCCGCCGCCGGTCGCGGCAGAGCTCGTGCTGCCGCTCGTCGCGCCGGGCGGCGCTGCGATCCTGTGGACGGGCGCCCGGGTGGATCACGGCGCCCTGGCGGCCACCGCCGAGATCGTCGCGGGGACCGTCGAGGCCGTGCACGAGGTCGCGCCGACCCGCCGCCTGGTGGTGCTTCGGAAGGCTGGGCCGACGCCGGAGCGCTTTCCGCGCCGTCCCGGAATCGCTCGTGCGCGTCCGCTTGTGCCGGTACCATCGTCATCAGCATGAGCTCCCGCGTGTACGCGCTCGCCAATCAGAAGGGCGGCGTCGGCAAGACCACTACGGCGATCAACATGGCCGCATGTGTCGCCGAGGCGGGCACGCAGGTGCTCCTGATCGACCTCGATCCGCAGGCCAATGCCACGACGGGACTGGGATTCCGGCCCGAGCAGCTCGAGGCGAGCACGTACGATCTGCTCCACGGCCGGCCGCTCGACTCGGTGATCATCGAGACCGCCGTTCCGAACCTGTTCCTGGCGCCGTCGCACCCCGACCTCGCCGCTGCGCAGGTCGAGATCCCGGGAGGGGCCGATCACGGCACGCTCCTGCGCGAGCTCCTGGTCGGCACCGAGGCCCGGTTCCCGTATGTGTTCGTGGACTGCCCGCCGTCGCTCGGGCTCCTGACGGTGAACGCGCTCGCCGCGGCGAACCGCCTGATCGTGCCGGTGCAATGCGAGTACTACGCGCTCGAAGGGCTTGCCCAGCTGCTCCAGAGCGTCGAGCTGGTACGCACCCGGATCAATCCCCGGCTCGGCGTGACGGGCGTCCTGCTCACGATGTTCGACGGACGCACACGTCTCGCCGCCGACGTCGCGACCGAGGTGCGCTCGTACTTCGGCCCGCTCGTCTTCGACACGGTGGTGCCGCGCAGCGTGCGCCTCGCCGAGGCGCCGAGCCACGGCCTTCCGATCTGCCGCTACGACTCGGCGTCGCCCGGCGCCGACGCCTACTACCGTGTCGCGATGGAGGTCGTGGAGCGTGGCTGATCAGACCAAGGCGCGCGGGCTCGGCCGCGGGCTCGCGGCACTTGTGGCGGAGTTCCCCGGCGGCGGCGGCACCGCGTCGGTCGAGATCGAGCTCGACCGCATTCAGCCCAACGCCCGCCAGCCGCGCAGGACGTTCGACGATGCGGCGCTCGACGGCCTGACGGACTCGATCCGGGCCTCCGGTCTGGTGCAGCCGATCGTCGTCCGCGAGACCACCGACGGCTTCGAGATCATCGCCGGCGAGCGGCGGTGGCGCGCGGCACGGCAGGCGGGTCTCGGGACGATCCCGGCGATCGTGCGCCACGCCGACGAGCGCGAGGCGCTCATCCTGGCGCTTGCCGAGAACGTCGCCCGGGAGGATCTGAACGCCGTCGAGCTTGCGCGCGCGTACGCCGTCCTCGCCGACGAGCTCGATCTCTCCCAGACCGAGATCGCACGCCGCGTCGGCCGCAGCCGGCCGGCGATCGCCAACACGATCCGCCTGCTCGAGCTGCCCGACGACGTGCTGGCACTGATCTCGGGCGGCGAGCTGTCCGAGGGCCACGGTCGTGCCCTCCTGCTCGCGGCCGGGCAGGACGAGCGCCTGGCGCTGGCCCGCCGGGCGATCCAGCGTGGGTGGTCGGTGCGCGACACCGAGGCCGCGGCGCGAGGCACGGGACGCAAGACGCCGAAGCCCGTGCGCCGGGCGGGAGCCATGGACGAGGAGCTCGCACACCTGGCCGTCGACGCAGCCTGGCAGTCGCTCACCCTGCGGGCCGCGGTTCGCCAGGGGCCGCGCGGCGGCCGAGTCGAGATCCACTTCTCGAGCTCCGCCGAGCTCGGGAGAATCGTGGACCAGCTTCGCGCCGAAAGAGTCAGCTGGGCCGATTGAGCGTCCTGTCCCCGGTGGTATCCTGCCGTCGCTCTCGGGCGATTAGCTCAGTCGGTTAGAGCGCCGCTCTGATAAGGCGGAGGTCCCTGGTTCGAGTCCAGGATCGCCCATCCCGAGATGCCGAATCGCTGTGACTGGGTGCCTGACGGCGACGCGCTCTACGCCGCCTACCACGACGAGGAGTGGGGCGTGCCGTCCCGCGACGACCGTCATCTCTACGAGATGCTCGTGCTCGAGGGCGCCCAGGCCGGGCTCTCGTGGTCGACGATCCTGCGCAAGCGCGACGGCTACCGCCACGCGTTCGCCGGTTTCGACCCCGACCGCGTGGCCCGGTTCGGCGACGCCGATGTCGAGCGGCTCATGGCCGATCCGGGGATCGTGCGCAACCGGCTCAAGATCGAGTCGGCCGTCGCCAACGCCCGGGCGACGCTCGAGGTGCGCGGCGAGCTTGGCGGCCTGGCGGACTACGTCTGGAGCTTCGTCGGCGGCGCCCCGATCCAGAACCGCCGGCGGACGATCGCCGAGGTGCCGTCCGAGACGGTGGAGTCGAAGGCGATGAGCCGCGATATGAAGCGGCGCGGTTTCCGGTTCGTCGGGCCGACCGTCTGCTACGCGTTCATGCAGGCGACCGGGCTGGTGAACGACCACACCGTCGACTGCGACCGGTACGCCGAGGTCGTGGCGGCGCTCGGATAGACTCGCGCCTCGTGGCCGACAGCGGGCTCGAACTCACCCCGGAGCAGATGCGCGAGCTGGGGTATGCGGCGGTCGACGCGGTCGTCGAGCACCTGACGACCCTCCGGTCCGGGCCGACGTTCACGCCGCCGCCGCCGGACCTGGCCCAGCGGGTTGTGGAGCCGCCGCCCGAGACGGGATCCGACCCCGTCGAGCTGCTCGGATGGCTTCGCCGGGAGGTGCTCGGCCCGGGCGTGCGAAATCACCACCCCGGCATGTTCGCCTACATCCCGGTCTCGCCGACGTTCCCGGGCGCGGTCGCCGACATGTTGGCCGCGGGCCTCAACGTCTTCGCCGGCAGCTACCAGAGCGGCCCCGGCGCCGCGGTCATCGAGCTCGAGGTGCTGGGATGGTTCCGCGAGCTCCTGGGCCTCGACCCGGCGGCCGAGGGCGTGATCGCGAGCGGCGGCTCGACGGCGAACCTCGTGGGCCTGACGGTGGCGCGCGACCGCCGTCCCGACGGCGGTGCCGCCCGGGTCGCCTACGTGACGACCGAGGCCCACTCGTCCGTCGGTCGGGCCCTTCGGCTGATCGGGATCGAGCAGGTGCGCGACGTGGCCGTCGACGAGCGGTTCCGCATGTGCCCCGACGCGCTCGCCGAGGCGATGGCCGCGGATGCCGGCGCCGGGCGCGTGCCGTGGTGCGTGATCGCCGCCGCCGGCAGCACCAACACCGGCGCCGTCGACGACCTGCCCGCGCTCCACCGGGTCGCGGGTGAGCGCGGCGCGTGGCTCCATGTCGATGCCGCCTACGGCGGCTTCCATGCGCTCACGGAACGGGGTCGGGCTGCGATGCCCGGCCTCGAGCTGGCGGACACCCTGGTGCTCGACGCTCACAAGTCGCTCTACTGCCCGCTGCTGGCGGGCGTCGTGTTCGCCCGGCGCGGCGCGGATCTCGAGACGACGTTCACGGTCCGCCCCGAGTACCTGAAGGACATGGACCGCTACGGCGGTGTGAACTTCGCCGACCGCGGCATCGAGCTCTCGCGGCCGTTTCGTGCGCTCAAGGTGTGGCTCACATTGAAGACGTTCGGCTTTCGGGAGATCCGGACGGCGCTCGACAGGAGCCTCGACCTGGGGCTGCTCGCGGCCGAGCTGATCGCCGAGTCGCCGCGGCTCGAGCTCGTGACCGGGCCGTCGCTCGGGGTGGTCAACTTCCGGTCGGCGGACGGCGTCCCGGTCGAGCGGATGGTGGCGGAGGTGGTGGCCGCAGGCGCGTTCATCAGCGCCACCACGGTCGCCGGCGAGCGTACCGCGCGAATCTGTGCGCTCGGCCACCGCTCCGACGAGGAGGCGTTGCGGAGCGTGATCGGGGCCGCCGAAGCGGCCAGCTGAGACCGCGAGGGCCGTGGCTATACTGGCCAAAGGATGCAGGAGATGAGCATCTACGGCGTGTCCTTCGACATGGTGGGGAAGCAGCCGATCGTCCTGCTCCGCACCCTCGACGGCACCAAGTTCCTGCCGATCTGGATCGGGCATCCCGAGGCCGCGGCGATCCTGATGAAGCTCCAGGGCACGCCCACTCCGCGGCCGATGACTCACGACCTCGTCACGGAGATGCTCGGCGAGCTGAACGCGAGCGTCTCCAAGGTGGCGGTCACCGAGCTGCGCGAGAACACGTTCTACGCCCAGATCACGCTTCAGGTGAATGGTTCCGAGATCGAAATCGACTCACGCCCGTCCGATGCCATCGCCCTGGCAGTCCGCGCCGACGCGAAGATCTTCGTCGCCGACGAGGTGATCGACGACTCGGCGATCGAGTTCAACCAGGAGCCCGAGGATTCGGGCGAGGTCATCGACGAGTTCAAGAAGTTCCTCGAGAACGTCACCCCCGAAGATTTCGGGAACTGATCGCTGGGGACAGGATTTATCCTGTCCCCGGAATTGCTCCATCTCCAGAGGCTCGGCGCGCCAGCTCCCGGCCGATCACGACGCGCTGGATCTCGGCCGTCCCGTCGACCACCTGGAGCATCTTGGCGAGCGCGATCATCCGCGCCAGCGGGTGGTCGAGTAGCCAGCCGTAGGCGCCGAGCACCTCGCTGCAGGCGATCGCGGCACGCAGGGCCGCGTCGGGGCAGAACCGCTTGGCGTGCGCAACGGCCACCGGGCCCGCGGGCGTTCCCAGCCGCTCGGCGGCCTGGCGGTACAGAAGTCGGCTCGCTTCGAGATCCGTTGCCACATCAGCCAACGAAAACCGCAGTGGATCGAGGTCGAGGAGCGGGGCGCCGAACGCCTGCCGCTCCGAGGCGTACCTGACAGCCGTGTCGAGCGCCGCGGCGTGCAGCCCCGCCGCGATCGCTGCGATGTCGCAACGGGCAACGTCGATAGCGCCAAGGGCCGCGCGCATTCCGGCTCCGGGCGGCGCCAGGAGGACGCCCGGGGCGCCGTCGAGCTCCATCTCGCCGATCGGGAGGAAGTCGGCGCACGCCTTTCGGTAGAGCACGGGGAACGACACGCCGGCCGCGGCTTCCTCGACGGCCACGATTGCGACGTCGCGGTGGCCGGGCTCGGCTGACGTCTTGCACACCACGAGGAACAGGTCGGCCTCCCCGGCGAGCGACACCCACGCCTTCCGCCCGGTCACCCGCCAGCTCTTGCCGTCCGGCTCGGCGCGCGTCGTGATCGCCGTCGCGTCGGAGCCGGCGTGTGGTTCGGTCAGCGAGAACCCGCCGAGCGCGTCGCCCGCGGCGAGCACCCGCGCCCACCGCCCGGCGAGCTCGGCATGGCCGGCGACAGCCGCCGCCACCGCGTTGTGCATCGAGAGCGAGAAGGCCAATGCGGCGTCGCCGCGCCCGAGCTCCTCGAAGACCGCCATCCCCTCGGGATAGGTGAGCGCCGCGCCGCCGAACGCCTCCGGGCAGAAGAGCCCGGTGAGACCGGATGCCGCGACGACGGCGCGGGGATACCGCCCGTGCTGCTCCCATCCGTCGATCGCCGGGATCACCTGCTCGCGCGCAAAGGCCGCCGCCCGGGCCTGCATGGCGGCGGATGATATCGGCGGGCTTGCCGGTCCGCCCGCCCGCCGCCTAAGCTCCACGTCCAGCGACACGGCCACGGGAGGCGATCCGACATGCCGCACAATTCCAGCCAGTGGTTCGCGCAGCGCTCGGTCCAGGGTGTGGGCGAGGACGGCGCAGCCGAACGCATCACGATCTGGATCGAGCGGAAGCCGGGCGCGGTGTGGGCCGTAGGCCGGGCGGTGGATCTGGCCCAGCGGACGAACGGCGCCATCCGCGACGACGACTATGTCTTCGAGGGTTTCGAGATGGGCGACGCGCTCGACGCCGCCAACGAGGCGCTCGCGTCCGACCTCGACGTCTCGCGAGACGACGGCCGCACCCAGGAGGTCGCGCCGTTCGGCGGGCCGGAGCTGCTCGAGCCGCTCGAGCGCTGGTTCTTCGGGCACGCCCCGGGCTGACCGGGCCGACCCTCAGCCGGCGGCGGTGACGACGAGCAGCACGACGTTCATCGCGATCACGAGCGCCGCGACGCCGATCGCCAGGGCCCGGATGACCGGGCCGTTCACGAGATCGCCCATCACATCGCGTCGCGACGTGAGCCACACGAGCGGCACCACCGCGAAGGGCAGCACCAGCGAGAGCACGACCTGGCTCGCGACGAGGGTCCTCAGCGTGTCGGCGCCTGCGGCGATCACGATCAGCGCCGGGATCATCGTGATCAGCCGGCGGATGAAGACCGAGACCTGCCAGTTCATGAAGCCGTCGATGATCATCTGGCCGGCGAGCGTTCCGACGGTGGAAGACGACAGCCCCGAGGCCAGGAGCGCGATCCCGAACGCCGCCGGCGCGAGCGAGCCAAGGAGTGGGCCGAGCGTGGCGTGAGCGTCCTCGATCCCGGAGATGTCGGCCCCGACGTGGAAGAACACCGCCGCGGCCATGATCACCATCGACGCGTTGATGAGGAACGCGCCGTTCATGGCGAGCGCGATGTCGATCAGCTCATGGCGGAAGTGCTCGCGCTTGCTCTTGCCGTCGAGGATCGTGTTGCGGTGCTGGACGAGCCCCGAGTGGAGGTAGACGACGTGCGGCATCACGGTCGCGCCGACCATGGCGACCGCCACGTAGACGGCGCTCGACTGGATGCCCGGCACGAGCATGCCGTGCAGGACGCCTGCGGGATCGGGGTTCGAGATGAGGATCTCGATCACGAACGCGGCGCCGATCACGGCGACGAATCGCCATGATCGCGACCTCGAAGCGCACGTGACCGAAGCGCTGCACCGCGAGCAGTGCGAACGACGCGACCGCCGTCAGGAGCGCCGACGGGAGCAGGCCGAGCCCGAACAGGATCTGCATCCCGATGGCGGCGCCGAGGAACTCGGCCAGGTCGGTCGCCATCGCGGCTGACTCGGCCGCCAGCCACAACCCGATCCGCACCCGCCGGGTGGTGTTCGCGCGGATCGCCTGCGGCAGCGTCAAACCTGACGCGATGCCGAGCTTGGCCGAGAGCGACTGGATGAGGATCGCCATCAGGTTCGAGGCGACGAGCACCCACAGGAGCATGTAGCCGAAGTCGGCGCCGGCCTGGATGTTGGTGGCGAAGTTCCCCGGGTCCATGTAGGCGACGCTCGCCACGAACGCCGGCCCGAGGAACGGCAGGACACGCTTGATCCGGGCCCATGGGGTGCTGATGTGGGGTGCGGGCGCGACAGCCGCGCGAACGGCGTTCGGCGTCACGCGGTCACCTCGACGCCGATCCGCTCGGCCAGCTCGACTCCGACCGCCTGCTGCGTGCCGCCGACCTCCAGCGTCAGCGGCCCGCCGAACGGGGCCTTCTCGACCATTGTGAACGGCGTGTCGGGCACCAGCCCGAGGCCCGCGAGATAGCGCAGGAGCGACGGATCGCCGTCGGGCACCTGGCGCACCACCGCGGCCTGGCCGGGCTCGAGCTCGGCCATGCGCTGCGCCGGCTCGGCCGCGATCACGAGGTCGGGGGTGGGAATCGGATCGCCGTGGGGGTCGGTCACGGGGTAGCCCAGCACCCGGTCGATCTCGGCCTCGAGCTCCTCCGAGAGCACGTGCTCGAGCCGCTCGGCCTCGGAGTGCACGCGATCCCACGAGAGGCCAAGGGTCTCGCGTCAGGTAGACCTCGAGCAGCCGGTGGTGGCGGACCACCTCGAGCGCCACCTTCTCGCCCGGTGGCGTGAGGGTGACGCCGTGGTAGCGGCTGTGCTCGACGAGCCCCAGGGTCGCCAGCTTCTTGACCATCGCCGTCGCCGAGGCGGCCGAGACGCCCATCGCGTCGGCCAGCGCCGACGTCGACGCCTTGCCGTCCCGGCGCTCGAGCAGATAGATCTGCTTCATGTAGTCCTGTGCCGCCTCGCTCAACATCTAAATCACAATTTAGACGAGGCGAAACGTGAATTCAAACGAGAATGCGCAGGCGGGGCAGATCCTCGGGCAGCGCGGCCGACTCACGCCCGGTCTGCTCCAGCACCTCGAGCGCCCGCGCGCCCTCCTCGCCGAGATCGACCGTGTGCTCGGTCACGTAGAGCGCGACGTAGGGCCAGATCACGTCCTCGCCCAGCTCCTGGGCGTACCGCCGGATCGTGACGAGGGCGTCGCCGCGGTGTGCGGCGGCGTAGGCGATCGAATCGCGCAGGACGGCCGTGAACCGCTCGACCACGTCGTCGGGCAGGTCGAGGCGCGCCACGACGCCGCCGAGCGGCACCGGAGCCCGTGCCAGGTCCTCGAACGACGCGCCCAGGTCCTCGACCAGCCGGAGGCCGTCGCGGCGGTAGGTGAGCCGGCCCTCGTGGATCAGCACGCCGAGGTCGTGATCGCCTCGCCGGAGCGCGGGGCCGATGTCCGAGAAGACCGCGTGGTCGATCCGGGCGCTGTCGGGATGAAGGCAGCGGTAGAGCAGGGTGGCCGTCGTCGTCGGGCCGGGGCACAGAACGCGGGCCTCGGGCGACGGCCAGACGCCGTCGCGTGCGGCGACGATCAGCGGGCCGACGCCGAAGCCCGAGCGCCGACCCGGCCGGGACGACGCCGTACCGGTCGGCGAGCAGGAGCGCGGCGTGGAAGCTGGCCTTCGAGATGTCGTACCGGTTCGCGAAGAGCCCGTCGTTCAGCGCCTGGACGTCGAGCAGCTCCGCCTCGAACTCGAGGCCGCGCAGGTCGATGCGACGCTCGAGGATGGCGTGGAAGGCGAACGTGTCGTTCGGGCACGTCGAGAGGCCGAGCCGGAGCTTCACGCCGTCTCCAGGAGTCGCGTCCGAGCTGCGGCGAGGGCCTCGGCCATCCGCCACTCCGCGTGGTTTCGGTCGCCCGCCAGGTTGGACGCGCCGCGCACGATCCGAAGCGGGACGCCGAAGAGCCCGGCTGCCACCGCCACTGCGAACCCCTCCATCTCCTCGGCGAGTGCGGCCGGGTACCGCGCTGCGCGCCGGGCGGCGCTCGGGGCGCCGTCCGCCGCGGCGGCGACCGAGAGCACCTCGCCGTCCTCGCCTCCCAGAGCGATCACGTCGGCATCGGCGAAGCCAAGCTGGGCCGGGTCCCGCTCCGCCGGCACCGATCCCGTCGATGCGCACGGCGGCCGCGTCGAACGCCGCGCCGATCGCGAGCCGCCCGGTGTCAAACGTGCCTGCGGCGCCGACGAGTACGACCCCCGCCTCGGCGTCGGCCGCGTGGGTCGCGATGGCGTGCGCCGCGCCGGCGCCGGCGGCTGCGAGCCCGAACCCGCACACACGCAGGCGGCCGGGCAGGCCGTCGCCCAGGAGCTCGGCCTCGACGTCGGTGGGGACCAGGATGAGCGCCTACGCCTCCGGCCGGTCTGCGTGCGCGTTGCAGTCGCTCGCCATGCCCGCGACGGTATCAGGAGTGATCATGCCGGCGCCCCGTCGTCGCGCGGCGGTCTACGTGATCTCGACCATGCGCTGGATCGCGCCGCGGGCGCGGGCTGCCAGCTCCGGGTCGACCGCGACTCGGTGGCGCATCTCGAGCAGCGAGTCGCGCAGCTTCTCGAGGGTGATCATCTTCATGTAGCGGCAGACGGCCCGCTCGCTCATCGCGTAGAAGCGAGCGTCGGGCGCCTCCTTGCCCAGCCGGTGCAGGATGCCCGTCTCGGTGGCCACCATGAACTCGCGCCGTGGCGACGTCCGCGCCCGTTGCACCATGCCCTCGGTCGAGAGCACGTGGGTGCGCGCGCCGAGCGCCGGGTTGTCGGACGCCGCGTACATGCACTGGCTGGCACAGCCGCACTCCGGATGGATGAGGAGCTCGGCGTCGGGGTGCTCGTCGAGCGTCCTGGCGACGTCATCGGGCCGGATCCCGGCGTGGACGTGGCACTCGCCCGGCCACACCTTCATCTTGCGGCCCGTGACGCGCTCGAGGTAGGCCCCCAGGAACATGTCGGGGAGGAACAGGATGTCGCGATCCGCGGGGACGGCCTCGATGATCTGGCGCGCGTTTCCCGACGTGCAGCAGTAGTCCGAGAGCGCCTTCACCTCGGCGGTCGTGTTGACGTAGCTCACGACCACCGCTCCCGGGTTCTCTGCCTTCCACCGCGCCAGCGCGTCGGCGTCGATCGACGCCGCGAGCGAACAGCCGGCGTCGAGGTCGGGGATGAGGACGGTCTTCTGCGGGGCGAGCACCGCGGCCGTCTCGGCCATGAAGTGGACACCGCAGAACACGATCACGTCGGCCTCGGTGGCTGCGGCCCGCTGGGAGAGCCCCAGCGAGTCGCCGACGTAGTCGGCCACGTCCTGCACCTCGGGCACCTGGTAGTTGTGCGCCAGGACGACGGCCTTGCGCTCGGTTGCGAGCGAGCGCACCTCGTCCTGCAGTCGCTCCGTCGTCGTTGCGGTCATGACTGCCACGGATGTACCTCCAGGGAGACGTCGAGTGCCGTCACCGAGTGCGTGAGGGCCCCGATCGAGATCGCGTCGACGCCGGTCTCGGCGACGGCGCGGACGGTGTCGAGCGTGATGCCGCCCGAGGCCTCGAGCTGGGCGCGACCCGCGACGCGGGCGACGGCCCGGCGCAGAAGCCCGGGATCCATGTTGTCGAGCAGGATCGTGTCGGCGCCGGCGGCGAGTGCCTCCTCGAGCTGGGCGAGGTCGTCGACCTCCACCTCGACGGCGAGATCCGGATGGGCCGCTGCGGCAGCCTCGATCGCAGGCACGATCCCGCCCGCAATCGCCACGTGGTTGTCCTTGATGAGGATGGCGTCGTCGAGGCCCATCCGATGGTTCTGCCCGCCGCCGCATGCGACGGCCCTCTTGTCGAGGAACCGCAGACCTGGGGCTGTCTTTCGCGTGTCCAGGATCTCGGCCCGGGTGCCGCGCACCGCCTCGACGTAGGCCCGGGTCGCGGTCGCGATGCCGGACATCCGCTGCACGAGGTTCAGGCCAGTGCGCTCGGCGCTCAGAACGGCCTGGGCCCTGCCGCGGATCCGGGCGACCGTGTCGGGGGGCGCGGCGACCAGGTCTCCGTCGGCGGCGAAGAGCTGCATCTCTGCGTCCGGATCGAGCAGCCGTACGCACGTGATGAGCTCCGCCAGCCCGCAGATGACCCCAGCGGCCTTCACGACGACGTCCGCCGTCACCTCCAGGTCGGCGGGAACCGCGGCCTCGGTGGTCACGTCGCCCGTGCCGACATCCTCGGCGAGCGCGCGCGCGATCACGTCGCCGATGACGTCGCTCTGCATGGCACGGCCGCCTCCAAAGCCGGGTCGGGGTCGGGATAGTCGCGGCGCAGGTGCGATCCGCGGCTCTCGCGCCGCTCGAGCGCGGCCGCCGCGATCAGGCTTGCGACGCGGACGGGGTTCGACTCCGGCCGGCCGTCGAGCCAGGCAGCGAGTCGTTCGAGCTCGTCCCGGTCACGCACCGGACCCGCGCCGTCCCACATCCTGCGCCGAAGCTCGGCGCAGCGGCGCCCGCGCGAGCGGCCGGTCGGGGGTGGGCCGTCGGCCGCCGGCGGCTGGGCGGCGTCAAGGCCGGCGGCGACCGCGCGGTGGGCGAACACGAAGCACTCCAGGAGCGAGTTCGACGCCAGCCGGTTCGCGCCATGCGCCCCGGTGCAGGCGCTCTCGCCCGAGGCGTAGAGGCCGGCGAGCGACGTCGCCCCGTCGAGATCCGTCGTGATCCCGCCCATCAGGTAGTGGGCGGCCGGGGCGACGGGCACGGGGTCTCGGCGAAGGTCGATCCCGAGGCGTGCGCATCCCTCTACGAGCGTCGGGAAACGGCGGCCGACGAGATCCGGGTCGAGGTGGCGCAGCGACAGGTAACTGGCCTGGCCGGCGTCGAGGCGAGCCTGGATCACGCGCGTCACGACGTCGCGGGGCGCGAGCTCCGCGTCGGGATGCTCGTCCGGCATGAATCGCTCGCCGGTCTCGGTGACGAGGTGGGCGCCCTCGCCGCGGACGGCCTCCGACACCAGAAACGCGCGCCCGGCCGTCGCCACCGCCGTCGGGTGGAACTGCACGAACTCCATGTGGCGGACGTCGGCGCCCGCCCGGTGGGCGATCGCGATGCCGTCGCCCGTCGCGCCCGGCGGGTTCGTCGTGCGGGAATAGAGCGCGCACGCGCCGCCGGTGGCCAGGAGCGTCATCCGCCCCCGGATCGGGACGAGCTCGTCGCGGCCGAGGACCCAGGCGCCGGCGCAGCCCTCGCCGTCGCTCAGAAGGCCGATCGCAGCGGCGTGGTCAACGACCCGGATCCGCGGGTCTGCCAGGACCCGGGAGATCAGCGTCCGCGCGATGGCCGCGCCGGTCGCCGCGCCGTCTGCGTGGAAGATGCGGTGACGGCTGTGCCCGCCCTCCCGGGCAAGCTGCGGACGGCCGCCGGCGTCACGATCCCAGCGGACGCCGAGCCGCTCGAGGTCGGCCACGCGGCGGACGCCGTCTCGCACCAGCACCTGCACGGCTGCCGGATCGGCGAGGCCCCGCCCAACGGCGAGCGTGTCGGCGATGTGGAGCGCCGGGTCGTCGCCGGGGCCGACGGCCGCCGCGATGCCGCCCTGCGCCATGAACGAGTTCGACGATTGGAGCGAGCCTTTGGTGACGAGCGTCGTCGCGGCGCCGCGCGTCGCTGCCTCGAGGGAGGCGTAGAGCCCCGCGAGCCCTGCGCCGACGATCAGGACGTCGGTGCGATGAGACGCTCGTTCGCGCACGGCGCCGCGCCATATTAGCCGAAGTGACTAAAACTCGCGGGGAATGGAGATCGGGGCCCCGGCGTTCCCTAGAGTGCATGCTTCTCCTGGCTGATACGCTCGCCGGCATGGCCCCCGAGCACGACTCCCCGCCCTCACCGGGCGCCGGGCAGGCTGCGGCTGCGGGCGACCGCACCCAGTTCGAGGAGGAGGCGCTGACCCACGCCGAGCACCTGTACCGCATCGCGCTTCGGCTGACGGGGTCGTCGCAGACGGCCGAGGACCTCGTCCAGGAGACCTATCTGCGCGCCTTCCGGGCGTGGCGCTCGTACACGCCGGGCACCAACCTGGCCGCCTGGCTCGCGACCATCATGCGGAACGCCAACATGGACGAGCTCCGCCGCCAGAGCCGGCGCCCGCCGTCCGAGCCGCTCGACGAGCAGGGCGACTACTACCTCTACAACCGCCTTGCCGACACGGGTCGCGAGCCGCAGGAGCGCGTCCTCGCGCGCCTGTCCGGGAGCGGCGTCGTCGACGCGCTGGGGTCCGTGCCGGAGAACTTCCGCGAGGTGGTCGTGCTGGTGGACGTCGGCGAGTTCTCCTATGCCGACGCCGCCGAGATCCTCGGGATCCCGATCGGGACGGTCATGTCGCGTCTCTACCGCGGCCGGCGCCTCCTGAAGCAGCGGCTCGCCGAGCTCGCCGAGCAGGAGGGCGCGGCATGAGCGTCGATCCCTGCCACGGGGCCGAGCACCTCATCCAGCCGTACCTGGACCGCGCCCTGACCGAGGCCGAGGTGTCCCGGATCGACGTGCACCTGCGCGAGTGCGACTACTGCAACGACCGGTACATCTTCGAGCGGCGCCTGCGCGAGGTCGTGAAGGACTGCTGCTCCGGCGACCCCGTGCCGGCCGGGTTCGTCGACCGGCTGCGGCTGCGCTGCTGCGGTCAGGACGACGTCGCGTAGTCGACATCGCCCGGCGCCCGCAGGTCGCGGCAGTCGACGAGGTCCGCGCCCAGCGGCCTGACCGGCGTCTCGCCGTGCCGGGGGATCTGGTCCCAGAGCGGCCGCGGGACCACAACGGGGTGCGACCGCCCGCCGCCGTAGTCGGCCGCGAGCGCGCGCGACCCCGAAGGCGCCGCGGCCATCCGCGCGACGGCCGCAGGGTCGAGTGCAGGCCCGTCGCCGAGCACCACGAGCGCTCGGTCCGAAGCCTCCGGCAGCGCCCCGAGCCCGGCGTGAAGCGACGCCGCCGGGCCGTCGCGCCACGCCTCGCACACGACCGCCCGGGCGCCGTGCAGGTCGACCGCAGCCAGGATGTCCTCGGCGTGCGCGCCGAGCACGACGACGCGCTCGTCGATTCCGCCCGCCGCGACCGCCAGGAGCACGCGCTCGAGCATCGGCAGGCCGTCGACCGGGTGCAGCTGCTTCCTTCCCCCGAATCGGCGGCCCTCCCCGGCCGCGAGGACGACGGCGCTGATCACACGTCGAGCACGATCGAGTCGGCGATCTGCAGCGTGCGGGCCGCCGCGCGGCCGTACGTGCGGGCGGCGTCGGGATCCTCGATCGCGAGCGACTGCGTCCAGAGCTCCTGGGCCAGGTCAAGGAGGGCCTCCACGGCCGCCAGCTCGGAGCTCCCGTTGGTGTCGCAGGCCCGTCGGGCGAGCCCGACGGCGCCCGGCGTGTCCGGAAGCCGCGTCCAGAGCAGCGTGGTGGCCATGATCAGGTATTCGTGGACGCGCACGCGCTGGAGCGGCACCGTCCGGTCGCGGGCCACGAGCGGGGGCGAGAGCGCCGGCGCCGACTGGCCGCGGGCGGCGCGCTCGGCGTTCCCCCACATGATGGCCCGCACCTGGTCGGGCGTCGCGCCGGCGCGGTTCAGCGCCGTCCCGACCTGGATCTGAGCGATGGCCGGCGCGCCGTACGGCGCGTCGCTCGCGAACGCGATCTGCTCGGGGGCGACTGTCGCCAGGAGCGCGCGCAGGTCGGTGTTCGACCAGACGGACGTGTCGTAGAGCACGTTGGGGTGGTTGAGCAGCGTCCGCCCGATGTGCTGGAGGTCGGCGATGGCAGCGTGCGCCAGGATGAGCTGGGCGTCCGGGTGGTGCTCGACGAGGCGTTGGAGGTCCTCCGCGATCGCCGGCAGGCCGCGTCCGGCGTGGATCAGGATCGGCACGCGCCGCTCGGCGGCGAGCCGGAACACCGGATCGAGGCCGCGCTCGCCGAAATCGAACTTCTGCGCCCGGGGGTGCAGCTTGATGCCCTTCGCGCCCTTGTCGAGACAGCGGTCGGCCTCGGCGATCGGATCGGCGGTCAGGTCGAGCCGGCAGAAGGGAACGAGCGCGCCGTCCGAGGCCGCCGCCCACTCCAGCACGCGGTCGTTGGGCACCCGGTAGGCCGGGAAGCGATCGGGGTCGTTCAGCGGGAACGTGAAGCAGCGATCGACGCCGTACCGGCGCATCGCATCCAGGAGCTCCTCCGGAGATTGCGTGAACCCGTCCTCGTCCACGCCGAGGTGCGTATGCGCGTCCCAGACCCGGATGTCGTCGGGGAACGTGGAGCGGATGCGCGCGAAATGCTCGGTGAGGAGGCGATCGAACCCCGGCGTGGGCACGGCCGAACGCTACCAGCGGGCGGGTGATAGCTTGTCCGCATGACCACGGGACTGCTCATGTTCGCCGATTCCCTCCGCGACGCCGACCTGTTTCTGGCCACCGGCGTCTCGATCGTCGATCCCTTCATCTACGTCGAGACGAACGGTCAGCGCCTGATCGTGACGAGCGAGATCGAGGCCGACGCCGCCCGCCGCAACTCCCGGGCCACCGACGTCCTGCTCAGCTCCAAGTTCGGGGCGCGGGAGCTGGTCGCCGGAGGGATGGGCTGGGACGACGCCCAGATCGAGATCCTGGGCCGGGTTGTCGACGACCTCGGCCTGAGCGAGGTGGTCGTGCCGCCGACGTTCCCTGTCGTCGCCGCCGACCACCTGCGCGGCAAGGGCGTGGCCGTCCGCCCCGACCGAGAGCAGTTCCAGCTTCGGCGGCGGGCCAAGGATGAGCACGCGCTCGCCGGGATCCGCGCGGCCCAGCGCGCCACGGAGGCGGCGATGGGCCGCGTCGTCGAGATCCTCGGCTCGTCGTCGGTGCGGGGCGACGGCCTCGTCTTCGAGGGCGAGGAGCTGACCGCTGAGCGCGTCCGGTCCGAGGTGATCGCGACCCTTCGCGCTCATGGCTGCGAGGGTGAGCCGCCGATCACGAGCCCCGGCCCTCAGGGGGCGTTCGTGCACGAGCTCGGCACGGGCCCGGTGCGGGCGGGCGAGTCGCTGATCGTCGACATCTTCCCGACGCATGCCGAGAGCCGATTCTGCGCCGACATGACGCGCACGTTCTGTTTCGGCGAGGCGCCCGAAATGCTCAGCCATATGCACGCGACCGTCCTCGAGGCGGTGAAGCGGTCGACGGAGGCGATCCGCACGGGCGTGAACGGCCGCCAGGTGTGGGAGGCCGCATGTGACGCGATCGAGGCCGGCGGCTACCGGACAGAGCGAAGCGTCCCGATGGGGGAGACGCTCGACGAGGACTTCTTCCATGGTCTCGGCCACGGCGTGGGCCTCGAGGTGCACGAGGCCCCGAGCATGGGGCTCTCCGGCGACGACCTGATCGCGGGCGACGTCGTCACCATCGAGCCGGGCGTCTATCGGAAGGGCTTCGGCGGTGTGCGGCTCGAGGATCTGGCCGTCGTCCGCGACGATGGAGCCGAGGTGCTGACCGACTTCCCCTACGACATGGAGATCCGTGCCTAGGGGCGGCGTCCCGCGGCCGGCCTTCCACGTCGACGATCCGGCCGCCGTCGGCCGCAGGATCCGCGACCTGCGCCGGCAGCGCGGCCTCTCTCTCCGCCAGATCGCCGGCCCGGGCTGCTCGCCGGGATACCTGTCTCGAGTCGAGCGCGGGCAGCGCATCCCGTCGGTCACCGTCATGGCCGATCTGGCCGAGAAGCTGGGCGTCACCCTCGAGGACCTCGGCGGGCGGGACATCCGCACACGGATCCCCGAGACGCGTCTGCTCGATCTGGAGCTGGCCGTCCGGATGGGTGACGAGACCGCCGGCGACGATGTGCGGCATGCCCTGGACGACGCACGCCGGATCGGCGACCGGCGGGCCGAGAGCCGGCTGCTCGAGGAGCTCGCCCACCTCGCCGCCGAGGCCCGCCGTGACGCCGAGGCCGTGCGGCTGTGCGAGGAGGCGATCGAGGCGGCGCCGGTGCCGGTGTCGACCCGTGCGCGACCGGCGCTCTACGAGGTGCTCGGGCGGGCGTACGCAGGGCTGGGCCGGATGAACCGCTCCATCGAGGTGCTCCGCGCGGCGTTCGACGAGGCTCGGGCTGAGCCGGGCGACCCCGGGCTGGCCGTCCGCTTCGGCGTGCTGCTCGCCAGCGCCTACACCGACGCCGGCCGCCCCGACGACGCCTACCGGACGCTGGATCTGGTCAAGGGCGACCGGGACGTGCTGCGCGATCCGGTGTCGCGCGCCAGGCTCGAGTGGGCGATCTCGCGGACGTACGCCGAACACGGCCAGGTCGAGCTCGCGGAGCGCTACGCGCGCCGGGTCGTGTCGGCGCTGGCGTGCGGCGAGCACCTGCTCCTGCTCGGCCGGTCGCACGTGCTGCTCGGGAGCATCCTGCTCGACCGCAGCCGCCTGGCCGAGGCGGACGCCGAGCTCGGCCGCGCCAGCGAGGCGCTCGAGCGCGGCGATGCTCCCGGGCCGGAGCTGGCCCTGCTCGACTACGAGCGTGGGCGCTCGGCGCTGCTCGACGGGCGGCTGGACGACGCCGACAGGCTGGCGCGCGCGGGCCTCGGGCGGACAGAAGCGACCGAGCCCGGGACGGCCGGGATGCTCTACACGCTGCTCGCGAAGATCGCGCTCGAGCGAGACGAGCTCGACGAGGCCCGGCGGCTGTGTCACGAGGCCGCTGGTGTGCTCACGGGGACGGTGGCCGTGCACTACCTCGACGACGTCTGGCAGACGCTCGCCGACATCGAGGAGCGCGCGGGTGACCTGCCCGCAGCGCTGGCCGCCCTGCGCCGCGTCACCGCCGGCAGGCGCACCACCGCTCCGACGACCTGACGGCGGCGGTCAGCCGTGGGCGGGGTGGACGACCACGCCGGAGACGCGTGGCCGTTCGTCGACGCGCCGCAGCCAGTCTTCGATCCCCGGGTAGCCGCCGTCCAGTGCCAGGTGCTCGGCCAGGATCCGGTGGAACCGCTCGTCATCGTCGTCGCGCAGCCAGAGGCCGTACTTGAGGAACGGGAAGGCGGCGCAGTCGGCAGCCGAGAACTCGTCGGCGAGCAGGTGGTCGCGCCCGGCGAGCATCGCCTCGAACAGCGTGAGGGACGCCCGCATCTCTGCGGCCAGCGCCTCGACGAGGACGTGATCCGGCGCCTCCGAGGCCAGCTCGTGGTCGATGCGGTTCGGCGGCACCTTCCACACCCGGTTGAACCAGTCGACGAAGACCCGCATCTCGGCTTCGCGCGCCGCATCGGCCGGAAACAGCGGCGGGTCGGGGAAGCGCTCCTCGAGGTGCTCGACGATGCGGCTCGAGTCGACGACGACGAAGCCCTCGTCGTCGAGCACGGGCACGAGATCCTGGCCGCTCGCTTCGCGGATCGGCCTCCGGTCGCCGGCGTCGCACATGACGACCTCGGCGTCCACGCCCTTGTGGCCGAGTGCGAGCGCCACGCGTTCGACGTTCGTCGAGAACGGGATGGCGTAGAGCCGGATCCCGCTCACACGTGCATGAGGTCGAGGAACCGCTGATCGTCGTCGAACGGCCCGACCAGGCCGAAGTTGAGCGCGTCGGCGCGGATCACGTCGCCCGCCAGCCGCTGGATGTCGGCGGCAGTCACGGCCTCGATTCCCTCGAGCACCTCCTCGGGCTCGGTCAGGCGGTCCTCCAGCACCTCGCGCCGGAGCCCGAAGCCCAGGAGGCCGCGCGGATCCTCCAGCTGGAGCACCAGCCGGCCCTTCAGGAAGTTCTTCGTGCGGCGCAGCTCGTCGTCCTCGACCGGCTCGGCGGCCAGCTTCCCGAACTCGCCGACGATCGTCGACACGGCCAGGTCGATGCGCTCGATGTCGACTCCGGCCTGCGAGAAGAGGGTGCCGGCGTCATCGTAGGCCGAGTGGTGGCAGAAGACGTAGTAGGCGAGGCCGTTTCGCTCGCGCACCTCGATGAAAAGGCGCGACGACATGCCCCCGCCGAGGATCGCCGACAGCACCTGCATCACGTACCGGTCGGGGTGGGCCGTCGGGAGGCCGCGAACGCCGAGCCGCAGATGCGCCTGGTCGGAGTCGCGGGTCTCCAGGCTGACCCGGGCCTCGTTCTGTGCCACCTCCACGGGCGCGGGCGCCCCGGTGGGCCGGTCATCGAGCGCCCCGAACTGGCCCTCGACCTCGGAGAGGAAGTCGCCGTCCACCGCTCCGGCGGCGCCGACGACCAGGCGCCGCGGCGCATACCAGGCGCCGAGGTAGTCGAGGAACGTCTGCCGGCCGGCCGCCCGGATCGTGTCCTTGGTCCCGATGATGTCCCAGCCGAGCGGCTGATCGCCGAAGAGCAGGTGGTCGTAGACGCTGTCGACGTGGTCGCGCGGCGTGTCCACGTACATGTTCAGCTCCTCGATGATGACGCCCTTCTCACGCTCGAGCTCGTCGGCGTCGAACTTCGAGTGCAGGATCTGGTCGGCGAGGACGTCGAGGGCGAGCGAGCGGTGCTCGGCCGCGCACTTGATGTAGTAGCCCGTGTACTCCTTGCTCGTGAAGGCGTTGAACTCGCCGCCGATCCCGTCCACCTCGGCCGAGATGTCCTTGGCCGTCGGGCGCTTCTCGGTGCCCTTGAAGAACATGTGCTCGGCGAAGTGGGCGATGCCGTTGGTCGGCTTCGTCTCGTACCGGCTTCCGGCGGCGACCATCACCATCACCGCGACCGACTTTGCGGCAGGCATCGGTGCCGTCACGACGCGCAGTCCGTTGTCCAAGGTGGTCTTCTGGAACATGGCGGCGGTATCGTAGCCAGGCTGTCGCCGGCGGCCGACACGGCGGACTGCTCAGAGCCGCCTGGCCGGCTCGCCGAGGCCGGTCGGCGGCTCGATCACCTCGAAGATCATCCCCAGCCGGCTCTGGGTGTCGAGGTACGCGAACTTCCCGCTTCCGTCGGCTCCGAAGCCCTCACCGCTCGACAGCACGCCCACGTGGTCGTGTTCGCGGCGGCGACGGCGGCATCGACGGACTCGACGACCGCTCCGACGTGGTGCAGACCCTCCCCGTGCTCGTCGAGCCAGTCCTGATGAATCGACCGCCCCGAAAGCGGCTGGAGGATCTCGATCTGGGGATGGGTGTCGTTCAGCGCCACCAGCGTTCTTCCGCTCGCCGGCACTCCGCGGTGCTCGTACCGCACCATCATGTGCGGGCCGAACTCGTAGACCCGCCATGGCCCGTTCCCGAGCAGCCTGGACTGGCGGGTGGCGTATGCCTCCAGGTCGCGTACCACGACGGCGACCTGGATGATCTCGAGACCCTGAAGGAGGGGCGTGACGGCCACCCCGGCGAGTCTATTCCGCGGGCAGCCGGCCTGTCCGCGGGTCCCGGTCAGCCTGGGTCGCGACTCGGGTCGGCCGAGTGCACCGAGCCGCCGAGAGCCCCGAGCAGCGCCCGGTTCGCCGCCCAGGCGGCTGCGAGCACGACGGCCCAGACCTCCTGTCCCGCCGCCCACAGCGCGGCGGCGGCGGCGCCGAACACGACCGCTTCGAACACGACGCGCCACGGAGTGGAGAGCTTCACCCTCGCCTTGGGCGACCCGAACGTCGCCCACAGCACGATCCAGGCGGCCGGCGCTGCGAAGGCGAGCACCCACGTGACGCCCCAGCCCCAGTAGGCGAGCGCGGCCAGGGCAGCCAGCTCGAGGAAGAACCGAAGTGTCAGGTTCGCCGCCTTCACGATGTTCCGATCTCAGCCAGACGCCGCTCGAGCAGCCGCCGCTCGCCGTCGTCATGGACGAGCTCGAGTGCTCGTCCGTACGCGTCGCGGCTCTCCGCCGTGCGGCCGAGCCGGCCGAGCAGGTCGCCGCGTGTCGCGTGGAGATAATGGTAATCGTCGAGGTCGAGGCGGTCGACGATCGCCAGGCCCGCCTCCGGTCCGTGCGCCTCGGCGACCGCCACCGCTCTGCTCAGCTCGACGATCGGGGAGCCGGTGAGGCGCGAGAGCTCCTCGTAGAGCAGGGCGATCTGCGGCCAGTCGCGAGGCTCGTCGGCGTGGAGTGACGCGATTGCCGCCTGCACGATGTACGGCCCGCGGCCGTGCAGGGCCAGCGCCCGGTCGAGTGCCGCCCGACCCGCGGCGATCTGCCCGGCGTCCCAGAGCGAGCTGTCCTGATCCTCGAGCAGCACGACCTCGCCGTCGCGAAACCGGGCTGCGCGGCGGGCTTCGAGGAGGAGCATCAGCGCCACGAGGCCGTGCACGTCGGGCTCGTCGGGCATGAGCTCGGCCAGCGCCCGGCCCAGCCGGATCGCCTCGCCGGCCAGGTCGCCGCGGCCGCCGTAGCCCTCGTTGAAGATCAGGTAGACGACCGCCAGCACGGCGATCAGCCGGTCTGGCAGGACGTCGTCCGGCGGGACCCGGAACGGGATCCCGGCGGCCGCGATCTTCCGCTTGGCCCGCACAAGGCGCTGCGCCATCGTCGGCTCGGGAACGAGGAAGGCGCGGGCGATCTCGCCGGTGTCGAGGCCGCCGAGTGTCCGCAGGGTGAGGGCCACCTGCGCCTCGGTCGAGAGCGCCGGATGGCAGCAGGTGAAGATCAGCTCGAGCCGCTCGTCGGGAAACGTCGTCTCGTCCACGGTGTCCTCCACTGCCTCCGGCACCTCCAGGAGCCGCGTCTTCGCGAGCAGCGTGCGGTCGCGGTTGATGCGATTGACGGCACGGTTCCGCGCGGTCGTTGTGAGCCAGGCGCCCGGGTTACGGGGGACGCCGTCGCGCGGCCAGCGCTCGGCGGCGATGGCGAACGCCTCCTGGGTGGCTTCCTCGGCGAGGTCGAAGTCGCCGAGGAAGCCGATGAGCCCAGCGAGGACGCGCGCCCACTCGTCGCGGAAGACCTGCTCGAGAATGGCCTAGCGCTCCACCAGCGGGCGCACCTCGATCGCGCCGCCCATGCTCGCGGCCGGGATCTTCGCGGCCAGGGCGATGGCGGCATCGAGGTCATCCGCCTCGAAGAAGCCGTACCCGCCGACGGCTTCCTTGATCTCGACGAACGGTCCGTCGGTCGTGAGCGTCTTCCCGTCCTTCACCTGCACGGTCGTGGCCGTCTCGGGGTGCTGCATCTGCGCGTCGCCGGGGGTGAAGCCGGGGGTGGCGTTGAGCTCACCGTACGCGGCGTAGACGGCGCCCTGCTCCTCCTGCGAGAGCGCGTCCCACTCGGGTGTGCCGGGGAGCGGGGTGGTGCCCTGATAGATCAACAGCATGTACTTCATCGCGTCCTCCTTTTCGGTGTGGTCACAGGTACGACAAACGGGGAGCGACAAATTCGACACCTGGCCGACACACTAGGCTGAAACGCGATGGGGATCGGGCTGATGCTGTTCGACACGCGCCACCTGGCGGCGTTCGCGGCGATGCTCACCGATCCCGACGTCGAGCGGTTCACGCGGCTCCCTGTGCCGGCGCCGCCCGACTTTCCCCGCACGTGGCTCGAACGCTACGAGGAGGGGCGCCGCGACGGCACGAGCGAGGCGTTCGCGATCGTGGACGGGGGCGGCGAGTTTCTCGGCTGCGTGATGGCGTTCGGGATCGAGGCCGAGGCGGGGAGGGGTGAGCTCGGCTACGTCGTCGCGCCGTCTGCGCGCGGGCGGGGAGTGGCGACGGAGGCGCTCAGGCTTCTGACGGTCTGGGGGTTTGCCGAGCGGGGGCTCATGCGGCTCGAGCTCCTGATCAGCGTCGAGAACGAGGCGTCGAAGCGGGTCGCCGCCAAATGCGGATACGTCCACGAGGGCGTGCTGCGCTCGCTGCACGTGAAGAAGGACGTGCGCGAGGATCTCGAGATGTGGTCGTGCCTTCCGAGCGACCTGTGACGGAAGTAGGGTCCGAGCGGTGAGGATCCTCGTCGCCCGCTGCGAGATCGCCTATCACGGCCGCGCGACCACGCGACTCGGCGCCGGCGACCGCGTCATCCTGTTCAAGGACGACGGCTCGCTCTGCGTGCATGCGGAGAGGGGCTACAAGCCGCTCAATTACATGCCCGGGCCGACGACGGTGAAGGAGGAGGGCGACGTCATCCGCGTCTACCGGGCGGCGTCCGACGAGACGCTCGTCATCGTGGTCGAGGAGGTGCACGAGGACGCCAGCCACGAGCTCGACGACGATGCCGTGCTCGAGCGGGAGGACGCCGAGCTCCAGATCCACCGGCTGCTTGAGCGGGCGCCGGAGACGATCGAGCCGGGCCTCGTCGTGGTACAGCGCGAGCGGCCCACCGACACCGGGCCGATCGACCTGTTCTGCCGCGATGCGGAGGGCCGGACGGTGGTCGTCGAGGTGAAGCGCACGCGGGCCGTCGCAGCGCACGTCGAGCAGCTGACCCGCTACTGCGAGCGCGTCGACCTCGATCCCGCCCACAGCCCGTGCCGCGGGATCCTGGTCGCGCCCGAGATCGCGCCGCAGGCCCAGGTGATGTGCGAGGCGCGCGGATTCGCGTTCGTCGCGCTCGACTTCGATGTCCTGAAGGGCGAGGCCGCGCCGGAGCTCACGCTGTTCGAGTGAGATCGAGCCCGCCCGCACCCGTCCTGAGGCTCACCCCGCTCGACTCGTTCCCGGCACCCAGCTGAAGCGGCGCAGCGCGACGGCCAGCCCCGCCGCGGCCACCTACAGATACATCTGCAAGTATGTAGTTCACGGGAGTATGAATTCGTCTCCGCATCCGAGGAGAGGAGCCCCATGCCCGCCGTCGACTTGACCGCCCATCCGACCATCGCCACCGGGTACGGCCGCTGGCAGCCGCTGAACGGCCCGCTGGAAGTCGGAGGGTTCGGGATCAGCGCGATCGTTTGCGATCCCGGCGAAGAGTTCGACATCGAGCACGACGAATCCGAGAGCGGGCAGCAGGAGGTCTATATCGTGGTCGCCGGCCGGGCGGCCTTCGAGATCGGCGATGAGACGGTGGAGGCCGGGCCGGGCGACGTCGTCTCGGCGCCCAACCCGATGGCGAGGCGGACCTACCGTCCGCTCGAACCCGGCACCCGGATCGTGTGCGTCGGCGCCCAGCCGACCGGGGCGGACGACTACGGGGATTGGATCACGGAGGCCGCAGCGGGAAGCTAGCTCCCCGGGTCACCCACGCACCTGAAGCAGCACGCGGTCGATCGCCCGGTTCTCGGTGATCGCAGCCCGCGGTCCGAGGCACCGACGCGCGTCCCTGACCGCGGTCATCCAGTTGCCGATGGCGTCGGTCAGCGTGCCCGGCTGCACCGTGCCCGCGCGCACGCCTGCGAGCGACGCATGGGTGTCTGCCCGGGCCTGGACCAGGCCGGCGGTCAGGGTCGCCGTCCGCTTCGCCGAACAGGGCAGGGAGCCCTCGGCCAGGGTCGGCAGACGATCGGGCGCCGCGGCCGTGCGGGGCGGCGGCGCGGCCTGGTGGTGCGCCCCGCGTGTGGACGTCCACAGGAGGACTGCCGCCAGCGAAACCGCAGCCAGCGCCCCCGCGAGCGCCCCGACCTTCATGTACCAGACGATACCGGCTACACGGAGGCGACACCCTCCAGGAAGGCGTCGATCTCCTCGATCGTGTTGTAGTGAACGGCGCCGACCCGCACGGCTCCGCCGGAGTCGTCGATCCCGAGCCGCTGCATCAGCTCGAGGGCGTAGTAGTTGCCGTCCCAGACGAAGATGTTGCGCTCGGCGAGGGCCGCGGCGACCGCGGCGGGGTGCTTCCCGGCCACGTTGAACGCGTAGGTCGGGCAGCGCCGGTCGAGGTCGCGGGTGCCGTACACGGTGACGCCGGCGATGCTCTCGAGGCCCTCCAGCAGGCGGGCGCTCAGGTCGCGTTCGTAGGCGGCGATCCGGTCGATCCCGAGGCCGCGGAGGTAGCCGATGGCGGCGGCCGTCCCGGCGATGCCCTCGAGGTTGATCGTCCCCGTCTCCCACGAGTGGGGCGGCTCGTCCGGCGCCGGCCGCACCTTGTAGGGGCGGTGCTGCTCGAGCAGCTCGGAGCGTCCGTAGAGGATCCCGACGTGCGGCCCGAAGAACTTGTAGGCCGAGCACACCAGGAAGTCGCACCCGATCGCGGAGACGTCGATCGCGCCGTGCGGCGCGTAGTGGACGGCGTCGATGTAGGACAGCGCGCCGGCCTCGCGGCAGAGCGCGGTGAGCCGGGCGACGTCGTTGATCGTTCCGGCCCCGTTCGAGGCCCATCCGAACGCCGCCACGCGCGTCCGGCCCGAGAGCTTGGAGGCGAAGTCGTCCACGTCGACGAGGCACGACTCGGTGTCGATGCCGGCCTGGCGGATCGTGACGCCGCGATCGCCGGCGGCGAGCATCCACGGGGCGACGTTGGCGTCGTGGTCGAGGCCCGTCACCAGGATCTCATCGCCGGGACCAAGCCCGCGGCAGAGGATCCGGGAGGCGTGCATCGTGAGTGTCGTCATGTTGGCGCCGAACACGATCTCGGCCGGCGAGGCGCCGAGGAAGGCTGCGGCCTCGGAGCGCGCCTCCTCGAGGATCCGGTCGCTGGCCTTGGAGGTCACGAACGGCCCGCCGAGGTTGGCGTTCGTGTCGCGGTAGTAGCTCTCGACGGCGTCATAGACCGACCGGTGCACCTGGGTGCCGCCGGGGTTGTCGAGGAAGACGCGGTCTCCGTCGATCGAGGGAAAGCCGGCACGGATCCCGGCGACGTCAAGGGTGGAAGCGAGCCGGCTCATGCGGAGATCGTAAACTGCCGCGATGAAGCTCGTCATCCTTGGCGGCGGCCCCGCCGGTTATGCCGCCGCCTCGGCGGCCGCACACGTGGGCGGGGAGGTGACGCTGGTCGAGGAGCTGTCGCTCGGCGGGAACTGCACGATGACCGACGCGATCCCGTCGAAGACGCTGCTCACGACGGCCGACGCGATGCTCGAGGTGGCCCGTGCCGAGGAGGCCGGGCTCGACTTCGTGCAGGGCTTCCCGTCGGTCAATCTGCGCCGCACGCTGGCACGCGCGCGCGCGGTGGCGCTCCACCAGAGCCGGGGCGTGCGCGAGCGAATGGACGGCATGAACGTGCGGGTGCTCCCGGGCCGCGGTCGGGTCACCGGCCCGAACACGCTGGTCGCCAACGTCGACGGCCGCGACCACGAGCTCGAGTTCGATTCGCTCCTCGTCTGCACCGGCGCCTCGCCGTTCGTCCCGCCCTTCGCACGGCCGGACGCCGGCCGCGTGCTGACGACCCGGCAGGTGTTCGAGCTGCGCGACCTGCCCGAGCACCTGGTCGTCCTGGGCGCCGGCCCCACGGGGTGCGAGTTCGCCGACTTCTTCTCGCGTTGCGGCTCGCGCGTCACGCTCGTCTCGGCCCGCGATCAGCTCCTCCCGAGCGACGACCCGGACCTGGCCGAGGTGCTCGAGGAGGTGTTCCTGCGCCGCGGGATGGACGTGATCGAGAACGGGCGCGCCTCGGCGATCGACACCGAGGAGGGCGACCTCGTCAGGCTCGTGCTGGAGGACGGGCGCGATCTCACGAGCTCTCACGTGCTGCTCTGCATCGGGATGCGGCCGAACACCCACGGCCTGGGGCTCGACGCGGCCGGGGTCGAGTTCGGCGACCGTGGCACGCTCCCGGTCGACGAGTTCTGCCGCACGAACGTGGGCCACATCTACGCGTGCGGCGACGTGACCGGGCAGGTGATGCTCGCCAACACCGCGGCCGTGCACGGCCGAACGGCGGCGCTGCACGCGCTCGGCATCGAGATCGAGCCGGTCGCCTACTCCGGCGTCGCGTGGTGCGTGTTCACCCGGCCCGAGATCGCAAAGGCCGGGATCTCGGAGCGCCAGGCGCGGCTGGACGGCGTCCCGGTGCGGGTGACGAAGCACCTGATCCGCGCCAATCCGCGCGCGGTCATGGAGGGCGAGACCGACGGGATGATCAAGCTCATCTCCGACCCGGGCGACGGGACGATCCTGGGCGGCGCGATGGTGGGCTTCCGCGCGTCAGAGGTGATCACGGCGGTGGCCCTGGCCGTGCACGCCAGGCTCTCGGTGCAGGTGCTGGCGGAGACGGCGGCGGTCAACCCGTCGATGTCGGAGAGCCTCCAGCGCACGGCCGAGAAGGCCGCCGAGGGCCTGCTCGGCATCTCCCGCGTGACCCTGACCAGCTAGCGCAAACACGGGGTCAGCCCCGTTCTTGCATCAGACCTCGATGCGCAGGCCCGGGTGGGCGATCTCGATCGGACCCGAGTACTCGGCCGCGGCCCTCTCGATGACGGACTCGTTGCCGTTCTCGGCCGGGACGTGGGTCAGGAGGAGCCGCTTCACACCGGCGCGGGCCGCCTCGCGGCCCGCCTCGGTCGCGTCCATATGCCCGCGCTCGGTCGAATCGCCCCTCGCGTCCTTCAGCGACGCCTCGCACAGGAAGAGGTCGGCGCCGTGGGCGAACCTGGCCAGCCGCTCGGTGGGCGCGGTGTCGGCTGAGTAGGCGATCGTCGAGCCGCCGGCGTCGATCTTGACCGAGTAGCACGTCGTGTAGTGCAGGCTCGGAGCGAAGGTGAAGCGCATGTCGCCGAGGCGCATGTCGAGCTGCGGGTCGTACTCCTCGACGTCCCAGGCCGCCTCGAACGTCTCGACCGACCCGTCCCACACGGCCGCCACCCGGTCGAGGACGCTGCGCCCGCCCGGTGGGAGGTGGAGCGATGCCCGGGGCCGGTCGCTCCAGGAGCCGTACCGGTAGGCGTAGTGGAGCGGGACGAGATCGAACCAGTGATCGGCGTGGAAGTGGCTGATCACGATGTCGGTGAGCGGCCCCGGATCGTGGGCGCGAAGCTCGGAGGCTATCCCCGACCCGCAGTCCAGGAGCACGCGCGACCGCGCGCTCTCGACGACGTAGCCGCTCGCCGCCTGTCCGGGGTTCGGCCAGGCCGGGCTCCCGCCGAGCACCGTCAGCGCCAGCCCCAAGGCTCAGATCCCCATCGCGTGATAGCCGGAGTCGACGTAGACCGTCGTCCCCGTGACCATCTGCGACATCGGGCTGCACAGATACAGGGCGGCCTGCCCGACGTCGGCCGCCTCGATGTTCCGGCCGAGCGGCGAGCGCTCCTCGATGATCGACTCCATGTCCTTGAACCCCGCGATGCCGGCCGATGCCAGCGTGCGGACGGGGCCCGCCGAGATCGCGTTCACCCGGATGGACGCGGGGCCGAGCTCGTACGCCAGGTAGCGCACCGAGCACTCGAGGGCCGCCTTGGCCGTCGCCATGATGTTGTACCCGGGGAACGTCCGCTCGCTGGCCATGTAGGTCATGGTGACCATCGCGCCGCCGCCGCGCGCGGCCATGAGCGGCTCGGCCCTCCGCGCCATCGCGATCATCGAATAGGCAGAGATGTCGAGCGCGCTCGCGAACGCCTCGCGAGGGGTGTCCACGAAGCGGTTCGTGAAGGTCTCCTGGGGAGCGAACGCCACGGAGTGCACCATGATGTCGAGCCCGCCGAGCTGCGAGCCGACCTCCTCGAACGCCCGGTCGATGCTGGCGTCCGATGACACGTCGCACTCGACGACCACATCCGACTGCGCCTCCTCGGCGAGCTTTCGCACTGACCCCTCGAGGCGCTCCCCCTGGTAGGTGAACGCGAGCCGCGCGCCGGCGCCGTGGAGGGCCTGCGCGATCGCCCACGCGATCGACCGCTTGTTGGCGACGCCCGCCACCAGCGCGAGCTTGCCGTCCAGAATCCCGTCGGGCACGTCAGCACTCCCTTCCCGTTGGCGCGGTGACCCTAGCACCGGCCTAGTCGAGCCGGGTGGCGACGTCCGCGAGCGGCGCCCGCTCCGACGGCTGGGGCGGGTGGAGCGCCCAGCCGAGGTGGACAAGGCCGACCGCGACCTCGTCCGGCCCGAGCCCGACCGCCTCCCGGCCGGCCGGTTCGTCGAGCAGCGTCAGCGTTCGCCAGTACCCGGCGAGGCCACGGGCATGCGCCCCGAGGAGCACGATGTAGGCCGCGACGCCGCAGGCCAGGAGGTCCTCGCGGTCCTGCACCGAGTCGCCGGTCTGGCGGGCCGAGACCACGACGAGCGTCGGCGCCCGGTCGAGCTTGCGCGCCGATCCGGGCTTGGCGGCCTCGGCAGCCTGCTTCAGCCGTTCGAGCGCAGCCGGGCCGAGCACGCGGAATCGCCACGGGTTCGTGAGGTGGTGGTTGGGCGCCCAGCGGGCGAGATCGAGCAGCTCGTCGAGCGTCTCGGCGTCGACCGGGTCCGGGCGGAAGGCCTTGTGCGTCCGCCGGCTGCGGACGGCCGCGTCGACGTCCATCACCGCGCTGTCGCCAGCCCGTCCAGCGCGCCCGGGTTCTCGAGCGACGACAGGTCGCCCGGGTCCTCGCCGAGCGCCGCGGCGCGCACCGCCCGGCGGACGATCTTGGCCGTCCGGGTCTTGGGGAGCGCGTCGACGAACCGCACGTCGGCGGGCGCGAACGCCTTTCCGAGCACCGAGCTGATCTGGCCGCGGACCTCGGCCCGCAGGTCGTCGGTCGCCTCGATCCCCGGCCGCAGCACGCAGTAGACCCAGGCGACCTCGCCCTTGATCGCGTCCGGGACGCCGATCGCGCACGCCTCCGCGACGGCGCTGTGCGACACGGCGGCCGACTCGAACTCGGCCGGCCCGATTCGCTTCCCCGCGACGTTCAGGGTGTCGTCGGAGCGGCCGTGCAGGTACCAGCAGCCGTCCTCGTCGACCGACGCCCAGTCGCCGTGCGCCCACACGTCCGGCCACCGCGACCAGTACGAGTCGAGGTAGCGCTGCGGGTCTCCCCACACGCCGCGGGTCATCGACGGCCACGGCTTCCGGCACACCAGCTCGCCCACCTCGCCGTCCGGCAGGTGCTCGCCGTTCGGCCCGGCGACGTCGATCGCCATCCCGAGGGCCGGCCCGCCCAGCGTGCACGGCTTGAGCGGCATGACCGGCATCGGCGAGAGGAAGCACGCACCCACCTCGGTCCCCCCGGAGAGGTTGATGATCGGCGCGCGGCCCTCGCCGACCACATCGTGGAGCCAGCGGTACGGGTCCGGGTTCCACGGCTCGCCGGTCGACGCGAGGATCCGGATCGACGAGCGGTCGTGCTCGGCGACGGGGTCGTCGCCGTGCGAGCGAAGGGCGCGGATCAGCGTGGGCGAGACGCCGAGCACCGAGATCCGGTGTCGCTCGACGAGCTCCCACAGCCGGCCCGGGCCGGGATAGTCGGGCGCGCCCTCCGAGAGCACGAGCGTCGCGCCGGCGGCGCCCGCGCCGACCACGACCCACGGGCCCATGATCCAGCCCATGTCGGTCACCCACATCACCCGGTCGTCGGCGTGGACGTCGGCCTGGAACGCCGCCTCCTCGGCGATCTTCACCAGGAACCCGCCGTGCACGTGCACGGCACCCTTGGGCCGCCCCGTCGTCCCCGACGTGTAGATCACCATCATGGGCGTCTCGGCGTCGAGCGCCGGAGGCTCGAGCTGGGGGCTCTGGCGGCCGACGAGGTCGTCCCAGCGGTGGTCGCGGCCGGCGGCCATCGGCACGTCGGTCCCGAGCCGGTCCCACACGACGATGCTCCGTACGGTCGGCGCGTCGGCCACCGCGTCGTCGGCGATCGCCTTCATCGACACCGGCCGTCCTCGCCGCGGCACCGCGTCGGCGGTGAGGAGCGCCACCGCGCCGGCGTCGGCCAGGCGGGCGGCGACGGCGGGTGCGGCGAACCCCGAGAAGATCGGGACGACGATCGCGCCGATCTTGCAGACGGCGTAGAAGGCGGCGACGGCCGGGATCGACATGGGCAGGAAGACCCCGACGGCATCGCCGCGGCCCACGCCCAGCTCGAGGAGAGCGTTCGCGAGCCGGTTCGTCTCCGCGGCGAGCTCGCCGTACGTGGCCCGCTCGACCGTCCCGTCCTCGCTCTCCCACACGACCGCCGGGTGGTCGGTGGGGTGGCGGTCGACGCAGTTGTGCGTGAGGTTCACCGTGCCGCCGGTGAACCAGGTCGCCCAGGCCGTCCCGCGCGGACGTGTCGAGCACGCGCTCGTACGGCTGGAAGAACTCGAGGCCCAGGAACCGGACCGCGGCGTCCCAGAACCACTCGATGTCGTCCTGGCTTCGCTGGATCAGCCCGCGCCAGTCTGCAATGCCGTGCTCGCGCATGAACGCGGTGGCGTGCGCATGCTCGAGCGCGTCGGCCGTCGGCTCCCAGATGTAGGCGTCCCGGGCGATGCCGAGGATGCTACCGAGCGCGCCGCGTGAGACAGTTCGGCGCGTCATGAAGGTCGTCGTCGCCCCGGACAAGCTGCGCGGCACCTACACCGCCGAAAACGCGGCCGCCGCTCTCGCGCGAGGCTGGCAGGACGTGCGCCGCGGCGACGACGTCGTCCAGGTGCCGCTCGCCGACGGCGGCGAGGGGACCGCCGCGGCGCTCCTGCGAGCACGTGGCGGCGAGTGGCGGGAGGCGGACGTCCACGACGCGCTCGGCCGGCCGTGCACGGCCCGCTTCGCCCGCCTGATCGACGGGTCGGGCGTGCTCGACGTGGCGGAGGCCTGCGGGTCGCTTCGGGTGGCGGATGTCCGCCGCGACCCGCTCGGCGCGTCGTCGCGAGGCGCCGGCGAGCTGATCCGGGCCGCGATCGAGGACGGGGCGCTCCGGGTTGTGATCGGGGTCGGCGGCACCGCCTCCACCGACGGCGGCGCCGGCCTGCGCGACGGCCTCGGGGTCGTGCCGGACGACGTCGAGCTGGTCGCGGCGATCGACGTCCAGAACCCGCTCCTCGGCCCCGACGGCGCGGCGGCGACCTTCGGGCCGCAGAAGGGTGCGAGCCCAAGCCAGGTCGGCGAGCTCGAGGAGCGCCTGCGGCGGCTCGAGCTGCCGACAGCCGAGCTCCCCGGCGCCGGCGCGGGCGGCGGGATCGGTGCGATGCTGATGGCGCTCGGTGCGCGCGCCGTCCCGGGCGCCGCGCTCGTGGCCGAGGGGGCCGGGTTGCCGGTTGCGCTCCACGGCGCCGAGCGTGTGCATCACCGCCGAGGGCCGGATCGACCGCCAGACGCTCTCGGGCAAGGTCGTCGCCCAGGTCGCTGACATCTGCGGCCGGGCCGGCGTCCAATGCATTGCCGTGGGCGGAATCGTCGAGCCCGTCGCGGCGGAGGAGCTGCGACGGCGCGGATGCGAGACCCACGAGCAGGGAGACCTGGAGCGCGCGGGGCGGGAGCTTGCCTCGCGGTTCTCCTCGCCCTCGGGCTGAGCGCGTGCAGGAGCGCGCACGCCGCTGCGCCGCCCTCGCCGTCGGCATGCCCGACGCCCGACTACCCGGCGGCCGATCCCGACCGGCCGCGCTACCGGCTCACCGTCGGCGTCCCGGCCACGGGCGACGTGACCGGGACGCGTGCACGTGACGTTCACGCCCGACCTCCCGACCCGGCGGCTGGTCTTCCGCCTTTGGCCCAACGGGCCGCTCCAGGCGGATGAGGGGGCGCACCTCGCGGCCGGGCCGGTCGTGTCCGCCGGGTTGCGCCTTGCGACGAGCCGGCCGGATCCGACCACGCTCGTCGTCGCGCTCGCGCACCCGCTTGCGGCCGGCAGGGCGGTCGCCGTCGACGTCCCGTTTCGCCTGCGCGTGCCCGGCCCGGTTCGCGACCGGCTCTCACGCTCCGGCGCCGCGCTCCGACTCGGCTCGTTCTTCCCGGTGCTCGCGTGGGAGCCCGGCGTGGGCTGGGACACCGACCCGCCGACGCGGCTTCTGGCAGAGACGTCGTCCACGCCGACGGCGGATTTCGACGTCCATGTCACCGTGCCGTCCGGCGACGACGTGCTCACGTCGGGCACACCGGTCGGGCCCGGCCGGTTCACCGCGACCGCCGTTCGCGACTTCGCGATCGCCGTCGGCAGGTTCGACACCTTCACGGTGACCGCCCACGCCCCGAGCCCCGTTCGCATCACGGCAGCGGTCGAGCGTGGCGTTCCCGGTTCGGCAGAAGACGTCGCGGGACGGGCCAGGAGCGCGCTCGAGGCGCTTGCCGCGCGGTTCGGGCCCTACCCGTGGCCGTCGCTCAACCTCGCGGTCGTGCCGGATCTCGGTCGGGTGGGGATCGAGTACCCGACGATGATCTTCCTGGGCGAGAACGGCGATCGCCCGTGCCACGACCCACGAGGTGGCGCACCAGTGGTTCTACTCGCTGGTCGGGAACGACCAGGCCCGCGATCCCGTGCTCGACGAGGGGCTCGCCACCTACTCCCAGGCCGAGCTCGATCGCATCTGGCCCTACCTCGGCGGCCTCCCCGATCCGCGTGGGGTGCGGCCGCTGACCGGCCGGCCGATGTCGTTCTGGGAGACGCGCCCGTACACGCAGTACCAGCTCGCCGTCTACGTCAACGGCGCCCGGATGCTGCAGGCGCTCGGGCATCAGGCCGCGGTCACGTGCGCACTGCGCCGGTACGTCGCAGCGAACGCCTACGGGATCGCCACCCAGGCCGATCTGGCGCATGCACTGACGGCCGGCGTTCCGGGCGCGCGGCGCGTCCTCGCCGCCTACGGCGTCCCGTCCGGATAGGGGCGCGGGAGATCGGGTAAGGGGTTGCTATCGTCCCTGCGCCCGTACCGAGACCGTCAGGAGGGCCCCTCCGTGTCACGGCCGTACGACGACATCGACCAGCTGGCAGTCAACACGCTCCGCACCCTGGCGGTGGACGCCGTCGAGCAGGCCAAGTCGGGCCATCCCGGCCTCCCGATGGGGGCCGCTCCGATGGCGCACGTCCTCTGGACGAGGTACCTGCGTCACAACCCGGCCGACCCGTCGTGGCCGGGGCGCGACCGGTTCGTGCTCTCGGCGGGGCATGGCTGCATGCTGCTCTACGCGCTGCTTCACCTGACGGGCTACGACCTGCCGCTCGACGAGCTCAAGCGCTTCCGGCAGTGGGGCAGCCTCACGCCGGGGCATCCCGAGCACGGCCACACGCCGGGCGTCGAGGTGACCACCGGGCCGCTCGGGCAGGGCACCGGGAACGCGATCGGCATGGCGATCGCCGGCAAGCACCTCGCGGCCCGCTTCGGCGAGCCCGCCGGCTTCCGGGTGTTCGCCCTCGTCTCGGACGGCGATCTGATGGAGGGCGTCTCGGGTGAGGCGTCGTCGCTGGCCGGGCACCTCGAGCTCGACAACCTGGTCTTTCTCTACGACGACAACCACGTCACGATCGACGGCGACACACAGCTCGCCTTCACCGAGGACCGGGTGGCCCGCTACGCGGCGTTCGGCTGGAACACGCTCACGGTCGAGGACGGGAACGATCTCGATGCGATCGATGCCGCCATCGCCGAGGGGATCGCCCACGAGGGGCAGCCGACGTTCATCGCGGTGAAGACGATCATCGGCTACGGCTCCGTCGACGCCGGAACGTCCCGGGCCCACTCCGACGCCCGCGGCCCCGAGCAGCAGGCTCAGACGAAGAGGACGCTGGGCTTCGACCCGGACCAGTTCTTCTTCATCCCGGACGCTGTCCGGGAGCGCTACCGGGCGGCGCTCGACGTCGGCGCGGCGCAGCAGGCGGAGTGGAAGGCGGCCGTCGGCCCGCTCCCGGACGCGGCGATCCCGGAGCTCGTCATCGAGCCCTTCGGCGGCGACGACAAGCCCATGGCGACGCGGGCCGCGTCGGGCAAGGTCATCGCCCAGGTCGTCTCACAGGTTCCGCAGATGGTCGGCGGCTCCGCCGACCTCACGCCGTCCAACAACACCCGCCCCGACGGGTGGGAGGACTTCCAACCCGGGGCCTACGCCGGCCGCTACCTGCGCTTCGGCGTCCGCGAGCACGGCATGAGCGCCATCGCAAACGGCCTCGCGGCCGCCGGCCTGCGGCCCTACGTCGCGACGTTCTTCAACTTCCTCGACTACGCGAAGCCCGCGGTGCGCCTCTCGGCGCTCTCGCGGCTGCCCGTCATCTGGGTCTACACCCACGACTCGGTCGGGCTCGGAGAGGATGGCCCGACCCACCAGCCGATCGAGCAGCTCGCCACCCTGCGGGCGACCCCCGACGTGTGCGTCTTCCGCCCCGCCGATGCGAACGAGACGATCGCGGGATGGCGGGTGGCGCTCGGCCGCGACCTGCCGACGGCGCTCATCCTGACCCGCCAGGCGCTCCCCGTGCTCGATCCGGAGCGCTATCCCGTGGCCGATGCCGCGCGTGGCGGCTACGTGCTCGAGGGCGATCCGGATCCCGACGTCATCCTGATCGGCACGGGCTCCGAGGTGCACGTCGCGCTCGCCGCGCACGAGCTCCTGAGCGGGCGCGGCGTCCCGAGCAGGGTCGTGTCGCTGCCGTCGTGGGAGCTCTTCGAGGAGCAGCCCGAGTCCTACCGCGCGGACGTCCTTCCGCCCGACATCGAGGCTCGCGTCAGCGTCGAGGCGGCCGCCAGCCTGGGCTGGGAGCGCTACGTCGGGCTGCGGGGGGCGGTCGTCGGCCTCGACCGCTTCGGCGCCTCGGCCCCAGGGGCGACGGTGCTCGAGCATCTGGGCTTCACCGCCGAGCGCGTTGCCGACGAGGCCGAGCGCGTGCTTCAGGCGGCATCGATACCCTCCGGGGGGCAGAGAGGAGATTCCGAGTCATGACAAAGCTTCACGATCTCGCCGCCGCAGGCACGAGCCCGTGGCTCGACAACATCCGGCGCGGCTGGCTCAAGTCGGGGGAGTTCAAGAAGATGGTCGACGACGGGGTGCTCGGCGTCACGTCGAACCCCACCATCTTCCAGAAGGCGATCGCCGACAGCACCGACTACGACGACGCCATCGCGGCGCTCGCCGGAACCTCCGCGTCGGCCGACGACGTGTTCTTCGAGCTCGCGATCGAGGACGTCCGCGAGGCCGCCGACCAGATCCGGTCCGTCTACGACGACTCGGGTCATCTGGACGGGTTCGTGTCGTTCGAGCTGCCGCCCCACATGGCCAACGACGCGGCGGCGTCCATCGCGGCGGCGCCGGACTTCTTCGGCCGCATCGGGCGCCCCAACATCTACATCAAGATCCCGGGCACCGCCGAGGGCGTGCCTGCGATCGAGGAGACGATTGCGGCCGGCATCAACGTCAACGTGACGCTGCTCTTCTCGCTGGCCCAGTACGAGGCCATCCACATGGCCTACCTGCGTGGCCTCGAGCGGCGCCTTGCCGCCCATCAGCCGATCGCGGACGTCCACTCCGTCGCGAGCTTCTTCGTCTCGCGTGTCGACACCGCGATCGACCCGCTCCTCCCCGAGGGCTCACCGCTTCGGGGGAAGGCGGCCGTCGCCAACGCCAAGCTCGCCTACCAGCGCTTCGGCGAGATCCTGGCGTCGGAGCGATGGCAGAAGCTGGCCGGTGAGGGGGCGACGGCCCAGCGGACGCTGTGGGCCTCGACGGGGACGAAGAACCCGGAGTACTCGGATGTCCTCTACGTCGATGACCTGATCGGCCCCGACTGCGTGAACACCATGCCGGAGGGGACGATCGCGGCCTTCGAGGATCACGGGACGGTCACCCGCACCGTCGACGCCGACGTCGAGGGCGCCCGCGCCACGATCGCCGCGCTCGCCGGTGCCGGGGTCTCGCTCGACGACGTCACCCACAAGCTCGAGGTCGACGGCGTGAAGTCGTTCTCGGACTCGTTCGATTCGCTGATCGGGACGATCCGGCAGAGTCTCGACGCGCAGCGCGCCGCCTGATGGCGACGACGGCCAAGCGGCCGGCCCCGAACCCGCTCCGCGCGGGCCTCCGGGTCGGCGGCGCGTCCGAGCCGACCGTGTTCGTGATCTACGGCGCGTCGGGCGACCTCTCCCAGCGCAAGCTCCTGCCCGCGATCTACAACCTCGCGGTGCGCGGCCTCCTGCCGAACCGCTTCGCCGTGATCGGCTACGCGCGCTCCGAGATGGACAACGACGCGTTTCGCGAGTTCGCCCGCACGGCGGTCGAGAAGTTCTCGCGGACGCCGGTCGACGACCACCTCTGGCAGGCGTTCGCGGAGAGCCTCCACTACCAGTCGGGCAGCTTCGACGAGGACGGGTTCAAGCGGCTCCGCGAGCGCCTCGAGGCGATCGACGCCGCCCACGGCACCGGTGGGAACCGGGTCTTCTACCTCTCGACGCCCGCGAGCTTCTTCCCGGTGATCGTGCAGGCGATGGGGGCGACGAAGCTCAACAAGCCGCCGGGGTTCGCCCGCGTCGTCATCGAGAAGCCCTTCGGTCACGACCTGGCCTCGTCGCGGGAGCTCGCCGGCGTCGTTCACCGGTCGTTCTCCGAGAGCCAGATCTTCCGCATCGACCACTACCTGGGCAAGGAGACCGTCCAGAACATCTTCGCGTTCCGGTTCGCCAACGCGATCTTCGAGCCCGTCTGGAACAACACCCACGTCGACCACATCCAGATCACCGTTGGCGAGTCGATCGGCGTCGAGCACCGGGCGGCGTTCTACGAGGAGACCGGCGTCGTCCGCGACATCGTGCAGAACCACCTGCTGCAGGTGTTCGCGCTGGTGGCGATGGAGCCCCCCGCGGCGTTCTCCGCCGACCCGATCCGCGACGAGAAGGCAAAGCTCCTGCGGGCGACCCGCCCGATGACCCTCGAGAACTCGGTACGGGGCCAGTACGGCGAGGGCTACGTCGCCGGCGAGCAGACCGTCGCGTACCTCGACGAGCCGAACGTCCCGCCCGACTCGAACACGCCGACGTATATCGCCGCGAAGCTCGAGATCGACAACTGGCGCTGGGCGGGGACGCCGTTCTACATCCGGGCCGGCAAACGGCTTCCCAAACGGGTGACCGAGGTCGCGGTCCAGTTCAAGCGTCCGCCGCACCTGCCGTTTCCCACCGACGCGGTCGAGCAGCTCGAGGCCAACGCCCTCGTCCTTCGCATCCAGCCCGACGAGGGCATCTCGCTGCGGTTCGGCGCCAAGGCGCCGACGCCGACCCTCGCGCTCCGGACGGTCAACATGGACTTCCTCTACGGCTCGTCGTTCCTGGCCGAGGTGCCCGAGGCATACGAGACGCTGATCCTCGACGCGATGCGCGGCGACGGCACGCTCTTCACCCGGCAGGACGGCGTCGAGCGCTCGTGGGAGCTCGTCGATCCGCTCCTCGAGCAGTGGCGGAAGGGGGCCCCGCAGGTGTACGACTCGGGCTCGTGGGGCCCGGACCTCTCCGACGAGCTCCTGGCCCGGGACGGGCGCCGGTGGCGGAAGCCATGAGCGAGAACGGCGAGACCGGCGACCTGGCGGCTGTGGAGGCGATGCTGCGCGCCGCGCGCGGCGGTGACCGTACCGGCAGCGTCCGGGCGATCACCCTGAACCTGGTCGTCCACGCCACGGGATCGGAGCGCATCGAGGCTGCGATCGACGCGCTCGAGCACGTCGGCCCGTCGCATCCGCTGCGGGCGATAGTCGCGACGCCGGCGGACAGCGAGCTGCGCGCGTCGGTGGCGAGCTCGTGCTGGGTCGGGGCGTCCGACCGCCAGGTGTGCTCGGAGCGAGTACTGGTCACGGCGACCGCCAAGGCGCTCCCGAGCGCCGTGACGTCGCTGCTCGTGCCCGACCTGCCCGTGTTCCTCTGGTGGCAGGGCCCGTTCGATCCCCAGGGCGGGCTGGCCGCCGAGCTTGCGGGGCTCGCCTCGCGGGTGGTTGTCGACTCGGGCGAGTGCGGCCTGGACGGCGTGGCTGCGGCCAGGATCCTGGCCGATTCCGTCGCCGACCTGGCGTGGGCGGGCCTGATGCCGTGGCGCGACGCCGTCGCCGGCCTCTTCGACGGGCCGAGCGAGGTGAAGGCGCTCGAGCGGGTGCGGGCCGTCGACGTGCGCGGGCCCGACAACGAGGCGCGCCTCATGGCCGGATGGCTCCGGTCGGCGCTCCACGCGGACATCGACCTGCGCCGCGAGGGCCGTTCGCACCACCTCGAGCGCGTCACGATGCGCGCGGGCGACAGGGAGTATCTGGTCGCGCGCACCGGTCGTGGCCGCCTCGGCAGTGCGTCCGTGCCCGGGCTGCTCGACTACCCGGTCGTGCTCGCTCCGCCGGCCCGCCCGGCGCTCCTGGCCGACGAGCTCAGCCGGCTGAGCAGTGACCGCCTCTTCGAGCAGGCGCTGGAAGCTGCCTGAACCGCCGGGGATGGGCGGCATCGAGGAGCTGCCGGTGACGCCTCAGGGTGAGGCGCTCTACGAGGATCTGCTCTGGGTCCACGGGCTCCTCCGGCAGGACCTGGCGACCGTCGAACGGCTCGCCGTCGAGGTCGTCGACGGGGCTGCGGCCGAGGCCGTCGTCGACGAGGTCCGGGCCCTCGAGGCCACCGGCCCGCTCTGGCGGCTCCGCGCGAGCTGCCTGCACTATTGCCGGTTCGTCCACCACCATCACCGGCTCGAGGACAGGGCGCTCTTCCCCGAGCTCCGCCGCGTCAATCCGTCGCTCGGGCCGGTGGTCGAGCGGCTCCAGGCGGATCACCGGCAGGTGGCGGGCCTGCTCGAGGGGGTGGAATCAGCGGTCGGGGAGCTCGACGGCGAGGACACGCCGGCCGCCGCGCACCCAGGTGGCGGCGGCGCTCGAAGCCCTGGCCGGCCATCTGCTCGCCCACCTCGACCTCGAGGAGCAGAGCGTGGCAGACACACTGCGGCGGTGGGAGCCGCGGACGGCCTGAGCTATGCCACTGGGTGTGAGGCGTCGGTGAACTCGCGGAAGGCCGCCGTCACCAGATAGGCCGTCTGCTC
Organism: uncultured Actinomycetes bacterium; assembly: GCA_963709425.1. Lineage (GTDB taxonomy): Bacteria > Actinomycetota > Thermoleophilia > Gaiellales > JAICJC01 > JAICJC01. The sequence continues at coordinate 165,420 of CAVPWG010000002.1, read as the reverse complement.
GCCGATGTCGACCGCGTTGTCGCCGATGCGCTCGATCGCCCGGGCGATCAGCATGGCCCGCAGCGGCATCTCGATCGTCGACTCGTCGAAGCCGCCCTCGATGATGCGCCGCGCCAGGCCGTGGTTTCGCTCGTTGATGACCTGGTCGAGCTCGACCAGCGACTCGGCCTGCTCGAGATCGCGCTGGACGAACGACTCCATCGCCGTCGCGATCATGCCGCTGGCCTGGTTCCCCATCACGGTGAAGTCCTCGAGCAGCTCCGGGGTGAGCGGCTGCTCGACGAAGAGCCGGCTCAGCTTGGCGATGTTGACGCACTGGTCGCCGATCCGTTCCAGGTTCTGGTTCACGTGGATCACGGCGAGCACGAACCGCAGGTCGACGGCGACCGGCGACTGGCGGGCGAGGAGCGACTCGACGCCGTGCTCGACCTGCAGGTAGACGCGGTCGACGGCGTCATCGCCGGCGATGACCGTGTCGGCCGCGTCGGACTCAGGGCGGATCAGCGCCTCGAGGGCGCCGTCGAGCGAACGCTGGCACAGGCGCGCCTCTTCGTTTAGCAGCGCGCCGAGCTCGGTGAGCTCCTGGTCGAACATCTCCCGTGTCATGCGAGGAGCGTACAGGTCCGAAGCACCCGGAAATGGGCGATCACCACTTGTTCACCGACCCTATACCGGCGCGTCACCCCACGGCGGAAGGGGCGGATGCACAATCGACTCATTCGTGGTCAAGACGACGGAGAGGTTTCGCATGAGACGTTCAGCAGAGCGGTTCTGATGTCGCTCGTAGTGGGGATGGTCGCCGTGGCCTCGGCCTGCGGGTCGAGTGGCGGCACGACGACGGTTACGCAGACCGCCGGCGGCAGCAGCAATGGCGACTCGAAGGTCCTCGTCGGTGCCGGCAGCACCTTCGTGGCGCCTCTCGTGCAGCAGTGGGAGGCGGACTACGTGAAGAGTCCCGCCGCCGTCACGATCACCTACGGCGCGATCGGGAGCGGCGGTGGCGTCGACCAGATCACGGCGCGGACGGTCGACTTCGGCGCGAGTGACGCGCCGCTCTCGTCGGATCAAGCCGCGGCCTGCAAGGGTTGCATCCAGATCCCGTGGTCGCTGGGCGCGGTCGCGATCACGTACAACGTCAAGGGTCTCCAGAACAAGATCCATCTGACCGGCCCGGTCATCGCTGACATGTTCATGGGCAAGATCACGTCCTGGAACGATCCGGAGATCGCCAAGCTCAACCCTGGCGTCAACCTTCCGGACACGCACATCACTCCGGTCTATCGCAGCGACGGTTCGGGAACGAGCTTCGCCTTCACCGACTGGCTCTCGAAGGTCAGCCCGGACTGGTCAGACAACGTCGGCACGTCGACGCAGCCGCCTTTCCCGACCGGTACGGGTGCTGAGCACTCGAGCGGTGTCGTCGCAGCCGTCCAGGCCACCGATGGTGCCGTGACGTACGTTGACCTGGCATACGTGCAGGCGAACGATCTCCAGTATGCGCTGCTCCAGAACGCAGCCGGCAACTACCCGGAGCCCGGCACGAAGTCGGTGATCGCTGCGGCCAAGGTCGGCACGACGAACCCTGACGGATCGATCTCGCTCGTAAATCCGCCGGCTTCGGCTGCGGACGCGTACCCCGACTCGACATTCACCTACGTCATCGTGCCGCAGGACTCCCCCAAGGCCTCGACGCTGAAGGCGTTCCTGCAGTACGCGATCGGCCCGACCGGTCAGGGCATTCGGTCCCGACCTCGGGTATCCGAAGCTCCCGTCCTCAATCGTTGCAAGCGACCAGGCGCTGATCAACAAGATCGGCTCCTGACCGGCGGAGCGGAGCGCCGGCGCCATCCTCCCACGGTGCCGGCGCCTCCGCCCCTGCGAGCCCCATGACCACTGAGTCGCCAACAGCCCACGTGCCTCTGAGCGCCCGTCGCCGGTGGCGGTTCGGCGACGTCATCCTCCAGAGCATCGCCGGGCTCGCCGCTCTGGGGCTGGCGGCGCTGATGATCCTCCTCGTCGTCGAGGTCGTCGACCAGGCCAAGCCGTCGATTCAGGAGTTCGGCGCCGGGTTCCTGACCTCGAGCGTGTGGAACACCGTCAAGGATACGTACGGCGCGGCCGACCTGATCTTCGGGACGCTCGTCACGGCGCTCGTGGCACTGCTCATCGCGGTGCCTCTGGCGATTGCAATCGGGCTCTTCCTGAGCGAGCTCGCTCCGCGCATGCTCCGGACTCCGGTCGGGACCATGGTCGAGCTGCTCGCGGCCATCCCGAGCGTCGTCCTCGGCCTCTGGGGGATCCTCATCCTGGGCCCATTCCTGAACGAGCACGTCGAGCCCTGGATGATTGCCCATCTGGGATTCATTCCGTTCCTGGATGGGTTCCCGTCGCCGGTCGGCCTGCTGCCTGCGTGCCTCATCCTGACGCTGATGGTGGTCCCGATCGTCGCGTCGATCAGCCGCGAGCTCTTCACGAGCGTTCCCGGCGAACTCAAGCACGGCGCGATGGCGCTCGGCGCGACCCGCTGGGAGATGGTGCGCGGGGTTGCGATCCCGCAGGTGAGCGGCGGCCTTGTTGCCGCGGTGATGCTGGGGTTCGGGCGCGCGGTCGGCGAGGCGATCGCCGTGGCTCAGGTTATCGGCGGCTCGCTCACTCGCCCGGAAAACCTCTACGCCCCCGCCGACACCATGGCCAGCAGGCTGGCGGCGCAGTACGCCGGGACTGCGACATCCCTCCAGAAGGCATCGCTCGCATACCTGGCGGTGATCCTGCTCGTGATCAGCCTCATCACCAATCTCGTCGCCCAGGTGATCGTGCGCCGGACCCAGCGAAGGCTCGGGCACCGATGAGCGCCGACGCCAATCCCCTGATCTCCGGTGGGCGGCGCGCTCGGAGGCGCAAGCTCACCGGTCAGGTCATGGAGGCACTCGCGACTATGGCCGCCCTGACCGCTGCGGCAGCGCTCGCCATCGTCCTCATCTCCGTGGCGAAGCGCGCAATGCCGGCCCTGAACCTCGACTTCTTCACCCAGAACGCCGCCCCATTCGGCGCGTCAGGCGGCGGGATCAAGAATGCGATCGTCGGCACGGTCATCATCACGGGCATCGCCACGGCGATCGCACTGCCCGCGGGCGTCCTGCTCGCGATCTTCAACACCGAGTTCGCGCCGCGGCGGCTCGCCGAGCTGATCGGCCTCACGCTCAACGTGCTGGCGGGCGTGCCGACGATCGTGATCGGCGTCTTCATCTTCGCCCTGGTGGTCGTCGGTCGCGGCCAGAGTGCGTTCGCCGGCTCGCTCGGCCTGTCAATCGTGATGCTGCCGCTCGTCGCGCGTGCCACCGAGGAGGTCCTCCGGCTGGTCCCGTCGCACCTGCGCGAGGGTGGGATGGCACTGGGAGCGACCCGGGCGCGCACAGTGGTGACAGTGATCCTCCCGACTGCCGTGGGCGGGATCGTGACGGCAACGATCGTCGCCGTCGCCCGGGCTGCGGGCGAGACCGCTCCACTGCTGTTCACGACGTCGATCTTCGTGGGCACCACCGTCAACACCGATCCGAGCCAGGCGATGGCCTCGATCCCGATGGTGATCTTCTCATACTCCGAGCAACCCGACCCGCATGCGCAGGAGCAGGCCTGGGCGGCCGCCCTCGTGCTGGTAGCGATCGTGCTCATCGGGAGCATCGCGGGCCGCCTGCTGTCGCTTCGCACCCGCCGTAAGATCGAGCAGGTCACGTGAGCCGCGCCGTGTTCTCCAGATTTTCACTAGGTCGACACCGGCGCATAACCCCCGTGCTCAGCGTTCGCTGCGACCATCCTGTGCGAGCATGTCGACCGTGAGCGATCCCGAGAAGCGCAGGAACGAGGAGGCAGCGGCCGCGCCGGTCAGGCCTTCCGACACCGCGAACGCTGTTCAGAACCAGTCGCACGCGAAGCTCGGTGAGCTGGCCTCGCAGCACGCGCCGGTTCCCGAGGATCAACGCGAGCCCGTGTTGCGGCTGGAGGACGTCAGCGTCTCGTACTCAGGGGCGACGGCCGTCTCCGACGTCACGATGGACGTCTTTCGCTACCAGGTCACTGCCTTTATCGGCCCGTCTGGCTGCGGCAAGACCACACTTCTTCGCAGCCTCAATCGCATGAACGACCTCATAACCGGCGCGACGGTCGATGGGACGATCACGTATCACGGGCACGACCTCTATGGCTCGGCGGTCGACCCCGTCGAGGTTCGACGCCGGATCGGCATGGTGTTCCAGCGTCCGAACCCATTCCCGAAGTCGATCTATGACAACGTGGCGTTCGGGCTCCGACTGCACGGCATGAAAGACAACCTCGACGACCGGATCGAGCAGGCGCTCCACAAGGCCGCCCTCTGGGATGAGGTGAAGGATCGGCTCAAGGCGAGCGCGCTCGCGCTCTCGGGGGGCCAGCAGCAGCGGCTGTGCATCGCCCGCGCGCTGGCCATCGAGCCCGAGGTCGTCCTGATGGACGAGCCGGCCTCCGCGCTCGACCCCATTGCGACGCAGCGCATCGAGGATCTCGTCGGCGAGCTGAAGCAGGACTACACGATCGTGATCGTCACGCACAATATGCAGCAGGCGGCACGCGTGGCAGACATGACGGCGTTCTTCAGCGTCGATGTGAAGGACGGCGGCCATCGAAACGGCGTCCTGGTCGAGTACGCGCCCACCGCCGACCTGTTCATCAGGCCGTCCGACTCGCGCACGGAGGCGTACGTCACCGGCAGGTTCGGGTGATCTCCACCAATTCACCTCCGGTGCACCGTCTCGATACCCCAGGGGCCGGCCGGCCGGGGCACCATGGAGGCATGATCACCGAGACCACATTTCAGGAGCAGGTCGAGGCTCTCGAGGATGATGCTCTCCGCTTCGGCCACGTCGTCGTTCAGGCCTTGAACGCCGCCGCAGAGGGCGAGCGCCCCGAATGCGCTGTCTTCGAGCACGCCCGCGTCCGGCACGCATCCGCAGCGCTGCTCCGCAGCCCGCACGCGTCCGCCGACGACATCGGCCGCATCCGGGCCGTTCAGGAGGCAGCGCTTCACATCCGCCACATCGAGCGGGCGGTGGCCGCCGACGGCTGGCGCGGCGATCCGGGCCGGCTCGCCGCCGGCCTGGCGCTGGCGCTGGACGTCTTCGTCCGCCGCGACCTGTCGGGCCTGAGGGTGCTCGGGCGGATGATCGACGTCATCCTCGAGGATCCCGGGCTGGGTGCTCGGGCCCGCTGCGCCGGGCTGCACGTCCTGGCCGTCGGCGAGGCGTGGCGCATGGCGATCCCGCCGGTGAGCCCGCCCGCAGCTCCGCGCATCCCCGCCGGAGTGGCCTCGTGAACAACAACCGACGGCCGCCGAGCGTGCTGGTCGTCGAGGACGACCGCGTGATCGCCGGGTCGATCGGCGCGCACCTGCGCCACGCCGGCATGGCGGTCGAATGCGTCGAGGACGGCGACCGCGCCCTTCGCAAGGCACGGTTCGAGCGGCCCGACGTGGTGGTGCTCGATCTGATGCTTCCCGGCCTGGACGGCTGGCAGGTGCTGCGCGAGCTCCGCGCCGGCGGCACCGAGTGCCCGGTCATCGTCGTGAGCGCCCGGGCGTCGGAGCAGGACAAGGTACAGGTGCTGAAGATGGGCGCCGACGACTACGTCGCCAAGCCCTTCGGGATGAGCGAGCTCGTCGCTCGCGTCGAGGCGGCGCTCCGTCGCAGCCGGGTCACCCCCCAGGTTGGCCGGCCCGAGAAGCTCACGATGCCGGGGCTCGAGATCGACCCCGACCTGCACCGCGTCCTCGTCGACGGAGCAGACGCCGGGCTCACGCCGCTCGAGTTCAGGCTCCTCCAGGTGCTCACCTCCGAGGCCGGGCGCGTGCTGACGCGCGACCAGCTGCGCCAGCGCGTGTGGGGCGTGCCCCAGCGCAAGCGCGACCGGTCGGTGGACGTGTGCGTGCGCAAGCTGCGGTCGAAGATCGACCTGCAGTCGCGCACGCACGTCTACATCCACACCCATCCGGGCGTCGGCTATCGCTTCGACCCGGTCCCGCGCTGAGCCTCGCGTCTAGGGCACCAACCGGAACACGAAGTCGAACTTCGTGCCGCCGTCCCGCGACTTGAGCAGCATCGCGCCGCGGGCGTTCCGGTAGATGCCGGTGCCGCCCGTCACGGCGAGGACGCTGTTCCTGGTGTCGAAGAACGGCCCCTCGACGGTGACCTGGCCGCCCGGCAGGAACGTCGTCCACGTGCACTCCCAGGACGCGCCGGCGGCGATCCGGATGCACTGGCCCTGGTCGCGGCCGGCCCGCGCCGAGTCCGTGGCGTCGAAGACCGGGTTGTGGAACGTCAGGAGGTCGCCCGTCGTGTCGCCCTTCCTCCCCGTGTCGATGACGGTGTCCGTGCGGGCGTGCTCGATCACGTGGATTGTGACCGGCGTGCGGATCTTCGAGCCGGTCCCGCCGAATGCCACCGCCTGGATGACGAGGCCGGCGCCGATCCCGGCCGCAAGCACGGCGATCAACCTGAGTCGCATGACACCCTCCCTTGTCCGTTGGACGGCCGACGGTATCAAGGCCCTGCGGTACCATCACCGCTCGTGAGCATCGAGCACCAGGCACCGGCCATTGCCGAGCCTGACGAGAGCGGCGCCGAGCTGGTCGACGAGCTCCTGGCCGAGCTCGACGCCGGGCGGACCGGGCCGCTGGCCGAGTTCGTGCGGGCGTACGTCCGCCGTGCGCCGCCGCCGCTTCGGGCCGAGTACCGCGTGCCCGAGCTGGCGGCCCAGGTCCGGAGCGTCTTCGCGTTCGTGAACAGCCGTCCGCCCGGCGAGCTGGCCGTGCGCGCATTCAACCCCGATCCGGAGCGCGACGGCTGGTCGGCGTCGGGATCCGTCGTCGACGTGAACGTCGAGGACGCGCCGTTCCTCGTCGACACGGTGACGGCCGAGGTGCACGCCCACGCCTGTCAGGTGCGGCTCGTCCTGCACCCCGTGATGGGAGTCGAGCGGGCGGCCGACGGCACGATCGAGGCCGTGACGCCCGCCCGCGGCGCTCCGAGGCGCGAGTCCGTCATGCACTTCCAGACCGACCGCCGGCTGGACGACGCCGGCCTCGAGGCGCTCGAGGCCGCCCTGCTACGGAGCCTCTCGGGCCTGCGGCTCGTCGTTCGCGACTTCCTGCCGATGGTCGAGCGGGTCGAGCGGATGATCGAGGCCGCCGAGGCCGCCGGTGCGCGCTACGCGGCCGACGAGATGCACGAGTCGATCGAGTTTCTGAGCTGGCTCACCGACGACAACTTCATCTACCTCGGCTACCGCGAGTACGAGGTGACGGAGGTCGGAGGCCGGCCTGCGGCCGGGATCGTGCCGGCGTCGGGCCTGGGCGTGCTCTCGGACGAGGCCCGGTCGAGGTTCGCAAAGCCGGTGCCCGTGGCCGAGCTCGACGAGTCGATGCGTGAGCGGATCTTCGGCGGGCCGCTCGTGATCGTGTCGAAGACGAACGCCGAGACGACCATCCACCGCAAGGCGCGGATGGACTACATCGGCGTGAAGCGCGTCGACGCCGGGGGCGAGGTCGTCGGCGAGCTGCGGCTGATCGGGCTCTTCACGTCGAAGGCGTACAACGAGTCGGCGCGCCAGATCCCGCTCGTCCGCCGCAAGCTCGAATCGATCATGCAGTGGGAGGACCTGATCGCGGGCTCGCACGACTACAAGGCGGTCGTCGCGCTCTTCGACAGCTTCCCCAAGGACGAGCTGTTCGCGGCCACCGCGTCGGAGCTCCGCGCCACGATCATGGCCCTGCTCGGGATGCAGGAGGAGGGGGGCGTGCGCCTCTTCCTGCGGCGCGACCCCGTGCGGCGGACGGTGGCGGCCGTGGTCGCCCTCCCGCGCGACCATGTCTCCACCGAGCTTCGCATCCGGCTCGAGCACCTGTTCGAGCTGCGGTTCGGCGGCCGCGCCGTGGATTACACCCTGTCGTTCGCCACCGACCCGGCCCGGTTTCACTTCACGATCCACGTTCCCTCGGGCGAGATCCCCGACCCGCCGATGGCCGAGCTTCAGCAGGAGGTGGCCGCTGCCGCACGGAGCTGGGACGACGCCCTGTCGGACGCCCTCGTCGCCAAGCTCGGCGTCGGCCGTGGGCTCGAGCTCGCGCGCCGGTACGCGGCTCGCTTCCCCGACTACTACAAGTCCGCCGCCGCGATCTACCAGGCCACCTTCGACGTCGAGCAGTTCGAGCGCCTCGGCGCCGACCGTCCCTACGTCGTGGCCCTCCAGAACGAGCAGGGAACCGCCGAGCCGCTGACGCGCCTCAAGCTCTACAAGACCGGCGGCAAGGCCCCGCTGACCGACCTCCTGCCGCTGCTCGAGCAGCTCGGCCTCACCGTCGTCGAGGAGGTGCCGACCCGGCTCGTCGGAGCCAGCGAGGACGGCCGCTACCTGCACGACTTCGGCGTGCTCGGCCCGGCGGGCAAGCAGCTCGACCTCGACCGGATGGCGGACATCGTCGCCGACACGGTCGGCGCCGTGTGGGAGGGCAAGGCGGGGTCGGACTGGCTGAACCGGCTGGTCGTCGCGGGCGAGCTCGACTGGCGCCGGGTCACGATCCTACGCGCCTACCGGGAGTACCGCCAGCTGCTCGGTGCGACCTTCACGTCGCGGTATCAGAACGACTGCCTCGTTCGCAACGCCGACATCTCCCGCAAGCTCGTGCGGCTCTTCGAGCTCCGCTTCGACCCGGCGCATCCCCGCGACGTGTCCGCAGAGGACGCGCTCGTCGAAGAGATCGAGGCCGACCTGGACGCCGTGCAGAGCCTCGACGACGATCGCATCCTGCGCGGCTACCTGGGCATGATGATGGCGACCGTCCGCACGAGCGCATACCTGCCCGACCGCGACCACCTGTCGTTCAAGCTGCGCTGCGCGGACGTGCCCGGCATGCCCAAGCCCGTGCCGCTCTGGGAGATCTTCGTGTTCTCGACCGAGATGGCAGGCGTGCACCTCCGTGGCGGGCCGGTGGCCCGCGGCGGCATCCGCTGGTCTGACCGGCTCGAGGACTACCGCACCGAGATCCTGGGCCTGATGAAGGCGCAGATGGTGAAGAACGCGGTGATCGTCCCGGTGGGGGCGAAGGGCGGGTTCGTGCTGAAGCGCCCGCCGCTCGACCGCGCCGGGCTCATGCAGGAGGAGCGGCGCCAGTACATCACCCTGATGCGCGGCCTCCTCGACATCACCGACAACATCGTCGGCGGCCAGGTCGTCCATCCCGAGGGCGTGCGGGTGCTCGACGGCGACGACGCCTACCTGGTGGTCGCGGCGGACAAGGGTACGGCCCACCTCTCCGACACGGCGAACGAGGTGTCGCTGGAGTACGGCTTCTGGCTCGGCGATGCCTTCGCATCCGGCGGCTCGGCCGGCTACGACCACAAGGCGCTCGGGATCACGGCGAAGGGCGCCTGGGAGAGCGTGAAGCGGCACTTCCGCGAGCTCGGCCGCGATGTGGAGGCCGAGGCCGTCACCGCCGTCGGCATCGGCGACATGTCGGGCGACGTGTTCGGAAACGGCATGCTCCTGTCGGAGCACCTCGAGCTCGTCGCGGCCTTCGACCACCGCCACGTGTTCCTCGACCCGTCGCCCGACGCGGCCGCGGCGTACGCGGAGCGGCGCCGTCTCTTCGACGCACCGGGCACGTCCTGGGACGACTACGACCGGTCGGTGATCTCCGCAAGGCGGCGGCGTGTGGCCGCGCACGGCCAAGTCGATCCCGGTCTCGCCCCAGGCGCAGGCGGTGCTCGGGATCGACAGCCCCGCGCTGGCGCCGGTCGACCTGATGCGGGCGATCCTCCAGGCGCCGGTCGACCTGCTCTGGAACGGCGGCATCGGCACCTACGTCAAGGCGTCGGCCGAGTCGCACGCCGAGGTCGACGACCGCGCGAACGACGCCATCCGGGTGGACGGCCGCGACCTGCGCTGCACCGTCGTCGGCGAGGGTGGAAACCTGGGCCTCACCCAGCGCGGGCGGATCGAGTACGCCCACGGCGGCGGGCGGATCAACACCGACGCCATCGACAACTCCGGCGGTGTCGACTGCTCCGATCACGAGGTCAACCTGAAGATCCTGCTCGCCATCGCGATCGAGCGCGACGAGCTCACGCTCGAGGGCCGAAACGAGATCCTGCACGAGGTCGCCGACGACGTGGTCCGGCTCGTCCTCTACGACAACTACCTCCAGGTGCAGATCCTGAGCCAGGAGTCGGCGATCTCGCCTCGGCGGATGGAGGCCTTCGAGGATCTGATGGTCGAGCTCGAGTCCCGGCACCTGCTCGAGCGCCAACTCGAAGCCCTGCCGTCGGGCGAGCTCATGGCCGAACGGATCACCGCCGGCCACGGCATGACGCGTCCGGAGTTGTGCGTCCTCCTCGCGTACGCCAAGCGGCTGCTTCGCGAGCAGGTGCTCGAGTCCTCGCTCCCCGACGACCCGTACCTCGTCTCGGCGCTGGCGGAGTACTTCCCACCGCTCGTGGTTGAGCGCTTCGGCCATCTGCTTCCGACTCATCCGCTGCGCCGCGAGATCATCGCCACCATCGTGACGAACGACGTCATCAACTCGATGGGGATCACGTTCGTCGCCCGGATGGCCGCCGAGACGGGTGCGACGCCGGAGGAGGTCGCGCGCGCGTTCCTGGTGGCGCGCGACGTGAGCGCAGCACGCGATCCGTGGGACGAGGTCGAGCGACTCGACGCGGTCGTCCCGGGAGACGTCCAGGCCAGCCTCATGAACGGCGTCGACTCGATGGTCGAGCAGCTCGCGCGCTGGTACCTCCAGAACGTCCACGACATCGATCTGACCGAGGAGATCGAGCGTGGCCGGCCGGCATTCGCGGAGCTCGTGCAGACGCTCTCCGACTCGACCACCGATGCCTGGAGGGTCGCGACCGACGGCCGGCTCGAGGAGCTTCTGGAGCAGGACGTCCCCGACGAGCCCGCGCGGTTCGGGGCGGTCGTTCCGGCGCTGGTCTACGCCCCCGACATCGTCTCCGTCTCACAGGACACCGGGCGTTCGATCCCCGAGGTCTCGCGCGCGTTCTTCACCGTCGGCGAGCGCCTGTACCTCGATCTGGTCGAGGCCCGGGCGGCCGCCCTCCCCGCCGAGGACCGGTGGCAGCGGATGGCCTGGGACACGCTTCTCGACGACCTGCGCCTGCTGCGCCGGCAGATCGTCGAGCGGGTGATCGCGGAGTCGCAGAACGGCTCGATCGACGACGCCGTCGACGCGTATCTGAGCGCCCGCTCCGATCCGTACGACCGGCTGTCGCGGATGATGGAGAACGTGACCACGGCGCCGCCCGACGACAGCTCGATGGTGATGGTGGCCGTCCACCAGATCCGCCAGGTCGCGGCGTAGGGGCCGGCGGTAGTCGCGGCTACGAGGCGGCGAGCACGCCGAGCCAGACCGCAACTGCCGCGACGCTCGTCATCGTCCAGTTCCAGTCGAAGTGCCTGGGATCGGTAAATGCCCAGGTGCTGCCGACAGGTAGACGGCGCCGGCTACGGCGAAGCTGGCCACCTCCGCGTCAGCGTGCGCCGTCACGAATGCACGCTCGAGCATGGCCACATCCAGGCCGGCCGCCCACGCGATGACCGCCGTTACACCGATTCGTTCGGCCACCCAGCCTCGGTTCTGCCCGGGGACGGCCGTGGATCCAAGGCCGACGGCTGCCGCCAGGAGCACGGCGACACTCGCGTAGAACACCGGAAGCGCCTGGTGTTCTCGCAGGCCCACTGTGATCGCGAGCAGCGGCGGCGCCGGCATCGCCACAGCAAGCACGAACGCGGCTGCGGCCCTGCGGGCGGTCGCGTGAGGCCCTGGGGGAGACCCGACGGGGTCAGATCCGAGCCGGAGCCCGTCGGGCCGAATCACGCCTGCCGGGCCGGCGCGAGCTCGGAGCCTTCGGCCGGCTCGTCGGCGTCCTCCTCACCCGCATCTCCGGGCGCCGGCGCGGCGTCGGAGGCGGTGTTCACGCGATCGTCGGAGAAGACCTTTGGGTTCCGCAGGTTCGCATAGAGGCGCTGACCTGGACCGACACCCTGGATCTCTTCGTTCGGAAGCTGCGCCACCAGCGGTTGCCCGTCCTCCAACCGAAGGTGGAGCTTGGCCATCCACCCCATGTCTGTACGCCGTTCGACAGCGATCGGAAAGGACATCTCTCCGGGCGTGGTCGTGAGCTCGATGTCATGGGGCCGGATGTAGGCCACGGCCTCGCGGCCGTCCGGGATATTGTGGGCGCCGGCGACCGCGGAGCGTCCGAAATGGACATACCGCTCCCAGACGGTGCCATGGAGCACATTCGAGGATCCGACAAACGCGGCCACGAACGGCGTGGCCGGCTGGTTGTAGATCTGATCCGCCGCTCCCACCTGCTCGACCTTGCCGTGGTTCATGACGACGACCTCGTTGGCGAGCTCGAGCGCCTCCTCCTGGTCATGCGTCACGAAGAGGCTTGTGACGCCCAGCTCCCGGTGGAGCTCGTCGAGCCAGTTCCGCAGCTCCTGGCGGACACGTGCGTCCAGGGCGCCGAACGGTTCGTCGAGCAGGAGCACCTGCGGGCTCGGCGCGAGCGCACGGGCCAAGGCGACGCGCTGGCGCTGGCCGCCGGAGAGCTGGTCCGGGTATCGGTTTGCGAACGGCGCCAACCCGACGAGCTCGAGCAGTTCCTCGACCCGCTTCTTTTGCGAATCCTTGTCGACCCTGCGAACCGACAGGCCGAAGGCGACATTCTTACGCACCGTCATGTGCCGAAAGAGGGCGTAGTGCTGGAAGACGAACCCGAGGCGCCGATCCTGCACGCTGGCGTCCGTGAGCTCTTCTCCAGCGACGATCACGCGTCCGGAGTCCGGCTGCTCGAGGCCGGCGATCATCCGAAGCACGGTGCTCTTCCCCGATCCGCTGGGGCCGAGCAGCGCGGTGATGGTTCCCTCGGCGGCGGCGAAGCTGACCTCGTCCACCGCCTTGAACGTGCCGAAGGCCTTGCTCAGCCCTCTGACCTCAATACTGCCTGCCATTACCGCGCCTCCCTGGAGCTGTTCCGTTTGAACGTCTCGATCCCGATCAGGAGCACGATCGAGAACAGTGCGAGCGTGAGAGCGACCACGTACCCCTGGGGGTCCTGGTACTGGTCGAAGGCTCGCAGAATGTAAAGCGTGGCCGTCTCCGTCTGCCCCTGGAGGGCGCCGCTCACGATGAGCACGGCGCCGACCTCGCCGATCGCCCGTGCCGCGGAGAGGGCGATCCCGTAGAGGAGGCCCCAGCGGATGTTCGGGAGCGTGACGCGGAAGAACGTCTGAAGCTTGGACGCGCCAAGCGTCCAGGCGGCCTGCTCCTCCTCGGTGCCGAGCTCCTCGAGAACCGGCACCACCTCGCGGATCACGAACGGGATCGAGATGAAGATGGTGACGAGGACCATCGACGGCAGCGCGAAGATGACCTGGATCCCCTGCGCAGCGAAGAACGCCTCGAACCAGCCGCCCCGCCCGAAGAGCAGGATCGCCATCAGGCCGACGATCACGGGCGAAACCGCAAGCGGCAGGTCGACCAGCGCCGACATCAGGCGCTTTCCGGGAAAGTGATCGCGGGTGAGCACGAGCGCCACGATGATGCCGAACACGGTATTCACGATGACGGTGATCAGCATGATCAGAAATGTCAGATAGAACGCGTGCTGAACGTCGGTCTGGCCGAAGGTGTCGCCGATGGTTCCCAGCCCGGACTTGAGGCCGTAGTAGGTGATACCGACGAGCGGGGCCACGAGCAGGCCCGCGACGTAGATCAGCGCGACGCCGACCATGAGGCGGCGCGACCAGCGGCCTCTGCTCTGAGAAGCGGTGTGGGGCTGAGCGCTCATGCGAAGAACCGCTCCGTCGACCGGCGTGACACGAACTGCTCCGTCACGAGAACCACGACGGCCGAGATCCCGAAAAGTACCGCGGCGACCGCGGCCGCCTCATCGGGGCCGCCGCTGCTGCCGAAGTTCGAGGGGTTGAGCAACTGCGTGATCAGGACGGGCGCCGTGAGGGTCTCGTTCGGGATGTTGCCCGACACGAACACGATGGCGCCGAACTCGCCCAGGCTGCGGGCGAACGCCAGCAGCGCACCGGCGGCGATGGCCGATCGAAGCGCCGGGAACACCACCCGGCGGAACGTCGTCCACCCACCGGCGCCAAGGACTCGCGCCGCCTCCTCCTCGGCGAGGTCGAGCTCGAGGAGCACGGGTTGCACGCTACGCACGACCAGCGGCAGCGTCACGAAGAGCAGTGCGAGCAGGATTCCCGGCCGGGCGAAGATGACGTGGATTCCATGGTCGTTGAACCAGCCACCGAGGACGGAATTGGGGCCATACAGAGCCACGAGCATGACACCGGCGACGAGCGTCGGCACCGCGAACGGCAGGTCGACGATCGTCGACACGATGCTTCGGCCGGGGAAGGGAATCCGGACGAGCACGTAGGCCAGCAGTGTGCCGAACACGCCGTTCACGATTGCTGTGATCGCCGCCATGATCAGGGTGAGCTCGATGGCGCCCTTCGCGCCGAACGAGTCGAGGGCGTCGCGGAGGTTCGTCAGCCCGTCGCTGAAGCCAGCTTGGAGGATCGCTGCAACGGGCAGCAGGATGAAGAGGCCCAGGTAGAGCAGCGCCGCTCCGCGCAGCCCCCACCGGCCCAGGGCCGCGCCCGGCGTTCGCCGGGCGCGGCCACGCGGCCACCTCCTTCCGCTGTCGATGGTCGCCTGGGCCATGACGCGCTACCCCTTCGCGGCCTGGAAGGCCTTGGTGAACGCGCCGTCAGGACCGAACACCGTCGTGCTCACGATCTTGTCCCAGCCGCCGAGATCGTCGGTGGTGAACAGGTCGTGGACCGGCGGGTACCCGTCCGAGCCCTTCGCCGCCTCGGCGACGTCGATCGGGCGCTGGTAGCCCACGGTCTGGAAGACCTCCTGGGCATCCGGGGTGTGCAGGTACTTCACGAACGCGTCCGCGATCGGTGCGACGCAGTGATCGTCGGCGTTCTTGTCGACGACCACGGTGGGCGTCTGGATCGAGACCGTCGACGGCGGGATCACGAACTGATCCTCGCTGCCGGCGGCGATCCCTGCGAGCGCCTGATTCTCGTACGTAATGGCGACGTCGCCGTTACCGGACTCGAAGTTCTTGAACGAGTCGTTCGCGCTCTTGTCGAGCACCGTCACGTTCTTGAAGATGCCCTCGAGGAGCCGCTCCGCGTCCGCGGGATCGTTGGCCTTGTAGCCCGGCACCTCGCCGCGCATGGCCGCGCCGTACGCTGCGACGATGTTCCACCTCGCGCCGCCGCTCTGGGCCGGGTCGGGAGTGAGGATCTGAATGCCAGGCTTCGTGAGGTCGCTCCAGTTGTGGATCCCCTTTGGGTTCCCCGGGCGGACCATGAAGCCGACGACCGAGGTCGCCACGATCGAGTTGTCCGGGGCGTTCTGCCAGTCGCTCGTGATCAGCTTCGCATCCTGTACCGTCTCGACGTCGGTCGCTGTCGACGACGCGTACACGTCCGCCGGGAAGCCGTTCACGATGTTCTGGGCCTGCGTCGTGCTCCCGCCGAAGGACATCTGGAAGATGAGACTCTGGTCGTGCTTGTCCTTCCAGTCGGCGGCGAACGTCGACGTGAGCTTGCCGTAGGCGTCGTACGGATTGCTGTAGGCGGCCAGCGTGATCACCGGAGAGCTGGCCGGCTTGCACGGCCCGCTGCTGGCAGCCCCACCAGTGCCGGCAGCGCTGCTTCCGCCGCATGCGGCCGCGGCGGCGCTGAGCACCGTGACGCTTGCGATCAGCGCTCCGGCCTTGAGACGGGCCATCACGCTGGTGGATCTCACTTGAAGTCGGTTCAACTTGTCTCCTTTGTCTATCAACAAACTTGAGAATAGGGTACGATCCCTCCTGTGAAGTGTCAAACACCAACCGGCGAGTCGCAGCCCAAGGGCGGTGGCGGCACCGGTCGTGGAAAGGACCAGGACGTGGAACACGGTCGACTGGGGCGCAATCTGCGCCACCTCCTCGGGCTGCACGACGTGAGCCAGCAGGACCTGGCGCGGTATCTCGGCCTCTCGCCTCAGGGCCTGTGGAACATCCTGCACGGCCGCTCGGAGCCGCGCTCGCGGACCGCGCACGCGCTGGCCGTCGCGTTCGGCGTCAACCTGGACGTGCTCTTCGCCGACACCGGCACCTGCGTCCGGGCCGCCGCCGGCGTCTTCGAGCGCGCGCCGGTGCGGGCGATCGCCGATCCGGCCGCCACGCCCGGTGAGGCCCTCCGGACCGCCTGACTAGACTGCCGGGCGTGAACCGCCTGGCGGGGGAGACGAGCCCGTACCTCCTCCAGCACGCCCAGAACCCCGTCGAGTGGTACCCCTGGGGGTCCGAGGCGCTGGAGCGGGCACGGGGCGAGGACAAGCCGATTCTGCTCTCGATCGGCTACTCGGCCTGCCACTGGTGCCACGTCATGGCCCACGAGTCGTTCGAGGACACCGACACGGCCGCGCTCATGAACCGGCTCTTCGTGAACGTCAAGGTCGACCGCGAGGAGCGGCCCGACCTGGATGCGGTGTACATGAACGCCGTCGTCTCGATGACCGGCCAGGGCGGCTGGCCGATGACGGTGTTCCTCATGCCCGACGGCCGCCCGTTCTACGGCGGCACGTACTTCCCGCCCGAGCCGCGCATGAACATGCCGGCCTTCCGCCAGGTGCTCGCCGCGATCGACGACATCTGGAGGACGCGCCGTGACGACGTCTTGGGCTTGGCCGAGCGGCTGACGTCGGCGCTCGGGGCCGCCGCCCAGCAGGCTGCCTCCGACGACCCGCTGACGGACGAGCTCCTCACCGGTGCGCTCGCCCCGCTGAAACAGGCGTTCGACGTCGAGTGGGGCGGGTTCGGGACGGCGCCCAAGTTCCCGCCGTCGGCAGCCGTCGGGTTCCTGCTTCGCCTGCACGCGCGGACCGGCGACGAGGACGCCCTGGCCATGGCCCGCGCCACGCTCGACGCGATGTCGCTCGGCGGCATGCACGACCTCGTCGGCGGCGGCTTTCACCGCTATGCCGTGGACCGGGTCTGGCTCGTCCCGCACTTCGAGAAGATGCTCTACGACAACGCACAGCTCGCCACGGCCTACCTCGAAGCCTGGGCCGCGACCGGCGAGCCACGCTACCGCGGGGTGGCCGAGGGGACGCTCGACTACCTGCTGCGCGAGATGCGGCTGCCCGACGGCGGGTTCGCCTCGGCACAGGATGCCGACACCGACGGCGTCGAGGGCTCCACCTATGTGTGGACACCGGCCGATCTGGAGCGCGTGCTGGGCGCCGAGGGCGCGGCACGGGCGGCGGAGTACTACGGCGTCACCGCCGCCGGGAACTTCGAGGGGGCGACGGTGCCTCGCATCTCAGGCGACGCTCCCCCGGACCTTGCGGACATCCGGGCCCGGATGCTCGCCGCGCGCGACGCGCGGCCGCAGCCGGCGCGCGACGACAAGGCGATCGCCGCCTGGAACGGCCTCGCGCTCGCGGCGCTGGCCCAGGGCGCCTGGCGGCTCGGCCGCGACGACCTGCTGGACGCCGCCCGCGCCTGCGCGGCGTTCCTGGACGAGCGGATGACCCGCCCCGACGGCCGTCTCCTCCGATCGTACCGCGACGGCGACGCGCGCATCCCGGCGTTCCTCGACGACTACGCCGCCGTCGCGCACGGGAACCTCGAGCTGGCGACCGCGACCGGCGACGCCCGCTACCTGGCCCGGGCCGAGCAGCTGGCGCGGGCGGCGGTCGAGCTCTTCTCGGACGCCGCGAACGGCGGCTTTCTCTACTCGGCGAGCGACGCGGAGCGGCTGGTCGCGCAGCACAAGGAGTTCGACGACAACCCGACCCCGTCCGGCAACTCGCTCCTGGCCCACGTGCTCATCCGCCTCGGCCGGATCCACGGCGATCGCGAGCTGGAGAGCCTCGCTGCGGGCGCACTTCGGATCCCGCTCGACATGGTGCGCCGGGCGCCGCACGCGTTCGGGCAGCTCCTCTCGGCCGTCGATCTCTACCTGGCCGCCCCGCGCGAGGTCGCCGTCGTCGGCCCGCGCGACGACGCGGCCACGGCCGCCCTGCGCGACGCCGTCCGCCGCGGCTTTCACCCGACGGCCGTGTACGCGTTCGGCGACGGCATGGGCGCGGCGGGCGTGCCGCTGCTGGAGGGCAAGGGGCTCGTTGACGGCCGCCCGGCGGTGTACATCTGCGAGCGGTTCGCCTGCCGCGCGCCGCTCACCGACGTTGATGCGGTCGCGAGCGCGATGGCCGCGTGACCGACCTCGATGCGCTCAAGGCCGAGGCCGGCGCCGCGGCCGTTGACCGCTTCGTCCGCTCGGGGATGCGCCTGGGCCTCGGCAGCGGCTCCACCGCCGCGAAGATGCTCGATGCGCTGGGCGAGCGGCTCGTGTCGGGCGCACTCTCCGACGTCGCCGGCGTGCCCACGTCCGCCGCGACGGCCGAGCGCTGCGGCGAGCTGGGGATCCCGCTCCTCTCGCTCGCGGACGTCGCCGAGCTCGATGTCGTGATCGACGGCGCCGACGAGATCGACCCGGCGCTGGATCTGATCAAGGGCCTGGGAGGCGCGCACCTGCGCGAGAAGGTGGTCGCGTCGGCCGCCCGGCGGATGGTGGTCGTCGCCGACGAGACCAAGCTCGTGAGCCGGCTCGGCGAGCGTGCGCCGCTCCCGGTCGAGGTGATCCCGTTCGCGCTGCCGGTCGCCGTGCGGCTCCTTCGCGATCTGGGCTGGGATCCGGAGCCGCGCGTCGACGCCGGGCGCCCCTTCGTCACCGACGAGGGCAACCGGATCCTCCACTGCACGCGGGCCGAGTGGGTCGACCCGGCCGCCCTGGCGCGCGACGTGTCGGGCGTCCCCGGCGTCGTCGAGCACGGGTTCTTCCTCGGGTTCGCCTCGACCGCGGTCGTCGCTACGCGCGCCGGCGTTCGCGTGCTTGAGCGCCCAATCGCATCCGCATGACGGCGACGGCCTCCGCGCTCTCGTCGATCAGGACGTAGCGCCGGTCGAGCTCGGCCGCCGCGGCGCCGAGGGTGCCCGAGCCGGCGAAGGGGTCGAGCACACGGTCGCCCGGCCGGGTCGAGGCCTGGAGCATCCGGCGCACGATCCCGACCGGCTTCTGGGTCGGATACCCCGTCTTCTCCCGCCCGGTGGGCGAGACGATGGTGTGCCACCAGACGTCGGTCGGGAGCTTCCCCCGGGCCGCCTTCTCGGCCGTCACGAGCCCGGGCGCCATGTAGGGCTCCCGCTCGACGGCGTCGGAGTCGAACAGGTACCGGCCGGGGTCGCGCACGTACACCAGGATCGTGTCGTGCTTTGCGGGCCAGCGCCGCTTCGGCTTGGCGCCGTAGTCGTAGGCCCACACCAGCTCGTTCAGGAACGAGTCGCGGCCGAAGACCTCGTCCAGCAGGAGCTTCACGTAGTGGGCCTCGCGCTGGTCGAGGTGCAGGTAGAGCGTCCCTTCGGCATCCAGCAGGCGGTGGATCTCGCGCAGCCGCGGCTCGAGGAACCCGAGGTAGTCGTCGAAGCTGTCCCGGTAGGACGAGCGCTCGAGCAGCTCGGTGCGGTAGCGGCGGCCGCCGAATCCGGTGCGGTCTCCGCCTGCGTCGGGCGTCACTCGCATCGTCGAGCGTGTCTGCGCCCGCCCGGTGTTGAAGGGCGGATCGGCGTAGACCATCCGAAACGCGCCGTCCGGGAGCTCGGCCATGAGCGGCAGGTTGTCGCCGTGCAGGATCAGGTCGTCGCGCACCCGAGGAGCATGGCGATGTGCGAGGACGGACTCGTCAGCTGCCGGGCGCCGGGGCCGCCAGCTTGCGGCCGATCTGCTCGGTCGTCGGCTTGCGCACGTTTCGCACGAGCCCGACCTTCTCCCAGCCGGCGATCATCCAGGCCGACAGGTCGACCTGCCGCCATCCCAGCCCGTGGAAGGCCGACGTGGGGAACACGTGGTGGTTGTGGTGCCACGACTCGCCGAGCGAGGGCAGCGCCAGTACCCAGTTGTTCGTGGAGTGGTCGCCGGCGGCGAACGGGCGCTTGCCGAAGAAATGACAGATCGAGTTGACGCTCCACGTGATGTGGTGGTTGAAGAAGAGGCGCACGAGGCCGCCCCACACGAGCCCGGTGATCGCCCCCTTCCACGACATGGTGAGGAGTCCGCCGAGCACGAACGGCACGGCGAAGGTGAGCACCGCCCAGAGCGGGAAGAGCCGCGAGACGGCCATCGTCATCCGGTCCTGGAGCAGGTCCTTCGCGTAGCGCTCCTCGTCCGAGCGGTTGTGCCCGAAGAGCCAGCCCATGTGGGCGTGGACCAGACCCTTGAATGCCCCCCAGGGCCCGCGGCCGAAGCCGTGGTGCGGGCTGTGCGGGTCGCCCTCCTTGTCGGAGTGGGCGTGGTGGGTGCGGTGGTCGATGGCCCAGTCGAGCGCCGAGCCCTGGAGCGCGAACGAGCCGGCGACGAGCAGCGCCGCCTTGAGCGGCGCCACGGCCTCGAAGGCGCGGTGGGTCAGCATGCGGTGATAGCCGATCGTGATGCCGAAGCCGCAGATCAGGTAGAGCCCGAAGAAGAGGGCGAGGTCGGTCCAGCCGACCGCCTCGTTCCAGAGCAGCGTCACCGCGGCGATCAGCCCGGCGAAGGGCAGAATCGTGATGACGAGCATCGAGAACTTGCGGGCGCCGCTGGCGGGCGTCATCGGGGCGGCGTGCTCCGTCACGAACCGTCTCCCTTCACGACCCGGCTCCCGGGGACGACGTCGCGGGTTCCGTCCTCCCACTGCACGAGCCCCTTGTGGCCGCCGTCATAGTCGGGCGCGAAGAGCTCGAGCGTCGCGGCTCGGCCGTTCACCGTGCACTGCTCGTCGCCGGCCGGGTCGACGCCGCGCCAGAGTCGCACGAACACGTTCTCCTCCCACTCCGCGCCGATCGTGGTGGGATCGGTGTGGCCGGGGTGGACGCGGGTTTCGGGCGGAAGCTTCATGAGCACGTCCATGATCGAGTGGTGCAGGCTCTCGTAGCTGTCGCGCATCGTGCCGCCGACGGTGCCGTGGAAGAGGACGTCGGCGGTGAAGCAGTCGCCGCCGTTCACGAGGAACGAGAGGTGCCCCGGGCTGTGGCCGGGCGTGAGGAGCGCGGTGATGGTGAGGTCGCCGGCTGTCACCTCGTCGCCGTCGGCGAGGGTGCCGTCGACGCGGGTCATGCGCTCGGCCTCGAGCGGGTGCGCCAGCACCTGGAGGTCGAAACGACCTGTGTACGTGTCCGCCTCGGCGATGTGGTCGGGGTCGGCGTGGGTGACGAGCAGGTGCGACATTGTGAGTGTATGACGGCCGACGGCCTCGATGAGTGGCATCACGGGGCCGCCGGCGTCGATCAGCACGCCGGTCCCGCCCTCGTGGTCGCCGACCAGGTAGCTGTTCGAGAGCCACCCCGAGTGCATGCTCTTCTCGACGATCATGTCTTGGCAGCCCGCAGCGACGCCTTGTAGGCGCGCTTGGCGGCCTGGTAGGCGTCGAGCGCCTCCGGCGAGTCGACGTCGCCGAGCGTCGGATGGCCGGGGAGCACGTCCTCGTAGCCGGGCGGCTCGACCCCGTAGCGCTTGACGACGACGGCGATCAGCGAGCGCACCTTCATGTCGCCGATGCCGGGCAGCGCACCGAGGCGCTTTCGCAGGTCGGCGCCCGACGCCGCCTCGGTCCAGACCCGGCCGCCGTCGCCGCCGTAGTCGGAGGCGATCGTCGCGCAGAGCTTCTGCACGCGCTCGGCCATGGCGCCCGGGAAGCGGTGGATGGCCGGCCGCGTTCGGAACGCCTCGGCCAGGTCCTCGGGCGGGGTCGCTGCGATGCGCGCAGGGTCGAGGTGCCCGAGCCGGCGCTTCAGCTCGAGCGGCCCCGAGAAGGCCTTCTGCACGGTCACCTGCTGGTCGAGGGCGAACCCGATCAGGAGGGCGTTGGGATCGCTCGCGATGAGTCGGTTCGCCTCCGCGTCGGGGGTGAAGAAGAGCTCGGTCGGTGCGCTCACGGTGGCCACGGCCGAAGTGTAAACGCCCCGGGCGGTTTCAGCGGTATCCGACGTTGGCCGAGCCCGACTCGAGCGCGTCGCAGATCCAGCGCGCCACCTTCTCGGGCGGGTCGCCGCCCATCCTGCGGCCCGTGCCGCGGGCGACCGACGAGAACTCGGTGTCGGTGAGGGCGGGCTTCACGAGGACGACGTGCACGTTCTCGTCGCGGAGCTCACGGTAGGCGGTTCGGGTGAGCAGGTCGACGGCGGCCTTCGTCGCCGCGTACGCCCCGCCGCCCGGATCGGGGAACTCCCCGACGATCGACGACACGTTCACGATCCCGCCTGAGCCCTGCTTCACCATCCGCTCGCCGGCTGCGCGGATGCCGTGGATGACCCCCATGATGTTCACGCGCACCATCGCCGCCGCCGCGGCCGGATCGGCCTCATGCAGCCGCCCGAACGACCCCATGCCGGCGTTGTTCACCATCACGTCGATCCGTCCGCCCCACTCGACAGTCCTGGCGACGAGGCCCTGCACGTCGTCCCAGTCGCCGACATCGCAGGGGACGGCCAGGCCGTCGATGTCGGCCGCAAGCGCCTCGAGCCGGTCGGCCCGCCGGGCCGCGACGACCACGCGCGCTCCCCGCTCGCGCAGCGTCCGGGCCGTCGCCGCTCCGATGCCTGCCGTCGCGCCCGTGACGACGGCGACGGCACCGTCCAGGGAGACCCGCGCGCCGCGTTCACCGGGGATGTCAGTCGCCGCCATTCGAACCTCCGTGTCGTCGCTTTGCCGCCTCGGTCTTCGTCGCGATCACGACCGCGGCCGTGGCGGGTATCGCCCAGAACACACCGTAGAACAGGGACCGCGTCGCCGAGAGGCCGAACAGCCCGAAGTGGATCAGGAAGAACACGACGGCGAGCAACGGAAACGCCACCAGGATCTGCACCGGGCCCGAGAGCGACTCCCACGCCAGTAACAGCCTGGGCGGGGAGCTACCGGTGCGCACCGAGCGCGAGCCCCTGGGCATATGCCGCACGCACCTCGACCGCCGACCACGGCTCGGGAGCGATGCTGATGAAGTAGTCGGCGAGCGCCTTCTCGGTCAGCTCGTCGAGATGCTCCTCGCGCACGCCGACGGCTGCGAGCGTGTCGAATTCGAGCTCGTTCAGGATCCGCGTGACCGCCCGGATGGCTCGCGAGCCGTCGCCCGACGCGTCCTGCGGCTCGGCGAGCGCGTCGGCGATCCGCTCGAAGCGCTCAGGGACGAATTTGCGGTCGCGGTCCATCGTCTCGGCGAGGACGAGCGCGATCGTGAGGCCGTGCGGGAGCCCGAACATGCCGCCGATGGCCTGGCCGAGCGAGTGCTCGGCGCCGCAGTCGGAGATGTTCATCGCAAGGCCGGCGAGGAGGCTCGCGCAGGCCATGTCGGAGCGGGCGTCGTGGTCGGAGCCGTCGCGGGCCGCGCGGACGAGCGCGCCGCCGGCCAGCCGGGTGGCCTCGAGCGCGATCCCGTCGCCCACGGGCGTCGCCGCCCTCACCACGACGGCTGCGATGGCCTGCGCCAGCGCGTCGATCCCCGTCATCGCGGTGATCCCGGGTGGCAGCCCCCATGTGAGCACCGGGTCGACGAGCGCGTGCTGGGCGCGCAGGAACGGGCTTGCGATGCCGGCCTTCGTGTGGGTCGCGTCGTCGGTGATGACCGCTCCGCCCGACACCTCCGAGCCGGTGCCGGCCGTCGTCGGGACGCACACGAGCGGGATGGCGGGCGCGACGTAGGCCACCTCTCCGGCGGCGAAGCGCAGGTAGCGCTCGCCCTGGCCGGCGACGAGCCGGGCGGCCTTCGCCGTGTCCATCGCAGATCCGCCGCCGATCGCGACGACAGCATCGCAGCCGGTGTCCGAGAGCCGCGCGGCGGTCGCCTCGACGAGCGTGACCGTCGGCTCGCCCGGCTCCTTCTCGAACCGCTCGGCCCCGCTGAGGGGCGCCAGCGCGGCCGCCACCTCCGGCACGAGGCCCTCGAGGCCCTCGTCGATCACGATCAGCGGGCGGGTCGCGCCCTCATCGCCGAGCACCGCCGACAGATCGCCCGCGACGCCGTCGCCGAACCGGATCTTGACCGGCAGGTGGTTTCGGAACGCCGCGACGGTCATTTCGCGCCGCCGAGCGGCTCGACCGGGTCGCCGACGCGCACGGTGCCGGGCTCGACGACGTCGGCATAGAGGCCGCAGTACACCGCGCCGTCCTCGGCCCGGCGGTAGGAGGCCAGCCAGCGCAGGGTGTCGGCATCGCGCTCGCCCGTCTCCGGATCGCGCGTGGTGAGCGCGCAGCGCGGGTCGAGCCGCACGACGGTCAGGAGCGCCTCGCCGGCCCGGACGGCGCGACCCACCCACTCGTCCTCCTCGTGGGCGCCGAGGCCGTCGACGAGGAGCGTGGGCCGGAAGCGGCGCGGGTCGAGCCCGTCGACGCCACCGTGGCGGCCGACCTCGGCCGCCGAGGCCTTGGAGAGGAGCGACACCGGGTGCGAGTCGAGCGCGCGGATCCCTGCCGGGAGCTCGAGCATCGTGAGCGGCCGCCCGACGGCGGCTGACACGGCCTCCGACCACGGCCCGTCGACGGCGCGGCCCTCGATGTCGCGTCCCCAGAGCGTGGTCGCCGCCGGCCGCCCGCCGTTCACGTGGGCCGACACCTCGGTGCCGTCGGCCATCACGAGGGCCAACTCGCCCGTCTCGATGTCGTAGCTGCTCCGGATCCGTGCGAAGGCTCCGATCTCGCGCTGGGTGGCGACGCGGCCGCGGCCGTCGATGAGCGCGAAGCGGCGATCGCCGGGGATCCCGTCGTGCTCGATCCGGGCCGCCGCGACATTCGTGAGGCGGAGCGATTTGACCGCCGAGACGTGGATGGCGCGCACCGTAGCCATGACGCGGAGTAGGTTACCGGTCGCCGACTGACAAGGAGATCCGATGTCCGACAACCGCTTCGTCAAGGCGCTGAACGAGCAGATCGCCTACGAGTTTGGGGCCTCGCAGCAGTACGCGGCGGTGGCCGTCCACTACGACGCGGAGACGCTCCCGCGGCTCGCGGCGCACTTCTACCGCCAGTCGCTCGAGGAGCGAAACCACGCGATGATGATGGTGCAATACCTGCTCGACGCGGGCGAGGACGTGATCATCTCGGGCGTCGAGGCGCCGCGCACCGCCTTCGGTGACACCGTCGAGCCGGTCGTGCTGGCGCTCGAGCAGGAGCGGCGGGTCACCGCCCAGATCAACGCCCTTGCAGGGCTCGCGCGCGAGCACGGCGACTACGCGGGCGAGCAGTTCATGCAGTGGTTCATCAAGGAGCAGGTCGAGGAGGTCTCGTCGATGTCGGATCTCCTCAGGGTGGTCGAGCGGACACGCGAGAACCCGCTCCTGGCCGAGGAGTACCTGGCCCGTGAGGGCGGCGCGGAGGCGGCCGATCCAACGGCGCCGCATGCGGCCGGCGGCGCGCTCTGAGCGCGCACATGTAAAGCATGCTTGACAGGCCCGGGCTGTCAAGCTAGCTTTACATCATGCGCAACAGGATCCGTGAGCTCCGCGGTGCGGCCGGGCTGTCCCAGGGGCAGCTCGCCGACGCCATGGGTGTCTCGCGGCAGACCATCAACGCCATCGAGACCGAGCGGTACACGCCGTCGCTGCCGCTTGCGATCTCGCTCGCGCGCCACTTCTCATACTCGGTCGAGGAGGTCTTCGATGCAGACGCTTAAGGACACCTACCGCCGCTCCCGCTGGCTGATGCCCGCGTTCGCACTGGCGCTGGGCGGCGTGTTCCTGGTCGCCCAGTGGATCGGCGGCGATGCGATCGGCGGGCTGATCTCCTTCGGCATCATGGCGGTCTTCGCTGCGATCCTTGTGGTGCTCGATGGCCGCAGCGGCGCCGTCGAGATCATGCGCCGCCCGGCGCGGGACGAGCGCGCTCGCAACATCGACCTCGCTGCCACGGCGTTCGCGGGCATCGTGGTCATCACGATCATTCTCGTGGCGGTCATGGTGCAGCTGGCGCGCGGCGAGGACCCGAGCCCGTATGCCCAGCTCGGCGCCGCCGGCGGCGCCGCCTACCTGGTCGCGCTGGTCGGCATGCAGCGCCGCGGCTAGAGCTCGATCGCGCCGAGCGCCTCGGCCCGTCCGGGCAGGTCGCGCCCGAACGAGTCCGGGTTCGTGCCGAGCGTCTCGGCGCAGTCGAGCGCGATCCGCTGCACGGCCGTCGTCAGCGGGAAGATCGAGAGGAGCTCCGACGGGTACGTGGCCGCGATCGTGTGGACGCGGGCGCCGCATGCCTCGGCCAGGCGGGCGATCTCGAGCAGCCGGCCCTCGCCGGGACCGCCGCCGTTCAGCGCGACCAGCGCATCGCCCTCCCGGAGCGCCACGGACGGCCCGTGGAGGAGCTGCTCGACCGAGTGCCCCTCGGCCGCAACGTACGCGGTCTCGCGCACCTTGAGCGCGCCCTCGGCGGCCGTCCACTGGTTGGGCCCCGCCCCGACGAACTCGAGCAGGCGCTGCGGCGGGCCGACGCCCGGGCCGCCCGCATCGAGCACACCCTCGACGGCGGCGGGCACGTGGTCGAGCCGGCCGAGGTCCGCTCCGAGTGCGACGGCGATCTGAGCCACGCGCATGAGCGCCGCGAGGTGGCTCGCGGTGAAGGCGGCCGACGTCTCCGGATCGCTGGTCTCGATGTCGGCACCCGGCGCGCCGCGGCCCGAGATGACGACGGTCTGGGCGCCGTCGGCCCGGGCCCGCTCGAGCACGGTGCTCGTGTAGCGCTTTGTGCCGCGATGGCTCAGGAGGACGAGCGCGTCGCCGGCTCCCGGCCGCGGCCCGTGCTCGGCCGCGTCGACCGCCTGCACGGCCCACGCCTCGGCGCCCGAGGCCCGCAGCAGCCAGGCGCCCTGGTTTGCCGCGTGCCAGCTCGTGCCCGTGCCGACGAGCAGCATCCGCCGGCCGCGGATCCGCTCCGCCGCCGCCTCGCACGGCCCGCCGTCCGCAATGAGCTCACGCAGCAGGGCGGGTTGGGTCGCCATCGTCTCGCGCATCGCGCTCATCGCCCGCAAGCGTAGTGGGTGGCGCGCGCGCCCCCGCCGGACCAGAATGCCCCCACATGCAGCCTCTGCGGCAGACCCCGGCATGGACGGCGCTCGAGGATCACGCGGCCGCGATGCGCGACACGCACCTGCGCGATCTGTTCGCGGCCGACCCGGCCCGCGGCGAGCGGATGGTGACCGAGGCTGTCGGGCTCTACCTCGACTACTCCAAACACCGGGCGACCGACGAGACGATCAGCCTCCTGCTGCGGCTCGCCCAGGAGCGCGGCCTTGCGGAGCAGATCGACGCCATGTTCTCGGGCGAGCGCATCAACGACACCGAGGGCAGGGCCGTCCTGCATGTCGCGCTGCGTGCGCCCCGTTCAGCGTCGATCGTCGTCGACGGCGCGGATGTCGTTCCCGGCGTGCACGAGGTGCTCGATCGAATGTCGGCGTTCGCCGACCGCATCCGCTCGGGCGAGTGGACCGGCCACACCGGCCGTCCGATCCGAAACGTCGTCAACATCGGGATCGGCGGCTCCGACCTCGGCCCGGTCATGGCGTACGAGGCGCTGCGCCACTACACCCGGCGCGACCTCACGTTCCGGTTCGTCTCGAACGTGGACGGCACCGACTTCGCCGAGGCGACGCGTGACCTCGACCCGGCGGAGACCCTGTTCATCGTCTCATCGAAGACCTTCTCGACGCTCGAGACCATGCGGAATGCGACCACGGCCAGGGAGTGGACGCTTGCCGCGCTCGGCGACGAGTCGGCGATCGCGCGCCACTTCGCCGCCGTCTCGACGAATGCCGAGGCGGTGGCGGCGTTCGGGATCGACACCGAGAACATGTTCGGCTTCTGGGACTGGGTCGGCGGCCGCTACTCGATGGACTCGGCGATCGGCCTCTCGACGATGATCGCGGTCGGGCCAGACGGGTTCCGGCGCATGCTGGCCGGCTTCCACGCGATGGACGAGCACTTTCGCACGGCGCCGCTCGAGCAGAACCTCCCCGTGCTGATGGCGCTCCTGACGGTTTGGTATGCCGACTTCTTCGGCGTGACCTCGGTCGCGGTCCTGCCCTACGACCAGTACATGAAGCGTTTCCCGGCCTACCTCCAGCAGCTCACGATGGAGTCGAACGGCAAGTCGGTCACCCTCGACGGCAGCCGCGTCGACTACGCGACCGGGCCTGTGTACTGGGGCGAGCCGGGCACCAACGGCCAGCACAGCTTCTACCAGCTGATCCACCAGGGAACGCCGCTCGTGCCGTGCGACTTCATCGCGTTCGCCCGGTCGCTCAACCCGCTGGGCGACCACCACGACCTGCTCGTGGCGAACGTCTTCGCCCAGACCGAGGCGCTCGCCTTCGGGCGCACGCCGGAGCAGGTGCGAGCAGACGGCGTGGCCGACCGGCTGGTGCCGCACAAGACGTTCGCCGGCAACCGGCCGAGCACCACCATCCTGGCGGACCAGCTGACACCCGAGATCCTCGGGGCGCTGGTCGCGCTCTACGAGCACAGCGTCTTCACGCAGGGCGTGATCTGGGGCATCGACTCGTTCGATCAGTGGGGCGTGGAGCTCGGGAAGGTGCTCGCCACGGCCATCGGCGCGGAGCTCGAGAGCGGCCCCGAGCCCGATCTCCAGCACGACTCGTCCACGAACACGCTCATCCGGCGCTATCGCCGGCTCAAGTGAAAGGACACGCGATGCAGCTCGGCATGGTTGGACTGGGGCGCATGGGCGCCAACCTGACGCGCAGGCTGATGCGCGACGGGCACGAGGTCGTCGTCTCGGATGTGAGCCCGGAGGCGGTTGCGCAGCTCGAATCCGAGGGGGCCGTCTCATCCTCGTCGATCGAGGACATGGTGGCGAAGCTCACGCCCCCGCGGGCGGCCTGGGTGATGGTGCCCGCGGGCGTCACCGGCGCCGTCGTCGACCAGGTCGCCGCGACGATGGCGTCCGGCGACATCGTGATCGACGGCGGGAACTCCTACTACCGCGACGACATCGCGAGGGCCGCCGGGCTCAGGGAGCGGGGCATCCACTACGTCGATGTCGGCACGTCGGGCGGCGTGTTCGGGCTCGAGCGCGGGTTCTGCCTCATGGTCGGCGGCGAGGACGACGTCGTTGGGCACCTCGACCCGATCTTCGCGACGCTCGCCCCCGGCATCGACGCCGCCCCGCGTACGCCCGGCCGCGACCGGGCCAACGGGTCGACCGCCGAGCACGGCTACCTGCACTGCGGCCCGAACGGCGCGGGCCACTTCGTGAAGATGGTCCACAACGGGATCGAGTACGGGATCATGGCGGCCTACGCCGAGGGGCTCGACATCCTGCGAAACGCGGACATCGGTGCGCGCCAGCACACGAGCGACGCCGAGACGGCGCCCTTGGCGACGCCGGAGTTCTACCAGTACACGATCGACACGGCCGATGTGGCCGAGGTGTGGCGGCGGGGTTCGGTGGTCGGGTCGTGGCTGCTCGACCTCACGGCGGCCGCGCTCCTCGAGGACCCCGATCTCGCCGGCTATTCAGGCCGCGTCTCGGACTCCGGAGAGGGTCGCTGGACCGCGCTGGCGGCGGTCGAGGAGGGCGTGCCCGCCCATGTGCTCACGGCGTCCCTGTTCGAGCGGTTCAGCTCGCGCGACGAGGGCGCCTACGCCAACAAGCTCCTGTCGGCGATGCGAAAGCAGTTCGGCGGGCACGCCGAGAAGACCACCGCCTAGAGATCCGAGGGAAGCGCCCCCGGAGGTCCGAGCAGCTCGATCCGGAAGCCGGTGTCACGCTCGAGCGCCTCGGCCGACTCGAGGTCGGGCGCGATCGCGACCGGCGGCAGCCCGTCCGCCTCGGCCGGCTGCCCTATCGCCGCGAAGTAGCGGTCGAGCCCGCCTGGCGAGCCGACCGCGAGCCACCGGCCCCCGTCGCTTTCGACCCGATAGGTGTGGGGGATGTCGCGCGGGGCGAACGCGGTGTCGCCGGCCGCCAGGTGGACGACCTTCGGGCCGACGTAGACCGTGAGCTCGCCCTCGATGACGTGGAAGACCTCGTCGTCGGTGCGGTGCACGTGCAGCGGCGGCATCTGGCCGCGCGCGCCGGACACCTCGACGACCGACATTCGGCCCTTGCTGTCGTCGGCCGAGACAATCACCCGGCCGCATGAGTCGACGAACCAGATGGATCGCGTGTCCGTGATGGTGCTCATGCTGTCCGAACCTCCGTGGTAGACTCCGAATAGGAGTTACATACCTCCGTTTCAGAGTTATGTCAAGCGATCTGACCCCGTTCTCCTATGTCGTGCTCACGCTCGTCGGCCAAAACGGCGCCGGACCGCACGATCTCGTTCGGATGGCCAGACAGGGTCGGGTGTACTGGACGGCGGCCGACAGCCAGTGGTACGCCGAGCCCAAGCGGCTCGAGCAGCTGGGCTACCTGCGCGCCGAGAAGCGGCCGGGCCGAACGCGCGACCGCACGCACTACACGCTCACGGATGCCGGCAGCGACGCGCTCGTCCAGTGGGCCGCCGAGCCGGCACGCTTCCCGCGCATCCAGCACGAGGCCGTGACGCGCCTTCTGCTCGGCGACATGGTTCCCGACTCCGTCCTGCTCGCGGGCCTCGACGGCCTGCGCAGCGACCTCGACGAGATCACCGCTCAGCTCGACGCCGCCGATGCCGCGGCGGCGTCGGTGCCGCACCGGGCGCGCTACCTGCGCCTGAACCACGCGCTCGCGCGGCGGATCGTCGAGGCCCACCGAGTGTGGATCCAGCAGGCAGAGCGCGAGCTCGGTGGGGCCTCCCCGGCCGTCCCGGCACTCGCCGCCGAGGTCGCGCCGCCCGCGCCCCCGGCCGCGCCGGCCCGGCGCGTGTTCCGGGCGCCCTTCGTCGACTGACCGTCAAGTTCGCGACCGGTTCGCCGATCTGAAACTGAGCATCCCGCGCAGTCACCAGAAGGAGCACCATGTCGATCGCCGAGCAGCCCCCGAGCCCCCTTCCCGCCGAGAGCGGCGGCCCGACGATCTCCGTCGGCGGGCATGCGGTCGCCCGTGCCGACGACGGCAATCCGCTGGCAGGAGCCGTGGCCGGAGCCGCCCTCGCGGCGGCGCTCGGTGCGGCCGGTTGGGCGGCGATGGTCGTGACCACGAAGCACTCCGTCGGGCTCGCCGCGATCGGCCTGGGGCTGCTGTCGACGGTGCTGATCAGCCGGTTCACCGGCGGCCGCCGGGGCGTGGTCTTCGTCGTGGCGGCTGTCCTCTCGGTCGTGGTTGCGCTGGCGGTCGGCAAGTACGCCGCGTTCGCATACCTCATCCAGGATGAGGCGCGGCGCCAGTACGGCGAGGCCGGCGCGGCGTACTTCGGGTACTTCTCGGCGCACACCTGGGACGCCTTCACGGCGCACCTGAGCGAGGAGTTCAGCGCGTTCTACCTGCTCTGGGTGGGGCTCGCCGGCTCGGTCGCCTGGCGGCGCCTGGGCCCCGGCCGCTAGGTCTTCGCCAGGATCGCCACGCCGGCGGCGAGCAGGCCCAGCCCGCCTGCGTGCGCTGCCGTCAGCGGCCGCACCTGCACGCCCAGCAGTCCGTGATGGTCGACGATCGCGGCCATCGTGAGCTGTCCGACGATGATGGCGGCGGTCTGGAGGGTGACACCGAGAGGGCGGATCGTGAGAACGGCGACCGTGACGAACCCCGCCCCGGCGAGCCCGCCCAGGTAGTGCCAGCGGACGGGATCGCCGCCGAGGCCGCCGAGCCCGCCGCCGACGAGGAGCGCCACGACGGCGACGACCAGGCCGCCGACCGCGAAGTTCACGACAACCGCGCGTAGCTCGCCGATCGACCGGCCGAGGGCGGCGTTCGTCGGCGCCTGGGTGGCGATGACGGCTCCGGCGAGCGTGGCGGCGGTGAGTGCGATGATGCGGTCCATGCGGTCCCTCCTGGGCGGCGGTCGGGCGCCCCACGCTACCAGCGCGTCCGACGGGCCCGGCATGCAGGAGGCACTCGTGATGTGGGCGGTCTGGGGCCTCGTCGCGATCGGGGTCTGGGAGACATACGCGAGGTTCCCGGCCGTCGAGCTCTACAACGTGACCGGGACCGGGTTCGGCGGCGGCGCCGCGCGCACGCTCGTCTTCCTCGACTGGCCGGTGGCCATCGCCGCCGTGGCACTGGTTGTCGTCGCCGCGGACCGCCTGCTGGCGGGCGCGATCTCAGCCAGGGTGCGGGCGGCGACGCAGGTGGGGACGGCGGCGGCGATCGGGCTCTGCGCGACGATCGCCCTGCCCGGCGTGCTCGACCCGAACCACCTCGATGCCCGGACGGCCAACCTGCCGGCCGGAGTCGGCGTCCTGCTCGCGGTGGCCGTCACCCTCGCCGCTGTCGCCGTTCGCGGCACGGGGTCCCGCACGCCCCTCACGCGCGGCGACCGGCTGGCGATCGTCGCCGTGCCGGTGCTCGTGGTCGTCGCGGTGCCGTGGATCCTGGCCGGCGTCGGCGTCTACACCGACGCCGTTCCCATCCTGGACGACGTCTACATCTCGAAGACTGTCGCCCCTGCGTCGGGCGAGCCCGGGCTCCGTGCCGTCCACCTGGGAAACCACGAGGGCATCGACGGCATCCTCCTCGCGGCAACCGCGTTCGCCCTTCGCCGCTCGCTTCGGCGGATGCGGCCGACCGTCATCCGTCCGCTCCTCGGCGGCTATCTGGCGCTGATCTCCGTGTACGGCATGGCGCTCGCGGCCGACGACTTCTGGATCGAGCAGCTCCAGGGGCGGGCGACGGTGTCGCGCCGGCTCCCGTACGTCCTCACCCCCGGGCTTCGACCGACGTGGGCGGCGCTCGTCGCGGTCGCGTGCCTGGTCTACGTCGTCGCGTTCCGGGTCGGGAACGAGCCCGGGGTGTCGACCGCGCGCCGGTAGAGCGTGTCGTCGATGTTGCGCCCGGTCACGATCAGCACCACCGGGCCGTCCACCGCCTCGACCTGCGGCAGCGCGGCCAGTGACGCCGCGCCCGACGCTTCGACCCGGATCCCGGCCGCGCCGAGCGCTCCGATCGCGAGGGCCAGCTCCCGTTCGTCGACGCGCAGCATTCGCTGAGCGGCCCGCGCCAGAACGTCGACCGCGTAGGGGATCGCCACGCGGACCGCCAGGCCGTCGGCGATCGTGGGATCCGCGCCCGTCTCGACGAGCCTGCCGGCCTCCCAGCTCTCGGCCATGACCGGGGC
Source organism: uncultured Actinomycetes bacterium (assembly GCA_963709425.1). Taxonomy (GTDB): domain Bacteria; phylum Actinomycetota; class Thermoleophilia; order Gaiellales; family JAICJC01; genus JAICJC01. The sequence continues at coordinate 132,074 of CAVPWG010000002.1, read as the reverse complement.
GGCCGAGGCGACGACGCCGATCCGGAGCGTCTCCGGCGCGCGCTCGGCCAGGCGCCGGCCGATCCCCCCCAGGAGGGCGCCGTTCCCCACCGGCACGACGATCGCCGCCGGCGCTTGGCGCAGCTGGTCGAGCACCTCGTCGGCGATCGCGGCATACCCGCCGTACTGCGCTTCTTCGGCCCCGTCGGCGAAGAACGGCACACCGTCTGCAGCGGCGACGCGCTCGGCCTCGTCTTTCGCAAGGTCGAAGTCGGCGCCGAACACCCGGATCTCGCCGCCGTGACGCTCGATCAGCTCGAGCTTGGTCCGGGTTGAGCCCTCCGGGGCGTAGACGATCGCGTGCATTCCGAGCCTCGTGGCAGCCCACGCCGATGCTGCTCCGTGGTTCCCGGTGGATGCCGTGACGACCGTCGTCATGCCGGCATCCCGGAAGGCCTGCATCGCCGGCAACGCGCCGCGCCACTTGAAGGCGCCCAGTTCGTGCTCGTCCTCGCGCTTCAGCCAGACGTCCCGCCCCGGCGCGAGCGAGGCGGGCGCGGGCTGGAGCGGCGTCGCCGACACGGCCCGGGAGTCTAGATCGGGAATCAACCGATCGAACGTTGCGCGGATGGCGACGACGGCGTCCGTACAGGTGCGGAGCCCGGCGTCGAGGGCTCTCGGTGAAGCGCGACTCCGGCAATCACGAGCGCCACGCCGGCCACGTCGACCGCCGTGGGGATCTGACCGAGCACGACGATGCCGATTGCCGTCGCGGTGGCCGGGAGCAGCGAGACCAGAAGCGCGTAGGTGGCGCGCGGAAGCCGCGCCATCGCGAGCTGGTCGCAGAGATATGGGATGACCGACGACGTGACACCAACGCCGATCCCCGCTGCCAGGAGCACCGGGTCGGTGAGGGCGTGCGCGGCCGCGGGCGCCGCGGGGGTGATCGCGACGGCCGCAGCGAGCATCGCGCCCGCCAGGCCGTCGATCCCCGTGATGGCGGGGCTGCGGGCGACCCGGTGGGCCAGGACGATGTACCAGGCGAAGAGGCCGGCGTTCACGAAGGCGACACCGACTCCGAACGGCGTGCCGCTGAGGTGCGCGTCGGTGAGCGCGTAGACACCGCACGCCGCCAGGCCGAGCGCGGCGGCGTTCCGCGCCGTCCGCATCCCGAGCGCGGCGAGCCCGATGACGGGCAGGAACTCGATCGCCGCCACGGTGCCGAGCGGCAGGTGGTCGATGGCGGTGTAGAAGCTGGCGTTCATGACGGCCAGCACGCCGCCCATCAGCCCGGCGAGCCGGCGGGTCGCCGCGTCGGCCCGGGAGAGGGCACGCCAGGGCCGTCGCCAGATCCCCAGGATCAGGGCCGCGCTCACGATCCGAAGCCACGCCACACCCAGCGGCTCCACCCGGGTGAAGAGGAGCACCGCGAACGCCGGGCCGAGGTAGTGGAAGACGGCGCTTCCCACGAAGTACCCCGACGGCGGGAACCGGCGCATCCCCGAATTGTCGAGATCGGGTTGCCGCAGAGGAAGTGCTGAGATACGGTGCTTCGGTGAGTTTGCCTTCGGAACGACGGCAACGACGATCCTCCGCCTACGATGGACCGCTGATGGATGAGATCGACCGGCGGATCCTGATCGAGCTCCAGGACGAAGGGCGCGTGACGATGGCCGAGCTCGGGCGGCGGGTCAACCTCTCCGCGCCCGCGGTCGGCGAGCGCGTGCAGCGGCTGGAGGAGAGCGGCGTCATCACCGGCTATACGGCCGTGGTCGATCCGCGGGCGATCGGGTACACGATTGCGGCCATCGTCCGCATCCGCCCGGCCAGGCGCCAGCTTCACAAGGTTCCAGACGTAGCGCGGGCAACGCCGGAGGTGGTCGAGTGCAGTCGCGTCACGGGCGAGGACTGCTACATCGCGCGGCTCCACCTGCGGTCGATCGACGACCTCGAGGGGATCCTCGACCGCTTCGCAGCGGTGGGGCAGACCACCACGTCGATCGTGCACTCGGCGCCGGTGGCGCCGCGGCCGCTGCCGCTGCTCGACGCGGCCGACGCCGGCTGAGGCGCCGCCCCGTCCGGTGTGCGACGATTCCGCCGTGGCGCTCACTCCCCGGCAGCAGAAGAAGCGGCAGATGGTCAGGGCCGGATACGGCGGGATCGGTGTCGGCGCCCTCCTCGTGATCCTCGCGCTGACGGGCGCCGGCCTCGTACTCGGCCTGATCGGCGTGATCGTGCTTCTTGTGTCGGGGTGGGCGACGCGAGCGCTGCGTGATCTCTGAGGCGCCGTCGCCGGCGCTGGTCCGCCGGAACACGATCCTGCTCGCGGCCACGCTGACGTGTTTGAGCGGGATGCTGCAGCTCGTCGTCGCCGTCTCGACCATCACGCTCGTCCTCGTCACGGGCATCGAGTCGATCCTCGGCCTCGGCCCTGCGGTGTTCCTGGCCTCGTCGGCCGTCGCAGCGCTTCCGGCCGGGCGGGCGATGGACAAGCATCGACGGGTGCCCGTGCTCGCGACGGGCTGCGCCCTCGGCGTGGGCGGCTGCATCCTCGCCGCAGCCGGCGCGGGCCTCGAGTCCGCGCCGCTCGTACTCCTGGGCTTCGTCATGGTCGGCGGATCGAGCGGCACCGTGCTCCTCGCTCGAGCGGCCGCGGCCGACCTCTATCCGGCTGAGCGACGGGCGAGGGGGATCTCGTACGTCCTCTTCGGGTCGCTGTTCGGCGCGGCGCTGGGACCGCTCGTCTTCCGCCCGCTGCTCTCCGGTCGGCACCTCGATTCGGGCGACCTCGTGATCCCGTATCTGGCGGCCGGCGCGATGATGGCCGTCGGATTCTTCATCGTGCTGCAGGTGCGGCCCGACCCCAAGGAGTTCGCGGCGGCGACAGCTCGCACGAACCCGGACCACGATTCAGGTCCGGCCCCGCCGCTGTCGGACGTGCTCGCCCGCCCGGGCACGATCGCCGCGGTGATCGCGGCCGTCACGAGCTTCGCCGTCATGGTGTCGGTGATGAACCTGGCCGGCTATGTGGTCGTCGGCCACGGCCATGCCGAGGAGGACATCTTCACCGTGATCAGCTTCCACATCATCGGGATGTACTCGCTGGTGCTGGTCGTCGGGGACATGATCGACCGCGTCGGCCGCATGCCCGCGCTCGTGGGCGGCCTTCTGGTGATGGCGGTGTCGGCGCTCGGCCTGGGCTGGCACTCGAGCGTGCTCTGGACGTCGTTCTGCCTCTTCGGGGTCGGCCTGGGCTGGAACGTGTCCTACGTTGCCGCGTCCGCCCACCTGGCTGACGTCGCGGCCCCGTCCGAGCGCGGCCGGCTGATCGGCTTCACCGACCTCCTCTCGGGCTTCACGGGCGCCGGGCTGGCGCTCGCCGGCGGGGCGGCGTACTCCGAGTTCGGTGTCCTGGCGATCGCCCTCGGGGCGACGATCATCGCGATCGCGCCGATCCCGCTGATGCTGGCGCACCGGCAGCAGCCCGCCGTCGCCTGAGCGTCGGGCCGCGTCCGGGCCGGCGATCGGATCGAGGGGGCCGTTACCTGACGACCCGGTAGCGCAGGTGCGTGACGGCCGGTGACGCCGGAACGGGCATCGGCTGGAGCTGCACGCCGCTGCCGTCGACGTTCTCGAAGAGCCGCCTGCCCGCTCCGAGCAGCACCGGCGCGACATGCACCGTGAGCTCGTCGAACCTGCCTGCGGCGAGGGTCTGCTGCGCGACGTCGGCTCCTCCGGCGACGTGGACAGCCTTGGCTCCGGCCGCCTCCTGGGCTCCGTTGAGCGCCGCATCGATCCCGCCGGTGACGAAGTGGAAGGTCGTCCCGCCCTGCATCTCGCGGCGTTCGCGCGCATGGTGGGTCAGCACGAAGACGGGCACGTGAAACGGCGGATCATCGCCCCACCAACCGCCGGCGTTGGGATCGCCCTCCCACGGGCCGGCACCGCCGCTGTACATGCGCCGACCCATGACGACCGCGCCGTACGAGGCGACGTGCTCGGCCACGAGATCGGCGTCGGGCCCAGTCTCGCCGCCCTCCATGCCGTGTGCCTGGCGCCAGGACGCGAGCCCGAACACCCATTCGTGCAGCTCCTCGCCCCGCTTCCCCAGCGGGTGCTCCATCGAGGGCTCCGGCCCGGCGACGAAGCCGTCGAGGGACATTGAGATATCGAGCGTGATGCGTGCCATGTCGTCGTCGCCTCCAGCCTTGCGTACGGTTTCGTCGTGTAGACCGGCACCCTTGCGCAAACTCATCGCCCGCGGGCAGTTACGGTTGCCGGCGCATCCTCCCATGAGTTTCGGGGGCGCGGCTCGGTCGGAGGCCCGGACACCGTCAGCCGTCTCGCAGGCTCATAGGTCCTCCACCTCGCGCTCGGAACGAACGGTTTCGGCGCCCGCGACCATCGCCTCGAGCTTGGCGAAGGCGACGTCGCGCGGCAGGTACTTCATCCCGCAGTCGGGCGCTGCCGTCAGCTCGTCGGGCCGCTTGTACGGCAGCGCCTTGCGGATGCGGGCGGCGACGGTCTCGGGCGTCTCGACCTCGTGGCTGTCCAGGTCGATGACGCCAAGGATGATGCCCTTGCCGGGCAGCGTCTCGAGGATCGCCGTGTCGAGATTCGACTGCGCCGTCTCGATCGAGATGTGATCGCACGTGCACGTGGCGAGCTCGGGCAGGAACGAGTATGCCTCCGGCCGCTCGTGGATGATGGCGGCGTAGCCGAAGCAGATGTGGACGGCGGTCGTGCCCTGGATGCCGTCGAGCGCGCGGGCCAGCGCCGCGAGCCCGAACTCGCGCGCCTTCTCCGGCCGGGCCTGCATGTACGGCTCGTCGATCTGGACGATGTCGGCGCCCGCCGCAAAAAGCTCGGCGATCTCGTCGTGGACGGCGCCGGCGTACGCAAGCGCGAGCTCGGCATCCGATTCGTAGAAGTCGTTCTGGGCCTGCTGCGACATCGTGAACGGGCCCGGGACGGTCATCTTGATCGGCCTCGAGGTGTTGGAGCGCAGGAACTGGACGTCGCGCACCTGCACCGAGCGCTGCCGCTCGATCGGCCCGACGACGCGCGGCACGGGGTTGGGGTGACCGCTGCGGTCGAGTGCCGTCCCGGGGTTTTCGATGTCGACGCCCGAGAGCGCGGTGGCGAACCGGTTGGAGTAGCTCTCGCGGCGCTGCTCGCCGTCGGTGAGTACGTCGAGCCCGGCCCGCTCCTGGTCGCGGATGGCGATCAGGGTGGCGTCGTCCTGGGCTTCCTCCAGGAACCTGGCGTCGATCCGCCACAGCTCCTTGGCGCGCACGCGAGGCGGGAAGCGCTCGAGCAGCCGCTCGCGGTCGATCAGCCAGTCGGGCTGCGCATACGATCCGACGAGGCTCGTGGGCAGGGCGTTGGGGGTGGCGACGGGCACCACCCCCAACGCTACACGGCCCACCGGTGACTACGTGGCGAGCTGCCCGCGCCGGCGGAAGAAGAGCTGATCGCCGGCGACCATGAAGATGAGCCCAAGTGCGATCGCGCCCATCACGGGGAGCGACCAGTCGACGCCGCCGGAGATCGGGGTCGTCCGACCGGTCACGACGACCGTCGGTGCGACGGGGTTGGCGAGCGGCGTGTCGTGGACCCGCGCGCCGAGCTGGTTGTCGACCTTGGGCGCCGGGTCGAAGAAGCCGACGACCGTGGTCTTCGAAGTGACGTGTGGGTAGAGGCCTTCAGCGTGGGCCTGGGCCACCGGCGCGAGCGCTCCGGCAGCGATCACCACGGCGACGGTCGGGATGAGGTGCTTGATGCGGAACATCGGGATCTCCTCCTCGGGATGATCAGGATGCTCACAAGACACCGCAGGACGTCCGGTTCTTCCGTCCTCAGCACGGAGTCGCGGGCGGGGCGCAGTACGTGCGTCCGCGTGCGTACCAGCTCGTGGCCACGTCGATAACCGCCACGGCGCCTGATGCTACTGATCGCTCGGTAGCACCTGCGCATCCACTGTCCAGTGGCTCGCTCCCGGGTCGCGATCGACCAGGAAGCGGTCGTCCTCAGGGTAGAACACCGCCGTCTCGTAGCCCTCGCCGGCGAAGCGCTTGACGGCGTCCAGCGAGTCCCAGAGCGTGAACATCAGAAACTCGGTGTTGTCGCCGACGTCGCGCCGCAGCATCCAGACCCCGGCGTTGCCCTCCGTCGCGGAGTACCCCGCAACGCCGGTCTCGGTCAGATAGCGGCTGTACGCGTCGCCGTCGCTCCTTCGCACTGCCCCTCTCCAGATGCGGGCGATCATGGCTGCTCCTCTCGGCGGGCGTGGAACGTCACGATGCGGCATGCTACGCAGGTGGACGACGATCGCCTGCTCGCCGGGAGCTGTGAGTGTGGCGCGGTGCGCTACCGGGTCGCCGACGCGTTCCTGTATGCCGCGAACTGCCACTGCTCACGCTGCCGCGCTGCGACCGGCTCCGCGTTCAAGGCGTTCGCCGGCATCGAGCGGGAGAAGCTCGAGCTGATCGAGGGTGGCGACGGGTTGCTCATCGTCGGAGAGGAGAACCTCCACGACGCGCGGTGCGCGAAGTGCGGATCGCTGCTCTTCTCGGTCGTCCGGGACGGCGCGTACGCGCACGTCGCGATGGGATCGCTGGTCGACACGCCGGGCATAAGGCCGACCGAGCACATCTTCGTAGGCTCGAAGGCGCCGTGGTTCGACATCACCGACGACCTGCCGCAGTCCGAGGAGTATTAGATCGAGCGGAGCCCGAAGGGAACGGGAGCGGCGGGACTCGAGCCCGCTGCGGTCTGGCTCGTTACACGGGTCATGATGACGAATCCGGGCGATGTTCCGGGATCTTCGGCTCCCCCGCGTGGGAGAGCCACGTAGGCGCGCCGAGGGCGAGCACGCGACGCTGTCCCTCGGTCGTGCCGCTTTCGAGCTCGCGGAACGAGGTGCCCACGTCGCCTCCGAGGACGACCGGGCCCTCGCCGGTCTCGACGACGACCACTTGGTGTCCGTCCGTGTGCCCGGGCGCCGGCAGCAGGCGGATTCCCGGTAGCAGTTCCACCTCGCCCTCGTGCTCGACATACGTTGCGCCGTCGAAGTCGACCCATTCACGGATCGTGTAGTCGTCGACCGAACGAGCGTCGGCGAGCTCGCGCGCCTGGACGTGGATCGGTACGCCCGGAAAGAGGCGGTTACCGCCGCAGTGGTCGAAATGCAGGTGGGTGTTGATGACGCTGGTGACGTCGCGGGGGATGTTCTCGGGGTGCGGCGTCGGGCTCATATCGTCGATCTCGGCTCTCGAGTCGATCATCCCGGTGTCGACGAGCACGAGCCCGGCCGGGTGGTCGATCGTCCAGACGAACACGGGCCAGCGCTCGCCTTCGACGAGGAGCTCTGCCGCGAGGTGGGCGCGGATCACGTCCCGACGCTACCACCGGGGGCCGACTCGGGCGCCTACGCTGGCGCGTCAGGCTCGGGAAGCGGGGCGGTAGGGACCTGCTTTCCGGCGCTCCCCTCGAACGCCTTGCGGCTCCTAGTTACCTTGTGCTTCAATGCATGGTACTTCGAGCTAAGGGACGGGCATGCGCATCGACAAGGACCTGGTTGCGGCTTCGGCGACTCCGCTCGTTCTCGCGATCCTGGTCGAGGGCGAGAGCTACGGGTACGCGATCCTGAAGCGGGTGCGCGCGCTCTCCGGCGGCGAGCTCGAGTGGACCGACGGGATGCTGTACCCGCTGCTCCACCGCCTCGAGCGGCTCGGCCACGTGACGACGGAATGGCGGACGCCGCCGGAAGGCCGTCGCCGCAAGTACTACGCCATCACCGACGAGGGGCGAGGCGCGCTCGCCGACCAGCAGCGGCAATGGGTCGCCGTCACGCGCACGCTCGGCGGCGTCTGGCCGGGCCCGGGTGGAGCGCCGTTCGCCCTCCGCGAGGCGTGAGCGATGGAGGCCGTCGAGGTACAGATCGCGGAGTGGCGGGCGTACGTCGCGAACGCGCCGGGTGTGAACGGCCACGACCTCGACGAGTTGGAGGATCATCTTCGCTACCAGATCGCCGAGCTGAAGGCGGCGGGCCTCACCGACGACGAGGGGTTCCTGATCGCCGTGAAGCGGCTCGGGGACGTCGACGCGCTCTCGCGGGAGTACGCCCGCGAGCACAGCGGTCGCCTGTGGAAGCAGCTGCTCCGGAGCGGCGACGACGGGCCGGCGCTGGTGTCCACCGGCTGGGTCGAGGCGCTCGTCTTCGCCCTGGGCGCGGCCGTCGCGATCCAGATCGCACGTCTCGCGGCGGACGCGTCCTCCGGCGGCGGGATGTCCTGGCTGGCGCGGAACGCGACGCTCTTCGTGCTGCCGTTCCTCGCGGCGTACTTCGCCCGCGGGCGGCAGCTCGATGCGCGGCGCTGGGTGCTCACGGCGGCGCCGTTCGCAGTCGCCGCGCTCGTGGTGAACCTCTACCCGTGGGATGCGGACTCGGACACCGAGGTCCTCGTCGCCCTCTGTCTGCCCGTCGCGCTCTGGTTCGCGGTCGCCTACACGTACATGGGCGGCACGGTCCGCTCGCACGAGCGGCGCATGGACTTCGTCCGTTTCACGGGTGAGTGGTTCATCTACTACGTGCTGATCGCGCTCGGCGGCGGCGTGCTCATGGCCCTGATCGCCGGGATCTTCCAGCCGGTCGGGGTGGACGGCGACCGGATCGCCCAGTGGGTGGTGCCCTCGGGAGCGGCGGGCGCCGTCGTCGTCGCGGCCTGGCTCGTCGAGTCGAAGCAGCGGGTCGTCGAGAACATGGCGCCGGTGCTCTCGATGATCTTCACACCGCTCTTCGCAGTGATGCTGACGATCGCTGCCCTCGTCTATGCGGCGACCGGTCTGGGCGGTGCGTTCGACCGCGAGCTCGTCAGCGTCCTCGACGCCCTGCTGCTGGTCGTCCTCGGGCTCGTCCTGTACGGGATGTCCGCGCGCGACCCGTCGGCGTCGCCGAGCTGGATGGACCGGGTTCAGCTCGTCGCCGTCGTCAGCGCCCTCGTGCTCGACCTGATGGTGCTCGGCGCGATGATCGCCCGGATCGGCGACCTGGGGTTCACCCCGAACCGAGCGGCAGCTCTCGGTCTCAACCTCGTGCTGCTCGTGAACCTGGCCGGCGCGGCCTGGCTAGCGGTGCGATTCATCAGGCGGCGCACGACGCTCCACCGGCTCGAGCGTTGGCAGACGACCTACCTGCCCGTGTTCGCGCTGTGGGCGGCGACGGTCGTGGTCGTCATCCCGCCGGTGTTCGGCTTCCACTGAAACAAAACATGCAGATTTGCAGGGATTTAGCGGGAGCGACGGGACTCGAACCCGCGACCTCCGGCGTGACAGGCCGGCGTTCTAACCAGCTGAACTACGCCCCCGTGTCCGGCCGTGCGGCCAGGCGAAACGGCGCCTCGGGAAAGGCGCCGGGCGCAAGTATAGCCTCGGCCTCGCGCCTCGGAGCCCGCGCGGTATCGTCCCCGCCGTGACCGCCGACCGCCGCTATCTGCCGATCGCCGAGCATGGCGTCATCGGCGACCTGCACACGGTGGCGCTGGTCGGGACGGACGGCACGATCGACTGGTACTGCCCCGAGCGATTCGACGCGCCCAGCGTCTTCGCCGCGATTCTCGACGCCGAGAAGGGCGGGTACTTCCGGATCGCTCCGGCGCACTCCGACTACGCGACGAAGCAGCTCTACTTCCCGGACACGAACGTCCTCATCACACGCTTCCTGACGCCGCACGGCGTGGGCGAGGTGCAGGACTTCATGCCGATCCACCGCGATCCGGAGCATCGCCGCCAGCTGCTTCGGCGGGTGCTCGGGGTGCGCGGCGAGATGAAGTTCATGCTCGTCTGCCGGCCTCGGTTCGACTACGGCCGCGCGACCCACACGACGCTGATCGGCGAGCACGGCGCCACGTTCAGCTCCGACGACCTGCGCCTGGCGCTCGTGACAGCAACCGACCTCGAGCCGCTCGACGATGGCGTGGCTGCCGAGTTTCGGCTCACCGCCGGCGAGAGCGCGATCTTCAGCCTCGAGCAGGCCGGGGAGGGGCCGCTGCCGCCGCTCCTCACCGACGAGGAGGCGGCCGAGGCGTTCGAGGACACCGTCCGCTACTGGCGCGGCTGGCTCCACCATTCCGTGTACCGCGGCCGCTGGCGCGAGATGGTGAACCGGTCGGCGCTCACCCTCAAGCTGCTCACGTACCGCCCCTCCGGCGCGATCGTCGCGGCCGCGACCACGAGCCTTCCCGAGCAGCTGGGCGGCGAGCGCAACTGGGACTACCGCTACACCTGGATCCGCGACGCGGCGTTCTCGCTCTACGCCTTGCTGCGGCTCGGGTTCACGGAGGAGGCCGAGGCCTTCATGCGGTGGCTCACGGACCGCTTCCGCGAGTCTGCCGGCCGCGGCGACGGGCCGCTCCAGATCATGTACGGCGTCGACGGCCGGGCCGACCTCGAGGAGGAGGTGCTCGACCACTTCGAGGGCTACGCCGGATCTGCTCCGGTGCGGATCGGAAACGGCGCCGCCGACCAGCTCCAGCTCGACATCTACGGCGAGCTGATCGACTCGGTGTACCTCTACAACAAGTACGGCGAGCCGATCTCCTACGACGCCTGGATGGACCTCGTGAAGGTGCTCGAGTGGCTCTGCAAGAACTGGGACCGGCCCGACGAGGGCATCTGGGAGACGCGTGGCGGGCGCCAGCAGTTCACCTACTCGCGGCTCATGTCGTGGGTGGCGATCGAGCGCGCGATCCGCATGGCGCGCCAGCGCGGCCTCCCGGCAGACCTCGTCGCCTGGCTCTCGGCCCGCGACGAGGTCACCGAGCAGATCATGACCCGGGGCTGGAACGAGAAGCGCGGGGCGTTCGTGCAGCACTACGAGTCCGACGTCCTCGACGCCTCGCTGCTCCTCATGCCGCTGACGCGCTTCATCGCGCCGAAGGACCCGCGGTGGCTCTCGACACTCGACGCGATCGGCAAGGAGCTCGTCTCCGACAGCCTCGTCTACCGCTACAACGCCTCCGCCTCGCCGGACGGGCTCCAGGGCGATGAGGGGACGTTCTCGATCTGCTCGTTCTGGTACGTCGAGGCTATGGCCCGCGCCGGCCGGCTCGACGAGGCGCGGCTGGCGTTCGAGAAGATGCTCACCTACGCGAACCACCTGGGCCTCTACTCGGAGGAGATCGGGCCGTCGGGCGAGCTGCTCGGGAACTTCCCGCAGGCCTTCACGCACCTGGCGCTGATCTCGGCCGCGGTCAATCTCGATCAGCGGCTCGGTTAACCAGGCGTCCACCCTTTCGGGTGATAGGACGGGGGGCCGAACGCTCGGATCATTGGGACACACGCGGCCATCTGGGCCGCAGCGACCCCCCACGATCGGAGCCCTACGTGTCCGCTCTTTCGTTCCTTCGCACCACCGACGAGTCCGGCCAGACGATGGCCGAGTACGCCGTCGTCCTCGGCGTCATCACCATCGCCGTCGTCGTGACGCTCGGCCTGCTCTCGACCGCGATCTCGAGCCTGCTGAACAACGTCATCGCCTCCCTCTAGGGGCGCGACCTCTTTCGTCCGCCGGCGTCCATCCGCGCATCAGCGCCGGAGTGGGCGCCGGTAGACTGGTCCGGGCCGGGCGGTTAGCTCAGCTGGGAGAGCACCTGCCTTACACGCAGGGGGTCGGCGGTTCGATCCCGTCACCGCCCACTCGTCCGTCCACGCCGCCGAGTCGGGGCTACTCGTCGCGCGCCCGCTCCGCCGCCATCGTCGCCGCCACGCGCGCAACCGCGTCCATCGCGAAGCGTTCCTCCAGCGGCTCGAGCGCCTCTCGGATCGCGTCCTCCACGATCCGGTGCCGCTCGGCGTCCACCCTGTCGCGGAAGTACTCCCACAGGTCGTTCGCGTCGTCGGCGAGGAACATCGCCTTGGCGACGAGCGGAACGGCGTGCTCTACAAGCGGGTCACGTCGAATCTGCGCCTGGTCGGTCATCCACCCCTCCTTCTCCGGGCCGGCGCCCCCTACCCATGTGGCCGACCCGGGCAGATCTCCTAGAAATTCCCACTCCAACGCCAACATTACCCATTCCTGCGGCGTGGCATGCGCCGGTGCCGGCGCGAGTCAGGATGCGGAAACGCCGACGCCGGTGATCCGGACGTGCCGGGTGCGCAGGATCTTCCCCGCGGAGTTCGCAGCCGTGACCGTCATGTCGGCTCGCTCGAGGCCGCTGAACGGCGGCGCCGGCTCGAACCCGATGATCATCGTGCACCGGTCGCCTGGGCTGAGCACGTTCACGGTGAACGAGAGAAAGCAGGTCGACCCCGGCTGGCCGGGCGAGAAGTCGTCGGGCGACTGGTCAGTGATCGTCACGAACAGCGTGCGGGACGACCGGTTGCGGATCGTCACCGTGCGCGTGGTGAAGCTTCCGACCGGCTGTCGCCCGAACTTGAGGTGGTGCGGGCTGACGCTGAGGATCGATCCGCCCGCCTGGGCGGCCGACGGCACGGCGAGCACCGCCAGCGCGGCGACGCCGGCTGTGACGAGCCGTGGCCAACGTGGTCTGCTCTGCGCGCCGTGCCCCATCTCCGACCTCCCCGGAACCTGTCATGTCCATGCTCCCGGCTGGGCCCGTGGAGGTCAACCCGTTCTCCATCAATTATCCGGGGTTGACCTCGGCTCAGATTGGCAGACACTGGAATTGCCGCGGGCATGTGCCTGACCCTCGCACGTCAGGAGCCCACACGTGCCCGCGGCACACTTCCTCGCGCCGGTACGCTGCAGGCATGGAGCCGACCCGGACCGCGGATCGCGCCGACGCCCGCCGGGCGGCCGTGCGCCCCACGCCCGAGCAGTACTTCATGCTGCTCGCCGTGGCGACCCGCGAGCGGGCCGCATGCCTGGGCCGCCACGTCGGCGCGGTGCTGGTGTCCGACCAGCGGATCATCGCCACCGGCTACAACGGCACGCCCACCGGATTTCCGAACTGCGACGAGGGCGGCTGCCACCGGTGCGCCAACCCGGCGGACTATCTGCCCGGCCGCGGGTACGACGTCTGCATCTGCGTCCACGCGGAGCAGAACGCCATCCTCCAGGCCGCCAAGCTCGGCTACTCCGTCCAGGGGGCGCACCTCTACACGACGCTGCGCCCGTGCTTCGGCTGCCTCAAGGAGGCCTACCAGGCCGGCGTGAGCCGCGTGCGGTACCTGAACGACTGGGCGCCGTCAGACCCGGGCGAGGCCGAGGTGTACGCGGAGCTGCTCGCCGAGGCGGCGCGGCACGGCGTCGCGGTCGAGCGGCTGGACCTGCCCGCCGCGCTGCTCGATCTGCGCTAGACGGCTCAGGCCGTGCGGCGCAGGCGGCGCAGACCCGTGTCCTCGTTCCAGTCGAACGAGAGCGGGTCGGCGGCCGGGACGACGGCGTCCGAGAAGATGGGATCGGCCTGGCGCAGCGCGACGCCGCCGACCGTCACGACCACCTGAATCGGCGTCGGCAGGCTCACGACCGGAGCCGGCCCGCGGCGCGGCTCGGCGGTGATCCGGGCGAGCGACTCGGCATGAAGCGCCGAGCGCCACTCGGCGACCTCGACGTCGGCGGCGGGCTGGGACGCGCACCACGGGCACGGGCTCAACGGGCGCTTCTCACCCGCGCAGGTGTGACAGGAGACGGTGATCTGCATAGAAAACGTTGTCGGCGGGATGCCCCCAACCCTTGAGTCCTCTCAAGTTTTCCGGATCTTTGCCGACGCTGGTAGTGATGTATGGGTTACGTTTGCGAATGTCGCGGACGCTCGTCCTCGCGGCCGGGCTCGTCCTGTGCGCCTCCGTCCTCGCGGGCACGGCGTCTGCTGACACGCTCCTTCAGAAGAAGCGGGCGCAGTACGCCCGCGTGCGCGCCCAGATGCGAGCGCTCGACTCGCGCATCGAGCTCCTCACCGAGCGGTACGACCAGGTCCGCTGGCACCTGCACGTGCTGCAGCGCGAGATCCGCGCCGCAACGGCACGGCTCCAGGCCGAGCAGGCCGAGCTCGAGCGCCAGCAGCGAAACCTCGCCCAGCTCCTGATCGAGCAGTACAAGGGCGGCGACCCGCGCACGATCGAGATCGTCCTGGACTCCTCCTCGCTCTCGCAGATCACGAACGGCATGGATCTGAGCCGCCAGGTGGACACCGCGGTCAGCGACACCGTCGAGGCGATCGCCGCCGCCCGCGCAGCGATCGCGCACGAGCGCGAGCTGCTCGTCATCGACCGCCAGAAGTCGCGGATCGCCGAGCGCAGGCTCGCAGAGAAGCGCCGCCAGATCCGCCACGAGCTGCGGCGCAGGCAGCGGCTCGAGCACGAGCTCGGCCAGCAGGTCAGGGTCATCGAGGCCGCCGACCAGATCGGCCAGGGCCAGCTCGCGCTCAATGCGCACAAGTGGCTCGAGGACGCGCTGACCGCCGACGCCGCCGATCCTGGCCAGGAGCTTCGTGACCAGATCGCACTCGAGGCGTTGAAGCAGATCGGCGTCCCGTACGTGTGGGGCGGAGCGTCACCCGACGGCTTCGACTGCTCGGGCCTCGTCAGCTGGCTCTGGGCGAGGCACGGCTACACGATCCCGCACTTCGCCGCCTCGCAGTTCCACATGGGACCGGTGTGGATCAAGAATCAGGCGCAGCTCCAGCCGGGCGACCTGGTCTTCTTCCACAAGCTCGGCCACGTGGCCATCTACATCGGTCACGGCTATGTCGTTCACGCGCCGCACACCGGCGACTTCGTCCGGATCGCCAAGCTCTCCACGAGCTGGTTCCAGGACACGTACGTCGGCGCCACCCAGCCCGGGCCCGCGTAGAGTTCGGCACATGGAGCCCGCCCCCGAGATCGCCGCCGCGGACGCCGCGGAGGAGATCTCGGCAGGAGCGCTCGTCGTCGACGTCCGCGAGCAGGTCGAATGGGACGCGGGTCACATCTCCGGCGCCGTCCTGATCCCGCTGGGCGAGCTCGGCGGTCGCGTTGCCGAGCTCCCGCGCGACCGGCGCATGGTGATCGTGTGCCGCACCGGCTCTCGCTCCGGCTACGCCGCCGACGCGCTCCACGGCGCCGGCTACGACGTCGCGAACCTGCGCGGGGGCCTTTTCGCCTGGGCGTCCGCCTCGCATCCGCTCGAGCCCGACGGGGGGTACGTGCTCTGACGGCGACAGTGCGCATCGGCACCTGCTCGTGGGCGGACGAGTCGCTCGTCAAGACGTGGTACCCCCGCACCGTGCGGAGCGCCGAGGGCCGCCTGCGCCACTACGCCGAGCTCTTCGACACGGTCGAGGTGAACTCGAGCTACTACGCGATCCCCACGGCCGAGGCCGCCGCCGCCTGGGCCCGCAGGACGCCCGACGGATTCGTCTTCCACGTCAAGGCGTTCGGCATGATGACTCGCCATCCCGTGAAGGCCGATCAGCTTCCGCCCGATCTGCGCGGGGAGGTCGAGGTGGACCACCGGGGCCGGGTCGATCACCCCTCCCGCGAGCTCCGGGCCGAGGTGTTCGACCGCTTCCGGGCCGCGCTCGAGCCTCTCCGCGGGACCGGGAAGCTCGGCGGGATCCTCATGCAGTTCCCGCCCTACGTGGTGATGAAGCCGGCGTCGCTCGAGTACATCGAGTGGGCCCAGGAGCAGCTCGGCGGCGACGAGATGCTCGTCGAGTTCCGCCACCGCAGCTGGCTGGAGGACGACGCCAAGGCCGAGACGCTGGCGTTCCTCGAGCGCCGCGGAGCGACGTACGTCATGGTCGATGCGCCGCGAACCGAGGCCAAGAACCTGGTGCCGACCGTGGTCGGCGCAACCACTCCGACCGCCTACCTGCGCCTGCACGGACGAAACGCCGCGACGTGGAACCACCGCGGCGGGAGCGCGGCCGAGCGCTTCGACTACCTCTACTCGACCGAGGAGCTGAGCGAGTGGTCAGAGCCGCTGCGGCAGCTCTCGACGCTCTCGGAGCGGGCATTCGTGATGTTCAACAACAACGGCCGCAGCGCCGGCGACGGCGGCGCGCCGATCGCGCAGGCGCCCACCAACGCGCTCATGCTGCGCGACGTTCTCAGCGAGGCCGGCGTGCCGGTCACGGATTCACGACGATCAACGCTAATGTGATGACGCCGAGCACCACGCCGGCCGCGGTCAGGATGAGGTTGATCCGCGTGTCGAGCGCCGCGAAGCGGCCCTCCCTCAGAGCGCGGTCGATCTCGCGCTCGCGCTGGTAGCCGGTCACGATGCAGAGGACGCCGAGCACGGCGAACCCTGCGCCCGCCAGCTCGTACGGCCACGGCGTCCCGTGCGAGATGGTCGGCACCACCCGCCCGGCGGCAAGGCTCACCGCGAGTGCCGTCAGGCCCGTTCGCCACCACGCCAGGTAGGTGCGCTCGTTGGCGAGGCGCGTCCGCCGTGTCGCATCGCCGATCTCGTCGAAGGCGCGCCGCCCTGACGGCTGCTGGCGACGCTCGATCTCCGGCATGGCCGATAGCGTACCGGGCTTCCGTACGAGCCGACGGTTCACGTCGGGACGTTCCCCCGCCTGGGTGTCCACTTTCTGACGGTTTTGGCCGGAATCGATTGTGGGGGTGGGGGAATGAGTCAGCCGTCGCTTGAGAGGGCAGTCGAACTGCTGTCGCGTACCGGGAGCGCCGATTTCGAGCGTGATATCGGCGGCACGCTCACGGTCGCGATCACCCGCACGTTTGGGGCAGAGCTCACTGGGACCGCCGACCGGATGCGGATCGTCGGCGGCATGGAGCTCGCCGGTCGGGTCGTCGTCGGCGGGCGCAGGTATCGCGTCACCATGCTCTGCGAGCGCGCGGTGCTCGAGACTGCGAACGACGC
The DNA here is from genome assembly GCA_963709425.1 of uncultured Actinomycetes bacterium. Classification (GTDB taxonomy): domain Bacteria; phylum Actinomycetota; class Thermoleophilia; order Gaiellales; family JAICJC01; genus JAICJC01. Next base: position 115,264 of record CAVPWG010000002.1, on the reverse strand, counting down.
ACGCGTTCGGCTGCGAGCGGTCGACGTCTCCGAGGAGGGGGCCGAGACGATCGTCCTCGCCGGTCGTCAGACCCTTCAGCGCCCTGGCCGGCTGACCGCGATCTACTGCCAGGACGTCGTCGACGGCGATACCGTCGACGGCACGATCATCGACCTGTCACGCCTGGGAGTCACGTTCCGGACCACACGCCTTCTGCGCCGCGGCGATCGCCTGTTCCTGCGGGCTCGGTTCTTCGCCGAGCCGCTCGAGACGACGGTCAGGGTGTCGTCGTCGCGCGTCGTGAACGGCTCGGTCATCGCGGAATGCGTGTTCGCGGTCCCCACCCGGGAGCTGGCCGAGCTCGTCGAGCGGATCGCGAGCGCCAGGAGCGACGTGTCGACCGGAGCGCCTCTCGACATTGCGTCGGTGCGGCGCTCGCTGGTCGTCGAGCGCGTCGAAGAGACGCCGTGGCGGCGTCTCCTGCGCCGCTCCGGCTGACGCCGCCACCTGCGAGAATCCCGGTATGGCCGCAACCCGCACCGACGGGCGGCTCAAGACCGACATCCTGGCCGCCGTGCGCCCCCGGGCCGCGCGGTCGTCGCGGGTTTCCGCGCTCGTCGTCTCGGCCGCCCTCGTGGCGGCCTCGACCGCCTTCGTCGCCGCCGTGACCCCGAGTGTGCCCGTCCGCTCGGCGGGCGTGTTCTACCTCCTCGCCGTGCTGGCGGTTTCGTCGATCTACGGCCTGTGGTGGGGGCTCGCGACCAGCCTCGCCTCGGCGCTGGCATTCAACTTCTTCTTCCTGCCGCCCAGGCACACGCTCGTCATCAATTCGTCGAGCGACTGGCTCGCGCTGGCCGCATTCGCCGTGACCGCAGTCGTGACGAGCGACCTCGCCGCCAGGGAGCGCCGCGGCCGCGAGGAGGCCGCCCGCCGGGCCGAGGAAGCTCGGCTCGGGGAGCGCCTTGCGACCGCGATCGCCACGGCGGCCAACCTCGACGACGCGCTGGCCGGCCTCGGCGACGAGGCCGCGCAGACGCTCGGCGCCGAGAGCGGCATCATCGTCCGTGGCCCGGCGGCCACGGGCGGTGCCAACGCCCTGCCGCTCGAGCTGAACGGGCGCCTGATCGGCGAGCTCCGGCTCTCGGGCGGTGGCCCGGAGCTGCTGTCCTTGCCCGCCTCGGCCCGGGTCGCGCGCCAGCTCGCCGGCCTGATCGCGCTTGGCGAGGAGCGCGAGCGGCGGATGCGCGAGCAGGTGAACGCGGAGGCGCTCCTGCGCTCCGACGAGCTGAAGACGGCGCTCCTGCGGGCCGTCTCGCACGACCTGCGCTCCCCGCTCCAGGCGATCGCCGCTGCTTCCGGCGGCCTGCGCTTCGCGGCTCTCGACGACGACGAACAGGAGCTCCTCGACACGATCGGAGCCGAGAGCGGCAGGATGAGCCGCATGATCGAGAACCTGCTCGACCTGTCCCGCCTGAACGCCGGCGCGCTTCCGCCCGCCCCCGACTGGCTCGACCCGCGCGAGCTCGTGGAGGCGGCCGTCGCCGAGCTCTTCCGCGGCGAGCCGCAGACACGCATCCGGGTCGCGGTCGCCGCCGACGTGCCGCTGGTGCGCGGCGACGGGCCGCAGCTTCAGCGTGTCGTGGTGAACGTCGTCGAGAACGCGCTCAAGTTCTCGCGCGCCGACCAGACGGTCGATGTGCGCGTCGGGCCGCGAGGGGACGTCGTCGAGATCGCGGTACGGGACCATGGGCCGGGCGTCGCGTCCGAGGACGCAGAGCGGATCTTCGAGCCGTTCGCCCGCGGCGGCCGGACGCGCGACATGCCCGGATCAGGCCTCGGCCTCGCCATCGCCCGCGGGCTTGCAGCCGCCAACGGCGGGGTCCTTCGGCTCTCGCCCGCGACGGACGGCGCGGGGAGCACGTTCGTCCTCGAGCTCCCGGCGGCTCGGGATGAGGTGGAGGAGTGAGCGGCGAGCCGCTGATCCTCGTCGTCGACGACGAGCGCCCGATCCGGCGGGCCCTCGAGGTGACACTGACGAAGGCCGGCTACCGGGTCGCGACCGCCGGTGGGGCAGCCGAGACGCTCACGGCAGCGGCGCTCTCGCCCCCCGACCTCGTGATTCTGGACCTCATGCTGCCCGACGGAGACGGAGCCGACGTGTGCGCCGAGCTGCGCGACTGGCTGACCGCGCCGATCCTCCTGATCTCGGCGGTGCAGGACGAGCCCGACAAGATCCGGGCGCTCGACGCGGGCGCCGACGACTATCTGACCAAGCCGTTCGGGGTGGGCGAGCTCCTGGCCCGGGTGCGGGCCCTCCTGCGCCGCTCCGACGGCGCAGCCCCCGGGGACCAGGTCGTCGAGGTGGGCCGGCTCTCGATCGACCTGCCCCGCCGCGTCGTCACGGTCGCCGGAGCCGAGATTCACCTGACGCCGACGGAGTTCGACCTGCTGAAGGAGCTGGCGCTGGCAGCCGGACGGCCCCTCACCCACGAGATGCTCCTCCGCAAGGTCTGGGGCCCCGGCTACGCCCAGGAGATGCAGCTCCTCCGCACCCACATGGGGCGCCTGCGCGACAAGCTCGAGGCCGGCGGCATCCCGCGCGACGCCATCGAGACGCTGACCGGCGTCGGGTACCGGCTGCGCGATCCCGCGGTGATGCCGACGTGAGCGAGGGCCCGCGAATCTCGAGCGCGTCGGCGCACCCGCACTTAACGGTGGTTACGAGCCGGCGATGCGCTCGGAGTGGGTGTAGACGTTGAACCGCTGCTCGCGGAGGAAGCCCACCAGCGTGACCCCGAACCGGCGCGCGGCGTCGACCGCCAGGCTGGACGGGGCCGAGACGGCGCAGACGATCGGGATGCCGGCCACCGCGGCCTTCTGGACGATCTCGAAGCTGGCCCGCCCCGAGACGAGAAGGACGCGGTCCGACAGCGGCAGGGATCCGGCCATCAGCTCGGCCCCGACGACCTTGTCCACGGCGTTGTGGCGGCCGACGTCCTCACGCGAGCTCCGCAGCGCCCCGTCGGCGTCGAACAGCGCCGCGGCGTGCAGGCCGCCGGTGCGGTCGAAGACCCGCTGCACGCGGCGCAGCTCGTCCGGGAGCGAGGTGAGGAGCTCCGGCTCGACGACCGGCCCGGGTGCCACCGGCGCGCATTGGACGTCGAGCGCCTCGAGCGACGCCTTTCCGCAGACGCCGCAGCTCGACGTGGTGTAAAAGCTGCGAGCTGCGAGATCCGGCAGCGGCCGACCCACCGCCACGGTGACGACGTTGTAGTGCTGCTCCTCACGGGGGACGTCGCAGTAGCGAACGCCGCGGAGGTCCGCCGGGCCGATGATCCCCTCCGTGAAGAGAAAGCCGGCGGCGAGCTCGAAGTCGTGCCCCGGCGTCCGCATCGTCACCGCGACGGTGCGCTGGGCGCCGCCCGGCTCGTCGACGCGGATCTCCATCGGCTCCTCAGTCGCGAGCCGGTCAGACCGTCGGCTGCGGGCGCCGTCCCGGACGTTCAGGACGCGGACGCGACTGGTGCTCGTAGGTCGCGCGGGTGCGTCGAGCATCCTGCCGACGTCCTCGTCCGGGTCATGCGCCATCGGGCGCCTCGGGCGGGCGGTTCTGCACGTACTGGAACCCGAACCGGCCCTTGATGCACAGGTTGCCGTGCGTCACGCCGTCGTCGAGCGGAGAGGTGACCTTCACGATGTCATTGTCCTGCACGTGCAACTCGAGGCTGCAGCCGACGCCGCAGTACGAGCAGATCGTCTCGGTCACGGTCTGCGCCGTCTCGTCCCACTCACCCGATTGGCGCATGTCGTGCTCGCTCTTGAACATGAGCGCCCCGGTCGGGCAGACGGCGATGCAGTTCCCGCAGTAGACGCACGCGGAGTCCGGCAGCGGCGCGGCGAACTCCGTTGCGATCCGGGCGTCGAACCCGCGGCCGGCGACGGCGATTGCGAACGTGTTCTGCCAGTCGGTGCCGCAGCCCTCGACGCACTTGTAGCAGAGAATGCACTTCGAGTAGTCGCGGACGTAGTTCTCGTTGTCGACCTTCACCGGCTGGGCCACGGTCGCCGCGGTCTGGCCGTCTCCGGCGTGATGGTGGCCGGCCCGGGCGCGGTCGCGGGCGCCGGCGGGGGCCGGCGGCGCGGGCGGGCCGTAGCGCTCGGGCGCGGCGCCGTACTCGCCGTTCCAGCGCTCGACGTGGTCGGTCGTCGAGAGATCCACGCTTGACCCGAGGAACTCGAGCACCATCTTGCGGCTGTGGTCGACCCGCTCGCTACGGGTACGGACGACCATCCCGTCCTCGGCCTGCCGCGCGCACGACGGCACGAGCACGCGCGACCCCTCCACCTCGACGACGCACACGCGGCATGCGTTCACCGGCGTCAGCGTCTCGCCGAAGCACAGGGTCGGGATGTCGAGGCCGCGGGCCCGGCAGGCGTCGAGGATCGTGGCGCCCTCGGCGACGCGGACCGCCTCGCCGTCGATCTGGACCTCGACGGTGCGGCGGATCGTGACGGGGACGGCGCTCATCCCGCAGCCTCCGGCTCGAAGACGCGCAGCACGCGGATCGCCGAGTCGACGGCGTTGGCCGCGGTCTGGCCGAGGCCGCAGATCGAGGCGTCGCGCATCGCCCGGGCGATCTCGTCGAGGAGTGCCAGCTCGTCGGCGACAGTCCCCCGCGGCCGCTCGGATGCGAGGCGCAGCAGCGCCTCCTGCTGGCGCACGGTCCCGACCCGGCACGGCACGCACTGGCCGCACGACTCGTCGCGGAAGAAGGCAGCGATCCGAAGCAGCACCGGGACGAGGTCGACGGTGTCGTCGAAGGCCATGACGACCCCCGAGCCGAGCGTTGCGCCGGCAGCGCGGGTGGCCTCGAACGAGAGCTCGAGGTCGAGCTGGTCGGGCCCGACGAAACCGCCGGCCGCCCCGCCGAGGAGCACCGTCCGCAGCGGCCGCCCGCCGGCGACGCCTCCGGCCATCTCGAGCAGGTCCCCCAGCCTGACCCCGAACGGCGCCTCGTAGAGGCCGGGCCGCTCGACGCAGCCGGAGAGGCAGAAGAGACGGGTGCCGGTCGACTGCTCGGTTCCGATCGCGGCGAACGCCGCGCCGCCCCCGAGCACGATGTCGAGGACGTTGATCAGGCTCTCGACGTTGTTGACGACGGTCGGTTTGGAGAAGAGGCCGGAGTCGACCGGGAACGGCGGCTTCGAGCGCGGCTCGCCGCGGTAGCCCTCGATCGAGTTGAAGAGCGCGGTCTCCTCGCCGCAGATGTAGGCGCCCGCGCCCTTACGCAGCTCGATGTCGAACCGGACGCCGGATCCCATGACGTCGTCGCCGAGAAGGCCGCGGGCGCGGGCCTCGTCGATCGCCGCCGACAGGCGCTGCCACGCCAGCGGGTACTCGCCGCGGAGGTAGACGTACCCCTGCTCGCAGCCGGTCGCGAGCCCGGCGATGGTCATCGCCTCGACGAGGGCGAAGGGGTCGCTCTCGATCACGATCCGGTCCTTGAATGTGCCCGGCTCCGACTCGTCGGCGTTGCATACGAGGTAATGCGGCCGGACCGGGTTCCGCGCCACCGCGTCCCACTTGCGGCCCGTCGGGAACGCGGCGCCGCCGCGGCCGAGGAGCCGCGAGTCGGTCACCTCGCGGATGACCCCCGCCGGGCCCATGTCGATCGCCGCGCGCAGGGCCGCGTAGCCGCCCGCGGCCCGGTAGCTGTCGAGGCTCGCCGGGTCGACCCGCCCGATCCTGCGCAGGAGCCGAAGCGACGGTTCGTCCGCCTGCGCCACCAGCGGCGGCGGCGCCGGCGCGGCGGCGCCCGCGAGCGCGGCGGCGATGTCGGCCGCGGCGGCCGGGGCGATCTCGTGCTCGTGCGCGTTCTCGCCGGCCGACGTAACGAGTGCGGCGGGCGCCCGCTCGCACATCCCCAGGCATGGGCTCTCGAGCCAGATCGACGTGCCGTTCCCGGGATGCTCGCCCGCCGGGCCGACGGTCCGTTCCAGCTCGGCGACGAGCTCGTTCCCGCCGCGGCACATGCAGGCGATGTCGGTGCACACGTGGGTCACGAGCGGGGCGCGTGGCTCGAGTGCGAAGAGCGCGTAGAAGCTCGCGACGCCGTAGGCCTCGGCCGGCGGGATCGTGAGCCGCAGGCACACGTATCCGAGCGCCGCCGGGCTGATCCACCCGACCCGGCTCTGGACCTCGTGGAGCACCGGGAGCAGCAGATGCCGCTGCGCGCGCGCGGCGTGACCGCCGCGGGCGGCGTGGCCGTCGGTGCCCCGAGCGGCTCCCTCCCACGACGAGACGGGCGCTCCCAGCACGCCGTCGACAGCCTCCCGCTCGGCCGCGGTCGGCGGCGCATCTGCCAGCCTCAGATCCATCTACTTCGCCGGCACCGCGAGCTGCGACACGGCCTCGAGGCCGCGCTCGGCGTCGGTGAGGCGGTCGACCCGAATCGCGCTCGCCTTGAACTCGGCCGTGCCCGACTTGGGGTCGGTCGCGTCGATCGTGAGCACGTTCGTCTCGACCTCGTCGGGGAAGTGGAGCGTCATGAACGCCAGGCCCGGGCGGAGGGTCTGGTCGATCCGGACGGGGGCGTAGACCGACCCCCGCCGCGACGTCACCTTGACCAGCTCGCCGTCGTCCACACCCAGCCGCTCGCAGTCCTCGGGCGACAGGTCGAGCGACTCGCGCCGCCGAAGCGGGGAGCGGTAGCCACCGCTCTGAACGCCGGTGTTGTATGAGTCGAGCCGCCGACCGGTCGTGAGCCGGATCGGGAACTCGTCCGAGAGCTTGTCCACGGGAGGCACATGCTCGACGACGTTGAACGGCGCCGGATCGCCGGAGATCGGGCTCTCCCACAGGCGGCCGTGGAGGAAGAGCTCGCCGGAGTGCTCCTCGTCCCAGCAGGGCCACTGGATCCCGCCGAGCGCCTCGAGCCGCGGATAGGTCATGCCCGCGTGCATCGGCGAGAGCGAGCGCAACTCGGTCCAGACCGACTCGGCGTCGGGCGGGCCGAGGTCGTGCCCCATGCGGCTGGCGATGTCGCACACGATCTCGATGTCGTCCCGGGCCTGGCCCGGCGGGTCGAGTGCCCTTCGTACCCGCTGGACGCGGCGCTCGCTGTTCGTCACGGTGCCCTCGGCCTCGCACCAGCTCGCCGAGGCAGGCAGGACGACGTCGGCGAGCTCGGCGGTCCTGGTGAGGAAGATGTCCTGCACGACCAGGTGATCGAGCCCCTCGAGCAGCTTCTTCGTGTGCTTGGCGTCGGCCTCCGACTGGGCCGGGTTCTCGCCGACGACGTAGAGCGTGCGCAGCTCGCCCCGGTCCATCGCCTCGAACATCTGCGTCAGGTGCCAGCCGTAGCGGGGCGGGATCGTCGTGCCCCAGGCCTTCTCGAACTTGGCCCGGGCCTCATCGTCGCGCTCGATGTCCTGGAAGCCTGGGAGCTTGTTCGGGATCGCGCCCATGTCGCCGCCGCCCTGGACGTTGTTCTGTCCGCGCAGCGGGTTCACCCCCGAGCCGTAGCGACCGACGTGGCCGGTGAGGAGCGCGAGGTTGATGAGCGCGAAGACGTTGTCGACTGCGTTGTGGTGCTCCGTGATGCCGAGCGTCCAGCAGATGATCGCCCGGTCGGCGCGCGCGTAGGCGTGGGCGGCGTCGCGGATCACCTCGGCGGGCACGCCGGTCTCGAGCTCGCCCCGCTCGAGCGTCCACGGCTCGACCGAGGCGGCGTACTCGTCGAATCCGGTCGTCGCACGCTCGATGAACTCGCGGTTGTGGAGGCCGGCATGCAGGATCTCGCGCGCCATCGTGTTGGAGAGGGCGACGTCGGTGCCGACGTCGATGCCGAGCCAGGCGTCCGCCCACTGGGCCGAGCCGGTGCGGCGCGGGTCGACGGTGAAGAGGCGCGCGCCGGCATGCACGGCCTTCAGGACGTGATGGAAGAAGATCGGATGGGTTTCACGGGCGTTCGACCCCCACAGGAAGATCACATCGGTCTCCTCGACCTCCTGGTAGGAGCTTGTTCCGCCCCCGGCCCCGAACACTGTCGCCAGACCGACGACGCTGGGAGCGTGTCAAGTCCGGTTGCAGCTGTCGACGTTGTTCGAGCCCATGACGACGCGGGCGAACTTCTGCATCATGAAGTTCATCTCGTTCGACGCCTTCGAGCAGCTGAACAGCCCGAACGCGTTCGCGCCTCCGGCGGCAGCCGCCGCGCGGAACCCGTCGGCGGCCCGATCGAGGGCCTCGTCCCAGGTCGCGGGGCGCAGTGCGCCGTCCTCACGGACCATCGGCTCGGTCAGCCGGGTAAGTGGCTTTCGCATCCTCTCCATCACCTCCTCTCGTCGACAGAATCGTACCCCGATACGGGTGGCGACCATCTAGTCCAGGCCGCTGCTCTGGCGGAACTCGGCGGTGGTGTTCGTGTGCGGAAACGGCTCGGCGGGGACGTCGACGACCCAGCGCCGCGCAGATCGGCTCCCAGCCGTCGCCCGGCCGCCACTCGACCAGCCGCTCGGGAGCGACCGTCGTGCGAACGCGGTCGTTGTGGCGTTCGTACGCTGCGATGGCTGCATCGCGATCGGCCCAGTCCGGTGTGAACGTGGTCTCGATCATCGAGATGACCATCCGCCGGCGATTCGTCCACGCCTCGTCGTCGGACGGCACGGTCTTCTGGAGGGCCTGGAGGATCGTGCGCTCCACGCTCGTCCACCACGCCTCCGGCGACTCGCGCACCGAGAGCAACACGATGGCGTCTGGCACCGCCGACTCGATTTCCTCCCAGAACGCGCATGCCGGCCAGTCCACCGTCGCGGAGAACCCCGACAGGAACGACGCCCAGTCGACGTCGTCGCCCCGAGTCGCAGCCGCCCACACGGCGGTGTCGTCCTCGCGGCCGATGAGCTCGCTCATGTGGTAGCAGGGCCCGCCGAGCAGCTGCTCGAGGGCGAGCTTGAGCGAATGCGTGCCGGTTCGACCCAGTCCGGCTCCTACCACGCGAAGCGTCATTCCTCTCCTCTGGTTGCCTACGGCGGGCGATCGTAACGGAGCGGCTCACGGGCTGAGGCGGGAAGCCATCGGGTCGCCGTGACGTCTAGGCTGAACACGTCGCGAAGGAGGATTGATCCCATGTCCGACGACCCGCTCATCCCGCTGCCCCGCATCGTCGGTGTAGGCGACAGCGGCCTTGACGTCTTCGCCTATCGGCGCGCGCTCAAGAGCATGGGCCTCGTCCCGCACGCCAAGCGCGGCCGGTTCGAGCAGAACATGGTGGACGGCGTCATTGCCTTCCAGAAGCAGGCCAACATCACGCAGACCGGCTCGATCGGCAAGCGCACCTACGTGCTCCTGTTCCGCCACATCGACGCCTTCGGCCGCTCACAGCTGACGTCATTCGCACGAAGGCAGAAGATCCGCGACAAGATGGTGGCCGAGCAGCGGTGGGCGATCGCCAACAGCGACCAGATCCACTATCCGCTTCACGACATCCGCAAGGCCGGCGAGACGGCAACCGCCGTCGAGAAGTGGCGAAACCATGAGCTTCCGATCACGCTCGACTGCTCGGAGTTCGCGGCGTGCATCGCTGCCGGGGCGGACGCCCCCGATCCGACCGGGACGACGTTTGGCGACCACGGTCCAGTCAACACCGGCACGATGCTCGGCCACTGCCGTGAGATCGAGCAGCGGGATCTCAGGCCCGGCGATTACGTCGTCCTCGGCCCCGACCCGGGAAAGCACGCCTGTGTCGTCCTGAGCGTCGACGATCCGGCGAACCCGATACTGACCAGCCACGGCCAGGAGAAGGGCCCGCTCTCGATCGCGCTGACGGATGAGTCGCCGGCGCACCCGCCGCCCGTCAGGTTCCTCTCCGCCGGCATCAAGTAGCGGCTAGGCCCCGAGGCCGGCCGAGCGATCCATCCGCACCCGCGCGCGGATGACGATGCGCGCCACCTCACCGAGCTCGGCGCCCCGGCTCAGGAAGGCCGGCACCGTGAACCGTATCTGCGTACGCCCGGGCCCCTCGAGCGTGACCGCGAGGGCCTCGTCCCCGGCCGGCTCGATCAGGACGTAGCTCCACCCGGGGGCGTCCGGCACCGCGATCCTGCCGTCCGCGTCATAGGGGGACCGGTCGGCGCGTGTATCGCTGCTGCCGCTGCGCGCGTTCACGGCGCTTCACTGCCCGGGCGGAGGGCCCGCCAAACCGCGCGGTGCCGCAGTCAGCGAGCGCGGTGTACGAGGAGCGCCTTCGCCGCTTCGGCGTCGGCCTGCTCCTGGGCGTAGTCGGCGGCCTGCTCGCGTTGTCCTCCGGGGCTCGACCATGTAGGATCGCCAACGTGACCTCCGCCCCTACCAGTCGGGCTCCGGCTCGGCGGACGGATCCCTAGAGTGGGTCTGCGCTTCTACCTGTCGCTCGCCGGCGCAGTTCTGGGCATCGGCATCCTGGTGTTCATCGGGATGATCGTGTTCTGGCGGGCGGTCTACGCCTGGGGATTCCTCGGCGCCTTCCTGGTGCTCTCCGCGGTGCTCATCCTGCTGGGGTGGGTCATCGACAAGCGCGAAGCGCGCATCCGTCAGGGCTGACCGGCCCGGCCGCCAAGCACCCACGACGCGCCGATCCCCGGCCGAGCGGGCGTCACCCCACTTCACGCCGTGGTATCAAGGGGTTCGCTGCCTACCCGTCGGTCGCGGCCTTGTCGCGCGCCCGGGTTGGGCTGGCCGGGACGAAGCGGCGAACGAACTCCAGAACGGCATCGGCGACATCCTGCCAGCCGGTGTCGATGGTCAGCGAGTGTCCGCGGCCCTCCATCTCGGTGTACTCCGTAACGCCAACGTTCTTCTCCTGCTTCTTGAACGACGCCTTGGCGATCGCCGGCGGAACCGTGTGATCCTTCTTCCCGACGATGATCAGCAGAGGACCGCGATCGGGGTTCTTGGTATCGACCTTCGCCTCGGTCCACGGATTCAGGTTTGCCGCCGCGGCTTGGAACAGCGGAGTACCCGGTCCTGGCACCGAAAACTCCTCGTACATCTGCTGGGACTCCCGCTCGCTGACCGCGTTCCCGAAGGCATACCGGAACTGCTCAGCCGTCAGCGGGACGGCCCGATGCCGGTTCCGCGGGTTGCTCAGCACCGGACTGCCTGATCGCAGCGCGGAGATCGGCAGCGGCAGCACACCCCGAAACGGTGCCGGCGAGATCGCAACCGTGGCGGCAGAGAGACCACGGCCGGCGCTGATCTGCGCCAACAAGCCGCCGAACGAATGCCCGATCACCACAGGCTTCGTCGTCAGCTTCTGGATCACGTCGCAGAAGTGATCGGCGATCTGACCGACCGACTTGCCGGCGAACACCTCCGGATGCGCCTTGGCCTCCTGCACGGTCTCGGGATCGTCCGGCCATCCCGGGCTGACGCCGGTGTATCCAGCCTCTTCGAACCTCTGAGCCCAGCGATCCCAACTGCTGGGCAAGAGCCAAAGGCCGTGCATGAACACGACAGACGGCCTGCCTGACTCGTTCGCGCGCGCAATCTGCTGGTCCTCGTACTCGGTGACCGCTGACATGGCTCCCTCCCTGTTCCTCGGCCGCCGCGTGGCCCAAAGGACCTGCGATGCTCTCAGGCGACCTCCGACGCCAGTTCTACCACTTCGTCACCCACGGGAGATTTTCAGGGCGGATCCGTGTACGGTCGGCGGATGGCATACCGGATGGAGCGGTGATGGATGTGATGGGGAGCGTGGTTCGCAGGTCGGTGACGCTCGAGGTGCGCTGGATCCTGCCCGGCCGGCTGCCGGCCGCCATGGTCGAGCGGTTGGGCCCGTTCAGCGAAGGGATCGAGGAGCGCGAGGACTTCTACCTGACCGATCCCACGCTCGCCGACCTGAGCGTCAAGATCCGCGGCGGCGTCTATTTGGACGCGAAGGAGTTTCGGCACAGTCCTGGCCACCTCGTGCTGCCAGGCGGAGCGAGCGGCCGGCTCGAGGTGTGGGAGAAGTGGAGCTTCCCGTTTGGCAGCGACCAGCGTCCGTCACGTCGCAGTGCCGCCTGGAAGCGAGTCGGGAAGGTTCGCCGGAGACGGTCGTTCGCGGTGGCAGACGACCGCCTCGTCGAACGCGCCTTGGCGCAGGCCGCCTCGCCGGGGTGCTCGGTGGAGCTCACCGAAGTCACCCTCGACCGTGCCGACTGGTGGACACTCGGCCTCGAGGCCGTCGGCCCGCTCGACGCACTCCAGCCGCAGCTCAAGACGACCGCCATGACCATCGTCGGCGATCGCCTGCCAGCCGGGCTGCAACTCGACCACGGCGCCTCCATGTCCTACTCGTACTGGCTCCGGACGCGCCACGATCGATCATGACGAACGCCGCCACTTGTCGCGCCGCGCGCCGCTTCGGGTGAGTGCTCGCTGAAGGCGCGCCGGGCGTGCCAGACGCCCCACACGGCCAGACCCGCCGGCAGGACGGTGCCCGCGACGAACGTGACGGCAACCATCGCGCCGATCCCGGCCGTGAGAAGGATGGTGAGACGCACGGCCGACGCCGCCAGGCAGTAGACGCCCCATACGAGCGACTGCATTCCGAACTCGCTGCGGAACGCCTCGCCCTCCCGAAACTCTCGGGGGAACGGATACCAGCCGCGTGCGAACGCGCCGATCAACGGCCGCCCGATCGCGACCGACACCAGGTAGGCGACGCCCCAGCAGGCGCTCACGAGAACGGGCTGGGCCAGGTAGACGAGCGCGCTGTCGGCCGCGAGCCCGACCACAGCCTGGATGACGATGAAGATGCATGTCGCTGCGGCCAGGGCACCGTCGGCGCCGCGCCTGGCCTGCCACAGCGCTGCCAGCCCGGCGGCGGCGGTCGAGGCCACAACCGCCACGACGAGCGCGCCCGTCGACCGCCACACCCCGTAGAACAGCGCGACCGGCAGGAACCCCTCCAGGGCGACCGTCGGCAGCCCGCGCCCGAGCAGCAGGCGCCACGACGGCTCCGGGAGCGTCGTCATGCCGCCCGCTCCAGGCGGCGCCGCTGCCGGTCGCACCATTCGATCCCCCATTCGCAGTAGTCGAGCGCCCACCGGTAGACGAGGTCGACGAACGGGGGATCGGGACCGGTGCCGTCGTCGAGGCCGCGCAGGTGCTCGAGCATCTGTCGGTAGCCGTCCCGGCGGGCCGCCAGCAGTCCCAGCGCGTGATCGTGCGGCAATGTGTCGGCAAAGAACAGCCGCAGAAGGGATTCGTCGCGCAGCTCCACGCGCGTCTCGCGCCCGTGCATCCAGTCGCGCAACGCCTGGGAGCCGGAGGGCGTGATCCGGTAGATCCGGCGCGCCCGTCCGCCTCGCGGGACGTTGTTGCCGCTGATCCAGCCAGCCTCTTCGAGCCGCTTCAGCTCCGGGTAGATCTGGCCATAGCTCGCGGCCCAGAAATGCCGGATCGTGCGATCGACGATGCGCTTGATGTCGTAGCCGCTCCTCGGCTCGAGTGCGACCAGGCCGAGGACGGCCCAGGTTGCGGCGGTCGGCTCCATGCATCGGTATGATATATCTCCGCGATGCATTGTCAAGTCCATCGCACCCGTCGTCACCGGGGCGCGAGAAGATCGCACCGGATTGGTGCGTCTTGTGGTTGGTGCGCCCGTTCCGGAAGGGCGCAGATCTCCGAAAGGGGGATGCATGGAGGGGACAGCCCGCACGGTCCGACTGGCGGAGGGTGCGCCGTTTGACGTCTCTTCGCGAGGCGTGACGGCGACACTTCGCCGGGCGGACATCGAAGAGGCGGCCCGCTCCGGGCTCGGCCCGGCCGAGCTTGTGCTCGACGTGAGACGCGGTCAGGGGGCCGATGTAGAGGCTCACTCGATCGCGGTTGAGTGGAGCGCGGCCGATCTGGAGCGGCTGCTGGGTGAAGGTGAGGCAGAGGAGGTGACGATCGCGTTTGACCGTGACGAGATGACCTCGGTGATGGACGCCGAGGCTGACGTCGAGGCGCATGGTCTGCGCGAGAAGGCGCTTGTCCTCACGGTGGTGGCCGTATCGGCTGCGTCGACGGCGGGTGTCGCTCAGGCGCACCCGACCGCCGTTTCAGCCGGTGGCGCTGCGACGGTGGCATCGGCGCCTGCCGCGGTGCAGGCTCCGGCCGCCACGATCGGCGGTGCCGACACGGCCGGGCCTCTCGATCCGGCTCTGGCGCCGGCAACGACCATCGGTGGGGCCGGTCTCGAGCCCACCGACACGGTCACCGCCACGCCGGCCTCACCGGCGACGATCACGGGCGGCGCGACTGCGTCTCAGGCGCCTGCGCCGTCCGAGTCGCCCGCGACCACGATGGGCGGCGCGGGTGTGCAGACGGCTGTGGCCGGGAGGGCGGCCGCGTCCGGTGGCGGCAGCTCATCGCTGTCTGCCGCAGAGGAGGCGGCCCTGGCCGGAGCCGCCGGCATCATGATCGCCGCGGCCGGGTTCGCCGCCGCCAGCAGGCGACGGCGACCGATCCAGCCCGCCTAGGCGGGACGGTGGGCGGAGCCCCGAATCGAGGCTCCGCCCACCCCGGCGACTCGAACTCGACGCTGCCACCACTGCGGGGCGGTGGTTCACCAGGCGATGACCGGCTTGCCGTGAGTTCCCATGGACATGCCCACTACGAGCCGGCGCCTTTTTGCACGCATCGACGTTCCTCGATATATTGACGGCGGTCGATACGAGCAGGGAGGGGCGTTTGTTGCTCAGGAGGTTGGGGTGAGCGCAGTGGCTGAGGCGGTCGCATGCTGTGGGCCACTTGCGGCATCGACGCTGTCGGACGAGGAGGCGAGAGCGACCGCAGAGGTGTTCAAGGCGTTGGCGGATCCGGCGCGGGTGCGGATCGTGAACGTGCTCGCCACAACTGGCGAGCCGGTGTGCGTCTGCAACCTGATCGAACCGCTCGGCCTGTCCCAGCCCACGGTCTCTCATCACCTGAAGAAGCTGATGGACGTCGGCCTGCTCGAGCGGGAGCAGCGCGGCAAGTGGGCCTACTTCTCGTTGAAGCATGAGGCGGTGGAGAAGCTCACGGCCATGGTTGATCTGGAAGGAGTGTCTGCACGTGATGACAGGTGAAGACCCAGACGCCTGACGCCAAGGGACTGCCGATCGTCGAGCCGACGGCGAAGGCGGGCTGTTGCTAGGCGACCGCCAACTGGTGCGTTCGTTGGTAGCCGAACTGATCGGCACGTTCGCGCTCGTCTTCGCCGGCTGCGGCGCCATCATGGTCGATGCGAAGACGGGCGCGCTCGGTCACGTCGGCGTGGCGATCAGCTTCGGCTTGGTGATCATGGTCATGATCTACGCGGTCGGCCACATCTCCGGTGCGCACTTCAACCCGGCGGTCACGTTCGCCTTCGCCATCTCGCGCCACTTCCCGTGGCCACGCGTGATCGCCTACTGGCTGGCACAGCTGGCCGGCGCTCTCGCGGCGGCGCTCATCCTGCGCGGCTCACTGGGCGACATCGCCCACGTCGGCGCGACGGTCCCCGCGGGCTCGGACGGTCAGGCGTCTCTGTGGGAGGGAGTGCTGACCTTCTTCCTGATGTTCGTGATCATGGCTGTCGCCACCGACACCCGCGCGGTCGGCGAGGCGGCCGCGATCGCGATCGGCGGCACGGTCGGCCTGGACGCTATGTTCGGCGGGCCGGTCACCGGCGCCTCGATGAACCCGGCCCGCTCCCTCGGCCCCGCCATCGCCGCCAACGACTACACCGCGATCTGGGTCTATATCGCTGCGCCGCTGGTCGGTGCCACGCTGGCCGCGGTTGCCTACCAGTTCCTTCGAACCGAACCGGTCGCCGCGCCGTCGCCGGTCGCCGAGACCACCCAGGCCCGGGAGGCGGCATGAGCCACGTCCTGTTCGTCTGCATCCAAAACGCCGGCCGCTCCCAGATCGCCCAAGCGCTCTTCCGGCACGCTGCGGGCGGAACGCATGAGGCGCGCTCGGCCGGCAGTCGCCCCGCCCAGCACGTCCACGCGGAGGTGGTCGAGGTCATGCACGAGCTCGGCATCGACCTGGCCGCCAACCAGCCGCACAAGCTCGACCAGGCCGACATGCAATGGGCCGATCTCGTCGTGACCATGGGCTGCGGCGATGAGTGCCCCTATGTCCCCGGCAAGCGCTACATCGACTGGGAACTCGATGACCCGGCCGGGCGCCCAATCGAGGACGTCCGCCGAATCCGCGACCAGATCGCGAGCCGCGTGGACGCGCTGCTCGCCGAACTCGAGACACGTGAGGAGGTGACGTCGTGAAGTACGGCCGTGGGCCGGTGGACGCCGCCACGAAGGCGTCGCGATGTGCGGAGGCCGTCCCATCGATGGATCGGGCCGGCCCACCGAGGGGGGCCACACGCCCATTGGTGGCCCCAGCGACACGTGTGACCCGCCCAACCATGCGGGTGTCGCATCGACGCCGATCCGGATACCCCCAACGGGATTCGAACCCGTGTTACCGCCTTGAAAGGGCGGGGGCCTAGGCCGCTAGCCGATGGGGGCGCGCGGGCAGGATACCGGTCAGGCCGCGTCGTCCGGACGGGCCGGAATGCGCTCCAGAGCGGCCTGGAGCTCCTCCCAGGCCTCGGCTTCCGTCTCGGCGTAGTCGGCAGCGTCCACGTCGCGGGTCAGTTCGAGGTACCGCCGCCAAGCGGCGTCCTTGGTGAGCGGAAGGATCGTTGCGGGCTTGCCAGAGGTCATCTGCAGTTAATACGTTCGACGGCGGTGAACAGTTCCCATCCGGTGGGCAGCATTACACATGTGGTCGCCCATCGTGCTCCGGTTGGGGGTCGCGGCCGCTCCGGCCGAGGGCCAGTCCGGAGAGTGCCTCGATCACCAGCCGGTGGGCGTTCACGGCGGTGATCCCGGACGGGTCGTAGGCCGGCGCGACCTCCACGACCTCGATTCCCGCGATGGGGAGCTCGGCCGTGATCCGGCGCGCAGCGCGGAGCAGCTCGCGCATCGTGAGCCCGCCGACCTCGGGCGTTCCCGTTCCCGGCGCGTAGGCCGGGTCAAGCGCGTCGACGTCGATCGAGAGGTACACGTGCTGGCCCCAGTCCTGCGCCGCCCGGATCAGCTCCGAGAGGCACACGTCGAAGCCGCGCTCGTCGATCTCGTACATCGTGTACCAGTGGAACCCGACGTTCCGCATCCACCGGAACTCCTCCGCCTCCGGCCACCATCCGCGCAGACCGACCTGGATGAACCGGTCGCCGCGCACCCAGCCCTCGTCGACCACGAGCCGCATCGGCGTGCCGTGTGAGCGGACGACGCCCGACAGGGAGGCGGCGGTGTCGGCGTGTGCGTCGAAGTGGATCACGCCGACGGCGCCCTTCCCGCGGTGCTCGGCGACCGCCGCCAGGTTCGGGTGGGCGACGGAGTGGTCGCCGCCGAGGATGATCGGGACGGCCCCGGCCGCACAGATCTCTCCGACCCGGCGGCGCACCTGCGCGTGGCTCTCGGCGGCGTTCCCCGGCACGGTCTCGGCGTCGCCGTAGTCGACCACGCGAAGCTCCGCGAACGGGTCGATGCCGAGCCACATGTGCGGTCGCGACGGCGGCACTCCCTGCGAGTCGTCGGCGGCCCGGATCGCGCGCGGCCCGTAGCGGCTCCCGGGCCGGTTGGAGACGGTCTCGTCGAACGGGGCACCGAGGATCGCGACGTCCACGCCGGCCAGCTCCGCCGGGTCGAGCACGAGCGGCAGCTTCGAGAAGGTCGCGATGCCGCCATAGGACGGCTCGTTGGGGCGATTGGCCTGCATGGTCACTCCTCGTGGAACAGTCGCGGGTCGTCGGTGATGACGCCGTCGCAGCCGAGCGCGCGCATGCGCTCGATGCCGTCGCGCGTGTTCACGGTCCAGGCGAGCACCCGGCCGCCACGCTCGTGCACGGCGGTGACGGTCTCGGCGGTGACGATGTCATGTCGCAGCGTTGCGTCGCGGGCGCCGGACCGGGCATGGACGTCGGCGGGTGTGACCTTGCCCCAGGGCACCCAGAACCGGCCCGGCGTGATCGTGGCACTCGTCCGGGCGTCGTCGTTCAGCGCGATGAGTGAGCGCAGCTCGCCGGTCGAGAACACGCACCGGTCCGCGAGGCCGGCGACCGCGCACGCCGCGAGCGTGTCGCGCTCGTAGCCGCACCCCTTCAGATCGACCAGGAAGCCGAGCTCGGGCGGGGCGATCTCTGCGAGTTCGGCGAGGAATGACGCGAGACCGGGACCGGGGTGGGCCGCCGTCGTGGCCCACGACGAGTCCGGGCGCCACGTCGAACTCGACCATGTCCACGCCAGCACCGATCGCAGCGCGCATTGCGGCGAGGGTGTTCTCGGGCGCGAGAGCGGCTGCGCCGCGATGGCCGATGCGCAGCATGGGCGCCCAAGCTACCACCTACACTTGGCTCCCTGGGGCCGTTAGCTCAGCTGGTAGAGCAGGGGACTTTTAATCCCAAGGTCGCTGGTTCGATCCCAGCACGGCCCACTCTAGAACGGCTTGGTTGAGCGGAACCTGCTCATCGAATCGATTGTTCGTGGCCTAATGTGTACGGGACGTGTACGAGGTGCCCGGCGAACGATGCAGCGACCGCTGCCGACTCATTGGTCGCGCGCGGGCCGTGCGGGTTCGACTCCCACCTTCAGCACTGGAACCGAAGCGACAAGGGGTGTCAAGGCGCACGGCTACGCCGTTTTGTGCTCAACCAAGCGGCCCCGCTCGAGGAGAACGCTTGCAGGGGTTTTTTACGGGGTGGCGCACATACGGCACACACCGAGGATGACCGAACCGTGCGAACCATCGAGATTCAGGTGCCAGACGACCTCGACGCGTCTCGACCGGTGCAACGAAATGCTGCCGCACCTCAAGGAGGCACGTCGGGCCGTGAACGCCGAGCTCTCCGCCCTGCCGTGACGGCTCTCGACCCACGCAGTCGGTGCTCCCTCTGCGGTCGTCTCCACCAGCCGCTCCCAGGCCGGTGCTCTGCCGGCCTCGAGACCGTCGCCTGCTCCGAGTCGGGGCGGTGGCTCTGCCGAGAACTAGGCGGCGAGTGGCGGAAGCGCGAGCATTGGGCGATCGACGCGGTGATGGAACGCCGACGAGCTCGAGCCATCCGCGGATAGACAGTCAGCCGAGGGCGCGTAGGCCGACGTCCGGCGAGCGGTCAAGAACGCGAGGATTACATCCACGCCTGAGTGCGGACGCCGTTAGGTAGCATTCGCAGGGTGCCGGTGACGCTGACAGCGGTGGTGCTGCCCACGCTCCTCCCACGGCCGAAGGCCAGCCGGGTCGAACGATGCGATTGGTGCGGCGGCAGGTTCGACCGGGACGGGAACTGCACGAGTTGCCACCGGCCCGCGTAGAACGCGTCTTGCTGGTTAGGTACCGACCGGGCGGCCCCCACTGTTTCACCGCGCCCCGTCCTAGGGGGAGGCGTCGACTTGGGGAGCCGAGCCGTGGGTGTAGGACGAGACGCGGCTAGCCCGGCGGGCGCGGTAGGGCCCGGCGCGGGCACCCCTTCAGGTTAGCGAACCGCTCGCGCATGTCCCGCCTGACCGGCGAGCGCTCGTGAAAAGATGGATAGCGGCCATCGCGTTGTCGTTGCGGGCGGATATCGTCGCTCACGACTCGGGGCAGACTGCCAAGGGTTCCTCCCGCGAGGCAGGAGTCGAAGGGGTGCGGAGGCCGTCCGCCACGGCGGCCTCCCCCGCCTCGGCCCGCCCTCAGCGCCGCAACGTCTCGGGCGTCCCGGTAAGACCGCGCCCGCCGGCGAAGAGGAGAAGCGGGGGGTACTCGAAATCCGCGCCCCGGATGGTCGACGCCGAGGCTCGATGCATCGGCGGGTGTGTCATGCGGCTGAATCCGTGCCGGAGAACTGATCGGACGGGCTAGGCTCTGGCGCGTAGCCCGGACCAGCGCGCGGGAGGAGAGCCATGACAACGCCCACGGCCATCGATCGTGACGCACCCGTGGTTTCTCACCACGAGACCGAGATAGCGGCGCCGCTGGACGTCGTGTGGCGACTCCACGTTGAGGTCAACACGTGGCCGATCTGGCAGACCGACGTCACCGAGGCGCACCTCGATGGCGCGTTCGAGGAAGGAGCCTCGTTCGACTGGTCGAGCTACGGATTCCCCGTAACTTCCACGATCTACAACCTGTCCGAACGATCCCGCGTGCTCTGGGAGGTACCGCCGGCGGGATCACCGGCGTCCACGAATGGATCTTCCGTGAGACACCCGGCGGCGCCCACGTGGAGACCAACGAGTCATTCGCAGGAGAGCCGGTCGAAGCCGACGCGGCCGGGATGCAAACCCTGCTCGACGGGTCGCTGATGGCATGGCTCGGCCACCTCAAGAAGGCAGCTGAGTCAGTGGCCCGGTAGGGCCAGTCGCGGTCTAGTCGTTGGCGGGTGGTCGATCGCCTGCGACGAGCAGGATCTCGCCGCGCTTCGGGTCAACGCTGGTGGAACCTGCCAAGGGTCGCGCCGTCGCTACCTGCACCGCCAACGGTGGTTCTACGATCGCCAGAATAATGGGCTGGCACATCGAACTGTCTATCGAGTTCGAGACCTAGGGCGCCCGATCGGTGCGGATTATGCCCTTTGACGGTATCTATCGTATTGCATATAGGCCATAGTCGTGATACGGTGGACATACCAGGCCGAAGAGAGCCTGAACTGAGAGGAACAGCATGACGACTTCCATCCCCACCCGCACTGCTGAGATGAACGTTGCGCAGGCACTGAAGAGCGCCACCGATCGTTTCCGCATCGTGCGCGACGGTGCTGACCCCGCCTTCAAGGCGGCCAGCGAGCAGGACTACAACAGCTTCCGCGGCGAGATGCTCCATGTGGAGAATCTCCTCGGGCTGACCACCTCACGCTAGAGCAGCATCCGCGAGCCCCTGGCCGAAGCCGGCCAGGGGTGCGCGGCACCAACGACCGACGAACCCAAGAGCCCAAGGAATGAGAGATCGCATGGAGCCCCCCATTACCGCCCCCCTGTTGCCCACCGAGCGCAACGGCCACTCCGGCGCGACGCCCGAGGAGTGCCCCCTCTGTGCACCCCTGCTCCATGTGATGGCAGACGTGGCCAGCGTGCTTCGCGAGGACGAGCGCCTGTAGACGCGGACGGCACTCCTATGAACGTCGACGGCTACATCAGAGTCAGCCATAGGAGCAGCAAGAACTTCGTCTCCGCCGGGGCGCAGAGAGACGAGATCGAGGCGTTCTGCGCCCTCCACGGCCACCACATAGCGGCGTGGCACGACGACCTGGACGAGGCCGGCAACAAGGCACCACGGCCAGGACTCGAGCGGGCCCTAGCGCGGATCGAGGCGAGCAAGACCGACGGCATCGTCGTGGCGAAGCTCGATCGCATCGCACCCAGCATGGCCGCGGCTGCCGCGGCCATCAGGCGCGTCGACGACGCTGGCGGCCGGTTGGTCAGCGTCGAGGAGAAGTTCGACACCGGCACGCCGACGGGCAAGTTCGCTCTTCACATGATCCTGGCGCTAGCGCAGCTCGAGGTTGACCGGATCCGCGACACCTGGGCGAGGGCACAGGAGTCGGCCGTCAACCGGGGCGTCCACATCGCCAGCCGGCTACCGACGGGCTATCGCCGGGGGGCCGACGGCCGGCTGGAGCCAGTCGACGTGCGCCGCGCCTACGATCGCCGACGTGTTCCGGCGGCGAGCGGCAGGCGCGTCGTGGAAAGAGCTCGCCGGCATCCTCGAAGCCGCCGGGATCGTCGGGCCATACGGCGGCACGGCGTGGACGACAGGTGCCGTGCGGAACGTGATCGAGAATCCCGTGTACACCGGCCAGGCACGTTCCGGGCAGCACCACAAGGACGGCGCCCATCCCGCGCTGGTCTCGAAGGCAGAATGGCGTGCGGCGCAGCTGACCCGGCGAACCGTCTCGCCGCTCCGCTCGCCCAGCGGCGCGCTCTTGGCCGGCCTTCTCCGATGCGCCGGCTGCAGATACGTCATGAAGCCCGACACGATCTCCAGCCGCGGGGGGAACCTGCGCCAGTACCGGTGCCGGGGCGAGCATGCCGCGGGGCACTGCCCCACGCCGACGAGCGTCCTCGCACACGTTGTTGAGCCGCACGTCGTCGCGGCGTTCTTGGCGGAGCTCGGACCGGATGGAGCCCTCACTCGCCCGGCTGCCGACCGCGCCGCGACCGAGCATGCGCGGCACGCGCTCGCCGAAACCGAGGCCGAGTTAGCGGCGTGGATCGAGGCGGTGAGCGTCCGCGAGGTCGGCCGCGACGCCTATGCCGCCGGCCTGACCAGCCGCCGGCAAAAGCAAAAGGCCGCGCAGCAGGCGCTGGACACCGCCATGGCCGTGTCGGCCTCGGCCGGTCTCCGGATCGCCGCCGGGCTGCCCGCCCTCTGGCCCGACCTCTCCACACAGGATCGACGGCAGCAGCTCGCCGCTGGAATCGACGCGATCATGCTCCGCCGCGGCCGCGACATCGCCGCCCGCACCCTCATCCTGTGGGCCGGCGAGGCGCCCGACGACCTTCCGGCCCGCGGCCGCCGCGTCCCTCTCGCCTCCTTCGCATGGCCCGAGCGCGCGGCTTAGAGCTGTCGCGACGACCAGAGCAGGGCGGCCAGAACGACCGACGTCATACCGACGGCGAGCCCGACGATCCACCCCTCAACGGCCTGGCTGACGAGGACGGCGCCCAGGAGGGTGCCAATCCCGATGATCCCACCCGTGGCGATGACGCGCACGAAGCCGCGCTCGATCACGCTGCGGCGTCGCTCACGGCCCGGCAACATACCCTGCGGGCGCTCGTGCCGGCCCGACTCGGGCGGCGCCGCGTCGGGCGGACGATCGTACGCGGCCGGTGCCAGCAGTTCGTCGGGCGCGGCGCCCTCGTCTGGGAGTTCCGGCATGGGAGGACGATACCCAATCGATAGGCCGCCTCTTTGGCCACTCGTCCCTCTGGAGTCAATCTCTACGTCACGTACCGGCGGTTGGCCCGAAAGTGCACGGATCGGGCTGCACGAGCCGTGGCGTCGGTGTTAAGGCCAGTGCCGCCGCTGAGCCGACCCACGCCGGACACGCACGTCGTCGCGACGAGCGCGACGATGCCTCGCCGATTCGCGCCTCCAACTCCACACCCCACTCCGCCCTTCGTGGGCGGTGGCCGCGACGAGTTCGGCCGCACGACCGGTGGCAGTGTCAGGCGCTGGGTGGTCTTTGCGGTGAGGTATCTGGGCCGGTCTGCGATGGCGGCTGGCTGTTGGCGTGTCGACGGTCGGTTGCGGTGGTTGCCAGGCGTAGGCCATGAGATGCAGATGGGTGCGGGAAGGTGGTGGGATGGGCGGCGAGGTCGCGTTCCAGCCAGCGCGCGGCGGCGGCGGCGGCGAGCAGCAGCGTCGTGAGCAGCCCGAGCTCAGCCGTGTGGTGGTGGCGTGCGGTTTCGATGAGGAGGATGAGCGCCGCGAGGGCGACGAGGAGCAGGCAGATCACGCGGTGGAACCGGCCAGCCTCGGAGTGGGGCCACGGGTCGAGCGGGCGGACGACCTCGCGGCCGTGGTTGGAGTCGGTGCAGTCGGGTTTGCGGGCGCAGGCGTTGCAGATGTGTGCTTTGGCCCGGTAGCGCACTAGTCGGCGGTCGTAGTCGAACTCGTGCGGCCATAGATGTTGGCCCTCGGGGCAGCTCCAGTGGTCAAGCGTCTCGTGGTAGGTGAACCCGGCGGTGCGGTACCGAAGCGAGCGGCGGTGGGTGTGTGCTGACAGCCATTCGAGCGAGAAGGCGCCGGCGATCAGGGCCGCGGCGTAGCCGGCCGCCAGTATGACCTCGGCGCTCATATAAGCCGGGCGGCGGTCGCCTCATCGCCGCCCGCCCCAGTGGCGCTTGGTGGGAGCATGATGTCGGTGAAGAGGATGCCGCCCTCGGGTTCGTCGAGGGTGACCCGGTTGACGGTGTGTCGGATGCCGATCCAGGCGATGTAGAGGGTGGGGACGGCACCGCCGATGATGAACAGGAGGTCACCCGGGAGGCGTAGCCACTCGAGGAGCGCGTTTGTGTCGTTGGTGAGGAACTTGGCCTCGCGCGCTTCGAAATATCCGGAGTTGACCGACTTGTACAGCTGGATGATGCCGAGTGGTAGGAGGGTGGCGAAGCACATCCAGGCCAGCCCGATGTTCGTCGACCAGAACGAGATGCGCGCCCAGCGCTCGGGCCAGCGCTCGGCCGGGATCAGGTAGCGCAGGCAGAACAGCGCCAGGCCGAGCGCGAGCATCCCGTAGACGCCCATCATGGCCGCGTGTCCGTGGTTGGCTGTGAGCGCGGTGCCGATCTCGTAGTAGGACACGATCGGCAGGTTGATCAAGAAGCCGAAGATGCCGGCGCCGAGGAAGTTCCAGAACCCGACCGACACGAGGAACATCACCGCCCAGCGGTGCGGGAACGGCGTTGGCGACCGCGCCTGTTGGGCGGCGCCGAGCTGGAGAAACGACCACGCCTCGACGGTCAGGAACGTGAGCGGGATGACCTCGGCGGCGGAGAAGAACGCGCCCAGCGCCATGTGCTCTGCCGGCTCGCCGGAGAAGTAGAGGTGGTGCATGGTGCCGATCACCCCGCCCACCGAGTACAGGATGATGTCGAGGAACACCACCGTCAGGGCGACCCGCTCGCGGACCACCCCAAGCAGCACGAACATGTACGCCACCATCACGGTCGTGAACAGCTCGAGGAAGTCCTCGACCCACAGGTGCACGACCCAGAAGCGCCAGAACTCGGTGGTGGTGAACGTGTCTTCGCTACGGGCGAGCAGGCCCACGGCGTAAAAGGCGGGGATCGCGCAGGCGGCGAGGAAGAACAGCCACGGCATGTTCCCAGGGTGCTCCGACGCCAGCCGCCGACGCAGGACCCGCCAGAGCATGAAGACCCAGCCGAACAGGCCGACCGAGAGCAGCACTTGCCACAGCCGTGCGAGGTCGAGGTACTCGAAGCCCTGCAGCCCAAACCAGTTCGAGGCGGCGTCGGTCAGCACGCCGTGCACGCCCAGGTAAGAGCCGATCAGCATGCCGAAGACGACCACGGCCAGCGCGCCGAGCAGCGCGAACGCGAGCTTGCCCTGGTGCTTGGGCTCGCGTCGTGCGATCATCGGGGCCAGGAAGATGCCGGCCGCCACGAACGAGGTCGCGACCCAGAAGATGGCGAGCTGCACGTGCCAGGTCCGCATCAGGTTGTACGGGAACACCCGTGCGAGGTCGTAGCCGAAGAAGTTGTCGATTTCGGCGCGGTAATGCTGGCTCGCCGCCCCGGCCAGCGTCTGAATCAGGAACAGCGCGGCCATGACGAAGAAGAACCAGGCGGTGGCGCGCTGCGCCGGGGTGAGCGCCACGTCGCCTGGCGAGCGGAACACCAGCGTCGCCTGCTCGCGGCCGTGCCAGCCGAGTCGCTGCCCCCACCGGCCAAAGACCGCAAACAAGACGCCGATGCCACCGAGCAGCGCGATCAACGACAGCACCGACCACACGATCACGTTGGCGGTAGGCCTGTTTCCAACCCGCGGCTCTGGCGGCCAGTTGTTCGTGAACGAGTAGTTGTGACCGGGCCGCCCGGCCGATGCCGCCCACGCCGTCCAGGCGAAGAACGCGGTCAGCTGACGCACCTCCCGCCGGTCGGTAATCGCCTTCGGCACAAGCCCATGCTCGCTGGTGGAATCGGAAAAGAAGCCGCCGTAGTATGAAACGAGGCGCCTGAACGCGTCCGCCTGGGCGTTCGTGAACGTCAGCGTGCCGGACTGTGACTCGTACCGGTTGGTGCGGAAGTCCGCGACGGTGCGGCGGGAGGCGGAATCCGACCCCGCGCCGCCGTACGAGCGCCTCACGAGACTCGCCGAGCGACGGAGATAGTCGGCCGTGTAGTCAGGCCCAAGGTAGGCGCCGTGACCGAACACCGAACCGTACTCCATCAACCCGTTCTGCAGGAACACCTCCTGTCCGGCGTGAACGTCAGACCCCGTGAACACCACCCTGCCCGCAGGATCAACAACCTTCCCGGGTACCGGCGGCTGCTCCATGTAGGTGCGGTACGCCAGCAGCCCGAGCACGAAGAACCCCGTCACCACGACGAGGATCGCAGCCTGGATCCACCCCTTCGAGATCAAAAACGCCCGACGCCCTGTTGCCTCCATCGCATCCTCCCACCGAAGAGCTCCGAAAGCCGCACGACCTGCGAACCGAGATGTAGCACACACCGCGCTGGCTCCGTCAGCCGGGAGGGAGCTGCCGTTCCACACTGAGCTGTCTTTTCGCGCTCCAGATGATGGACCCGATCCACCGCCGAAATCCGCCCACGCTGCCGTACCCGTGGGGTTCGCAGGGGGTACGAGGTCACCTTCAAGTGAACTCCTACGCCCCGCGGGGCGTCGACCCCCGGCTTGCTTGTGGGGTCGGCGGCGACGCGTGCGTGGCCTTCGACACGACCGGAGTAGCGCGCTACGCCAAACGCCGTTAGTGCCGCCTCTCCAATCGCCTGCTCCGAGACTGGCCGCCGGCTGTGCAGCGAACCCGGCGGCGATCGCCAGCTAAGCCGCCGCCGGTGCCAGCGCGGCTAGATTCCCCCGGGTGCCCTCCGAGCCCGAACGCGCCCGGCTCGCCGAGATGCGCGCGACCTTCGACCGGCCCCAAATGATGGTCGCCGACCTCCACCCGGCAGACCAGGCAGACACGGCGAAAGCGGAGTCAATAGCGAACGTGAAGCAGGAGATGGTAAGGCTCGGCGCCGGTGTCGAGGAGCTCGAACGCGAGCTCGGCACGGGCGACGCCTGACGTCTTCGCGGCGGTGGGTGCGCAAGTGCGCTCCGATCATCCGATCTGAGGCTGCGCCGCTAACGGATTGCAAACGCACGAGCCGAAACAGGGCGACACGAGCCGTCACGGCGCGCACAGGGCGAGTGCCGGAAAGCCCTGCTAATCCTGGACTTCCCGGCACCAGCCGGTACGGGCCGTCACGGCGTGGCGGCGACTTTAATCCCAAGGTCGCTGGTTCGATCCCAGCACGGCCCATCGCCAAAGCCGGCCCGCGGCCGTCAGCCGCTCGTATGATCTCCGACGCCGCGGACCGGCGCCGAAGCGTTCTCAGTGTCGAGCTCGTCAGCCGCCAGCTCGCGCTCGACGCGCTCGATGAGCTCGGCGTGCAGGTCGATCAGCCCTCGGAGGAAGTCGTTCGTCATCATGAGGTACGTCGATCGGTGCGGCAGCTCTCGCGCGGAGGCGTCGGTGTCGTCGATGCGTCGCCGGAGGTCCGCGATCTCGTTTCGGAGCGCCTCGATGCTCGCCCGGGTGACTGGCTCTCCGACGAGATCGCAGATGAGCAGGCGAAGCAGCGCGTCGCTCTTGAAGGGGACGATGGTGGCCGGCGTGCGGGCGTGCTCCTGGAGGGCTCGAAGCCCCTTGTCGGTGAGCGAGTACACAGTTCGCTCTCGTGTCCGGCCCGGCTCCTTGCGGGCTGACAGATATCCGAGCGCGGCCAGCCGTTTGGGCTCGACGTAGTACTGGCTCTCCCCCGCCCACGCCAGGATGCGGCCGCGGCGCGCCATGCGAAGCAGGTCGTGGGCGGCGGCACCGCCTCGTCCGACGAGGCCGAGAATCTCATACGAGAAGAGCGTGAGCCCGTCGTTGTTGCGAGAACTATGTTCCATAGTTTATAACTATGAACCATAGTCTAGTGGAAGGAGTCGACGTGGTCACACATGCATCACCCGGAACGGTGGGCAGCGCCGAGCGGTGGGGGCGGCTGTGGGGCGCCCGGCCCGCCGACTGGGCGCTCAGCGAGGATCAGCAGACGCCCACCTACGAGGCGGCGCTGGCGCACGCCCCGATCAGCCCGGGCGACCGCGTGCTCGACGTCGGCTGTGGCGTTGGCTCGTTTCTGCGTCTCGTGGTCGACCGCGGCGGCGAGCCGTTCGGCATGGACGCTTCCGCGGCATTGATCGAGTTCGCGCACGAACGTCTGCCGGACGCCGACCTGCGGGACGGCGAGATGGAGGCGCTGCCGTATGAGGCCGACTCGTTCGACCTTGTCGCCGGGTTCAACTCGTTCTTCTTCGCGAACGACATCGTCGCCGCGCTGGCGGAGGCGCGCCGGGTCGCGAAGCCCGGCGCGTCCGTCGTGATCCAGGTCTGGGGGCGGCACGAGTGCTGCGATTTCGAGGCGATGAAGAGCATTGCCCGCACGTTCTTCCCGCCGCGTCCTGCCGATGCGCCGGCCGATCCTGACCTGTCGGCGCCGGGGGTGCTCGAGGGACTCGTCGCTGCGTCCGGCCTCACCATCGCCGACGACTTCGTGACGAGCTGGAGCGCCGAGTTCCCCGACGAACAGACCCTCCGGCGCGCGATGCTCGCCGTCGCCGGGCTCGCGCTCCTCGCCGGGCCGGATCGCGAGCACGAGCTCGGGGACGCCATCGCACGCGGCATGGAGCAGTACCGAACTCCAGACGGGGGATACAGCCTTCAAAACGAGTACCGCATCGTCGTCTCGCGCGCGTAGGCCGCATCATGCACCGAGGATGAGCGGGTCCAACGACCAGCGAACAGCGGCATGATTCCACCGTGGGGAAACTGGACACGGCACGATGGTGGGCGATTCGCCCAGCGCACAATCGGAAGCCGTCGACATACCGTTGCCCGCTGTGCGGCTACCACCTGCACGCCATGACCAGCCACATGCTCATCGCGCCGGAGGGCGATCCACGCCGGCGGCGGCATGCACACACGGAGTGCGTCGACGCCGCACGCCGAGCCGGGCGCTTACCGCTGCTGGACGAGTGGCGGAAGACACAGCCGCAACGACCGTCTCTGCTCCGCCGTGCGTTTCGACGCGCCTGACAGATCGGATGAGGTGCACATCACGCTGATCGGCGGGGGCTGGGACGAACATGCCCAGCCTGCGATCTACGACGCATTCCTGCGCGAGGCGAGTGCCGTTGCAGCTCGCCGTTCCGGTGTGGCCCGGGTCGCCATCGTCCTTCTCGACGAGGGCGACGGCATCGACGAGTACGGCGCCCGCTTCGTCCGCGCGCTCGGGTCGGCCGGCGGCGTCGAGCCTGTCGTCGTCCCCGTCCGGCTCGGCGACCAGATGAACGTCGACGACCTCGCCGAGGCGGACGGGCTCCTGGTGGGCGGTGGTCTCACCCCCGAATACGCGGCGTCCCTGGTTCCCGTCCGCGACGATCTGATCCGGTGGCTCGTCGAGCGCGGCGCGCCCTACGCCGGGTTCTCCGCCGGCGCGGCAATTGCCGCCACGCACGCCGTCGTCGGCGGGTGGCGCCACCACGGGCGCCCGATCTGCCCCGAGCATGCAGGCGAGGATCTCGAGGAGGTCGCGGTCGTCGCGGGGCTCGGGCTCGTGCCGTTCACCGTCGAGGTCCACGCCGACGGGTGGGAGACGACGCCGCGCCTCCGGGCAGCGATCGCCGATCTCGGAGAAGGACATGTGGGATACGCGCTCGACGAGGACACCGCGCTGATCGTCCAGGGAGACAAGCTCACGACCATCGGCCGCGGGCGGGCGGCGCGGATCGTCGGATAGACCCAACCGCGACAACCGCGCCCAAGACGGGTCCAACGGCGCATCGCCAGAGTGCCGGGTTACGTTCGTGACGAACTCTTGACTGTGACCTATCGTGGCTCTCCCACAACCTGACCCTGACATGCTGCGTCTCGCACAGCGCGGTGATGACGACGCGTTTGCGGCCATCATGCGGCAGTACCAGGCGCCGCTTCACAACTACGTCGTGCGGGTGCTGGCGGGCGACCGGGCGTTGGCCGAGGATGTCTGCCAGGAGGTCTTCATCCGCGTCCACCGGGCGCTGCCGACCTTCGACAGTCGCTGTCTGTTCACGACGTGGCTGTTTCAGGTCGCGAAGCACCGGGTGGTCGATGAGCTGAGGGCACGCGAGCGGCGGGGCGGCCGCTCGCTGGAGCTCGATGCCGACGCGTATCTGGAGCTCACCGCACCGCCGCAGTCGCTCCCCATCGAGGAGATGGAGATCGTCTGGCGGGCGATCGGGGCGCTGAGCGTGGATCTGAAGATGGCGCTGCTGCTGCGCGACGTCGTCGGCCTCCCGTACGCGGAGATCGCCGACGCCCTGGAGACGAGCCTGGCGAACGTCAAGTGGCGGATCTACAAGGCCCGCGAGATCGTCGCCGCCCAGCTCTGCCGCGAGGGGTTGGATCTTCCGACCACTGCCCGATCCACGGGTCGCGGCCAGGTGTGACTGCGGCGGCGAGACGGAGAACTCCGCCGCCAACATCTCCCGCCCGGTGCTCGTCAAAGAGGTCGAACCATTCTGGACAGGCGTCCGGTCGGTCGATCCTTCGGACGACGGCGCGGCCGTCGAGTTCCACGATCCGATCGACCCGGCCCTGCGTCCGGTCGGCGACGTGCAGGTCGCCTGCCACCTGTATCCGGGCCGGTGACGCCTACGTGATGCGGCCGCAGTTCTTGCCGGCGTTGATGCAGTTCTGCGTCAGCGAGTTCATCCGGGCCTGATCCCAGGCGCTGAAGAAGTCGCCATGCAGTGTGTAGTGCTTTCCGCTCGAGAAGCCGATCCTGACGTGATTGTTGGCATCCCGCGGGTTCACGATGCCCGTCTTCAGGAACATCCTGACCAGCGGGATCGAGTGGCCGAACCCCGCCGGGCAGTTTCCGCCCCGCACGGTGTAGGCGACGTGGTCGCGCGTGAGCCCGTTGCCGTCCCAGCAGGTCGGGAACTTGACGAGCGCTGTCACCCCGCCCGGGTCGACCTTAAGCCAGGGCTTGCAGTTGTATGGCTTCGTCTGCTTAGGCGTGCCGTCGCCGCACGTCCACTGGAGGACCGCAGTCGACTGCAGGTGCGTCGCGTGCGAGTCGCCTGCGACCATCTGGAGGCCGGCGGGCATCGGCTCGGTGTTGCCGTAGCCCACGTAGTAGATCGTCATCTTCGGCGCCGGCCGGGGCTTGCCGTTGACGTACATCTCGGGCTCCCAGTAGCCGCTCAGGTCATCCGGGGTGCTACACGTGGTCGTGCCGGCGCGGAGCGACGACTCATTCGAGAACGCATCGACCGAGTTGTTGCCGAAGAAGTCGTGCAGGTGCGACGCGCCCGGCTGGTCCGGGTAGACGATCGGATCGTCGGACTTCGAGTGGCTGTAGGGGCAGCTCACCCGGAACTGCCCGTGCGGGCGCGCGAGCGCCACTGTCGGGCTCAGCACCGCGAGGGCTGCGGCCGTCAGGATCGCGACCGCGCACGAGCGCCCCAATCGTCTTCGGATGCCCACCATGCCGTTCGACCTCCCTCCCTGGACGACTCCGAGGGACGCCGGTCTTCGAACCGTGCGCCACCCGCCTCTCTCCTCGGCCACCGACCCTAGCCGCTCGGGACGGCCCGCCGGGCGCGATCACGGAATCCGAACAGTCCCCGTAAACGTTCCAGAACTTTCCAGAACGTTCGGCCTGCACGCGACCGGGGCGCGCTGCACAATTGTTGCTTGCAGACGTCCGAGCGAACCCAAGTCGAGGTGCTGCATCCCGTCGCCCGTGAGCTCAGGGACTGGCACGAGCTCGACGTCGTCACCTCAAGCCAGCCCATCGGGAAGCCCACCGACGTCTAGGTCAAGCCACGAGACCGATGCAGCCGCTCTACGCGCACTACGACATTAGCGAGCACACGCCGCACTCGTGCCGGGTGCCTGATCGTGCGGAGGTGCTCGCCGACCGCGGCCGGATGTCGTCGATGACAACGCCCGCGGCGCGCTGGCGGCGATCGACTGACCCCCGCTCGAGATCGTCCGGAGCTCCTGACTCGCCGCGGTCGGTTCGACGTCCACGACCGACGCGGCAGCGACCGGGGCCGGCTTCGGCAAGGGTTGTTCGGTCGGACATGTTCACGGGGGTACCTGCGCTGTGATCGGCCGCAGGGAGCACCGCGATTGAGCCTGTGGCCAGCCGCCGGAGCGGGACGTCCGAGGGGGTCGCGCCCCGCCCCGGGGCAGGCGTCCTTGCAGGAGGGACGCCGGTGATGGGGGTACGTCGCGGCGGCCCGCCCGGATTGTGGCCTGGCTCTCTTTGCGTCAGGTTGGCGAGGAGGAGAGCGACGAGATCGCTCGCAGCTTGTTCGTCGCGTCGAGCGCTGCGACCTTGTAGCCCTCGGCCAGCGTCGGGTAGTTGAAGACGGCCTCGACGAGATAGTCGACCGTGCCGCCGAACCCCATCACCGTCTGGCCGATGTGCACGAGCTCCGTCGCGGTCGTCCCGAAGGCGTGCACGCCGAGGAGCCGGCGGTCGTCCGCCGAGACGAGCAGCTTCAGCATGCCGTAGGCGTCGCCGAGGATCGCCCCGCGGGCCAGCTCGCGGTAGCGTGAGATCCCCACCTCGTACGGCGTCTGCTCCAGGGTGAGCTGCTCCTCGGTGCTGCCGACGAAGCTGATCTCAGGGATCGTGTAGATGCCGATCGGCAGCGATGCGGAGATCGGCTTCACGTCGAGCCCGCAGGCGTGCGCGGATGCGAGCCGGCCCTGCTCCATCGAGGTCGCCGCCAGGCTCGGGAAGCCGATCACGTCGCCGACCGCGTAGATGTGCTCGACCGACGTGCGGTAGTGCTCGTCGATGCTGATCCGGCCGCGCGCGTCCGCCTCGATCCCGACGTTTCCGAGGTCGAGGGCGTCGGTCGCGCCCTGCCGTCCGGCGGAGTAGAGGACCGTGTCGGCGAGTATCCGTTTGCCGCTCTTCAGGTGCGTGATCGTCCCGCCGTCGTGCTCGTCGACCCCGACGACCTCCTCTGAGAGCCGGAAGACGACGTTCAGGTCGCGCAGGTGGTACTGGAGCGCCTCGATGATCTCGGCGTCGCAGAAGTCGAGCAGCCGCGGCCGCACCTCGACGACCGTGACCCGCGATCCGAGCGCCGCGAACATCGAGGCGTACTCGATGCCGATCACACCGGCGCCGACGACCAGGAGCGCGTCAGGGATCTTCTCGAGGTGCAGGATCCCGTCCGAGTCGAGCACGGTGCGCTCGTTGAACTCGACGCTCGTCGGCCGCGCCGGCCGGGTGCCGACTGCGATCACGATCTTCTCCGCCGTCACCTGGCGGCTGGCGCCGTCCTCTCCCGAGACCGTGACCGTGTGGTCGTCCGAGAAGTGACCCGTGCCGGTGAGGATGCGCACGTGGTTTCGCGAGAGTTGGTCGCGGACGACGTCGGCCTCGCGCTCGATGACGGCCTGTGTGCGCCAGAAGAGATCCGAGATGGTGACGTCGTCCTTGACGCGATAGCTGTCGCCGTACATCGACCGCTGCGTCATCCCGGTCAGGTACATGACCGCCTCGCGCAGCGTCTTCGAGGGGATCGTGCCCGAGTTGATGCACACGCCCCCGACCATGCGCTGCTGCTCGACGATCGCGACACGGCGGTGCAGCTTGGCCGCCTGGATCGCGGCCTTCTGACCTGCCGGGCCCGAGCCGATCACGAGCAGATCGAAGTCGTAGGCCATGCTCAGCGGAGACTACCCATCCCCGCCACCGCCGAGGGTCTCTTATCATCATCGTTGCCTGGTGACCGTCCGTCTCGGAATTCTCGGTCTGGGGAGCGTCTACTGGACGCCGTACCGCACGGCGATCGAGCGGCTCGCCGCCGCCGGGCGCGTCGAGGTCACGGCCGCATACGACCCCGATCCCGAAAAGCGCGCCGCCGCCGACCGCGCGACAGGGGCGGCGGTGGCCGTCGCGAGCGCCGAGGCCGTCATCGAGCACGACCGGGTCGACGCGGTGCTGGTGCTGACGAGCATGCTCGAGCACGGCCGGCTGGCGCTCGCGGCACTGGCGGCGGGCCGGCACGTGCTGGTCGAGAAGCCGATGGCGACGACGATGGACGAGGCCCGTGCCCTCGTCGCGGCGGCCGGCCGCGCATCCGGGCAGGTGGTCGTCTGCGCGCCGGCCGTGCTCCTGTCTCCCACCTACCGGGCGATCCACCGCCGGGTCGGGGCGGGCGACGTCGGCCGCGTCGTGCTGGCGCGGGCGCGGTACGGCTGGGCGGGGCCGTGGTGGGGGCGGTGGTACTACGAGCCGGGCGGCGGCGCGCTCTTCGATCTCGGCATCTACAACGTCACGAGCCTGTGCGGCCTCATCGGCCCCGTGCGCCGGGTGGTGGCGATGGTGGGGACGGCGATCCCCGAGCGCGTCGTCGAGGGTGCCCCGATCCGTGTGCAGAGCGACGACAACGCCCACCTGCTGCTCGACTTCGGCGAGAGCCGGTTCGCATCGGTGGCGACCGGCTTCACCATGCAGCGCTACCGCTCGCCCGCTATCGAGCTCTACGGCACCGACGGTGTCGTGCAGATGCTCGGGGACGACTGGGCGCCGGAGGGCTTCGAGCTCTGGCGAAACGCCGCCGGCACGTGGGAGGTGCACCCCGAGGCTGCGCCGGGGTGGTCGTGGACGGCCGGCCTCGACCACCTCGTGGAGTGCATCGAGCGCGGCGTCGCGCCGGTGATGCGGCCGGAGCACTCGCTGCATGCGCTCGAGGTCATGCTCGCGGCGGGCCGCTCGGCGAAGGAGGGGCGGGCGATCGACCTCGAGAGCGGCTTCCCGGCGCCCGACTACTCCTCGCTTCCGCCCGAGGGCGGCGGCGACCGGCGGGTGCACGACCCTCGCAGCGCCGTCTGAACCGGCGTGCGATAGTGTGGCCGCCGTGGCGGAGATCGTGCTGGAGCGCGTCCGCAAGGTGTACCCGGACGGCACGGAGGGCGTCGCGGGGGTCGACCTCGTGATCCCCGACGGCCGGCTCGCCGTTCTCGTCGGGCCGTCCGGCTGCGGCAAGACGACGCTTCTGCGATGCGTGGCGGGCCTCGAGGCGATCACCACCGGCACCGTGCAGATCGGCGACCGGGTCGTGAACGACGTCTCGCCGAAGGATCGCGATCTGGCGATGGTCTTCCAGGACTACGCCCTCTACCCGCAGATGTCGGTCTACGACAACATGGCGTTCAGCCTGAAGCTGCGGCGGATGCCCAAGTCCGACGTGCGCCGGCGGGTCGACGACGTGGCCCGCACGCTGGGGCTCTCGGAGCTCCTGGCCAAGAAGCCCGGACAGCTCTCCGGCGGCCAGCGCCAGCGGGTCGCGATGGGCCGCGCCATCGTGCGCGAGCCGCAGGCGTTCCTGATGGACGAGCCGCTCTCGAACCTCGACGCCAAGCTGCGCGTGCAGATGCGCTCCGAGCTTCGCCGGACGCAGCGCGACCTCGGCGTGACGACGATCTACGTCACCCACGACCAGACCGAGGCGATGACGATGGGTGACATGGTCGCGGTCATGAAGCGGGGCGTCCTCCAGCAGTGGGACGCGCCCGACGCGCTCTACAACCGTCCCGCGAACCTGTTCGTCGCCGGCTTCATCGGCTCGCCGGCGATGAACATGGTCGAGGCCCGCGTCGAGGCCGGCGAGGCCGGGATCACGCTCGAATTCGCCGGCTGCCGGCTCACGGTCGACCCGGAGGCGGCCGCCGCCCGGCCGGCGCTCCGGGCCTACGCCGGCCGCACGGTCATCCTCGGCGTGCGGCCCGAGGCGATGGAGGACGTCAGCATCGCCCGCGAGGCACCACCGGGCCGCAGCCTCGATGTCGTGCCCGAGCTGTGCGAGGCGCTCGGCTCGGATCTGCTCGTGCACTTCGCACTCGACGCCGCGCCGGTCCTGACCGAGGACATCAAGGAGCTTGCGGCCGAGACCGGCCTGGACGTGCTGGAGGGCCTCGAGGCCGCCGCGGCCGAGCGCCGCTGCATCTGGGTGGCCCGCGTCAGC
This sequence comes from uncultured Actinomycetes bacterium, assembly GCA_963709425.1. Taxonomy (GTDB): domain Bacteria; phylum Actinomycetota; class Thermoleophilia; order Gaiellales; family JAICJC01; genus JAICJC01. The sequence goes on along the minus strand of CAVPWG010000002.1, from coordinate 79,493 downwards.
CCGCGCTCGTCGGCCCGCGAGGGCGAGCCGCTGACGCTCGCCGTCGACACCGGGCAGCTGCACTTCTTCGATCCGGAGACAGGCGCCGCCGTCGGCGGTTGACCGGCCCGGCACGGCCGGCCAGGCGTCACGAATACCCGCGATCGGTCGCACGCCGGCAACGAATGCGCAACGCGGCCGGTTCTGGGGTCTGACCCCAACGCGCCCCCCGGCGTGAATTGTTGCTGCCTCGTGGCCGAATGCGGCGTTTTGTGGCGTCTGCGCCGTCCGGTGGTGCGGCTAGGTGGTCGCGTACGTGACTGCGGGGGGAGCGGTCTCGCGCATCCGCTCCTCGTCGGGCGTCACGCCGGCGCGGTCGAACGCGAAGAGCAGCGCGCCGCCCACCGGCTCGTGAGCCGCCCGCACCGACCGCCCGCCGGGGAGGCGCTCCATGAGCGTCTCCGCCAGAAGGCGGGAGGGGTGGCGGAAGACGCCGCCCGCCAGGACGACCGGGAACTCGGCGCCCGTGAGGCCAACGCGCTCGGCGCACACCCGGGTCTGGTCGCCCAGGATGCGCCCCTGGCCGGCGACGATGGCTGCCGCGACGTCGTCGCCGGCGTCTGCCTCGTCGAGGACGGCCGGCGCCAGCCGGTCGACCGCCTCGGAGCCGGGCCCGCCGCGGCGGGTCAGCTCGTACAGAAGCGCCATCGGGTCGGCGACCGAGTACGTCTCGAGCGCCCGCCGGGTGAGCGATGTCTCGGGTCCCGTGCCCAGATCCGAGCGCCACACGGCGGCCAGCGCCTCTCGGCCGAGCGGCCGGGCGCCGCACGAGTCAGGCCAGAACCCCAGGTGGAACACCTCGCCCGCGGCGTTTCGGCCGCTCGAGACGCCGTAGGTGCCGCAGACGACGGCCGTCCCGATTCCGTCGGGCGTGCCGGCGCGGATCGCGCCGACGGCGTCGTTCACGACCAGCGGCTCGCCCGGAAGGCCGATCTGCGCCGGGAGCTCGCGCCTCAGGAGCTCGAAGTCCTCGGGCCAGTCGGCTCCGGCGAGGCTGAAGCAGGCCGCCTCGACATCGGCCGCCGAGGCGCCGGCCGCGGCGAGCGCCGCGGCGACGGCCGCGCCGATGGCGTCGATCGCCGCGCCGACCGAGACCGCGTTGTAGAGATCGGAGTTGCCGGCCCGGCCCGCGCCGAGGATCGTGCCGCCGCGATCGGCGACGAGCGCAATCGTCTTGGTGTTGCCGCCGTCGGCTCCAAGGAGCAGCTGCGACATGCGCCTAGGCCGCGAGACGGTCCGGAAGCAGGTCCCGGTGGGCTGCCAGGAGCTCGTCGTAGAGCTGCTCGGCCAGGTCCAGTCGCATCACGAGCGGGTTTGCGGCGAGCGCCCGCACGGCGTCGCGCCGCCCGCCCGACCACGCGGCCTCGGCCGCCACCGCCTGGTACTCCCCGAGCATCTCGACCAGCCCGCGGACGTGTGCAGGCAGCGGCTTCGCGGGGAGCGGCTCGATGCCCGCCCGGTTGCAGCGCCCCTGGATCTCGACGACGAGGTCCTCCGGAAAGCCGGCCAGCGCGCCGCCGGCGTTCGGGACGTTGACCGGGTGCACCTCGTCCTTGTCGTTGAAGATCGCGTCCATCACGTCGATTGCGAGCTCGAGCTCGTGGATGCCGCCGCGCGAGTGGCCGGGGTCGAGGTGGGGGTCGTCGGTCCGCGCCTGCTCCTCGTAGTGGCGCCAGTAGTCGGGCGCCCAGCCCATGATGTCCTCGGCCCGGGTCGTGGGCTTGGCGGCGAGCTCGCTCACGATCTCGTCGCGGAAGTAGTAGTACATGAAGTACTCGGCGGGGATCGAGCCCATCGACGCTCCGAGGTGCAGGATGCGCCGTCCCATCGTCGAGAGCTGCGGGTCGTCGCGGCGCCGCTCCCAGGCCGCCTCGATGTGCGGGATCGCGTCCTCGCCGTCGTACGTGTGCTCGACGCTCCAGCAGCCGTGGTTCAGCCCGACCATCGTCGCCGAGAGCCTGGCCGGGTCGAGCTCGGCGTATCCCGCCATCTGGTCGACGAAGTAGATCGGCCCCTCGCAGAGCGAGACGCACTTGATCGGCGAGTGGTGCGTCACGGCCTCGGCCACGAGGTTCACGGGGTTCGTGTAGTTGAAGAGCCACGCGTCCGGGCAGACCTCCTCCATCTCCGCGCAGATGTCCTTGAGGACGGCGATCGCCCGGAGCGCCATGAAGAATCCACCCGGCCCCTGCGTCTCCTGGCCGATCACGCCGTGGTCGAGCGGGATCCGCTCGTCCTTGGCCCGGGCACCGAAGCCGCCGGGGCGAAACGACGAGAGGACGGCGTCGCAGTCGCGGAGGGCAGCCTTGCGGTCGGTGGTGGCCGTGATCGTGAGGTCGACGCCGCGGGCGCGGGCCATCTTCTCGGCGAGCGTCCGGATCAGCTCGAGCCGGTCGGGGTCGAGGTCGACCAGCACGACCTCCGACCCGTCGAACTCGGCGCCGTTGTTGTGGATGAACGAGGCCATCGTCCCCGCACCGCGGGTCGAGCCTCCGCCGATGTATGCCAGCTTGATCCGGGCCACTGCCTACCCGTTTACCCCTTTACCGCTCCTGCGAGCATCCCGCGGATGAAATGCCGCTGGAGGAAGATGTACACGATCACGATCGGCGCGGCCACCAGCACCGACGCCGCCGCCACCTTGGTCGGGTCGCCCGCCCGGACGGCACCCGCGAAGAAACTGAGGCCGAGCGGCGCCGTCTGCTTCGACGGTGCGCCGCTCACGAGCACCAGGGCGAGCAGAAACTCGTTCCAGGTGTAGGTGAAGACGAGCGCACACAGCGTGAGCACCGCCGGGCGGGCCTGGGGGAGCAGAACGCGGACGAGCACGCCGAAGCTCGATGCGCCGTCCATCCGCGCGGCCTCCACCAGCGCGGGCGGCGTGGAGCGGAAGAAGGCCCGCATCCAGAACGTGCCGAACGCGACCGACTGGCCGATCTGCGGCAGGATCAGCGACCAGTACGTGTTCAGGATGCCGAAGTCCTGGAAGTCGTAGTAGAGCGGGATCACGGTCGCCTCGTACGGGAAGATGATCCCGAGCAGGAAGAGCCCGAAGAGCCAGCGGTCGCCGCGGAAGCGCATCGTGCCGAAGGCGTAGCCGGTGCCGACGGAGAGCACGGCGGAGACCGCGGTGACCGTGGCCGCCACGATGAAGCTCGACTTGAGGCCCGTTCCGAAGTCGCCCTCCGTCCAGGCCGCCCGGAAGCTCGAGAGGCTGGGGTCGGTCGGCCACGCGAAGCCCGTCACCAGGTCGTTCTTGGTGTGGAGCCCAAGGAACAGGATCGAGAGCACCGGGTAGATGGCCCCGACGGCAAAGAGCGCCAGCACCGTGTAGGTGACGACCCGCTCGACCCGGGTGGCGCTCACGCCTCCTCCCCCCGCGAGCTGACGTAGAGCACGATCCCCGCGAGCGTGAAGATCGCGGCGGTGAGGATGACGGCGATCGCGGCCGCGTAGCCGACCCGGTTGAACACGAACGCGTTCCGGTACATGTAGAACGACGGCACGTACGTCGTCGTGCCGGGGCCACCGCTGGTCGTGTTGTAGATGATGTCGAAGCTGCGCAGGGCGTTGATCGTGGTCAGGACGAACGCGACGACGACCTGGTTTCGGAGCGCCGGCAGCGTGACGGCGAAGAACTCGCGCACGGCGCCGGCGCCGTCGACGCGGGCTGCGTCGTAGAGGCTCGACGGGATGCTCTGGGCGCCGGCGATGAAGAGCACCATGCAGAGGCCGTAGGTCACCCACGTCCCGATCCCGCCCACCGCGGGCAGGGCCCAGGTGAAGTCGCCCAGCCACGGCCGCGTCAGCGCGCCCAGGCCGATGTCGCGCAGGAATTCGTTGAGCGGCCCGTTGTCGGCGTAGATCCACACCCACGCCTGCGCCACGACCACGCCCGCGATCATCTGCGGCAGGAAGAGGGCGGTGCGGTAGAACGTGAAGCCGCGCACCGGGTGGCGGGTCAGGATGGCGGTGAGGAGGAGGCCGAGCGCCACCGGCAGGAGTGCGTAGAAGACGATCAGCTCTGCCGAGTGCTTGAACGAGTCCCGCACCAGCGGGTCGGAGAATGCCTCCCGGTAGTTGGCCAGGCCGATGTAGTGGCCGACGGTGAGCCCGTCCCAGTCGAAGAACGAGAGCTCCACCGTGTGGGCGAGCGGCGCGAGCGTGAAGAGCCCGTAGAAGAGCAGGCCCGGCAGGATGTAGAGCCAGGCGACGTTGCGCGGCTCGCCCGGCGCCCGCTTCCGCGAGCGGGCACGGTCGCTCGCGGCCGTCTCGGAGCCGACCTGAGCCGCCGTATCGGTCACGCTACTGCTTCAGCGTCTCGTCGAACTTCGTCCAATCGTCCTGGACGTTCTTCGCCATGTCCTGGGCCGAGATGCGCCCGGCGAGCAGGTCCTGGAAGTTCGACGCCAGCGTGTCGTACATCGTCGGCGACGCCCAGTCCGTGTAGAGCATCAGGCCGTCGTCGTCGGCCACCTGCCGGAACGCGTCCGTCACCTGGGCCAGGTACGGATCGCCCGCCGGCGGCGGCGCCGCGTCGGACGGCGACGGGATCTGCTGCTGCTCGTACATCAGCTTCTGCGCCTCGGGTGAGGCGATGATGTAGTTGAGCCAGGCCGCCGCCAGGTCGGGGTACTTCGTCTTCGACGAGATGTGCCACGGGCCCGAGAGCCCTCCCACTCCGGCCCACGTGTCGCTTGGCCCCGGCGGGATGTTCATCACCGCGACGTTCGATCCCAGGCCGGCCTTGACAATCGAGGCGTCCCAGTCGCCGCCCATCCAGAAGACGCCCTTGCCCTTGGCGAACTCGGCCGCCGACTGGTCGTATTTCAGGGCGTTGTAGTCGCTGTTGAAGTAGCCGTTCTTGGCCCACGACTGGTACGCCTCGAGGGCCTTGATGTTGTCAGCCGTGTCCCAGGTCGAGCCGGGCACGTGCTGGATCCAGTTGCGCTCGTCCTGCGCGCTGAAGTATGCGGCCTGGATGCCGCCGAACATGTGGATCGTGCCGTAGCCCTCGTTGTTGCCGAACTCGATGACCGGCTCGTTCTTGGGCAGCTTCGCCCGGATCTGGGCCAGCATCGAGTTGAAGTCGTCGAAGGTCTGGGGCATGCTCGACGGATCGAAGCCGAGCTGCTTCAGCTTCTGGGTGTTCACATAGACGTTGATGTTCTGGCCGGTCTGTGCCACGCCCCAGGTTGGGCCCTTCCCGAACGTCCTGCCGTCGTCCGTCCACCGGAACATCGACCAGGTCGACGGCGAGTACCACTTGCTCCAGCCGTACGCCTTGATGTACGGGTCGAGCGGGACGATCAGCTTGGCCTTCACGAGCTGGGCGTCGGTCTGGTAGCCCTGGTTCCCCTCGGTGATATCCGGCCCTGATCCCGACTGGAGCGCGCGCGGCACGACGTTCACGAGGCTGTTGAAGTCCTTGAAGACCATGTCGATCTTCACGTTCGGGTACTGCTTCTCGAAGTTCGCCGACAGCTGCTTCAGGACGGGCTCGAGGCCGGGGTCCTGGTTGTCGTACGACCAGATCAGGAGGTGGACCGGGCCGAGCTTGTCGAAGCCCGTGGTCTTCACCGCACCGGACGCCGTCGCTCCGCCGGAGTCGGGCGACGCGCCCGGGGTGCCGCCGCATCCCGCTGCCGCGATCATGGTCACGACCGCCGCCGCGATCGCCAGGTGCCTTCTCGCCAGGTGCCGGTTCATGCTGCTCCCCCCGTCGGTTGGGCTCGCCGGCTGACTCTACCAAGCGCGGGGCGGGCGTACAGGGGCCTCTGGTACTATCGCGCGCCGTGAGCGCCGGGGGTTATTCGCCGTCGCCGCGCCCGACCTTCGACCGGCCGACGGCGATCCGCGGCGCGGCTGCCACCCGCCACATCTGGGGCGATGCGGAGTCGGGCGAGGTCGCCGACCGCATCTACGCGTCCACCGAGCGGATCCATGCGCTCGTGTTCTGCCTGCCCCGGGGCGGCTCGTTCCGGCACTCGCGCGAGTACCGCACCGTGTTCGGGGCCGACGAGGTGCTGCAGGTGCTCTCGGGGACGATGGTGGCGGCGAATCCGGAGACCGGCGAGGTGCACCGGGTCGGGCGCGGCGAGCGGCTCCTCTTCGGCCCCGGCACGTGGCACCACGCCTTCGCGCACGGCGGCGAGGCGCTCGAGGTGCTCGAATTCTTCGCCCCGCCCCCGTCGACGGGCACGTCGGGCGCCTACGCGCGCACGCGGCCATACCTGGACGAGTCGCTGTACGCCGACGACGACGTGCTCGGGAGCACACCGGGCGATCGGACTCCGGGGACGATGCGGGTTCTCCGCTCCGCCGATGTCGTCTGGCGGCGCGATCTCGGCGTCCTCACCGGGGTCGTCGCCAGCACCGAGCACCTCACCGTGGTGACGCACGAGCTGAACCCCGGCGAGGCGGCTGCGCCACACGCCCACGGTGGGGAGGAGCTCCTCTACGTGCTCTCGGGAGACCTGTGGGTGCGGGCGTGGCACGGCGATGAGGCGTGCGTGTTCGAGCTCGGGGCCGGCGATGCGTGTTTCGTGCCGATCGGCGACCGGCACGAATACCGAAATCACGGCTCGCGCCTCGCCGAGGCGATCGCAGGGATCGCTCCTGCCTACCTGCCGTGACGCTCGCGGTCGGGATCGACGTGGGCGGCACGAAGATCGCCGCCGGGCTTGTGGATACCGGGAGCGGCGAGGTGCTCCGCTCGGAGCGGGTGCCGACGCGGCCCGAGCGCGGCGGTGAGGCCGTGCTCGCCGACTGCGCCGCGTTGGCGGCTCGGCTGGCCGTCGGCGACGTGCCGGTCGGGGCGGGGATCTGCGAGGTGGTCGACCTCGACGGCCGGGTGACGAGCGCCGAGACCGTCGACTGGCGGGGCCTGGACGTCGCCTCGGCGTTCGGCGCGGCCTCGGTGACCGTGGAGTCCGACGTCCGCGCGGCGGCGCTCGCCGAGGCGCGGTTCGGCGCGGGTGCCGGGCTCGGGTCCTTCCTCTACGCGGGCGTCGGCACCGGGACGAGCGCCTGCCTGGTCCTGGACGGGCGGCCGCACCGCGGCGCGCGCGGGAACGCGATCATCCTCGGGGCGCCACCGGTGGAGCGGGTGGCCGGCGGGGCGATCCTCGGTGACCGTGCGCACGATCCCGCCGCCCGTGTCGAGGCGGCTGCCGCCGTCGGGCGCGTCCTGGCGGTGCTCGTGAACGCGCTCGATCCGGAGGCGGTCGTCGTGGGCGGCGGGATGGGATCGTCGCCGGGCTTCGTCGACGGCATCGCCGCCGCGCTCCGGCCCGAGGTGTGGTGCGAGTCGACCCGCCGGCTCGCGGTCGTCGCGACGGCGCTGGGCGACTCGGGCGGGTTGATCGGCGCGGCGCTCGCGGCGGTGGAGGCCCCCGCCTGATGTGGCGCGAGACGGGGCTCTGGGCCGACGTGCGCGAGCTTCCTGACTCCGTGGCGTCCACGCTCGATGCGGCCGAGGGGTTCGACGAGACGGCGGCGCTCCTCTCCGGCGCGGACGTCCGCCGGATCGTCGCGAGCGGGAACGGCGCCGCCTACTACGTTGCGCTCGCGCTCTGGCTGGCGGCCTGTGCCGGCCGGGACGGCGGGCCGGAGGTCGTCGCCGTGCCGAGCGGGCTCCTGGCCGGCGGCTGGTTTCGGTTCCGGCCCGGCGACCGCCTGCTCGCGATCTCGTCCTCGGGTGAGTTCCGCGACCTCGTGGACGCCGTCGAGGCCGGGACCGTCCCGCAGCCGTACGCCGCCGTGACGGCGACCGCCGGCTCGACAATCGAGCGCGGCGCCGGCGCCCGCGGGCTCCAGCGTGTCACGAACCAGCGCGCGGTCACGCACACCCAGGCCCTGGCCGGAGGGCTGGCGTCGGCCCTCGCGATCTGGGCCCGGATCTCGAACGACCCGACGCTGGCCCGCGCGATCGGCGATCTCCCCGGCGCCCTGGCGCGCGCCGTCGCGACGGCCGAGGCGTGGGCCGAGGCCCTCGACCCGGCGCCGGCTCCGGCCGCCGCGATCGCCTTCTCCGCCGGCCCCGGGTGGGCGGCCGCGCTCGAGGCGGCGCTGCTTCTCAAGGAGGTGGCCGGCGTGCCCGCTGAGGGGGTCGACGCGCGCGAGGGCGCAACCTCGGCGATGTACGCCCTCGGCACGTCGCACCTGGCGCTCAGCCTGCCCGTGGGCGATCCCTCCGAGCCCGAGGCCGAGCGCGCCTGCGCCGAGACGGGCGCCCGGGTCGTTCGCTGCCCGGGCGGCGGCGAGGCCGACCCGCGCCTGGCCGTCGCGACGACGCTGCCGGCCGCGTGTGCCGTCGCCGCGACGTTCGCCGATGCCGCCGGCCTCGACATCGACCGCCCGGCCTGGGTGGACGCCTACTACCGCACGGCCCGCCGGGCCCCGCCGGGCGACGGCTGAAACACCCGCTGGGCGATCGCAGTCGGCACGACCGCCGCCGCTACGTCGCGCGAACGGCCTCGAACGCGGCTGCGGCGGCCTCGAGGTCGTCGCGGCCGTGCGCCGCCGACATCTGCGTGCGAATGCGGGCCTTGCCCTGCGGCACCACCGGATACGTGAAGCTGACCGCGTAGACGCCGTGGTCGAGCAGGCCGCGCGCGAAGCCCCCGGCGGCGACCGCGTCGCCGAACATCACCGGCACGATCGGGTGCTCGCCGGGGAGCACCTCGAAGCCGGCGCCGACCATCCGATCGCGGAACCAGGCGGTGTTCTCGGCCAGGCGGGTGCGCAGGTCATCCGACGACTCGAGCAGGTCGAGCGTGGCCAGCGCGGCGCCGACGATCGGCGGCGCCAGGCTGTTCGAGAAGAGGTAGGGGCGCGAGCGCTGGCGCAGGATCTCGACGATCTCGCGCCGGCCCGACGCGTACCCACCGGAGGCTCCGCCCATCGCCTTCCCGAGCGTCCCGGTCAGGACGTCGACGCGGTCGACCACGCCGAAGTGCTCGGGCGTCCCGCGCCCGCGCGGGCCGACGAACCCGACCGCATGGGAGTCGTCGACCATGACGAGCGCGTCGTGCCGGCCGGCCAGGTCGCAGATGCCGGCGAGGTCGGCGAGGTAGCCGTCCATCGAGAAGACGCCGTCGGTGGCGATCAGCCTGTGGCGGGCATCCGCGGCCTCGGTCAGGCACCGCTCGAGGTCGGCCATGTCGCCGTTTCGGTATCGCAGGCGGCGCGCCTTGCACAGGCGGATGCCGTCGATCACCGAGGCGTGGTTCAGCTCGTCGGAGATGACGGCGTCCTCGGCCGTGAGCAGCGACTCGAAGAGACCGGCGTTGGCGTCGAAGCACGACGAGTAGAGGATCGTGTCCTCGGTGCCCAGGAACTCCGAGATGCGCCGCTCGAGCTCGGTGTGGATGCTCTGCGTGCCGCAGATGAACCGCACAGAGGCCATCCCGAACCCCCACCGGTCGAGGGCGGCGTGCGCGGCCTCGATCACGGCCGGATGGCTGGCGAGGCCCAGGTAGTTGTTCGCGCACAGGTTGAGCACGTCGCGGCCGCCGACGCGCACGTGGGCGCTCTGCGGCGACTCGATCTCCCACTCCTCCTTGTACAGACCCGCCTCGCGCAGCCCTGCCAGGGTCCCCTCGAGCTCCTCGCCCAGCGTGCTCATGCGTCCTCCCAGCTCATGACGATCTTTCCTGACTGTCCCGACCCGGCCGTCGCGAACGCCTCGTCGTGGTCACGGAACGCGAACCGATGGGTGATGACCGGGGTGATGTCGAGCCCCGACTGGAGCAGCACGGTCATCTGGTACCAGGTCTCGTACATCTCCCGCCCGTACACGCCCCGCAGGGTCAGCATGTTGGTGATGACGGTGCTCCAGTCGAGCGCGAACTCCTCGGACGGCAGGCCGAGCACCGCGATCCGGCCGCCGTGCGCCATCCCGGCGACCATCGCGTGCAGCGCATCCGGGCTCCCCGACATCTCGAGGCCGATGTCGAACCCCTCGGTCATCCCCAGCTCGCGCTGGACGTCGACCAGGTCGCGCCGGCGTGGGTCGACGGCCAGCGTCGCGCCCATCCGCCGGGCCAGGTCGAGCCGATACGGGTTGAGGTCGGTGACGACAACGTGGCGCGCGCCGGCATGACGGACGACCGCCGCCGCCATGCAGCCGATCGGCCCGGCGCCGGTGATGAGCACGTCCTCGCCGAGCACCGGGAACTGGAGGGCCGTGTGGACGGCGTTCCCGAACGGGTCGAAGATCGCCGCGACGTCGGCGTCGATGCCGTCGGCGTGGTGCCAGATGTTCGTCATCGGAAGCGCGATCAGCTCGGCGAACGCCCCCGGCCGGTTGACGCCGACCCCGCTCGTGTGCGCGCACAGGTGGCGGCGCCCGGCCATGCAGTTTCGGCACCGGCCGCACACGACGTGGCCCTCGCCCGAGACGACGTCGCCGGGGTGGAAGTCGCTCACGTTCGACCCGATTGCGACGATCTCGCCGACGAACTCGTGGCCGATCGTCATCGGGACCGGGATGGTTTTCTGGGCCCAGGCGTCCCAGTTTCGGATGTGCAGATCGGTGCCGCAGATGCCCGTGCGGCGGACGCGGATCAGGACGTCGTTCAGGCCGTGCTCCGGCTCGGGCACGTCCTCCAGCCACAGGCCCGGCTCGGCGCGCCGCTTGACGAGTGCCAACATCGCGTCGCATCGTAGGCGGCGGCGCTCGACTTGAGGCCGGCATGCCGCCTTGATAGAGTGTCCCGTTGCGCCGGTGCCGAGAACGTTTGGCGCCGAAGCCCGCCGCCCGCGCCCCAATCGACGTTCCTCCCGGCCCGCCCGCCGTCGCGTGCGCCGCCCGGGGCCCACCTCGGCATGGAGTCATCGTGTCCGCCCAGCTTGCTGTCGAAGTCCGTGACCTGCGCAAGGAGTTCATCCGCCGTGACGGCAACGGCGGCCTGCGCCACCGCCGGCGCCGCCGCCGTGTGGCCGCGCTCCACGGCGTGACGTTCTCGCTCACGCGGGGCGAGTGCGTGGCGATCCTGGGGCAGAACGGCTCGGGGAAGTCGACGCTCGTGCGGCTCCTCTCGACGCTGCTCCTCCACGACGGCGGGTCGGCGACCGTGTTCGGAAACGACGTCTTCCGCCGCCCGCGTGCCGTGCAGCGGCTGGTGAACCGCGTGTCGGTCGAGGCGTCGTTCTTCAAGCGCATGTCTCCGGCCGAGAACCTGAGCTACTCCGCCCGTTTCTATGGGATGACCCCGCGTCAGTCGCGCGAGGCGATCCCGCGCATCCTCGAGCGGGTCGGCTTCCCGCCCGAGCGCCGCGGCGAGCCGATGGAGGACCTGTCGCGCGGGATGCAGCAGAAGATCGCGCTCGCCCGCGCGCTCCTCACGGCGCCCGTCCTGCTGCTGCTCGACGAGCCGACGACCGGCCTCGACCCGCGCTCGAAGCTCGAGGTGCAGGAGTTCGTCCGCTCGATCCGCAAGCAGCACGACGCGACGATCCTGCTCTGCACCCACGACATGGCCGAGGCCGAGGCGCTGGCCGACCGGATCGGCATCCTGCACGAGGGCACGCTCATCTGCCTCGACACGGCCGAGGCGCTCAAGGCCGCCTACGGCGCCGACACCCTCGAGGGCGCGTTCATGGCCGCCACGGGCCGCCAGTTCGAAGACGAGGGAGACGAGGAGTGATCCGGCTCGACACCGTCGCCCTGCGCCGCGAGCTGATCGGGTTTGCCGGCATCGTCGAGCGCAACACGTACCTCATCCGCCGGTTCGTGTGGTGGGAGGTGGCGTGGTTCCTCTACACGGTCGCGAACACGCTCACGATCGTCTTCATCGCCAAGGGCGCCGAGGCGGCCGGGTACAGGCTCGACGTGAACCGCGAGACGATCGTGCTGCTGATCGGCGCCGTCGTATGGTCGTATCTGGGACTGCTCTTCGAGATCGTCACCGAGACGGTCGCCTGGGAGCGCTGGGAGGGCACGATCGAGTACACGTTCATGGCGCCGCTCTCACGCCCGGCCCACCTGCTCGGAATGGGGGCCTTCGCGGTCGTCTACGGCATCCTGCGGACGATCCTGCTCTTCGGCGTCGTGGCGGCGTTCCTCGACGTCACCTTCACGAACGCCGACTTCGGCGCGGCAATGGTGGTGATCGCAGCGTCGTCGTTCTCGTTCGTCGGCATCGGCATGATGACGGCGGTGCTCCCGCTGATCTCGCCCGAGAAGGGCACGCAGCTCGGGTTCATCGCCCAGGGGCTCCTGCTCGTGGTCTCGGGCGTCTACTACCCCGTGTCGGTGCTGCCGCAGTGGATGCAGTGGCTCTCGGTGATCTCGCCGGCGACCTACACGCTCGAGGGAACGCGCAAGGCCATCCTGGACGGCGCCGGGGTCGCAGCGCTCTGGGGCGAGATCTGGCCGCTCCTGCTGATCGGCGTCATCGCGATCCCCGCCGGCCTGGCCGTGTTCGCGCAGGGCGAGCGCTACGCAAAGCGGCACGGCCGGCTCAAGCGGTCGGGCTAGCGCATCGGCCTGACCACGCCGAGCGCCGAATAGGCCGAAGCGTTCCCGGGTGACTCGACCGCGACCGTTCCCGACGGGATCGATCGCTCGCCGACCAGGATGCCGCGCCGTGTCTCGTAGAACCGGCCCGTCGATCCGCCGAGGGGGATCGTCTTCAAAGGCGCCTGCGCCCCGATGAGGGGAGGCGGGATCACGCGGCCGTACGTCCAGATCGTCGCCGGTCCGTAGCGGATCCGAACGGCCGATCCGCCCGTGTAGCGGGCGAGCGTGATGTCGGTCAGCCGGCGGCCGCGGTAGGTGCGCCCGAGCCACCACGGCGAGGGGTCGAGCGCCCGAGCCTCGGCCACGGTCAGCCGTCGCTCGCCGAGGAGGCGCACCGGGACGCCGGGGGCGGCGACCTGGGTGACCGCCGTCCCCGGGGGCAGCTCGAGGTCGAGGACGCTCGGGGACTCGGTGCTCACGTCCACCTGGGCGATCTCTCTGACGACGATCTCGGCGAAGGCCCGCTCGCGGCCGCCCGCCAGCACCTGGCGCCACTCGATCCGGCGCGGCAGGTACGTCGCTGCGTCGATCGTCGCCACCTGGACGATCCGCACCCTGTCGGCCAGCGCCTGCACCGGGAGGACGACGCGGAACACCCTGTGCCCGTCCACGTCGCGGGCCGAGCCGCGCAGCGGCCCGGAGGCGGCGAGCGCCCGGCGGTAGAAGGCGACCGGGTCGATGCCCTCCGCGCAGCCGCTCGCAAGCGCGGCGCATGACGTGGCGACGACAGCGGTGCCGGACGCAGGGTCATACCGCGTCACGCGCCCGTGGTCGACAAGCGTCTCGGCGACGACCGTCCCGCCGACAGACTGCGTCCACCGCTGCCGCCGGCCGGCGATGTCGATCCATCCGGTGCGCAGGGACGTCGGAAACGACCGGCCGGGCCCGGGGCGCACGACCTCGGCGACGCTCAACACCGTGTCGCGGTGGCCCAGCGCCGCGAGCGCGCGCGCCTGGACGTCGACGGTCACCGGTGCCGAGGTGAAGGGGAGCGCGAGCACGATCACGGCGGCGAGCACGACGGCGACGGCGAGCAACAGGCCGGCGACGCGCAGCCGCGACCTCGGCGCCCGTGCCTGCGGCGCTCGCGGCCGCGCGCGCTCGAGCGCCTCCTCGACCTCGTCGTCTGCCAGGTCGAGCCGGGCGGCGGCCGCGGCGTCACGGAGCACGCGGGCCACGGTGGCCAGATCGGCGTCGCCCGGTTCCGCCCCGTCGAGCACCGCGGCCAGCCGGCGGGCTGCGTCTCGGTCGTCAACCCGAGGCATGGACACCCTCCCGCTCGAGCGCCTCGCGAAGCTGGCGGCCGGCGCGCAGCACGAGCATCTGACAGGCGCCGCCGCTTCGGCCCATCACCCGGCCGACCTCGGCGAACGAATACCCCTCGACGAGGCGCAGGTGGACCGCGAGCTGCTGGTCGGCCGGGAGCTGCCGGAGCGCGCGGCCGAGGACGTCGCGGTCGGCGACCCGGTCGGCGGCGTCCGCGACCGGCGGCCCGCTCACGACATCGGTTGGGAGCGGCTCGCGCATCCGCTCTCTCAGCCGATCGCTCGCCATGTTGGAGGCGACGCGGTAGAGCCACGCGAGCACCGGGCGGCCTCGGTACCGAAGCCGCGGCACGCCGCGCCAGGCCGCCACGAAGACCTCCGCCGCGACGTCGGCGGCGTCGTCGCGCGAGCCGAGCCGCACCGCCAGGTAGCGCACGATCTCGGCGTAGTGGGCCCGAAACAGGGCGTCGAAGTCACGTTGGTGGTGGCGGAACCCGGCATGGTCGTCCCCGGCCACGGGTCAGGCGGCCCTCGGCCTCCGCAGCCGCCTCCCGGCGCCGGCCGCGGCCGCGACCGCAACGACGGCCGCGGCGGCGACCGTCCAGCCGTGCCCCCCGTCGTCCGCCGCAGTCCTCTGCCCCAGGACGAGGCGGTCGACGGACTCGCCCACGTGGAACCACGCCCCATCCCGGGTCAGGACCTTGAACCGCGGGTAGTAGGCCATCCAGCTCACACCTCCGAGCGACCACGGTGTGAGGCGTGTGAACCGCACCTCGATCGGGTAGGCGCGGCTGTTCCACACGGCGTTGGACGGCGACGCCGCTGGTTGCTCGTTGAACAGGACCGCGTAGGCCTCGCTGTCGGCACGGGGTTTGTTGGCCACGGTCACCGAGCGGATGTGCGGGGTGAAGGCGCCGACGCTTGCAGCCGCCGCGGACAGCGCCGGGGAGAGCCCGTTCCGCACGCTCGTGCAGCCGCCGTCTGTGCAGATCGCGTTCGCACCCGGAATGTAGAACGTCTGGCTGGGCATCTCGTACCGCGGCAGGATCCGGAGGCGGTAGTAGGGCAGGATCGGCGGTGACTCGGCCGCCGGGCCGGAGTCCGTCAACAGGTCCATCCCGAACCGCTGCATCGCCGAGCGCGGTGCGGCGGCCGTCGCGCAGCCCGCCGGCCCGCACACTCGGATCGCGCTGATGTACCCCTTCGCATGGGCGGTCTGCGCGGCGGCGAGCGTCGCCGCCACCGCCAGCGTTCCGGTGAGGATGATCCGCTTCATCGTACGCCTCCTTCGGTCACCGAACTATCCGGCCGGGGGCGCGAAACGTCACGCGCAATACACTTTGGGGCGTGGGACAGGAGATCGCCTGCACCGCATCGAGCGACGGACGCCGCGCCCAGGGCCGTGCCCAGCTCGAGACCGACGAGCTGCTCTTCCGCGGCGACGGCATGCGACTGCGGATCCCGTACGCGTCGATCACCGATGTGCGCGCGGCCGATGGCCTCCTCGAGGTCGACCACGACGGTGCGACGAGCACGTTCGAGCTCGGCGACAGGGCCGCGCGCTGGGCGGACCGGATCAAGAACCCCAAGACCGTGATCGACAAGCTCGGCGTGAAGCCGGGCCAGCGGGTGACGCTGCGCGGGATGGACGCAGACGGCTTCGCCGCCGATCTCGCCGCCCGCGGGGCCGAGCTCGTCGAGGGCGATGCCGACCACCTGTTCGTCGCGGTCGAGACCCAGGAGGACCTGGCCGCGCTCGGGGATCTCGTCCCGCTGATCGCGCGCAACGGCGCGGTCTGGACCGTCAGGCGCAAGGGCCGCAAGGATCTCACCGAGGCCGACGTGATGGCCGCGGGCAAGGCTGCCGGCCTGGTCGACGTCAAGGTCGTGCGGTTCTCCGAGACGCACACCGCCGAGAAGTTCGTCATCCCGGTCGCCGATCGATGAGGATCGCGCTCCTCGCACCTGCATGGTTCGCCGTGCCGCCCGTGCGCTACGGCGGCATCGAGTGGGTCGTGTCGCACCTCGCCGACGGGCTCGTCGATCGCGGCCACGACGTCACGCTCTTCGCAGCCGGCGACTCGCAGACCAGGGCCAAGCTCGCCACGAGCTACGACGAGCCGCCCAGCTACCGCATCGGCCTCTCGCTCCCGGACCTGCACCACGCCCTGACCTGTCTCGAGCGGGCCGGGGAGTTCGACGTCGTGAACGACCACTCGGGGCCGCTGGCGTGCGCACTGGGCCAGGTGGTCGAGACACCGTTCTGCCACACCGTCCACGGCCCGCTCCGCGGGGAGCCGGGGCTCGTCTACACGCAGATCGCGAAGGTGTGCCCGCGCGTGCGGCTGATCTCGCTCTCGTACGACCAGCGCTCGCCGCTTCCCGAGCTGCCATGGCTCGCCACCTGCCACAACGCCATCGACCTCGACGACTACCCGTTCGATCCCGGGAAACGACGGCTACCTGCTCTTCCTCGGCCGGATGTCACCAGACAAGGGCGCGCACAACGCGGTGCGGATCGCGCGCGAGGCCGGCCTGCCCCTGAAGCTCGCCGGGAAGATGCACGACAAGCTCGAGGTGGAGCACTTCGACGCCACGGTGCGGCCGTACCTCGGCGACGACATCGAGTACGTCGGAGAGGTGTCGCACGAGGAGAAGGTGCACCTGCTCCAGCGGGCGCTCCTCACCGTCTTCCCGATCCAGTGGCCCGAGCCGTTCGGCCTCGTCATGGTCGAGTCGATGGCCTGCGGCACGCCTGTGCTGGCGACCGCGCTCGGGGCCGTCCCCGAGGTCGTCGAGCAGCGGCGCGGCGGCATCGTCTCGGAGACGGTCGACGACCTCGTCGGCCACGTCGACGAGGCGGCCGCGCTCGACCGCCGTCGAGGTGCGCGCCGTCGTCGAGGAGAAGTTCTCGGCCGAGCGGATGGTCACCGAGTACGAGGAGGCCTACGGCCGCCTGGTCGCCGGCGCCTGAGCCGCGTGCTCAGTGCAGGAAGTGGCGCCGAGCGGTGAAGACCATCGCGGCTCCCGCGTCGTTCGCCGCGGAGATGACCTCATCGTCACGGACCGAGCCGCCCGGCTGGATGGCCGCCTTGACGCCGGCGGCGAAGGCGAACCTCGGGCCATCGTCGAAGGGGAAGAACGCGTCCGACGCGAGGGCGGCGCCGTCCGCTCGCTCGCCGGCCTTCTGGACGGCGATCCTGACGGCGTCCACCCGGCTCATCTGCCCGGCGCCGATCCCGACCGTTGCGAGGTCCTTCACGAGCACGATGGCGTTCGAGTGCACGAAGTGCGCGATCCGCCAGGCGAAGAGGAGGTCGTCCCACTCGCGCTTTCCGGGCTGCGCCTCGGTCACGACCTGCATGTCGGACCGGTCCTCCACCTCGAGGTCGCGGTCCTGGATCAGGATGCCGCCGAGGACGCGGCGCATGTCGCGCTCGCCGGGCGACACCTTGCGCCGCTCCCGGTCCTCGAGCACGCGCGTCGAGGTCTTGGCGGCCAGCGCCTCGCGCGCGCCGTCGTCGTAGCCCGGCGCGAAGAGCAGGTCGACCTTGGTCTCGAGCATCCGCCGCGCCAACCCCTCGGCGACGGGCCGGTTGACGGCGATCACCGCTCCGAACGCGGCCTGCGGGTCGGTCGCGAGCGCCTTCTCGTAGGCCTCCTCGATGGTGGCGCCGACAGCGGCCCCGGCCGGGTTTGCATGCTTGACGACCGCGCAGCAGGGCACCTGGAACGCGGATGCGATGGTGCGCGCCGCCTGGAGGTCGGTCAGGTTGTTGAACGAGAGTGGCTTTCCGCCGTGTTGGTCGATCCGCGAGAGCAGATGCCGGCGGGCCCCGGCCTCGCGGTAGAACGCCGCGCGCTGGTGCGGGTTCTCGCCGTAGGTGAGGTCTGAGACCTTGAGGAGGTCGAGCGTGACCCGCTCGGGGAACGGCTCGGTGTCCGAGAACCACGCCGCGATCGCCGCGTCGTAGGAGGCGACGTGCGCGAACGCCTCGGCGGCGAGGTCGCGGCGCGTGTCGAGCGACAGGTCGCCGTTCGAGTTGCGGATCTCGTCGAGGAGGAAGCCGTACCGGTCGGGCTCGGTCACGACCGCGACCGAGTGGAAGTTCTTCGCCGCGGCGCGCACCATCGCCGGCCCGCCGATGTCGATGTTCGCGATCACCTCGGGCTCGGGGACGCCGCGCCGCATCGCGACCGACCGGAAGGGATAGAGGTTGCACACCACCAGGTCGATCGGCTCGATCCCGGCGGCGGCCAGCGAGCGCAGGTCGTCGTCGTGGTCGCGGCGCGCCAGGATGGCCGCATGCAGCGTCGAGTGGAGCGTCTTCACGCGCCCGCCCAGGAGCTCCGGCGCGCCGGTCAGCTCCTCGACGGTCGTCACCTTCACCCCGGCGTCGCCGAGAAACGCCGCCGTGCCGGAGGTCGAGATGATCTCGACGCCGAGCTCGGCGAGGCCCGAGGCCAGCGTCGTCAGGCCGTTCTTGTCGCTGACAGAGATGAGGGCGCGCTTGATGCTCATGATCCGAACTCGCGCACGGCCTGCGGCAGAAGCCGGTGCTCGACCTCGTGGATGCGGCGTTCGAGCTCCACGGCGTCGCCATCATACGGAACCTCGACGGCCTCCTGCTTGAGAATCGGCCCGCTGTCCACCTGCTCCTCGACGACGTGCACCGTGACGCCGGTCACCCGCACGCCGTGGGCGAGCGCATCGGCGATCGCGCTCCGGCCGGGGAAGGCGGGGAGCAGCGAGGGGTGCACGTTCACGACCCGCCCCGGAAACCGGTCCAGGAAGGCGGCCGGCAGGATGCGCATGTAGCCGGCGAGCACGACGAGCTGGACGCCGTGGCTGTCGAGAAACGCGGCCGTCCCGTCCTCGTCGGCCGTGGCGATCACCGGGATGCCGGCTCGCTCGGCCCGGCCGACGCCGGGGGCGTCGGGCCGGCTCGAGACGACGCAGGCCACGTCGATGTCGGGGGCGTCGATCAGCGCCTGGAGGTTCGTGCCCTCGCCCGAGATGAGGACGCCGACCCTCAGCGCAGGGTCACTCCATCGCCCTCGACAACCCTGCCGGCCACGAACCCCGGCGTGCCGCCGCGCTCGAGCGCAGCGAGCGCCACTGTGGTCGACTCGGACTCGACCACGCAGCTGAAGCCGAGGCCCATGTTGAAGACCCGCCACATCTCGTCGTCCTCGACGCCGAGCGATGCCAGCCAGCCGAACACCTGCTGGCGCTCCCACGCGCCTGTGTCGATCTCCGCGCCGAGTCCGTCCGGGAACTGGCGGGCGAGGTTGCCCGGAATGCCGCCGCCGGTGATGTGCGCCATGCCGCGGACGTCGACGGTCCGCGTCAGCTCGGCGATCGCGCGGGCGTAGATCGCGGTTGGCTCGAGCAGCGCGTCGGCGACGGTGGAGCCACCGAGCTCGTGCGGCGTGTCGCCGAGCCCGGCGCCGGCCCGCTCGAGCAGACTGCGGACGAGCGAGAAGCCGTTGGAGTGCGGGCCGCTCGACGGCAGCCCAAGGATCGCGTCGCCGGCCTCGATCCGCGCGCCCGACACCAGCTCGCGCCGCTCGCAGATGCCGACGCAGAACCCTGCGATGTCGAACTCGTCGGGCTCCATCATGCCGGGGTGCTCGGCGGTCTCGCCGCCCAGGAGGACGCAGCCGGCGAGCCGGCAACCATCGGCGACGCCCTCGACGAGCTCGCCGACGAGCCCCGGATCGATCCGGCCGCACGTGATGTGGTCGAGGAAGAACGCCGGTCGGCCGCCGCTCGTGATGACGTCGTTCACGCTCATGGCGACGGTGTCGATCCCGAGGCCGCGGTAGCGCTTGGCCGCGTGGCCGAGCAGCACCTTCGTGCCGGCCCCGTCGCAGGCCGCCGAGAGCAGCGGATCGCCGACCGACGGCGCGAACAACCCGGCAAAGCCGCCGTGGCCGCCGAGCACCTCCCGGCCGTGCGTCGAGATCACGGCCGCCCGGATCCGGTCGACGACGGCATCGGCGGCATCGAGGCTCACTCCCGTGCCCGCGTACGTCAGCGAGTCGTCGGTCATCCGGCCTCGACGGGCTGGGCCTCGAACCGCAGCTTCGAGAGGCGCAGGTCGGCCGGGATCTCCGTCGGGTAGTGGCCGGTCAGGCACGCCCGGCAGAAGCTCTCGCCGGGCCGGTGGGTGGCCTCGGTGAGCCCCTCGATGGAGAGGTAGGCCAGCGACGTCGCGCCGAGCCGTTCGCGCACCTCCTCGGTGGTGCGTCCTGCGGCGATCAGCTGCCCCTGGTCGGCCATGTCGATCCCGTAGAAGCAGGGCGACACGATCGGCGGCGAGGAGATGCGCAGGTGCACCTCGGCCGCGCCAGCCTCGAACAGGAGCTGCACGAGCTTGCGGGTGGTCGAGCCGCGCACGATCGAGTCGTCGACGACCACCACCCGGCGGCCTTCGAGCGCGGTGCGAAGCGTGTTGAACTTCAGCTTCACGCCCCGGTCGCGAAGGCCCTGGTCGGGCTGGATGAAGGTGCGCCCGACGTAGCGGTTCTTGACCAGGCCCTCCCCGTACGGGATGCCGCTGCGCTCCGCGTAGCCGACCGCCGCCGGCGTCCCGGAGTCGGGGACGCCGATGACGACGTCGGCGTCGGCCGGGGCCTCGTCGGCCAGCCGCGCGCCCATCCGACGGCGGACGTCGTGCAGGGCCTGGCCCTCCATCGAGGAGTCGGGACGGGCGAAGTAGATGAACTCGAAGATGCAGAGCGCCCCGCCGTTTCGGCTCACGGCCTGACGGAAGCGGGCCCCCTGCTCGTCGATGACCACGAGCTCGCCCGGCCGCAGCTCGCGCTCGAGGCGGGCGCCGATGAGGTCGAGCGCGCATGTCTCGGATGCCAGCACCCAGGCGTCGTCGAGGCGCCCGACGACCAGCGGGCGGATGCCGTCGGGGTCGCGGAACCCGGCCAGGGCCCGCTCCGAGAGGACGACCGCGGCGAATGCCCCCTCGACGTGCGACATGGTGTCGGCCACGGCGTCGGCCAGGTCGTCGGACGGGTGCTGGGCGATCAGCGCGGCGATCACCTCGGTGTCGGACGTCGACTCGAGGCGCACGCGCCGCTCGCGGAGGTCGGCGCGGAGGGACGACGTGTTGGTCAGGTTGCCGTTGTGGCCGAGCGCGATTGCCCCGTGGCTCGAATGGCGCACGATCGGCTGGGCGTTCTGCCACACCGTCGATCCCGTCGTCGAGTAGCGGGCATGGCCGATCGCGATATGGCCGGAGAGCCCCGACAGGCGCGGCTCGTCGAACACCTGGTTCACGAGGCCCATGTCCTTCATCGCCATCACCTGCGAGCCGTCCGACACGGCGATGCCGGCGCTCTCCTGGCCGCGGTGCTGGAGCGCGTAGAGCCCGAAGTAGGTGAGCCGGGCGACGTCGCGGTCGTGGTCGCCGGGTGGGTCGTAGATACCGAAGACGCCGCACATCAGTCGGCATCCTCGCCGAGCGCGCGCGGGATCGCCCCTTCGTAGAGCGCGGTCGCCTCGGCGACGCCGATCTCGGCGCCGGCCACCGCGATGCGCTCGCCGCCGACGGTGCCGATCCGCCGCAGCGGCAGGTCGCCGGCCAGCTGCTCGAGCTCGGCGAGGCGCTCGGGGCGCACCGACACGACCGCCCGCCCGTCGCCCTCCGTGAACGGCTCGCCGGGATCCGGCGCGTCCACGCCGATCGATCCGAGTATGGCCGACTCGGCGATCGCGACCGCGATGCCGCCGTCCGACACGTCGTGCGCGCTCTGAAGCAGGCCGCGCTCGGCGGCGGCGGCGAGCAGCTCGTGCAGGCGGCGCTCCCGGTCGAGGTCGGGCTCCGGGATTCGACCGTCGGTCGTGCCGTCGATCACCCGCTGGTAGACCGAGCCGTCGATCGCGGCCGGTCCGTCGCCGGCGCCGAGCACGACATCGCCCTCCTCGCGGAAGGCGGCCCCGACCGCCAGCGATGCGTCGTCGAGCACGCCGACCACGCCGACGACCGGCGTCGGATGGATGGGCCGGCCGTGGTGCTCGTTGTAGAGCGAGACGTTGCCCGAGACGACGGGCAGGCCGAGCGCCTCGCAGGCAAGCGCCATACCCTCGATGGCCTCGGCGAGCTCGTAGCCGACCTCCGCCGTCTCCGGGTTCCCGAAGTTGAGGCAGTTGGTGACCGCCGCCGGCCGGGCGCCGGTGCAGGCCACGTTCCGAGCCGCTTCGCAGACGGCGCTCATCCCGCCCCGGCGCGGGTCGAGCGACGTGCGCCGGCCGTTGCCGTCGAGCGAGACGGCGATCGCCCGACGCGACGGCGTCAGCCGCACGACCGCAGCGTCCCCGCCCGGCCGGACGAGGGTGCCGGAGCCGACCAGGTGGTCGTACTGGCGGAACACCCACCGCCGGCTGCCGATCTCGGGCGAGCCGAGCAGCGCGCGCAGTGCAATATTGGTGTCTGACACCGTTTTTGCAGGGAGGGGGGCGTCGCGGAGGCGGGCCGGGCGCGTGCGCTCCACCTCGTAGCGTGGGCAGCCGTCCGTGAGGGTGCTCACCGGGATGTCGCCGACCAGCTCGTCGGCGTGGAAGCAGCGCAGATGGCCGGTGTCGGTGATCTCGCCGATCGCCGTGGCGTCGACCTCCCACCGGCGGCACGTCTCCTCGACGTCGGGCCAGCGGTCGTGCGAGACGACCGCCGCCATCCGCTCCTGCGACTCCGAGATCATGATCTCGAACGGCTCCATGCCCTGCTCGCGAAGCGGAACGCGCGAGAGGTCGATGTCGATGCCCACCCCGCCGCTGGCCGCCATCTCGGCCGTCGACGACGCCAGGCCGGCGGCGCCGAGATCCTGCAGCGCCTCGAGCAGGCCGCGCTCGAGCAGCTCGAGCGTGCATTCGATCAACTTCTTGCCCGTGAAGGGATCGCCGATCTGGACGCTCGGGCGCTTTGCAGCCGAGTCCTCGCCGAACCCCTGCGATGCGAGCACGCTGGCGCCGCCGATACCGTCACGGCCGGTGCGCGATCCGTAGAGGACGACCAGGTTGCCCGGCCCGCCGGCCCGGGCCGACGTCAGCCGGTCGGCCGGGAGCAGCCCGAGGCACATGGCGTTCACGAGGCAGTTGTGCTCGTAGGCCGGATCGAACTCGACCTCGCCGCCCACCGTGGCGACGCCGACGCAGTTGCCGTAGTGGCCGATCCCCTCGACGACGCGGGAGAAGAGGTGGCGCTGGTGCTCGGATCCGAGGTCGCCGAAGCGCAGCGAGTCGAGGATTGCGATCGGACGCGCGCCCATTGCGAAGATGTCGCGCAGGATGCCCCCGACGCCGGTCGCGGCCCCCTGGAACGGCTCCACCGCCGACGGGTGGTTGTGGCTCTCGACCTTGAGCGCGATCGCGAGGCCGTCGCCGACGTCGATCACCCCGGCGTTCTCGCCCGGCCCCTGGAGCACGCGCGATCCGGCCGTGGGAAACCGGCCCAGCAGGGGCCGGGAGTGCTTGTAGCCGCAGTGCTCGCTCCACAGAAGCGAGAACACGGCGAGCTCGAAGTCGTTCGGATCGCGGCCGATCAGGTCGTGGATACGCTCGTTCTCGCCGTCGGTCAGGCCGAGTGTGCGGTGGAGAGGCTGTGGCGAGACGGCGTTCAAGCGGCTGTGCGCGCGGGAGCTTGATCCTAGCGAACGTTCCCGACTGCACTGCCAGGCGACCGTCAAGCCCCGAGATCGGGAGGAGATCCCGGGGCTAACGGTCGCTATCGCGTATGTGAGAGCTCGCCGCGGTGGGGCGGGTCGCGCTCGCGTTCCCGGCCGTGTGTGCGGCGGGGGCGGCGACGGCGGCCGACACGGCCGCGGCGGAGGAGGAGGAGAAGCGGGAGAAGCTTTCGAACTTCATGGCGGGCATGCTCGCGTGTTTCGGGTGCGGGCGCGGTGCGGAGGGCTGGTGAATGGAGGTGCGGTTAACCGAACCCGGTTCGGTACCGTGAGCGACCATGGCCACGGATGCCCACGCCATCCCGGCGGCCCTCCGGGCCGACCGGCGCGCGCTCGCGGCGATCGCCACCGGGCACCTTTCGAGCGATCTCTGCCAGGGTGCGGTGCCGGCGCTCCTGCCCTTTCTGATCCGCGACCGCGGGCTCTCCTACGCCGGCGCGACGGCGCTTCTGCTGGCGCTCACCGTCAGCTCGTCGGTCATCCAGCCGCTCCTCGGCCATGCCTCGGACCGGATGCAGGGCGCCTGGCTCATGCCCGTGGGCGTGCTCGTCGGCGGCGTCGGGATCGCCGTGACCGGGATCACCAGCGCCTATCCCGCGACGCTGGCCGCCGTCGTCGTCGGCGGCATCGGCGTGGCGGCCTTCCATCCGGAGGGCGCGCGCTACGTCCCGCTGGTCGCCGGCTCGGGGGCGTCGACGGGCATGGGCCTCTACTCGGTCGGCGGCAATGCCGGCTTCGTCGTCGGCCCGGTCGTCGTCACGGCCGGCGTCGCCGCGTTCGGGCTTCGCGGCACGCTCCTCGTGGCGGTGATCCCGGCCCTCTCGGCGCTCCTTCTGTGGTCGGTCCGGCCGCGGCTCGTGGCTGCCGCCGCCTCGGCCCGGGCGGCCGACGCGACGGGGAAGGTTGCCGAGGCCGACGCGTGGGGCGCGTTCACCGTCCTCTCCGGCATGGTCGTCGCCCGCACGGCGGTGGGCTACGGCCTGCTCGCGTTCGTCCCGATCTGGTTCGTGCGCGAGCTGGACGCCTCGCCCGCGGCCGGGAACGCGGCGCTGACGCTGCTGCTCGCGGCCGGCGCGGCCGGCACGCTGATCGGCGGGCGCCTGGCCGACCGGTTCGGCGCCCGCCCGGTGGTGGTGGGCGGCATGGCGGCGCTCTTCCCCCTGGTGGCGCTGCTTCCGGTCGCCGGCGAGGTCGCGGGGTTCGCGCTCTGCGCTGCGATCGGCCTCGCGCTCGACGCCAACTTCGGGATCACGGTCGTGCTCGCCCAGCGGCTCCTGCCCAGCAGGCCGGGCGCCGCGTCGGGGATCGTGCTCGGCCTCGCCTTCGGCCTCGGCGGCGCGCTGGCAGCGGGGCTCGGGGTCGTGGCCGACCACGCCGGCCTCACCACCGTGCTCTACGCCCTCGCCGGCACGGCGTTCGTCGCGTTCGTGCTCTCGCTCTTCTGCCGCACCGAGCGGGTCGACGGAGAGAGCTAGGCGACAACGGGCTTGCGGGCCTGGTCGCACAGCCCCTGCAGGAGCAGGCGACCGTCGGTCGACCCGAGCAGCTCGTCGACCGCGTGCTCCGGGTGCGGCATCAGCCCGGCGACGTTGCCGCGCTCGTTCGTGACGCACGCGATCGACCCGACGGAGCCGTTGGGGTTCGGGTCGTAGCGGAGCAGCACCTGGCCGCGGCGCTCGAGCTCGGTGACCTGCTCGGGTGGCGCATACCAGCCGCCGTCGTGGTGCTTGATCGGGATGCTGAGCCGGTCGCCCGCCGCCGCCCCGGGCAGCCACGCCGAGGTGTGCTCGACGACCAATGCGGCGTCGTGGCAGCGGAAGCGAAGGCTGGCGTTGGGACGAAGGACGCCGGGCAGCAGGCCGGCCTCGGTGAGCACCTGGAAGCCGTTGCAGACGCCGAGGACCGGGCCGCCCGCGTCGGCGTGGGCCCGGACCGCGGCCATCGCCGGCGAGAGCGCCGCCAGCGCACCGCACCGGAGGTGGTCGCCGAACGAGAACCCGCCCGGGACGACCACGGCGTCGGCGTCGCTCAGGTCGTCGTCGCGGTGCCAGATCCGCACCGCCTCGGCTCCGACCAGCTCCAGGGCCCGAAGCGCGTCGCGGTCGTCGCACGAGCCGGGGAAGACGAGCACGCCGACCCGGGTCACGTGCCCACCAGGTAGTCCTCGATCAGCGGGTTCGAGAGCACCCGCTCGGAGATCTCGTCGGCGATCCGGCGGGCGTCGGCCTCGTCGGCCGCCTCGAGCTCGAGGTCGAACACCTTGCCGGCGCGGACATCCGTGACGTCGTACCCGAGCCCTGCCAGCGAGCGCCGGAGCGCCTCGCCCTGCGGATCGAGGATGCCCTCGCGGGGCCGCACCGTGACGGTCACCTTCATCGCGACCCTCCGGCGGCCGCCATGTACGCGGCGAACGAGCCCCCGGTCAGCCGCTCGTAGGCCTCGACGTAGCGGGCCCGCGTGCCTGCGACGACGTCCGCGGGGATCTCGGGGCCCGGCGGCGCCTTGTCCCAGTCGAGGGTCTCGAGCCAGTCGCGCACGAACTGCTTGTCGTAGGAGGGCGGCGAGCCGCCGGTCGCGTACTCGTCCGCCGGCCAGAAGCGCGACGAGTCGGGCGTGAGCGCCTCGTCTCCGAGCACCAGCCGGCCGGTCGCGTCCTCCCCGAACTCGAACTTGGTGTCGGCGATGATGATCCCGCGCTCGAGCGCGTACTCGGCCGCCGTCTCGTAGAGCTGGATCGACACCTCCGCCAGCCTGTCGAAGCGCTCCTCGCCGACAAGGAGCACGCCCGCGTCGCGGTCGATGTTCTGGTCGTGGCCGTCGGTGGCCTTCGTCGACGGTGTGAAGAGCGGCCTGGGCAGCTTCTGGGCCTCGACCATGCCGGGCGGGAGGCTGTGGCCGCAGACGGTGCCGGTGGCCCGGTAGTCCTTCCACCCCGAGCCCACGAGGTAGCCGCGGACGACGCACTCGATCGGCATCATGGTGAGCCGGTTCACCAGCATCGAGCGCCCGGCCAGGTCGGGCGCGCCCTGCGCCTCCGGCGGGTAGGCCGAGAGCTCGGTCGTGATCAGGTGGTTGGGGATGATCCCCTCGGTGCGGCCGAACCAGAAGTGCGAGAGGCCGGTGAGCACGCGACCCTTGTCGGGAATCGGCGTCGGCAGGACGACGTCGAAGGCGGAGATCCGGTCCGACGCGACCATCAGGAGCCGGTCGCCGAACCCGTACATCTCGCGCACCTTGCCCGAGGCCTCATGAAGGTCGCGGAGCGTGCTCGTGTCAGACATGGGCCACCTCGGCGGTTGTGAGCGTGCGGTCGAAGATCTGGTCGACGTGCACCAGGAAGGACTCGAGATCGAAGATCTCATCCAGCGCGGACGGGGTCAACGCGGAGGCGTCCGGGTCGGCCTCGAGGAGCGCGCGCAGCGACCGTTCCTCGTCCCAGGCCCGGAGCGCGTTTCGCTGGACGACGGCGTAGGCGTCCTCGCGGCTCATGCCGGCCTCGACGAGCCGCAGGAGCACCCGGCCGGAGAACACGAGCCCGTGCGACGCCTCCAGGTTTCGGAGCATCCTGGCCGCGTCCACCTCGAGGCCCTCGATCAGCCAGCGGGTGCGGTCGAGCATGTAGTCGAGGGCGATCGTCGAGTCGGGCAGGACGACGCGCTCCGCCGACGAGTGCGAGATGTCGCGCTCGTGCCAGAGCGCGACGTTCTCGAGGCCGACGAGCGCGTTCGCGCGCAGCACGCGCGCGAGGCCGCAGATGCGCTCGCACACGATCGGGTTTCGCTTGTGCGGCATCGCCGACGACCCCTTCTGGCCGGCGGCGAAGGGCTCGAATGCCTCGCGCACCTCGGTGCGCTGGAGGTGGCGCACCTCGAGCGCGAACCGCTCGAGGGTGGCGCCCGATGCCGGCGATCGCGCCGAGGAGCGCCGCGTGCCGGTCGCGGGCGACGACCTGCGTCGCAACCGGCTCGCGGCCGAGCCCCAGCGCCCGGAGGGCGAGCTCCTCGACGCGGGGGTCGGTGTTGGCGTAGGCGCCCACGGCGCCCGACAGCTTGCCGACCCGAACGCCGGCCAACGCCGCCTCGAGCCGGGCGCGCCCCCGGCGGAGCTCCATCAGCCAGCCGAGCAGCTTGAGTCCGAAGGTCGTCGGCTCGGCGTGCACGCCGTGCGTTCGGCCGATCGTCGGCGTGTGGCGGTGCTCCTCGGCCCGCGTGAGCAGCGCGGCGTCGACCGCGTCGATGTCGTCGAGCAGGATCCGTCCCGCGTCTCCGAGTTGGAGCGCCAGAGCCGTGTCGACGACGTCGGACGACGTGAGCCCGTAGTGAAACCAGCGTCCGTGCTCACCCACCTGCTCGGCGACGGACTCGGTGAACGCGAGCACGTCATGGTGGGTGCGATCCTCGATCTCGCCGATCCGGGCCACGTCGACGCCGGCCCGCTCGCGCACGGCCGCGACCGCGTCGGCCGGCACGACGCCCAGCTCGGCCCAGCCCGCCATCGCCGCGATCTCAACGTCCAGCCACCGGGTGAACCGGCGCTCGTCCGACCAGACGGCGCCCATGGCGGGACGGGTATAGCGGGCGATCAATCTGGGTCAACTCTATCGCGGAGGGAAGAGGTCGCCCGCCGCCCGCGTCTGGTGAGACATCTGATCGTCTCGAGGAGGAGCACACAGATGTCTCGTATCACCCGTATCGTCCCGACAGCCGTCCTGACCGTTGCGGCACTGGCGCTCGTCGCGCCGGCCGCGCAGGCCAAGCCCTATGTGGGCCCGAGCGGCGGCGTTCGTGGGCTCGACCGGCGGCCCGAACGACGTCAGCCCGATCGTCCGCTCGATCCAGGCCGCTCACGGTGACACGCGATCGGCGCCGTTGTCGTCACGACCGGCGACAAGCCGCTTGCCAACCCGGTGCCGCTTCCGCAGACGCTCGGCGTCGGCGTGATGCACGCGAGCACCGTGCCGCAGCACATCGATTCTCAGCGCCCGGTCTCGGTTCCCGCGTCGCCGTCGAACGGCTTCGACTGGACAGCGGCCGCGATCGGCGCCGGCCTCGGTGGCCTCCTGATGCTGGGGCTCGCCGCCGGCATCGGCTCCCGCCGCCGCGGACAACTGGCCGCCTGAGCCGAAGGGCAGCCACATCCAAGGGGTCCGGCCTCACCCTCCCAGAGGCCGGGCCCCTTTGGGCTGTCCGGGGCGGCGAGTCGAGCTACAGGTCGTCGGAGGACGGCGGCAGCTGTCCCTGAGCCAGGATCTTGGCCGCGTAGATCGCGGCGTTGCGCGCGCCGTTGATCGCCATGCAGGCCACGGGCACCCCCGACGGCATCTGCACGATCGAGAGCAGCGAGTCCATGCCGCCCAGATCGGAGGTCCTCATGGGCACGCCGATGACCGGCAGCTCGGTGTAGGCCGCGATCACGCCCGGAAGCGCCGCCGCCTTGCCTGCCCCGGCGATGATGACACGCACGCCCCGCACGGCGGCCGTCGACGCGTACTCGGCCACGCCGCGCGGGTCGCGGTGCGCCGAGAGCACCTTCATCTCGAACGTGATGGCCCGCTCGAGCAGCTCGTCCGCCGCGGCCTGCATGACCTCCTTGTCGGACTCCGAGCCCATGAGGATCCCGACCTGCGGCCCGTCGGTCTCGAGCTCGGCCCAGAGATGCTTGACCTCGGGAGCGGGAACCGGGTCAGGCATGCACCTGCTCCAAGCGCTCGGCCGCCAGGGCGATGTCGGTGCGGTGCATGCTTCCCTCCAGTTGGATCAGGTCGACGGCGGAGTACGCTCGCCTTCGGGCCTCCGCGAAGTCGCGTCCGGTCGCTGTCACGTTCAGGATCCGGCCGCCGGCGGCCACCAGCGCGCCGTCGTGCTCCGCCGTCCCGGCGTGGAACACGATGACGCCCTCGATCGCCTCGGCCGCCGCGATCCCGGCGATCGCCCCGCCCGCCGTCGGCGCCTCCGGGTAGCCCTCGGCCGCAACGACGACGCTCACACAGGCGTCCGCCGCGACCGGCGCGGTCGCACCTGCGAGCGAGCCCGCGGCGGAGCGGTGAAGGAGGTCGAGCAGGTCGGCATCGAGCCGGGGCAGGATCACCTGCGCCTCCGGGTCGCCGAACCGGACGTTGAACTCGATCACGCGCGGCCCGTCGGCGGTCAGCATGAGCCCGGCATAGAGGCAGCCACGAAACGGGTTCCCGAGCCGGGCGAGCTCGTTCACGACCGGCCGGTGGGCCGTCGCCAGGATCTCCTCGGCCATGGCGGCGTCGACTCGCGGCACCGGCGAGAACGCCCCCATCCCGCCGGTGTTGGGCCCGACGTCGCCGTCGAGCGCACGCTTGTGGTCGCGGGCCGGATCGAGCGCCAGCACGCGCTCACCGTCGCACAGGGCGAGAAGCGACAGCTCGTCGCCGTCGAGGCGCTCTTCGACCAGCACCCGGCGGCCGGCCTGGCCGAATTCGCCGCCGACGAGGCACGCCGCGGCGGCGTCCTGGGCCTCGGTCGCCGAGTCGCACACCATCACGCCCTTGCCGGCGGCGAGGCCGTCGGCCTTGATCACGACCCGACCGCCGGACTCGGCGATCGCAGCCTGGGCGGCCGGCACGGTGTCGCACACCGTTGCCCGTGCCGTCGGCACGCCCGCGGTCTGCATGACGGTCTTGGCGAACGCCTTCGAGCTCTCGAGCCGGGCCGCGGCCGCAGTGGGGCCGAAGCAGGGGATGCCCGCCTCGGTGATCCGGTCGGCGAGCCCTGCCGCGAGCGGCGCCTCGGGGCCCACCACGACCAGATCGGGAGCGAGGTCAGCCGCGACCTGGGTGATGCCCTCGAGGTCGGTCAGCGGCACGGCATGCAGCGCCGCAAGCCGGCCGATACCCGGGTTCCCCGGCACGGCGTGCAGCTCGGTCAGCCGCGGCGACTGCGTCAGCTTCCAGGCGAGCGCGTGCTCGCGTCCGCCTGATCCGACCAGGAGCACTCGCATCGCGCCGAGTCTACATGCCGTGCACGGCCCCGGTGATGGCGCTACTCGTCGACGGGCACGAGGTACACCGGCAGCTTCGCGCGCCGCTGGACCCGATACGGCTCGTGCGACCACATGAAGTCCCCGAGCAGGCCGCGGTCGCGGTCGCAGCCCATCACGATCGCTTGCGCGCCGAACCGCTGTGCTTCGCCCAGGATGCGCTTGGCCGCCCGGCGGGTGCCGATGACCTGCGCGCTGGCCTCGAACCCGGCCTTCCTGAGCGCGTCGACAGCGCGGCGGGCGATCAGGCGCCGCTCGTCCCACTCGTCCTTCGACGGGTTCAGGCCCGGGTTCGGGAAGCCGAGGCTCGTGCCCCAGATCCGGGCGATGATGACGACGCGGACGCTTGCTCCGGCCGGACGGGCGAGCTCGAACGCCTGCTGCAGCACGGGCCACGCGATGTCGCGGCCCTCGGATGCGACGATCAGCCGGTCGACCGTGAACGTGCCGGGCTCAGGTGGGGGCGATGCCTTCTTGAACATCGCCCCCAACCTATCGAAGAACTGCGTACGTCAGTCGCCGGCCGGCATCGGCGGCGGCTCGGGCGCCTGAGCCCGGCTCTCGTGCTTCGGATCCTCCACCTTGACGCGGTACCAGTAGAAGAACACGTAGCTCAGGAGGATCGCCCAACCGATGAAGAAGTACACCTTGGTGTCGTTGCCGCCAAGGAGCGCGTTCGGAAGCGAGGCCTCGACGAGCCCGCCGTACGACCAGATCACGAAGTACGCAGCGGCGAGGAACAGCGCGATGTACTTCATGAACCCGGGCATGCGCACCGGGCGGCGCATGTCCGGCCGGTTCTTGCGCAAGAGGTAGTAGCCGACGAGAACCGGGATGAACGACACCGTGTAGCCGACGTTCGAGAGCGTGTAGATCTCGACCGCGCCGCCCGTGAAGACGAGTGCGATCGAGCACGCCACGTTGAAGCTCATCGAGAACCCGGGCACGCCGTGCTTGTTGACGCCCGAGAAGATCCGCGGGAACTGCCCGTCGATCGACATCTGGTACACGGCCCGGGCCGATCCCATGATCGCGTTCAGCACCGAGAGGCAGAGCGCAATCACCAACATCGTCGAGATCCCCCAGTCGAGCCAACTGGCGCTGCTGCCGAAGATCGCAGACGCGAAGTTGGAGAAGATCGTCTTCGGATCGACGTTCGCCGGGTCGGACAATGCGGATGCGCCCAGCACGATCACGAAGCTGACCGGGATCATGGTGTAGATGAAGAGGCCGTAGGCGCCCTCGAGGTTCATCGCGATCTTCGCGTCCCTCTCGGGGTCGCGGCACTCGCCGATGTAGCAGGCCGCGGCCTCCATCGCGATGACGTTCCAGGTGAGCAGGAAGGCGAACGCGATGTAGATCGTCAGCCATCCGTGGCCGAGCAGCGGCGTGAAGAACCCGGTTCCGTCGAGCTGGTGGAAGCCCGACAGGTTGCCGAAGTCGCGCGACGACGGCTTGAACAACGGGAGGATGGCGATCAGGGTGAGCGGGACCATCGACAGGATTCCCAGCACCGTCGCGAACAATGCTCCCAGCCGGATCCCGTACCAGGCCGGGATGAACACGAGCAGGATCCCGACGATCGCGATGACGATCGTCCAGTAGGCGATCGGCGTGTGGATCGGGGTGATCCCGTCCGTCGAGAGGCCGAACTTGTCGACGATGTAGAACGACGCCAGGATCATGTTGAGCGGCGCCACCGGGAACCAGCCGAGCCAGTAGGCCCAGGCGGTGAACCCGTTCACGTGCTTGGCGAACCGCGGCCACTTGTCCTTGTAGGCCACGTAGGCATACGACGGGGATCCGCCCGTCCGCTCGGGCATCATCGCCGAGAGCTCGGCAAGGATCAGGCAGAGCAGGTAGCCCGAGATCGTGATGACGACCATGAGAGGAATCGCCGCCGCCCCCAGCGACGTCACCATGACCGGTGCGATCCCTGTGACCAGGATCGTGCCGGCGAGGCCGATGACGAACGCGCCCCACCAGTTCGTCTCCCGGCTCAGACCACCACCTTCGTAGTCGGCTGCGCCCGTATCGGTTGCCATACGACCTCCTCCCAGACGAACGGCGTGCTGTACGCGCAAGTGAACCACGCGCGCCGGTCGGAGCGCAACCGCAAATTCGCGAATTCTCACATCCCGAGCGGGACGAACCGGCTGAGGGCGTGCTGCGCCTCCGAGACGGCCCGGAACGCGCTCTTCAACTGCTCGCGGGTGAGCGGCGGAAGCGCACCCGGGTCGATCCGGTTGTCGGGCTCGGCCCCCGCTTCGACCTGGGCCGCCTGGTGCTCGAGCCGCAGGCGTGTCATCAGCGCGAATGCCTCGAGCAGGGCGGCGACCGGCTCCCGGTCGAGCGTCCCGGCTGCCTCGGCCGCGTGCAGCCTGCCGACCGTGCTCGAGATCGTGACTCCGGCCTGGAGCGCGTGGAAGCGGGCCAGGTTCGCGATCGGAACGACCCCGCCGCGCTTCAGGTCGATCCGGCCGTCGTCGTCGAGCGTCAGACGCCCCCGAAACCCCGTCGGCGGTGTGAAGTCGGTGGCCGTGCGCGCCAGGCGGCGGATGAAGTCGGGGTGATCCGGCGCCCGGCGCTCGATCTCGACCAGCGGCCGGACGATCTCGAGGCCGCCCACCACGCGGCGGAAGTCGAAGGCGACGGCCGCCCGGACGAGGTGGCTGCGGTCGGGCTGCTCGAGGCAGTCGTGGAACACCCGCACCCATTCCGACTGGGAGAGGCGCCAGACCCGGCTTCGGGCCAGCACCTCCGCGTTGTCTGCCCCGAAGCCGCAGCGGGCGAGGGCGGTGTTCACCTCGGCGGCGACATCGGCGAAGTACGCGTCGACCTCGGGCCCGCCGGGGTCGGCGTAGGCGAGCGCGTTGTCCTGGTCGGAGGCCAGCGTCGCCTCCCGCCGGGCTGTCGACCCGAGGGCGAGCCATGCCCACGCCACCGGCGCCGGGCCGCGGTCGGCGGCGATCACCTCGATCAGGCGGGTCGTCGCCGTGTCGGACTGGAGCGCGATGACCCGGCTCACGTCGAGCGGCGAGACGCCGGCCCGGATCAGGCTCACGATCATCTGCGGGAGGTGGAGCGCGGCGTCGACCAGCTCGTCGACGCTCGCGGCGTGGGCGATCGACCGCCGCAGCGCAAACGGCGTGCGGCTCTCGAGGTACATGAGGTCGGTCGCGGTGACGACTCCGAGCGGCGTCCCGGCCGAGTCGACGACCGGGAGGTGGTGGATGCCCGCGTCGAGCATGTCGATCATGGCGTCGACGGCGAGGCTCTCGGGCGAGAACGTCCTGGCCGGGGCCACCATGAGCTGCCCGACCGGCGTCGCGCCGGGCAGGTCCTCGGCGACGAGCTTCCGGCGCAGATCCGAGTCGGTGACGATCCCGAACCCGTCGTCGAGCTGGACGAGGACGCACGACACGTCGGCTGCGGCCATCAGGCGCGCCGCCTCGGCGGCGGACGTCTCGGGCGGGCACACCGCGACCGGCCGGTGGACGAGCGAGCCGAGATGGGCCGTCCGCTGCTCGGCCTGGGCGTGCGCCACGTAGCCCGTGCGGACCAGCCGTTCGCGCAGTGAGCTTGCGACGAACTCCACGCCCGCCGAGCTCGACAGCACCGATCGCGCGACGTCCGACGGGATGAGCAGGCACACGGTGTCGTCGCGGGCGCACACGTCGAAAGCCGGCGCCATCCCCGAGAGCAGCGACGGGTGGCCGAACGCCTCGCCCGGCTCGAGCACGTCGATCGTCTCCTCCTCGTGCCGCAGCTCGACCGCGCCGGAGCGCACGACGTAGAGCCCTTCCGAGGGTGCGCCGTCCTCCGAGAGGATCGCCGCACCGGCCGGGTACGTGCGCGACTGCGCGGCGGCCCCCGCCCGTTCAAGGTCCGCCTCCGGGAGGCCGCTGAACGGCGCGAACCGGCGGAGGAAGGCAGCGGGCGCGAGATCGGCCTGATCGGCCTCGACCATCGTGCGGATCGTACCCCGTGCACGAACGGGGTCAGACCCCAATAGTGCGCGCGGGTCGCTACGACGGTCGTCGCGGTGGACCGGCGGCACCGGTGAGCCGGGCAGCTGGCCCTGCCGGCTCACCGCTGCGCGGTGCATCCGGCGAAACCGGCGCACGCGCACCGGTGCATCGACGACCGCCGCCTCGCGCGCCGTTCCGAGCAGGAGGCCGAACAGGCCGGCCGCGATCGCGAGCGCGACCGGGAGGCCGAACGCCATCGAGAAGGGGTCGTCGGCATACCCGGTGAGGCGCTCGCTGCCGACCGCCCACTGAATCAGGACTCCGGCGACGAGCCCAGCCGCGGCACCGATGACCAGCCCACCGAACTGGCTCTTTCGCCGGTGCTGCTCACGGCGTGGGCTCTCGGCGCGGAGCGCTTCGCCGGGCTCGGTGCGGCCTGTCTCCATGCTGACCGCATGCCCCGCCCCAGCTGGTCCGAAACGGTGCGCTTAGATGCGTTCCATGCGTGCGTACGCATCGACGGCCCGCTCGCGGGCGCGCGTCGCCCTGGCGAGCTCCGGCCGCAGGCGCTCGAGATGGGCGTCCGACGACGCGTGCTTCGAGAGCAGGCTCACGTTCAGGTGGGCGAGCGTCGCCGCCGAGCGGGCCGCTGCTTCGGCGAGCAGCGCGCCCGCCAGCGCGTCGCCCTCCAGGTTCCGGTTCCCGGTCTCGGCCATGTCCGCCGCGAGCGTGGCGACCTCCGCGGCGATCCGCAGGATGTGGATCGGGCATGCGATCGCACCGGCGACCGCGGTATCGAGGCGGGTGGTCCGCTCCTCGCCCGGCGACATGCGAAGCGCGTCGAGCACGACGCCATAGGCCCGGCCGTCCGCGTGGGCGAGCGACGAGACCTCCTCGCGCAGCTCGTGGGCGCGGTCGCGCACGTGCTCGAGTCCCTTGGCAGATGCGAACGTGGCGGCCATCTCGACGAGCGCGGCCGCCATCGCGCACGTGACCGACGCTGCGGCGCCGCCGCCGGGGGCGGGCGTCCGCGCCGCGAGGTCGTCGAGGAACTCGGCGACCGTGGCCGACATGTACGGGTCGAGCGTGCCGTTCGCGTCCGGCGCGGCGACTCCGTCAGAAGAGGCCGATCGTTCGTCCATCCTCGTCGATGTCGACGTTGAATCCGGCCGGCGTCTTCCCGAGGCCGGGCATCTGCATGATGTCGCCGCAGAGCGCCGTCAGGAATCCGGCGCCGGTGTACGGCCTGATATCGCGGACGGGGATGCGGAAGCCCGTCGGCGCGTTGGCGAGCGCCGGGTCGGCCGAGAGCGACAGGTGCGTCTTTGCCATGCAGATCGAGAGCCCGGTGAGGCCGTCGCGCGTGAACTGCTCGATCTTCTGCGACGCCGCGGGCAGGAAGTCGACGCCGTCAGCCTGGTAGACCCGCGTGGCGATCTTCTCGATCTTCACATCGATCGGGTCGGAGTCCTCGTAGACGAAGCCGAACGAGGTCGGCTGGTCGCACGCGTCGGCGACCGCCTCGGCCATCTCGGCCGCACCCTCGCCGCCCTTCGAGAATCCCTCGTTCAGGACGGCCGCGTGCGCGCCGTGCTCCATCGCGAGCCTCTGCACGAGCGCCACCTCGTCGTCGGTGTCGCCGGGGAAGCGGTTTGCGGCGACCACGCACGGGACGCCGAACTCCTTCGCGTTCACGATATGGCGGCCGAGGTTGCCCGCGCCCTGCTCGATCGCGCGCAGGTTGTCGGCCGCGGAGTTCCGCGGGTCGTCCTCGAGCCCGGCGTGGTGCTTCAGCGCCTTGGCCGTCGCGACGATCACGACGGCGTTCGGAGCGAACCCGCCCGCGCGGCAGACGATGTTCATGAACTTCTCCATCCCGAGATCGGAGCCGAAGCCCGCCTCGGTGATGAGGTACTCGCCCAGCTTGCGGCCGGCCAGGTCGGCCACGATCGAGCTGTTGCCGTGGGCGATGTTGCCGAAGGGGCCGATGTGCATGAAACAGGGCTGGCCCTCGAGCGTCTGGATCAGGTTCGGCTTGAGCGCGTCCTTCAGGAGCACGGTCATCGCCCCGGCGCAGCCCATCTGCTCGGCCGTGACGGGTGCGCCGTCGACGTCGTAGCCGACGGTGATCGCCCCGATCCGGCGGCGCAGGTCCTGGAGCGAGGTCGCCATGCCCATGATCGCCATGACCTCGGAGGCGGCGACGATGTCGAACCCGGTCTCACGCGGGATGCCGTGGGTCGGGCCGCCGAGGCCGGTGATCACGTTTCGCAGGTGGCGGTCGTTCATGTCGAGCGCCCGCCTCCACGTGACTCGGTGCGGGTCGATGCGGCACTCGTTGCCGTAGAAGAGGTGCCGGTCGACGAACGCCGCGAGCATGTTGTTGGCGGCGGCGACGGCGTGGAAGTCGCCCGTGAAGTGGAGGTTCAGATCCTCCATCGGCACGACCTGCGTGAGCCCGCCGCCCGCCGCGCCGCCCTTGATGCCGAAGATCGGCCCGAGCGACGGCTCGCGCAGGCACAGGATCGGGCGCTTGCCGATGTGCCCGAGGCCCTGGGTGAGCGACACCGACGTCGTCGTCTTGCCCTCGCCGGCCTTCGTCGGCGTGATGGCCGAGACGCAGACGATCTTCGCGTTCGGTGCGTCGGCCAGGCGGTCGATCGCCCCGAGGCTGACCTTGGCCTTGTACTTCCCGTACAGGTCGACCTCGTCGTCCTCGAGGCCCATCTCGCGGGCGATGTCGAGGATCGGCCGGAGGGTGGCTTCCTGGGCGATCTCGAGGCTTGACTTCACTGGGGCTCCTTTGGGGTCAGTGGGAGACGGCGGCGGCGCCGCGCTCGGAGACGAGCTCGTTCTCGTAGAAGCGGGCGAGCCGGAACGGTGCAATCAGGTCGGGCGTGCGCCCGGTGGCGGCGAGCTCGGCCATCGTCTTGCCGACGATCGGCGAGGCCTTGAAGCCGTAGGTGCCCCAGCCGGCGTCGATCAGGAAGCCGTCGGACTCGGTCAGCCCCATGATCGGGGCGTAGTCGGGCGAGACGTCGCAGAGGCCGGTCCACTGGCGGAGGATCCTCGCATGGCCGAGCATCGGCAGGAGCTCGACCATGTGCATCGCCAGGTCCTCGATGAACCGGAACGTGCCCTTGTCGGAGTAGCCGGAGTACGGCTCGATCTCCGACCCCATCACGAACTCGCCGCGGTCGGACTGGGAGATGTAGATGTGCAGCGTCCCCGACACGATGATCTTCCGCAGGAGCGGCTTCACGGGCTCGGTGACGCAGGCCTGGAGGATGTGGGTCGTGATCGGCACCTCGATCCCGGCCATGCGGCCGACGAGCGACGACCAGCCGGAGGTGCAGGAGATCACGGTCCCCGCCGAGATGGGGCCGCGGTTCGTCTCGATGCCGGTGACGCGCCCGTTCTGGCGGGTGATGCCGTCGACCCGCGTGTACGGGTGGATCTCGACGCCGAGCCGGTCGGCCTCCTTCGCGTACCCCCAGACGACGGCGTCGTGGCGGATGATGCCGCCCGGCGGGTGGTAGAGCGCGGCCAGGATCGGGAAGGTGGGGTGGTCGGAGACGTCGAGCATCGGCTCGAGCTCCTTGATCTCGTCGGGGTAGATCACGCGCGAGTCGACGCCGAGGAGCCGATTCACCTCGGCTCGCTCCATCATCGTGTTCACCGACCGGTCCGAGTGGGCCAGCGTCAGGTGGCCGTGCTGCGAGAACAGCATGTTGAAGTTCAGGTCCTGCGACAGGGTCTCGTAGAGCTTCACGCTCGCCGTGTAGAAGCGCGTACCCTCGGGCGTCAGGTAGTTCGAGCGGATGATGGTGGTGTTGCGGCCCGACGCCCCGGCGCCGATGTAGCTCTGCTCGACCACGGCGACGTTCTTCATCCCGTGGTCCTTCGCGAGGTAGTAGGCCGTTGCCATCCCGTGCGCGCCGCCGCCGATCACGATCGCGTCGTAGGTGGCGCGGAGCTTGTGCGAGCGGAAGTAGCGGTGCTTCTTCAGGAGCCCGATCACGCGACCGCCTCCGCGCTGCGCGCAACCGCCGGTGTGCGGGCCCCGATCCCGAGCGGCGCCCCGGCGTCGAGGATCGCGTCCCAGAAGTACTCGCCGTACTCCCAGCCGACGAACATCGAGATGTGCCCGCCCTCGTTCAGGACGAGCGTCGGCACGCGCATCACCGAGCCCGCCATGCAGCGGTCGTCCGGGAAGCGGGACTCGCGGACATCGAGCCCCGACGACCGGTTCATCACGTCGCGCCACCGCTCCCCGCCGACCGCGATGCCCGCCAGGCCGCAGGTGACGTCGATCGCGGCCCCGCCCGCCGACGAGCGGATCGACTCGACGCGGTCGAACGGGCAGACCACGTAGCCGTGCGTGGGGGTGAGGCGCAGCGTCCAGACGCCGCCGTCCGCCCGCGCCTCGCCGGGAGCGAGGCCGCCGGTCAGCTCGTCGAGTCCGGCGGCGGTCGCGCGCAGATCGAGCTTTCCGAAGTGCGAGACGTCGGCGACCCACGGGTCGCCCTCCCCGTCCTCGGGGTAGACGCCGATCCGCCACCCGGCCCGCTCCTCGATCGCCGCGCCCGCCGCGATGTGGCGCCGCTCCATGGGCGTTCGCAGGGCGACGCCGGGGCGCGCGGCCGCCGGCGACATGAAGGCGTAGGGGTCGACCGCGCTCACGACCTGAGCAGCGCTCCCTCGGGGTCGTAGAAGGCGCTCCGGCGCACGCTTGCCGGGATCGTCGCGCCCGAGGGATCCGAGATCACGATCGGCGTTCCCTCCTCGGAGCTCGCGGCCGGCACCCAGGCGATGCCGATCGACTTCCCCAGCCGGCGCGAGAACCGCGACGACGTGACGCGGCCCACGGGCATCCCGCCGGCCCCGATGATCTGCGCGCCCTCCTTCGGCACCGAGCCGTTCTGCCCCTCGAAGCCGACCAGCGCGAAGCGGTCGCCGCGGCGCTGGTACCACTCGATCGAGTAGCGCCCGATCCAGTCGTTCTCCTTGTCGAGCTTCACGATCCAGGGCATGGCCGCCTCGAGCGGCTGCGACTCGGCGTTCGTGTCCTGCCCGATGATCACGTGCATCTTCTCGAGGCGAAGGACGCGCTGCGGCTCGAGCCCGAACGGCTTCACGCCGAACTCCTCGCCCGTGCTCATGAGCTCACCCCACAGATGCTCGCCGGCGGCGGTCGGGTAGTGGATCTCGTAGCCCAGCTCGCCGACGAACCCGATCCGCAGGATCAGGCTCGGGACGCCCGCGATGGTGGCATGGCCGGCGCCGAGGTACGGGAACGCCTCGTTCGAGAGGTCGAAGTCGGTCAGCTTCCCGAGCGCCGTCCGGGCGCTCGGCCCGGCCAGGTTGACCGCGGCGATCGCCGAGGTCACGTTCACGATCTGGCAGTCCATCCCCCACACGGCGTTCCACCACGTGAACCACTGCTCCATCCCCCCGGCGCCCGAGGAGGTCGTCGTCACGTAGTACTCGGTCTCGGAGAGGCGCGCGACCGTGCCGTCGTCGAGGATCGATCCGTCGTCGCCGCACACGATGCCGTAGCGGACGCGGGCCTGCTTCATGTCGCCGTAGCGGTTGGGGTAGATGCGCTCGAGGAAGGCGGCTGCCTCGGGCCCGCGCACGATCATCTTGCCGAGCGTCGAGACGTCGATCAGGCCGAGCGACTCGTGCACCGCCGCCGTCTCGTCCTCGGCCCCGCCGTAGTCGTAGGGCCGCTTCCAGTCGCCCGCCCAGAGCATCTTCGCGCCCTGCTCGGCGTGCCAGTGGTGGATGGCGGTGCGCTTCTCGGGCTCGTAGCCGCGCGCGGCCAGGAGCGAGAAGCTCGTCGGGTTGTGCGGTGGCCGGGCCGTGGTGACGCCGACCCGCTCCTCATCGGGATCGACGCCCAGCTCGCGGGCCATGAGGAGGCCGGAGTTCCGGTGGCACATCTTGCCCTGGCACGGCCCCATCGTCACGGTCGTGTAGCGCTTCGCAAGCTCCAGTGAGGCGAAGCCCTCCGAGACCGACAGGTGCACGTCCTTGGTCGTCACGTCCTCGCAGTAGCAGACGAACTGCGTGCCGTGTGCGGACTCGGCCTGGGCCGGCAGGGCGCGCTCCGTGCCGACCGCCTCGCCGGCCACGCGGACGCCGTCGGGCACGCGGTCGGGAACGTAGACGCGACGGTCGCGGTCGTAGCGGACGCTGCCGCCGGCCTGCACGAGGAGGCCCCACTGCGCGACCGTGCCGCCGCTCATGACGACGGTGTCGGCCGAGATCGTCTGCCGCTCCGAGGCACGCGCGACGACGAGCCCCGTGACCTCGGAACGGCCGCGCGCCTCGACCGGGGCGAACCCGGTCAGGTGCTCGATGCCGTACATCGCCAGGCGCTCGTCCTCGTCGCGCTCGCGAAGGTCGGCGACGGCCGCCACCTCCATGCCGGCCTCGGCCAGGTCGCAGGCCGCGTCGATGCCGAGGTCGTCGGCGGTCACGACCACGGCCCGCTCGCCGGGCACGATCCGAAACTGGTTCGCGAGCCGGCGGACGGCCGAGCCCAGCATCACGCCCGGCAGATCGTTCCGGCCGAAGACGAGCGGCTGCTCGATGACGCCCGTTGCCACCACGATCTCGGCGGCGCGGAAGCGGTACATGGTGTTGCCCTGGTAGACCGGGACGAGCTTTCCCTCGTAGACGCCGCCGGCCCAGGCCGGGCTCAGGATCTCGACGCCCGCCTGCTTTGCCTGCGCCACGAGGTCGGCCGCGCGTCCCGCGGCGGCGATTCCCGAGAAGGCGAGCCTTCCGCCGAGCGCGAGCCCCTCGTCGACAAGCGTCGTCTCGCGGCCCTCGCGGGCCGCGGCGATCGCGGCCTCGAGGCCCGCCTCGCCGCCGCCGATCACGAGCACGTCGACGTGGCGGTGCACCTTCTCGAAGCGCTCGGTTCGCCGGTGGGCGGGATCGAGCTTCCCGAGCCCGGCGGCGCTCCGCAGGAACTTCTCGTAGTACTTCCACGCCCAGCGCGGCCGGATGAAGGTCTTGTAGTAGAAGCCGACCTGCATGCCGAACGAGGGCGTCGCCCGGCCGACCGCGTGCAGCAGGTCGGTCTCGAGCGACGGCCAGGCGTTGATCGGGTCGACCTGCATGCCGGGCTCGACCGGCGTCATGCAGGCCCGCACGGCCGGCTCGCCGTCGACCTGGACGAGGCAGTTGGGGCACTGGCCGGAGCAGCACAGGAGCCCACGCGGGCGGTGGTACTTGAACGAGCGCGAGAAGACGCGGACGCCGGCGTCGAAGAGCGCCGAGGCGATCGTGTCGCCGGCGAGGCCGGTCACCTGCTCGCCGCGCCAGCCGAATGTCACCGGCGTCGAGCGGTCGATCAGCTCGCCGCGGCGCTCCGCGAGCCGGCTCACGCCAGCCCTCCCGGCGGGGCCGTCTGGAGGACCTCGTTCGAGCGCGTGTCGCGCTCGGCCTGGAACCACTCCCGGCATCCGGACGAGTGGAACCACCACTCACGCTGCGCCCCGGCGACGTTGTCCTTGAAGTACAGGTAGCCGAAGAGCGCCCGCTCGTCCTCCGACGAGCGCGGCCGTACCGTCACCTCGCCGCCGTAGGAGAACTCGTCCACCGGCCGGCGGCCGCAGTTCGGGCACTGCAGGAGGAAGCTCACCTGCTAATGCGCTCCCTGCGGCGTCCTGTGGCCGTTCGTCGAGCCCGCCGCCATCGCGTCGGCCACCGCCTGCGCGAAGCTGTCCGGCCGGAAGGCGAAGTTCGTGCCCACGAGCGGAATCCCCGTGATCGCCGAGGCCTCGATGGTCATGCACCGCAGGTCCTCCGGCTCCAGGTCGTGGACGGCGTTCTTGCCGCACGCCCGCGCGAACATCTGGAGCTCCTGGGTCATGGAGTTCAGGAAGCCCTCGACCCGCTCCGCCGCCTCGGCCGCCGGGAGCCGCGCGATGAGGTCCTCGTCCTGGGTCGTGATGCCGACCGGGCAGAGGCCGGTGTGGCAGTGATGGCACGCGCCCGGGACGGTGCCGAGCTTCTCGTAGTCCTCGACGTAGATCGGCCGGTTGCAGTTGAGCGCGATCATCGCCGCCGTCCCGATCGAGACCGCGTCGGCGCCCAGCGCGAGCGCCTTGGCCGCGTCGACGCCGTTTCGGATCCCGCCCGAGACGATCAGGTTGACGACGCCCTCGAGCTTCATCTCGCGCAGCGCCGCGACCGCCTCGACGGTGGCCGCCATCGTCGGGATCCCCGTGTGGTTCATGAGCGAGTCCGGCGACGCGCCGGTACCGCCCTCCATCCCGTCGATCACGATCACGTCGGCGCCGGCCTTGCATGCCAGCTTGATGTCGTCGGGGACGCGGCAGGCGCCGATCTTGACGTAGATGGGGATCTGGCCGTCGGTCGCCTCGCGCAGCTCCTCGATCTTGATCTGCATGTCGTCGGGCCCCACGAAATCGGGGTGACGGACCGGCGAGCGCTGGTCGACCCCCGGCGGGAGCTGGCGGGCCTCGGCGATGATCGGCGAGACCTTCGCGCCGAGCAGCACGCCGCCCGTGCCGGGCTTCGCGCCCTGGCCGACGACGATCTCGGCGGCGTTCGCCATCCGCAGGTGGTGGGGGTTGAAGCCGTAGCGGCTCGGCAGCACCTGGTAGACGAGCTGGTCCGACGCCTCCCGTTCGAGGTCGAGCATGCCGCCGTCGCCGGTCGTCGTCGAGATGCCGACCCGGGTCGCAGCCATCCCGAGCGCCTGCTTGGCGTTCCGGGACAGCGCCCCGTAGCTCATCCCGGCGATGGTGATCGGCGTCGCCAGCTTGATCGGCTTCGCCCCGTGACGGCCCCCGATCTCGATCGCCGTCGCGCAGGTCTCGCGGTAGCCCTCCAGCGGCACACGCGAGAGCGTGCACGGCACGAACGTCAGGTCCTCGAAGTGCGGTGGGCGCTTGGTCATGCCGAGGCCGCGGTTCGTGTAGCGCCCGAGATCGGCCTTTGACTGGATGTCCTCGATCGTCTCCGGGGACCACACCCACAGTGGCTGAAGCACGTGGCCGTCGCGGCCGCGCGGAATGCCGTCGCTCACAGCGC
The DNA here is from genome assembly GCA_963709425.1 of uncultured Actinomycetes bacterium. Taxonomy (GTDB): domain Bacteria; phylum Actinomycetota; class Thermoleophilia; order Gaiellales; family JAICJC01; genus JAICJC01. The sequence goes on along the minus strand of CAVPWG010000002.1, from coordinate 35,910 downwards.
CCCCCTCCATGCGTCGTACTCGTGCTTCGAGAAGTTCCAGAGCTTCTTCCCGGCCACGAGCTTCTTCCAGTCGACGCCGCCCGCGGCGATGCCGTGCGGCTCGAGCTCGTCCGTCAGCAACGTCCGGTCGTGGTCGGTGATCTCGCCCTCGACGCAGTCGGCGCCGAGGGACTGGATGCTCCCGCCGACGTACACCGTGCCCTCGTACATCGAGTCGCCGATGCCGTCGGCCGCGTCGCCGCACACGATCATCGTCCCGCGCTGCATCATGAATCCGGACATGTAGCCGACCGAGCCGCCGACGACGAGGGTGCCGCCCTTCATCGAGATGCCCGTGCGGGCGCCGGTCGTGCCGGCGACGAACACCCGCCCGCCGCGGAGGGTCGCCCCGGCCGACGAGCCGCCGTTCCCGTGCACGTCGATCGAGCCCGACATGAGGTTCTCGCCGACGCTCCAGCCGCACGATCCGTTGACGGTGATCCGGCCGCCGTCGCTCATCCCGCCGCAGTACCAGCCGACCGGGCCGTCGAAGACGACGTGGATCGGGCTCATCACGGCGACGGCGAGGCAGTGGCGCGCGGCGGGGTTGGTGAGGCGGATCTCCGGGACGCCGTCCGCCGCGGCGCGCTTGATGGCCTGGTTGATCTCGCGCGTGGTGTGCGCGGAGCAGTCGATCTCGCTGGTCAGCGTAGCCACCAGCGCACCTCACCTGCGGCCAGCTCTCTCGGCTCGAGCGCCGTGTCGCCGTCGACGGCGCGGATCGCGACCTCCTCGGAGGCGATCATCGCAATCTCGTCGTTCTCGGTGTAGAGCAGCGGCTTGAGCGCGAACCGATCGCGGGCGCAGCCGATGCCGTCGGCAGTCGAGATCAGATAGCTGAACGTTCCGTCGAGGTCGTGGACGGAGGCGCGCAGCGCGTCCTCCAGGCTCTCGCCGGCGGCCAGCTTGTCGGCGATGTAGACCGCGATCACCTCCGAGTCGTTCCCGGTTGCGAACCGGTGCCCCTGGTTCTCGAGCTTGCGGCGGAGCTTGTGGTAGTTGGTGATGTGGCCGTTGTGGACGACCGAGATGTCGGGGAACGGGCGCGCCCAGAACGGGTGCGAGTGGGCGACGTCGACGACCGACTCGGTCGCCATGCGGGTGTGGCCGATCGCGTGGCTCCCCTCGAAGCTCGAGAACGGCGAGGAGCGCTCGACGTCGTTCGCGTCGCCGACCTCTTTCACGATCTCCATCGAGCGCCCGATCGAGAACACCTCGACGTGCGGCTCGGCCTCGACCTCGTCGGTGAGATCGCCGAGGTCGCCGTCGTAGGTCAGGCGGGCGCGCAGGTTGGGACCGTCCATGCTGTGGTCGCGGACGCCGCCAACCCGTGCGAGCGTCTCGAGCACGCGCTCGGGCGTCCCCGAGTTGGCCTCGATGCGCGCCCGCACGACGTAGGAGTCGTCGTCGGGCGCGCCGTAGAGCGCGATGCCGGTCGAGTCGGTGCCGCGCCGCCCCATGGGCAGGAGCATCCCGTGCAGGACACGGCCGACGGCGCCCGTCCGCGCCGCGTCCTTGTAGACAAACCCACACAGCCCGCACATGCGCGCACCCCTTCCGTGGACCGACGGGAATCCTACGCGGGATCGGCCGGTTCCGGGAGTGCCAGGCGACAACGAATTCCCGGGGGCGGTATGTGCGGATCCACCACGCATCACCGCCCCCGGGCGCGTCGACCATCTAGAACAGCGTCAGGTAGTTCTTGACCTCCCACGGCGTGACCTGCTCGTGGTAGGCGTGCCACTCGTCCTGCTTCGTCTTGACGTAGTAGTCGACGTAGTCCTCGGTGCCGGTGTGCCCGAGCGCGGCCCGGATCACCTTGTCCTTCTCGAGGTGGCGCGTCGCGTCGAGCAGGTTCGCCGGCAGGAGCTCGATCTTGCGCCGCTTGAGCTCGCGGGCGCTGAGCGTGTAGAGGTTGTCGTCGTTGGTCGGCCCGGGATCGACGTGGTGCTCGACCCCGTCCAGGCCGGCCGCCAGGATCGCTGCGGCGGCCAGGTACGGGTTGCAGCTCCCGTCCACGGTGCGGTCCTCGATGTGGCCGCCGGGGCAGCGCAGCATCTGGGTGCGGTTGTTGCGCCCGTGGCTCACGTAGACGGGCGCCCATGTGGCCCCGGACATTGGCCGGTCGGTGGCGGTCGTGAGGCGCTTGTAGCTGTTCACGGTCGGCGCGGTGATCGCGATGTACGCCTTGGCGTGCTTCTTCAGGCCGCCGAGGAAGTGGTAGCCGAGCGTCGAGAGGCCCGAGCCCGTTCGGGATCGGACGGGTCGTCGAAGAGGTCGCGCTGGCCGGACTCGTCCCAGAGCGACATGTGGAAGTGGCCGCCGTTTCCGGTGAGGTGCCCGAACGGCTTGGCCATGAACGTGGCGAGCAGGCCGCGCTCCTGGGCCATGGCGTGCACCATGTACCGGAAGAAGATCGCCCGGTCGGCCGTCTCGAGGGCGTCTGCGAACTCGAAGTTCGACTCGAACTGCCCGTTCGCGTCCTCGTGGTCGTTGGCGTACGACCCCCACCCGAGCTCGTTCACGTACTTCGAGAGCGTCGAGAGGAACTCGTACTGGCGCGTCAGGCCCTTCATGTCGTAGCAGGGCTGGTCGAGCCGGTCGAGCGGGTCGGCGAGCTCGATCCCGCCGTCCTCCTTCTCGCGCAGGAGGAAGAACTCGAGCTCCATCCCGATCTTGAACGTGAAGCCGAGATCCTTCGCCCGTGCGAGCTGGCGGCGCAGGATCGTCCGCGGGCAGTACGGGAACTCCTCGCCCTCGACGTGGATGTCGCACGCAAACCGCGCCAGCCCCGGCTTGAACGGCACCTTCGTGTACGTCCGCAGGTCCGGGATCGCCATCATGTCGGGCGATGCCGGGGTCTGCCCGATCGGCCCGGCTGCGAAGCCGGCGAACCCCGCGCCCTCCGTCACGAGGCCGTCGAAGTTCGACATCGGCACGAGCTTTGCCGACGGCTTCGCGTTCATGTCGACGAACTGCGCGAAGAAGAACTCGATCCCGTCCTCCTCCGCCCGTCTCCTGATCGCCTCTGCAGCGGGGCGCGCCATGATCGTCGCCATACCTCCCTCTCCTTCTCCGGGTGCGGGCCGCGACAACTTTTCCACGCTTCGGGCCGAATTGCTAGGCGGCGGCGGCCGAAATCGGCGCCTCAGCCGCCTTTTCGGTGCAAAACACGGCGCGGAATTACCCAATTATCGCGGCGACTGGCCCAGCACGTGCTCGAGGCGGAGCAGCTTCAGCTCGATCTCGATCATCAGCCAGTCCTCGCGCTGCACGTCGAGGCCTGTCAGATCGTGGATGCGGCGCAGTCGCTGGCGGAGCGTGTTCGGGTGCACGTAGAGCGTCTGGGCGGCCTGGGCGATGTTGCCGCGCCGCTTCAGGTACTCCTCGAGCGTCAGGAGGAGCTGCGATCGGTGCCGCCGGTCGTACTCGTCGAGCTTGCGGAGCGCCTCGCCGCGGTGCGTCGCGAGTGCGGCCGTCCTGGCTGCACGCGCAGCAGGTACTTGTATGCGCCCAGGTCGTCGAAGCCGACGACGTCGGGGGTCGCGCTCACCACCGCCGCGGCGGTGACGGCATGGTCGGCCTCCTCGAAGCCGGTCCGCGAGCCCGACGGCACCCTCGCAGCGCTGGGAGAGCCCGATGGCGAGCGGGTGGTCCTTGTTGAGCCCCGCGTGGATCTCGCGCAGCCGGCCCGCAGCGTGGACGGCGTCGCGCGAGCCGAGGTGCACGAGCCCACGGACGGCGCCGTCCCGCCTGTCGAAGAGCGATCCGGGGAACGCCCGCCCGGCGGCGACCTCGAGGGCCCGGGCGACGTCGTCCCAGCTGCGCGAGGCGGGCCCGGAGCGCGGCACGGCGAGGAGCACCACGTGCGGCTGGTCGATGTCAACTCCGAGCGTTCGTCCGCGGTCGCGCAGGTCGGCTGCGGGTGTGCGGCCGGCTGACAAGTCCTCCAGGAAGTCCTTGATCGCGTTGTGCGCGGTGAGACGCTCGATCATGCGGACGTTGGTGATCCCGACTGCGGTCTGGCCGGCGATCGATGCGGCCAGTTCACGCTCCTCGGGGTCGATCTGGCGCTGCGCCGACATGCGCACGGCGAGCACGCCGACGAGCTCGTCGGCGGCGACGAGCGGCATGACCAGGGCCCGCGCACCGGTGTCCGGGCCCCAGAGCAGCTCCGCCATGCGGCGGCCGTCGCCGCCCTCGGCCGCGGCCCGGGCCAGCTCGACGCCGACCTCGGCCGCGGTGAGCGGCGTGTCGGCGCCGCTCCCGGGGGCATGTCCGGCCAGACCGCCCCACGCCGGAACCGGCCGTCGGAGCCCGAGGCCACGAAGACCTCGCACGCTTCCGCGTGCAGCAGGCCGCTGCGCTCGCCGGACGACGGCCGGGAGCAGCTGCTCGAGCGTCGAGGCGCCGGACACGGCCCGCGACAGGTCGGCGAGGCCCTCGACGAGCGTGAGCCGCCGCCGCGTCCGCTCGTAGAGCCGGGCGTTCTCGATCGCGCCGGCGACCAGGCTCGCGGCGTGCATCATGAAGTCGGAATCGTCCTGCGTGAACTCGCGCGGAGCCTCGGCGTGAAGCGAGATCACGCCGATCACCCGCCCGCCTTGCCGCGCAGCGGCACCGCGACCAGCGACTGGTAGCGGTCCTCCTCGGCCTCCGGCACGACCTTGGCCGCGGGATCGGTGAGCGCGCCCTCGGCCAGGAACACCGGCTCGTCGTGCTGGGCGACCCATCCGGCCAGCCCTCGCCGGGCTCGAACCGCAGCCGGCCGACGAGCGCGGTGTACGGATCGGACACCGCCCGCAGGACGAGCGAGGCGTCGGGCTCGACGACGTACACGAAACAGGCGTGGCAGTCGACGGCGTCGGAGACCAGGTCGACGATCGCCCGCAGCACCCGGTCGAGGTCGAGCGTCGACGACACCGTGTTGATGATCCGGTACAGGTGGCGCGTGTCCGCAGACCGCGCCGGCGCCTCCGGTGTGTCCATTGCGGACATATGAAGATGCTACAGGTCGTTCCCGGGAATCTGTGACATCCTCCCACGCGGGGTGCCGGGAAGACTGGTCGGCGGACCCCGCCATGCGCGCCCTCCGCCGCCTCCTCGCCACTCGCACCGTCCTCCTTCTGGCGTTCGCGTTCGCCGTGATGGGCGACCCGGTGTCGTCGGTGGCCTACGCGATCGAGGCGGCGCTCCGCGCCCTGGACGGACGCCTGGCCCTGCTGATCCCGACCATGGCGATCGTGGTCGCCATCATCGGGCTCGTGATCGCGAACTACCACCGCCTCGTGGCGCGGTTCCCGGGCGGCGGGGATGCCGCGGCCGCCGGGACGGCGTTCGGCGAGGGGTGGGCGTTCCTGCCCCTGGGCGCGCTGATCGTCGACTACGCCCTCACGATCGCGATCAGCGTCGCCGCCGCCTCGTCGGCGGTCATCGCCTACACGCCGTCGCTCGGCGAGGTGCGTGTGCCGCTCGCCCTGGTGCTCCTGGCCGCCGTCGCCGGCCTCACCTGGTTCGGCCACGCCGGGCGGGCGGTGTTCGCGCTCATGACGCTCTCGTTCGTCGGGGTCGGGTCGGCGGTGCTCGTGCTCGGCCTCGTCGCGCCGTACGGGCACGGCAGCGGCGTGCTGCACCCGGCCGGCGCCGACGGCTCGGCGCCGCTGGCCGTCCTGCTCGCGTTCCCCGTGGCGATGGCGCTCGCCACCGGCGTCGAGGCGCCGTCGTCGGCGGTCGCCCAGCTGGGCCAGCTCGACCACCGCGGCAAGGTGCACTTCGGGCGCGTCACGCTGTGGCTCACCCTTGCGATCGTCGGCTGGCTCACGATCGGCCTCACCGTCGTCGCCGTGCAGCTTCGGGTCGGACTGCCGCCGGCCGACTCGACCCAGATGGCCGAGGTGGCCCGGGCGGCCGTCGGCCAGGGCGCGCTCTTCGCCGCGTTCCAGCTCACGAGCGCCGTTCTCCTCCTGGCCGCGGCGAGCTCGTCCTACCAGGCCGGGCCGGGGCTGCTGAAGGCCCTGAGCCGCGGATCCGGCGAGGGGCACGCGGTGGGCGTGCTTCCGGCACCGCTCGGCGCGGCCAACCGCCACCACACGCCCTACTGGGGCGTCGTCGTCTTCTTCTGCGTCGCCGCCGCAGTCGTCATCGCCGCCGGGGGACGGGAGCAGGAGCTGGTGCTGTTCTACGCAGTTTCGGTCTTCATGTCGTTTCTCTTCGGCCTCCTCGCCATGGCGTCGTTCTCGAGGCGGGAGGGAGCCGGGCTCTTCCTCGTCGTGAACGCCCTCGCCATCGCCGCCGTGGCGCTGACGCTGGCGGTGAACCTCCGCCGGGGCTACCCGATCGCCTCGCTCGGCGCCGCCTGCGCCATCGCCCTCGTGCTCCACCGGCTCTGGATCCGCGCCGGCCGGCCGCGCGGGGTGTCAGAGGTCGAGCGGCTCGCCGAGCAGGAGTTGGGGGAGGCTCCATAGACCCGGCCCGCGGCGCGTCGTTAGGATATTCGCGGCACGCCAGGAGAGGAGCATGTATGGCAACGGTCGCCCCCGAGTCGGCCATGAACGGGCTTGATCCGATGTTCAACCCCGAGTGGTATCTCACCGAGGAGCAGCTTGGGCTGCTCGAGCGTCTGCGGAAGGTCTGCGAGGACACGATCCGGCCCCTCGCCGCCGAGAACGACAAGACGCTCACCTTCCCGCGCAAGAGCCTCGAGGCGCTCGCGCCGGACGGCTTCCTCGGCCTGATGCTGCCGAAGGAGTGGGGCGGCCTCGGCCAGAACCACGTCATGTACGCGCACGTCACCGAGACGATCGCGCGGTACGGCGACGCCTCGTGTGCCATGTGCTACGTCATGCACATCGGCGCCGTCGAGGCGCTCAAGCTGCGCCCGACCGAGTACACGATCGAGAAGTACCTGAAGAAGGTGCGCGACGGGCTGATCGGCACCCTGTCCTACTCCGACCCCGAGACCGGTTCCCACTTCTGGTACCCGATCGCGTCCGGCGCCCGCCGTGTCGACGGCGGCTTCGAGGTGCTGAAGAAGGCATCGTGGACGACCTCGGCCGGGTTCGCCGACTTCTACGTCCTTCAGACGACCTCGCCCGACTACGGCGGCGACTACTCGAACCTGTCGGTGTTCGTGGTGGACAAGGACGAGATCGAGGCGAAGCCCGAGGAGTGGGACGCGATGGGCCTGCGCGGGAACCAGTCCGGCTCGCTGCTCCTCGACTGGAAGTTCGTGCCCGAGGAGCAGATGGTCGGGCCGGTCGGCGACGGCGCCAACTCGAACGACGAGTCGGTCGACCCCAACTTCCTGATCGGCTCCTCCGGCACGTGGAACGGCATCTCGCTGGGTGCGATCGACATCGCCATCCGCCACACGACCCGAAAGACGCACAAGGACGTGGGCCTGCGGGTGTGCGACTACCCGACGATCCAGGACACCGTCGGTGAGGCGATCATGGACACCAACGCCTCGCGCATGTTCGTGTTCTCGGTCGCGAATGCGCTCGACCAGGTCACCGACGGCTCACAGACCAACCCGGCCGTCGGAGAGCTGGCCCGCGGGAACTATCTCCACTGGCTGTGGCAGATCAAGTTCAACGCGGCCAAGAACGTGGCCCACGTCGTCGACAAGATGCTCCACTGCTGCGGCGGCACCGGCTTCAAGAAGGAGCCGCTCCAGCTCGAGCGCTACCTGCGCGACGGCAAGGCCGGCTGGGTGATGGGCCCGACGAACGAGGTGCTGCGCCAGTTCGTCGGGAAGACCGCCCTCCTGGGGATGGAGTCGCTCGACTACTGGAACCAGGTCATCAACCGGCGGGCGCTCGAGAACGAGTTCAAGAAGATGACGGCCGACCAGAAGCGGGAGCTGGCAGACAAGCTCCTGGCCGAGGCCGGCGCGTAGCGGACGTCAGGCGGCGGGAGCCGGCGGCAGCGCCGCCGGCCCACCGCCGCCGTTCGTCGACCGCACGCTCCAGAAGGTCGCGGCGCCGGCGAGCGCGGCGCCGGCCAGCACGACGGCCACACCGAAGTAGCCCGACCGCTGCGAGAGCGACATGGTCAGGATCCCGCCCGTGATGATGACGGCGACGGCGATCCCGGGCGTGATCCGCCACCAGGCGATCGCGACCTGGACGGCCAGGAGCCCGGCGAGGAAGAGGTCGCGGCCGGCGCCGGCGGTCCCGCCGAACGCCCTCGCCTCGGCCGCAGCGGCGAGCATGATCGCTGCGGCCACGACCAGGTTCCGCCGTTCCCGCTCCTCGGGGGCCCTCCACGCCACGGCGAGTGCGACCGCCCCGGCGGCGGCGATGATGAGCGCCGGCGTCCACGAGTCGGCGGATCCGAAGAAGATCGGGACGGGCGCCGCGCTCTGAAGCTCGGCTCCGAATCCGATGGCCAGCGCGACCACGAGCACCCAGCGCGGATGCCGCGTGAGTGCGTAGGCGCCCGCGAACGCCATCGCCGCGACGAGCAGCCCCGCGGACGCCGCGTCTCGGTACGGCGAGAGGAGGTCGCCGCCGGATGTGAACAGCGAGGCGGCGGAAGGGGGCGAGTAGACGAGGAGTGCGACGCCGACGGGGACGAACGGCACCGCCAGGGCCGCGGCCAGGAGCGCGTCGGTGGAGTCGCGGCCGTCGCGGCGCGCCAGCACCACGTGCAGGACGAGCAGCGCCAGGCCGGCAGCGAGAAGGATCGCCCCGTCCTCGTTCCTGCTCAGCGAGTCCCCGCGAAGGACGATGTCGAATGCGCCGACGGCGACGAGGGTCGCCCCGGCCAGGCGCGCGGCCCGCAGCCAGCGGGGGTCGATCCCGTCCATGGGCCAGGACTTCAACCGTGCCCGGCGGTTTCCTGCCGCGGCGCGAACCGACCCGGGAGCGGCCTCGAGCGGCGTTCGGGTACTGGATCGGGTCAAGATCTTCCCCCACGTTGTGAGCACGCCCTTGCGGAAGGTTCGACACATCCGCGAAGATGTCCGGGATGGCCGCTCCGCGGATCACGCTGCGTTGCGATTGCGGCGCCGAGGAACTCGTCGCCTACGGCGAGCGGTGGACGTGCGGCTCGTGTGGGCGCACCTACGACACGGCCGGCATCCCCGAGGCCGACTTCGAGGCGATCCAGTCGCTCAGGCGCCGCTACAGGATCATCGGGTACACGGGCGTCGCGCTCATCGCGGCGTTCGTCCTCCTGCTCGCCCTGACGGCCCAGGAGTTCCAGCTCTTCATCGGCCTCCCGGCGATCCTGCTCCTCTGGTTCATCTACGTCCGGCCGCTCATGCGAAGCCGCTACCGGCGGCGGGTGGGCGAGCTTCAGCGCTCGTGGACGCTGCGTGCGGAGGGGGAGGCGTGAGGCTCCGCGAGCGCTCCGCGCCGACGCCTCCCGCCGACGTGGCGGTCGCCGGGTCCGACCCGCGCCCCGTCGTTCTGGCGACGCTCGCCGTGCCGTTCGAGCCGGAGGCGTTCCGGGTCGCGCTTCAGGCGGCGATGGAGTCGAGCGTGACGCTGATCGTCGTCGATGCGATCGAGCTCCCCTTCTGGCCCCAGTCGATCGCCACCCGACATGCCGAAACCGAGCTCGAGTCCGACCGCCTGCGGATCCGCGAGCTCGTCTCGCAGGCCGCCGGCCTGGGCGTTGAGGTCGAGCATCTACGGGTGCGGAGCCCGCGACCGGCCGAGGCCGTCATCCAGATCGCCGCCGAGCGCCGAGCCGGCCTGCTCGTGTTCGGGCCCGATCCGTCGCGTTTCCGCCCCCGGTTCTTCTCGCGCGTCGTCCGCCGCATCCGCAAGCGCGCGTCGTGCCTGCTCTGGATCGCAGGCGAGGGCCCGTAACGCCATTCCGGGGTCAGGCACGCAATTGCGTGCCGGGCCTCAGGCCGACCAGCGAGCGGCCGGCGGTATGAACCCGCCGCGGTTCAGCCAGTTCGCGAAGTCGGCGGCCGGGAGCGGCCGGCCGATCAGCCAGCCCTGGGCGACGTCGCAGCCGAGCGCCCGCAGGCGGCGCCAGGTCTCGTCGCTCTCGACTCCCTCCGCGATGACGGTCAGCCCCAGGTTGTGGGCCAGGTCGATGGTCGACTGCACGATCACAGCGTCGCCGGCGTCCTCCATCATGTTGATGACGAACGACTTGTCGATCTTCAGGTCGTTGACGGGCAGGCGCTTCAGGTACCCGAGCGACGAATAGCCCGAGCCGAAGTCGTCGATCGCCACCTTCACGCCCATGTCGCGCAGGCGCGCCACGACCCCGCGGGCCCGCATCGGGTCGGCCATGATGACGCTCTCGGTGATCTCGAGCTCGAGCAGGTGCGCCGGGACGCGGGTCTCCTCGAGGAGCTCGGCAATCTCCTCGGGCAGCGACACGTCGATCAGGTCGCGGGTGGACAGGTTGACCGACACCGTGAGCTCGATCCCCGCCTCGCGCCAGGTTCGGGCCTGGGTGAGCGCCGTCCGGGCGGCGAAGAACGTCAGCGAGCGGATGAGCCCGCTGCGCTCGGCAAGCGGGATGAACCGGTCGGGCATCATCACGCCGTGGCGGGGATGGCGCCAGCGCATCAGTGCCTCGGCACCGACGATCCGCCCCGTGCGGAGGTCGGCCTTCGGCTGGTAGTGCATCACGAGCTCGTTTCGGTGCGGCGCCTGGCGCAGCTCGCTCGCCAGCTTGAGCTTGGTCGCGTCGGACTCGTCCTCGCTGGGGACGTAGACCTCGTAGCCCGACCGCTTGGCCTTGGCGCGGTACATCGCGACGTCTGCGCGCTGCATGAGCTCCTCGAAGTCGGACGCGTGCAGCGGGTGGAGCGCAATCCCGATCGACGCCTCGACGTCGAGCGTCAGCCCCTGGATCGCGAACGGCTCCTCGAGCGCGCGGTGCAGCGCCCGGGCCACCTCCTCGGCCGCCCCGGTGCCCGAGACGTGTGTGAGCAGGATGCCGAACTCGTCGCCGCCGAAACGGGCGACGGTGTCGGACTCGCGCAGGACACGGTGCAGGCGCGGGCCGACCTCGCGCAGCAGGAGATCGCCCGAGTGGTGCCCGAGCGTGTCGTTGATCTCCTTGAACCGGTCGAGGTCGATCAGGAGGAGCGCCGTGTTGTGCCCGTGGCGTGCGCTCGCCAGAATCGCCTGGTGGGCGCGGTCGCGAAAGAGGCTCCGGTTGGGAAGCGACGTGAGCGGGTCGTGGCACGCGTCGTGCGCCGAGCGCTCGGCGTGCTCCTTCAGCTCCTCGGCGCGCCTTCGCAGCTCGCGCGACGCGCTGGCGACCAGCCGGAAGAGGACGGCGTAGAGCACCGTGAGCCCGATCACGAGCACGAGGTAGAGCCGGTGGGTGTCGTGCGCGATCGCAGCCGCGACGGGTGCGTAGGGGATGTAGAGCTCGAACGCGCCGACCGTCGCGCGAGAGCCCTTCGCCCGGATCGGCGTGTACACCTCGAGCAGGTCGCCGTAGCGTTGGACGAGCGCGTGGTTCTGCTTCTCGACGTCGCCGCGGTTCGAGATCACCTCCGACGCCGTCGCCCCCTCGAGGGCCTCGCTGAGCTCGGGGGCCGGCTGGCCCTCGGCGCCGTGGCCGATGAGCGCCGAATCGGTGGAGTAGACGATCGTCCGCTGCTCGTTCCAGATCTGGATGCGGGCGACGTGCAGGTCGCCTGGAGCCAGGCCGCGCACGGCGTCATCGAGCGCCCGCGCCTGGGCGGCCGGCAGACCATGTCCGAGTGCGTCGCGGGTCAGGTGCGGCTCGATCCCGAGTCGGACGGTCAGATCGGCGGCCTGCACGCTCGAGTGGAGCGTACGGTCGTGAATCTGGTTTCCGAGGTAGTTCGCGAGCACGAGCCCGAGCACGACAACAGGCACCGCGCTGGCAACGGCGAACTTCCCCAGAAGGCCGATCCTGGAGCGCAAATGGGCGAGCGAAAGGGACAAAGCGCCAAACTTGACGGGGTCACAGAGTGAATCGGCGCAAGTACCGTCGTTCGTTAGGACATTCCGCAGCTACCAGCCGGATCCGGCGAAGCCGATCACACGCCCGCGGGGTACGAGGCCGTCCGCGTCGAGGCCCCCGAACGCCCCCCGGTGGAAGATCAGGGGTTCGCCGCCCGATCCCTCGAAGTCGACCACCTCGCCCAGCACGAGGTCGTGGTCGCCCGCCGTGTACATCGCGGACACCTGGCAGCGCAGGATCGCGAGGGCGTGCATGACCACCAGGTAGCCGGCCGGATCGACGACGGTGTGCCCGTCCGGGAACGGCGCGCCGCTCTTCGCGAATGCCAGCGCGACGTCACGCTGGCGGCGGTGGAGCACGTTGACGGCGAAGCGGTCGCACCGGTGCACCATCTCGAGCGTGCGCGTCCCGTGCGCGAGCGAGACGAGCACCAGGAGCGGGTCGAGCGACACCGACGTGAACGAGTTCAGCGTCATCCCGGCGAACGTGTCGCCGACCCGCGAGGTCACCACGGTCACTCCCGTGGCGAACGCCCCGACGACGTCGCGGAAGTCGAGCCGCCGGCTCGTGTCCTCGAACATGGCGACGAGCCTAACACCGGCGCTGCCGGGGGTGGTAGACATCCCGTGTGCCACCCACCGGACGACCCGCCACGCGGCGGCTGGCCGCGGTGGAGCGCGCCCTTCGCGTGCTCGACGCGTTCCCCGAGGTGGGGGGCGATGTCGGGACCAACGAGCTCGCCCGGGTGACCGGGATCAACGCTTCGACGGTGTCGCGGATCCTCGCAACGCTCGCCGCCGCGGGCTATGTCGAGCACCGGCCCGCGACCGGCCGCTACCGGCTCGGCCCGCAGGTCTTGCGGCTCGCGGGCCACGCGCTCGGCGGCCTCGACCTGCGCGTCGCCGCCCGCCCCCACCTCGACGAGCTGGCGGACGAGACCGGCGAGACGGCGACGCTCTCGGTCCCGGGCGATCCCGACGCCGTCACGATCGACTTCGTGCTGAGCCGGGCGAGCGTGGCGTCGGTCGCCCGCGTCGGCCGGCCGAGCATCGCCCACGCCACGGCGACCGGCAAGGTGATGCTGGCATTCGCGGCCGACGAGCTCCCCGCGGCGCCCCTGGCCCGATACACGGAGCACACGATCACCGACCCAGCACGCCTGGCCGATGAGGTCGCCGCCGTCCGCAGAGACGGCCACGCGCACGCGACACGGGAGCGCGAGCCCGACCTGAACGCCGTCGCGGTGCCGGTCTTCGGAGAGCCCGGGGAGCTGATCGCCATCCTGGGCGTGCAGGGCCCCGACTCGCGATTCCCGGTCGGCGCACAGGACGCGGCGGTGCCGCTCCTTGGCTCCCACGCCCTCGCGCTCTCGGCCGCGCTGGGGTATGCTGTTGAGTAAATGGCAATGATATTGCCGTAGAGGCAATAATGGAGGTGACGACGATGAGCCTGCCCACGTCTGCGAAGTACCTGGTGATCGGCGCCGGTGTCCACGGCCTCTCCACGGCCTGGCATCTCGCCAAGGAGCAGCGTGCGCGCGGCGACGAGCCCGACGTCCTCATCCTCGACAAGACCGGTGTCGGCGCCGGCGCATCCGGCATCGCCTGCGGCGTCGTCCGCAACAACTACTACCAGCCCGCGATGTCAGAGCTGATGGCGGCCAACGTCGAGGTCTGGGAGCAGGATCCCGAGGCGTTCTCCTACCACGCGGTCGGATATGTCGCCCTGGGAGCCGGCTCGCAGGTGTCCGACCTGACCGAGGTCCACGAGCGCCAGCAGCGGATCGGCTATCCGTCCGACCTGATCGTCGGCGCGGACGACGTGTCCGACCACATGCGCGGGATGTTCCCGGACTGGCGCGCGCAGGGCGTCGAGGTGTGCCTGCACGAGCACAAGGGCGGGTTCGCCAACAACCTGGCCTCGATGCACGGCCTGGCGGCCAAGGCGAGGGAGGCCGGCGCCCGGCTGGTCGACGGCATCCGGGTCACGGGCTTCACGATGGACGGTGCGGGCGCGGTGACGGTGGTCCACACCGACCAGGGCGACATCTCCGTCGAACAGGTGATCGTGGCCGTGGGGCCGTGGGTGAAGTCGATCTGGACGATGCTCGGGCTCCCCAACACGCTCGACGTGCGCACGCCGGACGGATCCGTGCACGCCGATCAGGAGATGTGGACGTACTGGTACCTCCAGGAGGGCGAGATCGACGTCGACCCGGGACTGCTCTCGCTGCCCGACGGCTCGATGCCGCCCGTGCTCCACGTCGACTCCGACGCCCCGCTCTACGACGACGACGGCGGGCTGATCACCGACGAGCTGTGGGGGAACTACTTCAAGCAGGACCTGCACGGCGTCCAGGGCGGAGCGGCGCCCGTCGTGGTCGGGAACGACTTCGACGTCGACCCGTACCCGACCGCGAGCGTCGACTCGTCCTTCGCCGACATGTGGTGCGCCTCGCTCTCGCACTGCATGAAGCGCTTCGAGGGCAAGCGCGCGACGTACAAGAACGTGCGGTCGGGCGGCGTGGGGTGCTTCACCGCCGACAGCTTCCCCGTCTTCGACTACATGCGGCCCAACGCCTACGTCATCGCCGACTCGAACCACGGCTACAAGATGATCGGCGTCGGCCGTGAGGTGGCGCGGGTTGTCGTGGGCGGCGACTCGGCCCTGCTGCACCCGTTCCGGTACGAGCGGTTCGCGACGGGCGACCTGCACCCGGTCTCGAACAGCCCCTACCCCTGGAGCTGAACCGGCCGCCGGCGCGCGTGGGCCGCGAGGATGATCCCAGCCGTGACGCCGGCCGCGAGCGCCGTCCGGCGGTCGCCCAGCGCCAGCGCCGCGGCGGGCGCTGCGACGACGCCGACGAGCCCTGATGCGGTGAGGGCGCGGGTCGTCGCGGCCGAGAGCGCCGCTGCCGCGATCGCGACCGCCGCCACCCGCCAGTCGAGGACGAGCATCCCGCCCAGGGCCGGCCCCAGGCCGCGCCCGCCCCGAAATCCGAGCTGGACAGGCGCGACGTGCCCGGCGACCACGGCCACGAGGGCGGCAGCCCCGGCGCCGCCGCCCGCCACGGCGAGCGCGATGGCGACCGCGGCCGCTCCCTTGGCGACGTCGGCCGCGAAGGTGAGAACGGCGGCGGCGATCCCCAGGCGGCGGCCGACGTTCCGCGCCCCGGTCGATCCGGTCACCTGGGCGCGCACGTCCTCCCCGGTCACGAGCCTGACGACGTAGTAGCCGGTCGCGACGCAGCCCAGCGCGTATGCCAGGATCGTGACGGCCGCGGCGGTCATGCGAGCGCGAGCGCGACGACCCCGGCGGCGACCAGCACGGCGCCGGTGGCCCGCCCGGGCGACACCGGCTCGCGGAGGACGACGGCGGCCATGATCGTCGCCATGACGACGCTCGTCTCGCGCACCGCCGCGACCGAGGCGGCGGGTGCCAGCCTCAGGGCGGCGAGCACGAGCGCGTAGGCCAGGAACATCGCGACCCCGGCTCCGGCCGTCCAGCGCGAGAACCCGTTCCGGACGACGTCCGTGCCGCGCGCGAGCGAGAGCCCGGCGGCGTACGCGATCCCCGAGATCGTCAGCGTGATCTCGAGGTACGGGATCGCCGCCGCGTGGTGGAGCCCGGACTTGTCGATGACCGTGTACGCCGCGATGCACGCGGCGACGCCCAGCGCCATCGCCGGCGCGGCCCAGCCGCCTCCCACGTGGACGCCGCGGACCAGCATGATGCCGACCGCCACGATCGCCACGCCCGCCACCTCGAGCGGCGACGCCTGCGCCGAGGTGGCCACGACGGCAAAGACGAGGACGAGGACAGGCGCGGCGCCTCGGGCGATCGGGTAGACGACCGAGAGGTCGTAGCGCCTGTACGCCGCGGCCAGGAGCGCGAAGTACGCCAGTTCGGCGGCGGCCGAGGCGGCGATGTAGGGCGCCGCCCCCCACTCGACCCGCCAGGTGAGCAGCGCGACGGGCGCGAACGCCGCCGCGCCGATCAGGATCGCCGCGGCCCCGGCGCCCTCGGGGTCGCCGGCGCGCGCGATCAGGATGTTCCAGCCCGCGTGCAGCGCCGCTGCGGCGAGTGCGAGCGCGAGGGCCGTGGCGGGCACCGGAGCACCCTACCGAGGTGTGAGCCACCGGGGCCGGGCCCCCGAGGCCCGACCCCATGGGTCAGGCGCCGGCCATCGCGAGCACGGCCCCGACGTGCCGGCGGACGCCGCCGCGCGACAGCCGCCCGGCCGGAAGCTCGACGGCGAAGGCATCGAGGCGCGGGAACCGGACGCGGATCCACTCCGACGCCGCCCCGCCGGGCGAGCGGTGGACATACAGCGGCAGGCCCACCATCGTCGCGTAGCGGCGGCCGGCGGGGACGCTCTTCCCCGACGTCCAGACGAGCCGCATGTGCTGGTGGTACCAGATCGTGACCTTCGGCCTGACGGCGGTGACCAGCCGACGCGCGGCCTGCGTCTCGGGCTCCGAGAACCGCCGCGGGCCGGAGTAGTACGTGCTGCCCGGGGCGCCGTGCCGCGTCCAGCCCGCGGCGAAGTTGCGGTTCAGGTCGACGCCGTGGGCATTCTGCCTGGTGGCCGCGACCCGACCGTCGGGATTCAGCGTGGGGACGAGCCAGAGGTCGGCATGGGCCGGCGGCGGCCGTCGGCGCAGCGCGCGGATGACCGCCATCCCGGCGCACTCGTTCCCGTGGATGCAGCCGACAACGAGGATCCGCGGTTGGCCGGGCGTTCCCGATTCGACGACGTGGATCGCCCGGCCGTCAACCGAGCGCCCGATCTCGGCCGTCCGGTGGACGGCATGCCCGTGCCCGGCGGCGACGAGCGGGATCGCGAGAAGAGCTGCCAGGGTTGCGGCCATCGCCGTTCCCTAGTGAGCCGGCGGCTCCCAGCCCTCGAGCACGGCCGGCTTCCAATCGGTGCCCACGGTGCGTGAGCCCTCCACCCACGGGCCGAGCTCGACCTGCGGGAACTTGCAGTGCTGCTCCTTGAGCTGGATGCCGTAGGAGTTCCCCGACTGCAGGTGCTTGATCAGCACCTTTCGGGCGATCTCGTTCTCGCGCCCCTCCGGAATGGGGAAGTGGATGCGGAGGAACGAGTTCGAGTAGCGGTCGAAGACCGCGGGCACGCCCTCCTCCTCGAGCAGCTCGACGTCCTCGAGCCAGTTGATGTCCTCGCCGGGGGTCGCGGCCATCAGGTCGACGTCCTCCACCAGCGAGATGTCCTCCTGATAGGGGAAGCGGTGACCGGCGAGCGTCTCGGCGTCGATCGCGATGTGGCGCTCCTGTTCGCTCATGGCGCCTCCTACTCCCCCGCCGCCTCGAGCGGCTGTCCGACGTGGGTCATGGCCTCCTCCTCGTGCTTCTTCTCGAGCAGGCGGCGGATCTCGGCGAGCGTCTCGCGCTCGGTCACGCCCGGGATGTAGTCCGTCCCGGCCAGCGGCACCTTCGCCATTGCCGCCGCCTCGACGGTGAGCGCGCACAGGTCCTCGGGCTCGAGGCTGTGGATGTTGGTCTTGCCGCACGCCCGGGCCAGCATCTGCACCTCGAGCGTCAGCGTGTGCAGGAAGTTGTAGACCCGCTCGGCGGCCTCGTCGACGACGAGGCGCTTCCGCAGCTCGGGATCCTGCGTCGTGATCCCGACCGGGCAGCGGCCGGTGTGGCAGTGGTAGCACTCGCCGGCCGGGACGCCGATCGTGCCCTCGTAGTCGGTGACGCCGGGGATCTCCTTGTTGCAGTTGAGCGCCATCAGCGCCGAATGGCCGATCGCGACGGCCTTCGCGCCGAGTGCGAGCGCCTTGGCGATGTCGCCGCCGTTTCGGATGCCGCCCGCCACGACGAGGTCGATCTCGTCGGCCAGGCCGACGTCCTCGAGCGCCCGCCGGGCCTCGGGGATGGCCGCCATGAGCGGGATGCCCGTCTCCTCGGTCGCGATGTGCGGGCCGGCGCCGGTGCCGCCCTCGGCGCCGTCCAGGTAGATGATGTCCGGCCCGCACTTGGCCGCCATGCGCACGTCGTCGTAGACCCGCGCCGCGCCCAGCTTGAGCTGGATCGGGATCTGGTAGTCGGTCGCCTCTCGGATCTCCTGCACCTTGAGCGAGAGGTCGTCGGGGCCGAGCCAGTCGGGGTGGCGGGCCGGCGAGCGCTGGTCGATGCCGGCGGGCAGCGAGCGCATCTCGGCGACCTGCTCAGTCACCTTCTGGCCCATCAGGTGGCCGCCCAGCCCGACCTTGCAGCCCTGGCCGATGAAGAACTCGCACGCGTCGGCGAGCATCAGGTGGTGCGGGTTGAAGCCGTACCGGCTCTGGATGCACTGGTAGTACCACTTGGTCGAGAGGTCGCGCTCCGGCGGGATCATCCCGCCCTCGCCCGAGCACGTCGCCGAGCCGGCCATCGACGCGCCCTTGGCGAGCGCCATCTTGGCCTCGAGCGACAACGCCCCGAAGCTCATGCCGGTGATGTAGACCGGGATGTCGAGCTCGATCGGCTTCTTGGCGAAGCGCGCGCCGAGCACCGTCCTCGTTTCGCACTTCTCGCGATAGCCCTCGATCACGAACCGGGTCAGCGTGCCGGGCATGAACATCAGCTCGTCCCAGTGCGGGATCGGCTTGAACATCGAGAAGCCGCGCATGCGGTAGCGGCCGAGCTCGGCCTTCACATGGATGTCGTCGATGACCTCGTGCGTGAAGATGCCGCTTCGCCCGAGGACGTTGCGCTTGGAGGTTGTCTTGTCGTTCGCCACTACAGGACCAGCTTTCGTTCCGAGGGCTCGAGGTTGTCGTAGTTGTAGAGCTTCTTCCCGCACACGAACTTGTCGAACTCGGGCGGCGAGCCGAGCCCGTAGATCGAGAACTTGCGGTTCACGAACTCGGTGTCGGCCTCCGTCCACTCGCCCGGCACACAGTCGATGCCGAGCGCCTTCACCTTGCCGCCGACGTAGATGATGCCGTCGTACATCGAGTCGCCAAGGCCGGGGCCGGCGTCGCCGCAGATGATCTGGTGGCCGCGCTGCATCATGAAGCCGGTCATCGAGCCGGCCGAGCCCAGCGTGAGGATCGTCCCGCCCTTCTGGTCGATGCCGCTCCGCGCACCCACGCGGCCCTTGACGACGATGTCGCCGCCGCGCAGCGCCGCTCCGGTGAGCGAGCCGGCGTTGCTCTCGATGACGACGACGCCGGACATCATGTTCTCGCACGCCGACCAGCCGACCCGGCCGGTGATGTGCACCTCGGGGCCGTCGATCAGCCCGCAGCCGAAGTAGCCGAGGCTGCCCTCGTAGGTGATCTTGCAGCGGGTGAGGATGCCGACTCCGATCGAGTGCTTCGAGCCGGGGTTCTTCACCGTCACATCGGTCACGCCCTGCTCGTAGAGGAGCGAGCGCAGCTCGAGGTTGATCTGCCGGGTCGTCAGGTCGGCGGCGTCGAAGACGGCACTCGTCCCCGACACCTCCGACACATGGGGCACATCCGCCGTCGGCTCGGCCAGGCCGCGCGCGTCGTAGGAGATCCGCCGTTCGCCGACTAGCGCGTCCATACCAGCACCTCCCGCTCGTACGGGTCGTAGGTCTCGATCTCGTGGTCGATGATGGCCCGGATCGCGATCTCCTCGGATGCGAGCGCCACCATGTCGTCACCCTCGTAGAGGACGAGCGGCTTCGCGGCCATCTCGTCCTTGGCCACCCCGAGCGCCTCACCGGTCACGCAGATGTAGGTGAAGACGCCGTCGAGGTCGTCGAGGCTGGCGTTCATCGCCTCCTCGAGCGACAGGCCGTCGCTCATCTTCTGGGCCAGGTAGACCGCGATGATCTCGGAGTCGCACTCGGACTGGAACCGGTGGCCGGATCGCTCCAGGCGGCGCTTCCACTGGAAGTAGTTCGTGAGCTGGCCGTTGTGGACGACCGCGACGTCGGCGAACGGGTAGGCCCAGTAGGGGTGGGCACCCGAGATGTCGACGTCCGACTCGGTCGCCATGCGGACGTGGCCGATGGCGTGCGTTCCCTGGAACGTCCCGAGGCCGTACTGGTCCGCAACCGTCTCGGCATCGCCCAGGTCCTTCACGATCTCGAGCGACTTCCCGAGCGAGAGCACCTCGCAGCCGGGGACGTCCTCGAGGTAGTCGGCGAGGCGCTTCAGGTCGCCCTCATAGCGAAGCGCGGCCCGGAACGCGTACTCGGTGTCGACCTCGATGTTCATGATCTGGGCGCCCAGCTCGCGCATCCGCCCCTCGACCTCTGCCCGGTGCCGCACGAGCCGCTCCGAGAACTCGAAGTCACGCGGGTCGTTCGCGTCTGCCAGCGTGAAGCGCACGAGCACGAGATCCGACGCCGGCCCGTACAGGGCGTAGCCGGTGGAGTCCGGCCCGCGGTGCTTCATGGACTGGAGCATCCGGGTCATGTCGACCCCGAGCGGGCGTCCGCCGTTGCCGTTCCGGTAGATGATTCCTGCGATTCCGCACATGCGGCGACCTCCTCGCCGCCGCTAGGGCAGCACGTCCAGGTATTCCTTCACGTCCCAGTCGGTGACCTCGGCGCAGTAGCGCTCCCACTCGTCGCGCTTGTAGTGGCGGAACACCCGCCACATGTCGCCGGGGAGCGCCGAGCGGACGACCTCGTCGTCGTCGAGCGCGTCGAGCGCGTCGCCGAACGTCATCGGGATCTTCTTGACTTCCTTGCCGCCGGCCATCGCCTCGTAGATGTTTCGCTCCTCGGGCGTGCCGGGGTCGACCTTGCGCTGGATGCCGTCGTCGATCGCCTTGATGAGGGCGGCGAGCGCGAGGTACGGGTTCACGGCCGAGTCGACCGAGCGGTACTCGAACCGACCGGGCGCCGAGACCCGCAGCGCGGTGGTGCGGTTCTGGAATCCCCAGTCGGCGAAGACCGGCGCCCAGAAGCCGGTGTCCCACAGCCGCCGGTAGGAGTTCACCGTCGATGCGGTGACCGCCGTCAGCGCTCCGAGGTGCTCGAGGATGCCGCCGATCGCCTGGAGGCCCAGCGCGCTCGGCAGGCGCATGTTGTCGCTCTCGGGCATGAACAGGTTCTCGTCGCCCTTCCAGATCGAGATGTTCGTGTGGCACCCGTTGGCCGAGACACCCATGAACGGCTTCGGCATGAAGCACGGGAACACGTTCAGCTCGCGCCCGACCTGCCTGCAGATCTGGCGGAAGGTCGAGAGCCGGTCGGCGGTGAGCTCGGCCCGGTCGAACATGAAGTTGAGCTCGATCTGGCCGGGGGCATCCTCGTGGTCGCCCTGGATCATGTCGAGGCCCATCTTCTGGCCGTACTCGATGACCTTGTGGATGATGGGCTGAAGCTCGGAGAACTGGTCGATGTGGTAGCAGTAGGGCTTGGTGACGCCCTCGACATCGGGCGTCCCGTCCGGCTTCATCTTGAGCCACATCATCTCGGGCTCCATACCGGCGCGGAGGTGCATGGCCGTGCGCGACTCGAACTCGTCCTGGATGCGCTTCAGGTTGCCGCGGCAGTCGGAGGTGAGGAACGAGCCGCCGTCCTCCTCGTCCTCGCGGCCGCGGAAGCACGTGCACCACACGCGCGCGACCTTCGGGTCCCACGGGAGCGGCATGAACGTCTCGGGCTCGGGAATGCCGACCAGCTCCCACGCCTCCGGCCCGTAGCCGATGTACTCGCCGTGGCGGTCGACGAAGAGGTTCGCCGTCGAGCCGTACACGAGCTGGAAGCCCTTCTGCGCCATCGACTCCCAGTGCGTCGCGGGGGCGCCCTTCCCCATGATCCGGCCCGTGACGGAGATGAACTGGTAGTAGATGTAGGTGATCCCCGCCGCGTCGATGCGCCGGCGCACCTCGGCCACGCGCTCCGCGCGCCCGTCCGCGTCGACGAACTGCTCGAGATCGGTCGCCACTCCAACACCCTCCTTGTCGGTCTCGCGGGCACGCCGCGCTTCGGCCCGGGCAAAGGCTACGTCGGGCGGGTGGCGCGCACAAGTGGATGGAGTGGACACTCGCAGACCGCTGTGCGCGTGCTCCCGCACACCGCATCAACCCTCAATTTCGGGCCACCGCGACCCCCGCGGCGGCCGCCAGAACCAGGGCGGTCGAGAGGGCCAGCGCGGGTGCGAGGCGCCGGGTCGGGACGTCGTAGACGGCGGCCACGCCGAAGCTCCCCATGCCGACCGCCATCCCCGCCGACACCACGAACGGGCCCGGGATCGGCAGCAGCGCCCGCAGGGCCAGGAGCGGCAGGGACGCGACCGCGAGGCGGGCGGTCACGAGCCGCACGGTGCCCGTGTCGACCCGCAGCCGGTGGCCGGCGAGCACCGCTCCCACCGCCGCGAACGCCGGGAGCGTGCTCGCGAGCAGGACGGTGCGCCCCACGGACGTGACGGCGGTCGGAAACGCGATCCCGGCGGCATCGAGCGCGTAGCCCGTCGTGACACAGACGAGGTACGGGTTCCTGGCGAACGCCCGGGCCCGTCCCAGCCAGTCCGCCCGCGCGTTCACGAGGGCCGCGACCAGCCCGGGCAGCACCACGAGCGTGAACGGCCCGGTGCAGAGCTGGCTGAACGCGATCGCCAGCGGCAGGGCGCCCCATCCGAAGACGACCACGCACACCGGGAAGCCCAGCCACGCCGCGTTGGGCCAGCAGACGGCGAGCAGGAGCTCGGCGCGCTCGCCGGCGGCGCGCCCGCGCGTCAGGTGAAGGACGGTGGCCGCCGACGCCGCGAGCACGATCCATGCGGCCACGAGCCCGATGACGAGCCCGGCGTGGACGTCGGTTCGCGTCGCGACGACGCCCGACGCCGGCGCGCCGACCCAGAAGAGCGTGCGCAGCGCCTTCCCCGTCCAGCGCTCCGGATCGAAGCGGGAGGCCGAGGCGTAGCCGGCGGCGGCGAGCGCCATGCCCGCGATCAGGAGTGCGAGGGCCAAGGGCTCAGTTCTCGATGGGGGTGTCCGAGCGGTTTCCCCACTCGTTCCACGAGCCGTCGTAGACCGCCGGGCGCGGCCCGCCGGCCGCCTCGAGCGCATTGGCGACCGCCGTCGCCGAGACGCCGCCGTTGCAGTAGGCGACGACCGGCCGGTCGATCGCGTCGACGTCGATGCCGGCGTCGGCAAAGGCCTGCCGGAGCTCGGGCGGCTCGAGAAACGGCCCGTCGTCGCGCAGCAGGCTCCGGTACGGCACGTTCACGGCGCCCGGGATGTGGCCCGCCCGGCGGGCGTGCGTCTCCATCCCGGCGTACTCGTCGTGGGCGCGCGCGTCGATCACGAGCACGCCGCCGTCGAGCGTCGCGCGCATGCGGCCGATGTCCCAGAGCGAGTCGTCGCGCGGGCCGGTCCGGTAGGGCGGCGCCGCGGGCAGGGGATGCTCGTCGCCGCTTCGCAGCGCACCTTCGGCGTCCCGCCATGCGCCGAGCCCGCCGTCGAGGACGTGCGCGTGCCTGTGGCCGTAGGCCCGAAACGCCCACACGACCCTCCCGGCGAGCACGTTTCGGAACGTGTCGTAGGCGACGACCACCGAGTCGTTTCCGACCCCGAGCCGGGTGGCGTCGGCGGCGAAGTCGGCCGGCGGAG
The DNA here is from genome assembly GCA_963709425.1 of uncultured Actinomycetes bacterium. GTDB lineage: Bacteria > Actinomycetota > Thermoleophilia > Gaiellales > JAICJC01 > JAICJC01. The sequence goes on along the minus strand of CAVPWG010000002.1, from coordinate 12,405 downwards.
CCAGCTGGACCGGGACCGGATCGGACCGGTCGGTGAAGTCGGCCCGCCAGTCGACGAAGACCGCGCCCGGGATGTGCGCGTCGCGGTAGCAGCCGGGGTCGGCCCGGTAGCGCGGCTCGTCGTTCACGACCCGCCCGCGCACGTCGAGCACTTGCAGGTCGCCGAGCCGCTCGCGGACCCACTCCGCGGACACGAGGGCGTCGGTCTGCACACCGGTATCTTGGCAGGCATGAGCCTCGCCGACCGCTACTGGGATCCGATCACGGACGCCGAGGCGCAGGCCGTGCTCGGCGCCGGGGCGGTCGTCGTCGCTCGCCACCGGCGCTGGCTCTTCGCGGTCGCCCGGTGCCGCACGCACCGGGGCGACGTCTACCTCAAGCGGCAGCCGCCCATGGGCCGCACGCTCGACCAGGTGGCATGGCAGCACCGGCTCGCGAACCATCTGGCCGATCGCGGCGTGCCCGCCGCGCGGGCGCTGGGTCTCGTCGAGCACGGCGGCCACTGGTACGAGGTGCACGAGCCGGCCGCCGGCGAGGACGTCTACGCGGGCGCCGACAGCTGGGACCCCTTCGCGAGCGAGGTGCACGCGGCGGCCGCCGGCGACGTCCTGGCCCGGCTGCACCTCGCCGGCGCCGACTTCCCCGACCCCGCCCCACAGCCGCAGGCCGGCTTCGTGGTCCAGCTCGACACGGTTGCCATGGAGCCGGTCCAGGCCGTCGCCGCGCTCGCCGATGCCCGGCCGGCGGTCGCCGAGTATCTCGGCGGCACGGCGTGGGAGGGCGACATCGCCGAGGCGTACGGCGCGGTCTTCGACCGCCTGCGCCCGGTCGTGCCCGGCCTGCGGCGGGCCCCGCTTCACGGCGACTGGCAGACCAACAACCTCTTCTTCTCGGGGGACGAGGTGAGCGGCATCATCGACTTCCACCAGGCCGACCACGGGCCCCGGACGCTCGACCTGGCGGTCGCAGTCGAGCGCAACTGCTTCTTCTGGAACCGCATCTCGGCGGGCGACGACACCGCGCTCGATCTGCACCATGCGGCGGCGCTGGTCGGCGCCTACGCCGCCGTCGCGCCGCTCGCGCCGGACGAGCGCGAGGCGTTTGCGGACGTCCTCCAGTGCTGCCAGTTCGAGTACGGGATCTCGTTCCTCGACTACTACTGGGGCGTCGAGCGGGATCGCGAGAAGGCCGACTGGGCCTGGCACACGTTCGTCCTCGGCCACGCCCGCTGGTGGGAGTCAGGAGCGGGTCGCGATGCGCATGCCGCCGTCGCGCGGATCGCCGGCACCGGCTGACAACCGCCGCAGGAGCGGCCGGGCCTTCACGAGCGACTCCTCGACCTCCTCCGCGGGGTCGGAGTCCCACACGATCCCCCCGCCCACCCAGAGATGGATCGCGCCAGCGGCGATCGCGAACGTCCGGATCGTGAGGCCCAGGTCGAGGTCGCCGTTGGGATGGACGCGCCCGATGGCGCCCATCGACGCTCCGCGGCCGACGGGCTCGAGCCGCGCGATGTGCTCGATCGCCGCCAGCTTCGGAGCGCCCGTCACCGACCCGCCGGGGAACGTGGCGCGGAGCAGCTCGGCGGTGCGGACGCCCGGCCGCAGCCGGCCCTCGACCGTCGACACGAGGTGGCGGACGCCGGCCATCGGGCGCTCCTCGAGAAACGTGCTGACGCGCACGGATCCGGGGACGCACACGCGGCCCAGGTCGTTTCGCTCGAGGTCGACGATCATCACGTGCTCGGCCCGGTCCTTGCCGCTGGCGGCGATCGGCTCGGTCGAGTCGGCCGGACGGGTGCCCTTGATGGGCATCGTCCACACCCGGTCGCCGCGCGTCCGCAGGAAGAGCTCCGGCGTCGCCGAGACGATCGACCAGCCGTCGCCGTGCATCGCAGTCGCGAACTCGGCGCCCAGCGGAGCCAGCGCCCGCTCGACGCCGGCCGGGTCACCCCGAAACGGCGCACGCAGGTGCTGCACGAGGTTCACCTGGTAGACGTCGCCCCGCCCGATGGCGCCCTGCGCCTCGGCGATCGCGGACGCGTGCTGCGACGGCGACCACGTCCGCTCCCACGGCCCGACCGAATAGCGTGCAAGGACGGGGTCAGACCCCAATTTTGCACCCGGCCCGGCAGCGACCCGGCAGGCCGCGACAGGCAGCGGGCAGGGCTCGGTCGGCCCACCGCCCGCGAGGCCGTATCCAAGGTAGAGGTCGGCGGTGAGTCCGCGATTGGCGGCGAGGAAGCTCTCGATGCGATCGAAGGCATCCGCCGCCGGGGCGTCGAGCACGAGCGAGCGGCCGTCACGGCCACGGTTGGGGAGGGCGGTGCCGATGCCTTATCGTAGAGCCGGTGAGCGCCCACGAGCCGCCGCGGGCAGTCGTCTTCGACTTCAACGGCACGATCTCCGACGACGAGCCCCTGCTCGCCGAGCTCTGCGCCGTGATCTTCGCCGAGATCGGGATCGTGGTCTCACGCGAGCTCTACTTCGGCGAGTACGCGGGCTACTCCGACCCCGAGATCGTCGAGCGCGTCCTGCGAAGCCACGACCGCTACGACCCGGCCCTTGCCGAGCGGCTGCTCGCGCGCCGCACGGCGCTCTACCTCGAACGGGCTGCGAGCGGGGAGACCGTGCACGCCGCCGCCGCCGCGTGCGTGCGCGAGATCGCCGCCCGCGTGCCGGTGGCGGTCGCGTCGGGGGCGGCCCGGGCCGAGGTGGAGGCCGTGCTGGTCGGCTCCGGACTGCGCGGCCTCTTCGACGTCATCGTCGCCGCCGAGGACGTCGAGCGGGGAAAGCCCGACCCGCTGGCCTACGCGACGGCGCTCGGGCGGCTCGGGATCCCGGCCGTCGGGACGCTGGCGTTCGAGGACACCCACCTCGGCGTCGAGGCGGCCGTCGCGGCGGGGATGCGGTGCCTCGGCGTGGGCGACACCGTCGGCGGCGAGCGGCTCATGGCGGCGGGCGCCGAGGCGGTCGTTGCCTCCCTTGACTGGTCTATACCGGCCGTGCGAGGGTTGTTCGCATGAGGGAGGACGCCCGGGCGGTGGTGATCGGCGGCGGCGTCGGCGGGTGCTCGATCCTCTACCACCTCGCCAAGCTGGGGTGGAAGGACGTCGTGCTCGTCGAGCAGTACGGCCTCACCCACGGCTCGACCTGGCACTCGGCCGGGCTCGTCGGCCAGCTGCGGTCGACCGTCAGCCTGACGAAGATGATGCAGTACTCCGTCGGCCTCTACGCAGACCTGGCCCGCGAGACCGGCAAGGATCCCGGGTGGCATGAGCTCGGCGGCCTGCGGCTCGCGTCCTCGCAGGAGCGCTACGAGGAGATCCAGCGCCAGGCCGGCTGGGCCAAGAGCTTCGGCCTCCCGATCGAGATCGTCTCGCCGGCGGAGGCGAAGAAGCTCTTCCCGCCCATGTCGACCGACGGCGTTGTCGCCGCCGCGTTCCTGCCGCAGGACGGCTATCTCGACCCCAGCCAGCTCACGTTCGCCCTGGCCGACGGGGCGCGCCTACTGGGCGCCGAGATCGAGCAGCGCACACGCGTGCTCGAGGTGGTCGTCGAGGGCGGCCGCTGCCGGGGCGTCGTCACCGACAGGGGCACGATCCGGGCCGACGTGGTCGTGAACGCCGGCGGGATGTACGCGCCTCAGATCGGCCGGATGGCCGGTGTCGAGGTGCCGATCATCCCGTACGCGCACGAGTTCCTCGTCACCGAGGCGTTCGACCCTCCGCTCCAGCCGCTGCCCACCCTGCGCGACCCCGACCGGCTGATCTACTTCCGCACCGAGGTGGGCGGGCTCATCATGGGCGGCTACGAGCGCAACCCTGCCGCGTGGGCGCTGGACGGCGTGCCCGACGGCTTCGAGGCCCAGCTCCTCCCCGAGGACTGGGAGCGGTTCGACGAGCTGCTCACGAACTCGGTGGAGCGGGTGCCCGCGATGGAGACGGCCGAGGTGCGAAAGCTCTTCAACGGCCCGGAGGCGTTCACGCCCGACGGCGAGTTCATCCTCGGTGAGTCGGACGTGCCCGGCTTCTGGGTCGCAGCCGGGTTCTGCGCGCACGGCCTGGCCGGGGCGGGGGGCATGGGCTGGCAGGTGGCCGAGTGGATCGTGAACGGCGAGCCGAGCCTCGACCTGTGGCACATGGACTCGCGCCGCTTCGGCCGCCAGTACCGAAGCCAGGCGTTCACGCTCGCGCGGGCGACCGAGATCTACGCGACCTACTACGACATCAAGTACCCCAACCACGAGCGCGAGGCGGGCCGGCCGCTTCGGCTCGCGCCGGCGTACGACCGCGTCGCGGCACTCGGCGCCGTCTTCGGCGAGAAGTCCGGCTGGGAGCGGCCGAACTGGTTCGAGCCGAACGCCGCCCAGGGCGACGAGGGGCTGCGCCCGCGGGGATGGGCGGGCCAGCACTGGTCGCCGGCGATCCACGCCGAGGCCGTCGCCACCCGTGAGCGGGCCGGGCTCTTCGACGAGAGCTCGTTCGCCAAGATCGAGGTGTCGGGGCCGGGCGCGGTCGCCTTCCTCCAGCGGATGTGCGCGAACGACGTCGATCGCGCCGTCGGCGCGATCACCTACACGCAGATGCTGAACTCGCGCGGTGGGATCGAGTGCGACTTCACCGTCTCGCGCCTGGCCCTCGACCGGTTCCGGATCGTCACCGGCACCGCGTTCGGAAACCACGACCTGGGCTGGATCAGAAAGCACGCTCCGGACGACGGGTCGGTGCAGGTGACCGATGTCACCTCGGCCTGGGGGTGCCTGGGGATCTGGGGCCCGCGGGCGCGGGACATCCTCCAGCCGCTCACGAGGTCCGACCTCTCGAACGACGGCTTCCGCTACATGACGGCACGCGACATCTCGCTCGGCAATGTGCCGTGCCTTGCGGCCCGCGTCACGTACGTCGGCGAGCTGGGGTGGGAGCTCTACTGCCCGTCCGAGTACGGGGCCGGCCTGTGGGACATCCTGTGGGAGGCCGGCTCCGGCCACGGGATGCTGGCGTGCGGCTACCGCGCCATCGACGCCCTTCGGGTCGAGAAGGGCTATCGGGTGTGGGGCGCCGACATCACGCCCGAGGACTCGCCCGACCAGGCCGGGCTCGGCTTCGCCGTGAAGCCCGACAAGGGCGTCGACTTCCTCGGCCGCACCGCCCTGCTCCGGGCCCGGGAGCGCTCGCCGGAGCGGCGGCTGGCCTGTCTGGCGCTCGTCGACGGGAGCGCCGTGTGCCTGGGGCAGGAGCCGGTCCGGGTCGGCGGCGAGGTCGCTGGCCGGGTGACGAGCGGCGGGTACGGCTTCGCCGTCGGCAGGTCGATCGCCTACGCCTACGTACCTGCGGGCGCCGCCGAGGTCGGGACCGGGGTCGAGGTGGAGGTGTTCGGCGACTGGGTCGCGGCGGAGGTCGCGGCCGAGCCGCTGTGGGACCCCACGGGCGAGCGGATCCGCTCCTAGGGCTCAGGCCGCGGGCTTGAGCTCGCGCACCACGATCGTCTGGTCGCGGCGGGCGCCGGTGCCGACGATGGCGATGGGAACGCCGACCTCCGACTCGACCAGCTCGAGGTAGGCCTTGGCGGCCGCCGGCAGGCCGGCGTACGTGGTGACCGTCGAGATGTCGCTGCCCCACCCGTCGAGCTCGCGGTAGACGGGCGTCGCGTGATGGAAGTCGGTCTGGTGGGCGGGGAAGTCGGTCGTCACCGTGCCGTCGGACAGGCGATACCCGGTGCACACGGGGATCGACTGGAGCATCGAGAGGACGTCGAGCTTGGTCATCGCAAGCTCCGTGAGCCCGTTCACACGGACGGCGTAGCGAAGGCCGACCAGGTCGAGCCACCCGCACCGGCGGTCGCGGCCGGTGACGGTGCCGTACTCGGCGCCGCGCTCGCGGATGGCGGCGCCCCGCTCCTCGTCGGCTTCGCTCGGGAACGGCCCGGCCCCGACGCGGGTCACGTAGGCCTTGGTGACGCCGACGACGCGGTCGACCCGCGTGGGGCCGACGCCGAGGCCGGTGCAGGCTCCGCCGGCGATCGGATTGGACGACGTGACGAACGGGTAGGTGCCGTGGTCGATGTCGAGGAGCGTGGCCTGCGCGCCCTCGGCCAGCGCCGAGCGGCCGGCGGCCAGCGCCCTGTCGAGCTCGAGCGACGTGTCGGCGATGAAGGGGCAGATCCGCTCGGCGTAGCCCAGCATCGCGACGGTCAGCTCCTCCTTGTCGAGCGGCCGGTGGTGGTGGAGCTTTCGCAGGAGCTCGTTCTTGATCGAGAGGGCGGTCTGGATCTTGAGCCGCAGGATCTTCTCGTCGAGCAGGTCCTGCACGCGGATCCCGACGCGGAGGGCCTTGTCGGCGTAGGCCGGGCCGATCCCGCGCCTGGTCGTGCCGATCTGGAGCCGTCCGAGCGCGAGCTCGGAGTCGGCGTCGATGATCCGGTGCCACGGCATGATCAGGTGCGCGTTCCCCGAGATGCGAAGGCCGCTCACGTCGATGCCGCGGGCGATCAGCCCGTCGAGCTCCTCGATCAGCACCTCGGGGTCGATGACGCACCCGTTCCCGAGCAGGCACAGCTTGCCGGGGTAGAGGATGCCGCTCGGGACGAGCCGGAGCTTGTACGTCTCGTCGCCGATCACGAGCGTGTGGCCGGCGTTGTTCCCGCCCTGGTAGCGGGCGACCACGTCCACATGCTCGGCCAGGAGGTCGACGATCTTGCCCTTCCCCTCGTCGCCCCACTGCGCCCCTACGACGACCGTGAGCGGCATCGGGCTAGACCTGCTGCTCGACGCCGCGGGCCAGGTTGTCGAACTTGGTGTAGCGGCCGATGTACGCGAGCCGGATCTTGTCGACCGGACCGTTTCGGTGCTTCGCGAGGATGAGCTCGGCGGTGCCCTTGTCGTCGCTCGAGTCGTCGTAGTAGTCGTCGCGGTAGACGAAGAGCACCAGGTCGGCGTCCTGCTCGATCGAGCCCGACTCGCGCAGGTCGGACAGGACCGGGCGCTTGTCGGTGCGCTGCTCGACGGCCCGCGAGAGCTGCGAGATGGCGAGCACCGGGACGTCGAGGTCACGCGCGATCAGCTTGAGCGACCGCGAGATCTGCGAGATCTCCTGGACGCGGTTCTCGACCCGGGCCGTCCCGCCCATGAGCTGCAGGTAGTCGACGACGACCAGGCCGAGGTGCCCGTCGAGCCGGGCCTTCAGGCGGCGGGCCTTGGCCTTGATCTCGATCGGCGAGACGCCGGCGGAGTCGTCGACGAAGATCGGCGCGTTGAAGAGCCGGGTCGAGGCGCCGGTGAGGTTGTTCCAGTCGGCCTTCGACAGCTTGCCGACGCGGAGTCGCTTGGAGTCGACCTTGCCCTCGGTGCACATGAGCCGGGTCGTGACCTCCTCGCGTGACATCTCGAGAGAGAAGATCGCGACGGGGATCTGCTCGCGGACGGCCAGGTGGGTGGCGATGTTGAGCGCGAGCGACGTCTTGCCCATGCCGGGGCGGGCGGCCAGGACCACCAGGTTCGACTTCTGGAACCCCGCCGTCAGCTCGTCGAGGGCCCGGAACCCGGACGGCGCGCCGGTGATGTCGTGGTCGGAGTTCTGGATCTCGTCGAGCCGCTCGAACGACTGCTTGAGCAGGCCGTCGATGCGCTCGAAGTCGCCCGAGATGCGCTGGTCGGCGATCGAGAAGACGATCTGCTCGGCCCGGTCGACGAGCTCGTGCGGCTCGCCGACGTGCTCGTATCCCAGCGACGCGATGTCGGTGCCCGCCCGGATGAGGCCCCGGTACGTGGCGGTGTCGCGGACGATCTGGGCGTAGTGGCGGGCGTTGGCCGCCGCCGGCACCGTCGCCGCGAGCGTGTGGACGACCGGCTTCCCGCCGACGTCGTCGAGCACGCCGCGGTGGTCGAGCGCGCTGGTGAGCGTGATCGAGTCGACGACCTCGCCCTTGCCGTACATCTCGAGGATCGTCCGGTAGATGGTCGCGTGGGAGCGACGGTAGAAGTCCTCAGGCTGGAGCAGCTCCGAGACGATGGCGATCGCATTCTGCGAGACCAGCATCGCGCCCAGGACCGACTCCTCGGCATCGATGTCCTGCGGCGGGACGTTGGCTGGCCGGTCGGCGACCGCCATCGCGCTAGGAGAACTCGCCTTCGATCGGCTCCGACGGCTCGGCCTCGAAGGCCTCGACGCCGCCCTCCTCGTCGGCTCCTCCCGGCACGACCATCACCTTGAGCACCGCGCGGACGTCGCCGTACACGGTGAGCTGCACGCGGTGCGAGCCGAGCGTCTTGATCGGCTCGTCGACCTCGACCTTGCGCCGGTCGATCCGGATCCTGCGGGCCTGCCAGATCGCGTCGGAGATGTCAGTTGACGTAACCGAGCCGTACAGCCGGTCCTCGGTGCCCGCCCGGCGCTTGATCGTGAGCACGGTGCGGTTGAGCGTGTGCGCCATGTCGCGCGCCTGCTCGTCGCTCTGGGCCTCGTGCCGGCGGCGCTGCTCCGCCTGGCGCTGTACCTCGGTCACGCGAGCGTCCGTCGCCGCCTCTGCCAGCTTGCGCGGGCCGAGGTAGTTGCGCATGTAACCCGGGGCGACGTGGACCACGTCGCCCTTGCGGCCGAGCTTCTCGACGTCCTGGAGCAGGATCGCCTGTGTCGCCTTGCTTGCCATTTCCTTCCTCTTCACTTGGGCCCGGCGCGCCGCGTCTTCATCGTTGCACGGACACGCCAGGCATGGCCACCCCGCGAGCCCGAATCGGCCGCTCGCAGCGTGGAAAATGTTCAGTTGACGGCGTAGGGCAAGAGCGCCACCTCGCGGGCGCGCTTGACTGCGACCGCCACCTGACGCTGGTGGCGGCGGCAGGCTCCGGAGATCCGCCGCGACCGGATCTTGCCCTTCTCGGACGTGTACCGGCGCAGCTGGTTGTAGTTCTTGTAGTCGATCTCCTCGACCTTCTCCTTGCAGAAGTAGCACGGCTTCCGGCGCGTCGAGCCGCCGGTCGGCGCCCCGCGCTTGCGACCCTGTCCCTGCTTGCTCTTGGGCTTCGATGCCATTGCTCGCCGCTCCTAGAAGGGGATGTCGTCGTCGGACGCCGCTGCGCCAGTGAAGGCCTCGACGGGCTCGGGCTTGATCTCGGCCGTCTGGCGGAAGCCACCGCCACCGCCGCCCTCGCCGCCGTCGCCGCGCGAGCCGAGGAACTGCACGGTGTCGGCCACGACCTCGACCTTCGAGCGCTTGCCCCCGTCCTGCGACTCCCATTCGCTCCACTCGAGCCGGCCGTCGACGGCGACGGGGCGGCCCTTGGAGAGGTACTGGGCGCAGTTCTCGCCCTGGGCGCCCCAGACCTTGATGTCGAAGAAGTTGGGCTTCTCGGTCCACTCGCCGCTCGACTGGTCCTTGTAGCGGCGGTTCACCGCCAGCCGGAGCTTGCACACCGACGTGCCGCTGGGCAGCGTCGAGAGCTCGGGATCGGCGGTCAGATTGCCTGTCAGGATGACGCGATTGATGTTTGCCACGGGTTCCTCCTCTGCCTCCTCTACGAACGTACGTTCGAGTATGGTAGGGGCGCGACCGGACGGCGGGTCACGCCGGCGCCTCGGCCTGCTCGGGCTCCTCCGCCCCCTCAGCCGTCGCCGGGGCCTCCTTCTCGGCCGGCGCCGCGGCCGCCTTGGCGGGCGGCTTGGCGACGGCCATGAAGCGCAGCACGCCGTCGGTGATCCGCAGCACGCGGGTCGCCTCCTCGAGTGCGGCGGCGGGCGCGTCGAACGTGAGCACGTAGTAGAACGCGTCGGCATGGTGGTTGATCTCGTAGGCCAGCTTGCGCTTGCCCCACGGCTCGGCGCCGTGCCACGTCCCGCCGCCCGCGGTCACGGTCGCTTTGGTGCGCTCGATGATCTCCGTGTGGCGCTCTTCCGCCACTTCCGGCTCGATCAAGAGCATGATCTCGTACGGGTTGATCCTGATCACCTCCTGTGGACTGGGCAGCCCCGGGCCGCGCGTGGCGCTGCGATCAGGGAGGCGGCGCCGGGCCCGGAGCAGGAAGCTGCTCGGCTCTGGCCGCGAGTATAGTGGGGCGGTGACATCGCGGGCGAGGCACGGGAGGTTCGGGCGATGAAGCGGCTCCTCTGGCTGGTCGCGGGCGCCGCGGGAGCGGCGGCGGTGCTGGTCGCGTCGCCCGAGACCTACAACCGCCTGCGCGAGCGTGTCGCCGGCGGGCCCGTCGGCGAGCTCGGGGTCGGGGACGACTACGCGCCGCCGCCTCCTCCACCGCCGCCGCCGCCACCTCCCGTCCACGAGGCCGAGACAGTCGAGGACGCGGATGACGACGACACGGACGAGATCCCGCCCCCGCCGCCCCGGGAGCCCGACCAGACAGCCGACAAGCTCAGGGCGCGAATCGGCGAGAGCCGCTCGCGGCTCCGCGAGAAGGCCGTGGCCGCCACGCCGGAGTCCGAGGACGAGGACGGCGACGACGCGACGGACTCGGGCGCCGAGCCGACCGCCTAGAATTCGGCGCCCTTGGAGTGGCACGGGCCCGGTGGCCCATCCGGTCTTCAAAACCGGCAGGCCGTGGTAGCCCCACGGTTGGTAGGTTCGACTCCTGCGCCGCTCCGCTACCCGAACGTGCATGGTTGACCCGTTTCCCCGGCTGGAGATTCTGGGCCCGGCTCGTGGGACGTCATGGGTGTTCTCGGTCGGAGTGGGTGTTGTCCTATCGAATGCGCTGCCGGTCATGTCTTACAAGACCGGGCTGAAACCGCGAGTTCGTTCAGCAGCAGCCGTCCGCGCATGCCTCGCCCCGCCAGCTTTGGACGCCTTCGCGCGCAGCGATCGCGGCGATCACCAGGGCTGCCGTTGGGTCGGCCCACCACAGCCCGAACATCGCGTTCGCGCCCAGGCCGATGAGGAGAGCAACCGAGAGGTATGCGCAGAGCGAGGTCTGTTTGGCTTCAGAGACGGTCGCACTGGAACCCAGCGCGTGACCGACCCGCCGCTTCGCTCGCGCCAGGAGTGGCATCGTCACCGCGGTGAACGCAGCCAGGCCGATGCCAATCCAACTGGCGTCGGGGTGATGGCCAGTGGCGACGGTGCGCAGCGCCTCGACCGAGACGTAGACGGCGAGCAAGCCGAACGACACGCTGATCGCCTGCTGAGCTCGCCGCTCCGCAACCGCGGATCCGATCCGCGTGCCAGTGAACAGCCACACCACCACGCCACCGGCCAACACCTCGATCAGGCTGTCCACGCCGAAGCCGACGAGGGCGATCGAACCGGCGGCGAGACCTGCGGCCACGGCGATCGCGAACTCCGCCACGTGCCAGGCGTTCCCACCCCACGCCAACAGGCGTGCGCGTCGCTGAAGACGCGCGCGTTCGGCCGGGTCTAGGCGGTGGCGCGTTGGGCCGATGGTGATCAGCGCCGGCACCGAGCGGCCGGGCTGCGTGAGCGGCTCAGCCACGGCCGCCCTCCACGTGTTGGAGGTGTTGAAGGCCGACATCTAACAGGAGCCGGATGTGGGCATCGTCCAGCGCGTAGTAGACGTTGCGCCCCTGCTTTCGGTAACGCACCAGCCGCGCCGAGCGCAGCAACCGGAGGTTGTGCGAGCAAGCTGTCTGGGAAAGGCCCGTGACCGCGGCCAGGTCGCACACGCACAGCTCACCCTCCAACAGGGCGACGATCAACCGTACGCGACCCGGGTCGGCGAGCACGCGGAACGTCTCCGCGAGTCGTTGACTCGCTCGCTCGTCGGGGAGCCGCTGGCTGACCGCGGCGACTCGCTCGGGATCAACGCACGCCACCTCACACCGGTCGAGCGGCACGACAACCGATGAGTGGGATGTCTTCACAGTCATGAAGATATCTGATCCAAGAGAGGCTCGCCACCCGCAAGAGCCGGGCGCCGTCACCTCCGCCGCGAGCCGGCGGATCCGTCACCCGTCCACCACCGCCGATCCGCAGAAATGGCCGTCCAGCCGCGTTGGCCGACCTCCGCGAAGCTGCGCGCCAGCGTCGGCGTGCGCAGCTGCTGATCATGCCGTGGCGGCACGCCGTTGTTCAATTCAAGGGTGGGTGCGGTTTCAGGCCGTTCTCACGCCTGCCTCCGAGCCCGGCTGGCTGGGTGAAGTTGACCCGCCGCACCAAAGTCGGTGAGGGTGAATCGTGCGAGGTTCGGACAGGTTGGTGCGCTGCCCACCACAAGCGCGGCGACGGCGTCTTGACTAGCAGCCCGGTTGTGGGCTATCGCTTCCGCGTCTTTGCCTGCCGTGACATCAGGGCAGTCCACGGGCGCACCGGCACAAGTCGCGCTGACTTCATCGCGAGCATCATCGGCAGTGGGAAGACGATCTCGGCCTTGCCCTTGGCGACGCCGTCGGCGATCCGCCGGGCCGCCTCATCGGCCTCGAGTATCCACGGCATCGGGAAGCTGTTTC
>CAVPWG010000001.1:197500-725037 GCA_963709425.1 uncultured Actinomycetes bacterium | reverse complement strand
GAGGGCCTGAACCTCTACTTCGGCGGCGCGAACATCGTGGCTGTCCGGGACGGTCGCACCGAGGCCGCCGGCGACCCGCGCCGCGACGGCGACGGCTTTGTGCTCGACGGCTGAAACGCCTGTCCCACGAACAGCTGCTTCAGCCTTCCTTGGGCGGGGAGACCTTCCCGTTCGTCTGGGCGCGCGAGTGGATGCGGGCTGCCATAGCCAGGTTCTCGAGACCGCGGGCGAGGAGCTCGACGATCACCATGAGGCGGCCGTGCTCGCTGCGCTCCTCGAGGATCCGCTGCTTCTCGGCGGCAGGGAAATCGACGCGCGACGTGATGGCGTAGCTGAGCGCGCCGGGCGGAGTGCCGGCGACCTCGGGATCGGCCTCCTGACCCGTCGCCTCCGCGATCCGGCGATAGAGGTCGAGGGCGGAGGTGGCCTCATCACCGGCGCTCGGGTCGTCCTCGGCCGCCTCGACCTTCCCGGTCAGGTAGGCGCGGCCGCGGGTCAGCCCCACGACGCGGACGACCTCGTCGCCCTGGATGACGATGTTCATCCGCCCGTCGTCGAACGTCTCGAGCACCTCGACGATCCGAGCTGTCGTCCCGAGCTCGCGCGCGCCGTCGGAGTCGGAGTAGAGGAGGGCGAACTCCGCGTCCGCCTGCCGGCAGTCGTCCACGAGGCTCTTGTACCGCTCCTCGAAGATGTGAAGCGGCATCATCTCGCCCGGGACGAGCACCGATGCGAGCGGGAACAGGCCGATCTCGCGTGCGGACATCGGGTTGGTACTCTAGTGACGTCCGCGCTACGGCACTCGCTGCGCGGCGGGCGGTACGTGAGGGAGGTAATCGTCGGCGGCCCCTGCGGCAGAGGAGGAATGCCATGAGCGTTCTCGTGAGGTACGAGGAAGTCGGCATGACCCGCGGGCAGTACGACGAGGTCGGCGGGCTGTTGGAACAGGGTGAGTTCCCGCCTGCGGGCCTTGAGCTCCATGTCCTCTTCGGCGAGGAGGGCAGTCTCCGGGTCAGCGAGATTTGGGCGACGGAGCAACAGCAGCGCGCGTTCAACGACGAGACGCTGATGCCTGTACTGAACCAGGTTGGCGTCCAACTCAGCGGGCCGCCTGAGATCATCCAGGTACACGAGCTGTTCCAGTTCTCGACCGCACGTTCGTGACCGTGCGGCGGCACGCGCAGGTGAGGCGCGACGGCGAGTCGAGGCCGCTGCGCTGAGTTGGGTACTCTAGGGACGCGTGCGTGCCCGCCCCGCCATCGCCGATCTGAAGCCGTACGAGCCGGGGAAGCCGGCCGCCGCGGTGCGCCGCGAGCTGGGCCTCGACCGGATCGTCAAGCTGGCCTCGAACGAGGGCCCGTTCGGGCCGTTCCCGTCCGCGCTCGACGCGATCGCCCGCCAGGCGCCGGAGCTGAACCGCTATCCCGAGCTGGGATACGACCTGACCGAGCGGCTGGCCGCGCGGCACGGCGTCGACCGCTCGGCGATCGCGATCGGTAACGGGGCCGACGGGCTGGTCGGGTGCCTCTCCACCGCCTACCTGGATCCGGGCGACGAGGCGGTCATGGGCTGGCCGTCGTTCGTCTCGTACTACCTGGATGCGATCAAGATGGGCGCCACGCCGGTCACGGTGCCGCTCGTCGACGGCGCCTACGACCTGCCCGCGCTGGCCGACCGGATCGGGCCGCGGACGAAGCTCGCCTACGTCTGCAACCCGAACAACCCGACCGGCTCGATGGTCGGCCGCGACGCCCTCGCCACCTTCGTCGACGCCGTCCCCGAGGACGTGCTCGTGGTCGTCGACGAGGCCTACTGCGACTACATCACCGACCCCGACTACCCGGATGCGATCGTCGAGCACATCGGCCGCCGGCCGAACGTGGCGGTGCTCCGCACGTTCTCGAAGATCTACGGGCTCGCCGGACTGCGGATCGGGTACATGGTGGCGCCGCCCGAGGTGGTGCGCGAGGTGATGAAGATCCGAAACGCGTTCGACGTATCGGAGCTGGCGCACGTCGCGGCGCTCGCGAGCCTCGACGACGCCGGCGAGCTCGGCCGGCGACGGGACGTGAACGAGCGCGGCCGGATCGACCTCCAGGCCACCTTCGAGGGGCTCGGGATGCGGCCGTTCCCCGCCTGCGCCAACTTCCTCGCCGTCGACGTCGGCGAGGGGCGGGCCCTGGCCGACGCGCTCATGCGGGAGGGCGTGATCGTGCGGCCGCTCGACCCGTTCGGCGCGCCGGAATGCATCCGCGTGACGGTCGGCACACCCGAGGAGAACGCGATCCTCACCGACGTCCTCGCCCGGGCGCTCCAGCCGCGGTGAGCAGGCGACCGGTCGACCTGCCCGCCCTCGTCGAGGGCGTCGCGAGTGGGCGCAAGCGAGCGGTCGCACGCGCGATCACCCTCGTCGAGAACCGCGACCCGCTGGCCTACGACCTCGTCCGCGAGCTCTACCCGCGCACCGGCTCGGCCGCCATCGCCGGGTTCACCGGCCCGCCGGGGGTGGGGAAGTCGAGCCTGCTGGGCGCGCTCGTCGGCCACCTGCGCGAGGAGGGGAAGCGCATCGGCGTCGTCTCGGTCGACCCCTCGAGCCCCTTCTCGAAAGGGGCGCTCCTGGGCGATCGCATCCGGCTTGCCGACCACTTCCTCGACGAGGGGGTCTTCATCCGCTCGATGAGCACGCGCGGCCACCTGGGCGGGGTCGCCGAGGCGACGCTCCAGGCCCTGCTCATCCTCGACGCCGCCGGCATGGACGTGCTCCTGCTCGAGACGGTCGGGGTGGGGCAGAGCGAGGTCGAGGTGGCATCCGTGGCCGACACGGTCGTGCTCGTCCTTCAGCCGGGCTCGGGCGACTCGATCCAGGCGCTCAAGGCGGGGGTGATGGAGATCCCCGACGTGATCGTCATCAACAAGTCCGACCACCCGGCGGCGCGGACGATGCGTACCGAGATCCGCTCCGTCCTCTCGCTCGACCGTGACCGGGAATGGCGCGTGCCCATCGTCGAGACGGAGGCGCTCAAAGGCGAGGGCACCGAGGCCTTGTGGCGGGCCGTGCTCGACCATCGCGCCTTCCTCGAGCGCGACGGCGGCCTCGATGCCAGGCGGCGATCGAACATCGAGCACGAGGTCGTCGCGGTTGCCGTCGCCCAGGCCCGCAGGCGGCTGGACGCGGCGCTCGCCGCCGACCCGGAGCTGCGCTCGCTCCTCGACGAGGTCCACGCTCGCCGGCTCGATCCGCTGACGGCGACGCGGCAGATCGCCGACCGCGTGTTCCGCGAGCGGGACGACCGGTGATCGTCCGGCCGCTCGGCGACGCCGATCGCGAGTGGGCGCGGGCGACGCTGCGAGAGCTGTGGGGCGAGGGGGCCGTCAGCCGAGGCGTGGTGCATGCCCCGGCCGCGCTGCCGGGCTTCGTCGCCCAGGAGGCCGACGAGCCGGTGGGCCTTCTCACCTACCGAGTCGACGGCGACGACTGCGAGGTGGTCACGATCGACGCGTTCCCGCAGGGCGCCGGCGTCGGGACGGCGCTCGTCGCGGCGGCTGCCGACGCCGCACGTGCGGCCGGCTGTCGCCGGGTCTGGCTGATCACGACCAACGACAACCTGCGCGCGCTCCGCTTCTACCAGCGGCGCGGCTTTCGCCTCGTGGCGTTGCACCCGAACGCCCTCGCCCGCTCCCGCGAGCTCAAGCCGTCGATCCCCGAGATCGGCCAGGACGGCATCCCGCTTCGCGACGAGCTGGAGCTCGAGCTTACGCTCTAGCCGCAACATCGGGGTCTGCCCCCGATCTTGCGGACGAACGTCTCCTCGTAGCCGGGCCTCGGACGCTCACGCGCGGCCCGCGGCGGCCGCGAGGCCGGCGGCGACGACCTCGTCGGCGTGGTCGCGCCCGCGCCAGCCGACCACCTCGGTCCCCTTGCCGTGCTCGAGGTCCTTGTAGACCTCGAAGAAATGACCGATCTCGTCGAGGAGCGAGTCGCGGATGTCGGAGATGTCGTGCATATGGCTCCACATCGGGTCGCGCTCCGGCACGCACAGCACCTTGTCGTCCTCGCCTGCCTCGTCGCGCATCTCGAAGACGCCGATCGGCTCGACCGGGATGACGCACCCCGGGAAGGTCGGCTCAGCGACGAGGATGATGGCGTCGACCGCGTCGCCGTCGCGGCCGAGCGTGCGCATCAGGTAGCCGTAGTCGGCGGGGAACACGACGCTCGTCCACAGCGTCCGGTCGAGCACGACGTGGCCGAGCTCGGCGTCGTACTCGTACTTGTTACGGCTGCCCTTCGGGATCTCGACGAAGGCGTGCAGGGGTTCGCCGGCCATGGCCGGTCAGGCGCCGGCGTACGCGATCACGAGATCGGTGCCGAAGCCGGCCAGGAAGCCGACGACGATGCCCGCGAGCACCAGGTTCCGCGACGCGTGCCGCGCGGCGCCGTTCCAGAGCTCGCCGACGACGAACAGGATCGCGCCTGCCGCCAGCGCGAGGAAGGCCAGCTGGAGGAATTCGTCAGAGATCCGGTAGCCGAGCATGGCGCCGATGAAGGTGGGCCCGCCCCCGACCAGGCCGGCAAGACCGAGCCACGCCCACGACGGCCGCGTCTCGCCGAGCGGCCCGACGATCCCGAATCCCTCGGTCGCGTTGTGGAGCGCAAACCCTGCGATCAGCGTCCCCGCCAGCGCGATCTCGCCGGAGCGAGCGGCCACACCGATCGCGAGCCCCTCCGAGAAGTTGTGGACGCCGATGGCGACGGCGATCAGCATCCCGAGCCCGAGCGCCGCCTTGCGCGCCTGCTCGGCGAGGTCCGTGACGTCGAGGCCGGCCGCCGCCGCCTCGGCGACGGAGCCTCCCGCCATGGGGGCAAGCGGCCGGCGTCGGCGCATCTCGCGCTCGATCCACGCCAGGCCGAGGGCGCCCACGGCGAGGCCGAGTGCGAGCATCGTCACGTCGAGCAGCAGCGGGCCGAAGGCGCCGCCGTCGCGGGCCTGCGCGAGCGACGCGTCGATGACCTCCGAGGCCCCGGCGACGACGTCCCAGAAGATGAAGAGGAGGATGCCGGCGGAGAGCGTCGAGAGGAACGCGCGCGTCCTGGGAGAGAGGCCGCCAACCCGCCCGAGCGGCAGGCCGAGAAAGATGGTCGCGCCCGCGAACGCTCCGAGGAGGGTCGTCTGCAACGCGCTCATATCGAGTCCTCCGGCAAGGGGGTTAGGCTAGCCTAAGTCGCTCGGAAAATGCAAACGGGGTACCGTTCGCCGCCACTCGTGCCCACCATCGATGACATCCGCGCCGCGGCGACGGCGCTCGAGGGCGTCGCCCATCGCACGACGACCGAGCGGTCGGAGACGTTCTCGCGCCAGTGCGCGGGCGACGTCTTCCTGAAGTTCGAGAACCGCCAGAAGACGGGCTCCTTCAAGATCCGCGGTGCCTACAACAAGATCCGCTCGCTGACCGAGGCGGAGCGGGCGGCGGGCGTCGTCGCTCCGTCGGCCGGAAACCACGCCCAGGCCGTCGCGTACGCCGCCCGCTCCGCGGGAGTCCCGGCGCTGGTGTACATGCCGGAGGCGGCGTCTCTGGCGAAGGTGGGGGCGACGGAGGGATACGGCGCGTCCGTGCGCCTGTCGGGAGACTCGGTCGAGGACTCGGTCGCGGCGGCCGTTGCCGACGCGGAGTCGGACGGGCGCACGCTCGTGCATCCGTTCGACGACGAGCTCGTGATCGCCGGCCAGGGCACCGTGGGGCTCGAGATCCTGGAGGATGTGCCCGACCTCGACGCCGTCGTCGTGCCGCTGGGCGGCGGCGGCCTGCTCTCCGGGATCGCGCTCGCGGTCAAGACCCAGCGCCCCGACGTGCGCGTGATCGGCGTCGAGGCGGCCGGGTGCGCGCCGTACGTGGCGTCGCTCGAGCACGGTGAGATCCACCCGGCGACGCAGACCGAGACGATCGCCGACGGCATCGCCGTCAAGCACCCGGGCGAGATCACCTTCGGGCTGGTGCGCGAGCACGTCGACGACGTCGTCACCGTCACCGACGCCGAGATCGGCATGACCATCGTGCAGCTCCTCGAGCGCACGAAGGCGGTGGTCGAGGGCGCCGGCGCCGTCGGCCTGGCCGCGCTCCTCTCCGGCCGCGTGCGGGCCAAGCGAGCGGTCGCCGTGCTGTCGGGCGGCAACATCGACACGCCCCTCCTCATGCAGGTGATCCGGTTCGGCCTGACGAACGCCGGCCGCTATCTGGTGATCCGCACCCGCCTCGTCGACCGGCCCGGGCAGCTCATGCACCTGCTCCAGGTGATCGCCGACGCCCACGTCAACATCCTGGTGGTCTCGCACCACCGCGAGAGCGTCGACGTGGCGGTGGCCGAGACCGGCATCGAGCTCATCCTCGAGACGCGCGACGAGACGCACGCCCATGAGATCGTCGAGCTGGTGCGGAGCTCCGGCTATCCCGTCACGCGCATGCGGTAGCCGTGGACGACCACCTGCTCTCGATCGCCGAGAACGCGAACACGCACCAGCCGCTGGCCCCCGGCCACGAGCGGATCGAGAACGAGCGGTTCGTGCTGTGGATGGGGATCCGCACCGAGCCGGCCTGGAACGTCGCCCAGCGGCTGCGGCTGGCGGCGGACACGATCGACGACACGATCGCCGAGGTGCACGCCATCCTGGCAGCGCACGGCAGGACGGAGTGCAGCTGGGAGGTCGGAAGCTCCGCGACGCCCGCCGACCTGGTCGAGCGGCTCAAGCACCGTGGGATGCAGGACGACGACGACCCGGAGGTGATCGGGATGGTGCTCCGCCACGAGCCGCCGCCGGTCGCAGGCATCGAGAGCCGGCCGATCCGCGGTTTCGACGAGTTCCGCGAGGCGACCGCCGTCGCCTTCGCGGCATTCGGGTCGGTACCGCCCTCCGACGAGGCCCGCGAGCGGGCCCGGTACGAGGAGGAGATCGCCGCCGGCCACCAGCGGACGTTCGTGGCGACCATGGACGGGCGCATCGTCGGCTCCGGTACGTCGACCTACCTCGACGGCGCGGTCACCCTGAACGGAGGGTCTGTGCTCCCCGATGCGCGCGGCCGGGGCGCCTACCGGGCGCTTGTGCGGGCGCGCTGGGAGGACGCCGCAGCGCGCGGCACGCCCGTCCTCGTGACCCAGGCCGGGCGCATGTCGGCGCCGATCCTGGAGCGGCTCGGGTTCGAGGAAGTCGCCCGGATCCACATCCTGGTCGACCGCTTCTAGTGGCCGATCTGGCGGATGCGCTCGACGAGGCGGCGGTGGTACGCGGGGCGCAGCGTAGACTCGGCGGCGCCGAGGCCGAGGCCGACCAGGGCCGTGTCGTAGCGCCCCGTCATCTGTCCGATGGCCAGGATCGCGGCCGCCGCGAGGGCGATGACGAGCCGCCCCCGGTTCGTGAGCGGCCGCGGCTCGATCCGCTCGGCCTCCGCCCAGACGGCTCCGAAGGTCGCGTCGCGGTGCAGGCCAAGGAGCAGCCGCACGGTGTCGCGGTTGGCGCGGCGTAGCTGGACCGAGCGGATCAGGTAGAAGCTCCCGTACCCGCACGCGATCACCGCCGCCGGCGCCCACAGGTGATGGCGCAGGTACGGGGTGAGAAGCGCAATGGCCGGCGTGGCGCAGACCAGGATCAGCGCCGCCTCCTCGGCGGTGCGGCGCCTGCCGCCGTAGGGCAGCGAGCGGGCGACAACCGTCCCGAGGAGCGCGGCGATCACGAGCATCGCCGCCGCGGCCTCGAGCCCGGCGGCATGGCTCACAGTCCGAGACCGCGGGCGATCACCAGTCGCTGCACCTCGTTCGTCCCCTCCCCGATCTCGAGCACCTTCTGGTCGCGGTAGAACCGGCTCACCGGGTACTCGTCCATGAACCCGTAGCCGCCGTGGATCTGCACAGCCTCGTTGCACACGCGCCGCGACAGCTCACCCGTGTAGAGCTTGGCCATCGCCGCGGTCTGGGCGAAGTCGCGGCCCTCGTCCTTGAGCCACGCCGCCTGGTAGACCAGCTGGCGGCCGGCCTCGATCTCGGTCGCCATGTCGGCCAGCTTGAACGCCACCGCCTGGAACGTGCCGATCGGCCGGCCGAACTGCTCGCGCTCGTTGGCGTAGCGAAGCGACATCTCGAACGCGCCCTGGGCCGCTCCGAGGCCGAGCGCCGCGACGCCGATCCGCCCGCCGTCGAGGATCTCGAGGAACTGGCGAAAGCCCTTGCCGCGCGGCCCGAGCAGGTGCCCCTCGGGGACGCGGCAGCCGGTGAACGTGAGGCCGCGAGTGTCCGACGAGCGCCAGCCCATCTTGTGGAGCGGCGGCGAGAGCTCGTAGCCGGGCGTGCCGTTCTCGACCACGATGTTCGAGATCTCGTCCTCGCCCGTGCGGGCGGTGATGGTGACGAGGCCCGAGATCTCCGTCCCGGCGTTCGTGATGAACATCTTCGAGCCGTCGATGACCCAATCGCCGCCCTCGAGCCGGGCGGTCGTGCGCGTTGCGCCGGCATCCGACCCGGCGCCGGGCTCGGTCAGCCCGAACGCCGCCAGCCGTTCTCCCGAGGCGAGCGCGGGCAGCCACTCCCGCCGCTGCTCGTCGCTTCCGAAGAGGGCGATCGGCATCGTCCCGAGCGACGTGTGCGCGGCGACCGTGATGGCGAACGACTGGTCGACCCGGGCCAGCTCCTCGATGGCGATCGCATAGGCGAGCGTGTCCGATCCGGCGCCGCCCCACTCGGCCCCGATCGGGATGCCGAGCAGGCCGAGCTCGGCGGCCCGGCGGACGATCTCGAGCGGGAAGCGGCCCTCGCGGTCGAGCGCCTCTGCGACCGGCCCGATCGCCCCCTCGGCGAACTCGCGCACGGTCGCGCGAAACAGGCGGTGCTCATCGGAGAGGTCGTAGCTCGTCACGAGGCCATCGACCTTGCGAGCTCGGTGAGCAGGCGCACGCCGTAGCCGGTGCCCCCCTTGCCGAACTCGTCGCCGCGGCTGCGGTCGAGATCGGCCACCCCGGCGATGTCGAGGTGCGCCCAGTCGCCCTCGCCGGCGAACTCCTGGAGGAAGCGGGCCGCGTAGCACGAGCCGCCGCGACCGGCGAACGATGCGTTCACCATGTCGGCCACCTCCGAGCGGTAGAACCGCTTGTAGGTGTCGTGGAGCGGCATCCGCCACACGAGGTCACCGGACACCTCCGAGGCGGCGGCGATCTGCCCTGCGAACTCCTCCCCGCGCACGAAGAGGCCCGCGTGCAGATCGCCGAGCGCGGTGACGACCGCGCCGGTCAGCGTGGCGACGTCGACCACGTGGGTCGCGCCGAGCGTGCGGGCGTGGTGCAGGCAGTCGGCGAGGACGAGCCGGCCCTCGGCGTCGGTGTTCGAGATCTCGACCGTCTTGCCGTTCGCCGCCCGGACGATGTCGTCGGTCTTGAACGCCGCTCTTCCGATCATGTTCTCGGTCGCGCCGATCACCGTGACCACCTCGATCGGGAGGCCGAGCTCGGCGATGGCGGCGGTCGTCTCGAGCACCGCCGCGGCGCCCGACATGTCGAACTTCATCCCGACCAGCGACCGTGCGGGCTTCAGCGTGTAGCCGCCTGAGTCGTAGGTGAGCCCCTTGCCGACGAGGCCGAGCACGACGCCGGCCTTCGGCCTGCGCGGCTTGTGGCGAAGGACGATCGTGAGCGGCGGCTTCGACGACCCCTGGGCCACGGCCAGGAACAGCCCCATCCCGCGTCGCTCCATCCAGGCCCGGTCGTGGACTCGGGCGGTGAGGGTGGGGTGCTGCCTTGCCAGCTCGCGGGCGCGATCGGCCAGCTCCTGCGGCCCCATGTCGCGCGACGGGGTGTTCTGGAGGTCGCGGGCCCGGTTGGTCGCTTCCGTGAGGACGGCCGAGAGGCGGGCCTGCGCCCGGTCGCCGCCCAGCACGGCCAGCGAGCCCACCTCGCCCGGCCGGTCGTCCGCCGGGCCCGTCAGGTAGCGGGTGAAGCGATAGCCGGCGAGCGCGGCCCCGTCGACCACGCATCGCGTCGCCTCGGCCGGCTCGAGTGGCACGCCGGCGAGCGCGAATGCCACCGACTTCGCCCGCGCGCCTCCGGCCGCCCGCACCGCGGCCGCGGCGGCCAGCCTGACCTCGGCCGAGCCGGGCGTCTTGCCGATCCCGACGACCGCGACCCGCTTGGCCCGAACGCCGCCGTCGGCGTGGACCACCGTCACCTGACCCTTCGAGCCGCGGATCTCGCCCGCATCGACGAGCCGGGTCAGCCTGCCGCCGAGCGCGCGGTCGACGGCCGCGGCCGCGCCGGTCAGGGCGACGGGCTTCCCGACCGTCACCGCGAGCACGTCGGCTGTTGCGCGCTCGGGCGCGGTGGTCGAGGTGGTGATTCGCATGCGGGCCTCCGGTGGGGGAAAATGGGACGCCCCATTCTAAGGAGCCGCCATGGACGCCAAGATCACGCTCCCCGAGAGCGACCTGCCCCGAAGCTGGTACAACATCCTCGCCGACGCGCCCAACCCGCCGCAGCCGCCGCTGCACCCGGGCACCGGGCAGCCGGTCGGGCCGGACGATCTTGCGCCGCTCTTCCCGATGGACCTGATTCTCCAGGAGGTCTCGACCGACTCCGAGATCGCGATCCCGGAGGAGGTGCTCGACGTCCTGCGGCTGTGGCGGCCGACGCCGCTTCACCGCGCGCACCGGCTCGAGCGCGCCATCGGCACCCGGTCGCGGATCTACTACAAGTACGAGGGCGGCTCGCCCGCCGGGTCCCACAAGCCGAACACCGCCGTCGCCCAGGCCTACTACTCGGCCAAGGCCGGACGCCGCCGGCTCGCGACCGAGACCGGGGCGGGTCAGTGGGGGAGCGCGCTCGCGCTTGCGTCGCAGGTCTTCGGGCTCGAGTGCAAGGTCTACATGGTGCGCGTGAGCTACGACCAGAAGCCCTACAGGCGGGTGATGATGGAGACGTGGGGCGCGACCGTCGTCCCCAGCCCGTCGCCCGAGACGAACGCCGGGCGGGCGGTGCTGGAGCAGGACGCCGAGTCGCCGGGCAGCCTCGGCATCGCGATCTCAGAGGCGGTCGAGGACGCCGCCGGGCGCGACGACACGAGCTACTCGCTGGGCTCCGTGCTGAACCACGTGCTGTTGCATCAGACGGTGATCGGCCAGGAGGCCCAACGCCAGCTGGCACTGGCAGGCGAGAAGGGCGTCGACGTCGTCATCGGATGCGTCGGCGGCGGTTCGAACTTCGGCGGCCTGGCGCTGCCGTTCGTGCGCGACAAGATCGCCGGGGCCGAGATCGACATCGTCGCCTGCGAGCCCGAGGCGTGCCCGACGCTGACCCGCGGCCCCTACGCCTACGACTTCGGCGACACCGGCCGGCTGACGCCGCTCGTCCCCATGCACACGCTTGGGCACGACTTCGTGCCTCCCGGGATCCACGCCGGCGGCCTGCGTTACCACGGCGCGGCGCCGATCGTCTCGCAGCTCGTCCTCGACGGGCTCGTCCGGGCGGAGGCGTTCGGCCAGACCGATGTCTTCGCCGCGGCGATCGACTTCGCCCGAAGCGAGGCCATCATCCCGGCGCCCGAGAGCGCCCACGCCATCAAGGGCGCGATCGACGCCGCCCGCCGCGCCGACGAGGCCGGGACCGAGCAGGTCATCATCTTCAACCTGTCGGGCCACGGCCACTTCGACATGGGCGCCTACGACGCATACCTGCACGGCAGGCTGGAGGACTTCGAGCTCCCGGAGGCCGAGATTCAGCGGGCGCTCAAGGCGATCGAGGAGCTGCCCAAGCCCGCGGGAGTCTCCGTCTGACGACGCGTTGCCCCGCCTGCGGCACGGTCGCACCTGAGGGCGCCCGTTTCTGCCCCAGCTGCGGCCGTCCGCTGGGCGGCGGCGATGCGACCGAGCGAAAGCTGGCCACCGTCGTGTTCGCCGACCTGGCGGGCTCGACCGAGCTCGCCTCGCAGATGGACGCCGAGGAGCTGCGCGACCTCCTCGGCGATGTCTACGTCACGCTCGCCCGGTGCGCCGAGGCGTACGGCGGCACCGTGGAGAAATTCATCGGCGACGCGGTGATGGCGGTCTTCGGCGTGCCGGTGGCGCATGAGGACGACGCCGAGCGGGCGGTGCGGGCGGCGCTGCTCATGCGCTCTCGGCTCGCGGCGGTCGCCGAGCGGCGGGCGGTGCCGTTGGTGCTCCGGATCGGCGTCAACACCGGGCTCGTGGTGACCGGGACGACGCCGGGCCGTGACTTCCTCGTGACCGGCGAGGCCGTCAATCTGGCGGCCCGGCTCCAACAGGCCGCCGAGCCCGGCGAGGTGCTCGTCGGCGAGCGGACGTTCCGGGCGGTCGAGCCGCTCGTGCGCATGGTGGCGCCGCGGTCGCTCGCGGTCCGCGGCCGCACCGGGCCGGTCACGGCGTATGCGGTCGAGCGGTTCGCCCCGGCGGGCGCGTACCGGAGGCGACGGCGCCCGTACGGCCCGTTCGTCGGCCGGGAGGTCGAGCTGACGCTGATCCGGTCGGTGGTGGAGCGCGCTGTCGAGCACTCGCGCGCCCATCTCCTCACGCTGATCGGCGAGGCCGGGATCGGGAAGTCGCGGCTCATCGAGGAGGCGGTCGTCGAGCTGCGGCGATCCGAGGAGCCGCCCGCCGTGTGGGTCGGTCGCTGCCTGCCGTACGGCGAGGGCGGGCCGTACGCGCCGCTGCGCGATCTGCTCCTGCGCGCGGCGGCCGTGCGCACGGACGCCAGCCGCGAGGAGATCCGGGCCCGCGTCAGGGGCCAGCTCCAGGCGATCCTGCCCGAGGGCAGCGACGAGCAGATCGCCGAGCTCCTGCGGTTTGTCGGCGGCGAGCGGATCCAGCCGGCCGGAGACGACGAGCCGGGTGACCGCGGCCGCGACGCCTGGCGGAACCTGCTCCTACGGATGGCCGCCCGGCAGCCCACGCTGCTTGTCATCGAGGACGCCCACTGGGCCGAGCCGGCGCTGCTGGAGCTGATCGCGTCGATCGTTGCCGGCGACGTGCGGGTCCCGCTCGTGGTCGTGTGCGCGGCGCGCGCCGAGCTCTACGTCAGCCACCCGGGCTGGGGCTCGGGCATGCGCAACGAGACGACCGTCACGCTCGAGGCGCTGGACGCGGACGACATGCGCCGGCTGGCGACGGCGCTCGCGGCCTCGGCGGACCCGCCGCCGAGCGTCGTCGAGCTGGCCGGGGGCAACCCGTTCTTCCTCGAGGAGATCCTGGCGATGAGCGGCGAAGGAGCCGGCGACCGGGTGCCCGAGACGGTGCAGGGCGTGATCGCGGCCCGGCTCGACCTGCTGGACCTCGACGACAAGCGGCTCCTCCAGCGGGCCGCGGTGGTCGGCCGCAGCTTCACGCTCGAGCAGCTCGAGCCGCTCCTCGAGGACGGCGGCCGGGGGCCGACGGGCCGCCTTCGCAACCTGGTCGAGCGCGACCTCGTGCACCACCGCGGCGGCGGCCGCCACAGCTTCAAGCACGCGCTGATCCGCGACGTGGCGTATGAGTCGATTCCACGTGTGGAGCGCGCCCGCCTGCACCTGCGGCTGGCGGAGGAGCTCGAGCGCTCCCCCGAGACGGGCTGCCAGGTCGTCGCCGGGCACTACGCGGCGGCGGCGACGCTCGGCGAGACGGCGGCCCGCGCGCCCGCCGTGCGCGCGCTCCTCCAGGCGGCGCAGGAGGCGCGGAGCGTCGAGGCCCACGGCCTGGCCCTGCGGAACGCGGTGCTGGCGCGCCAGCTCGCGGACTCCGACCACGAGCGCGCGCTGGCGGCCGAGGCGGCCGGCGACGCGCACTGGATGGCGGAGCACCTCGACGACGCCCGCGCGGCCTACCTCGACGCCCTCGAGCTCGGGACCGCCGCCCGGCTCGGGCCGGTCGACACGGCTCGCCTCCGCTGGAAGTGGGTCGACCTGCCGACCCGGTGGCAGGGATCGCTGGTCTCGACGCCCGATCAAGAGCGCGTCGCCGCCGAGATCGAAACCGGCCTTGAGGAGGCCCGCGCCGCCGGGTCGGTGCTCACCGAGGCCCGTCTCCTGATCGCAAAGGCCCTGCTCGTGTACCGGGTGGAGACGACCGTACCGCCCCAGGAGGCGGCCCTGGCCGTCGCCGACCGCGCGCTCGAGCTGACGGAGGGCCTCGGCCGGCCGGCCATCGTCTCGGCCGCCCTCGACGCGCGGTCGGTGCTGCTTCAGTCCGTGGGCCGGTATGCGGAAGCGCTCGAGATGGACGAGCGCCGGCTGGCGCTCGTGCGATCCCTTCCGTCACGCGAGGAGCAGATGGACGTCTGCTCCTCGGTGGCGCGCACCCGGACGGCGCGTGGCGATTTCGCCGGGGCGGTCGCCGCCGCCGACCTCGGCGATGAGCTCGGCGCGGGCAGCGACAACCGCTGGGTCGCCTGGCCGGCGCGGAGCAAGGTCGACGCGCTCTTCTGGTGGGACAAGTGGGACGAGGCGATCAGGACCTACGAGCGGTTCCTCGGCGTGTTGCGCGGCACTGACATGGACGGCCGCCGAGCCCGCCAGTCGCGGCCCGGGCGGATGCTCGGCGTCGTCGCCGCCATCCACACGCTCCGGGGCGAGACCGAGGCGTCCGACCGGCTCGAGCGGCGGCTGCCGGGGTCGAACCCGCACTTCGACCTCGTGCTGGCCCATGCGCTCCTCGGCGCGGGCGAGGCCGAGCTGGCGCTCGAGCGCTCCACCGGGCTGCCGTTCCTGCGGCCGTGGGCGCGCGCGATCAGGGCCGAGTCGCTGGCCGTCCTCGGCCGCTGGGACGACTTCGACGCGGCGCTCGACGACATCGCCGCGCTCCCGGGCGTCGCCGAGCTCCCGCGGGTCACGGCCCAGGTCGACCGCGCCCGGGGCATCGCCGGCGACGAGGATGCCCTGGCCCGGGCGACCGAGGCGTTCGCGCAGCTGGGGTGCGAATTCGAGCACGCCCGCTGCCTCGAGATCGGCGGCGACGCCGAGGCGGCGAGGGTCGTCTTCGCCCGAATGGGAGCGGCGCCCGCGATGGAGAGGGCCGCCCGTTGATCCATTAGTCTGCGGCCATGTCCACTGCCACGATTCACACCAGCATGGGCGCGATCGAGCTCGAGCTCTTTGCCGAGGACGCGCCGAAGACCGTCGAGAACTTCGCACAGCTGGCCGGGAACGGGTTCTACGACGGCCTCGTCTTCCACCGCGTCATCCCCGACTTCATGATCCAGGGCGGGTGCCCGCGTGGAGACGGCACGGGCGACGCCGGCTACAAGTTCGAGGACGAGTTCAACGACCGCGCCATCGTCCGTGGCACGCTCGCCATGGCGAACGCCGGCCCGAACACGAACGGCAGCCAGTTCTTCATCGTGACCGCCGACGCGACGCCGTGGCTCGACGGCAAGCACACCGCGTTCGGGCAGGTCACCGGAGGCCAGGACGTGGTCGACGCCATCAGTGCGGTCGATCGCGACGGCCATGACCGGCCACGCGACCCGGTCACGATGGACAGCGTCACGATCTCGGACTCAGCCTGAAAGGTCAGGGTCAGACCCGTTTTTTCAGGGTTTCGGCGGGTCGGCATCGAGCCACCGGATCGTCCAGTTGCATTCGGCGAAACACGCAGCCACGTCGGCGCGGGTCTCAACCCATGCGTCGAAGACCTCGGGCGCCCGGTTCTCATCCGCATAGGTGAAGATCAGATAGCCGCCGGTGCTGTCGGAGTCATCAACAACCTCGACCACACGACCCTTCTCGCGTCCGGCCTGTATGCGGCCGAGGCATCCGAACCGAACTTGTCCATCTCTCTGGCACCACGCTTGCGTCGGTCATGCGCTAAGGATCCGGGTCAGGCCCGGATGATCCACGCGAACCCCCGGGTGGGTGCTTAGGTCCCGTCGGCCGAGTTGGGCTCACGCAACAACGGGGTCAGACCCGATGATGTGCGCGGTCACGTGACCAGGCGGCCGGAGCTCCGGCGGAGACCGCGCTCTTCGCCGGAGCACCCCCAAACACTCCGCCACCCGTTAAGGAGGGGCTCGTGGGGGAACCCCGGGTTCCCCCACGGTTAGCCGAGCGCGCCGCGCTGGGCGATCGCCATGGCGAGCGTGTACTCGGTGCTGGTCGGCGCCGGCTGGAACGCGTTCAGGTAGGAGAACTCGGCGACCGCGCGGTCCTGCCGGACCATGAAGCCGTCGACGAAGAACTTGAAGACATGGTTGCCCTTGGCGAGGTTGAGCGTGACGCGGAAGCCCGACAGCTCGTCGGCGACGCGATGCCGCCGAAGCACGCTCGTCGTGATACCGAGCAGCTTGACGCTCTCGGAGGAGTGGACCTCCTTCCGGAGCTCCCGCGACAGGCACCGGACGACGCTCGGCGCCATGTAGGCCGCGACCGTCTTCTGGGCGTCGGCCGGCGTGGCGAAGACGATCGCATCGGAGTGGATCTGCGCAGTCGTGCCGTAGGCGTATGAGACGCCGCGGCTTTTCCAGCTGCCGGCGGTGATCTTCACGCCATGGGGATGCGGGTCGCACTTCGAGGCGTCGTTCGACTGCAACGCGGGAGCCTCGCGGCGCCAGTTCGGGCCGAGGTCGTCCAAACGCAGGCGCATCATGTTGAGGCGCATGTGGTCGGCGGCGGCGCTTTGAAGCGGCGCGGCCGGAGCCGACGGGAGGGTCCCGCTCCCCGAAGAGCCGCACGCCGCCGCAGCGATCGCCACGCCGAAGATTCCGATTGCCTGTCCGAGTCGCCGCATTGATGCCTCCGGAAGAAATGGTCGAAATGGGCGCACCTCGTCCGGGCGCCTCAGCGGAACATCGGCATGCGAGACGCAACCTTGAGCAGGTCAGCCGCGTGGCACCACGGGCAGCTCGAGGCGGCTCGGCTCCGGCCCGCCGCGAAGCAGGCGGACCCGCGAACCGCCGGCCGGCGGAGGGTCGAACACGTCGCCGTCGACCGGGGCGAAGGACAGGCGAAGCGCGCTTCCGGGTTCGATCCGGCAGGCGATCGGCTGGAGCTCGACCCGAACCGTCGAGGGCCACGGGCCGCCGGCCGCCGAGCAGCCCTCGGTGACGTACGTCGCCGACCCGTCCGGCGCGATCTCGTCGAGGTAGCAGAACAGGTTGGCACGGCCGGCTCCGGCCTCGAGCATGAGCAGGCAGACCGGCTCGCCGGCGATCTCGAGCCCGTCGGGGAACGGCGCCGAGGTGTACGAGCACGCGAGCGGGGCCCGGCCGGCGTATGACGTCGGCGGCGCCGGCTGGAGCTGGCTCCTCCACCTCGTGCGCTCGCCCGAGGACGCCGCGAGGTCGAGCTCGTGGTCGTCGGCGCCGGTGGCCGGAGGAGCCGCGGAGAGGGCACCGACCGCGTCGAGGCAGAGCGCCAGGCGGGCCGTCCCCGGCGGCGGCCAGGCCGGCGCGGTTCGCCATCGCTCCGCGCCGACGACGTGGTAGCGCACGGGCGCCACCGCCACGGCGGCGGGCGTCCCGAACGCGCGGTCGAGGAAGCCGAGCACCTCGCCGGCGATGTCGAAGCGCATCTCGCCCGAGGCGTGGTGCGGGCTGACGTCGTGGTAGCCGCCGTGATCCCACGGGCCGAGGACGAGCTCGCCGCCGAGCGCGCGATGGATCTCGACCGCCGCCCGGGTCGCCGCTCCGTCGTACCACCCGCCCAGCGAGTGCACGGCGATTCCCGACTCTCGGATCGCGGCGAGTGCCGAGCTGGGCGCCCGCGCCCGGAGCTGCTCGGCGGTGACGGCGCGGCCGTGCTCTGCCGAGCTGTGCGAGCCGTGCTCGGCGAGCGCCGCGCGCAGGTCGCGCCGGCTCCCCGCCACGGCGCGCGGCCCGCGCACAGCCAGGCGGGCGCGCGGCCCTCCGATGGGGAGCCGGCCCCGGTCGAGCGCGGCGACCCGCTCCGTCCACCGCTCGGCCAGCCAGGTGTTGCGGACGCCGCCCGGGAGCACGAGGTCGTCGGCCAGGTCCCAGAAGCAGAACCGGGCGGCGACGGCACGGAGGGCCGGGTGGCCGCGCGCGGCGAGGAGAAGCGCCGCCGTTCCGCCGTAGGAGATGCCGACGGCGGCCACGCGGCCGTCCGACCACGGCCGCGAGACGATCCAGTCCAGCACGGCGGCCGCGTCGGCGGCCTCCTCGGGCGGCCACTCGTCGGGCCGGGCGCCGAACGACGCCCCGGCGCCGCGGACGTCGACGTCCACCACGGCGTGTCCGGCCTCCAGCATGCGGGCGGCCGCCGCACCCGGCCGCGGCCCACCGCGCCCGAACGGCCAGCGCAGGTCGGCCCCACGCCAGTAGCGGTGCTGCACGAGGACGGCCGGCAGGCGGCCGCCCGCGGGAGCCCAGGCATCGACCGCGATCCGCGTGCCGCCCTCGCCCGGCACGTAGACCGACTCGTGGATCATGCGGCGAGGCGGTCGCGCACCGTGCGCCCGGCCGCGCTCGACGGCATCGGGGTCGACGCCGGTCTCGAGCCCCTCCCGCTCGAGGAACCGCACGAGCGCCTCCGTCGCGACGTTGCCCGGTGCTCCGGGCGCGAAGGGGCATCCGCCGAGGCCGGCCGCGGAGGAGTCGAAGATGCGGACACCGGCCCCGAGCCCGGCGGCGACGTTCTCGAGCGCCCTGCCGCCCGTGTCGTGCAGATGGAGCGCCATCCGCTCGACCGGCACGTGCCCGGTCACCGCTGCGACGACCTCCGGCACCTGCTCCGGCCGGGCGACGCCGATCGTGTCGCCGATCGAGATCTCGTCGCACCCGAGCGCCGCGAGCTCGCGCGCGACCCGCGCCACGGCCTCCGGGGCGACGGCCCCGTCGTAGGGACAGCCGAACGCCGTCGACACGTACCCGCGCGTCCACATCCCGGCCTCGAGAGCGCGCTCGAGCACCGGCCCGAACGCGGCCAGCGACTCGGCGATGGTCATGTTCACGTTCGCGCGCGCGAACCCCTCGGATGCGGCGGTGAAGACGGCGATCGCATCGGCGCCGGCCGCCTCGGCCCGCTCCAGGCCGCGCGCGTTCGGGACGAGCACCGGATAGCGGACGCCCTTGCGGCGGTGGACGGCGGGCAGGACCGCATCGGCGTCCGCCAGCTGCGGGACGGCCCTCGGTGAGACGAACGACGTGACCTCGACCACCGGCAGGCCGGCGTCGGCGAGGAGCTCGACGAAGCGCACCTTCTCGGCCGTCGGCACGGTTCTGGCCTCGTTCTGGAGGCCGTCGCGCGGCCCCACCTCGACGATCGTGGCGCGCTCGGCGCTCACCCGTCGCCGTCCAGCTCGACGAGCGCCTGCCCACGCGACACGAGCTCCCCGGCGGCGACGAGCACCCCCGTCACGACGCCCGCGCCCGGCGCCGTGACGGCCAGCTCCATCTTCATGGCCTCCAGCAGGACCAGCGTCTGGCCCTCGGCGACGTGCTCGCCCTCGTGGACGTCGACGCGAACCACCGCGCCGGGCATGGGCGCGGCCAGCGAGCCCCCCGGCCCCAGCGCGCTGGCCGAGGGTGGCTCGTCATCGCCGCCGACCGCGAACTGCCAGCCCTCGTGCAGCACGAAGCCCCCCGCCGCGCGCACATCGAGTTGCGGCGGGCCGAGCTCGAACCACGGGCTGCCGTCGGCGTGAAGGCGGGCGACGGCTGCGCGGCGGACGCCCTCGGGCAGCCCGGGCACCTGGTCGGGACTCCACTCGCGCTCGACGAAGTCGGTCCCCGCCTCGCCGGCTCGAAACGCCGGTCGCTGCAGCGCCCAGCGCAGGAACCCGAGGTTTGTGGCGACGCCCAGCACCGCTGTGTCCGCGAGCACCGCGGCCATGCGGTCGATACAGGCGTCGCGGTCCTCGGCGTGAGCGATGACCTTGGCGAGCATCGGGTCGTACCGCACTCCCACCTCGTCGCCGGCACGCACGCCCGTGTCGATGCGCACTCCGGGCCAGCGCGGCAGGTCGAGCTCGAGCAGCCGCCCGGCCGCCGGGAGGAAGCCGTTCGCCGGATCCTCGGCGTAGAGGCGGCACTCGATCGCGTGGCCGTTCCAGTCGACGTCGTCCTGCTCCAGCTCCAGCGGCTCGCCGGCCGCCACCGCGAGCTGGGCGCGGACGAGGTCGACGCCCGTGACCGCCTCGGTGACGGCGTGCTCGACCTGCAGGCGGGCGTTCAGCTCGAGGAAATGCCAGGCGCCGTCGGGCCCGAGCAGGAACTCGACCGTGCCGGCGCCCACGTACCCGGCCGCGCGGGCGAGCGCGACGGCCGCCCGGCCCAGCGCCGCCCGCAGCCCGGGGTCGACCGCCGGCGACGGCGCTTCCTCGACGATCTTCTGGTGGCGGCGCTGGAGCGAGCAGTCCCGCTCGCCCAGATGGACCACGGCGCCGTACGCGTCTGCGAGCACCTGCACCTCGACGTGCCGGGCCTCTGCGACGAGCCGCTCGAGATAGACACGCCCATCGCCGAACGCGGCCGCCGCCTCCCGCCGGGCCGCCGCGATGGCGTCGGGGAGCGCCGGCGCCGCGAGCACCGTGCGCATCCCGCGGCCGCCGCCGCCGGCGGCCGCCTTCACCATCAGCGGGAAACCGAGCAGGAGCGCCTCCTGCTCGAGCGTCTCGTCGGCGAGGTCGACGCCTGCGTAGCCCGGCGTCACCGGGATCCCGGCGGCCTCGGCCAGGCGGCGGGCCTCGATTTTGTCGCCGGCTGCTCGCAGCGCGGCGGGAGGTGGGCCGACGAACACGAGCCGGGCCCTGGCCACGGCCTCGGCGAACTCCGGGCTCTCCGCCAGGAAGCCGTATCCGGGGTGGACGGCGTCCGCACCCGCCGCGGTCGCGGCCGCGACCAGCGCACCGGCGTCGAGGTAGCCCGCCACCTCGACGGCGGCGTCGGCCACCTCGACGTGCAGCGCACCGCGCTCGGCCGGCTCGTAGGCCGCGACCGCCTCGATCCCGAGCTCCCGGCAGGCGCGCGCGATCCGCACGGCGATCTCGCCGCGGTTTGCGATCAGGACGCGCTGGAGTCCGGCGCCCATCGCGGCTTTCGCTTCTCGAGGAACGCCGCCAGCCCCTCCTGCGCCTCGGAGCCGGCGCGCGCCGCGGCCAGGCGCTCGGGGAGGTCGGGCAGGTGCAGGTGGGCGGTGGCGTCGCGGAGCAGCCGCTTCGTCTCGGCGATCGCAGCCGGGCCGCACTCGAGGAAGGCCAGCACCGCGTCCGCCACCGCGTGGTCGAGCCGGGAGGGCTCGACCACGTCGTGCACGAGCCCGATCCGCATCGCCCGCTCGGCGTCGAAGCGGATCGCGGTCGTGAAGAGCGCCTGGGCGTGGCCGGGGCCGAGCTTGCGAAGGACGTACGGCGAGATCGTGGCCGGGATCAGCCCGAGCCGGGCCTCCGTGAAGCCGAAGCGCGCCCCCGAGACGGCGACCGCCACGTCGGCGATCGCGACGAGCCCCGCGCCGCCGCCCAGGGCGTGCCCGTTCACCCGGGCGACCACCGGCAGCGGGCACGCGTCGATCGTGTCGAGCAGGCTCCGCATCACCGCTGCGTCGGCCACGTTCTGCTCGGGGGTCAGATCGCGGCTCCGCCGCATCCAGTCGATGTCCGCGCCCGCGCAGAAGATGTCGCCCGCCCCGGTGAGGATGATCACGCGCGTGCCGTCCAGCGGGAGCGCCGTGACGAGCTCACGGAGCTCCACCATCATCGCCGGCTCGAGCGCGTTTCGGGCCTCGGGCCGGTCGAGCGTGAGCGTGGCGACCGCGCCGTTTCGTGACAGGCCGACGGCGCTCACATCCGGAACACCCCGAAGGTCGTCTCCGGCACGGGCGCGTAGGCGGCCGCGGCGAGGCCGAGCGCCAGCACCCGGCGGGTGTCGGCCGGGTCGATGATGCCGTCGTCCCACAGCCGTGCGCTCGAGAAGTAGGGGCTGCCCTCGCGCTCGTAGGTCTCGAGGATGGGGAGCTCGAACGCATCGCGCTCCTCCTCGGACATCTCGCCGCGGACGGTCGAGAGCACGCGCGCGGCCTGCGTGCCGCCCATCACCGAGATCCGGGCGTTGGGCCACATCCAGAGCTGTCGGGGCCCGTAGGCCCGCCCGCACATGGCGTAGTTCCCGGCGCCGAACGAGCCCCCGATGACCACCGTGAACTTCGGCACCTCGGCACAGGCCACCGCCGTCACCAGCTTCGCGCCGTCCTTGGCGATCCCGCCGGCCTCGTACTCCCGCCCGACCATGAAGCCGGTGATGTTCTGAAGGAAGACGAGCGGGATGCCGCGCCGGCATGCCAGCTCGACGAAGTGCGCCCCCTTGAGGGCCGACTCCGAGAAGAGGATGCCGTTGTTCGCGAGGATGGCGACCGGATACCCCATCAGGTGGGCGAAGCCGCACACCAGCGTGTCGCCATAGGCCGCCTTGAACTCGTGGAACCGCGACCCGTCGACGATGCGCCCGATCACCTCGCGCACCTCGAACGGATGGCGGACGTCGGCCGGCACGACCCCGTGCAGCTCGGCCGGGTCGAGGACCGGGTCGACCGGCTCGCGCCGCACCCACGGCTCGGGCGGCGGGTCGCCGAGGTGGCGGACGATCTCGCGGCAGATCGCGATCGCGTGCTCGTCGTCGGCCGCCAGGTGGTCGGTGACGCCCGAGAGCCGGCTGTGGACGTCGGCGCCGCCCAGCTCCTCGGCCGTCACCTCCTCGCCCGTCGCGGCCTTCACGAGCGGCGGGCCGCCGAGGAAGATCGTGCCCGTCCCGCGCACGATCACCGCCTCGTCGGACATCGCCGGCACGTACGCGCCGCCGGCGGTGCACGATCCCATCACGAGGGCGATCTGGGGGATGCCGAGCGCCGACATGCGCGCCTGGTTGTAGAAGATGCGGCCGAAGTGCTCGCGGTCGGGGAAGACGTCGGCCTGGAGCGGCAGGTACGCGCCGCCCGAGTCGGCGAGGTAGATGCAGGGGAGCCGGTTCTGCTCGGCCACCTCCTGGGCACGCAGGTGCTTCTTCACGGTGAGCGGGAAGTAGCTTCCGCCCTTCACGGTGGCGTCGTTGGCGACGACGACGCACGGCCGGCCGGCGACCGGGCCGACGCCGGTGACGATGCCCGCGCCGGGCGCCTCGCCGTCGTAGAGGCCGTGCGCAGCGAGCGGCGCGAGCTCGAGGAACGCCCCGCCCGGATCGACGAGGCGCTCGATCCGCTCGCGGGCGAGCAGCTTTCCGCGCTGCCTGTGGCGCTTGACCGCGGCCTCCCCGCCGCCGGCCCGGGCCTGGTCGAGCTCCGCGTCGAGATCCTCGACCAGCTCGGCCATTCGCTCGCGATTTCGGACGTAGTCATCCGAGGCGGTGTCGAGATGACTCGCAATGCGGGGCACGCCGCCAGATTACCGTGACCTTCGGTTGACATTTGACAGACGCCGTGGGTGATGTCATAATGACGTCATGGAGACTTCACGATTCGTCGACGGGCTGCGGGCCGACCTCGCCGCAGCCGCCGCGCTCGGGGATCAGGCGATCGTCGAGGCGGCGGACCGGCTCGCACGCGCCGTCGAGTCCTCGGTGCGGGTGCACCTCCTCGACGCTCTGCAAGAGGCGGCGATGGAGCTCACCGCACAGCTGCCGAACGGGCGGATCGACGTCCGCCTGAGCGGCGGGGACGTCCAGCTGACGTTCGTCGGCGACGAGCCGGCGTCGCCGGCGGGCGACGACGACACCTCGGCCCGGGTGACGCTCCGGCTCTCAGAGCGGCTGAAGGGCCAGGCCGAGGCGGCCGCCGCCAGCGAGGGCGTCTCGCTGAACACCTGGCTTGTACGAACGGTCTCGGCAGGAGTCGGCCGGCGCACGGTCGGAAACCGGCTGCGCGGCTACTCCGGATGACGAAAGGAGCTTTTCCCATGACAGCCATCACCAACCTCCGACTGCCGGCCTCCGAGCTGGCCAAGCTCGAGCCCGCCCGCGCGCGGCGCGTCGTCCACGTGGCGCCTCCGGTCGAGGAGGCTCCCGCACCGCGGCGCCTGCGCCGCGTCGTCCGAAACGTCGTCGGGTTCTCCCGCGCGTAACCCGATCCGAGAAGGAGCTCGCACCATGCCGATCACCACGCATCACACGCCCGGCGCACTCGACCTCGACATCCGCGTCCAGGCCGGTCGCGTCGACATCGAGACCGCCGACACCGACGAGACCACGGTCGAGATCGAGCCGCTGGACGGCGGCGATGCTGCCCGCGCCGCGGTCGAAAGCGCGCGCCAGGAGCTGCGGCCCGTCGGCGAGAGCCACCGCCTCGTGATCGAGGTCCCGCGACGGCCGCGGCCCTTCGGCTGGAACGAGCCCGAGGTGCTGGTGCGGGTCCGGTGCCCCCACGGCACCGGCGTGGTCGCCAAGACCGCGTCGGCCGACCTCGAGCTGCGGGGCCGGGCCGGGGCGTTCTCGACGAAGACCGCCTCTGGCGACGTGACGGTCGAGGCCGCACGCGGCGACGTCGACGTGAAGACCGCCTCGGGCGACGTCTCGATCGGCGCCGTCGCCGGCCGGGCCAACGTGAACACGATGTCGGGCGACATCGTCGTCGACGAGGCGTCGGCGTCGGTCTCGGCCCACACGATGTCGGGCGACCTGCGGATCGAGCGGCTGGCGGCCGGCACGGCCGAGATGCGCTCGATGTCGGGCGACATCACCGCGACGGTGCGTCCGGGCGCCACGCTCTGGATCGACGCCAGCTCGATGTCGGGCGAGGTGTCGTCCGATCTGCCCGTGTCCGACACCGCGCCGGCCGGCGGCGGCACCGACATCGAGCTCCGCGTGAGCTCGATGAGCGGCGACATCGACCTGCGCCGCGCCGAGGAGGCGAGCACGGCAGGTGCCTGATCCGGCTCCGCTCAGGCGGAACCGCGACTTCCAGCTCCTGTGGATTGGCCAGGCGATCTCGGCGCTCGGCTCGCGAGCGTCGTCGGTGGCCTATCCGTTGCTCGTGCTGGCGCTCACGGGCTCGCCCGCGCAGGCGGGGCTCGTCGGCTTCGCGGCGACGATCCCGTACCTGCTCGTCCAGCTCCCGGCCGGCGTCCTGGTCGACCGGATCGACCGCCGGCACGCGATGCTGGCCTGCGACGCGGGCCGGCTGGTGGCGCTCGCCGGGCTCGCGGCCGCGATCGCGGCCGGACACGCGCCGACGGCGTTGATCGCCGCCGTCGCGCTCATCGAGGGCTGCCTGACCGTGATCTTCAACCTCGCGGAGCTGTCCGCGGTCCAGCTGCTCGTCCCCTCGACGCAGCTGGAGACGGCGCTCGCCCAGAACGAGGCGCGCGTGCGGGGAGCCGGGCTTCTCGGCCAGCCCCTGGGCGGCGTCCTCTTCGGGCTCGGGCGCGCCGTGCCGTTCGCGGCCGACGCGGCCTCCTACGCCGCCTCCCTTGTGACGCTCGCCGCCATCCGCCGCCCGCTCGTCGCGCCGGGCGCCGGTGCGCGCCGGCACCCCGGAGCCGAGATGGTGGAGGGTCTTCGCTGGCTCTGGCAGCAGCCGTTTCTGCGCTCGACGACCCTCCTCGTGGCGGGCTCGAACGGGTTGTTTCAGGCGGTCACCCTGGCCGTCATCGTCGTCGCGCAGGCCCACGGGGCGTCGCCTGCCGTCGTCGGTCTCATCCTGGCGGGGTTCGGCGCCGGCGGCCTGGCGGGCGCCGCGGCCGCGGCCTGGGTGTCGGCCCGGCTCCCGGCGGGGGCCGTCGTGATCGGCGCCAACTGGGTCTGGGCGGCGCTCCTTCCCGTCATCGCACTCGTGCCGACCCCGATCGCGATCGGGATCGCCGGCGCGGGCATGGCCTTCGTCGGGCCCGTCTGGAACGTCGTCCTCGGGAGCCTCGAGATGCGGCTCACGCCGCCGGCGATGCTCGGCCGGGTCCAGGCCGTCCAGATGACCGCCGCATACGGCGCGATCCCGCTCGGCTCCCTGGTCGGCGGGCTCCTCCTCGACCGGCTGGGCCCCGAGGAGGCGGTGTGGGCGCTCGCGGCGGGCATGCTCGCCGTGGCTATCGCCGCGACGCTCACGCCGTCGGTGCGGCGGCCGCCGGTCAGCGCGCCAGCGGCAGCGACACCGTGAAGGTGGAGCCCTGGCCCGGCGTGCTCTCGGCGCTGATACGCCCGCCGTGCTCGTCGACGAGCTTCTGCGCGATCGCGAGACCGAGGCCCGCGCCGCCGGAGTCGCGCGTGCGCGCCTCGTCGGCCCGGTAGAACCGCTCGAACACGTGGCCCAGCGCTTCGGGCGGGATGCCGATCCCGGTATCGGTCACCGCCATAACGGCCGAGCCGTCCCGGCGGGCGACGTCGACGTTGACATGTCCACCTTCGGAGGTGTAGCGAAGGGCATTGTCGACGAGGATCACGACAAGCTGGCGGAGCTGCTCGCGGCTGCCGCGGATCCGGAGCTCGGGTGCGGCCGAGACGTCGAGCGCCACGCCCCGCTCGGACGCCAGCGAGCCCATCGACGCGGCCGAGCCCTCGACGACGGCCCCCAGGTCGAGCTCGTCGTGCGCGGCCTCGCCGGTGCCGTCGCCGCGGGCGACCGCGAGCAGCGAGTCGACGAGCGACGACAGCCGGTCGGTCTCCGACACGATCTCGGCCGCCTCCTCGCTGGCCGGCTGGCCCTCCTGGAGGAACTCGGCGTTGGCCCGGATCACCGCCAGCGGCGTCCGCAGCTCGTGGCTGGCGTCCGCGACGAAGACGTTTTGGCGTTCGAACGCCTGCTCGACGGGGCTGAGCGCCTTTCCGGCCAGGAACCAGCCGCCGATCGTCGCGACGACGACGGCCGCGGCGCCGCCCAGGAGCAGGACGGCCAGCAGGTGGTCGAGCGCCTCCTCCTCGGGCTCGAGCGACCGCGCGATCTGCAGGACGAGCGTGGGCGTGATCCGCTCGGACAGCACGCGCAGATGCCCACCCGGCCCCGCGACCGTCCGCATGTCGGACTGGTTCACGAGCGCGGCCATCGCGGACGGCTGGTTGATGGCGTGCTGGCCGCTCTGGCCGGTCGCGTCGGTCAGCGACACCCGATAGGCCGAAGGGGCGGCATCCGAGAGGGCGATGAACGTGGAGTAGCCGTGGTCGAGGTACGCCGCCTCGACCCGGGCGGCCTGCACGTGCAGGCCGTGGTTCACGTTCGAGACAAGCTGGTGCTTCTCGACCAGGTAGACGGCTGTCCCGAGCAGCACGAGGAAGGCCGCCAGCACACCGGCGTACCACGCAGTGAGGCGGATCCGTGCCTTGCTGAACACGGACTAGTCCTGCCGGCGGAACGCGTAGCCGAGGCCGCGGACGGTGCGGATGGGGTCGTCCGTGAGCCCCGCTGACTTGAGCTTCCGGCGCACGTAGTGCACGTAGATGTCGACGACGTTCGACGTCGGCTCGGGGCCGTCGCCCCAGACGTGCTCGCGCAGCTGGTCGCGCGAGAGGACGACACCCGCGTTCTGCATGAGGTGCTCGAGCAGCGCCAGCTCGGTCCCGGTCATCTCGACGGCGACACCGTTCACCTGCAGCTCGCGGGCGGCCGGGTCGAGCGTGAGCGGCCCGGACTCGAGCACCTCGTTGTCGCTCGGCTGGCCGCGCCGGCTGAGCGCTCGCAGGCGGGCCTGGAGCTCGGCGAGGGAGAACGGCTTCGGCAGATAGTCGTCGGCGCCGGCGTCGAGGCCGGTGATGCGGTCCGCGACCGCCCCGCGGGCGGTCAGCATGATGATCGGCACGCGGTTTCCGTCCTCGCGAAGGATGCGGCAGACGTCCATCCCGTTCACCTTGGGGAGCTGGATGTCGAGCACGACGGCGTCGTGGTTTCGCTGCCGGCCGAGATCCAGGCCCTCCTGGCCGTCGGTCGCGACCTCCACGGTGTGGCCGCCGGACTCCAGGGACTTCTTGACGATCCGGGCGAGCGGCGCGTCGTCTTCCACAACCAGGATACGCATGTGCAGAGCGTAGCGAGTTCCGATTGGTGCTCAGTTACGTACGGGCAGCGCCTGTGCGATGCCGGCCACGAACGCCTCGAGCGCCTCACCGCCACCTTCCTCGGCGACCTCGATCGCACGCGAGCCGATGACGACGCCGTCGGCTCCCACGTCGAGCATCGCGCGTGCGTGGTCGGGCGTCGAGATGCCGAAGCCCACGAGGAGCGGGAGGGACGTCCGCGGGCGGACCCGCTCGATCAGGCCGGCGACGCGGTCCGGGGCCCGCTCGCGGGCGCCGGTCGTGCCCGCCACCGACACGAGGTAGACGAAGCCGCCGGCGCGCTCGCACGCCAGCTGGATCCGCTCGTCGGTCGACGTCGGCGCGAGCAGCGGGATCAGGCCGAGGCCGTGCTCGGCGCAGGCCGACGAGAGCTCGTCCGCCTCGTCGGCGGGGACGTCCGGCACGATCAGTCCGTCGGCGCCCGCCGCCGCCGCGTCGGCGCAGAAGCGGCGCTCGCCGTAGGCCATCACCGGGCTCGCGTAGGTCATCGGTACGAGCGGCACGGCGACCCGGGCCCGCACCTCGGCGAGGAGCTCGAGCGCCCGGGGTGTCGTCATCCCGCCCGCGAGGGCCCGCTGGCCCGCCCGCTGGATCGTCGGGCCGTCCGCCAGCGGGTCCGAGAACGGGATCCCGATCTCGAGCAGGCCGGCGCCACCTCGCACCGCCGCCTCGGCGAGGCCGACCAGGTCGGAATCGGCCATCAGATAGATCGAGACGACCGGCGGCGCGAGCTTCATCCCTCGATCGCCTCGACCGCGTCGACGTCCTTGTCGCCGCGGCCCGAGAGGCCGACGAGCCAGATCTCGCCCGGGCGCGCGTGCCGTAGCGCCAGCGCCA
This sequence comes from uncultured Actinomycetes bacterium, assembly GCA_963709425.1. Taxonomy (GTDB): domain Bacteria; phylum Actinomycetota; class Thermoleophilia; order Gaiellales; family JAICJC01; genus JAICJC01. The sequence continues at coordinate 696,276 of CAVPWG010000001.1, read as the reverse complement.
CGGCGTGGGCCGACTCGAGCGCCGGGATGATCCCCTCCCTGACGCACGTCAGATGGAAGGCGGCAAGCGCGTCGGCGTCGGTGACCGGTTCGTAGCGCGCCCGGCCGGCGTCCTTCAGATACGAATGCTCCGGCCCGACGCCGGGGTAGTCGAGACCGGCCGAGATGGAGTGCGACTCGAGCACCTGCCCGTCGGCGTCCGCGAGGACGTAGGAGCGCGAGCCGTGGAGCACGGAGACGCGCCCGTGCGAGAGCGTCGCCGCGTCGCCGCGCTCGTCGCCGCCCGCCTCGGCGCCCCAGAGGGCGACGTCGGCGTCCTCGAGGAATGGGTGGAAGAGACCGATGGCGTTCGACCCCCCGCCCACGCAGGCGCAGACGGCGTCGGGCAGGCGGCCTTCGCGCTCGACGATCTGCTCGCGGGCCTCGCGGCCGATCACCGACTGGAGGTCGCGCACCAGCACCGGGTACGGGTGCGGGCCGGCGGCCGAGCCGATCAGGTAGTGGGTCGTCTCGACGTTGGTGATCCAGTCGCGGATCGCCTCGTTCATGGCGTCCTTGAGCGTCGCCGAGCCCGACGTCACGGGGATGAGCTCGGCGCCCAGCATGCGCATCCGAACGACGTTGGGGTGCTGGCGGCGGATGTCCTCCTCGCCCATGTAGACATGGCACTCGAGCCCGAACCGCGCGCACACCGTCGCCGTCGCGACGCCGTGCTGGCCCGCGCCCGTCTCGGCGACGATGCGGCGCTTGCCGAGCCGGACGGCGAGCAGGGCTTGGCCCACGGCGTTGTTGATCTTGTGCGCCCCCGTGTGGTTCAGGTCCTCGCGCTTCAGCCAGATGCGCGCTCGCGACTCCTCGCCCAGCCGCTCGGCGAGGTAGAGGGGCGACGGCCGGCCGACGTAGTCGCGGCCCAGCCGCTCCACGTCGGCGGCGAACGCCGGGTCGGCGCGGGCGGCCTCGTACCCCGCGGCGAGCTCGTCGAGGGCGCCCATCACGGTCTCGGGGACGAACCGGCCGCCGAAATCGCCGAACCGGCCGCGGGAGTCGGGCATCGCCGTCACGGCGCCTCCTTCGCATTGCGGACGAACGCGCGGACGAGGTCGTGGTCCTTCACGCCCGGTGCGGTCTCGACCCCGCGTGCGGTGTCGACGCCCCAGGGCCGGGCGGCGCGAACGGCGTCGGCGACGTTCTCGGGATCGAGGCCGCCGGCCAGGATGACCGGTTGGCGGACCGCGGCAGCGCGCGCCCAGTGGGCGCGGAGCTCATCCCCGTCGGGCCGCGAGCCGAACGGCAGGTCGAGCAGAATCGGCACGCCGTCCGGCACATTCTCCGGAGACCGGCCACGGCTCGCGACGATCACCTCGCCAACCTGTGTCGCCGCGTCACCGGTCTGATTCAGACCGGCCGGATCTGTCTCGCCGGCAGGGGTGGGGTCTGACCCCACCGCGTCACGGAACTGTGCCGGTGTGTCGTAGGTCTGCACCAGATCGAACCCGTCCAGATGCGCCATTCCCGACCCTGCGCTGCCGGCGATCACCGCGACCGTGCGGACGCGCGCCGGGACGCGGGCGGCGAGCGCGCGGGCCCGGTCGGGCTCGAGGTAGCGCGGCGTGCCCTCGACGAGAATGAAGCCGACCAGGTCGGCCCCGGCCTCGACGGCGGCGTCGACGTCGTCCGGCCGCATGAGGCCGCAGATCTTGACGAGCGTCACCGCCGCACCCCCAGCAGCTCGGCCAGGAGCTCCGGGCGGCGCATGAGCGACGTGCCGACCAGGACGGCGTCCGCGCCGGCGTCGCGCGCCGCCTCGACGTCGGCCCGGGCGGCGATGCCCGACTCGGCGACCCGCACGACCGAAGGCGGCAGCGTCGCGAGCAGCTCGAGCTGGCGGTCGCGATCGACCTCGAGCGACTCCAGGTCGCGCGCGTTTACGCCCACGATCGCGGCGTCCAGCCCGAGGGCCCGCTCGACCTCGTCGGCGGTGTGCGCCTCGACGAGCGCGTCCATGCCGAGCAGCTCCGCGGTCTGCATGAGCCGCGCCGCCTCGCCGTCGGAGAGGAGCGCGAGCAGGACGAGGACCGCGTCGGCGCCGGCCATCCGCTGAGCCGCGACCTGCTGCGGGAAGATCGTGAACTCCTTCGCGAGCGCCGGCAGGCCCATCGCGGCCCGGGCATCGCGCAGGTCCGCCAGGCTGCCGCTGAAGTCGCGCTCGGCGACGAGGACCGACATCGCCGCGGCCCCGCCGGCCGCGTACGCGCGCGCCGTCTGGGCGACGTCGGCGCTCGGAGCGATCCCGCCCTCGGACGGCGAGGCGCGCTTGATCTCGGCGATCACCGCGATGTCGGCGCCGGATCGCAGCGCATCGCCGAACCCGCGCGCCGGCTCCGGCGCGTCGCGGCGCACGTCGCCCGAGAGCCGGGTCAGGTAGCCGCTCACGCCGCCGGCCCTCGTGCGCGGGTGAACGCGACCAGCTCATCGAGCTTGGCCTGCGCCGCTCCGGAGTCGATCGTCTCGACCGCGCGGTCGATCCCGGCCTCCCAGTCGGCGACGACGCCGCCGACGAGGAGCGCAGCCGCCGCGTTCAGGATGACCGCGTCGCGCCGCGGCCCGCGCTCGCCGTCGAACACCGTGAGGATGACCGCCGCGTTCTGGGCGGGGTCGCCGCCGCAGCGCAAATCGTCCGGCGACCCGGGCACCGGCCCGGTCGAGAGCGGCGCCGGGTCGAGCGTCGACGTCGAGACGCTGCCGTTTCGCACCTCGGCCATCAGGTTCTCGCCGGTCGGCGTCAGCTCGTCGAGCCCGCCGGCGCCGTGCACGACCAGCGCGTGCTCTGTCCCGAGCTTCGAGAGCACCTGCGCGATGGGTACGACGAGCGCTTCAGAGTAGACCCCGACGACCTGCCGGCGCGCGCCCGCCGGGTTCGTCAGGGGCCCGAGCAGGTTGAAGACGCTGCGGATCCGGAGCTCGCGCCGGATCGGGCCGGCGTGGCGCATGGCCGGGTGGTGGGCCTGGGCGAAGAGGAAGCCGAAGCCGACCTCGTCGATGCACGCGGCCACGTCCGCCGGGGCGAGGTCGATCCGCACGCCGAGCGCCTCGAGGACGTCGGCCGAGCCGCACCGCGACGACACCGCGCGGTTGCCGTGCTTGGCGATGACCGCGCCGGCGGCCGCGGCGACGAGGGCCGCCGAGGTCGAGATGTTGAACGTGTCTGAGCCGTCGCCGCCGGTGCCGCAGGTGTCGACCAGATCGGAGTGCGACGGCGTCGCCGGCGTCACGTGGGCCCGCATCGCCCGCGCACAGCCGGCGATCTCGTCGGGCGTCTCGCCCTTCATCCGTAGCGCAACCAGGAACGCGGCGATCTGGGCCGGCGAGGCGTCGCCGGACATGACCTGCATCATCGCGACGTGCGCCTCCTCGCCCGAGAGGTCGCGTCCCTCGACCAGCTGCTTGATGGCGCTCGTGATCACCGGCCGGCTCCCATGGCGAGGAAGTTCTCGATCAGGCGACGCCCGTGCGGCGTCAGCACCGACTCCGGGTGAAACTGTACGCCGTGTGTGGGCTCGGTCTGATGGCGGACGCCCATCACCTCGCCGTCGGGCGTGTGGGCGGTGACGACCAGCTCCTCGGGGATCGGGGCCAGCGCCGCGAGCGAGTGGTAGCGGCCGGCCTCGAACGGGCTCGGCAGGCCCTCGTACAGGGCCGAGCCGTCGTGCGTCACCTCGTCGGGCTTTCCGTGGACGATCCGCGCGGCCCGGTCGACACGCCCGCCGTAGAGCTCGCAGATGACCTGGTGCCCGAGGCACACGCCGAGGATGGGCATGCGGCCGGCGAGGCGGCGGACGACCTCCTCCGACACGCCCGCCTCGCTCGGCGTTCCCGGCCCGGGCGAGACGACGACGTGCGTCGGCCCCCACGCCTCGGCCTCCTCGGCCGTCACGGCGTCGTTTCGCTCGACCAGCACCTCGGCTCCGGCCGTCGCGATGTAGTCGACCAGGTTGTAGGTGAACGAGTCGTAGTTGTCGATCACGAGGACCCGCGCGCTCATCGCCCGTACACCCCTGACTCGGCCCGGTCGATGGCGGCGCCGAGCGCGGCGACCTTGTTCATGGCCTCGCGGTACTCGTCGCCGGGGTCGGAGTCGGCGACGATCCCGCCGCCCGACTGGAGGTAGGCGACACCATCGCGCAGGACGACCGTCCGGATCGCGATGCAGGTGTCCATGTCGCCTCCGAACCCGAGCCAGCCGACCGCGCCGGCATACGCGCCCCGGCGGCGGCCCTCGAGCTCGGAGATGATCTGCATCGCGCGCACCTTGGGAGCGCCCGAAACCGTGCCGGCCGGGAATGTGGCCCGCAGGAGCGCGGGCGCGTCGCGGCCGGCGCCGATCTGCCCGAAGACCCGCGAGACGAGGTGCATGACGTGCGAGTAGCGCTCGACGTCCATGAACCGCTCGACCCGCACCGACCCCGGGAGGCACACGCGGCCCAGGTCGTTCCGAGCCAGGTCGACCAGCATCGTGTGCTCGGCCCGGTCCTTCTCACTCTTGCGGAGCTCGGCGGCCAGGGCGTCGTCCTCCGCCGGCGTCGCGCCGCGGGGGCGGGTCCCCGCGATCGGGCGCAGCTCGCAGGTGCCGTCGAGGTCGAGCCGCACGTGCGTCTCGGGCGACGAGCCGATGAGCTGGTAGCCCTCCATGTCGAGCAGGAACATGTACGGCGACGGGTTGACTGCCCTGAGCGCCCGGTAGATCGCCGCCGGCGACGCGCCAGTCGAGCGGCGCACGCGCTGGGACGGGACGATCTGGTAGGCGTCGCCCGCGGCGATGTGCTCCTTGGCCCGCTCGACCGCGGCCACGTACCCGGCCTCGGTCATCTCGGCCTCGGCCGCACCCGGCATGACCGGCTCCGCCACAGGCACCCCGAGCGGGCCGCCGAGCGCGTCGATCGCACGGTCGACGGCGCCCCGCGCTCCTGTGACCGTCATCGTGCGGCGGACGTGGTCGAACGCGACGACCGTCTCGGCCAGCAGGAAGCGCATCGTCGGCAGGCCGGCATCGGCGCCGTTGGCCGCGGGCAGCGGCACCGGCTCGAGCTCCGCCACCCAGTCGTAGCTCAGGAACCCGACGGCGCCTCCGGCGAAGGGCGGCGCCCCGGCGACGGGCCCGGGCTGGTACGTGGCGAACGCGGCCGCCTCCTCGAGCGTCCCGACGGCCGGGAGCCCGGCGGCCAGGAACGAGTAGCGGCCCACCTGCTCGCCCCGCTCGACGGATTCGAGCAGGAAGGCCGGCGCGCCCAGCACCTCGCGCAGCCGCAGGTACGCGCCGACCGGCGTGATCAGGTCGGCGGGAAGCTCGCGGGTGTGGCGTTCGGGTGTCATGGCATGAAAAAAGCCCCTCGCCCGGGGGGCGGAGAGGCCTGTGCGAAGCGCGGATGCCGTGGCGTAGCTAGCGGGCCGCACCTCGCTCGCGCCGCCACCACCACTGTCCGAAGGTCGTTTGCACGGGCTTGACTATGCTGCATGGCTGGCCATGAGTCAAGCACGAACCGTCATTCTGAGCGCCGCCCGAACGCCGTTTGCCAGGCTCGGCGGCGGCCTCGCGAGCCTCTCCGGGCCGGAGCTCGGGACGCACGCTGCGGCGGCCGCGCTCGAGCGCTCCGGCGTCGCGCCGGGGGACATCGGCTACGTCGTCATGGGGGAGGTACTCCAGGCCGGCGCCGGTCAGATCCCCTCGCGGCAGGTGTCTGTCGGGATCGGGCTCGGTCCGACGGTCGGATCGGAGACGGTCAACAAGGTGTGCGCATCGGGCATGCGGGCCGCGACGCTGGCCGACGTCATGATCCGGGCGGGCGAGCACGACGTCATCCTGGCCGGGGGAATGGAGTCGATGTCGAACGCGCCGTATCTTCTGCCGAAGGGCCGGTTCGGCTACGGCATGGGTGACGGCGCGGTGCTCGACTCGATGACCTACGACGGGCTGACCTGCACCTTCGACGGGCTCATCATGGCCGAGCAGAACTCGGTCGTGGCCGCCGAGGTCGGCATCTCGCGCGAGCAGCAGGACGCCTGGGCGCTCCGCTCCCACGAGCGTGCCGTCGCGGCCATCGACGGCGGCCGGTTCGCCGAGGAGATCGCGCCCGTGACGATCCAGGGCCGGAAGGGCGCGACGGTGGTCGACACCGACGAGAGCCCGCGCCGCGACACGTCGCTCGAGCGCCTGGCCGCGCTCAAGCCCGTCTTCGTCGCCGACGGCTCCACGACGGCGGGAAATGCGCCCGGTGTGAACGACGGCGCGGCCGCGCTCGTGCTCGCCTCCGAGTCGTGGGCGAAGGGGCGTGGGCTGGCTCCGCTGGCCGCGATCCGGGGCCACGGGTACGTGGCCGACGACTACGCCTACCTCGTGCGAACGCCCGCGGCGGCGACGAGGGTCGCGCTCGAGAAGGCGGGCCTGGCCGTCTCCGACGTCGACCTGCTCGAGGTGAACGAGGCGTTCTGCTCGGTCGCGCTCAACACGATGCGGCTGCTCGAGATCGACGAGGACCGCGTCAATGTGAACGGCGGCGCGGTGGCGCTCGGCCACCCGATCGGCGCCTCGGGCGCGCGGCTGCTCGGCACGCTCGTCTACGAGCTTCGCCGCCGCGGGGGCGGGATCGGCGTCGCGGCGATCTGCTCGGGCGCGGCTCAGGGCGATGCGACCGTGCTCGAGGTCTTCCCCCCGTGAGCGAGGCGATCTGCGTGGTCGGGGCCGGGCAGATGGGGTCGGGAATCGCCCAGGTCGCAGCGGTTGCCGGCTATGACGTGACGCTCGTCGACGTCGAGCCGACGCAGCTCGCGCGGGCCCGGTCGGGCATCGAGGCCTCGCTCGCCAAGCTGGTCGAGAAGGGCAAGGTCGACGCAGGCGACGCCGGAGCTGCGCTCGGCCGCATCGCGACCGCGGCCGACCCTGGCCCGGCCGACATCGCCATCGAGGCGGCGACCGAGGACATCGACCTGAAGCTTCGGATCTTCGCCGGCCTCGACCGCGCGGTGGGCGACGGCGCCGTCCTCGCCTCGAACACGAGCTCGATCCCGATCACGCGCCTCGCGGCGGCAACGTCCCGGCCGGAGCGGGTCGTCGGGATGCACTTCATGAACCCGGTCCCGCTGATGCCGCTCGTCGAGCTGATCCGCGGGCTCGAGACCTCGGACGAGGCCGCCGCGGCCGTGCGGGCCGCCGCCGAGCGAATGGGAAAGACGGTCGCCGAGTCGCGCGACTACCCCGGATTCATCGCCAACCGGATCCTGCTCCCGATGATCAACGAGGCCGTCTACTGCCTCATGGAGGGCGTCGGCGACCGCGAGTCGATCGACATGGTGATGCGTCTCGGGATGAGCCATCCGATGGGCCCGCTCCAGCTCGCCGACCTGATCGGCCTCGACACGTGCCTCGCCATCATGGAGGTGCTGCACGATGGCCTCGGCGACTCCAAGTACCGGCCGTGCCCGCTCCTTCGAAGCTACGTCGAGGCCGGCCGGCTCGGGCGCAAATCGGGCCGCGGGTTCTATGAATACGGCTGACCCCGACTGGTTCGAGGACTTCTTCGACGAGGACTACCTGCGGTTCGCGGCGGACCGCTACCCGCCCGAGGCGACGGCCGCCGAGGCCGAGTTCCTGATCGAGGCGCTCGCGCTGGAGCCCGGGATGCGCGTCCTCGACCTGGCGTGCGGGCACGGCCGCCACAGCGTCGAGTTGGCGCGGCACGGCTGTGCGGTGACCGGTGTCGACCTGAGCGAGCCGTCGCTCGCTCTGGCCGCCGTACGCGCGGCCGAGGCCGGTGTCGACCTGCGGCTCGAGCCCGCCGACATGCGCCGGATCGCCTTCGACGCCGAGTTCGATGCAGTCATCAACATGTTCACCGCGTTCGGCTACTTCGCCGACGAGGCCGACAACCGCCTCGTCATGGGCCGGGTCGCCGCGGCGCTCGCGCCCGGCGGGGCGTTCCTGCTCGAGACCATCAATCCGGTGGCCGTCTTCCCGCGCTTCGAGGTGCGCGGCTGGCACGAGCTCTCGGACGGGACGGTGATGCTCGAGGAGCGGGCCTACGACGCTGCCCGCGGGCGGTTCGAGACGACCTGGACGTTCACGAGCGGCGCGGATCGCCGCACCCGCCGCTTCTCCCACCGGGCCTACACCGCGCCGGAGCTGGCGGCGATCGCCGACGGCGCGGGGCTCGAGGTCGAGCGGCTGTGGGGCGGGCTCGACGGGTCGGATCTCGAAATGGGCTCCCGCCGCATCGTCATGCTCGCCCGCAGGCCGGCGTGAACCTTTCGGCTCGGAACGCCGACTAAGGGATATGCACGTTCGGCCGCTCGCAGCGCTCCTTGTCACCACCGCCGTCCTGGCCGCCGGATGCGGTCAGGCGGCGGGGGGCGGCGGGGGCAGCTCGCAGCCACCGCCCCCGTCGGCGCCGGGAACCATGCGGATCTCGGGCGTCTTCTACGCCACCACCTCGGCGCACCCGCACGGCGGATCGCCTCAGGGCGGCATCAAGATCGGGATCTTCACGCGCCCGTTCTCGACCGCCGGGCCGCTGATGGCCGATCCGCCCACTCCGGTGGCGACGGCCCGGACGGACGCGGACGGCAGGTTCACGATCGAGCTTCCCGGGACGCGCCCGCGCTACTTCGTCTCGGCGGTCAACGCACGCGGGTACGCGCCCGGCCGCTGGGCGCGGCCCGGCGCGACGGTGCGGCTCGTCACGTGCACGAACTGCCCGATCCCGCTGTAGGCACGGCCGACCCCGGGTGGTTTCCTTTACCGGGCGGGCGCCGCGATCTGCACGACCTCGGCCTCGGCGGCCACGACGGCGACGGGCTCGAGCCACCGCCGGGCGGTGATCGCGCCGGCCGCCGCGGCCACGGCGGACAGGACCCAGACGGCGTCGTAGCCGGTCCGCTCGATCGCGAGCCCGGCGATCGGCGCGGCCAGGGCGCCCATGCCGAAGACGACCGTCGACGCGATTCCGACAGCCCGCCCGGCCCGGGTCGAGCCGGCGAGCTCGCCCGCGAGCAGGTAGAGCACGCCGTTGAAGCCGAACGCGCCGAACGCCAGGACGACGCCGGCGACCAGCGCCTCCGGCGCGCCGGCGGACAGCGCGACGGGCATGAGGCAGGCGGCGCACACCGTGAGGATGCCGATGTCGCGCAGCGTCCGGGCCCGCCGCGTGCCGCCGCGGCCGTCGGCCAGCCGACCCCAGACGAGCCGTGAGAGCGCGGCGGTGATGTTGAGTGCCGTGAAGCCCGCCGCCGCCTCGGTGTGGGAGAGCCCGGCGTCACGGAGCGCGCCGACGTAGTGGGCGAGGATCGCGCCCAGGCCGAGGACGTACAGGAGCCCGACGGCCAGGAGCGGCCTGAACCCCGGGATACGAAGGACGCCGGCGACGCTCTGCCCCGGCGAGCGCGCGAGCGCGGCCGGCCGGCCGTCGGAGACGGTCGCGAAGAGGAGCGCTGTGGATGTCGCTGCCACAGCGGCTCCCGCCATCGCCAGACGGACGCCGCCCACCGCCGCGAGGGCGGGCAGGACGGCTGACCCGACCGTGCCGCCGAGCGGCACGCCGAGCTGGCGCCAGCCCATCGCCATGCCGCGCTTCTCCGGTTCGAACACGCGCAGGAGCGCGGTCATCCCGGCCACCGGCACGGCGGCTCCGCCGATCCCGGCCACGACGAGCGCCGCCGCGTACGCGGCCGCCGAGCCGGCGAACGCGGCCAGGATCAGGCCCGCACCGTTCACGAGCCCTCCGATCACGAGGATGCGCCGCCCGCCGAAGCGGTCGACCAGGGCGCCGGCGGGGATGAGCGCTGCGGCCGAGCCGATCCCGACCGCCGCGAACACCGCGCCGAAGCCGGCGGGCCCGAGGTCGAAGCGCTCCCGGATCTCCACGCCGATCGCCGGGAGGCCGAACGTGACCATCGAGAACGCGGCCTGGGAGGCCACGGCGAGGACGAGAATGGTGCGCTGGCGGCTCACCGTCCCACCGTAGCCGACCGTGTGGACCGGTCGGACGCCACAGCGGACCGATGCTCTACGCTGCCGGCGTGCGCCTCGACCGCATCTACACGCGAGCCGGCGACGCCGGCCAGACCTCGCTCGGCGACGGTGAGCGGGTGTCCAAGAACGACGCCCGGATCTGGGCCTACGGCACCGTCGACGAGACGGGGGCGGCGATCGGCGCCGCCGTCGCGGGCGGCCTTCCGGACGACATCGCCGAGCTGCTCAGGCGCGTGCAGAACGACCTGTTCGACGTCGGCGCCGACCTCTCGGTCCCTGTCGGGACGGCGCGCGGCAAGGGCAAGAGCCGCCTGCGCATCGGCGAGGCTCACGTCGCGGCGCTCGAGGATGCGTGCGACCGGCACTCCGAGGCGCTCGAGCCGCTCACGAGCTTCGTCCTCTCGGGGGGGACGCCGGCCGCGGCCGCGCTCCACGTGGCGCGCACGACCTGCCGCCGGGCCGAGCGGTGCGCGGTGGCGCTGTCCGAGCTCGACGAGGTGAACCCCGCGGCGCTCGCCTACCTGAACCGGCTCTCCGACCTGCTCTTCATCCTCGCGCGGGTCGCGAACGACGGTGGCCGCGGCGATGTGCTCTGGCAGCCGGGGGCATCGATCGCGCCCGACTCGGCATAGTTATAGCGTACGAGATAATACCGTATGCTATAGTCCATCGGTGGCCGGCGAGAACCCCTTTCGGTACGGCGACGTCGTCTCCGGCACGCAGTTCACGGACAGGCGCGACGAGATCGCCGTCCTTCGCGCCGATGTGGAGAGCGGCCAGAACGTCGTCGTGATCGCCCCGCGCCGGACGGGCAAGAGCTCGCTGATGCGGGCCTGCGTCGAGGAGCTCCGCGCGGCGGGCGTGCTCGTCGCCGAGTGCGACCTCTTCGCGGCGCCCGACAAGGGCCGCCTGGTGGAGCAGCTCACCACTGCGCTCTATCGCGGCCTGCTCTCGCCGTTCGAGCGCGCGGGGCGGCGCTCGCTCGACTTCCTGCGCCGGATGCCGGTTGCGCCCGTCGCGACGGTCGACCCCGAGGACGGCAGCCTGTCGTTCACGATGCCACAGACGCTCCGGCGGGGCGACGTCGACGTGACCCTCGAGCGGCTCCTGCGGCTGCCGGCCGAGGTGGCCGCCGAGCGCGGCCGGCGGGTGGCGCTCGTGCTCGACGAGTTCCAGGAGGTGACGCGGATCGACCGCGACCTGCCGCGCGCCATGCGGGCCGTGTTCCAGCAGCAGCCGGAGGTGGCGCACGTCTACCTGGGAAGCCACCGGCACATGCTGCGCCGGCTCTTCACCGAGCGGAACGAGCCGCTCTTCCGAAGCGCGAAGGTGATGGAGCTGGGCCCGATCGCCGCGGCGGACTTCGGGCCCTTCATCGCCGAGCGCTTCGCCGCCACGGGGCGGACGGTCACGCCGGCCGGGATCGACCGGCTCCTCGAGATCACCGCCGGACAGCCGTACGACACGCAGGAGCTGGCGCGGTTCCTGTGGGCGATCTCGGAGGGCCGGCCGGCGACGCCCGAGATGGTGGACGAGGCGTTTGCGCACGCCGTGATGGCCGAATCGGCCCGGTGCGCGACGATCTGGGAGGGGCTCTCGCCCTACCAGCGGCTCGTGCTCCTGGCGGTCGCCGCCGAGGCCGGCCGGATCTACTCGGAGGAGTACCGCCACCGGCACCGGCTCGGCCCGCCGGCCCGTGTCCAGAAGGCCGTCGAGGCCCTGGCCGAGCGCGATCTGGTGGAGGGCGCGGCCCGGCCCGGCTACACCGTGCCCGACCCGTTCCTGCGCGCGTGGCTCTCCGGTCGGGTGCGGACGCCGCCGGCGCCGGTATCGTTCGAGTGATGGCGCAGCCCGAGCGTGCCCCTGAGCCTCGGCCCGAGCCCGAGCGCTCGACGATCTCGGGGATCCCGTACGAGCCGCTCTACTCGCCGGAGAACACCCCGGTCGACTACGACGCCCACCTCGGCGATCCCGGCCACTTCCCGTTCACGCGCGGCATCTACGAGACGATGTACCGCGGCCGGGCTTGGACGATGCGGCAATTCGCCGGCTTCGGGACGGCCGAGGAGACGAACCGCCGGTTCCGCTACCTGCTCGACCACGGCCAGACCGGGCTCTCGACAGCCTTCGACATGCCGACGCTCATGGGCTACGACTCGGATCACGCGCGGTCGCTCGGCGAGGTCGGCCGCGAGGGCGTCGCCGTCGACACGCTGGCCGACATGGAGGATCTCTTCGCCGGGATCCCGCTCGACCGGGTGACCACATCGATGACCGTGAACGCGCCCGCCGCGGTGGTGCTCGCGCAGTACGTGGTCGTCGCCGAGAAGCAGGGCATCCCGCCCGAGATGCTCGGCGGCACCATCCAGGCTGACATCCTCAAGGAGTACATCGCCCAGAAGGAGTGGATCTTCCCGCCGGAGCCGTCGATGCGGCTCATGGTCGACATGATCGAGTGGTGCACCGAGACCATGCCCCGCTGGCATCCCATCTCGATCTCGGGCTACCACATCCGCGAGGCCGGAGCGACCGCGGCGCAGGAGCTGGCGTTTACGCTCGCGGACGGCTTCGCGTACGTGGAGGCGTGCCGGGAACGGGGGATGGACGTCGACGACTTCGCGCCGCGCCTCTCGTTCTTCTTCAACGCCCACATCGACTTCTTCGAGGAGATCGCGAAGTACCGCGCCGCCCGCCGGATCTGGGCCCGGGAGCTGCGCGAGCGCTACGGGGCGACCGGCGAGCGCTCCCTGCTCATGCGGTTTCACACCCAGACGGCCGGCGTCTCGCTGACCGCCCAGCAGCCCGAGGTCAACATCGTGCGCACCGCCCTCGAGGCGCTGGCGGCGGTGCTCGGCGGCACGCAGTCGCTGCACACGAACTCCTACGACGAGGCGCTCGCGCTCCCGACCGAGGGCGCGGCCCGGCTCGCGCTTCGCACCCAGCAGGTGATCGCGAACGAGACCGGGGTCGTCCATTCGGCCGATCCGCTCGGCGGGTCGTGGCTCGTCGAGTCGCTGACGTCCCGGCTCGAGCGCGAGGCGTACGACTACTTCGAGCGGATCGACCGGCTCGGCGGCGTCGTCGCGGCCCTGAACGAGAACTTCTTCCAGCGCGAGATCGCCGAGTCCTCGTACCGGTTCCAGCGCGAGGTCGAGGAGGGCCGCCGCCTGATCGTCGGCGTCAACTCGTTCCTGAACGACGATGACGACCAGGTCGAGATCCTGCGGATCTCGCCCGACGTCGAGCGCCGCCAGCGCGAGCGGCTGAGCGGGGTCCGCGGTCGCCGCGAGGGAGCGGCGGTCGAGGCCGCGCTCGCGGCGCTGCGCTCGGCGGCGGCCACCGACCAGAACGTGATGCCGCACCTCGTCTCGTGCGCGCGGGCCTACGCGTCGGAGGGCGAGATCTGCGACGCCCTGCGCGAGGTGTGGGGCGTGTACCGCGAGACGCCGGTCTTCTAGGATCTCCGCCGATGGACGCCTGGAACCTGGACGACGTCGATGCCGAGCGCTCGGGCGCCGGCGAGCTCTACCGCGAGTTCCTGCGCGTCGAGTCGATGAGCGCGGGCCTCTACGTGCTCGAGGCGGGCGCCGCCGATCCGCAGTCGCCGCACGCCCAGGACGAGATCTACTACGTCCTTTCGGGCCGGGCGCGCTTCACCTCGGGCGGAGCGGATCGCGAGGTGGCGCCGGGCGACGTGCTGTTCGTGCCGGCGCAGGAGGAGCACCGCTTCCACTCGATCGAGGAGCGGCTCTCCCTGCTCGTCGTCTTCGCGCCGGCGGAGGGCTGAAAGCCGTGAAGCACGAGCAACAGGCGCCGGTGTTCCACCCCTCGGATACACTCGCCCTCGTATGAGTGGGCCCATCCGCGTGGTCGTCGCCAAGCCGGGGCTCGACGGTCACGATCGCGGCGCCAAGATCATCGCCCGGACGCTCCGTGACGCCGGCATGGAGGTCATCTACACCGGCCTTCACCAGACGCCGGAGCAGATCGTCGAGACCGCCCTCCAGGAGGACGCCGACGCCGTCGGCATCTCGATCCTGTCCGGCGCGCACATGACACTCGTTCCACGCATCCTCGACCTCCTGAAGCAGAACGACGCCGAGGACGTGCTCGTGGTGGTGGGCGGGACGATCCCGGCCGAGGACATCGTCGAGCTGAAGAAGCTCGGCGTGGCGCAGGTCTATACGCCGGGCGCCCCGACGGCCGAGATCGTCGAGTTCCTGCAGTCCGCCCTCGGAGCCGCATGATGGCCGGCGCGGGCCTTCGGATCTCGGTCGACGACCGCGTCGCGGTGGTGACGATCGACCGGCCGGACTCCCTGAATGCGCTGAACACCGTCCTCTTGGAGGAGCTTCTGGCCACGCTTACCGACCTCGGCGGGGATGCCGGAGTCGCCGCGATCATCGTGACGGGCGAGGGCGACCGGTCGTTCATCGCAGGCGCCGACATCAAGGAGATGGCCGGGAAGACACCGCTCGAGGCGCGCGCCTACTCCGAGCTCGGACAGGAGATCGCCCACACGCTCGAGACGATGCGCAAGCCGACGATCGCCGCCGTGAACGGCTACGCCCTCGGCGGCGGCTGCGAGATGGCGCTGGCCTGCGACGTGCGGCTGGCCTCCGAGAACGCCCACTTCGGCCAGCCCGAGATAAACCTCGGCATCATCCCCGGCTGGGGCGCGACCCAGCGGCTCGCGCGCGCGACGAACATCGGCTACGCCAAGGAGCTGATCCTGACGGGGCGCATGATCGACGCCAACGAGGCGCTCGAGCGCGGCCTCGTCCAGCATGTCTACCCGGCCGCCGAGCTCATGCCGCGGGCGCTCGAGATGGCCCACCTGATGGCGTCCAAGAGCCCCGTCGCGCTCTACTACGCCAAGGAGGCGTCGAACCGCTCGCTCCAGGGCGACATCGCCGGGAACCTCGTTCACGAGGCCGATCTCTACTCGATCATGTTCTCGACCGACGATGCCCGTGAGGGCCTGAACGCCTTCGTTGAGAAGCGCCAGCCGGGCTTCGTCGGCAAGTAGCGCCCTGCGACCGCGGCTCCTGCGCGTTGGTTAGGCTCCCGGCCGGTCACGGGATGGAGGTGCAGGCGCGGTGAACATCGCAGTGTGCGTGAAGGAGGTGCCGAGCGGGACGTCGCACAAGCGGCTCGACCCGGCGACGAACCGGCTCGACCGCTCGGGCGACTCCGAGCTCAACCCCTTCGACCTGCACGCGCTCGAGGAGGCGGTGCGGATCCGGGAGGGCGGCGCCGACGTCGCCGAGATCGTGGCGGTGTGCATGGGCCCGCCGTCCGCGCAGCGTGCGCTCCAGAAGGCGCTCGCGCTGGGCGCCGACCGGGCCGTGCTCGTGAGCGATCCGGCGCTCGCGGGCTCCGACATCGTCGGGACGGCGCTCGTGCTCGCGTCCGTCGTCGCAAAGCAGGGCGCCGACCTCGTGCTGCTCGGCCAGCAGGCCGCCGACGCCGACTGCTACGTCATGGCGGCCGCCGTCGCCGACCACCTGGAGCGGCCCGTGGTGACGCAGGTGGCCGACCTGAACGTCGACGCCGCAGCGATCCGGGCCAAGCGCCAGACCGAGCACGGCTACGACGTCGTCGAGGCGCCGCTGCCCGCGGTCGTCTCGGTCTCCGACGCGATCAACACGCCCCGGCTGCCGTCCATCAAGGCCATCATGGGGGCGAAGAAGAAGCCGCTCGAGACCCTCACGGCCGCCGACGCAGGCGTTGAGACCGGCCGGGTCGGTGGCGACGGGGCGCGGAGCATCGTTCGCTCGATCGCGCCCCCGGAGGCGAAGGCGGCGGGCGTGACGATCGAGGACTCGGGCGGCGACTCCGCCTCGCAGGTCGTCGAGTTGCTGGCCGGGAAGGGGCTGATCTGATGCCGGGGTTACTGGTCTACGTGCACCACGACGACGGCGAGTTCTCGCCGCAGAGCCTCGGCGTGCTCGCCAAGGCGGCGTCGCTGGGTGCGGACGTGACGGCCTTCGTGGCCGGATCCGGCGTCGACGACGGCTGGGCCGGCTCGCTGGGGGGCCACGGCGCCGCGAGGGTGCTGGTCGCCGACGACCCGGCGCTCGCAGGCGGCCTGCCGCAGCCGATCGTGGATGCGGTCGAGCGCTCGGCTCGCGAGGCCGACGGCGTCATCTTCGGTGCGGGCGTCGTCTCGGCCGACGTGGCCGCCGGCCTGGCGGCGCGGATCGGCGCCGGGATCGCCTGCGAGACGACCGAGATCGTGCTTGCCGACGACGGGGTCGTCGCGACCCGTCCGGCGCTCGGCGACACGGTGATGGTCGAGTCCGGGTTCCGGGGAACCGGCGTCGTGCT
The DNA here is from genome assembly GCA_963709425.1 of uncultured Actinomycetes bacterium. Classification (GTDB taxonomy): domain Bacteria; phylum Actinomycetota; class Thermoleophilia; order Gaiellales; family JAICJC01; genus JAICJC01. The sequence continues at coordinate 679,929 of CAVPWG010000001.1, read as the reverse complement.
GGCCCGCGCCAACGCATTCGCGCCGAACGAGTCGCCGTCCGGCACTGCCCCCATTGAGCGGATCTCCGTCGAGGTCAAGCCGTGGTCCCAGGCCGCACGGCCCGCCGGCCGCGAGGAGGCCGAGGCAGCCGGGGTCGACATCACCGAGGCCGACATCCTGGTCGCGGTTGGCCGTGGCATGGGCGGCCCCGAGAACGTGCCGCTGGTCGAAGAGCTCGCACAGGCGATCGGCGGCGAGGTCGCCGCCACGCGCGCCGTCGTGGACGCGGGCTGGGTGCCCTATTCCATGCAGGTCGGACAGACCGGGAAGACCGTCTCGCCGAAGCTCTACATCGCCTGCGGCGTCTCGGGAGCGATCCAGCACAAGGTCGGGATGGCCAACGCCGGCACGATCGTGGCGATCAACAAGGACCCGAACGCGCCGATCCACGAGTTCGCCGACGTGAGCGTGATCGGCGACGTGCTGACCGTCGTGCCCAAGCTGACGGAAGCCCTGCGCGGCCGGGGCTAGATTTCGCCCCATGCGTGACCATCGCATCCTGGTGGTCGCAAACGAGACCTGCGCCGGCCGGGCGCTGCTCGAGGAGCTGCGCGGCCGGGTCGGGCCGGAGTCGGACGTGCTCGTCGTCGCGCCGGCGCTGAACTCGCGCCTGCGGCACGTGTTCGCCGACACCGACGGGGCCTACGCGGCTGCCGAGGAGCGTCTCGCCGAGTCGGTGGAGGCGCTCCGAGCCGTCGGCATCGGCGCCGACGGAGCGGTCGGCGACTCCGACCCGGTGCAGGCGATCGAGGACGCCCTGGCGGAATTCGAGGCGACCGAGATCGTCATCTCGACTCACCCGCCCGAGCGCTCGAACTGGCTCGAGAAGCGGGTGGTCGAGCGCGCATCGGAGCGGTTCGAGGTGCCCATCGCGCATGTCGTGGTGGACCTCGTCGCCGAGCGCGGCGAGGCGCAGGTCAGGTAAGCGGCCGGGTGTCGCCCCCGGCGCTCACTGCGCCGGGTCGCTCAGCCACGCCCGAAGCGCGTTCCGCAGCCGCACCGCCTCTGCGAGCACGTCGGTGAGACGCTGCTCGGTCGGTGCGATCGGGACGGTGCGGCCCATCCGCTTGAACAGTCGGTCCGTGTCGGCCGCCGACCACCGCCGGTCCTCGCCGACCTCGATCGGCACGGGTGTGTGGCGGCGGTCGGCGGCCTTCAGGAACCTGTCCAGGTCAGCGAGGAGCGCCTCCGCCAGCTCGGCCTGATTCGACACTCCTCGATTGTACGGTCATGCGCCCGGCTGGATGTTCTGGTTCACACGGAACGTGTTCTCGGGGTCGTACTGGGCCTTGATCTGCGAGAGCCGGTCGTAGTTCGAGCGGTACGTCGCCTTCACCCGCTCCTGGCCCTCGTCCATCATGAAGTTGACGTAGGCCCCGCCGGTCGCCGAGTACTGGTGGGTGGCATCGAAGTAGTCGACCGTCCACTGGCGCATCGCGTCGCCGCTTGACGGGTCGGGGTCGGTTCCGTAGATGACCTCGGCCCACCGGACGTCGCGGTTGGCCCACGCGGTGTCGGACTCGCCGACGTCGTGGACGGCGCCGTCGATCGGGTACATGTGCATCGTGGAGGCGCCGGGCGTCATCCGCTCGGCGTGCTCGTGGTGCGCCGTGATCGCCGCATCGGACAGCTCGTTCACGAAGTCCGCCCGCCAGTAGCCCTGCATGCCCTTGGGGTAGAACTGGTCGAAGAACCCCTGGAGGCCGGCGAACGGCAGCGGCCCGGCGCCGTGCAGGAGCGGCTCGGCCGCCTCCAGCATCGGGGCCATGGCGGCCTGGGCGGCGTCGTTGTCATCGCCGGCGTAGCACCACACGACGGCGCTGACCTTGCGTCCGTGGAGCTCCGCCGGGAACGGCTCGACGGGCGGGACGGTCGCGAACGCGAAGAACCCGTTCAGCTCGCTTGGCGCCTGCGGGAGGAACTCCCGGTAGCGCTGCATGACCGCAACGGTGTCGTCGAGCGACCAGAAGGTCGGGCCGGCGATGACCGTGCTCACCGGGTGGAGCCGGTAGCGGAACTCGGTGACGACGCCAAAGTTGCCGCCGCCTCCCCGGATCGCCCAGAACAGGTCGGCGTTCTCGTCGGCGCTGGCCTTCACCTTGGCGCCGTCGGCGAGCACGACGTCCGCGCCGAGCAGGTTGTCGATCGTGAGGCCGTGTTTGCGGGCCAGGTGGCCGATCCCGCCGCCGAGCGTCAGCCCGCCGACGCCGGTGGTGCCCAGGATGCCGAGCGGCGTGGCCATGCCGACCTCCGCCGTGGCCGCGTCGACCTGGCTCAGGGTCGCGCCGCCGCCGGCGGCGACCGTGCGGGCGGCCGCGTCGACCTTCACCGCCGACAGCGGCGCGAGGTCGATAACCACTCCGTCGTCGATCGTGCCGAGGCCGGGGGCGCTGTGGCCGCCGCCGCGGATCGCGAGCGGGACGTCGTGGGAGCGGGCGAAGCCGATGCCGGCCGCGACGTCGTCCGCCGACGCCGCGCGGATGATCACGCCCGGGTGACGCTCGATCATCCCGTTGTGCACCCGCCGTGCCTCGTCGTAGCCCGAGTCCTCCGGGCCGATCAGCTCGCCGGTGATGCCGCGAAGCTCGGACCGCGCGGCGCTCGCAAGTGTCTCAGTGGTCGCCATTCAGTCTCCTTGTCGGTGCGTGGATAGATCCCCGCGGCACGCTACGCGTCGCCTCCACGGGGCGCATGACGGGATCTGACCCACTTTGCGCCTGTCGGCGAGCGGCGTGCGATGATCAGATCTGACTAGTGCCCGAGACGACGCCCACCTCCACGCTTCCCGGCGCGCTCCGGCTCGCCCCGTCGTTCCCGTTCGTCGGCCGCCCGCGCGAGCTCGCGACGCTACGGTCGCTCGTGCCGTGGGCGGCGAGCGAGGGCCGGCGGATCGCGCTCGTCGCGGGCGAGGCGGGCTCGGGCAAGAGCAGGCTCGTGCGCGAGTTCGCCCAGGAGGCTGCGGCCGGCGGCGCGCTCGTGCTCTACGGGGCGTGCGATGCCGTCGTTCGGACGCCCTACGGGCCGTTCGCAGAGGCCCTCGACAGGCTGGCCCGCACGGCCGACCCGGCCCGGCTTCGCTCCGACCTCGGACCGGGCGGCGGCGAGCTCCAGCGGCTGCTCCCGGACCTCGCGGCCCGGGTCGGCGAGCTGCCCGAGCCGGTCGCCGCCGACCAGGACACGGAGCGGCACAGGCTGCACACGGCCGTCGTGGAGCTCCTGATCGCGACGGGCCGGCACACGCCGATCCTGCTCGTCCTCGAGGACGGGCACTGGGCCGACCACTCGACGCTCCTGCTCCTGCGCCATCTCGGGCGGGCCGCGGCCGACGCCCGCCTCCTCGTCGTGGCGACCTTCCGCGACACCGAGGCCGACCTGCCGCAGGAGCTCGGCGATGCGCTGGTCGATCTGAGGCGCAACGAGCAGGTCTCGCGCCTGCGGCTGGCGGGTCTCTCTGCGGACGACGTCGAGGAGTTCGTCCGCCGAGCCGGCGGGAGCACCGTCGAGAACCTCCCCGGCGTCGCCGAGGCGATCTTCCAGCTGACCGGCGGAAACGCGTTCCTCGTCACCGAGGTGTGGCGCACGCTCGTCGAGATCGGCGCCGCCGATTCGGGGGCCGACCTCCTCGGCTCGCTGGCCGCGATGCAGACGCCCGAGGGGGTGCGCGACGTCGTGAGCCAGCGCCTGGGACGGCTGGAGCCGGCGACTCAGGCGGTGCTCGAGCTGGCGTCGGTCGCCGGGCCGGAGTTCGAGACCGACGTGGTGCGCGAGGCCGGGGACTTCGACGCCGGGGCGCTCGCCGCCGCCCTCGACGAGGCCGTCGCGAGCGGCATGATCGAGGAGGTACCGGGGCGCGCGCTGGCCCACCGGTTCGCTCACGAGCTCGTGCGCCGGGCGCTCTACGACAGGCTGGGGGCGGGGCGCCGCGCCGAGCTTCACCTGCGGATCGCCGAGGCTCTCGACGAGCGCGTCTCCGACGGCTCGGCCCGCGCCCTTGGCGACGTCGCCCACCACTTCGCCGCCGCCGCGCCCATCGGCGGCACCGATCGCGCTGTCGAGTACAGCCTGCTCGCGGCCGCCGCGTCGATGGCCGCGCTGGCGTTCGACGAGGCGGCGGTGGCGCTGCGGACCGCGCTCGAGCTCGGGATCCCGGGTGGCACCGACCGGGCGGACGCCCTGCTCGACCTCGGGGCGGTGACCTACCGGGCCGGCCGGTCGGTCGACTCACAGGGCGCGTTCCTGGCGGCGGCGGACATCGCGCGCGGCCTGGGCGACGGCCGCCGCCTCTCGCGGGCGGCCGTCGGGTACGAGGACGCGTGCTGGCGGATGGGCTTCGACTACGGTGGCGCCCTCGAGCTGCTGGAGGAGGCAGGCGAGGCGCTCGAGGCGGGCGACTCCGAGCTGCGCGTCCGCGTCCTGGCCGCGCTCGGGCGGGCGTTCGCGTTCGCCGGGCAGCCGCGTGAGTGTGCCATCGTCCGCGACGAGGCGATCGAGATGGCCCGCCGGATCGGCGACCGCCAGGGGCTCGCGCTCGTGCTCAGCCGCTCGTACTGGCTGCGCGGTCCGACGCCGTTCGGCGGCATCCTCGACATGCTGGCCGAGGGCCACGGCCTCGCCCAGGAGCTGGGCGACATCGAGATCGCAGCCGAGGCGCTGCAGTGGCGGATCGCGTCGTTCATCGCGATCGGCGACCTCCAGGCCGCCCGGAGCGAGTTGGCGCTCCTGTTCGAGGTCGCCGGGCGCATGCGCCAGCCGTTCGCACTGCACGTGGCCGAGCAGTACGCGGCCGCGATCGCGCTCTGCGACGGCCGCCTGCGTGAGGCCGAGGCCGCGGCCGAGCGGTCGCGGGAGTGGAGCCGTCTGCTGGCGGGCCGCGATCCGTCGAGCGTCTACGGCATCCAGATGTTCGGGATCCGCCGCGAGCAAGGGCGGCTTGCCGAGCTCGCCCCGGCCGTGCGCGGCCTCGCCGCCTCCGACCGCTCCGCGGCGTGGCGGCCGGGCCTCGCCGCACTGATGGCCGAGCTGGGGATGCTCCAGGAAGCGCGCGCCGAGCTCGACCGCGTGCGGGAGGAGGGCCTGGACGTGCTGCGCCCGGCGCTCTGGCTGGCGTCGCTGACCTACCTCGCGGACGCGTGCTCGATCGTCGGCGACGCCGGGATGGCCAGGCTGGTCTACGCCGAGCTCCTGCCGCACTCCGGGAGCAGCGTGATGATCGGCCACGCGGTCGCGTGCTACGGCGCCGCCGATCGCTACCTGGGGATGCTCGCCGCCGCGTTCGGCGACGGCACGCGGGCGGCCGCCCATTTTGAGGCGGCGCTCGCGCTCGACCGCCAGGCGGGCGCCCACACCTGGTTCGCCCACACCGCGCGCGAGTACGGGCAATTGCTCCGAGACGGCGCAGCGGCGGGCGACGCCGAGCGGGCGGACGAGCTCCTGGGCGAGGCGGCCGAGCTCGCGAGGCGGATCGGCATGCGGGCGCTGCTCGAGCGGATCCAGCCGCCGGGCGCCGCGCCGGTCGCGATGCCCTCGGGGCTCTCGCCGCGGGAGGTCGAGATCCTGCGCCTGGTGGCCCGCGGGCTCTCGAACCGCGAGGTCGGCCGGGTGCTCTCGATCAGCGAGCACACGGCCGCCAACCACATCCGCAGCATCCTGCGGAAGACCGGCGCAGCGAACCGCACCGAGGCTGCCACCTACGCACACGCCAACGGGCTCATCGCGGAGTAACATCCTCGGAATGCCGCTCTACATCGTCGAACGCAGCTTCGCCGACCAGCTCGATCTGACGGGCGCGGACGTCCGCCTGATCGAGGAGGTGAACTCCGACGAGGGCACGACGTGGCTGTTCTCGTTCCTGAGCGCCGACCGCAAGCGGTCGTACTGCCTCTACGAGGCACCGTCGCCCGACGAGATCCTGGCCGCGGCGAAACGCAACAACATCCCCGCCGACGCCATCGTCGAGGTCAACCGGCTCACGCCGAGCCTCGTTCCCTAGACGATCGAGTACTCGGGGCCGCTGCCGCCCTCAGGCGGGGTGAGCCGCCCGCCCCTGGCGGTGATCGCACCGCACTGGACGCAGTTGGAGGGCGTGAGCTTCACGTCGACCATGCCGTCCGCCGACGGCTCGCCCAGCTCGTAGACGGCCGCCGGGCACATCGCAATCCAGGCCCGCGCGACCTCGATCGGGACGCGCTCGCGAATACGGATGTGGTTCGGCTGGTCGTCGCGGCTGCGGTTCCCCGAGAGGAAGACGCTCGACAGCTTGTCGAAGGTGAGCGAGCCGTCCGGCTCGGGGTAGTCGCGGGGCTCGATCCGAAGCTCGGCCTCCGCGTCGGGCCGAGTCCGGAACGTGCCGCCCGGGAACGCGCCGCGCGTGAGATCCATGGCGCTCGCCAGCCCGCCGCCGACGACCAGCCCCTTGGTGAGCGCCTGGCGCATGTTCCGCACCCGGTGCAGGTCGCGCCAGATGTGGCTCGCCTTGACCCGCCGGTCGTAGCCGTCGAGCGCCCCGGCCGCAGCCGGGTCGCCGCCCGCCTTCAGCACGTCGTGCACCGTCTCGGCGGCCAGCATGCCCGACCGCATGGCGTAGTGGATCCCCTTCAGCTTCGGGACGTTCACGAACCCAGCCGAGTCGCCCGTCAGGATGGCGCCCGGCACCGAGATGCGGTCGGGCACCGACAGGAGGCCGCCCTCCGGGATCGTCTTGGCGCCCCAGGCCTCGCGCTCGCCGCCGGCGAGGAGGTCCCGGATCATCGGATGCGTCTTGAACTGCTGGAGGAGGTCGTGCACCGAGAGCGACGCGTCGTGGTGCTCGAGCCCGACGACGAGGCCGATCGTGAGCCGATCCTCGCCCATCGGGTAGATGAAGCTGCCGCCGGTCTCGCCGTGCTTTCCCCCCCAGCGGAGCGGCCAGCCCAGCGTGTGGATCACGCGGTCGAGCGGCCGCGCGACCTTCCACACCTCCTTGACGCCGAGGCTCCAGACCTGCGGGTTGACCGTTCGGAGGCCGAACTCCTCGGCGAGAGCGCCAGCCAGGTGCCCCTGGGTCCCCTCGCAGAGCACCGTGACCCGGGCTCGGATCTCGACCCCCGGCTCGTAGGCGGCGGTCGGCCGGCCCTCGCGGTCGAGCCCCTTGTCCCCGGTCACGACGCCGCGCACGACCCCGCCGTCGACGAGCAGCCTCTGGGCGGCCGTCTCGGGCAGCACCATCGCTCCGAGCTCCTCGGCCTGCTCACCGAGGTAGCGGCCGAGCTGCGCCAGCGAGAAGATCCAGTTGCCCTTGTTGTGGAACGGCGGCGGCGTCGGCAGCCGCACGCTGTAGCCGGGCCGCATGAGGTACACGGCCTCGCGCCGGACGGGGCCGAAGCCCGGCAGCTGGTCGAGCGGCGTCTCCGGCAGGAGGTCGCTCAGAGCCGAGGGGTTCACGACCGCGCCCGAGAGCAGATGCGCGCCGGCGACGCGGCCCTTGTCGACGACCGCGACCGGCGTCTCGCCGAGCGCCTCCGCCGTTGCCGGGTCGTCGGCCAGGAGCTGTCCGAGCCTGATCGCGCCGGCCATGCCGGCCGGTCCGCCGCCGACGAAGAGCACGCCGACGTCGATCCGCTCGTCCTCGCCCGCCTCGGGCGCCGCAACGAATTCGCGCACCCTGACCGGGGGTGGATAGTCGGCGGCGCGGCGAGGCACGGCGGGCAGGATACTCTGCCGCGGGATGCGAGCTGTCGATCTCCGCTCCGACACCGTCACCCGGCCCACACCGGAGATGCGCCGGGCGATGGCCGAGGCGGAGGTGGGCGACGACGTGTGGGGGGACGACCCCACGGTGATCGCGCTCGAGGCCGAGACGGCCCGCATCCTGGGAAAGGAGGCGGCGGTGTACGTCCCCTCGGGGACGATGGGGAACCAGGCCGCGGTGCGCGCCCAGACCCGGCCTGGCGACGAGATCCTCGTGCACCGGATGGGCCACGTGGTCGTCCACGAGCAGGGCGGCGTCGCGGCGCTCTCGGGCGTCCAGCCGGCGCTCCTCGACGGCGAGCGGGGCACGCTCGACGTCGAGACGCTGCGGCGCGCCTGGCACGACGCGAGCGACGTCCACTACGCCCGCCAGAGCCTGGTCTGCGTCGAGAACACCGTCGGCGAGGCGGGAGGGCTGGTCGTTGCACCCCAGCGGATCAGCGACATCGCGGCGTTCGCCCGGGAGCACGACATGCGGGTGCACATGGACGGTGCCCGGCTCTGGAACGCGGCCGTGGCGCTCGGGCTTCCGCCGGCGGCGGTGGTGGCCGACGTCGATTCCGTCTCGGTGTGCTTCTCGAAAGGCCTCGGCGCGCCGGTCGGCTCGGCGGTGGCGGGCGATGCCGACCTGATCCAGCAGGTGCGCCGAAACCGCAAGCTCTTCGGCGGCGGCATGCGGCAGGCGGGGATCATCGCCGCGGGCGCTCTGCACGCGCTGCGCCATCACGTCGAGCGGCTCGCCGACGACCACCGGAACGCGGGCCGCCTGGCGGACGGCCTCGCCGGCGCGCGCCGGATCCGCGTCGAACCGGCGTCGGTCGAGACGAACATCGTGCTGGCGGCCGTGCCGGACGGGACCGCCGAGGCGCTGGTCGAAGAGCTCGCCGGAGTGGGCGTGATGGCCGGCTGGCTGGACGCCCACACGGTCCGTTTCGTGACGCATCTGGACGCGCAGGAGGACGCCGTCGCCGCGGCTCTGGACGCCATGACGCCGATGCTACGATGAACGTATGAAAGCCGACATCCACCCCGAGTACGTGGTCGCGCACGTCCGCTGCTCATGCGGGAACGAGTTCACCACGCGCGCGACGAAGGCCGAGCTGCACGTCGAGATCTGCTCGGAGTGCCATCCGTTCTACACCGGCAAGCAGAAGCTCGTCGACACGGGTGGTCGCGTGGAGCGGTTCCGTCGCCGTCAGGCGAAGTCCGCGTCCGCGTAGACGCTCAGGAAGGGACCTCCACATGCCGAACTACCGTGGTATGAGGGAGGTCCCATGAGCGCGAACGTCGGCGGCCAGGCCGTGCTGGAGGGCGTGATGATGCGCAGCCCCGGCACGTGGGCCGTGACGGTGCGCCGCGCCGACGGCGGCCTCGCCCGGGTCTGCCGGCCCATCTCGAGCGCCGCCACCCGGCATCGCTGGATGCGGCTCCCGATCATCCGAGGCGTCGTGGCCCTCGGCGAGTCGCTCGTCATCGGCTTCCGCGCGCTGTCGGTCTCGGCGACGTACGCCTCGATTCAGCCCGGCGAGGAGGCCGATCCCGAGGAGGCCGCCGAGCTCACCCGCGGTCAGATCGCGTTCGCGTTCGTCATCGCGATCGGGTTCGCGCTCATCATCTTCAAGGTCTCGCCGGCGGTCATCACCGGCTTCCTGCCGATCCACTCGACCGCCCTGTTCGTGGGCGTCGAGGGCGGCATCAGAGTGAGCTTCCTGATCCTGTACCTGGCACTCATCTCCCTCGTGCCCGACCTGCGCCGCGTCTTCCAGTACCACGCGGCCGAGCACAAGGCGATCAACGCCTACGAGGACGGCGCCGAGCTCACGCCGGAGCGGGTGCAGTCCTACTCCAAGATCCACGTCCGGTGCGGGACGGCGTTCCTGCTCTGGGTGATGGTCATCGCCATCTTCGTCTTCGCTCTCGTCGGCCGGCCCGACTGGCCGGTCCTGATCGCCTCGCGGATCCTGCTCCTGCCGGTCATCGCCGGCCTGGCGTACGAGGTGATCCGCTTCGGCGGGAAGCACCCGGAGAACCCAGTCGTCCGTACGCTGCTCGCCCCGGGGCTCTGGCTGCAGTCGCTGACCACGCGCGAGCCGACGCTCGACCAGGTCGAGGTGTCGATCCAGGCGCTGCGCGACGTCCTCGACGCGGAGGCGGCCGGGTCGGCCCCCTCTCCGGTCGAGGTGATGGCGTAAGCTCCGCGGCGTGCCGGGAGCCGACTCCGCCGATGCGCTTCGCGACCTGATCGACCGCTACAACGACGCCTGGAACCGCCAGGACCTCGATGCGATCGTGTCGATGCATACGCCGGACATCGTGTTCCACAACCACACTGCTGGCGAGCGGGTCGAGGGCGACGGCGTCCGCGATCACATCGCCGGCATCTTCGCGAACTGGCCCGGGATGACGTTCTCGAGCCGCGCGCTCTACGTGCGTGACGGGCTCGTCGTCCAGGAGTGGACGGCGACCGGGACGCACGCCGAGTCCGGGCGTAGCGCAACGTGGGACGGCATGGACATCCTGCCGACCCGCGACGGGAGGTTCGCGCGCAAGGACGTCTACTCCGACTCGGTGAGCGTCATGCGCCAGCTCGGCCGCCTCTAGAATTCGCGGGATGGAACCGCTGGTGGCAGAGATCGAGCGTCGCTACGCCGAGCTCGAGGGCGAGCTGGGCGACCCGGCCGTGCTCGCAGACCAGCGCCGCTACGCCCAGGTGGCGCGCGAGCACAAGCGCCTTTCCGGCGCGGCCGAGCTGGCCCGCCGGTGGCGCGAGCTCTCGGCCCAGCAGGACGAGGCGGCGGAGCTCGCATCCGACGGCGACACGGAGATGCGTGCCTTCGCCCAGGAGCAGATCGCCGAGGCCCGCGCGGCGCTCCCGGAGATCGAGGAGGAGCTGCGGCTCGCCATGGTCGAGCGCGACCCGGCAGACGACAAGGACGTCATCGTCGAGCTTCGGGCAGGGACCGGGGGAGACGAGGCCGCGCTCTTCGCCGGCGACCTGCACGAGATGCTCACCCGCTTCGCCGAACAGCACGGGTTCAAGACCGAGACGCTCACGTCGTCGGGCGGGGACGCCGGCGGCTTCAAGGAGCTCGTGTTCGAGATCCGCGGCGACGGCGCGTACTCCCTGTTCAAGCACGAGAGCGGCGTGCACCGCGTGCAGCGGGTGCCGGCGACCGAGTCGCAGGGCCGCATCCACACCTCGACCGCCACGGTCGCGGTGCTGCCCGAGGCGGAGGACCTCGACGTCGCGATCGACCCGAACGACCTGCGGATCGACGTCTACCGGTCGGGCGGCCACGGCGGCCAGTCTGTCAACACGACCGACTCGGCCGTGCGGATCACCCACGTCCCGAGCGGCACGGTCGTCACCTGCCAGGACGAGCGCTCGCAGCTTCAGAACAAGGACCGGGCGATGAAGATCCTGCGGGCGCGGTTGTACGAGGCGGAGCGCGAGCGGGCGGCGGCGGAGGCCGCGAAGGCGCGCTCGTCGCAGATCGGGGGCGGCGAGCGGTCGGAGAAGATCCGCACCTACAACTTCCCCCAGAACAGGGTCACCGACCACCGCGTCGGGCTCACGGTGCACAACCTCGACGCGGTGCTCGCGGGCGATCTCGACCAGTTCTCGGAGGCGCTCGCAGCCGAGGAGAAGCGGCAGAAGCTCGCGGCCGCCGCCGGGGGGTGAGGACGCTCGGCGAGGTCCTGCGGCTCTCGACCGCGCACCTCGAGCGCCACGGGAGCCCGACCGCCCGGCTCGACGCAGAGCTCCTGATCGGCCACGCGCTCGACCTGGGCCGGGTGGAGCTCTACACCGGCTTTGAGCGGCCGCTCGGAGACGACGAGCTCGCGGCCTGCCGGGAGCTCATCGCGCGCCGGGCGAAGCGGGAGCCGGTGGCGTACATCCTCGGCCGGTGGGGGTTCCGCGGCCTGGACGTCGACGTCGACCGGCGCGTGCTCGTCCCTCGGCCCGAGACCGAGCTTGTCGTCGATCGCTGCCGGCTGGCGCTCGACGGGTTGGCGAGCCCCGCCGTTCTGGACGTCGGGACCGGGTCGGGCGCGATCGCGCTCTCGCTGGCGTCCGAGGTCCCCGCCGCCGTGGTGTGCGGCTGCGATGTCTCGGAGGACGCGCTCGACGTCGCACGCGGAAACGGCGGGCGGCTCGGGCTTGACGTGGAGTGGGTCGTGTCGGATCTCCTGGACGGGCTGGGCGGCCGCCGGTTTCACCTGCTCGTCTCGAACCCGCCGTACGTGGCGGCGGCGGACATCGAGGGGCTCGAGCCGGAGGTGCGCGACTGGGAGCCGCGCGGCGCCACGGTCGCGGGCGAGACCGGCCTGGAGGTGGTCCAGCGGCTGGTCTCGGCCGCGCCGGAGGCGCTCGAGCCCGGCGGCACGCTCGTGCTCGAGGTGGGCGCCGGCCAGGCCGATGAAGCGTCGACGCTGATGGGGGCCGCCGGCTTCCGTGGCGTCGAGCGCGACCGCGACCACGCCGGGATCGAGCGGATCCTGTGGGGGCGGGTGGCGTGACCACCGGCGAGCAGCTGCTGCGTGATGGGGCGCTCGCCGTCCTGCCGACCGACACCGTCTACGGGATCGGGTGCGCGGCCGGGCTGCCCGATGCGTGCGCGCGCCTGTACGAGGTGAAGGAGCGGCCAGCCGAGCAGCCGACGGCGGTCGTGTTCGGATCGCTCGCGGCGCTCACGGCGGCCCTCGGGGCCGGCATCGCCGCCGCGGCCGCCGAGCTGCTGCCCGGGCCCGTCACGCTGATCGTGCCGAACCCCGGCGGACGGTTCGCCCACCTGTGCGGGTCCACGCCCGATCGCATCGGCGTGCGCGTCCCCGATCTGGCTCCCGACGTCGCGGTGCTCGCCGACGCCGTGGGCGGGCTTGCGATGACGAGCGCCAACCGCCGCGGGGAGCCGGCGCCGGGCAGGCTGTCCGATGTCCCCGGGGAGCTTCGAGCGGCGGCGGCCGTCGTCGTCGACGGGGGTTCGCTCCCCGGCATCGCCTCCACGATCATCGACCTCACCGGGCCCGAGCCCGTGGTGCTTCGGCCGGGGCAGGCGCGCATCGTTTAGCATCGGGGGGTGGCGACCGCCGAGCAGACGTTCGAGCAGCTCCGCGCGATCGGCCTGGCGGAGGCAGACGCTGATATCGCGGGCCTCATCGACCTCGAGCTCACGCGCCAGCGCGACCAGCTCGAGCTGATCGCGTCCGAGAACTTCACGTGGCCCGCGGTGCTCGAGGCGGTCGGCTCGGTGCTCACGAACAAGTACGCCGAGGGCTACCCGGGGCGGCGCTACTACGGCGGGTGCGAGTGGGTCGACGAGGTCGAGCAGCTCGCGATCGACCGCGCGAAGGCGCTGTTCGGCGCCGACCACGTGAACGTCCAGCCGCACGCCGGCGGGCCGGCCAACCAGGCCGCGTACTACGCGCTCCTCGAGCCGGGCGACCCCATCCTCGGCCTGCGGCTCGATCACGGCGGCCATCTGACCCACGGCCTCAAGGTCAACTTCTCCGGGCGGCTCTACGACGTCCATGCCTACGGCGTCCGCCGCGAGGACTCGCTGATCGACTTCGACGAGGTCGAGCGGCTCGCCAAGGAGTACCGGCCGCGGCTGATCGTGGCGGGCGCGTCGGCATATCCCCGGGTGATCGACGCGGAGAGGTTCCGGTCGATCGCCGACGAGGTGGGGGCGATGCTCATGGTCGACATGGCGCACTTCGCCGGGCTCGTGGCGGCGGGCATCCACCCGAACCCGGTCGAGCACGCCGACGTCGTCACGTCGACGACGCACAAGACCCTTGCCGGCCCGCGGTCGGGGTTGGTGCTGAGCCGGGCCGAGCACGCGACGGCGATCGACAAGGCCGTGTTCCCGGGGCTACAGGGCGGGCCGCTCTGCCACGTCGTGGCGGCCAAGGCGGTCTGCTTCAAGTTCGCCGCGACGGAGGGGTTTCGCAACTACCAGCGCCAGATCGTCGCCAACGCCCAGGCGCTGGCGGCGACGCTCATCGACGGCGGGCTGGATCTCCTGACGGGCGGCACCGACATCCACCTGATCCAGCTCGACCTGCGGCGTACGCAATGGTCGGGCAAGGATGCCGAGGAGCGGCTGCACGAGGCCGCGATCACGGTCAACCGCAACACCGTCCCGTTCGACGAGCGTCCGCCGACGATCGCCTCCGGGGTGCGGATCGGCACGCCCGCCGCGACGATGCGCGGATTCACCGAGGACGACATGCGCGAGGTGGGCGCGATCATCCTCGACGTCCTCGACCCGGCGGCGGATCCGGCCGCGCTTCGGGGCCGCACCCGCGAGCTGCTCGCGGGCCGGCCGCTCTACTCGGCGTTCCCGCATGGCCATCCGGTCGTCTGAGCAGCTCGTCGTCGTCGCCCATCCGCTGGCGCAGCACAAGCTTGCGCTGATCCGCGACCGGACGACCACGACGCGCGATTTCCGCTGGCTCATGGGTGAGCTGGCAGCCTTCCTCTGCTACGAGGCGACCCGCGACCTCGAGCTCGAGCAGATCGACGTGGAGACGCCGCTCGAGACGACGCGCGGCGCGCAGATCTCGGGCAAGAAGCTCGGCGTCGTGGCGGTGCTGCGGGCAGGGCTCGGCATGCTCGACGCCGTGCTCGATCTCGTCCCCGTGGCCCGCGTCGGCTTCGTCGGCATCTACCGGGACGAGTCGACGCTCGAGCCCGTCGAGTACTACTGCAAGCTGCCGGGCGACCTGGACGAGCGCGACGTCCTCGTGCTCGACCCGATGCTGGCGACGGGCGGCTCGGCGTCGGCCGCGCTCGGGCTGTGCAAGCAGCGCGGGTCGCGCAGCATCCGCCTGCTCTCGGTGGTCGCGGCTCCGGTCGGCCTCGAGCGGATCGCCGCCGACCACCCGGACGTCACCGTGTACACCGCCGCGGTCGACCGCGAGCTCAACGAAGCCGGCTTCATCCTGCCCGGCCTTGGCGACGCGGGCGACCGGCTGTTCGGCACGCGGTAACGCCGGGGGACAGTCCCCGAACGCCTGACGTGACGATCGTGCTACGCCGCCGTGACGGGTCCGTCGGGTGGCGGTGCGGCGCCAGCCTCGAGGCCCTCGAGCACGAACGACCGGAACATCGCGGGGCCGGAGCCCTGGCCCGCCCAGCTGTGCATCCAACGCAGATCCAGGTGAGGGGGCCGTGGATCGATGCCGACCGTCGCCCGGTAGCTCGACCACAACCACTCATGTGGCAGGGGGCACATCCGTGCGCGCACCGGGTTCAACACGATGTACCGCATGAGGCTCACCTGGTGCTCCTCGGTTTCGACCAGGCGTGACCAGTACCGCTCCTCGAACAGGTGCCCCTTGAATCCATGACGGCGATTGAACGCTTGCGCGTACAGGCCGTTGAGTCGATGCATCCCATCTCCAATGTTCGCGTCCGGCGTTTGGAGGGCGACGTGGTAGTGGTTCGTCATCAGGCAATAGGCGTGGCACTGCCAGTTGAAGCGCCGGACGACGTCTCCGAGGATGGCGAGGAAGAGCAGGCGATCGTCGTCGGCGAGGA
The DNA here is from genome assembly GCA_963709425.1 of uncultured Actinomycetes bacterium. Lineage (GTDB taxonomy): Bacteria > Actinomycetota > Thermoleophilia > Gaiellales > JAICJC01 > JAICJC01. Next base: position 664,618 of record CAVPWG010000001.1, on the reverse strand, counting down.
ATATGTGCGAGCGGCGGATCCCTCGGGTTCCGGCGTGGTAGAGCGCACCGCTGCGCTGGATTCGGTTTCGACGGGCGATGTGCCGACCGTACGGCGATGGCCCATCGCGATGGCCGGCTGGAAGGGCGTGGATGTGTGCCAACATTGTGCCGCAGTCCGTTCGGGGACTGTCCCCAAGCCCAGGCATGAAACCGGTCGTGCGCGCCGAACCGGTACCCTGTCCGCCTCGACGATCCGATGAACTCACTGCTCGGCTATCAGGCAGCTGCCGTCGGGTTCGCAGTCGCCTTCCTGCTCGTGGTGCTGCTGACGCCCGTCGTCTCGCTCGCAGCGTCGCGGGCGGGCGTCCTCGACCGCACAGACGGCGACCGGCGCATGCACCGCCGACCGCTCCCGCGCCTCGGAGGGCTCGCGATCTTCGCCGGCATCGCCATCCCGTGCGCCGCCTTCGGCGCGCAGCACGGCTTCTACGGCGTGATGCTCGGCGCAGCGCTCATGTGCGCCCTCGGCGCCGTCGACGACGTCGTCTCGCTTCCGCCGGGCGTCAAGCTCGCCGGCCAGATTGCCATCGCCGCGGTGCCCGTCACGCTGTCGGGCGGGAACATCTCGATCGACCACGTGACGCTCCCGGTGATCGGCGTCTTCGACCTCGGCGTCATGGCCTATCCCGTGACGATCATCTGGATCGTGGCCATCGCCAACATCGTCAACTTCATCGACGGGATGGACGGCCTGGCGGCCGGCTTCTGCGCCATCGCCGCCATGACGTTCGCGATCCTTGCGGCCTCGCTGGGGCACTCCAGCACCGCGGCGGTCGCCGCCGTCGTCGCGGGCGCCGCGATCGGTTTCCTCCGGTACAACTTCCACCCGGCGACCATCATCATGGGCGACTCGGGCTCGCTGATGCTCGGCTACCTGCTGGCCACGCTCGCCATCGAGGGCGTGCTGAAGACCGCCGCAGCCGTCTCCCTCGTCTTCCCGCTCGTCGTGCTCGCCCTGCCGATCCTCGACACCTCGTTCGTCATCCTGAAGCGGCTGAAGTACCGCCAGCCGATCTACCAGGCCGACCGCTGGCACTTCCACCACCGCTTCGCGAACATCGGCTTCTCGCAGCGGCGCACGGCGCTCACCCTGTACGCCTGGTGCATCGTGCTGTCCTGCTTCGCGCTGGCGATCAGGTTCGTTCCGGCTCACCGGCACGGGTGGAGCCTCTCGGCGGTGGCCGTTCTGAGCGTGCTGGGGTTGGTCGCGCTTGTCTCGTCGGTGTACGTGATCTACACGCTCGAGATCATCAAGCTGCGCCGCCTGAAGGCGCTTCGCGGGGGTCGCGCTGACGCTGCCCAGGCGTCCGTCGATCGCCCCGCGGCCTGAGCCGCCGCGACGTCACAAACTTGTCACATACTCCGGCGCTCTGGCATACTACGCGCGCCCGCCAACCACCCTCGACGAGGACGCGACTCACACGGCAGGGAAACCGGCAGCATCAGGAGCGACGGCCGGGATCTATCTGCTCGCAGCGCTTGCGCTGTTCGTGGGGATCGGCCTCGGAGTGGGCTGGCTGGCAGGGGCACCGGCCGTCGGCGGCGCGATCGGCGCGGCGCTTGGTGTCCCGACCAGCTTCTACCTGGTGTACCGGCGCTTCCGCGACATATGACCTCGCCCCAGACCCTCGCAGCCCACAACCTCGACGCCATCGTGGCCGCGTTGGCCGTGCCGGTCTTCCTCCTGGCCGGCCTGCCGCTCGAGGCCTGGTTCTGGGCGACGGCGCTCTGGGCCGTGAACCGCTACGCGCAGTCGGTGATCGAGCGCCGCGCCGTGCGGATGGGGGCGCTCCGCGGGGTGGGTGTCCTCGGCGCAAGCATGCTGCTTCGCCCGTGGATCGGGATGCTCGTGCTCTTCCTGATCACGAAGGATGACGGCACGCTCCTCGTGTCGTCCGTCCTCCTCTTCCTGATCCTCGTCACCATCGACATCGCGACCCGCGTCCTGACCCACCGGAACATCCGTGGAACGCTCGGCGGGGCAGCCTAGATGACGCTGCTCAAGGTCGACTTCAACCCGGTGTCGGAGTTCACGGACTTCGTTCACAACCCGTATGTCGACCTGCCGCTCGGACTCGACATCAACAAGGCCGTCATCTACCTGTGGCTGACGGCCGCTGTGGCGATGGGGGTGACGCTCCTGCTCGTCCGTCGTGGCCTGAAGCTCCGGCCGGACGGCGGCCAGACGGCCGTCGAGATCGTGTACGACGTCTGTCAGACGCAGATCGCACGGGGAGGCCTGCCCGAGGAGGGGATGCGGATCTGGTTCCCGTACGTGGCGACGCTGTTCGTCTTCATCTGGTCGATGAACGTGATCGGCTTCGTCCCGCTGCCGTTCGGCGAGCGCCACGTCGACGTGTTCGGCCTGAGTGTCCCCGAGTTCCAGATCTACGCCGCAAGCGCCAACCTGTCCGTGACGCTCGCGCTCACGCTGGTCACGTTCTTCGCCACCCACATCGAGGGCATCCGCTACAACGGCCCGGTCAAGTACTTCAAGAGCTGGATGCCGTCCGGGCTGCCCTCGCCCAGGCCGTTCGGTGCGAAGACGCCGGCGGTGTTGATCCTGCTCGGGCTGATCGCGGTGATCGAGGTGCTGTCCCAGTTCGTGCGCATCGTCTCGCTCAGCTTCCGTCTCTTTTTCAACATGCTGGCGGGCCACCTGGTGATCGCCGTCTTCCTCGGCCTCGCCTCGCTGCTGGGCACGTACTTCATCCTGCCGATCGGCATCCCGATGGGGGTGGCGCTCTACCTCCTCGAGTGCACGCTGATCGCCGGCCTGCAGGCGTTCATCTTCGCCACCCTGTCAGCCATCTACATCGGTGGAGCGATCCACCCCGACCACTAGGAGTTCGAATGGCCCTCGACGGCAACGTTCATGATGCTTCCCGCGCACTGGAGCTGGGGCTCGCCACCGGCCTCGGTGCGATCGGCCCCGGCATCGGGGTCGGCTTCATCTTCGGCAAGACGATCGAGGCTGTCGGCCGCCAGCCGGAGATGCGCGGCCAGCTCCAGGGCCTCATGTGGCTGGGATTCGCGCTGACCGAGGCGATCATCTTCTACGCCCTGGGCATGGCCTTCGTGGCCTACGCAATCGCGTGACGGAGGTCCACCATGGTCGTCTATGACTCGACGCTGATCACGCCCACGACGGGGCTGATGATCTGGACGCTGGTGACGTTCGTCGTCGTCTTGATCGTCCTCAAGAAGTACGCCTTCGGCCCGATCCAGCAGATGATCGACCAGCGCCGCGTCGCCATCACGGCCGACCTGGACGCGGCCGAGCAGGCGCGCGAGGAGGCGCAGACCTCCCTCGCCGAGTACCGCCGGCAGCTGGCCGACGCCCGCAAGGAGGCGTCGCGGATCGTCGAGGACGCCCGCAAGGTGGGGGAGGAGCGTCGCGCCGCCGACGTCGCGGCGCTCGAGGCCGAGACGGTTCGCCTCAAGGAGCAGGCCAAGGCGGAGATCGCGGCCGAGACCCGGCAGGCGCTCGCCGAGATCAAGCAGCACGTGGCCGAGCTCACGATCGTCACGACCGAGAAGGTCGTCCGCGCGCGCCTCGACGCGGCGGAGCAGAAGCGGCTGATCGACGACGCCCTCGCCGACGTCGACTTCGCCGCGCTCGTGCCGGAGGGCGAGGAGTAGTGGCCGAGCGGATCGACCCGGTGGCGCGCGTGTACGCCGACGCGCTGTACGCGGCCGCGAGCGACGTGGGGCGGACGCGCGAGGTGGACGCCGACCTGAAGGCGCTGCTCACGGAGCTGGCCGAGAACCGGCCGCTCCTGCTCGCGCTTGCCAACCCCGCGATCCCGCGCGAGGCCAAGAAGCGCGTGATGCGGACGCTGCTCGAGGGCTCCGAGGAGCTCGTCCGAAACGCCGCGCTCGTGCTCACCGACCACGGCCGGCTGCCGCTGGTGGCCGACACCGCCCTTGCGTACGCCGAGCTCGTCGCCGCCGAGGATCGCATCCTGACCGTCGACGTGACCACCGCCGTGGCCCTCGACGACCGCCAGGTCGAGAACCTGCGCGAGCGGCTCTCCGCGGCGGTCGGCCACGACGCCAACGTCGTCGCCACCGTCGATCCCGCAATCATCGGGGGCCTCGTCCTGAGCGCCCGCGGCGTCCTCCTGGACGCGTCAGTCCGGCGCCGGCTCGAGGAGATCCGCCGCGCGCTCGTCCGTACACCCTTGCCCGTTGGGAGTGAAGCGTGAAGCTGCGACCAGACGAGATCGCCAACATCCTGAAGGCCGAGATCGAGCGCTATGACGTGCAGGCCAACGTCGAGGAGGTCGGCACCGTCATCCAGATCGGCGACGGCATCGCCCGCATCTACGGCCTCGACCGCTGCGTCGCGCTCGAGCGGCTCGAGCTCGACCACGGCGTCACCGGCCTCGCGCTGAACCTCGAGGAGGACAACGTCGCCGCGGTGCTCTTCGGCGAGTGGGACAAGATCAAGGAGGGCGACACCGTCCGCCGCACGGGGGAGGTCATGTCGATCCCGGTCGGCGACGGGATGATCGGCCGGGTCGTCGATCCGCTGGGCATCCCGCTGGACGGCGGACCGGCGATCGAGGGCACGGAGACCCGGCCCATGGAGTTCAAGGCTCCCGGTGTCGTCGACCGCCAGCCGGTGAAGGAGCCGCTCCAGACCGGCATCAAGGCGATCGACTCCATGATCCCGATCGGGCGCGGACAGCGCGAGCTCATCATCGGCGACCGCACCACCGGCAAGACCGCGCTCTGCATCGACACGATCATCAACCAGAAGGGCCAGGACGTCATCTGCATCTACGTGGCGATCGGCCAGAAGGCGTCGAACGTCCGGGCCGTCGAGGCGCTCCTGCGCCAGCACGGCGCGATGGACTACACGATCATCGTCGCCGCGTCGGCGACCGAGGCGGCGCCGATCAAGTACATGGCCCCGTACGCGGGCTGCGCCATGGGCGAGCACTTCCTCTACAACGGCCGCCACGCCCTCGTCATGTACGACGACCTCTCCAAGCACGCCGACGCCTACCGGCAGATGTCGCTGCTCGTGCGCCGGCCGCCGGGCCGCGAGGCCTATCCGGGCGACGTCTTCTACCTGCACTCGCGCCTCCTGGAGCGCTCGGTGAAGCTGTCCGACGAGCTGGGCGGCGGCTCGCTGACCGCGCTCCCGGTCATCGAGACTCAGGCCGACGACGTCTCGGCGTACATCCCGACCAACGTCATCTCGATCACCGACGGGCAGATCTTCCTCAAGTCCGACCTCTTCTACTCGGGCGTGCGCCCGGCCATCAACGCCGGCATCTCCGTCTCCCGCGTGGGCGGCAATGCCCAGCGGCGCGCGATGCGGAAGGTGGCCGGCCGGCTGCGCCTCGACCTCGCCGCATACCGTGAGCTCGAGGCCTTCTCGCAGTTCGCCTCGGAGCTCGACGCGGCCACCCAGCGCCAGCTGGCGCGCGGCCAGCGCCTGGTCGCGACGCTGAACCAGCCGCAGTACGCCCCGTGGCCGCTCGAGGAGCAGGTGACGTCGATCTGGGCTGCGACCAACGGCTACCTCGACGACGTGCCGGTGGCGCAGGTTCCGCGCTTCCACGACGAGCTGCGTGAGTCGCTGCGTGCCGAGGGCACGGTGCTGAAGGCGATCGTCGAGAGCGGCGACCTCTCCGACGAGACGGTGGAAGCCCTGAAGAAGGCCGTCGACGGGTTCAAGGACGGGTTCTTCATCGAGGAGGAGCGCGGGCTGGCGGCCGCAGCCTCGTAGCCCGGATACTTGGCCAGCCAGCAGGACATCAAGCGACGGATCCGGTTCGCCGGGAACGTCGAGAAGATCACGAAGGCCATGGAGCTCGTCGCAGCCTCGCGCCTGCGCCGGGCCCAGGCTCGGATCGAGGCCGTGCGCCCGTATGCCGACCGCATGCAGGGCCTGACCGTCGAGGTGGCGGCGGCCTCGTCGCGGGCCCACGACCAGCCGCTGCTCGCCCGGCGTGACGTGGCGACGGTGGCCGTCATCGCGCTGACCGCCGATCGCGGGCTGGCCGGCGGGTTCAACGCCAACATCGTGCGGCGGAGCCTCGAGGTGGCGACGCACGAGCGCGGAGAGGGCCACGACGTCGTCTGGCTCACCGTCGGTCGGCGGGGCACCTCGACGCTCGGCTTCCGCGGCCAGGACATCGAGACGTCCTACACCGGGATCACCGACCGGCCCGCGTACGCCGACGCGCAGGCCGTCGCCGAGCGGGTCGCGGACCTCTACACGGAGCTCCGGGTGGACCGGGTCGTCCTGGTCTACAACCGGTTCGTCTCGGCGCTCGCCCAGAAGGTCGAGGCGGTCGACGTGCTGCCGGTGCCCGAGAGCCTGGTCGACGCCGACCCCCCGGAGGCGATCGAGGGCTCGTACCTGGACGAGCCGGACGCGAGCACCATCCTGTCGCACCTCCTGCCCACCTACCTGGAGGTGACGATCTACCGGGCGCTGCTCGAGTCGAGCGCCTCGGAGCACGGCGCGCGCATGACGGCGATGCGAAATGCCTCCGAGAATGCCGGCGAGCTGATCGACGCGTACACGCTCCAGATGAACCGGGCCCGCCAGTCCGAGATCACCCAGCAGATCCTCGAGGTCGTCGCCGGAGCCGACGCGCTCGAGTGATGCGACACCGGAGAACGAACGGGGAAGCGGTATGATTCCCCCCATGCAGGCCCTCGAACGGCTCTGGGACCGGCCCGCTGTGCGCTGGCCGCTTGCGCTCGTTGCCGTCGTCGTCCTCTTCGCCGGCATCCGGGCGCTGTACGTGCAGAACCAGCACCAGACACACGCCGCCGTCGTCCCCGGCGGCGGCAGCACCGGCCTTGCGGCCTACGGCCACCCGATCAAGCTGCCCAAGCAGGCCGTCGCCGCCGCCCGCACGTTCATCCATACCGCCGTCGTCCGGAAGGATCTCGACAGGGGCTGGCGGATCTCGACGCTCGAAGGTGCACGCCGGCCTGACCCACGCGCAGTGGATGACCGGGACGATCCCGGTGTTCCCGTTTCCGAAGGACGCCTACGGCGAGACGCGCTACAAGGTCGAGTGGTCGCGCTCCAAGAACGTGATGCTTCAGGCGCTCATCACGCCCGACAAGCCCGGCGTCAAGTCGGGCGAGTTCTTCATCCAGATGGTGCCGCGGGGCGACCGCTGGCTGGTCGACTACTTCGGCCCGCGCGGCACGAACCCACCGGTCCCGGCGGCCCGACCGTGAAGTCCGACGGGCGCACGGATCCGCTCGCGGAGGTGCAGTAGCCATGGCGACGACTGATCCCACGACCGCCCTCCCCGGCGGCGCGGCGCTCGCCGGGAGCGCCGGCGACATCGACGCGGGCGCCGGCGCCGTCCAGGCCCGCGGCTACTGGGAGAACGCCTTCCGGCGGCTCCGCCGCGACCGGCTCGCGATCGTGAGCGCCTGTCGTCATCGTCCTCTTCATCATCGTCCCGTTCATCGGCCTGCCGCTGGCCCGCGCGTGGATCGGGCACGGCCCGAACGACCTCGTCTCGGGCGGCGTCCAGAACTTCGTCCCCGTCGGCCCGTTCTCGACCGTGAGCGACGGCCACGGCGGCCAGACGTACCTCGCGCTCGGGGCATCCGACCTGGTCGGGCGCGACGAGTTCCTGCGGCTGCTGGCGGGCGCGCAGGTGTCGATCGAGGTCGGGATCCTGGCGACGCTGGTCGGGCTCGGGCTCGGGGTCGTGCTGGGGCTTCTGGCCGGCTTCTACGGCGGGGCCGCGGATACCATGGTCTCCCGCCTCACCGAGATCGTGATGGCCTTCCCGCTCCTGCTCTTCCTGATCGCCATCTCGGCGACGGTCGGCGAACGTCTCAACAACATCACGCTCGGAGGTCTCCTCAATCCCGGGGTGTTCACGCTCACGATGGTGATCGGGCTCTTCACGTGGTTCTACCCGGCCCGGATCATCCGCGCGCAGGTGCTCTCGCTGCGGGAGAAGGAGTTCATCGAGGCGGCCCGCATGGTGGGGTCGAGCAACTTCCGCATCATGCGGTCGCATCTCCTGCCGCACCTCGTCGGGACCATCATCGTGTACGGCACGCTCACCGTCGCCATCAACATCCTGCTCGAGACCGACGCTCTCGTTCCTCGGCGTGGGCCTGCCTCCGCCGAACGCGAGCTGGGGGAACATGCTCGACGAGGCCACGCAGCTCTACACGATCCAGCCCTGGCTGATCGTGTGGCCCGGTGTCGCGCTCCTCGTGCTCACGCTCGCGTTCAACCTGCTGGGCGACGGTCTGCGCGACGCGCTCGACCCGCGGGCCACGCTCTAACCGCTCTCTAACTTTCGCCTCGCGCTCGCGTCCTATCGGGGAGTGCTCAAGGGGCAACGGGCGGACGCGTCCGTGCCCGAAAACGACTCGGGAGGACCCGGATGAGGAGACGACCTGGATTGTGGCTCACGCTGGGGGCGCTTGCCGCCGGCGTGGTGCTGCTCGGGGCCGCCGGTTGTGGCAGCAGCGACAACGGCGGCGCCGCAAGCGGAGGGAACACGTCAGCGATCCCGCCGCACCAAAACGGCGGCGTGATCAAGATCGCGCTGAGTGGCAACATCGACTACCTCGACCCGGCGCTGGCGTACTACCAGAACACCTGGCAGATCGAGGACGCGACCTGCGTCAAGCTCACGAACTACCCGGACGTTCCCGGCGACGCCGGCCGCGTTATGCAAGCCGGAGGCCGCCTCGGCGCTTCCGACCATCTCGTCCGACGGGCTGACGTACACGTACACGGTTCCCGCCGGCAAGTTCAAGTTCAACACCGGCGAGCCGGTGACGGCGGCGACGTTCCAGCACGCGCTGGAGCGCGACCTGAACCCGAAGCAGGCGTCGTACTTCGGCGCCGTCTTCCTCGCGCCGTTCATCAAGGGCGCGTCGGACTACAAGGGCAAGCCGGGCGAGCACGTCTCCGGCATCAGCGTGAGCGGCGACAAGCTGACGATCCAGCTGACCCAGAAGGACGGCTCGATGGCCCAGAAGCTCGCGACGCCGTTCGCCTGCGCGATCCCGAACGACACGCCCATCGACCCGAAGGGCGTCCACACGATCGCGGGCGCGGGGCCGTACTACATCTCCGACTTCACGCCGAACCGCTCGATCGTGCTGAAGAAGAACCCGAACTACACGGGTGACCGGGTGGCCTACGCCGACGAGATCGACTACACCCAGCTCACCATCGACTCCAACCAGGGCACCCTGGAGGCCAAGAACGGTCAGCTCGACTACATCAACGACGCGGTCGTCCCGGCCCAGAACGCGCAGCTGAACGCGCAGTACGGACCCGAAGGCACCTCGGGCGGACCGCAGCGGTTCTTCGTGACACCCGCGGCGGTCGTCTCGTACCTGGCGCTCAACACCGCCCGCCCGGCGTTCAAGGACGAGCTGGTGCGCCAGGCCGTGAACTGGGCGATCAACCGCAAGGCGATCCTGCAGCCGTCCGGGTACGGCGCCGGCGTCCCGGCGGACAAGTACCTGCCGCCGCAGATCTCCGGGAGCTCGGAGGAGCAGAGCATCTACCCGCTCGACTCCTCCGACCTGACGAAGGCGAAGGCGCTCATGCAGCAGGCGGGAGTGTCCAACATGACCGCGGTGCTCTACACCTGCAACCAGCCGCCGTGCCCCGACCGGGCGGCGGTCATCCAGCAGGAGCTGAAGCAGATCGGGATCGACGTCCAGATCAAGGAGTTCGAGCGCGGCGTGCAGTTCACGAAGGAAGGCCAGAAGGGCGAGCCCTTCGACATCGCCGATGAAGGCTGGGTCGCGGACTACTACGACGCCTACGACTTCATCAACATCCTTCTGAACGGCGAGACCATCCCCGAGACCGGGGGCAACAACTTCAGCTACTTCAACGACCCCACGTTCAACAAGCGGATGGACGACGCGAACCAGCTGACCGGCTCTGCGCGTGACCAGACGTACGGCCAGCTCGCGACCGACCTCGCCAAGGGGCCGGCTCCGTGGGCGTCGCGATCGTTCGGGACGAACATCGAGTTCTTCGGCCCGAGGATCGGATGCCAGGTGAATCGACGCCCTGGCTACGGGTTCGCATCTGAACACCATGTGCATTCGCTCGTAGCACAAGGCGGGCGCCGGCCCTAGAATGGGCCGAGGCCCGAGAGTCAGCGGGGAGGGGCTTCCCGGCACCAGCCGGGAAGCCCCGAGCCGCCCGAGAGGCGGGAGGGACGAGGCGTGATCAGGTACATCATCCGGCGGCTGCTCTGGGCCGTCGTGCTGTTCATCTCGGTGACCCTCGCCACCTACCTGATCTTCTACATCATCCCCGTCGACCCGGCCCGGCTCGCGGCCGGCAAGGCGGCGACGCCGCACGACGTGCAGGTCGTGGCCCACCGGCTCTATCTCGACAGGCCGATCTGGGAGCAGTACCTGCACTTCCTCGACCGGCTCGTCCTGCATCTCGACCTCGGCTACTCCTACGCCAACCGGCAGAACGTCGGCGCCGACGGTGCTGAACGCGGCCCCGATCACGGCCTCGCTGGTCCTGGGCGCCGTGGTCGTGTGGATGGCGATCGCCGTCCCGGTCGGCGTCTACTCGGCGCTTCGGCCGCGGTCGGTCGGCGACCGGGTCGCCATGACCGGCGTCCTCACCGGGATCTCGGTGCACCCGGTGTGGCTGGGCCTGATCGCCTCGTACATCCTCGGCTACAAGCTCGACCTCTTCCCGATCCAGGGCTACTGCCATTTCACCGGCGCCGCGCCCGGGCGAGCTCTGCGGGGGGCCGGTCGACTGGTTCTACCACCTGATCGTCCCCTGGACCGTCTTCGCCGTGCTGTATGCCGCGTTCTACGTGCGGATGATCCGCTCGACCGTGCTCGACACCCTGAACGAGGACTACGTGCGCACGGCCCGGGCGAAGGGCGCGCCCGAGCGGCGCGTGCTCGTCCACCACGTGCTGCGAAACGCGATGCTCCCGATCGTGACGATGCTGGGGATGGACGTGGCGCTGGCGCTGGGAGGCGCCGTCCTGCTCGAGCAGGTCTTCGGCCTCCCCGGCCTGGGCTATGTGGCGCTCCACTCGCTCTTCCAGTTCGACTATCCGATCACGCTGGGAGTGGTGGTGTTCGCCTCGATCCTGGTGATCGTGTTCAACCTGATCGTCGACCTGCTGTACGCCTGGGTCGATCCCCGGATCCGGCTCGCATAGCGCCGTCCCCGACCGTTACACTTCTGTCGCATGGCCCTGCTCGACGTCCGTGACCTGAAGACGTCCTTCAAGACCGACGACGGCGTCGTCCAGGCGGTCGACGGACTGTCGTTCTCGGTCGAGAAGGGGAAGACGCTTGCGATCGTCGGCGAGTCGGGCTGCGGGAAGAGCGTCACCTGCCTCTCGATCATGGGCTTGAACCCGCGCCAGAACACGGTCACGTCGGGCGTGGCGATGTTCAAGGACCGCGACCTTCTGACGCTCCCGCAGAACGAGATGCGCAAGGTGCGCGGCGCCGAGATCTCGATGATCTTCCAGGACCCGATGACCTCGCTGAACCCGGTGCACACGATCGGCCGGCAGCTGATCGAAGCGGTCCAGCTGCACGAGAAGGTCCCCAAGCAGGCCGCCAGGCGGCGGGCGCTCGAGATGGTGAAGGCCGTGGGCATCCCGCGGCCCGACGCCCGCCTCGACGACTATCCGCACCAGTTCTCGGGTGGCATGCGCCAGCGCGTGATGATCGCGATGTCGCTCATCAACAACCCCGACCTCCTGATCGCCGACGAGCCGACCACCGCGCTCGACGTGACGACCCAGGCCCAGATCCTGAAGCTCATGAACGAGCTCCAGCGCGACTTCGGAAGCGCGATCATCCTGATCACGCACGACCTGGGAGTCGTGGCCGAGACCGCCGACGACGTGCTGGTGATGTACGCCGCCAAGGCGATCGAGCAGGGCGACTACAGCGACATCTTCTACCGGCCGCGCCACCCGTACACCTGGGGCCTCTCTGAGCTCGCTGCCCCGGCTCGCGCTGGGTGCCGAGCTGAAGCCGATCCCCGGCTCGCCGCCGTCGCTTCTGCGCCCGCCGCCCGGCTGCCGCTTCCACCTGCGGTGCGCGTACGCGTTCGACCGGTGCCGGACCGACGTCCCGCCGCTCGTCCCCGCCCCGGACGACGCCGACCACCTGGACGCCTGCCACCTCGATGAGCAGGCCAAGCAGCGCGGCGCCGAGGAGATCGTCGGCCGGATGAAGGTGGGGTCGGCCTGATGGCGGACGAGCTGCTTCGGGTCGAGAACCTCGAGAAGCACTTCCCGATCACCCGCGGGGTCATCTTCCAGAAGGAGATCGGGCGCGTCCGCGCGGTCGACGGCGTGTCGTTCTCGGTCGAGCGCGGCGAGACGCTGGGCGTCGTCGGCGAGTCCGGCTGCGGGAAGTCGACGATGGCGCGCTGCATCATGCGCCTCCTCGACCCCACCGGCGGCAAGGTGATCTTCGACGGCCGGGACATCACCACAATCAAGGGCGGCGAGCTGATGAAGGTGCGCCGCGAGCTCATGATGGTCTTCCAGGACCCGTACGCCTCGCTGAACGTCAGAAAGCGCGTCGGCTCGATCATCGGCGAGGCGCTCGAGGTGCACAAGATCGGCACGGCCAAGGAGAACAAGGCGCGCGTGCAGGAGCTGCTCGACGTCGTCGGCCTGAACCCGGAGCACTACAACCGCTTCCCGCACGAGTTCTCGGGCGGCCAGCGGCAGCGGATCGGGGTCGCCCGCGCGCTGGCGATCCGGCCCAAGCTGATCGTGTGCGACGAGCCGGTGTCGGCGCTCGACGTGTCGGTTCAGGCCCAGATCCTGAACCTGCTGAAGCAGCTCCAGCGGGACTTCGACCTGACCTACGTCTTCATCGCCCACGACCTCGACGTCGTCCGCCACATCTCCGACAACGTCGCCGTCATGTATCTGGGCAAGATCGTCGAGACGGCGCCCGGCCAGGCGCTCTACGAGCGCCCGCGGCACCCCTACACGGGCGCCCTGCTCTCGGCCGTGCCGATCCCGAACCCCGACGTCGCCCGCGCGCGCAAGCCGATCGTGCTCGAGGGCGACGTCCCGAGCCCGATCAACCCGCCCAGCGGCTGCCGGTTCCACCCGCGCTGCCCGCGGTTCCAGCACGGCGTCTGCGATGTCACCGAGCCGGAGCTCGAGGCCAAGGACACCGGGAGCCGGGCGGCGTGCCACTACCCGCTCGAGACGTGGCCGATGGCCGACCTGCGCCTCCCCGCCGACCAGGTCGCCGCGGGCACGTGACGCCCGGGCCATGACCCGGGCGGTGCTGCTGGCGGGGCTGCGCCGCTTCGCGGTCCTCGTGGCGGTCGCGGTGGTCGTAACCGCAGTGGTGTCCGGCGTCCTTGCGGTCGCCACCGGCCAGCCCGTGCGCCGAGCGGTCACCGTGGGTCTGTACCTGGTCGGGTCGGTCTTCGTGATGATGGGCTTCTTCGCCGGGAACCGGGCGCCGGTCCGGGCCGACGGCGAGCAGCCGGGGCTCTTCGGCGGCCTGATCCCGCGCGGCTCGGCGCGGTGGATGACGGCGTCGGAGCGGCGCGATCAGATCTCGACCTCGGCGCTCTTCCTCACGCTCGGCCTCACGCTCCTCGCCGCCGGCGTCGCCGATCGACGGGCGCCACCGGTGACGTAGCCGGCCGACGGCGAATCTGGGTGAAGAATTGGAATTGGGTGTTCCGGCCCAGGCCACCGAGGCTAACCTTTTCCTCGCATGCTCGCGTCCCACCTTCAACGATGACGCTTGCAGCGCAGACAGGCACGGGAATGCGAGCGGGCGCGGGCGCTCGGCTCGCAGGCCCTCGACGGCCCGCTCTCGGACATCGAGCTGCGCCGGCTCGACGCGCACCTCGCGGCATGCCCGGCGTGCGACGAGGCGGTCGGCGCGATGGCGGAGCTGACGGCGCGCCTGCGCACGGCGCCCGACCCTCGTCGGCTCCGTCGCCGCGGTGCCTGTACGGCCTGCCCGCCGCCCCGGGCCGGAGCACGGCGTTCCAGGTTGCCGGGATCGCCGCCGTTGTCGCGGCGTTCGCCGGGCTGGGGGCGCTCGTCGCGTCGCCGTCCGGCGCCTCGCCGCCGCAGGCGCCGCCCCGGCTGGTGGTCGCCGAGCGCACCGATCTGAGCAGCACCCTGCGCGACGCCCGGCCGACGAAGCTGCGGGTCGACGGCGAGCCGCGCGCACTCAGCGCTCGCCGCACCTGCGCGCCATGTTCGCGTAGGTACCGTACGGGGTATGCCGATGATCTCCGCCGTCTCGTCGCGGGTCTGACACCTCGACCACGCCGCCCGTGTGGCGGCGTCGCTCGAGCGCTCTCGCCTCGCCGCCGAGATGGGCGACGCGCGGCCCGGAAGGCGCTGTCGGTGGCGTCTGCGCCGTGTAACGAAGTCCGAGCCGGTGCTCGTGCCTGAATGATACGATCCGGCTCCCGGAGCCGGATTCCCCGTCCCACGCCCGCCGCACAAGGAGTCACATTGTCCGAGAACGGCCAGTCCTCGAACGTCGGCAAGATCGTCGAGATCAAAGGCGTCGTCATCGACGCCGTCTTCTCGAGCGGCCTGCCCGTCGATCTACCACGCGCTCGAGATCTCGCTCCCCGACGGCGGGCGGCTCGTGGCCGAGGTGCAGCAGCACCTGGGCGACGGGCGGGTGCGGGCGATCGCGATGGACGCGACCGACGGCCTGGCGCGCGGCCTCGACGTGATCGACACCGGCGGCCCGATCACGGTGCCGGTCGGCGAGCGGACGCTCGGGCGGATCTTCAACGTCCTCGGCGAGCCGGTCGACAAGGGCGACCCCGTCGAAGAGGGCGAGCGCTGGCCGATCCACCGGGAGCCGCCGACGCTTCGACAGCCTGAGCCCGACCACCGAGATCTTCGAGACGGGGATCAAGGTCGTCGACCTCCTGGCGCCGTACGTGAAGGGCGGCAAGGTGGGGCTCTTCGGCGGCGCCGGCGTCGGCAAGACCGTGCTGATCCTCGAGCTGATCAACAACATCGCCCAGGTTCACGGCGGCCTCTCCGTGTTCGCCGGCGTGGGTGAGCGCAGCCGCGAGGGCAACGACCTGTGGCTCGAGATGACCGAGTCCGGCGTGATCTCGAAGACCGCGCTCGTCTACGGGCAGATGAACGAGCCGCCCGGAGCCCGCCTGCGGGTCGGCCTCTCCGGTCTCACGATGGCCGAGTACTTCCGCGACGAGCGAAACCAGGACGTCCTGCTCTTCATCGACAACATCTTCCGGTTCGTCCAGGCCGGCTCCGAGGTCTCGGCGCTCCTCGGGCGCATGCCGAGCGCCGTGGGCTATCAGCCCACCCTGGCGACCGAGATGGGGCAGCTCCAGGAGCGGATCACCTCGACGTCGAAGGGCTCGATCACGTCCGTCCAGGCCATCTACGTGCCCGCCGACGACCTGACCGACCCGGCGCCGGCCGCCTCGTTCGCCCACCTCGACGCGACGACCGTGCTCTCGCGGTCCATCTCCGAGAAGGGCATCTACCCGGCCGTCGACCCGCTCGACTCGAACTCGCGCATCCTCCAGCCGGGGTCCGTCGGCGAGGAGCACTACCGCACGGCCACCCAGGTCCAGGAGGTGCTCCAGCGCTACAAGGATCTCCAGGACATCATCGCGATCCTCGGCATGGACGAGCTCTCCGACGACGACAAGGTCATCGTCCAGCGGGCTCGCAAGATCGAGCGGTTCCTGAGCCAGCCGTTCCACGTGGCCGAGCCGTTCACCGGATCGCCCGGCAAGTACGTGAAGCTCGAGGACACGATCCGGAGCTTCCAGGAAGTGCTCTCCGGCAAGCACGACGACCTGCCGGAGCAGGCCTTCTACCTGGTCGGCGCGATCGAGGACGTCGTCGAGGCCGCCGAGAAGATGAAGACCGCCGCCTAGCCTCCGTGGCCGAGCACCCGGCATATCCCGTGGAGCTGATCACGCCGGAGGGCGTCGCGTTCGCCGGCGACGCCGAGATGCTCGTCGTGCCCGGCGCGGCCGGCGAACTGGGCATCCTCGCGAACCACGCGCCGCTGATCTCGCTGCTCAAGCCCGGCGAGACGCGCATCACCGACGAGGCCGGCGCAGTCAGGCGCTACGCGACCGACGACGGCTACGTCCAGGTGCGCGCGAACCGCGCCGTCGTGCTGGTCGGCGAGGCGCTCGATGCCGAGTCGATCGAGGCTGCGGAGGCCAGCGCGCCGGCTCGAGGAGGCGCGCGAGGCGCTCGAGCGGGCCGAGGGCGGCGACGGCGACGTCTACGCCGCCCGCCGGGCCGCGGCCTTCGCCGAGGCGGTCGCCAAGATCGCCCCCGGCTGAGGGCCGGCTGGACGTGGCCCATCCGGTGCACGTCCGCATCGAGTACCGCGCGCGGCACTCGCGGTCGCGGACGCTCCTGCGCGCCCTCATGGTGGTGCCGCACCTGGTCGTCCTGCTCGTGCTCCAGCTGGCGACGGCCATCCTGCTCGTCATCGCCTGGCTCGCGATCCTCGCCACCGGCCGATATCCGCGCCCGCTCTTCGGATTCGTCGCCGGGATGCTCAGGTATGCGACCCGGATCGGCTGCTACTGGCTGCTCCTGGCAGACCGGTTTCCGCCGTTCGGGCTCGGGTCGCGCACCGACGGCTACCCGGTCGACGTGTGGGTCGACCAACCCGAGCGGCTCTCGCGGCTCACGACGGGCCTTCGACTTCTGCTTGCGATCCCGGCCTGGCTCATCCTCTACTTCCTCGCGCTCTTCTCGCTCATGATGAGCTTCGCCGCGTGGTGGGTCATCCTCGCGACCGGCCGCCTCCCGCACGGCATGTTCGAGGTGATGGAGCTGCCCGCATCGCTACCAGGCGCGGGTGACCGCCTATGCATGGCTCCTGACCGACGCATACCCGTGGTTCCAGGAGGAATGCGGTTCCGAACGCGGTCCATGGGGTATCGAGATGGGGATCGAGCCCGCCCCTGAATGAGTTTGGCCGCCCGGGTCGAACGGGGTGGATGTCTATACTCTTGCGACCTCGCGCCGGCGTCGGCGCGCCCCAGGAGCCGATGGCAACGCAGACCCCGCCCACGCCGCCGCCGAGTCGCGCGCGGCCGAAGATGACCGTTTACGGCGGTGGCCGTCCGCCAAAGAAGCCCAAGCGACGGCGGTGGCTGCGCATCGCGCTCTGGAGCTTCGCGAGCATCTTCCTCGTGCTGCTGGCGGGCGCCGGGGTCGTCGCCTACTGGCTCTACGGGGACTACACCCGCATCACGAGCAATTCGCACGACGTCAAGCTGGCCACGAACGATCTCGCCGAGCCGCTGCCCCAGGCCGACGCCCCCGCCATCGCCCTCGTGATCGGCTCGGACCACCGCTACACGGACGGCTCCTCGCCGTCGCGGTCGGACACGTTCATGCTCGTTCGGATCGACCCCAAGCGGCATCTCGTGTCGCTGCTCTCCTTCCCGCGCGACCTGTGGGTGCCGATCCCCGGGTTCGGGAACGACCGCATCAACGCGGCCTTCTCGGACGGCGCCCAGCTCCAGGGTCGAGCCCGACGAAGCTCGCGCTCGAGACCGTCAAGAACCTCACCGGGCTCAAGATCAACTACGTGGCGGTGGTCGACTTCCGCGGCTTCAGCGACCTCGTGAACGACCTCCACGGCGTGTACGTGCCCGTCGACCAGTACTACCTGCACACCAAGGCCACGAACGACGCCTCGCCGATCGGCGACCGCTACTCCGTGATCGACGTGAAGCCCGGGTACCAGCTCCTCCGCGGGCCCGACGCGCTGGCGTTCAGCCGCTACCGGCACACGGACTCCGACTTCTACCGAAACGCCCGCCAGCAGACCTTCCTGCGGGCCTTCGAGCAGCGGGCCGCGAGCCGCTTCCACGGCGTCTCGATCACCGATCTGCCCGACATCAAGTCGCTGCTCGACACGATCTCCCACAACGTCCAGATCGGCGCGCACGGCGGTGCCCCCAGCGTGCGCACGTTCATCAAGTACGCCACGCTCGCGCCATCGCTCGCCGGGCATTTCGTGTCGTCCCGGCTCGAGGCAACGACCGGGATGGAGGGCACGGCGTCGGTGGTCTTCGCCGCGCCGGATGCGATCCACCGGGCGGTGTACCGGTTCACGCACCCCCAGACGCTGGCCTCGCCGACCGCCCAGCTTCCGACCGGTCAGAAGCCCAAGAAGCCCAAGAAGCCCAGGTTCAAGCCGGCCGTCGATCCCTCGACGGTGGCGCTCTCGGTGCTGAACGGCACGATCAAGGTCGGTGAGGCCGCCACGACCGCCACGGCGCTCGGGGGGTTCGGCTACCCAACCTCGTCCGCGAACGCCGACACGCAGACCTACGCGCAGACCCGGGTCTACTACCGAACCGGGTCGCAGGCCGCGGCCGGTGACGTCAAGAAGATCCTCGGCACCGGGCAGCTCGGCCCGCTGCCGGGCGCATTCAGCAGCACGTCGGCCGACGTCGTGGTCGTGCTCGGCACCGACTACGGCGGGAAGCTGGCGATCCACCCGTCTCACAAGTCGCCCAGCTCGGCGCTTCCGTCGACCATCACGCCCGACAACCAGGTCTACCTCCAGGCGTTCCGCGACGCGGCCCACCGGGCGCACATTCCCGGCATGTACCCGACGGTGACGCAGTCCGCGTCCAACTTCGTGCCGTTCACGCCGACGACGCCGATCCGCACGTACGTGATCGACAACGGCGGCCACGGCTACCACTCGCTCTACGCGATGTTCCAGATGCCGGGCCTCGCCGGTGCGTGGTGGGGGATCGAGGAGACCGGCTTCGCCGACGCGCCGATCCTCCAGAACCCCGCAACCACGAGGAGGCTCGACGGCCGCACGTACCGGTTCTACTACAACGGCCCGCACCTGCACCTCGTCGCGTTCGCCTACCGCAACCGCGTCTACTGGGTCATCAACACGCTCCTCGACGACCTGACGAACCCCGAGATGGTGGCCATCGCGCGCTCGTTGAAGCCGACCGGATGACCGCGGCACGGGGGAACGGGAGCGCCGTGGGCGTCGTCGGCGTGGGCTACGTCGGCCTCGTGACCGCTGCGTGCTTCGCCGACCTCGGCCACGACGTCGTCTGCTGCGACGTGAACCCGGACCGGGTCGACGCGCTTCGTGCCGGACGGGTGCCGATCTACGAGCCGGGCGTCGAGCCGCTCCTCCAGCGGAACCGCGCGCGGCTCACGTTCACCCTCGAGCTGGCCGACGTGCTCGAGCGCTGCCGGGTGGTGTTCGTCTGTGTCGACACGCCTCCCACGGCGTCGGGCGACGCCGACCTGTCGCGCGTCGAGGCCGTCGTGGCCGGCATCCCGGCGACCGGGGTCCGCCACGTGCTCGTCATGAAGTCGACCGTCCCCGTCGGCACCGGCGAGAAGGTACGGCTCGAGCTGGACGCCCGCGGGCTCGACCAGATCGGCTACGTCTCCAACCCCGAGTTCCTGCGCGAGGGCCGGGCGCTGTCCGACTTCATGGAGCCCGACCGGATCGTGATCGGCGCGTCCGACGAGGCCGACGGACAGGCGGTCGCCGACCTCTACGCCGACCTCGAGGCGTCGGTCATCCGCACCGACGTGGCGTCGGCCGAGATGATCAAGTACGGCTCGAACGCCTTTCTCGCGACCAAGATCTCGTTCATCAACGAGATCGCGAACGTGTGCGAGGAGGTCGGGGCGGACGTGTCCGTCGTTGCCCAGGGGATGGGGCTCGACGACCGCATCGGGCCGCACTTCCTGCGGCCGGGCATTGGATTTGGGGGGTCGTGCCTGATCGGCGACGAGACGGTGCTGGTGCGTACGTCCGGAGAGACACGTGTGCTTCCGCTGAGCGACCTGTTCGGGCGCCTCGCGTCGGAACGTCCGCTCGACGACACCGACGTCGTCGAGCCCGCGGACCTCGAGGTGCTCGCGTGGCGGACGGGCGAGCGGCCGCGGTTCATGCGGGTCGCCGCCGCGACGCGAAGACGATGGTCAGGGGAGGTCGTCCGCATCCGGACCAAGATGGGACGGTCGGTGACGTGCACGCCTGACCACCCTCTGGTGACATTCGACCGCGACGGCCACGGGCCGGCGGTCGTGCTGGCCGATGACCTCGGCCCGGATCACTGGCTTCCGATCGCCCAGGGCGTTGATGTCTGTGCCGACGAGTTTGACGGAGGCGACGCCCACGAAGTGCTGTCAGGGACCGTCACAGCAGGGCTATGCCCTTCGGATCTCATCGCGCGCCTCCCCGGCGACCAGCTCGCGCCGCTTACCGGCGTCAGCGCCCGGGCGGCGGCCTCCGGAGTTCTCGATGATCACCCCCGATCCGGCCAGGTGCGGCTCAGCGACATCCTGCGCTCCGGCAGCCTGCGCGCGAACGAGGCCTATGCGCTGGAGCTCGCGCTTGACCGGGCGGCGGTCGGGACGGCGCGGAACGGCACGTACGTCCCCACCATCTTCGACCTCGACGACCCGGCGTTCTGGAGGATCGTCGGCCTGTATCTGGCCGAGGGCTCGTGCTCCCGGGACGGCGACCGTGTGCGGCTTTCATGGAGCTTCCACCCGACGGACGAGAGCCATCTCGTGCAGGAGGTGGCGGACTACTGGACGAGCAAGGGCGTGAAGGCATCGGTGCACCAAGCGGCCACGTCGAGGCGCGTCCTCGTGTCCTCCAGGATCCTCGCCGGCTGGTGGACGGGGACGCTCGGCCTCGGGCAGAACTGCTACGAGCAGCGCGTCCCCGACCTGATCTGGAGCCAACCGGATGAGAACAAGCTCGCTCTGCTCAGTGGGCTCTGGGAGGGGGACGGCTCGTGGTCGCGGATCGGTGGGGGGCCGAGCGTGGTCCTCGAGATGGGAACTGCATCGCGCGAGCTTGCCGACGGCGTCCTGCGGCTGCTCGGTGATCTCGAGGTGGCCGCGCGGCACAAGGTCGGCCGCACCGCCAAGTCCACGGTCGACAGCCACTGGATCGTGATCGCGGGCGCAGACCAGGTCGAGCGCATGCTCGCTCTCGCCGGCGAGAGCGACCGGGCGGAGGTGCAGGCGAGCATCGATGCGCAGTCGAAGCGCATCGCTCCGACCGGATACCGCCGATTCGACACCGGCGCGGCCCACGTGCGTGTCGTGGACGTCGAGCGCGAGCAGTTCGACGGCTGGGTGTACTCGCTGGAGGTTCCGGACGCCGGCACCTTCGTGACGACCGGCGGCCTCGTCGTTCACAACTGCTTCCCCAAGGACGTGAACGCGCTCAAGCAGCTGGCGGGAAACTCCGGCTACCACTTCCAGCTCCTGACCGCCGTCATCGAGGTGAACGAGCTCCAGAAGCGCCGCGTCGTCGGCAAGCTCGAGCGGCATCTGGGGTCGCTGCGCGGCCGCCGGATCGCGCTCCTCGGGCTGGCGTTCAAGTCGAACACCGACGACATGCGCGAGGCATCGAGTCTCGTCCTGGCCGCCCGCCTGCGCTCGGAGGGCGCCGACGTGGTCGGCTACGACCCCGTGGCGATGGGGAACGCGCGGGCCGCGCTGGGCGAGGGCGTGGAGCTCGCCGACTCGCTGCTCGACGCCGTGACCGGAGCCGACGCCGCGGTCATCGTGACCGAGTGGGGCGAGTTCCGGCACCTCGCCAGCCGCGCCGTCCGCGAGGCGATGGCGACGCCGCTCATCGTCGACGGCCGCAACCTGCTCGACCCGCGCCAGGCGCGGGCGGCCGGGTTCGCCTACGAGTCGGTCGGCCGGCCGGCCGATCCGGCGGACGTGCTCCGGCTCGGGGGGGATCGGGCGGACGCCGTCTCGTGATCGCGGTCGTCCTGGTGGGCGGCGAGGGCACCCGCCTTCGCCCCCTCACGTACACGACGCCCAAGTCGATGCTGCCGATCGCCAACCGGCCGTTCCTCGAGCATCAGGTCGAGCACCTGCGCTCGCACGGCGTCGATCGGATCGTGCTCGCCTGTGGCTACAAGCCCGACGCGATCCGGGCCCACTTCGGCTCGGAGCTCGAGTACGTCGTCGAGCCGGAGCCGCTCGGCACCGGCGGGGCCATCGCGTATGCCGCTCGCGAAGCCGGCATCTCCGAGCCGTTCGTCGCGTGCAACGGCGACGTCCTCACCGCTCTCGACCTGTCCGCGCTGGTCGCGTTCCACGGCGACCGCCGGGCGCGCATGACGATCGCGCTTCACCCGGTGGACGACCCGAGCCGGTACGGTGTCGTCGCCACCGATGCCGGCGGGGCGGTCACGGCGTTCATCGAGAAGCCGCCGCCGGGGTCGACGCCGGTGCGGACGATCAACGCCGGCACGTACGTCGCCCAGCCCGACGTGCTCGACCTGATCCCGCCCGGCGGCCCGGTGTCCGTCGAGTACGACGTCTTCCCGCGGCTCGTGGGGGAAGGGCTCTACGCACTGGCGGACGAGGGCGCCTGGCGCGACATCGGAACGCCCGAGAGCTACCTTGCGGCGAACCTCGAGCGGATGCCCCCCGGGGGGCTCGTCGACCCCACCGCCGAGGTCGACCCGACCGCCTCCGTCGAGCGCTCCGTGATCGGTCCGGCGTGCCGGATCGGGGCCGGCGCGCGGGTGCGCGGGTCGGTCGTCCTCGCCGGGGCGCTTGTGGTGGAGGGCATGAGCGTGGACAATCGGGTGGTGGGAATTTCTGGAGAACCGGTGTGGTGACGTTCCAGGCCGATCCGTCGGGCATGTCCGACGCCATCGCCGGCATGGCCGAGCAGCTGCGCGAGGGCGAGCGGAGGGGCGCCGAGGCCGGTACGGAGCTGGGCCTCCCGGCGGCCGTGGTCATGGCCGGCATGGGCGGCTCCGCGATGGGAGGCGAGCTGCTACGGGCGCTCGTCGCCGCCGACTGCCCCGTCCCGATCACCCGCGTTCGCGGCTTCGGCGTCCCGGTCTGGGCCGGGCCGGGCACGCTCGTGGTCTGCACGAGCTATTCCGGCGACACCGCCGAGACCCTGGCCTGCGCGCAGCAGGCGCACGCGCAGGGAGCCGCCCTGCTGGGAGTCGCATCCGGCGGTGAGCTCGCCCGGCTTGCGGACGAGCTCGGCTTCCCGTGCGCGCTCGTCCCCGGTGGGCTGCAGCCGCGGGCGGCGCTGGGCTATCTGTTCGGGGCGATGGCGGGCGCGTTCGCCGCGTGCGGGCTCTCCGCCGACGGGATCGCCGAGGAGTGCGCCGTGGGCGTCGAGTCCTGCGACCGCCAAGCCGCCGCCGAGCTGGGGCCCAGTCTGGCCGGCAGCGTCCCGCTGATCTACGGCACGGGGCCGCTCGGTGCGGTCGCATACCGGTGGAAGACCCAGTTCAACGAGAACGCCAAGATGCACGCCTTCAGCCACGCCTTCCCGGAGCTCGGCCACAATGAGATCGTGGGCTGGGAGGGGGCCGATGGGCGCGGCTTCGCCGTCGTCGCCCTGCGCGATCCGGACGAGTCCGAAGCGATCCGGCGGCGGATCGACGCCACGCTCGAACTGGCACGCCCGCACGCCACCGTCGTCGCCGCCGTCGAGGGGCACGGGCTGTCGCGCACCGCGCGCGCCTTCAGCCTCGTCGCGACCGGCGACTGGGTCACCTACCACGCGGCGCTCGCCCGGGGTGTCGACCCCACGCCGGTCGCAGCCATCGCCGCGCTGAAGCGGGCGCTGGCCGACTAGCAGCGGCAGCCGGCTGGGCCCAACGTCTCCCGCCACTTGACGACATAGCGCACGCGCGCTATATATAGCATGTATGCAATATGAGGCGCTTCTGGACGACGTTCGCGCGGGGCTCGAATCGGGACGGGTCGAGGCGGCCGACCTCCATCGCCTGCTTGCGCGCTCGGACCGGTCCGCCCGCCCAGACGCCGCCGGCGTCCTTCGCGCCGCCGGCGCGATCCTGGTCCTGTTCGGCCTGGCGCTCGTGTTCGGTGTCGGATACGACGGTGCTCCGCAGCTCGTCAAGCTCGTCGGGCCGTTCGCCTTCCCGGCGCTGGCGCTGGCCGCGGCGATCGGGCTTCACCGTCGCGGGCGCCCGCGGTGGGAGGTCGAGCTCGCCGGGATGGTCGGATACGTCGCGCTGGGTCTGGCCTTTCTGACGGCCGGATCCGCGGCCGATGCCGGCTCGGGCTACGGCCTGGCCGCAAGCGCGGCCGCGATCGCGGTGGTCGTCGCGATGCACGCCGCCGTGCGCCTCGTCAGGCTCACGTCGTGGGGGCTCTCAGCGTCGCTTGTCGCGTTCACGGCGTTCGCCTCCGACCTGGGAGGCTTCCTGAACGGAAGCACGGCGCCGTGGCTCCTGGCCGTGCAGTTCGCGTTCGCCCTGGCCGTGGGTGTCGCGCTCGCCCGCCGAGACCGCGAGGCCGCGGCCAACGCGCTTCGCTCCGCAGCCCTGCTCGCGCTGCTCGCGTGCGCGTTCGGCATCGGCGACGCAGGCTTCGCGTCGTTCGGCCCCTGGCACGTCGCCCTCACGGCTGCCGTCGCAGGGACGCTCGTGGCCGCCGCCGCGTTCGATCTGCCGGGGGTGATGTGGATCGGGGCGGTGGGGGGCGTGGTCTGGATCGGAGCGATCTCGGGCGCCGTCGGTGAGAGCGCGGGCTGGGGGGTCGCGGTCATGCTCGGAGGGGCCTGCTTGGTCGGTCTGGCCCTCCTCATGGCTCGGATCCGCCCCATCGTGGCCGGTATCCCCGCACGGCTATAGTGGCGCGCGTGAGCACGACGGTCCCGTCGGATATCCGCGACCTGGGCCTCGCGCCCGAAGGCGTCATGCGGGTGGAGTGGGCAGATCGGCAGATGCCGGTCCTCGCCGCCATCCGCGAGCGCTTCGCGGCCGAGCGTCCGCTCTTGGGCCTGCGCATCTCGGCGTGCCTCCACGTGACGTCGGAGACCGCCAACCTGGCCCGCACGCTGAAGGCGGGCGGCGCCGACGTGCTCCTGTGCGCATCGAATCCGCTCTCCACCCAGGACGAGGTCGCAGCCGCGCTCGTCGCCGAGTACGGGATCGCCGTCTACGCCGTGCACGGCGAGCTCAACGACGTCTACTACAGCCACATCGGCGCCGCGGTCGACCACCGGCCGCACATCACGATGGACGACGGCTGCGACGTGGTCTCGACGCTGCACAAGGATCATCAGGACATGCTCGGCGACGTGCTCGCCGGTACGGAGGAGACCACGACCGGGGTGATCCGCCTGCGGGCGATGGAGCGGGCCGGCGCGCTCGGGTTCCCGATCGTGGCGGTGAACGAGGCCAACACCAAGCATTTCTTCGACAACCGCTACGGCACGGGCCAGTCGACGCTCGACGGCGTCATCCGGGCGACGAACATCCTGATCGCGGGCAAGACGTTCGTCGTATGCGGCTACGGCTGGTGCGGCCGCGGGCTGGCCGACCGGGCGCGCGGTCACGGGGCCCATGTCATCGTCGTCGAGGTCGATCCGCTGGCCGCGCTCCAGGCGGTCATGGACGGGTTCCGGGTGGCGCCGATCGCCGAGGCGGCGAAGCAGGGGGACATCTTCGTCACGGCGACGGGCAACAAGCACGTCCTGCGGCGCGAGCACTTCGAGGTGATGAAGGACGGCGCCGTCCTCGCCAACACCGGGCACTTCGACGTCGAGGTCGACATCCCGGCGCTGCGCGATCTCGCCGTCTCGACGGCTCGTGCGCGGGCCCACGTCGAGCGCTTCGACATGGCCGACGGCCGCGGGCTCTACCTGCTCGCGGAGGGGCGGCTCGTGAACCTGGCCGCTGCCGAGGGGCACCCGGCGTCGGTCATGGACATGAGCTTCGCGAACCAGGCGCTCTCCGCCGAGTACGTGGCACAGAACCACGGCGACCTCGAGGCCCGCGTCTACACGGTGCCGAAGGAGATCGACGACGAGATCGCGCGGCTCAAGCTCGAGAGCATGGCGTTCGCCATCGACCACCTGACCGACGAGCAGCGCCGCTACATGGACACCTGGGACGAGGGCACCTAGTGCCCGTCGCCACCGACGTCCTGAGCCCTCACGCGATCGTCCGCCTCGAGGACGACGCGGTTGTCCTGCTCGATCAGCGCCGGCTTCCGGCTGAGGTGGTCGAGCTGCGGCTGGCCACGTGGCAGCAGGTCGCCGACGCGATCCGCGAGATGGCCGTGCGCGGCGCGCCTGCGATCGGCGTTGCCGCTGCCTACGGTGTCGCGCTGGCCGCGGCCAGGAGCACGGCCGGAAGCGTCGAGGTGCTGCGCGAGGACGTGGCGCGCGCAGCGGCGGGGCTCGCGGCGGCCCGGCCCACGGCGGTGAACCTGCCCTGGGCGGTCGCACGGATGATCGAGGAGGCGGCGCTCCCGCATCGAGACTCCGGGGCGCTGCGCGACGCGCTGCGGGCGAGGGCCGAGGCGATCCACGCCGATGAGGTCGACCGGTGCATTCGCATCGGCGAGCACGGAGCCGGTCTTCTGCGGGCGGGGGCGCAGGTCCTGACCCACTGCAACGCGGGTGCGCTCGCCACCGGCGGGTTCGGCACGGCGCTCGGCGTCATCCGCGCCGCCCACCGCCGCGATCCCGGCCTCCACGTGTGGGTGGACGAGACCCGTCCGCTGCTCCAGGGCGCCCGGCTGACGGCCTGGGAGCTCCAGCAGGAGCAGATCGCGGCGACGCTGATCGCCGATTCGACCGCGGGGTGGCTGATGGCCGAGCGCAAGGTCGACGCCGTCATCACCGGAGCGGACCGGATCGCCCGAAACGGCGATACGGCGAACAAGATCGGCACCTACGGGCTGGCCGTCCTCGCGCGCGCCCACGGCCTGCCGTTCTACGTCGCCGCGCCCACGTCGACCATCGACATCGCCATCGAGAGCGGCCGCGAGATCCCGATCGAGCACCGCCGGGGCGACGAGGTGGCGGCCGGCGCCGCTGAGGGTGTCGGCGTCTACAACCCGGCCTTCGACGTGACGCCCGCCGAGTACGTGAGCGCGATCGTCACCGAGCGCGGCGTGCACCGGCCGCCGTACCTGTTCAGCTGAGCGCGCCCGACGTGAACGAGCTCCGGGCGCTCCTCGAGCGGCACGGCCAGGAGCAGCTCCTGCGCTTCTGGGACGAGCTGGACGCCGGCGAGCGGGCGCGCCTTGCCGCCGACGTCGGCGAGATCGACCTCGATCTCATGGACGAGCTGGTGGCGTCGCTGCTCGACCGGGCGGAGTCCATCGACCCCCGGACGGTCGAACCGCCCGACGTCGTCCGGCCGGGTCCCGAGGACGTCGGCACCGGCCGCGCCGCACTGGCGGCCGGCGAGGTGGCGGTCGTGATCGTCGCCGGTGGCCAGGGGACGCGCCTCGGTTTCGACGGCCCGAAGGGCTGCTACCCGATCGGCCCGGTCACCGACCGGTCGCTCTTTCAGATCCACGCCGAGAAGGTGGTTGCGCTTGGCCTCCGCCACGGGGCGGCCCTCCCGCTCTACGTCATGACGAGCCCGCAGAACCACGCCGAGACGACGGCGTTCTTCGACCACCACGACTCGTTCGGCATGGAGCGGCTGCGCCTGTTCGTCCAGGGCGAGATGCCGGCGGTCGACCGCCACAGCGGCCGGATCCTGCTCGCCGAGCGCAGCCGTGTCGCGCTGTCGCCGGACGGGCACGGCGGCACGATCCGCGCGCTCGAGCGGTGCGGCGCGCTCGCCGACATGGCCGACAGCGGGATCCGCACGATCTTCTACCTCCAGGTCGACAACCCGCTCGTGGCGATCGGCGATCCCGGGTTCCTCGGGGTGCACGCCCGCCTCGGCGCCGAGATGTCCTCGAAGGTCGTGCGCAAGAACGATCCCTCCGAGCGGGTCGGGCTCGTCGTCGTGCGCGACGGCCGCCAGGAGATGATCGAGTACTCGGACCTCCCGGACGAGCTCGGCGAGCGGCGCGACCCCGGCGGCGGGCTCGAGCTCTGGGCCGGGTCGATCGCGCTGCACCTGATCGACGTCACGTTCGCGGCGCGGCTCGCGGAGCGCGGTGGGAGGCTGCCGTTCCATCGCGCGCTCAAGCCCGTCCCACACGTGGACGGGCGCGGGAACGCGATCGAGCCGCAGCTTGCGAATGCCGTCAAGTTCGAGCAGTTCATCTTCGACGCGCTCCCGCTGGCCCGGCGTGCGGTCGTGGTCGAGACCGACCGCGCGACCGAGTTCGAGCCGCTCAAGAACGCGTCCGGCCCGGCCTCGCCCGAAACAGTGCGGGCCCGGCTGAGCGCGCTCTACGCCGGATGGCTCGAGACGGCGGGAGTGCCGGTTCCGCGCGGAGCGGACGGAGCGCCGGATCAGCCGATCGAGATCAGCCCGCTCGTCGCCCTCGATGCCGCCGACCTGGCCGGCCGCGTCGATCAGGGAATGGCCGTCACGGGCCCCGTCGTCCTTTCCTGACGAACTCGGCTCGGGTCCGCGCCCACAGGCGACCCCGCAGGAACGAGGCTGGGCCCGTGCAGGCGCTGCTCGACATCCTGCTCCCGCCGCGGTGCGCGCTCTGCGCGTCGCCCCAGGAGCCGCTCTGCCGCGACTGCCTGGCAGGTCTGCCGTACCTCACCGGCCCGTCGTGCGCGCGCTGTGGCCGTCCCACCGCCCTTCCGGTCGGCGAGTGCCGCGAGTGCGGCGGGCGCCGGCTGGAGTTCCAGCGGGCGGCCGCTGCCATCGCCTACGAGGGCGGTGGGCGGGAGCTCGTTCGGCACCTGAAGAGCGGCCGCAGGCGAGCCCTCGCCGGCCCGGCGGGCGCGACGATCGCGACCCTTCTCGGCGGGGGTGGGAGCGAGGTCGTGTGCTGGGTGCCGGGCGATTGGTGGCGGACGATCCAGCGCGGCTGCCATCCCGCGGAGCTGCTCGCCCGAGAGGTCGCCCGCACGTGGGGGCTGCCGGCCGTCGACCTGCTCGAGCCGGCCCGGCTGCGCAGGCCGCAACGGGGGCTGGACACGGCCGCCCGCCGGCGCAACGTGCGCGGAGCGTTCCGGGCGAGGCGCCAGGCGCAGGTGCCCGCGAGGGTGGCGCTGATCGACGACGTCTACACGACCGGCGCCACGCTCGACGCCTGCGCGCGGGCGCTCAGGGATGCCGGCGCGGCCGTCGTCGAGTGCTTCACGCTCGCCCGCGCCGTTCGCTGGTGACCGACTATGGTTCGGGAGCATCCCACCGTCGGAGGAGTCGCCCATGAAGCTTCAGGTCAAGGGCAGAAACGTGGACGTGACCGACTCCCTGTTCTCGCATGCCGAGCGCAAGCTGGGCAAGCTTGCGAAGCACCTGTCGGACGAGAGCCGTTGCGAGCTCGAGCTCGCGGTCGAGCACAACCCGTCGATCACCGAGCGCCAGGTGGCCGAGGCCACGGTCTGGACGAAGGGGCCGGTCCTGCGCGCTCGGGAGAGCTCGCCCGACATGTACGCCTCGATCGACCAGGTCGCCGACAAGCTCGAGCGCCAGGTCAAGCGCTACCGCGAACGGCGGACGCGCAAGTCCGCCCAGCACGTCGCCGTCCACCACGCATCGCCGCCCGACGCGTCCGTGGCGCTGCCTGACGAGGAGTCCACGGTGATCGTCAAGACCAAGCAGTTCAACATGAAGCCGATGCCTCCCGAGGAGGCCATGCTCCAGCTCGAGCTGATCGGGCACGACTTCTTCGTGTTCGTGAACGCCGAGTCCGAGGACGTGAACGTGATCTACAAGCGCCGCGACGGGAACTACGGGCTCATCGAGCCCTCGCGGAACGGCGTAGGCTGACGCCCGCGGCCTAGAAGAACTTCGCGAGCGGGCGGGCCCGCGCGGCGTGCCCGAGGTGCCCGAACCGGAACCCGTCCTCGATGGTGCGAAGGAGCGAGTAGGCGGTGCGGCGCGTTGCCAGGCGGACGTGGCGCGGGCCGTTGTGGACGATCGCGACGAACGGCTGGTGTCCGCCGTCGATCCCGGCCAGGCAGCAGCCCGTCAGGTCGGTCTTGTCCGCCTCGTCCCAGGTGATGAAGATCGCGCCGTGGTGGCGGAAGCCGCGCGACGCCATGACCCGCGGGATCCACTTCTGGAGCCACTCGTCGCCGTCGATGATGGCGCTTGAGTGCATGTTGTGGAGATCGCTCGGGACGACGTAGCTGAGCGCCGGCGGCCGGCGCAGGCTGCGCCGGAACGCCCGGAACGAGAGGATGTGGTTGCGCTGTTTCGGCTTGGAGGTGATGGTGCGGAAGTAGACGAACGGGTTGTGATGCTGGACGTAGTTTCCGACGTCGTCGCCTGGATAGCCGCGCTCGGGGAGTTCCTCGAAGTAGCCGCGCCACTTCAGCCCGTGACGGGCGAACTGGCCGGCCAGTGTCTTCCCGCGTATCCCGCGCGCGCACGAGTTGTTTCGGCAGCCGTGCGTCGAGCCCGAGATCATTGCCAGATAGTTCGGCAGGCTCGGGTGGGTTACCGCCCACATCCTGGTCGCCACGCCGTGCCGCCGCGCCAGCCGGTTCAGGTACGGCGCGTGCGGGCTGCCGATGATCTGGTTGTAGCTGTGGTTCTCCATCACGAAGACCCACACGTGCTTCAACCGCGGCACGCGCGCGGCGTCGGCCCGCGGTGCGATCGTCGCCACCACAGCCAGCGCGGCGAGCAGCGCAACGGAGGGCCTGAGCCACTTCGCCATTGCGGATGAGTCTGGCCACAGTTCGTGAGGTGCGTGTGAGGGCCGCGTGAGGATTTCCGTTTTTCCTGGAAGAGTTTGGGAGGGGATGGCGGTGGGTGCGTGTGGCCAATTGGCCGTAGCGGTGAGTGTCATTTGGGTTTCGGCACGGGTTCGTGGCAGAGCCCACGGCCTTCCCGGATACGACCACTTGGCCCTCCTGGTGAGTGTCAATTGAATTCCTCCACACACTCGCAACACCCCGTCACCCACCCGCCACACCCCGTCCGCCACACTCGCTCCATGCCCTCTACCCAGCCTTTCCTGCCGACGCTCTACAAGGCCCGTCGCGTGCCCACCAAGCAGGCGGTGTGCGCGATCTGCGTGGAGCGGACGCGGGGACGCACCGAGGAGCTGCGGCTCGGCTACGGCGTCTCGGTCTGGCTCTGCGAGGGGCACGCCTCGCGATCGTTCCAGACCCAGCGAGGCGGTCGCGACCTCGTGCTGACGCTCGAGCGGCTGTGGCGATCGCACGGCTGCCTGACCGCCGCCCGCCATAAGGCCCTGGGCGCCCATCTGGCTGCGTGCGAGGGCGCGGCCGCCCGTGCCCGGCCGGGCAGCTACAGCTGGCCGAGGCTACGCGCCGAGGCCGAGGAGCGCTTCTCGGCCGGCGGGCCGCCGGACGGCGTCATCCGACACCTCCGCAGCCTCCATGCCGCGGGGCCGGCCCGCCCGCCGAGCGTCCGCACCATGCGGCGATGGTGTGCCGAGCGGCGCTGGCTCTCGCGGCCGCCCTAGCCGTCTTCGATACCATCCAAGCGCCATGAGCGTCTTTCAGAAGATCCTGCGCGCGGGGGAGGGTCGCACCCTCAAGCGGCTGCACGAGCGCGTCCACGAGGTCAACGCCCTCGAGGACGAGATCGCCGCGCTGTCCGACGACGCCCTGCGCGCCAAGACGGAGGAGTTCCGCGAGCGCTTCGACCAGGGCGAGGATCTCGACGACCTCCTGCCCGAGGCCTTTGCGTGCGTGCGCGAGGCATCCAAGCGCACGCTGGGCCTGCGCCCGTTCGACGTCCAGCTGATCGGCGGCATGGTGCTGCACGAGGGCCGGATCGCCGAGATGAAGACCGGTGAGGGCAAGACGCTCGTCGCCACGCTTCCGCTCTACCTGAACGCGCTCGCCGGCGTGAACGTCCAGCTCGTCACGGTGAACGACTACCTGGCCAAGCGCGATGCCGAGTGGATGCGACCGATCTACGAGGCGCTCGGCATGAGCGTCGGCGTCATCCAGTCGGAGATGCCCGACGACTTCGAGCAGACCAACCGCCGGGCCGCCTACGCCTGCGACATCACCTACGGCACGAACTCCGAGTTCGGCTTCGACTACCTGCGCGACAACATGGCGGTCGAGCTCACGCAGACGGTGCAGCGCGGCCATTGGTATGCGATCGTCGACGAGGTCGACTCGATCCTGATCGACGAGGCGCGAACGCCGCTCATCATCTCCGGCCAGCCCGAGCAGGCCGCCGACACGTACTACTCCTTCGCGCGCGCCGTCGCCAACCTCGACGTCGGCACCGACTACGAGGTCGACGAGAAGTTCCACACGGCGGCGCCGACCGAGGACGGCGTCACCAAGATCGAGCGCGCGATCGGCGTCGAGAACCTCTACGCGCCCGAGAACGGTCAGCTCGTGAACCACCTGATCCAGGCCATCAAGGCCAAGGAGCTGTACAAGCGCGATGACGAGTACGTCGTCATGGACGGCGAGGTCAAGATCGTCGACGAGTTCACCGGCCGGATCATGGAGGGCCGCCGCTGGTCGGAGGGCCTGCATCAGGCCGTCGAGGCCAAGGAGGGCGTGCGGATCCAGGAGGAGAACGTCACCGTCGCCACGGTGACGATCCAGAACTACTTCCGCATGTACGAGAAGCTGGCCGGCATGACGGGCACCGCGCTCACCGAGGCGAACGAGTTCCATGAGATCTACGGCCTCGAGGTGGTCCCGATCCCGACGCACCGCCCGATGGTGCGCGACGACAAGAACGATCAGATCTACCGCACCAAGGAGGAGAAGTTCGCCGCCGTGGTCGAGGACATCGTCGAGCGCCACGCGCTCGGCCAGCCGGTGCTGGTCGGCACGATCTCGGTTGAGGTGTCCGAGCACCTCTCCCACCTGCTCGAGCGGCGCGGGATCACCCACGAGGTGCTGAACGCGAAGAATCACGAGCGCGAGGCGTTGATCATCCAGAACGCAGGCGAGCGAGCCGCCGTCACGATCGCGACGAACATGGCCGGCCGCGGCGTCGACATCAAGCTGGCCGACGGCGTCTCCGGCCTGGGCGGGCTCTACGTGCTCGGCACCGAGCGGCACGAGTCACGCCGCATCGACAACCAGCTCCGCGGCCGGTCGGGCCGTCAGGGCGACCCGGGCGAGTCCCGCTTCTACCTCTCGGCTCAGGACGAGGTCATCCGCCTCTTCGCCGGCGAGCGCATCTACAAGATCCTCGACTCGCGCTTCGGGCCACCGGACGGCGAGCCCATCGAGGCCAAGATGCTCACGAGCAAGATCGAGGGCGCCCAGAAGAAGGTCGAGGAGTTCCACTTCGTGAACCGCAAGAACGTCGTCAAGTACGACGACGTCATGAACGAGCAGCGAAAGCAGGTGTACGCCACCCGTCGCGAGATCCTCGAGGGTGGCGACCTGCGCGAGATCCTGGTCGACGGGTCCGAGGACCAGCCCGGCTGGATCGAGCAGGTCATCGAGTCGGCGGTGGCCGCACATACCGAGAGCGAGTTCGGCGAGGACTGGGACTGGGAGGGGATGTGGGTGGCTCTGCACTCCCTGTACCCGATGCGCATCGGCCTGGACGAGATCGACCGCGAGAAGATCACGCGCGAGGATCTGCTCGACCGCATCTTCGACGACGCCGCCGGCTTCTACGAGGAGCGCGAGACGGAGTGGGGCGCCGAGCTGGCACGGAGCGTCGAGCGCTTCATCACCCTCCAGGTGCTCGACACTCGCTGGCGCGAGCACCTCGACAACGTCGACTACCTGCGACAGGGCATCGGCCTGCGCGGCTACGCCCAGAAGGACCCGCTCGTCGAGTACAAGCTCGAGGCCGAGCTGATGTTCGGCGAGATGGACATCCTCGTGAAGCAGGAGGTCGTGCGCTTCCTCATGCACGCGGAGGTGCAGGTCGAGGAGACGCCCCAGCTCGAGCAGCAGCCGCGCCAGCAGAGCTTCGACTACCTCCACGCGGACGCCGCGACGCTCGAGGCGCTCGCCGCCGGGCAGAGCGCGGCCGACATCGCCGACGAGCCCGAGCCGAACGGCTTCCCGGTCGTCGAGCAGCGCCAGCTCGACCCCGAGCGCACGGTCGGCCGCAACGATCCGTGCTGGTGCGGCTCCGGCAAGAAGTTCAAGCGGTGCCATGGCGCATAAGGTCGACCAGACGGAGCCGCGGTCGCTCGACGATCTGCGCGCCGCGGTCGAGGAGTTGAGGGCCCAGCTGCACTGGGTCCGTGATTACCTTTGACCCGGCTCTCCTCGAGTCGCGCCGGGCGGAGCTCGAGCGCGAGACCCTCGCAGAGGGCTTCTGGGATGACCAGCGCCGGGCCGCGCGCACCTCGGCCGAGCTCCACCGCACGCAGGCCAAGCTCGACACCTACGACCGTCTGAGCTCCGAGGCGGCCGAGCTCGACGCGATGCTCGAGATGGCCGCCGAGGACGCCGACTGGCGCGGTGAGCTCGAGCGCGCCCTGGCGGGCCTCGACCGCGACCTGAAGAAGCTGCAGGAGGAGGCGCTCTTCACCGGCGAGTACGACTCCGGGCCGGCGGTCGTCGGCGTGCACGCGGGCGCCGGGGGGACCGACAGCCAGGACTGGGCGGAGATGCTCCTCCGCATGTACTTGCGATGGGCCGAGGCGCGCGGCTTGAAGGCTCAGCTGCTCGAGGCGACGCCGGGCGAGGAGGCGGGGCTCAAGAGCGCCACGTTCACGCTGTCGGGCGAGAACGCCTATGGGATCATGCAGGCCGAGAAGGGCGTGCACCGGCTCGTGCGGCTGAGCCCGTTCGACTCCGCCCACCGCCGTCACACCTCGTTCGCGCAGGTCGAGGTGTCGCCGCTCGCCGACGAGGACGTGGGCGTCGAGATCGACGAGTCCGACCTGCGCATCGACACCTACCGGTCACAGGGGGCCGGAGGCCAGCACGTGAACAAGACCGACTCGGCGGTCCGGATCACGCACCTTCCGACGGGGATCGTCGTCCAGTGCCAGAACGAGCGCTCGCAGCTCCAGAACAAGGCCCAGGCGATGCGCATCCTCATGTCCCGCCTGATCGAGCGCGAGCGCGAGGAGCGGGAGCGCACGCTGGCCGCCGAGCGCGGCGAGGCGCAGGACATCTCGTTCGGGTCGCAAATCCGTTCCTACGTCCTGCACCCGTACACGATGGTGAACGACCACCGCACGAACCTCAAGATCGGCAACGCGCAGGGTGTCCTCGACGGCGACCTGGACGAGCTCATCCACGCCGAGCTCCTGCGCCGGGCGACGGCGGCCTAGCCGGATGTCGTTTGCGCCTGTCCGAGTCGATCGTTACCCTGGAACCCGGGGAATCGCCTGTCTGCGCGCCCCAATCCCATGAGCGACGAGACCGAACTCCAGCAGGCCGTCGTGGCTGTGCCCACGCCCACCCTCCAACCCACGCCGGGCTCGCGTCCGCGCGGCCTGGGCGAGCCCGCCCCCGCGGCGCTGGCGATGATCCTCTTCGACGGGATCACGAAGACCTACGAGCCGTCGATCATCGGCCTCGACGACGTGTCGGTGCAGATCGACAAGGGTGAGTTCGTGTTCCTGGTCGGCCCGTCCGGCTCCGGCAAGTCGACGTTCATCAAGCTGCTCCTGAAGGAGATCGAGCCGACGACGGGCAACCTCATCGTCGGCGGCAAGTCGCTCCCGAAGCTCAAGCGGTCGAAGGTGCCGACGCTGCGCCGCAACATCGGCTGCGTCTTCCAGGACTTCAAGCTGCTCCCGAACCGCTCCGTGTACCAGAACGTCGCCTACGCGCTCCAGGTGCAGGGCAAGTCGCGGACGGAGATCCGAAAGAAGGTGCCCGACATCATCGGGCTCGTCGGCCTCGCCGACAAGAGCGACCGCTTCCCGCACGAGCTCTCCGGCGGCGAGCAGCAGCGGGTGTCCGTGGCGCGCGCGTTCGTGAACCACCCGCCGCTCCTGATCGCCGACGAGCCGACGGGGAACCTCGACCCCGACACGTCGGTCGGCATCATGCAGCTCCTCTACCGCATCAACCGGGCCGGAACCACCGTCGTGATGGCGACCCACGACCGCGAGATGGTCGACAAGATGCGCCGGCGGGTGATCCAGCTCGAGGACGGGAAGGTCGTCCGTGACGACCGCCGGGGAGGGTACGAGGGATGAGGTGGCGTTTCTTCCTCTCCGAGGCGCTCAACTCGATCCGCGGGAACGCCGCGACGACGCTTGCCGCGACGGTCACCGTCCTCATCGTGACCTTCCTCATGGGGATCTTCGTGACCACCGGTTGGTGGGTCTACCACTACGCGGTCGAGAAGCGAAACGAGGTCACGCTCAAGCTGTACCTGCCGCCCACCTACGCCGCGTCGGCCGACAAGCGCGGCGAGGTCGCAAACCAGGTGAAGTCGCTGCCGTATGTGAAGAGCTTCGCGTACATCTCGCCCGACGAGGCCAAGAAGACCCTGTCACCGTCGGCCCAGGCGGCGATCGACGCGCTCGGCTTCAACCCGCTTCCGCCCGCGTTCTACGTGAAGCTCACCGACCCCGAGAAGGCGTCGGCGACCGCCGCGGCGGCGCTCAAGATCGCCGCGATCAAGAACTGCGGGACACCCGGGCGATGCGTCAGCTACGGCAAGCGCATCACCGACCAGGTCCTGACCACGCTCAAGTACATCCTGATCTTCGTTGGCGGCCTGGCGCTCCTGCTCGGGATCGCGGCCATCGTCCTCATCCAGAACACGATCCGGCTTTCGATCTTCTCGCGCCGGCGCGAGATCGAGGTGATGAAGCTCGTGGGCGCGACGAACAGCTTCGTGCGGCTCCCGTTCATGCTCGAGGGCATGCTGACGGGCCTCCTCGGAGCGCTGGGGGCGCTGGTCATGCTCGGCGTCGTCTACATCGCCCTGGACGGCTACAACGACGGCCTGACCGACCCCGTGCGCCTGGTCGGGATCCCGCAGCTGATGGGCCTTCTGGCGGGCTTCGGCCTGATCCTGGGCGCCGCCGGATCGGGGCTCACACTGCGCCGCTTCCTGCGCGTCTAGGCACCTCCGCGAGCGATGTGCCGTAGTACACTTGTGCCCGACCGGTGAAGGGGCACCGTCCATATCTGTTCGTTGCGATCGCCGTGGGCTTGGCCGCATCGTTTGTGACGGGTTTCGAGCTGCGGTCGCGATCGCTCGAGGCGACACCGCAGTCGCGGATCGCGCTGCACACGACGCTGCGGAGCGAGGTCGCGACGATCCTCCGGGCGCACTACTACACGCCCCTCTCGGCCCGTGTCCTCGGCGCACACACGCTTCCGGGAATGCTCCACCGCCTCGACGATCCGTACACGAGCTACCTCTCGCCGGGCGACTACCGCCTCCTGAAGGACGCCGAGTCCGGCGCCTTTGCCGGCATCGGCGTGACCGTGCTGCGGGCCCCCGGCGGCCTCCTCGTCACCGCGTCGATCCCGCGCCTGCCCGCGAGCCAGGCTGGCCTCCGGGCCGGCGACCTGATCACCACGATCGACGGCACGTCGCTGGCAACACTGTCCTACCGCAACGCCCTCGACCTGATGGCCGGCGATGAGGGCACGCCCGTCAGTCTGCGGGTGCGGCCGTCCGCCGGCGGCAAGCCCATGCGTGTCACGCTCGTGCGGCGGTCGATGGTGGAGCCCGTCGTCGCCTCGCGGATGATCCACGCCGACGGCGGCCGGTACCAGTACCTGCGGCTGTTCGGGTTCCCCGCCTCCGCCGCACACTCGGTGCGGCAGCTGGCGCAGCAGGCGGTCGGCCGGCACGCCGACGGCCTCATCCTCGACCTGCGTGGCAACCCCGGCGGCCTCCTGTCGCAGGCGGTTGCCGTCTCGCGCATCTTCGTCAACCAGGGCGTCGTCGTGACCACGGAGGGCGTGCACGAGCCGGAGCAGTCCTTCTATGCGAACGGCACTGCGGTGGGCAAGCTCCCGCTCGTCGTCCTCATCGACGGGTCAACCGCCAGCGCCGCCGAGGTCACGGCGGGGGCGCTCCGCATCGGTGACCACGCCATCGTGGTCGGCGAGCGCAGCTTCGGCAAGGGCACCGTGCAGGCCGTCGAGCCGCTGGCGGGTGGGGGCGCGCTCAAGCTGACGGTCGCGCGATTTCTGCTCGCCGGGCATGTGCCCGTCGACGGCCGCGGGATCGTGCCCGACGTGCCCGTCCCGAACGGCGAGCGCCGGACGTCGGCGTTTCTCCGGATGGCGCTTCGGGTGCTGACGCACGCTTGACCGAGCCCCGGCCGGCTCGCATCGTCGGGGAGGTCTCGACGCGAGGGCGGGTGGTCGTCGCCGAGCCGTATTTCGAGCCCGGCCCGGCGGTCACCCTGGGGCACCGGGCGGCGGTCGAGGCGGCGGCCGGCGACCTCGTCTCCGTGCTGCCGGACGGCCGCGGGCGGGGGCGGCTCGATCAGGTGCTGGGACGTCCGGACGACCCGGCCGCCGTCATGCGGGCGCTGGCTGTGGAGGCCGGCGCCGCGGATCCGTGGCCGGCGGGCGCCGCCGTCGCGCCCGACTCGCCTCCGAGCGGCGACCGTCTCGATCTGCGGTCCCTTCCGACCTTCACGATCGACCCGGAGGGCGCAAAGGATCACGACGACGCGCTCTCCGTCGACGGCGACCGCGTGTACGTGCACATCGCCGACGTCTCTGCGCACGTGCCCGCGGGATCCGGCCTGGACGCCGAGGCCGCGCGGAGAGCGACTTCGGTGTACCTGCCCGGGCGGGTCGACCCGATGCTCCCGGACGAGCTCTCATCGGACCGCTGCAGCCTGCGGGCCGGAGCCGACCGGCTGGCCGTCAGCCTGGCCCTCGGCCCTGACCGCGAGGTCCGTGTCCACCGCACGCTGATCCGAAGCGACCACACGCTGACCTATCCCGAGGCCCAGGCCGTGCTGGACGGCGGCGGAGCGCCCGAGGGGCTCGAGACGGCCCTGCGCCGGGCGGCCGGCCTCGCGAACACGCTCCGTGAGCGGCGGATGGCGCGCGGGGCGCTCGAGATCGAGACGCGCGAGGTCGAGATCGCCCTCCGGCGGGGCACGATCGACGCCCATGTGCGGGCGCACATCCCGGCCCACGGGCTGATCGAGGAACTCATGATCCTCGCCAACCGCAGGGTCGCGGAGCTGCTCGTGGAGCACCGCCGGCCCGCCCTTCACCGGGTGCACGAGCCGCCCGACGCGGGCTCGATCGCGGTGCTGCTCGAGCGGCTCGAGGAGCTGGGCGTGCCCACCCCGCCCGCTCCGCCTCTCCACGGCGGGCCGGAGACGGCCCGGTACGCGGGGCTTCTCAGCGGCGCCGTCATGCGCTACGCCGTCCACGAGGGCAGGGGCGTCGAGGCCTGGCCGGGGATGCTGCTGCGATCGGTCAGGAAGGCGCGCTACGACCCGGCGCCGCTCGGCCACAGCGGGCTCGCCGCCCGCCACTACTGCCACTTCACCTCGCCGATCCGCCGGTACCCGGACCTGGTCTGCCACCGAGCGCTCCTGGGCGCGCTGGGCCTCGACGGCGGCGAGCCGCCGAGCGCGGATCTCGCGGACGTCGCTGCTCACTGCTCCCAGGCGGAGCGCGACGCCGAGCGGCTCGAGCGCCGCAGCACCGCGATCTGCCTGGCGTTCCTGCTCGAGCGACGGCTCTTCGACCGGGGCTGGGACGCGCCGTTCGAGAGCGAGGTGGTCGGCCTGATCGAGGCGGGGGCGTTCGTTCGTTTCGACGAGGTCTTCGAGGCGTTCATGCCCGCGCGGCTCTGGCGGGGAGAGCGGGCCGTGCTCGACCCGCTCGGCGTGAGCATGGTGGCGCGCAGCGGGCGGCGGCTGCGGCTCGGCGACGGCGTGATCGTCGCGGTCGAGTCCATCGACCGGGCCCGCGGTCGGGTTGCGGTTCGCGGCGTCGGATCAATCATCTAGTGCACAATCCGGAAATGAGGAGAGCCAGGAAGCGGCGGTGGCTCGGCCGGACGGCCGCTGTGATCGGGCTCGTCGGTGTTGTCGGCGGTGCCGCCGCGATCGTTCTCAGCACGCGCGGCGACGCGGCGCAGCGCAGCTCGCAGCCGGACCCGGCCACCCCCGCCGCGGCGTTCCTCGCCGCCTGGCACGCTGGCGACTACGCCGCCATGTACGACCTGGTCGCGCCCGACGTCCAGGCATCTCTCTCATACCGCAAGTTTGCCCACGAGTACCGCGACAGCGCCCGCACGGCGACCATGACGGGTCTGCGCGCGGAGGGCAGGCTGCACGCGACGCAGGCCGTGGCGACCGTGCCGGTGTCGGTCGCGACGACGATGTTCGGCCGCATCTCGACGGAGCTCCAGGTCCCGCTCGTGCGGCTGCGGAGGGCGTTCCGGGTCGCCTGGACGCCCGCGCTGACGTTTCCGGGGGTGCTGCCCGGTGAGACGCTCGAGAGCAGGGTGCACGCTCCGGAGGGCCGGGGCCGGATCCTCGCCCGCGACGGGACCGTGCTCGCGGAGGGCCCGTCCGACAACCGCACCTATCCGGCCGGGACCGCGTTCGCGCTCGTCACAGGGTTCACGCGCTCACCGGAGGGCACGGAGATCGCCGCCCGCCGAAAGGCCGGTTGGCCGGCGGGGAGGGATTACGGCCAGGGCGGGCTCGAGGAGTCGCTGGATGACGCCTTGGGCGGCCTTCCCCGCGTGCGGCTCGTCGCGGCGCCGTCGGCCCCTGGGAGCCCGGCCCGCATCCTGGCCCGAAAGCCGGGGCGCAAGCCGAAGGACGTCGTGACGACCATCGACCCTGATCTCCAGGAGGCATCCGCGACGGCGCTCGGGTCCCGCTACGGCGGGATCGTCGTCCTGGATCCGCGGACCGGCGCTGTCCGGGCAGATGCCGGCCTCGGGATGGATGTGCTTCAGCCGCCGGGATCGTCGTTCAAGACTGTCACCGCGTCGGCGGCGCTGACCGCCGGGACGGCCGCGCTCACCGACACCTACCCGTACGAGAAGTTCGTCGTCCTGAATGGATGGCGCCTGCGCAACTTCCACCACGAGCTGTGTGGAGGCTCGCTCGTGCAGGCGTTCGCCGACAGCTGCAACTCGGTGTTCGCGCCGGTAGCCGACGAAGTCGGTGCGAAGCGGCTCGTCGCGATGGCGCACGCCTTCGGCTTCAGCGAGCAACCGACGATCGCCTATCCGGTGCCGATGAGCACGACCCGCAAGCCCGCGCAGATGCCCTCCGATCTCTCGCTGGGAGTCGCAGGGATCGGGCAGGGAGGGGTGATCGCCAGCCCGCTCGAGATGGCGTCGGTCGCCCAGACGATCGCATCCGACGGCATCCGCCACCCGCCGTTCATCGTCCACAGCCCACGCATCCTGCGCGACAAGCAGCCGCCGGTCCGTGTCGTCGGCAGGAGGGTCGCAAGCGAGGTCACGCAGATGATGGAGGCCGTGGTGAGCTACGGCACCGGCACGAGCGCCGCCATCTCGGGTGTCACCGTGGCCGGCAAGACCGGAACCGCCGAGGTGGGCCCCGACCGGCCGTCGGACGCGTGGTTCATCGCCTTCGCGCCGGCGGAAGCGCCTCGCGTCGCGGTCGCCGTCCTGATCGTGAACGGCGGGGTCGGAGGCGACGTCGCCGCACCGATCGCCCGCCAGGTGCTCGAGACGGCGCTGGCTGGATGACCCCTCCGCGGGCCGTCGTGCTCGACATGGAGGGGGTGTTGCACGTCGACTGGCAGGCGATCGCCGGGTCGGCGGCGGCGGTCGAGCGGCTGACCGGAGCCGGAGTCGGTCTCGCCGTCCTCACCAACACGACCGGCCGGACGCGGGCCGACATCGCCGGCCGCCTCGGGGCGATGGGGATGCCGATCCCGGCCGGGCGGATCGTGACCGCGGCGTCTGCGGCCGCCGAGCACCTCCGCCGGCATCACCCCGGAGCCCGCGTGCATGCGCTGGTCGAGCCCGCGATCGCCGTGGAGCTCGAGGGCGGCGTGAGGCTCGTCGACGATCCGGCCGCGGCCGAGGTGATCCTCCTCGGCGGCCCCGACGAGCGGTGGACGTACTCGCGCCTGAATGCGATCTTCCGGCGCCTCGTCGACGGCGTGCCGCTGGTGGCCATGCAGCGGAACCGCTGGTGGCCGACGGTCGACGGGCCGTCACTCGACGCGGGAGGATTCGTGGCGGGCCTCGAGTACGCGACCGGGATCGAGGCGGCGGTCGCGGGCAAGCCCGCCTCGGGCATCTTCGAGGTGGCGTGCGCGCTCGCCGGTGCGCCGCCGGGCGAGACGGCGATGGTTGGCGACGACCTCGAGTCTGACCTGCGGCCCGCGCGGGCCCTCGGCATGCGCGTCGCGCTCGTCCGCACCGGCAAGGGCGCGACCTTCTCGCCGGGGCCGGGCGATGTCGATCTCGACGTCGCCGACCTGGCGGCGGCGGTCGACCTTCTCCTGAGCTAGCGGAGGTGCCTGTAGGTGGTCGGCCAGCGGGCCGTCGTGCCGATGGGGTGCGTCCAGATCCGGCCGAGGTGTGTCGGGCCGAGCGGTGAGAACCCGTGCTGGCCCGACGCCACCGTTGTGCCGTTCACCGTGATGTCGGCGAACTCCCGCTCGCCCCACGAGCCGGGATATGCCGTCCACGGCTGGCCGGACGAGAGCAGGATGACGCCGGTCGGCTGGTAGGCCCCGAGCCCCGGGAGGCCGGGCGGCCCTGAGACCGACCCGCTCGTGACCGTGTCCGACACCGTCACGCGTCCGCCGTCGAGGGCGGCGTTCTCGGACTTCGAGAGGCAGTCGGCCTTCCGCGGGACGCGCCTCGCGCCGTTTCCGAACCAGGCCGCATGGCTCCCGCGGGCGATTCGGGCGACGGGGTGACGACCGATGCGGGGCGCCGCGCTCCACTCGCGCCGCAACCCCAGGCAGTGCCCGCTGAGCCCGACCCAGCGGGGCGTGCGGTCGGGTGAGAGCACGACGGTGATCGACTCCCAGTCGCCCTCGTGCTGCACCGCGTACGTGGCTGTCCCGGGTGTCGCGAGCAGCGGCTCGAACTCGTGGTCGTAGTAGAAGTACCAGTACTGGAGCGCCCAGCCGGCACGGCTTCGGAACACCCTGCCGTACAGCACCCGCTTGGGCCCGGCCGCCTGCCAGGCATTCTGGTAGCACGCGAGCGTCGCAGGCGCGACTCCGCCGGATGCGGCGCAGTTCGACTCGTCGAGGATCCAGCAGGGGTCGCGCAGGCCGGCCTGGCACTGGGAGCTCCGCGCGGTGCCGATCTCCTCGGGGGACGGGTGCGCGGATCCCGGAGCCGCCGAGGTGAAGCTCCCCGCCGCGTTCTGCCAGCGCAGCCGGACGTTGCCCTCGAACGTTCCGACGTTGGTCGGCGTGAACAGCTCGGCGGCCGAGAACCAGGTCACCGGCTGATAGGTCTCGAGCAGCTCGAGCTGGTGGGCTCGGGTGGCGGCGTAGGCCGGCTCCAGCGCCGCCACGGCCCACACCGCCATGGCGATCACGGCGACGAGAAGCGCCCTGCTACGATTTCCGCCGCCATGCCTGCCCGCATCCACGAGGACTATTCAATCACCGCCGTCCTGCGGCTGCTGCGGCACGTCATCGCGCACGAGCAGGGCTGAGACGGCCCCCACCGGGGGAGAGGTGCGCCTTCAGGCCGCCTTCCCCGCCACGCGCCGTCCGTCGATCCCTCGTCGTTTGAGGTCTCATGAACGCCCGAACGCTCACCGTCTTTCGCCTCTACCAGTTCTTCAACGGCATCATCTTCTCCGGCCCGATCTGGGCGGTGTTCCTGCTGTCGCGCGGCCTCAGCCTGACGCAGTTCGGGCTCGTGGAGGCGTCGCTCCATGTCGGCATGCTGATCGCACAGGTGCCGACCGGCGCACTGGCCGATGCGCTCGGCCGCCGGCGCCTGCTCGTCGCGGCGGGGTTCTTCACCGCTGCGGCGGAGCTGGGCTACGTCTACGCGCCCGGGTTCGCGCTCATCTGCGTGGCGGGCGCCGTCCACGGTGTCGCCTTCGCCCTGCGGACCGGGGCCGACGAGGCGTACCTCTTCGACTCCCTGGCCCACGACGACGCCCAGGCCCAGTTCCCGCGCATGCTCGGCGGTCTCTGGGCCGTCTTCCAGTTCGCGGGTGCCATCTCGTTTCTCGCAGGCGGGCTGATCGCGACGTACTCCCGGCCGCTCGCGTTCTGGCTCACGGCCGGCTGCGCGCTGGTCGCGAGCGCGATCGCGACCCGGCTTCCCGACGATGCCCGCGGCCACGCCCGCCACGGCGTCCACGTCGCAGCGCGCGGCGTGCGGGCGCTCGTCCACTCGCCCCGGCTCGCGACGCTGACGCTCGCGTGGAGCATCTACTGGGCCGCGGTCACGAGCTGGTGGTTCTACGCGGCCCCGTTCTTCCAGAGCAGAGGCGCGTCGGACGCCGTGCTCGGCCTCGTCCTGGGCGGTGCGATGCTGGCCGGCTCGGCGTTCTCGTGGGCGGGCGGCCGCATCGGCGAGCGCGTGCCCCTCACTGCATCGGTCGGACTGGCAACGCTGGCGGCGATCGCGGGACTCCTCATCGGGCCGCAGCTGTCCGGCCTCGTGCTGCCGGTGATCGTGCTCGTCTCGGTCGCCGGGGCGCCGGAGCTCGTCTACGTGACGCTCTCGACATACCTCCAGCACAACACGCGCTCCGAATTCCGGGCGACGTCGATGTCGATCGCGGAGGGGTGTTTCTCGATCCAGATGCTGTGGCTCTTCCCGCTCGTCGGCTACGTCGTGCAGCATTCCGGTTACGGCGTCGGGTTCGGCCTCTGTGCGGGGTTCATGGCGGCCGGCGCGGCGCTCTTCATCGCATCCCAGCGGCTGCCCGGCCTCGAGCCGGCGCCGGCGACCTAGAGTTCGCCGATGGCGCAGGGACGAAAGCTCATCGCCGAGAACCGCAAGGCCCGGCACGACT
Organism: uncultured Actinomycetes bacterium; assembly: GCA_963709425.1. Lineage (GTDB taxonomy): Bacteria > Actinomycetota > Thermoleophilia > Gaiellales > JAICJC01 > JAICJC01. The sequence goes on along the minus strand of CAVPWG010000001.1, from coordinate 619,818 downwards.
TCCACATCCTCGAACGGGTGGAGGCAGGCGTCGCGCTCGAGGGGACGGAGGTCAAGTCGCTGCGCGACGGCGGCGGCAACATCCGTGAGGCGTTCGCGCAGCTGCGAGACGGCGAGGTGTTCCTGGTCGGCGCGAACATCGCCCCCTACCGGCAGGGGAACATCCAAAACCACGAGCCGCTGCGCGACCGCAAGCTGCTGCTGCACCGGCGCGAGATCGCCCAGCTCGGGAAGAAGGTCGCGGAGCGGGGGATGACGCTCGTTCCGCTCGCCCTCTACTTCGCCAACGGCCGGGTGAAGGTCGAGATCGGCCTCGCCAAGGGCAAGGAGGGCGTCGACAAGCGCCGCGCAGTCGCCGACCGCGACGCCCGCCGTCAGATCGACAGGGCTCTGCGGGAGCGCGAGCGCTCGTCCAACCGCTAGAATTGGCGCATATTCCCCAGGGGGCGAACTGGTTTCGACACGGTTGGCTTTCGGGGAGAGTTGCAAGCCGAGGTTCCAGGTGGCCTCGTAAAATCCCTGGAAATCCGTAAGTGCGGAAACTGATCTCGCACTCGCCGCCTAACTAGGCAGCGCGTCGGCCCCTCCAGCCCGCGGGAGGGATCGCCGGCGTCATGAGCGGGCTTGCCGGAAGGGGGAGCGCCTTCGCCGCCGACCGGGACTCTCAAAGACGGGCTAGTCCGCGCGGTGGCCCGTTCGGGGGCAGCCGCAGGGCGAATTTCAAACCCGAACTACGCTTGTAGACGCTCTCTTCGTGCAATCGTGGACGCGGGTTCGATTCCCGCCGCCTCCATCCCTTTACTCCAGCCAAATCCACATTGTGCGGAATGTCACGCCGCACGAGGAATCGAATCCTGTTCGATGCTCTCGTGAGGCACCAGCAAGCTCGGCTAACGTCGACGATAGCTGACGGCGACTCAACGCTGAACGCACGGAAGAAGGGGCCGCCGGGTCGTCTGCAGCAGAGGCAATTCGCTCTCGCACGCGCGCTCTCATGCTGGCACCTCGATCGGCGCGACTGCGGGGATGGGTCGCGGCTGCTCGATGATGGCTGCGCGCCACACGACGATGGAGCCGACGATGTGGAAAGAGAGCAGCGCCATCGAGCCGATGAAGGCCAGCGCCGATCCGAACGCGGCTCCCGCGGCGCCGATGATCATGGCGGTTCCCAGGAACATCGCCAGCCATCCGAACCAGCGCGGCAGCGTGCCTCCCCGCAGCGCGGCTGCGGATGTCGCGAGCGCCTCAATGGCGAAGAAGATCGACGCGTAGAAGAACAGGGCGGCGGCGCTTGCATGTGAGAAGGCCGCAATGTCGGGAGTGCTGGTGGCATGGTCGATGCGAAGCGTCACGCCGCGCATCAGCGCCGGCCCGATGCCCGTGAGTGCGGCGCCCGTCGCGGCCGCCACCAGCACCACCGTCGACAGACCACCCGGCATCGTCTCTTTTCGCGCGATCACGGAGCGGAGCGCCAATGCGAAGCCGACCGCAAAGAGGGCGCCGATGGTGGTGAAGAACACGCCGACCGAAATGTTCTGGGTGTCTGACAGCACCTTGTACAGCGAACCGGCCGAATCGATACTGCTCGAGTCGCCGAGCAAGTTGCCGTTCCCGAAGAAGATGCATGCGGCAAAGAGCACGCCGGCGCTAGCACCGAACCGTCGGATGAGTGAGTCTGAGATCACGGAACTCCCTTCTGGTCACCGCATCCGGCGACCTGGTGTGCTGTTCGGCGGTGGTTTGCCGGAAGTACCCTCGGTTGCCCTGTGTCCCGGGCGACAGAGGAAATCGTCCCGAAGCGCCGGGAAGTTCCGCGCTGGTAGGTCGCCAGGCGCATCTGGCTGTCACAATGGTTCGATGCGACTGACACGAACGCCGCGGTGGATGGCTCGGACCGTGGCCGGTACCGCTGCCGTGGCGGTGGTGGCGTTGCTCGGGGTTGCGGGGATCTTGGCGGTGGTGGGGCATGACGATCCCTGGGTGCTGCTGTTGGTGGCGCCGGTCGTCGTCGTTCCGCTCGCGGTTGGGAGCCTGATCGTGTGGCGTCGCCAGGGCAACGTGGTGGGATGGGTGCTGATCGCCGATGCCGCTCTGCTTGGCCTGGCATTCGCGGTGGAGCCGTATGCCCGCTACGCGCTCGTGGCGAATGCGGGCTCGCTGCCCGGTGGCCGATGGGCGTTGCTGTGGGATCAGGCGGACTGGCCGACCCTGTTCGCCGGGGCCACGGCGCTGGCACTGGTGTTTCCGGATGGTCGGCTGCCAAGCAGGCGCTGGCGCCCGCTCGCGATCTTCGTCGCGGCGTCGTTCGCGGCAGCGATCCTGGCCGGGATGCTCCACCCCGATCGGTTCCCGGCCGTCTACGGCACCGTGGACAGTCCGCTGCCGCACGTTCAGGCCGCCGTCTGGTTGCTGCTTCCGAGCCTCATCGGGATCCTGGTGGGACTGTTCGCGGCGGCCTGGGCAGTGCGTGTGCGACTTCGGCGGGCTGGCGGGGTGGAGCGGATGCAGCTGTTGTGGTTCGCATACGCCGCGACGCTGCTGCCGCTCGCCCTGCTGATCTGCCTGGCGGATGGATACTTCACCGGCGGTACTGGGCCCGTCAGCCTGGCCGCGATCGCGGTTGCGGCCACGGCGTTGTCACTCTCGACCGGTGTTGCGCTGTTTCGCTACCAACTGTTCGACGTCGAGCTCGCTCTCAGCCGGACGCTGATCTACGGCTCGCTGACGCTGATCGTTCTGGCTATCTCGACGACGCTGGTGGTGTTGCTGAACCTCGTCCTTCACAGCACCGGAGTCGCGGGTGGCATCGCCGCGGCTGTCGCGGCGCTGTCAGTGCAGCCGCTCCATCGCCGCCTGCAACGCATCGTCGAGCGGCTCGTCTACGGCGAGCGATCGGATCCTTACGCCGCGCTCTCCACCCTCGGCCAGCGGCTGGAATCGGCGCCCGCCGGCGAAGAGGTTCTCGCGACAATCGTCGGTTCGGTAGCCGGTGCTCTGCGGGTGCCGCATGCGGTGATCGAGCTCGAGCGCGGCGGCACACTCGCCACCGCCGCGTCGGTTGGAGTACCGGGTGATGAGCGGATTGCATGGTTCCCGCTGTCCTACCAGGGCGACGTGCTCGGCCGGCTGGGCGTGGTCGCACCGCGAGGTGAGTCGCTCACCGCCGCCGACAGGCGGCTGCTGACCGACCTGGCACGCCAGAGCGGCGTCGCCGTGCACGGCGTGCGTGTGATGGATGACCTGCAGCGGTCGCGCGAGCGACTGGTGATGGCCAGAGAGGAGGAACGGCGCAGGGTGCGACGCGACCTGCACGATGGGCTCGGGCCGACCCTCGCCGGGATGGTGTTGAAGCTGAGCGCGGCGAAGGGAGCCGCGATCACGAGGCCGGCCGACGCGGAGCGCTTGATCGGCGAGCTGACGACTGAGACGCAAGAGGCGATCGCCGAGATCCGTCGGCTCGTGGACGGCCTCAGACCCCCAGCGTTGGACGAGCTCGGCCTGCTGCAGGCGCTGCAGTCGCAGGTGACCCGTCTCGGCCCTTGCTATCGCCTGTCAGGCCCCGAAAGATTGCCGGAGCTGCCCGCAGCAGTCGAGGTGGCCGCATATCGGATCGCATCCGAGGCGCTCACCAATGCGGCTCGCCATGCCGACGCAGGCAGCTGCGAACTCCGCATCGCCGTGAACGGCATGTTGGAACTGGAGGTCGAGGACGACGGTCGCGGCATGACTGCACATCAGGGGCGTGGGATCGGGATGCGTTCGATGCGGGACCGCGCCGATGAGCTCGGGGGAGCCGTCACGATCGCACCCGGCGCCGGCGGTGGCACCCTCGTGCGCCTCACTTTGCCGATCGAGACACCATGAACGATCGCGTCTTGCGTGTGATCGTGGCAGACGACCATCCCGTCTTCCGCCAGGGCTTGCGCGCGTCCCTATCCGCCGAGAACGACATCGAGGTGGTCGAGGAGTGCGGCGATGGGCCGACCGTCGTCGCGAATGCCACCACGGCGCGCCCAGACGTTGTCCTGATGGACATCCGTATGCCGGAGATGAACGGCATCGAAGCCACCCGTCGCATCATCAGCGCTGCGCCGGACACGCGCATACTGATGCTGACGATGTTCGACGACGACGAATCGGTGTTTGAAGCGATGAGGGCCGGCGCCCGTGGCTACCTGTTGAAAGGCTCAGAACCAGCCGACATCGCCCGCGCCGTCCGCTCAGTGGCCGAGGGCGACGCAATCTTCGGCCCCGCCATCGCCGGGCGCATGATGGCGCTGTTCGCTCGGCGTACCGCCAGGCCGTTCCCGGTCTTGACCGAGCGGGAACACGCAGTGCTCGAGATGATCGCCGAAGGCCGAAACAACCAGGCAATAGCCCACGAGCTGGAGCTGAGCGTCAAGACAGTCCGAAACTACGTCTCGATGATCTTCAACAAGCTCCAGGTTGCAGATCGCGCCGAGGCGATGCTCAAGGCGCATGCCGCCGGTCTGGGGCGGAATCACGCCTAGTCGCTGCCGGTTGGCCCTCCCGTGCTTCCGAGTTCATCGGCCGCCGCCATCGAACGACCTCTCTCCTGCCTCACCGAGAGGAATCGAAACGCGGGTTCGATTCCCGCCGCCTCCACTATCGAACGCCGACGGCGTCGCGCCACGATGTCGGCGAAGTTCCTGGCATGCACCCCGACTCACGGGCCGCCCCGGCTGCTGCGCGGCTTCACCAGCGCGAGTGCACCGATGGGCGGATCAGGTCGTCATAGACCTGCCGCACCGCCGTGAGGTCGTCTGCGGAGAGCGGCGGGAGTGTTGCCGCGGCGGCGTTTGCGCGGGCCTGGCGCGCATTGCGAGCTCCGGGGATTACGACCGAGACGCCCGGCTGGTCGAGGACGAATCGAAGCGCCCACTGGGCCATCGTCGCACCGTCGGGAACACGTGGCTCGAGGCGCCGGACCGCCTCGAGACCCGCTTCGAAGTCAACGCCGGAGAAGGTCTCGCCGACGTCGAACGCTTCTCCGTGCCGGTTGTAGGAGCGGTGGTCGTCGGCGGTGAATGTCGTCTCAGTGGTGTAGCGACCCGCGAGTAGCCCGCTCGCGAGCGGCACCCGCGCGATGATGCCGACACCGGCCGCCTGGGCGGCCGGGAGCACGCGCTCGAGCGGCTTTAACCGCAAGGCGTTCAGGATGATCTGCACGGTCGCGATGCTGCGGCGCGTGATCGCCGTGAGCGCCTGGTCGCATGTCTCCACGCTGACTCCGTACGCGCCGATGTGCCCGCTCGCCACCATCGCGTCGAGCTCGGCGAACAACGATTCGTCCTCGATCACGGCCGTCGGCGGGCAGTGGAGCTGCACGAGGTCGAGGCGCGGGAGTCCGAGGTTCTCGCACGATCGCGCGATCCATTCCCGGAACCGGGCCGGTGTGTACTCCGCGTGTTCCTGAGGCACTCGCCGCCCCATCTTGGTGGCGACGAGTGGCCGCTCGTGGACATGGTTGGCGAGGACGCGAGCGATCAGGCGTTCGCTCCGACCGTCGCCGTAGACGTCGGCGGTGTCGATGAAGGTGACGCCCGCATCCAGCGCGGTCTCGAGCGCGGCGATCGCGTCGCCCTCAGGGACGTCGCCCCAGTCGGCGCCGAGCTGCCAGGCGCCGAAACCGACACATGAAACCGTCCTGCCCAGCCGCGGGATCTCCCGATGCTCCACGAAGTTCAGCCGTGTCTCACAGCGTGCGACAGCGAGATCACCTGGGCTGGGCGGGGAGGCGCTCCCCGCCCAGCCTACCGCCGGCCGGGTCGTTCAGCCGACCCGGATCAGCTTCTTGTTGACGAACTCGTCCGCGCCGTACTTGCCGAGCTCGCGCCCCGAGCCGGACCGCTTGACGCCGCCGAACGGCAGCTCCGCGCCGTCGGCGCCGACGAGGTTGACGTACACCATGCCGGCGTCGATCTTGTTGGCCACGCGCTCGGCCTGCTCGCTGTCGGTCGTGAACAGGTAGGAGCCGAGCCCGAAGGGCGTATCGTTCGCGAGCTTCACCGCCTCGTCCTCGGAGCCGACGCGGTACACCACCGCGACCGGCCCGAAGAGCTCCTCGCGATAGGCGTCGTTGGCGGGCGTGACGTCGGTCAGCACCATGGGCGCGAAGAAGTTGCCGGAGCGCTCGCCGCCTGCGACGACCTTGGCGCCTCCCCTGATGGCGCGGTCGAGCTGATCCTGCAGGCGCTCGGCCGCGGTGCTCGATGACAGGGGGCCGAGGGTGGTGTCGTCCGCGGTGGGGTCGCCCGGCTTCCACGCCGTCATGGCGGCGGTGAACTTCTCGAGGAACGGCTCGTACAGCTCGTCGAGGACGACGAACCGCTTGGCGGCATTGCACGACTGGCCGGCGTTGTCCAGGCGGGCCGACACGGCCGCCTCGACGGTTGCGTCCATGTCGTCGGTGCTGAGCAGGATGAAGGGATCGGAGCCGCCCAGCTCCAGCACGACCTTCTTCAGGTTCCGGCCGGCGACCTCCGCCACGGCCGCTCCGGCGCGCTCGGAGCCGGTCACCGACACGCCCTGCAGGCGCGGGTCGGCGATGACCCGGGCGATCTGATCGTTGGTGGCGTAGATGTTGACGTAGGCGCCCTCGGGGAAGCCGGCGTCCAGGTAGATCGCCTGCAGCGCCGCGGCGGTCTCGGGACACTGGGGCGCGTGCTTCAGCAGCACCGCGTTGCCGATGATCAGGCCCGGCCCGGCGAACCGCGCGACCTGGTAGGTCGGGAAGTTCCACGGCATGATCCCGAGGATCACGCCCAGCGAGCTGCGGCGGATGATCGCGGAGCCCTCACCCGCGAGCAGCTTGATCGGCTCGTCCTTCATCAAATCCGGCCCGTTGTCCGCGTAGTAGCCGTAGATGTCGGTGCAGAAGTCGATCTCGCCGAGCGCCTGGTCCTTGGGCTTGCCCATCTCGCTGACCGTGATATCGGCCAGCTGCTCCCGACGCTCCGTGTGCAGCTCACCCACTCGGCGCACCAGCTTGGCGCGCTCCTCGACCGTGGTCGATCGGAGCCAAGTCCGATGCGTCTCGTCGGCCAACGCGATGGCGGCGTCGAGCTCCTCGTCTGTGATGGTCGGGAAGGCCTTGGTCTGTTCTCCCGTTGCGGGATTGATCACTGCGTAGTCGGTCATCGTTCTCCTCCGTTGGCGCGGCCCGACGCTCCAGGCGTGGGGCGAATTCCGGGACACCTCGTCAGCCGTCAGAATACTGCCCGGACACTCCCTCCGCCGCGGGCGTCGGATCGGCGATCGGGGCGCCCGAGCGTATCGAACTGGATCCGATTCCGGGCGGCGTGACATCCGGCACAACCGAGATGACCTCGCGCGGGCGATGCTGTAACATGTCAAGTCCGTTCGGTTCCCCCTGCCGAGGGGGCCGAGCGCGCCGCGTCCCGCCTGCCGGCCGACAGTCGGAACTGCACCTGGACTCGCGCAGCAACCGTCAGTTCTTCCCGCCTGGCAGGCGGGACGCGGCTCTCGTCGTGCCGTCCGGGCTGGGGAAGGAACTGGGGTCGGTGTACGGTTGGCCCGGTCGACCGGGATACTGCTGGCCGAGATGACTGACGTCCGTTTCGTCATTGAGCTTGTGCGACAACCAGATGGTGAGGACGCGGTGGAGCGCGCTGCGGCCGTGTTCGCGTTGCAGCGGTGGCCGGTACCGGAGGTGTCGCGGGTGTTCGCCGATGGCGGCGGCGACGCAGGGCTCGAGCGATTCCATGAGTTCCACGTCGATCTGCCTTCGGCGGCGCTTCCGCGGGCCGCATTCGATCTCGCCTACCGACTGGAGGCTGGGTTGAACGAGCCCGGGCGCTCCTTCGCCAAGGTGCGGCCGGACATGGCGTCGACGATGTACGCTCGCCCGCTGACCCCTGGACCAGGGGCCGGCGGGGCCGCTCGACTTCCGGAGAGCGAGGACAAGCGTTGGTCGCTTCGGACGATGCGGTGTCCGGAAGCATGGGCCGTGCCGCCGGCGCCCGGGGGCGGAGCGAAGGGTGTCGGGGTCGTGGTCGGCCATCCCGACACCGGCTACCACGAGCATCCGGAGTTGGGTGTCCCGCCGCTTGACCTCTCGCGCGACTACGACTTCGTCGACGGCGACAGCGACGCCCACGACCCGCTCGATCGATTCGAGCTCCCGCCCGGGCACGGCACGCGCACGGCGGCGACGATCGCCGGCGGCGAGGCGGGTGAGATCTCCGGTGCGGCACCTGCCGCCACGCTGATCCCCTACCGCGCCACCCGCAGCGTCGCGCTCGTCCGCGCCGGGGGCGTGGCCAAGGCCGTCGATCGTGCCCGACTCGCCGGCTGCGACGTCGTGTCGATGAGTCTCGGCGGATACCTGCTCACGGGCGATCTGGAGGCGGCGATCAACGCGGCCGTCGCCGGCGGCATGATCGTGATGGCGGCTGCCGGCAACTGGGACTGGTCGCCGATCTCGCTGCCGTGGCATCCGATCGTGTTCCCTGCGGCGTACCGCAACTGTATCGCCGTCGGTGCCTCGAACGCCGTGGACGAGCCGTGGGCGTACACCGGCCAGGGCAAGAAGGTGCTCATCTGTGCTCCCGGCGAGGACGTGTGGGCACCGATGCTGACCCAACCGCCGTCCGTCGGGCAGACTTCGGGGACGTCATACGCCGTCGCCAACCTCGCCGGGGTGGGTGCGCTCTGGTTGTCGCATTGGGGTGGGCGTGCTCGCGTTGCCGGGGAGTGCCGGCCGGCGACCGTGCAGGAGGCGTTCGCGACGATCCTGCGCACGACGGCTCGTACACCCGCCGGCTGGGATGTGGAGCGCAACGGCGCCGGGATCGTAGACGCCGAAGCGGCGCTCGTGGCCGATCTACCCCGAGTCCCAGAGGCGACGCCCGGAGGCTCCGCCGCCTCCCAGCCGCTCCTAACGTCGCGGGAACGCCTGGCGGCGATCCTGCCCGAGGGCGACGTCCAACCGACCATCGCCAGTCTGCTTCAGACCGACGACCCGGACACGGCGATCGACCAGTTCGGTGACGAACTGGGGTATCTGATCAGCGAACATCCCGGCTTCTACGCGTCACTGGCCCGCGCGACGCTGATGCAAACGCCGGCTGACCGAGAAATCGCCGCCGTTCGTCTTCTCCTGCTCAGCGCTGCCTCGCCACAACTCGCCGCAGCGGCCGGTCTCGAATGAACCCTGAAGAGGACGCTCCCGGCGGCGCTGGGTGGCTCAGAGGACGGTGTCCTCGAGTTCGACGCGTGGATGTTCGCGGTCGGTCCGTCCGGTGGCTTCTCCGGCTGGATGCTCGACGACCGCGATCACGCGCGCCGCCATGAAGCGGCCTGACCGGATGACGTTCCCGGACCGGGTCAGCTCACTCACCTGGACGACGCCGCGGGCGGTGCTCACCTCAACGCGGCGGCCGGCGCGCGTGGCGCCGATCTCGTACGTCTGAGACCCGCCTCCGCCGGTGTCAACGACGACCTCGACGCGATCCCCTTTCATACCCAGATTATAGCACCGAGGCAATACGCTAGGATCGCCGCCCCAGATCAAGGAGGGCACGCCATGGCCACTGGAGATCCGATCCGCGTCGGCAACGTCAACCGTGGTGACGTGGGGTTCGGCGACGCGACCATCCTGTCCGCCGATCCCAGCTCGGCCCTCGACTGCGTCCTGTATGTCGAGCCGACCAACCGTCGGGCTGGAAACGGCATCATTGGCCGCAGCTGGTCGGCCTCCCCGTCCGGCGGCTGGGCGCTGCAGGCGGCCGGAGACCTGGTGTGGTCGGACGGTCTCCTGTCCTTCGGCCGCACCGCCATCATGGCGCAGGGCAACCAGTTCGGCGCGATCGTGGCCGGGGATGAAGCCGTCACCGCCAACGGCCGCCTGGCAGGCGTACGCGCCAGCGCGCCGGGGCCGGACGACCACGGCGAGACCGGCGGCGTCGGGGTGGCCAGCACCGGCGGGCTGACCGGCGTCGACGCAACCGGCGGAACGACCGGCGTCGTCGGCCGTGGAGCCACGGTCGGCGTCCAGGGCGAGTCCGCACAGGGCACCGCCCTCCACGGCGTGTCTCAGATGGGCACGGGCGTGGCCGCGCAAGGAGCGGTAGGGGTCGCGTCGGAGGCGAGCGGGACGGCGGTCAGGGCGACGGCGACGGGCGGCGCCGCGAGCACCGCGGTCTCGGCGGCGGCTGCACAGGGGACGGCGGTCCGGGCCTGGTCGAGCGCCGGTCGCGCGCTCGATGCCCGCTCTGAGATGGGCGACGCGCTCTACGTGACCGCCCGCCGGGTCGGCCTGGCTGCCTGGTCAGAGCAGGCGAGCGGAGTGATGGGAAGCTGCAGCGGGCCGAATCCGCTGAACATCGTCCGAGCCGGCGTCATGGGGCAGAGCGACGACTACCCCGGAGTGCTGGGCGCGTCCGACTCCGGCAGCGGCGTCGAGGCCGTCAGCCGGCATGGTGGCACCGGACTTCGCGCCCGGGCCGACGGCGGCGGCATCGGCGTGTACGCGACGGCTGAGGTCAACCCGGCCACAGGTGCTCCCGGTCTGCCGCTGCTCGTCGAGGCAACCCGCACGGGCGTCACCCAGCTTCCGCATGCGGCGCGGTTCGTCGGCCATGTCGCGATCTCGGGCGACCTGATCGTGGTCGGCGGCACGAAGTCGGCGGTAGCCGTCACGCCTGACGGGGAGCATCGGCGCGTCTACTGCACGGAGATGCCGGAGGCATGGATCGAGGACGCCGGCGAGGCAGAGCTGGTCGACGGCGTCGCCGAGGTCACGATCGACGAGCGGCTCGCCGCGATCGCCGACGTCCAGGACTACCAGGTGTTCCTCTCGCCATACGCACCGGTACGCGCATACGTCAGCCGACGCGACGCCGGCTCGTTCGAGATCCGGCTGGCCGGCAAGAAGAAGCGGCCGAAGAAGCCCGTTGCCTGCGGATGGCGCCTCCTGGCCCGCCGCCGGGACGTCACCGCCGACCGGTTCGCGCCCTACACACCGGCCTCTGGTCCCGAAACCCAGGGCGAGCCGGCGCCACTCGAGCGCCTCACCGTGAAGCACCCGGTCGTCGAACCACACCCGCAGCTCAAGGCGCCAGACGTGGCACCCGCCGCGCCGCCGCCGCAGCACCCGCCGATCCCGCAACCGCCGCCGGCGGACGGCATTGCGAATGCGGACGCGAAAGATCCAGACGACGCGAAAGATCCAGACGACTCCTGACTCGCTCTGACAGTCGACCGGACCGGCCGGGCGCGACCAATGCCCTCGGCGAGTTCGCCGCTGATCATCTGCTTGTCGGTCGCTTCCATGGGGGTTTCCCTCATGCGAGCTCTCTGCGGGCGACCTAGCCTCGGTTCAGAACTGCTCCACGAACTTGGAAGCGAGGTAGGAGTGATGTCGAGGCGGGCGAGCGAACCCACGAACCCCATCCTGCGTACGGCGGTCGTCGTCGTGGTGACCGCTGTCTGCGCGACGGCATGCGGCCAGGCAAGCGGCGGCGAAGCGTCCGATCAGACAACGTCACAGAAGAGCACTTCGACCAGTGCACCGCCAGTCGCGTCGACGCTGACAACGACCGATGCGTCAGTCGAGAATACCGCCGACGCGGTGGCTGACACACGCGTCTGGGTTAGGGGTCTTCCGAAGAGCGTCGAAGTGGCCCTGACACCGGGCGCCGTTCTCCTGATGCCCAAGAGTCACGGGGAAGTGCTCCTGGTGGCACTCAACATCACCGGCCCGGTTGTGCTGCAGCGCCGGTGGGCATGCCGCTTTCTCTATCCGCATTTTCGGCAGGCACTCCCGATCGGCGATGTCAAGGCTGTCGTCTTCGTCAACCCGAGGGGCCACGGTGTGTATGTCGGCTCGACGTATGGTGGTGACGTCCGTCCGTGCGCGGAGACGAAGGTTGGAAAGGCGCATCAATAGCCGCGTCGAGGGTGGACGACGAGGTGCTGCTGCCACACGTTCGCCCGCGTCTTCGTACCGGGGCCCGGCGCTCGGAGGCATCTCTACGTGGATCCTCATTCGCCGTGTGTGCTCAGATCGCGCATGACCGCCGGCAGCCCCTCGATCCGTTGGCGCAACGTCAATTCGGCGTCGTCATCGAGCGGGAGGCCAGCCGGCGCAGCATGCGCGATCGCGATCGCCGACCTCACCGCGTCGACCTGCTCGAGCGCTGTCTGCGCCGCTCGCGCGGCCTGGTCATCGGGCGGCGCGGCCTGAAGCCGCTGCAGCGACGTCGACACGCCGTTGGCGGCGTTGTCGATCACTGACCATCGATCTGGACTGTTGGCGGTACGCGAGGCGATCAGCTCCGCCAGGGCGGCATCGTGGAGCGCCGAGCCGTCCGCGACCGCCTGCCGAGCCGTCGCTTTCCACGCCCTTCGTGCGGCGCCGCGCCGGCCGAGAGCCCAGGCTCCGATCAAGATGGCGGCGAGGAGCAGGCCCGCGGCCGCCGCGATCCAGCCCCACGGTGTCGAGTCCTCGGTGCTCGAGCCGGTCCCGGGCGGAGGCGTCGTCACGGTGGCGGTGCTCGTCGTCTCGGTCGTGGTCGTCGTCTCGGTCGTGGCCTCGGTCGTCTCGGTCGTTTCGGTCGTGGTCTCGGTCGTGGGCGGTGCCGTCTCCGTCGTGGTCTCGGTCGTCTCGGTCGTGGAAGACGGCGTCGTCGGCCGGGACAGGCTCGGCAACGACCCCGACAGCGAACCCGACAGGGAGCTCGGCAACGAGCCGGGCAGTGAGCTCGGAAGCGAGCTGGGCAGGCTCCCGCCCCCTCCCCCGGCACAAGCGCCCAGCGCCACCCCGCAGACGAACGCCGCGGCAGCACCGACCGTCCTGCGCGTCCATCTGCTTCGGAACCTCGAGTGCCTCGGCGACACCATGCCTCGGCCCTAGCCGAACACCCACGAATGCGAAGAGGTTCCGTTCGAGCTCGCCGTCGCCATCAACCGTGTGATCCTCTCATACCGCACGCCAGTGGACTCCGGCCGCGTGCCGGCCGCTACTGCGATCGGGTCGACTATCGGGAAGGGATGACGATGACCACGCGGGTGCCGTGCGAGCCGATGTCGTTGCCGTGGTGGTGGTTCGGCCCGCGGGCGTAGACCATGAGACCGATCACGACCAGTGCGCACACGATCACGATTGGCCAGCGGACGGCGTCGCTCATCTCGAGCCTCCTTTGTCGGCTCGCGTGGTCATGTGAATGCGGCTGACACTCCCAGCACCACGACGCAGAGCGCTGCCAGCGCCGCGAGCAGCGGCCAGACCCAACGGAGGTAGCGGTCGTAGGGGACGCGTGCGATCGCCAGACCTCCCATCACGACCGCTGAGGTGGGGATGAACAGGTTCATGAGGCCGTTGGCGCTCTGGTAGGCGGTCACGACCAGGTCCTTGGGCACGTCCGCGAATCCGGCCAGCGGGGCCATGATCGGCATCGCGACCGTGGCCAGCCCCGACGAGGACGGGATCAGGAACGACAGCGGCAGGAAGAGCCCGAACATCACGATCGCAAACGCCGTCTGGCCCGTATCTCCGAGCGCCTTCTCGGCCCAGTGCAGGACGGTGTCGGTGATCAGGCCGTTGTTCATGATCACCGTGATCCCGCGCGCGATCCCGATGATCAGCGCGACGCCGAGGAGGTCGCCCGCCCCGGCCACGAACGTCGACGTGAGCTCACCCTCGCCCATGCGAGCGACCAGCCCGATGATGACCGAGAAGAGCAGGAATGACGCCGTCATCTCGGGAAACCACCACCACCAGGTGGGGATGCCGATACCCAGGTCCTCCCACGGGATGACCCCATACATCATCACCAGGAACGCCAGGCCGAACAGCGCCAGCACGACCTTCTGGGTGCCGGTCATCGGGGCCGAGGAGTCCGTCTCGGTGCGAAAGCGCGCGTCGTTCGCCTCGCGCATGTCCGCGACGACCGACTGCGACGGGTCGTTCTTGATGCGGTCGGCATAGCGCATCACGAACCAAATGCCGATCGCGAGCCCCACGACCAGGATCACGAGCCGGCCGATCAGGCCCGAACTGATCGAGACCCCTGCGAAGCCTGAGGCGATCCCAGTTGCGAACGGGTTGATCGTCGACCCGAGCGTCCCGATCCCGCACCCCAGGAGCACGATGGCGGCGCCCGTGAGCGCGTCGTAGCCGGCGGCGATCATCACCGTGATGATGAGGGCGTAGAACGCCAGGCTCTCCTCGGCCATACCGTACGTCGTGCCGCCGAGCGCGAACACACTCATCAATGCCGGGATCATCAACCGCTCCCGGCCCTCCAGGCGCCGGACCAGCGTCCCGATCCCGGTCTGGATCGCCCCCGTCTTCATCGTCACACCGAGGAAGCCGCCGATCACGAGAATGAACAGCGCCACGTCGATCGCCCCGAACAGGACGCCCGAGTTGTAGTAGTTGATGTTTCCCTTGCTGTTCTCGATCCCGTACAGTCCGTTGATCGGCGCTGTGAGCGAGTCGACCAGGATCCGCGAGGGATGCGACGCCACCTCGTGATACGTACCCGGCATGGGAGCGCCGTCCGCATCCAGCTTGTACCGGCCGGCCGGCACGATCCACGTCGCGATCGCCGCGAGGACGATCAGCGCAAACAGAATCGTGTACGCCGACGGCAGCCTGAAACCGCCTCGCTTCGGTTCGCGATCGTCAGCGGACGCAGCGGCGGTCGTCTGCTCGGCCATCGACTGGGCAGCATATACGGCCCCTCATCGCAACCGGAGGCAAGAGATAGCCCGTCTTCGATGGTCGCCCCGCTCAGGCGGCGGCACGGGGCTTCTGTAGTGCGTACCTCAAGATCCTCGTCGTGCCTGCCAGCTTGAGCATTCCTGCATATGGTGGTTTTCTTCCAGCCAGAGTCGCGAGAACCACCGTCTGGCGTTCCAGCGGGTGTGACGCGGGTAGGGTTTGGCCAACGCAGTGATCGATGACCCGAGACGCACGCGCGGATAGCCGCAACGAACCGGCCGCAGCCGGATCGAGCTCGTTCGCGAAGGTGACGTTCGCGAAGGTGAGTGGTTGACGGCGGACGGAACGACGCCGGGTGCAGACAATGGCGTCGGGGAGAACACCCATAGGAGGAGACGGACACTTGGCGGCGACCAACGGAATTAATGCAGGTGCGGAGGCAAGGACGGTCGACTGGTTCGCCCTCGAGCCGGCTGAGATCGCGAGCCGCCTCGGCGTGGATCCGGCGAACGGATTGTCGGATTCTGAGGCCGGGTCGCGACGCGCATCCGTCGGGCCGAACAAGTTCACGGAGACCGCGGTCGAGCCGCGCTGGCATGCGTTCGTGCGGCAGTATCGGGACCCGATGCAGATCGTCCTGCTCGTGGCGGGGATCGGCAGCCTGTATCCGCTGAAGGAGCTCGGGACGGGGCTCGTCCTGCTCCTCCTGACGCTGTTCAACGCGGTGCTCGGTCTGCGACAGGAGGGCAAGGCCGCGGAGGCGGTTGCCGCGCTTCAGAAGATGATGATCATCAAGGCCCGTGTGCAGCGGGACGGAGAGTTGGTACAGATCCCGGCCGAGGAGCTCGTACCGGGCGACATCGTGTCCATCGAGGCCGGCGATCTGGTGCCGGCCGACGGGCGCCTGCTGTCGGCGGCGACGCTCGAGGTTGCGGAGTCGGCGCTGACCGGAGAGAGCTTGCCTGTGTCGAAGGGCGTGGAGTCGGTCGAGGGGCCAGACACGCCTCTGGGCGATCGCACGGACATGGTGTACATGAACACGAACGTGACGCGCGGCACGGGCGTCTTCGTGGTGACGTCGACCGGAATGGCGACCGAGGTCGGCCACATCTCGCACATGCTCCAGAGCTCGGAGGACGTGGACACGCCGCTCACGGTCCAGCTCAAGAAGTTGACGGGCCAGATCCTCTTCATCTCGGGCGCGGCCGTCGCCGTGTCGATCCTGCTCAACCTGTCGCGCGGCGAGAGCTTCGACACGGTGTTCACCGCCGCAATCGCATTCGCCATCTCCGCGATCCCGACCGGCCTGCCGGCTGTTGTGACAACGATCCTGTCGTACGGGACGCAGATGCTCGCGAAGGCGAACGCGATCATGAAACGGCTCCGTTCGACCGAGACGCTCGGCTCGACCTCGGCAATCAACTCCGACAAGACCGGCACCCTGACGCTCAACCAGATGACCGCGGTCGAGCTGACGATCCCCGGCCGTCGCTACACGATCTCCGGCGGCGGCTACTCGACGGAGGGGACGATCAAGCACGTGTTCGGCCCACCCGACGTGCCGCTCGAGCAGTTCCTGCTGCCGATGGCGCTCTGCGCCGATGCGGTCGTCAAGGACGGCGAGCTGGTGGGCGACCCGACCGAGGGCGCCCTGGTTGTGCTTGCCGAGAAGGGGGGGCTCGACGCGGTCGCGACACGGCAGGAATACCCGCGCGTCGCCGAGCTGCCGTTCGACGCGGCCTACAAGCTCATGGCGACGTTCCATCGCATGCGGGACGAGGGCGGACGCGACGTCGTGCGCTGCCTCGTGAAAGGGGCGCCCGACCAGTTGTTGGCGCGGGCCTCGTCGCGACCCGACCCCGACGACCTCTCGATCGTGCCCGGCGGACGAGGAGTTCAAGCGGCGGTACATGGAGGAGAACGAGCGTCTGGCGAGCCAGGGCCTGCGCGTTCTGGCGACCGGGCGGAAGGACTTCGACCCGGACGGCTTCGATCCGAACGCGGACCTGCTCCCCCTGCTCGACGGGCTGACGGTGCTCGCGCTGGTCGGCATCGTCGACCCTCCGCGCCCGGCCGCAAAGTCTGCGATCGCGACCGCACACGAGGCTGGGATCCGCGTGCGCATGATCACGGGCGATCACGCCGTCACGGCGGCGGCGATCGCGAAGGAGCTCGGCATCCCCGGCCGGGCGATCACCGGCGTCGAGTTCAAGGCGATGTCCGACACCGAGCTCGATACCACCATCGACGACGTCGGCGTGATCGCGCGCGTGGCGCCGGAGGACAAGGTGCGCCTCGTCGACGCGCTGAAGCGCAAGGGAGACATCGTTGCGATGACCGGCGACGGGGTCAACGATGCACCGGCTCTGAAGAGGGCCGACATCGGCATCGCGATGGGGATCACCGGCACCGAGGTCTCGAAGGAAGCCGCGACGATGATTCTCACCGACGACAACTTCGCAACGATCGTGAAGGCGGTCGAGCTCGGCCGCGGTCTGTACGACAACCTCACGAAGTACATCCGCTTCCAGATGGGTGTGCTCGTCGGCTTCGTGGTTACCTTCCTCGGCGCGAGCATCTTCAACATCGTCGGGGGTGTGCCGTTCGTCCCCCTCCAGACGCTGTACGTGAACTTCACAACTCAGGTTCTCCAGGCGATCGGGCTGGGCTACGGCCGCCCGGCCGAGGGACTGATGCGGCGCAAGCCGCGAGCCTCCGGCGAGCAGATCCTGCCGCGGCCCCTCATGGTCTGGGTCGGGATCTCAGGGCTCGTCCTCGGCGTGGCCACGCTCGGCGTGATCGCGTGGGCGGACGACACCTATGGAAGCGCCGCAGCGCGGACGATGGGCCTAACCACCTTCGCGATCAGCAACGTGCTGTTCTCCCTCGCGACGCGTGACGAGCGACGCTCCGTCTTCTCGCTCGAGGTGCTCGAGGACAGGATGTTCCTCCTCTGCACCGCCGGCTCCGCGGCCGCCATCCTGTTCGGCCCCGAGCTCGGGATCTTCCAACGGATCCTCCACACCGTCCACCTGAGCCTGCATCAGTGGCTCATCTGCATCGTCGTCGCGTTCGCGATCGTGCCCGTGTCCGAAGGCAGACGGCTGTTGCTCCAGCGGCGAGGCTCGGGGACGGCGGCGGCCGGCGAGCAGTTGGAGAACCCGCCTGCGGCAACCGCATCGCCATGAACGACGACCCGGGCGCCACGGGCGCCCGTCCCGACCAGGGCCCGCGGCCGAGATCGCCGACGCTAACCGACGCGATCCTCCCGGTGGTCGTGCTGATCGGGCTGATCTGGCGCTGATCTCGGCGGCTGGCGTCGCGTTGGCGCTACTGGTCAGACACCAGCGCCGCCACCCGATCGAGGCGATCCACCGAGCCGCCGCCGCAGCGGGAACGTCGCACACGATCCCAACGCAGCCGGTGGGAGGACCGGTCGGTACGGGTTGATACGTAAACCCGGCCGCACGCTCGGCGTCACTCCGGCGGTCCCCACGCGAACGGACGGCGCCGGTCTGGACGCGGCCAGATTGCTATCCCGCCCGCCGTGTGACACGGTCCGTTGCGCACAAATCGACATGGAGGTCAAAGATGGCGCGATTCCTGGTGCGGGCGTCGTATACGGCGGCTGGTGCGGAGGGCATTCAGAGCGGCGGCGGAACGAGCAGGCGAGATGCCATCGCCAAGATGGCCGAGGGTCTCGGAGGGAGCCTCGAGAGCTTCTATTTCGCGTTCGGCGACACCGATGCGTACGTGGTGCTGGACCTCCCCGACAACCGGACCGCGGCGGCCGCGTCGATCGCCGTCAATACGTCCGGTGCAGCGACCTCGGACGTGGTCGTGCTGCTGACGCCGGAGGAGATCGACGAGGCGGCCAAGCTGTCGGTCGATTACCGGCCGCCTGGATCCTGACCCCGAGGACGGCTACACCCACGGATTCGCGCTCCGGGACGCATCGCCGCGGGCGTGCATGGTCAGGAGCGTCGAGTGAGCCTCACGCAGTACTACACGGCGACGACGCTTGACGGGTTCATCGCAGACGCCGACAACTCGCTGGGCTGGCTGTTCACGCGGAAGCGTGACGACGCCGGGTCGATGAACTACGACGAGTTCATCGGCGGCGTCGGTGCGATGGCGATGGGATCCACGACCTACGAATGGATCCTCGACCACGAGTTCGCGGACAAGGATCCCGCCGACTGGAGGTGGCCGTACGACCTCCCGTGCTGGGTCTTCACACACCGGGAGCTGCCCGTCGCCCCCGACGCGCGAATCGAGCTCACGAGCGCCGACATCGCCACCGTGCACAGGGAGATGGTCGGCGTCGCCGGCGGCAGGAACGTCTGGATCGTCGGCGGGGGAGACCTGGCCGGTCAGTTCGCCGATGCGGGCCTCCTCGACGAGGTCATCGTGATGATCGCGCCCGTCACGCTGGGCGTGGGCGCGCCGCTCCTCCCGCGGCACGTCGAGCTGCGGCTCGACGAACTGGGGCGAAACGGCGACTTCGCCTGCGCCAGGTACTCGGTCGTCCGCGTCCCCGCCTGAGCCCCGCCGCCTGCTGGTCGAACTGGCTCCGTGGGCAGAAGCGTCCCGGCCCGCCGAAGCCGCCCGAGATCAGCCCGGCGGCGCGGCCGTCTCACGCGGATGGCGCCGATACCAGAGGGTCGCGTTCAGGAACCCGCCCGCGACGATCAAGCGGGCGACGACGTACAGCCACGCGAGGATCGTGGCGGCGATGCCGAGCGAGCCGTAGAGCCGCGGTGCATGCCCGAGCCTCCCGGCGAAGTAGTACGCCGTCAGGACGTGCATCACCTCGAGGCCCGCGTAGATGAGGAGGGTTCCCGGCAGGAGCGCGCGCAACGGCGCGTCGGCGTGCGGCAGCCGCCACGCGACCCACCACCAGATCCCCGCGCCGATCAGCGGGACAGCGATCGCGGCGACGAGGCCGCCCACCGCCGTCGTCGAGCGCAGCCATGCGCCGGTACCCGAGGCTACGAGCTGGCCCGTGATCGCGAGCGAGAACAGCACGCCGTCGGTCAGGAGGCCGGGCCGGCGGCCGAGCGGGAGCCCCCACGCCAGGACATATGCCACTCGCAGGGCTCGCACGAAGCCCATGCCCGTGTAGACCGTGAGGACCAGGCCGATGGCAATCAGGAGGGCCGTCGCGGAGTGCGACTGCGAGCTGGCCGATCCCACCGCGTTCGCGATGACGCCGGCCAGCCCGACCTGCCGCGCGACGGTCTCGGGGTCCTCCACCGAGAAGTCGCGCACGAGTCCGAGGACGCCCGTGCAGACGAGCGCCATCGGCAGGAGCCACACGAACGCCCGAAACGCGATGCCGCCGGCGAGCAGGCCGCCGGCCCGGTTGCGATCGAGCTCCGCCGCCTCCAGTGCGGCGTCGACGAGGTCGTAGCGCGACCGCATCTTGCCGAGGCGCAGGCGCGCAACGTCGGACGCGGTCGCGAGCGCCGATTCGGTCCTCGTGCGCAGGCGGCGGATGCCCACCTAGGCATGATCTCAGGACCCGGGCGTGGGATACTCCCGCCGATGCGGAGGGGGACACCGATCATGGCGCTCGTGGTCGCGCTCGCGGCGGCGGCGACGGCGCTCGCCGCCGACCGGCTGATCTCGCAGCAGAGCCCGGCCGCCGCACGCCTCTCCGAGCTCCCCGACGGGCGCGCCGCCCGGCTGGCCGAACGAACCGGCATCGCGGCCCCGTACTGGTCCGTCGACCCGCGCACGGCGAAGCCGGTTCGGCTCGGCCAGCCGCTCACGACGGGCGCGCCGATCTTCCCCGGGGACCCGCCGTTCACGTGGCGCGTTTGGACCACCGTGCCGGAATCGGGCTACCTCCTCGAGCAGATCACCTCGCTCGGCACCCACACGGGGACGCACATCTCGGCGCCGTGCCACTTCCATGTCGGCTCGCCGTGCCTCGTCCGCCTCCCCGAGCGGTTCTTCACGCCACGGCCGCTCGTCGTCATCGATGTGCGCGCCGCGATCCAGCGCCGGCATGGCAACGGCGACTTCTTCGTCCAGATCCGTGACCTGCGCCGGTTCGAGCGCGAGCACGGGCGCATCCCGCCGGGCTCCTACGTGGTGCTCTACACGGGCCTCTCGCGTTTCTACCACCTGGGGAACGCGCGCCGCCCGGGGCCGATGAACGACTACTTCGACGAGGTGCCCGGCTTCTCGGGCGCCGCCGTCGATTGGCTCTTCGACCAGCGCCACATCCTCGGTGTCGGCGCCGACACCTTCGGGCCGGACGCGACGTTCGACGCCAACTTCGCCGCGACCACCGAGGCGACCGGCCGCGGCGGGATCACCCTCGAGAACCTGGGGCCGGGCCTCGCGCGCATGCGCGCGTTCGGTGACTGGATCGAGCTCAACGGGCCGCGCTTCACGACCACCCCGGCGCAGCGGCGGGCGGGCCGGCCGGGCTTCAGCGGCGCCCAGATGGGGATGACGGGCTTCACCGTCTGGCGGTAGCCCCGTCCGGAGGATCGTCCCGAGCGCGCGCCGACGCCTGACCGGGAACACGGAGCGCCGTTTCGGCGTTCTGTGCTTCTGTGCCCGACATGAGCGCCGACACTCCGCCGACGACAACGGTCGAAGTCTGGGCCGACATCGTGTGCTCGTGGTGCTACGTCGGCAAGCGCCACCTCGAGACCGCGCTCGAGGCGTTCCCCGAGGGGAGCGTCGAGCTTCGCTGGCGGAGCTTCGAGCTCGACCCGACCATCCCGGCCGACGCGGGATCGGCCGACGAGGAGCTGGCCCGCCGTCGCGGCCTCACGCTCGCCGAGGCGCGCGCCATGCACGAGGAGACCGAGCGCATGGGCGCCGAGATCGGTATCCATTTCGACTTCGCCCGCGCGCGGCGGGGGAACACGTTCGATGCCCACCGGGTGCTCCACATGGCGCACGCCGAGGGCCGCCAGGTCGAGGTCATGGACCGCCTGCTCGCGGCCTACTTCGGCGAGGGCGAGCCGATCGGCGACCGCGAGGCGCTGGCGCGGGTGGCGGGCGATGCTGGACTCGACGCTGCGGCGGTGGGCGCCATGCTGGCGGGTGCCGACCACGCCGCCGACGTGCGCGAAGACGAGCGCGAGGCGGCGGCGCTCGGGATCTCGGCGGTGCCGTTCTTCGTCATCGATCGGCGGGTCGGCCTGGCCGGGGCGCACCCGGCCGAGACGCTCCGTGAGGCAATCGAGCAGGCGCGCACTCCCTAGACGTGCAGGTCGTCTGGTACACGGCGATGTCGATCGACGGCCGTATCGCCGGGCCCGGCGACGACATGTCGTTCCTCGACACCGTCGCCGGCGAGGGCGAGGAGCACGACTTCGACGACTTCATCGCGGGCATCGACGCGCTCGTGTGCGGGAGCGGGACGCTGCGGTGGCTCCATGAGCAGGGACACGACCTGCCGCATCGCGGCCTCTCGATCTGGCTCGTCTCCCACGACGAGGAGCTGGCGGCCCGGGCCGCAGCCGCCGATCCCGGCGGCACCCGGGTGACCCGCGTCGAGGGAGACCTGGCCGAGATCCTCGACGGCATCGCCGCGTCAGGGCATGCCCGGGCGTGGATCTGCGGTGGGGGCGACGTCGCCGGGCAGGCCCTCGCGGCCGACCGCGTCGACGAGGTGATCCTGACGATCGCTCCCACCGTCCTCGGCGCGGGCCCGGCCGTGTTCGACCACGCCCAGCTGCCGCGCCGGCGCTTCACGCTGGCCGAGTGCCGCGAGTACGGGAAGGGCGCGGTCCGGCTCCGCTGGGTGCGCGACCTGCCCGAGCATCCGGCGTAGCCCCCCAATCGGGTGGGCCGCACCACCGAGCGTGGACAGTCGCACGGACGACGCCGTATCCTGGTCGCGTGGGACGCCGTCCCATCCAGGGGATCTGCACGCTGCTCGCGACGGTCGTCGTGCTCGCGACCGCGGGCGCAGCCGCGGCGGCGACCACCGGGACGGTGTCGTCATCCGGCTCCGACGAGTTCGGCCAGCTCGGAAACGGCGCGGGAGGGAGCAGCACGTCGCCGGTCGCGGTCGCCGGTCTGACGGGCGTCACGCAGATCGACGGCGGGCGCGAGCATGCCGTCGCCCTCCGAAGCGACGGCACCGTCTGGGCCTGGGGCCACAACAACTACGGGCAGGTGGGCGACGGCACCAAGACCAACCGCCAGTCGCCGGTGCAGGTCTCGGGCCTGACCGGCGTGACCGCGGTCGAAACCGGCCACTACTACAGCATGGCGCTCAAGAGCGACGGCACGGTCTGGATGTGGGGCTGGAACAAGTTCGGCACGCTCGGCGACGGCACGACCACGAACAGGTCGGTGCCGGTGAAGGTGTCGGGCCTCGCGAATGTCGTCGTGATCGCCGGGGCCCGCGACCATACGCTGGCACTCAGGAGCGACGGCACCGTCTGGGCCTGGGGCGACAACGAGTTCGGGAACCTCGGGATCGGGACGACCGCCAACCACTCGACGCCGGTGCAGGTGCACAACCTGACGAACGTGGTCGCGATCGCGGGTGGCCGCGACCACAGCCTCGCCGTGCGCTCCGACGGAACCGTGTGGTCGTGGGGCTGGAACCAGTACGGCCAGGTCGGGGACGGCACGAAGGCCAACAACAAGCTCACGCCCGTGCAGGTGACGGGTCTGACCGGGGTCACGCGTGTCAGCGCGGGTGCCGACCACAGCATGGCGCTGACCGCGGCCGGAGCGGTATGGACATGGGGTCACAACAACGACGGCCAGCTCGGCGACGGCACGGCGACCAACCGCTCCAAGCCGGTCAGGGTGACGGGCGTCTCCGGTGTCGTCGAGATCGGGAACGGCCGCCTGCACAGCCTGGCGGTCGAGAGCGACGGGTCCGCCTGGGCGTGGGGCCTGAATTCGACCGGCCAGCTCGGTGACGGCACGACCACCAACCGGCGCACTCCGGTGAAGATCCCCGGGATCTCGGGTGCATTCGGCGTGGGCGGCGGCGTGAACTACACCGTCGTCCTCCACACCTAACCCCCGCAGGGCGCGGACAGGCCGGCCCCGGCCGCCACATCGTGGGACGCGCATCGCCCCGTACGGGTGACGCACGAAGGCGCTGGGCGTGCCGATAACGGGAATACCGAGATGGGGGTCATCTCGGGAGCCGGCGACGCCGGTATCTGTCGAGATATCTCGACTGTTTGGGCTGGTGATCCGAATGTCCCACACGATCACAAGAGCGCGCGGGGCTCGCGCGCGGAGGGCAGCGCTGGCGCTCGTGGCGGCGGCGGCCGCGCTGTGCCCGGCCGCGGCCGCGAACGCGCTCGCCGCGCCGCACAAGCCAGCCCCTCCCCGGCACGTGACCGCGAGCGCGGTCACGCGGAGCGCGCTCGTCCTTGCGTGGCGGAGATCACCGGGACCGGGGCGGATCGTCCGCTACCGCGTCTACCGAAACCGCCGGGAGATCGGACGCACGTCCGCCGCGCGGTACGCGGTGTCGCACCTCAGATGCGGGACGAGCTACGCGTTCTCCGTGCGTGCCGTCTCCCGGGCTGGCCGGCTCTCTCGCCCGGCCGTCCGCTGGGTGCGGACCGCGGCCTGCGCTCCGCCCGACACCGAGGCGCCCTCGGCACCGACGGGCCTCGCCCAGTCGGAGCCGTCGCGGACCGGCCTCGATCTCACGTGGCTGCCCTCGACCGACAACGTGCGCGTGTCGGGCTACCGGATCTCGCGCGACGGCACGCCGGTCGCACGCACGGCCGAGACCAGCATCTCGGTGGGCGGGCTCACCTGCGGCGCGTCGTTGACCTTCACCGTCGTTGCGTACGACGCCGCCCGGAACGTCTCGCCGCCGGCGTCGATCACTGCGACCACGGAAGGGTGCCCCGCCCCGGCGCCCTGCAGCGGCATCGCCGTGGGGCCCGGAGCCGACCTCGAGACACTCGCAGCGACGAAGCCGGCGGGCACGGTGTTCTGCCTCGCGCCGGGGACGTACCGCGTGCGCAGCCAGATCAAGCCCCGCGACGGCCAGCAGTTCATCGGGGCCGGCCCCGGCGTCGTCATCACCGGCGGCACCCCGCTGACGAGCTTCGTCCACTCCGGCAGCGTCTGGACCGCCTCGGGTACGACGACGACGGCAGCGTACGCCGAGGGCGACGGGTTCCGCGGGTACCTGTATCCGCAGGCGCCGTACGCCAACGACGTGACCGTGGACGGCGTGTCGATCGCGAAGACCGGCGTGCGCGTCGGTGGCAAGGTCTACGGCGACCCCGAGTCGGCGGTCGGCCCGGGGACGTACTTCGTTGACTACGACGCCGGAACCGTGTCGCTCGGGTCTGATCCCGCCGGCCACGACGTCGAGATGGGGGTCGCCGGCGACGGATTCGCCTCACAGGCAGCCGGAGTCGTGATCCGAGATGTGGCGCTCGCGCTGTTCACCTCCGGAGGCGTCGACATGCTCGGCAGCGCCCACGGCTGGACGCTCGACGACGTCACGGTCACCGCCGCCCACGACACCGGTGTGAAGCTCCTCGGCGGCAGCCTCCTCCAGGGCGGCTCCATCGCCTGGAGCGGCCGGTACGGGCTGAACGCCCACGGCGCCGGCGTCACCGTCGACGGCGTCGACGTGTCGCACTCTGACGCGGCCCACTACCGCGACAGCACGACCGGCGGATGCGTGGCCGCGGGCGGGTCGAAGTTCGTGAGGACGGTGGGGCTCGTGCTGCGAAACAGCGTCTTTCACGACAACCTGTGCAACGGCATCTGGCTCGATGTCGACACGTACGACTCGACCGTCGAGAACAACACGTCAGTGCGGAACGAGAAGGACGGCATCCGCGTCGAGGTGAGCCACAAGATGTCGATCTCGGGGAACACGGTCGCCGACAACGGTGGGTGGGGGATCTACCTGAGCAACGCCCCCGGGGCGGACGTCTACGGGAACACGGTTTCGAACGACGAAAACGGCGCCATCGTGCTCAACTGGAGCGGGCGGACGACGCCCGCCACCACCCACGGGTCATACGCCACGTCGGACGCGAACATCCACGACAACACGATGATCCTCACCCGGCCGGGCCAGGCCGTGGGGATCTTCGACTCGACGGGCACGGGCTACGCCTTCTCGGCTGCGGCCGCCAACCGCTATCACGGCAACCACTACGTGCTGCCCGACTCCGGCGCACGGTGGTTCCACCTCAACGGCAAGATGACGTGGAGCGGATGGCGAACGGCCGGCATGGATACCGAGTACGCGCTCATGTGAGCGCCACGGATTCCGGCAGAGCGCCGGCTGCACCGACCGTTGCTCATCGCCCGAGGTCGGCGAGGATCTCGCGGGCTGCGTTCTGGCCCGGCGCACCGGTGATGCCGCCGCCCGGGTGTGCCCCCGAGCCGCACAGGTAGAGGCCGCGCACGGCGAGCCGGTAGCGGGCCATCCCCAGCACCGGGCGCCATGCGAAGAACTGGTCGAGGCCGGCCTCGGCGTGGTACACGTGGCCGCCGGAGATGCCCAGCTCGCGCTCGATGAGCGCCGGCGTGAGCACGCGCCGGTCGGTCACGATGCCGCTCAGGCCCGGCGAGTGGCGCTCGAGCTCCGAGACGACGAGGTCGCCCACCTGATCGGGGTCGGCGGCGTGGGGGACCCATTGCGCGAGGACGTGCATCGAGCCGTCGGCCAGGGTCGCCTCGAGATAGGGCCGCTCGCTGAGCGTGTCGTACTTCCAGCAGTCGAAGGCCCGTTCGACGTGGTCGATGCCCGGCGCGACGACGATCCGGCCGCCCAGCCGCTCGGAGCCGTCGACGCCGGTGAATTCGGGAGCCGCCGAGAGGCGCAGCGAGACGGCGGCCGTCGCCCCGGGGGTGCGGATGTTCCCGGCGCGCCACCGAAGCCGCGGGCCGGCCTCCTCGGGATGAAGCCACCGGTTGAGCACCGTCTTCGGGTCAACGCCGCAGGCCACGACGGGAGCCTCGATCTCCTCTCCCGACGCGAGGGTCACCCCGGCGACCCGCCCGCCGCGAACGAGCAGGTTCGAGACCTCCGCACCCGTCCGCACCTCGGCGCCGGCGGCGGCCGCCGACGCCTCGAGCGCCGCTGCCAGCGCCTCGGGCCCGCCCTTCGCGAACACCGTTTGCCCGGCCGCGCCGCCGTCGTTCCCGGCCGAGTCGGCGAGGAGCACGAGGGCCGTGCCCGCCGACCACGGCCCCATGGCCGTGAAGAGCGAGCCTCGCGCCGCGAGCGGGCCGCGCACCGCATCCGACCTAAACCACTCGCCGACGAAGTCGGCGGCGGCCATCGGCAGCGCCCGGGTCAGCTCGCGCGCGGAGCGGGCGCTGAGGCGCCGGTAGGCGCGCGCGAGCCTCAGTCCGGCCTGCCAGTCGCCCGTCGCGCCCGCATCGAGTCGGGGTGGTGTGACCTCGGCGAGCTCGCCCAGGAACCGGGCCAGCACGCGGACGTGGGCGTCGAAGCGCGGGTAGGCGCTGCCGTCCTCGGGCGAGACGGCGGCGAGCTCCTGGGCCGTGCGGGCCGGATCGGCCCAGAATGTGAGCGGAGGCGCGCCGTCGCGCAGCGCCAGCATGCGGACGCTCGGGCGCACGAGCTCGAGTCCGTGGCGCTCGAGGTCGAGCTCCGAGACGACCGCCGGCCGCAGCCGGCCGACCGTCGAGACGATGCCGTCCAGGATGCCGCCGGTGCGCTCGCGGCGCTCGACGACCACGACCCGGCGGCCGGCGCGGGCGAGGTGCGCGGCGCAGACGAGCCCGTTGTGGCCGCCGCCCGCGACGATGACGTCGTAGCTCATCCGCGCCCCCGCGACCGCACGTGCTCGAGGGCCGCGATGCGTCCGGGGGCTCCCATGAGGCCGCCGCCGGGATGGGCTGCCGAGCCGCACATCCACAGGCCGTGCACCGGCGTCCGGTAGCGGGCCCAGCCGGGGACGGGCCGGTTGAAGAAGAGCTGCTCGAGCGAAAGCTCGCCCTGAAAGATGTTGCCCTCCGAGAGGCCGATCCGCTCCTCGATGTCGCGGGGCGAGAGCACCTGCTCGCCGACGATCAGGTCGCGGATGTTGGGAGCCCGCTCTGCCAGCGTGTCGATCACCGTGTCGCGGAAGGCCTGGCGGCGCTCGTCGTCCCACTCGTCGCCGCCGGCCAGGTGGTAGGGCGCGTACTGGACGAAGCAGCTCATCACGTGCTTGCCGGGCGGGGCCATCGCCGGGTCGACCAGCGTCGGGATGATCGCGTCGATGTACGGCCGGCGCGAGAACCGGCCGTACTTGGCGTCGTCGTACGCGCGCTCCATGTACTCGACCGACGGTGAGAAGCTGATCGCCCCGCGCAGGTGCTCGCCGGGGCCCGGCAGGCAGGTGAGCTCAGGCAGCCCGTCGAGCGCGAGGTTGACCTTGCCCGACGACCCCCGGAACCGGTAACGGCGCACGTCGTCGACGAACTGGTCGTCGAGCGCGCCGGGCTCGACGAGGTCGAGGAACGTGACGCGCGGGTCGGCGCTCGAGAGGACGGCATCCGCCTCGAGCGTCTCGCCGGACTGGAGGGTGACGCCGACCGCCTGTCCGCCGCGGACGTCGATGGACGCCACGGCCGCCTCGGTGCGGACCTCGGCACCCTGCGCACGGGCGGCCGACGCGATCGCAAGGCTCACGCCTCCGGTGCCGCCACGGGGGATGCCCCAGGCCCGGAACGCCCCGTCGATCTCGCCCATGTAGTGGTGTAGGAGAACGTACGCCGTCCCCGGCGACCGGATGCCCTGGAACGTGCCGATGATGCCCGACGCCGCCATCGTGGCCTTGAGCGGGTCCGTCTCGAACCACTGGTCGAGGAAGTCGGCCGCGCTCATCGTCATGAGCTGGATGAACGTGTCGCGGAGCCGGCGCGGGAGGGCGGCGAAGCGGCGTGCCAGGGGAGCGAGCGACAGCCACTCGGTCGGTCGGATGCGGCCCTGGTCGGCCGGCACCGCCGAGAGGATCGGCTTGATGAAGCGGGCCATCTGCGCCATCAGGATCCCGTACTCCTCGTACGCCTCGGCGTCCGACAGCGACCACCGGCGCAGCTCGCGCACGGTGCGGCCGTGGTCGTTCACCCGCCACAGGTAGTCGTCCTCCAGCGGTGTGAGCGTGCCGTCGAGCGGCAGGATCGCGAGCCCGTGGCGGGGAAGCTCGAGCTCGCGCACGATCTCCGGCCGGAGGAGCGAGACGACGTAGGAGGCGACGCTGAACCGGAAGCCGGGCACGATCTCTTCGGTGACGGCGGCCCCACCGAGGACGTGCCGGCGCTCCAGGACGACGACGCGCAGCCCGGCCCGCGCCAGATACGCTGCGCAGACGAGCCCATTGTGGCCGCCGCCGATGACGATCGCGTCGTAGCGGGTCTGCATCGGGGGGCGATGCTAGCCGGATCGGGGCCGGCGTCGGGATGATCCCCGCCGATTGTGGTGTTCAACACGAGGAGGCTGCGTGACCGACGATGGTGTGCCGCTCGGCTCGGCCGGGCCGCTGACGCTGACCGACGCCGGGATGGAGACGGTGCTGATCTTCGAGCAGGGCATCGACCTGCCGGACTTCGCCGCCTTCCCGCTCGTCGAGACCACGGACGGGCGCGACGCGCTCCGCCGCTACTACCAGCCGTTCCTCGACCTCGCCCGCGACCACGCCGCACCGTTCATCCTCGACGCACCGACGTGGCGCGCGAACCCGGACTGGGGCGCGCGGCTGGGGTACGACGCCGCGGCGCTCGCGGCCGTCAACCGGCGGTCGGTGGCGTTCGTCGACGAGATACGGCGCGCGGCGCGCCCGGCAGGCGGGCCGGCCGTCCGGCTGGAGGCCCTCGTGGGCCCGCGGGGCGACGGCTACGCGCGGGAGAGCGCGATGTCGACCGAGGAGGCCGAGGCATACCACTCCGTGCAGCTGCGCGCCCTCGCCGACTCGGCGGCCGACCAGGTGGCCGCCATGACGATCACCAACGTCGAGGAGGCGATCGGGATCGTCCGCGCCGCGCGAGCCGTGGGCTTCCCGGTCACGGTCGGCTTCACGCTCGAGACCGACGGCCGGCTGCCGAGCGGCCAGGCTCTGGGTGATGCGATCGTGCAGGTCGACCGCGAGACCGACGGTGGGGCGGCGCAGTTCATGATCAACTGCGCCCATCCGGTCCACTTCGCCGACGTGCTCGCGGCAGGCGGCGACTGGCGCGGTCGGATCGGCGGCCTCCGCGCGAACGCGTCCATGCTGAGCCACGCAGAGCTCGACGCCGCCGAGGAGCTGGACGACGGCGATCCGGCCGACCTCGCGGCTCGCTACGTCGCCCTGCGCGAGCTGCTCCCGAACCTGACCCTCGTCGGTGGGTGCTGCGGCACCGACGTCCGTCACGTCACGGCGATCTGCGACGCGTGGCTCGCAGAACCGCCGGAGACATCCACTAGTCTGCCGCCGCGATGACCGCGGTCTCACCCTTTCATCCCCGCACGGCCGGCCTGAACTCCAAGATGGCCTGGTCGGAGTGGGCCACGTACCTGTCGCCGGCCGGCTACGCGGACATGCACGACATCGAGTACACGGCGGTCCGCGAGGCCGCCGCGGTGTTCGACGTGTCGCCGCTCTACAAGTACATCGTCTCGGGGCCCGACGCCGTCCGGCTCGTCGACCGCGTCATCACCCGCGACGCGACGCGGCTGGAGGTGGGCCAGGTCGCGTACACGCCCTGGTGCGACGAGGGCGGCAAGGTGGTCGACGACGGCACGGTCGCGCGGCTCGACGAGACCCGGTTTCGGTGGACCGCCGCCGACCCGCAGTACCGCTGGCTGGGCATGAACGCCGCCGGTCTCGACGTCGAGATCGAGGACGTCACCGATGCGGTCGCCGCCCTCGCGCTGCAGGGCCCGCGCTCGCGTGCGGTGCTCGAGGCGGTGACGGCGGAGGGCTGGGGCGACCTGCGCTACTTCCGCCGCCGGTCGTGCGCGATCGCCGGGGCGGAGGTCGACGTCAGCCGCACCGGCTATACCGGCGACCTCGGCTACGAGCTCTGGATCCCCGCGGCGTCGGCGATCGACGTGTGGGACGCCCTCTTCGCGGCCGGCGAGCAGCACGGCATTCGCCCGGCGGGCCTGCGCGCGCTCGACGTCGTCCGGATCGAGGCGGGGCTGATCTTGATCGAGGTGGACTACACGAGCGTCATGCGGGCCACGACGCCGGCGCACGAGTACTCGCCGTTCGAGATCGGCCTCGGCAGGCTGGTGAACTTCGAGAAGGCGCACTTCGTCGGGCGCCGGGCGCTCCTGCGGGAGCGGACCCGGGGCGGGCCGCGGCGCCGCCTGGTCGGGCTCGAGATCGACTGGGCCGGGATCGAGCGCGCCTTCGCGCGCCACGACCTGCCGCCGGCCGTTGCGCCGACGGTGTCGCGCGAGCAGGTGCCGGTCTACGGACGCCGCGGCCAGGTCGGCAGGGCGACGAGCACGTGCTGGTCGCCGATCCTGAAGAAGATGGTGGCGCTGGCGTCGGTGGATCCGCGCCACGAGACTGCGGGAACGCCGCTCGAGATCGAGTGGACGGTCGAGGGCGAGCGGGGCCGCGTCGATGCGACGGTCGTGGAGTTGCCGTTCCTCGACCTTCCCCGCAGGCGCGAGACCGGCTGACGCGATGCCCCGCCGCTCATCGCCTCGCGATTGCGCCCGGGCCCTGTGGCTCCTCGGGCTCGAGCCGCCGGTCACACCCGCCCAGCTCCAGGCGGCGTACCGGGCCCGTATTGCCCAGGCCCACCCCGATCTGCACGTCGACTCGGAGGCGCGTACCGAGGCGGCGAACGTGCTCAGCCGCGCGCTCAACGAGGCCCGCGACCTCGTGTCCGCGTGGATCGCCTCCGACCGGACGTGGCCCGTGCTGGCGGGGTCGGCGCACGTCGCGCGAACCCCGCCGCCGCCCGATCCGGTCCCGGCGCCGCTCTGCCGCCGCACGGGCCTTCGCTCCGGCGACCTCGTCCGCGTCTGGCCGTACGACGGCGACGTCGAGGTCGTGGCCGGGACCGAGCCGGACGGCCGGCGGACGTGGGTCATCCTGCGAGATCGCGGAGCCGTGCGTGCAGAGCGGGTGATGCTCGCCGCCTACCAGTGCCCGGCCTGCGGGCGGTGCGCCGGGCCGGCCGTCGAACGGCCGCTTCTTCGCCCGTGCCCGGACTGCCTGGCCGACCTGCGAGCCCTCGAGCGCCGGCCGGACGAGACCCGCCGCGTGCGAAGCGCCATCGAGGCCCGCGCCGAGGCGGGCCTCGCCGAGGCGCGGGCGCTCCACGACGAGCGGCTCGAGCAGCGAGCCGAGTCGCGCCGCCGCTGGGCGCGGAGCCTGCGCCGCGCGGGCTCCGACGATCTTCGCGCGGCGCTCCTCGCGGCGTTCACGAACGCCTTCGACCGGTGGACAGCGCCGGTGTAGACTCGCGCAGCCCGGCGCGGCCAATCGAAGGAGGACGATCGATGCATCGAACCAGCGCCCGCATGAACCGCCGAGAGCTGCTCGGGCTGGGAGCGCTGGCGATCGGCGCCGCGGCCTGCGGCGGCTCGACCGGAGGAGGCGGGACCGCACCGGCGTCGTCGCAGTCCCTGGCGGGCAAGAAGCTCGAAAGCACGCTCAAGTTCTACAACTGGGCGCAGTACGTCAACCCCGAGAACACGAAGGCGTACGAGGCCGCGACCGGCGTCAACTTCGAGGAGTCGAACTTCACGTCGAACGAGCAGCTGCTGACCAAGCTGCAGACGACTCAGGGCCAGAAGACCTACGACATCATCGTCCCCGACGCCGACCACGTCCGGATCGAGAAAAACCTCGGGCTCTTGATGAAGCTCGACCACAGCCTCATCCCGAACCTGAAGAACCTGGCGCCGCACTGGACGGAGATCAGCTACGACCCCGGCAACGTGTACTCGGTCGTCAAGGACACCGGGATCACATGCTTCACGTTGCGCACCGACACGGTGAAGACCGAGCTGCACACGTGGAAGGACTTCTTCGACTTCCTGCCCCACGCCGGCGATGTGACGGTGAACTTCATCGAGAGCCCGTCCGAGGTGATCGGCGTGGCGCTGAACAGCCTGGGCTACTCGATGAACACCGACGACGAGGGCCAGCTCTCGCAGGTGCGCGATCTCCTGCTCAAGGTGAAGCCGTACGTCGACACCGTGAACGAGGTGTACGTGAACGACTTCCAGGCCGGCAAGATCGACCTCGGGATCACGTACTCCGGCGACGGCCTGCGCATCCAGGATGCTCGCAAGAAGGAGGGCGACATCGCGGTCGTCGCACCCGAGGGGACGTCCGAGATCTGGACCGACAACTGGGCCATCTCCGCCGATGCGCCCGATCCGGTGGCCGCCCACGCGTGGATCAACTTCATCCTCCAACCCGAGGTGAACGCCAAGGAGATGGAATACGTGGCCTACGAGGTCGGCACGCCTGCGTCGTACCCGCTCGTCGGTGACCTGGCCAAGAACCCGCTCGTCGTCTTCCCCGACCGGATCCTGAACGACTACGAGATCCTCGAGACGACGCCCGAGCGCCAGAACACCCGCCAGCAGATCTGGAACGCGTTCAAGGCGGCCTAGGGTGGTGGGTGGAGGAGTGCGCCGCGGGCTGGCTGCGGCGGTCGTCATCGCGGCCCTCGCTGCCGCGCCCGCCGCGCATGCCCAGGTCACGATCGTCCTCGACCCGGGCCACAACCGCTACCCGAACCTCTCCTACGAGCCGATCGGGCCGGGCTCCTCGCACCTCAAGATCAAGGACGGCGGAGGCACGCACGGCGTCGTCACCGGGCAGTCCGAGGCGTCGGTCGTGTTGCGGATCGCGTTTCGGCTGCGGACGCTGCTTCGCGCCGACGGCCTGCACGTGATCATGACCCGCCACAAGACGTGCTGCGTCTCGAAGGGCAACCGCGACCGGGCCCGGATCGCCAACCGCGCACACGCCGCCCTCTTCCTGCGCATCCACGCCGACGGCTCGACCGATCCGTCGGTGCGGGGCACGTCGATGCTCTACCCGGCCCTGCACGCCGGGTGGACGGACGACATCTACGGCCGCAGCCGCCAGGCGGCGCGGATCGTCCAGGCCCGGCTGGTCCGGCGGCTCGGCTGGCCCGACCGCGGGCTGGTCGCGCGCGGCGACCTGACGGGCTTCAACTGGGCCAACGTCCCCGCCATCCTCACCGAGGTGGGGTTCCTCACGAACCCCACCGAGGACCGCGCGCTCGCGACCCGGCGGACGGTCAAGCGTGTTGCGCGGGGGTTGGAGGGTGGCGTGCTCCACTATCTCCGGGCCCGCGGCTTGCGCTAACATACGGCCGTACCCCGGATTGTGACAGGAGGCACGATGCGCGTCAGCGCCATCATGCAGACGGACCTGGTCACGACCGCGCCGGACGCGGCCGTGGTGGACGTCGCCCGGCTCCTCACGGAGCGGCGGATCGGAGCGTGCCTCGTGATGGACCGGGGCGAGCTCGCCGGGGTCTTCACCGAGCGCGACCTCGTGCGGGTCTTCTCGGCCGGCACGGACGTGCGCCGGCTCCCGGTCCGGGAGGCGATGACAACCGACGTGACGATCGCGCCTCCCGACGCTGACCTCCTGTGGGCGGCGGAGACGATGCGCCGGCTCGGCGTGCGCCACCTCCCGGTCGGCGAGGGCGGTCACGTCGTCGGGATCGTGTCGATTCGGGACCTCTATGCGGCAGCCGAGGCCGTGCTGCGGCTCGACCCGCGCGGTGCGGAGACCGCGCGCGGCGTGCTCGCGGCGGCAAGCCACTGATACGAAAGGAGCGGGCGATGCAGGAACGAGACGACGGGTACGCGATCCGACTGGGCCTCCTGGCGGTGGTCGCCTTCATGTCCTGGCCGGTATGGCTGGCGATCGTGGCGGGGCAGCACGCCTTCACGACGACCGTCGCACTGTCGGCGCTCGTCCCGCTGGCGCTCACCCTGATGGTCGCCGCCGCTGCGTTCCATTCGGGCCGGCGGTTTCACAACGGCCTGCTCTCGCTCGAGCACCGGCTGCACATCGACAGCTTCATCGACCACCACCTGCACCGCCACGCCTAACCAGACACGGCGAGTGGCCGGCCGGCATCGCCGGCCTGCCGGCCCGGTGCGCTACGCCGTGACCCGCCGCGCCCGGTGTGCCCGCACCTTCTCGCGGCTGCCGCAGATCGCCATGCTGCACCAGCGGGCGGACCGGTTCTTGGACCGGTCGTAGAACGCCCAGCCGCAGTCGCGGGCCGGACAGGCCTTGAGCCGGATGAATGTGCCGTCGGCGATCGCGACGAAGACGACCGCCACGATCCGGCCGATCGCCGCAGCGATCGGCTCCTCGGCCTGGGGCTCGAGGGCGGCGCCGCCGTCCTCGCCGAACCGCACGCGCAGGCTGCCCCGGCCGGCGCGGTTGAGTGCCCGGAGGTCGGCCGGGTCGACGCCTCCGCCGCTGTTGGCATGGAGCAGCGCCCGCAGCGCCTCGCGGAACTCGGCCATTCGGGCGATGTCGTCATCGGTCGGGCGCAGGTCGGCCGGTGCCAGCGACCGCTCCACCAGCCACGCCCGCAGGGTCGCCGGCGAGTCGATTGCGTCGGTGGCCACCTCGACGTCGAGCGTGTTCACGAGCTCCTGCACGACGCGGAGCGCTCCCGGAGCCTCGTTGATGGTGGTGTGCGCCAATCTGGGGTCATGATACCATCAAAGTGCCTTGACAGGTAACAGTAACCACTGTAGTGTTCAGACCGGTAACAATGACGAGCACTCAACCCACATGATCGGCCTACCCGCACCCGCCGCCGCGGCGCACGACCTGCCCCGTGCCCGCGCCGCAAGGCGCGTCCTCGTCCGCCAGGCGGCGGCGATGGCGGGCCTCATGGCGCTGGCCGTCGGGACGGGCTTCGTATGGATCGCCATTCCGGCGGCCCTCGCGATGGTCGCCCTGGCCGGCGGCGCGCTCGTGCTCGAGCTGCGCGCCCGGCGCGACGCCGACGTGATGCTCCACGCCGCTCCGTTCACGGCACCGGTCGGTGATTCCGAGACGTCGGCCGTGCTCGCGCGGCGCGCTGAAGCGCTGACTGCGCCGAAGCATCTGCGGGCCCTCGCCGCCGCCGTCCGGGGCTACGCACACGGCCGGCCCCACCTGCTCGTCCCGCAGCCGCCCGCCGCCCGGCTCCTCTCACACCACACCGAGGCGGCCGATCGGATCGCGACGGCCCTCGAGCGCGCATGCGCCGACGCACGCGCCGTCGTCGAGCTGGAATGGCTGCTGTCGGATCCGCGCCCCTCGGAGGACCGGCTCCGGCGCGTCGAGCGGCTTCTCGCCGCCTGACTCCTCAGGCGTGAGCGGGCGCCGCCTGCTCCACGGCGGCAGCAATCGCCTCGACGACCGTCCCGATCTCGTCCTCGGTGATGACGTACGGCGGTGACAGCTGGAGGGCGCGCCCGGCCAGGCCGCGCGTCAGCACGCCGCTGTTTCGGCATCCCGTCACGATCCGCTCGACCAGGCCCGCGTCGGCGGCACGTGCGGCGGCATCGATCTCGACGGCGGCGAGCAGGCCCAGGCCGGCGCGCACCTCGCTGACGAGCGGCAGCCCGGTCAGCGGCTCGACCGCGCGGGCGAGGACGGACTCCATCTCGGCGACGCGGTCGACCAGCTCCTCACGCTCCATGAGGTCGAGGTTCGCGAGGCCCGCGGCGCAGGCCGCCGGGTGGCCCGAATACGTGAACCCGTGCCGGAAGATCGCCCGCCCCGGCTCGGTCCAGAACGGCTCCTGGATCCGGGCCGAGATGACGACTGCGCCCAGCGGCAGGTACCCCGAGGTGATCGCCTTGGCGCACGTGATCATGTCCGGGTCGATCCCGAGGCGCTGGCACCCGAACCACCTGCCGAGCCGGCCGAACCCGGTCACGACCTCGTCTGCGATCAGGAGCACGTCGTGCTTTCGGCACAGCTCCTGCACGGCGGCCCAGTAGCCCTCCGGCGGGTGCAGGATCCCGCCCGCACCGATCACGGGCTCGCCGATGAACGCGGCGATCTCGCCGGCGCGCTCCTCGAAGAGCGCCGCCAGAGCGGCGGGATCGTCGTACGGCACGCTTGCGACGTCTGCGATCAGCGTGCCGAAGCCCTCGCGGTTCGTCGCGATCCCGGCCAGGCTCGTGCCGTAGGCGTTCATGCCGTGGTAGCTGTGCTGGCGGTGGACGATGACCTGCTTGTCGGGCCGGCCGAGCGCGTGCCAGTATCGCCGCGCGAGCTTTGCGGCGGTGTCGACGGCGTCCGAGCCGCCCGAGCCGAAGAACACCGCGGCGTCCGGGAACGGCGCCAGCGCCGCGACGCGCTCCGCCAGCTCGAGGGCGGGCCGGTTGGCGAGCCGGTCGAACGTGTCGAAGGCTGCCAGCTCGCGCATCTGCGCCGCCGCGGCGTCGCCGATCTCGGCCCGTCCGTGCCCGACCGCCGCGTACCAGAGCCCGGCGCGGGCGTCGACGTACTCGCGCCCGTCCGCGTCCCACACGCGCGCCCCACGGCCCTTCACGATCACGACCTCGTCGTCCTTGACGACGGCCATGTCGGCGAAGGGGTGCCAGAGGCGCGTGCTCACCGGGCCGACGATACCAGCCCTTCGAAGACCGGCGCCCCATGCCCGTCGTGCTCGGCGTCGGGGTGCCAGAGGACGCCGATGCAGAACCGGCGGCCCGGGTGCTCGATCGCCTCGATGACGCCGTCCTCGGCGCGCGCCGACACGACCAGCCCGTCGCCCACGCGGTCGATGCCCTGGTGGTGGTGGGAGTGCACCGTGAGCCGCTCGCCGATCAACCGCGCCGCGAGCGAGCCGGGCACCGTGTCGACCTGGTGGATCCCGAACTCCGAGTCGGACAGCCGGTGCGGGCTGACGTCGATCGTGTCGGCCAGATGCTGGTCGAGCGTGCCGCCCAGGGCGACGTTCAGCACCTGGACGCCGCGGCAGATGCCGAGGAGCGGGACGTCGCGCGCGACCGCCCGGCGCACGAGCGCGAGCTCGACGGCGTCGCGGCGCGGGCTGAGTGCGCCGATCGCCGCGTGTGGCTCCCGGCCGTAGTGGATCGGGTCGACATCGTTGCCGCCGACGACGAGCAGGGCGTCGACGATGTCGAGCACATCGTCCGGCTCGTCGATCCAGGTCGTGTCCGCCGGGAGCACGACCGGCCGGCCGCCGGCGACGCGGACGCCCTCCACGTACCCCTGCGACACCAGCACCGCGTCGCACGACCAGTGCGACATCGCCGCTTGCGTCCAGTAGCTCGTGATGCCGATCGTCGGCCGGCTCACAGGCGGGCCGCCGCGGTGGTGGCCGCCTCGACGGCAGCATCGACATCGGCGTCGGTGTGCGCTGTCGAGACGAGCATGTGCAGGAGGAGGGCGGGGCTCGCGTACACACCGAGGCCGAAGAGCTCGTGGACGAAGCGCCGGTAGACGATCGGATCGGCGTGGGTGCAGAAGTCGCGCATGTCGCGGATCGCCTCGGCGTCCTCGTGGCCGGCGCGGAGCGGCAGCACCTGGAGCATCGGCCCGACGCCCTGCACCAGCGCCGGGATGGAGGCGGCCGCGAACGCATCCGCGAGGCCGTGTGCCAGCCGCTCGCCGCGCCGGGTCATCTCGGCCGCCGCCGCACCCTCGTCCTCGGTCAGCATCTCGAGGCTCTCGGCCGCGACCGACAGGGCCAGGTTGGGCGCGTTCTGCGTGCCGTAGTGCAGCACGCGACCGCCGGCGAGGGCGTCCATGACGTCGGCCCGGCCGGTGATCGCCGCCAGGGGGAGTCCCGCGCCGAGCGCCTTCCCGAAGGTGGCCAGGTCGCCGGTCACGCCGTAGAGCGCCTGGCATCCGCCCGGATGGAGTCGAAAGCCGGTGACCGTCTCGTCGAGGATCAGGAGCGCGCCGTGGTCGTCGCACAGGCGCCGCACCTCCTCGAGATATCCCGGCCGCGGCGGGATCACGCCCATGTTCGCCATGACCGGCTCCGTGATGACCGCGGCCACCCGTCCGCGGCGGCGGTCGAGACAGTCGGCCAGGAGGGCGGCGTCGTTCCAGGCGCACAGGACCGTGTCGGCCACCGAGCCGTCGGTGAGGCCCTGCGAGTCGAGCACGCGCGGCGGGTCGGCGGGATCGCCGAGGGTGGCCGGGTCGCGCGGGTGCGAGCTCACGAGGAACGCGTCGTGCCAGCCGTGGTAATGGCCCTCGAACTTGACCACGAGCGGCCGGCCGGTGACCGCCCGCGCGATCCGGATCGCCGCCATGGTCGCCTCGGTGCCGGTGTTCGCGAAGCGCACCCGCTCCGCACCCGGAACGAGCGCCGAGATCCGCTCGGCGACGTCCACCTCGACCTCGGACGCCGTCGCGAAGAGCGTGCCCTGCCGCACGGCCCGCTCGCCGGCGGCGACCAGGCGGGGATGGGCGTGCCCGTGCAGGAGCGCGCCGTAGGCCATCATCAGGTCGACATACTCGTTGCCGTCGGCGTCGGTGATGCGGCCGCCGGCGCCGGAGGTCATGAAGATCGGGACGTCGTAGTTGACGCGGCCGCGCGACGGGGACGACACCCCCTCGACAAGCGTCTCCCGTGCGCGATCGTAGAGGGCGCGGGAGCGGTCGAGCGGCGGATGCCACGGCTGGTTACAGTAGCGGGATGGACGGCGTGACGGCGATGGTGGTGGGCCCCGGCAATCTGGGCGCGATGCTGGCCGAGGCGCTCGCGCTGGAGCCGGCCGTCGGGCGGCTCGTCGTCGCGGGCCGACGGCCCGAGCGGTGCGAGGCCGTGGCGGGCCAGGCCCGCCTGATCGCGGCGATCCACGGCCGCCGGCCCGAGGTGGTGGTCGCATCGCCCGACTGGAGCGGCGACGGGATCGACCTCGCCGTGCTCGCGCCGACGCTCCAGTCCTGGTGGGTGCTGAACGAGCTTCCCGAGCCGGCGCGGGCGCCGCTGCGCAGGCTCGGCCTGGGGGCGTGGCTGCCGTTCCCGCTCGCCCCCCTGATCGAGGTGATGGAGCAGCTCGGCCGCGACCCGTTCAGCGTGATCGTGTCGTTTCCCGACATCACCGGGCCGGTGCTTCGCGGGATGGGCCACGACGTCGGGTGCGGGCTCGGGAACGTCTCCGAGGTGGCGGCCAAGTTCCCGCGGCCGGTGCGGCTCGCGGCCCACCATTCGCTCGGCCCGCACGCCTTCGGGAGCTACGGGTCATCCGGCGGCGAGCTGCCGCCGTACCTCGTCGACATGCCCAAGGAAGAGGCCGACGCGATCATCCGCACGCCGTGGCGGCTGCACACCGACCGGGACATGAACCGGGTGACGGCCGCGGCCGCAGCCCGGCTCTTCACGGCGCTCCTGGGGGACGTTCCCTCGCCCGACCACGTGCCGACCCCGGCCGGGCTCCCGGGCGGCTACCCGGTGCTCGCCGCCGGAATGCGGGTCGAGCTCGATCTGCGCTGGCCGCTCGAGGACGCGATCGCGGTGAACGAGGCCGGGGCGCGCTTCGACGGGGTCGAGCGGATCGACGCCGACGGAACGGTGACCCTCACTGACCAGACGGCCGACACCCTCAAGCGCGTGCTCGGCTACGACGTGCCCGTGCTTCGGCCCTCGGAAGCCGCCGGGGCGGCCGCGGAGCTGAAGCAGAGCTTCGAGCGCCACGCGGCCGCCCCGTAGGGTTCGGGCTAGTCGCCGGCCGCCGGCTCCAGGGCGCCTTCGAGCGGGATGTCGACCGTGCGCGCGCGCACCGGGGCGGCGAGCACGTAGCCGATCAGTCCGATGAGAAGGACGATCGCGAGCGTGCCGAGCGTGAACACCTCGAAACGCAGGCGAGACACGCCGTAGCTGTCCATCATGCTGTAGCTGTGGCCGGTGAGCTCCTCGAGCGTGCCCGGGAACATCGCCACCCACGAGCCCAGCAGCATCCATGCGGTGGTGGCACCAACGCACAGCCACATGAGCCCGTTCCCCGAGGATCCAAGCCGATATGGCCGATGGACGTTCCCGTGGCTCAACCGGAGCTTGATGCCCGCCGGGAAGATCAGGAGGTACGAGAGCAGCGTCGTCGACGTCGCGAGGTAGAGGACAATCGTGAAGGTGGCCGCGGCGCTGGCGCTCCCGGAGAGCAGATACACCGCCGCGAGCATGAAGATCGTCGAGCCGACGCCCGACATCACGTTCACCCGCACGGGTGTGCCCAGGCGCGGGTGGAACCGGCCGAAGTACCCGGGGAACGCGCCGTCATAGGCCGCGACCGCGAGGATCCGGTCCGAGCCCATCATCCACACGCTGCCCGATGTGACCAGCGCGAAGATGAAGCCGAGCGCCATGAGGTCGGTCAGGACGTCCTGGGCGCCTCCGTAGACGCCGAACGTCGTATGGACGGCGTCGAGGAACCCGCCGATGCCGGTGATCTCGCTCGTGGGGAGGACGGCCAGGATCCCGAAGATCGGAATCGAGTAGGCCAGCACCGCGACGACCCCGCTCTGGATCACCGTCACCGGGACGTCGCGCTGCGGGTCCTGCATCTCCTCGGCGGCACCGTTCTGGAGCTCGAAGCCGACGTAGTTGAAGAGCAGCAGCGGCACGAGGCCCAGGAAGATCAGCATGTCGTTCGGCACGAAGTCGCCGGCGCCGAATCCGTGCACGCCGTGCTCGATCCCGTAGATCAGCACCGTGATCGAGAAGAATGCCAGCACGCCGACGCGCACGATGGCGCCCACGTTGGGGATCCACTTCCCTCGACGCAGCGAGGCGATCGCCACACCGATCGAGATCCAGATGAAGACCATCTTGAAGGTGATGTTGCCGACCGTGAAGCCGGATCCGATCTCGTGGATGTTCGCGCTCCACGCGTCGGTCGCGATGAATGCCAGCGACCCGCCGACCCAGAGCGGGTTCGTGACCCAGTACAGCACCGAGCCCATGCCGGCCGCGAACCGGCCCCAGGACATCTTCATCCACTCGTACGGCCCGCCCTCCTGCGTGAAGGTCGTGCCGAGCTCGGCCATGAGAAACGCGTACGGCAGCACGAACGCCACCGCGAGGATGACGACCCAGGCGAACGTCTGGGCACCGAACCCGGACACCTGGCCGAGGGTGTCGAGTCCGATCAGGGCGCAGATCGTGAAGAAGAGCATGTCGAACCTGCGAAGCGACTTCTGAAGGTGCCCCTTCTCCTCCAGAGCCATCGCCGTGGTCTGCTCGACCACGGGTTCCGATGAAGACATCCGTCCCTCCCGATGAGAATGCCCACCCCGGCTGGACCGCCCGGGGCGCGTATGACAGGTGGAGTTTGGCGGAAAACACCCAAAAAAGCTAGGGCGGCGAAGACCCCGCTCGCATCGCCGCCCGCACGCGGCTTCGCGGGCTGGCGCTACGCCAGCGAGGGGAGCGTCATGTCGGCGAGCGTCGCGCCGCCGAGCACGCGGAGGGTCGGGTCCATCCCGGCCATCCGCCCCGCCACGACGTCTTCCAGCTGCGCCTCGGCCTCGAGGGCCAGCTCGCGCCCGGCGTCCGTCAGCTCGGTGCGGCCGAACGGCCCACGCCGGACGGCGACGCCGCGCGCGCACAGCCTCAGGGCGAGCTGCTTGGCCTGGCTCGGACTGGCAGAGAGCTGGTCGGCGAGCCGCGTCGTCTCGATCGGCTCGGCACCGTGCAGGAGGAGCAGCGCGTAGAGCTCCATCGGGCGCAGGTCGAGGCTGCGGGCAACCTCGAGAACAGCCCGGTCAAGCGCCCTGACCACCCGCAGCCCCGCCGGCACGTCATGTGAGGAGAGGGAGGGGGATCTTCCGTTCACAACGGTGAATCGGCTGGAGCCGCGGAGGTCAGGATGCTGCGTTGCCACCAGGTGGGATTGTGACGGAGGCCGACCTCGGGGTGCCTCCCCGGATTGTGGTATTTCGCGCAAGCGCCGATGCAAGCCGCTTCATGTTCGCACCTGGATCCAGCTAACACTCACCCTGCAACGTCGCGGCGGAGAGACGCCCGCCGTACCCAGGAAATGGTTCTCATGGCGCTACGGGAGCAGGATATCGGCGGCCGAAAACCTCGGCCCGTGTGAAAGGCTTACCGAACCTTCACCGTTCGGCGGCGCGTGCCCTTACAAGAATTGGCGAGATATCCCAGCATGAGATCGCCTCGCCGCTGGCGCATCCTTCCCGTAGCGGCCGTCCTCGTGCTCGTCGGCGCGGGCTCGGCCTCGGCCCACGTCCACACCAACCGCAACCTGGTCCCGCGCCACGGTGCGCTCTTCGGCGCGTTCGTGAACCGTCACGGCGAACCGTGGGCGAATGTCGTCGGCTTCCAGCGCAGGCTCGGCTACAAGCTCACGATCGTGCACCACTACCGGCCGTGGTCGATCTCGTCCTACAGGATCGACAAGGCCGCGATGGCGCACCGGCAGATCCCGATGATCTCGTGGTCCCCGGGAGGGACGACCACGGCCCCGGCGATCACGAACGGCAGCCAGGATGCGCTCATCAAGCGCACGGCGCGCGCGATCAAGCGCCTCCACAAGAAGGTCTTCCTGCGGCTGGGCTACGAGATGGACCAGCCGCCCGGCTCGCCCCGCTACATCGGGACCCCGCGCGAGTTCGTCCCGGCATGGCGTCACGTCGTCCGGATCTTCCGGAAGGTCGGCGCCCTGAACGCCCGGTTCGTGTGGTGCGGGATCGCCGCCAACTTCAAGACCGGCCATGCCCAGGCGTACTACCCCGGCGACCGGTACGTGAACTGGATCGCGGCCGACGGCTACAACTGGTATCCGGCCAAGCACAAGTGGGCCGGGTATAGCTCGATCTTCACCTCCTTCTACCACTGGGGCAGGCGGCACGGAAAGCCGATGATGATCGCCGAGACCGGCAGCATGGAGGACCCGCATTCGGCCGGCCACAAGGCGAAGTGGATGACGAGGGCGCGCAAGTGGGTGCACGCCCATCATCACATCAAGGCGCTCGTCTACTTCGACTCGGTCTCGCCGAAGGGCTATGACTTCCGCGTCCAGACGTCCCGCTCGGCGCTGCATGCGTTCCGCCGCTGGGGGCACGGGACATACTGGAACCGGATGCGCCGCTGACCGCCGCTATCGTGGGTTTCATGCCGGTCTCGATCGCCGTCCTTGGCGACCGCAACGTCCAGTACCTGACCCACCGCGAGATCGACGCGACGCTCGCCCTCATGCCGGCCGCCGTCGACGCCCGCTGGCTGCCGAGCCCGGAGGCGGAGTCGGCGGCGGAGGCCGACGGCGTATGGGTCGTACCCGGCACCCCGTACCGCGATGACGACGCGGTGCTCGAGGCGATCCGCAGGGCACGGACGGGCGGCACGCCGATCCTCGGGACCTGTGGCGGCTTTCAGTACATGACGGTCGAGTTCGCGCGGAACGTCGCCGGGGACGCCGGCGCGGCCCACGCCGAGACCGACCCGGACGCCGCCGACCCGGTGGTGACGCGGCTCTCGTGCAGCCTCGTGGGCGAGGAGCGCGAGGTGACCGCGGTCGCCGGCACCCGGCTGGCCGAGCTCTGCGGGACGGCGCCGTTCACGGGCTTTCACTGGTGCAACTACGGGATCGCGCCGGAGCACGAGGGAGCGCTCGTTGACGCCGGCCTCGTCGTATCCGCCCGTGCCCCGGACGCGGGCGTGGAGGCCGTCGAGCTGCCGGGGCATCCCTTCTACCTCGCGACGCTCTTCCAGCCGCAGGTGGGAAGCTCGACGACCGGGCGGCTGCACCCGCTGATCGGGGCGCTCGTCGCCACCGCGGCCTATGCGGGGCGCGTCCCGCCCGCCAGCTCACGGCGGATACGCTCGCGGGCGTCGGCGAAGCGGACGGTCTCGTAGACGATCAGCACCGCAAGCACCGCCGCAAGGATGGCGAGCGTCGCCAGGGACGCCAGGTGGACGCCAAGCGGCACCAGCGCGATGAGGATGACGACGCAGACCAAGCGCTGCCTGTTGAGGGTGCCGACGTTCCGGAGGCGGAACGCGATGTGGGCGAGCAGGTAGAGCGCCGTGCCGCCGAGCATCGCGGTGGCGGTCTCGGCGGTCAGGGGATCGCCGACGTGCGCCAGCGTCTTCTTGAGTCCGAGCGCGATCAGCACGATGCCGGCGACCATCGCGTAGTGGATGTAGGAGTACGAGTCGCGCGCCATCTCGTTGCGCTCGCGACCCTCGGCGGCCTGCCCGAGCCGGCGCGCCGCGACGAGCGCGACGACGTCGAAGTACGTCCACCAGAGCGCGGCGGCGACGACCGTCCCGAGCACCGCCGCCACGACGACGCCCGCGTCGACGTCC
The DNA here is from genome assembly GCA_963709425.1 of uncultured Actinomycetes bacterium. Classification (GTDB taxonomy): domain Bacteria; phylum Actinomycetota; class Thermoleophilia; order Gaiellales; family JAICJC01; genus JAICJC01. Next base: position 574,848 of record CAVPWG010000001.1, on the reverse strand, counting down.
GGGCTCGCGCCCACGCCGATGGCGACGATCGACTCGCCCAGGGCGATGATGATGATCGCCCCGTGCCGTTCCGCAAAGTGCCCCGGCACGAGCTTCCACCCCTCGGCGCCGAACAGGAAGGGGCCGCCAACGTCGAGGAGCAGCGCGACGGCCCAGAGCGTCCCCCGAAGCGCCCCGCCGGCGAACGCCGCGGCGGCGAGCAGCCCCACGCCGACGGCGGTGCTGACGGCGAGGCCGGTGACCGATCGGCGCAGGCCAGGGTCACCCCGGCTCGCGAGCACGAACAGCATGATGTGCGCGGCGCGCACCACCGCGTACGCGCAGGCGAAGAGCAGCGCCGTGCCGCCGAACGCCCCGGGCACGCCCAGCGCGGCAACGAGCATGGCGGCCATCGCGCCGAACATCACCAGGCGCACCGCCCCCTCCTCGGGGTCGACGACGCTCGTCAACCAGGCGTAGCCGCCCCACGACCACCACAGGACGCCCAGGACGGCCAGCCCCTTGGCGATTCCCGCCCAGGTGGGATCGTGGGACATCAGGGTCGTGCATTGGGTGAGGGCGAGCACGAAGACGAGGTCGAAGAAGAGCTCGAGCGCCGTGACGCGCTCGTCCTCGCGCATGACCGCGGCCATGCGCGAGCCGCGGCGCGGCTCCGAGTCGCTCGTCACGTCATCCGCGGCCGATGTCAGGCCGCGCCCCTTGCGCGAGGTGGAACCCGGTCACGTGTGCGAGCACGACTCATGCGGTCGCTTCTGGTTGAGGATGACCGGAGGTCTTCTGGCGATGCGGATGAGAGGACTTGAACCTCCACGACCTTGCGGTCACACGGACCTGAACCGTGCGCGTCTACCAATTCCGCCACATCCGCGCGGACGAGCAGTTTACTCCGGGGCGCAGGGGCCGGCGAGCAGCGCCGAGGCCTCCTCCGGCGCGTAGCCGGCTTCGGCGAGGATCTCGGCGGCGTGCTCCCCGAGGCGTGGGGGAGGCATGCGCGCGTCGGGCCGCTCGCCGTCGATCCGCACGGGCGTCGCGACGAGGCGGAGGCGGCCGGCGGTCGGGTGGTCGATCTCCTCGACGGCATGCGCGGCCGGGCCCGAGAACACCTCGGGAAGGGCCAGCACCGGCCCTCCGGGGACGGACGCGCGCTCGAGCACGTCGACCCAGTGGGCGACCGGCTGCGTCGCGATCGTCTCGCCCAGCGCCGCGACGAGCCGCTGGCGGTTCAGCACTCGCAGCGGGTTCGTTGCGAAGTCGGGATCGTCGGCCAGGTCGTCGCGGCCCGCCTCGCGGCAGAAGCGAGCGAACTGGCCGTCGTTGCCGACGGCGAGGTTGATGTGGCCGTCGGAGGCGTGGAAGGTCTCGTACGGGACGATCGACGGGTGGGCGTTCCCGAGCCGCACCGGCTCGACGCCGCCGATCAGCCAGTCGCCGGCCCTGTTGGCGAGCCACGCGACCTGGGCGTCCAGGAGCGACACGTCGACCGTGCCGCCTTCGCCCGTGCGCGTCCTGCGCACGAGGGCCGCCATGATCCCGGCCGCTGCGAACTGGCCGGCGACGATGTCCGAGATCGCGACCGCCACCTTCATCGGCTCGCCGCTCGGCTCGCCCTGCATGCTCATGATCCCGCCGATCCCCTGCATGACGAAGTCGTAGCCCGGCCGGCCGGCGTCGGGGTGGCCGGCCGGAAAGCCGCGGATGGCGCAGTGGACGACGCCCGGGTTGGCGGCCTTCACGTTCTCGTGGTCGAGCCCGAACCGCTCGACGGCGCCCGGCAGGAAGTTCTCGATGACCACGTCGGCGCCGGCCGCCAGCCGCTGGGCGACCTGGACGCCGTCCGGGTCCTTCAGGTCGATCGCGATCGACCGCTTGTTGCGGTTCACCTGGAGGAAGTAGGCGGACTCGTCGCCGGCGAAGGGCGGGCCCCATCTGCGGGTGCCGTCGCCGTCGGGCCGCTCGACCTTGACCACGTCGGCCCCGAGGTCGCCGAGCATCATCGTGCAGTACGGCCCGGCCAGGATCTGGGTCAGGTCGAGCACGCGGATGCCGGCGAGGGGCAGGTCGGGCTGCGGCACGCGCCCGATGATAGGGGCTTGGGACTAGCCGGCGGGCGTGCGGTCGGCCAGCCGGCCCAGCTCCGCGAGCGCCCACTCGCGGTGGCGGTCGGCCTTCACGTTGTGCTTCACGGCCGCGAGGTTTCCCTCGGCGTCGATCACGAAGCCCGACCGGATGATGCCCATGTACGTGCGTCCGTAGTTCTTCTTCTCGCCCCACGCGCCGTACGCCTCGGCGACGGCGTGGTCGGAATCGACGAGGAGCGGGAAGGGCAGCTCGTGGTGCGCGCGGAAGCCGGCGTGGGACTCGGCCGAGTCGGGGCTGATCCCCAGAACCATGGCGCCGGCCTTCTCGAAATCGGCCCAGTTGTCGCGGATGTCACCCGCCTGCGTCGTGCAGCCCGGCGTCTCGTCCTTGGGGTAGAAGTAGACCACGACGGGGTGCCCGCGGAGGTCGCTCAGGCGCACGGTCTCGCCGGCGTCAGACTCGAGTGCGAAGTCGGGTGCGGGCTGTCCGGGCTCGATCATGGGCACCGCTAGTGTAGCCCCGTGAACCCGCTTGCCCCGCTGGGTGACAGGGACTTCCGGCTCTACTTCGTGGGCGAGGTGTTCTCGATGGCCGGCTCGGGCCTGCACGTCGTCGCCCTCGGCTGGTACCTGCTCGAGCGCACCGGCTCGGCCACCTCGGTCGCGCTCGTCTGGGCCGTCGGGCTCGGGTCCGGCATCGTCATGCTGCCGTTCGCCGGGCCGCTCGCCGACCGCTACCCGCGCCGGACGCTCGCGATCGGGTCCGACGTCTTCCGCCTCGTTCTCGTGTCGGCGATGGCCGCGCTGGCGTATGCGGGCTCGCCCTCGCTCCCCGTCCTGTATGTGCTGACGTTCATGGTCGGGCTCGGCCACAGCGTCTTCTGGCCCTCGATCACGGCCCTGCTCCAGGAGGTGATCCGCCCCGATCAGCTCACGGCCGCCAGCGGCCTGGCGGAGATCACCTGGCAGGTCGGGAACCTGACCGGCGCCGCGCTCGGCGGCCCGATCCTCGTCCGATTCGGGCTGGGGACGGCGTTTGCGATCGACGCGGCGACGTACGTCGTCTCGGCGCTGGCGCTCCTCGCGCTCCACCACCGCCCGGCCCCGGCCGAGGGCCGGCACGAGTCGGGCCTCGCGATGGCGCGTGCCGGCGTGGCGTACCTGCGCGCACATCCCGCCGTCGCCGGCTTCGGCATCGCGAGCGTGATCCCGTGGGTCGCGACGATCAGCCTGAACGTGGTGATGGTGTCGTACGTCCTCGACGTGCTGCACCTGGGCGCGACGGCGTACGGCGTCGCGGACATGACCTACGGCGTCGGGGCCATGGCGTCGGGGATCCTCGCCGCGCTGCTCGTCCTGCGGCTGGGGGAATGGCGGGCCATGACGGGTGTCATGGTGGTGCTGATCGCCTGCTACACGGCGCTGGCCGTGAGCCCGGCCGCGATCCCCGTCTTCTACGCCGTCCTGTTCCTCGCCGGGTTCTGCTCGTCCGCGTTCCGGGTGATGACGACGGCATACCTGTTCAAGGTCGTCCCGAACGAGGTCATGGGCCGGACGTCGTCGACGTTCCTGCTGGTGTCGATGGTGCTCCAGGTCGGCGTGACACTGTCGGTCGGCCCGCTGATCAACCACACGAGCGCGCGCGGCGGGTTCGCCCTCCTGGCGGCCATCGTCGGCGTCGGGCTGGCGCTGCTCGCGGCCGTCGCCGCGGGGCTCCGCCGCGTCCCAGACTGTGCCGCCGAGACCGCCTGATAGCGTGCCGCGCCATGCCGCTCGTGCACGCGGTGGTGGGCTCCCTCCTGATCGCGACGAACGCGGCGGCGGCGCTGTGGGGCTATGTCGCCTACCGCCGAGATCGCGCGCCCGGCGCGGCCTACCGGCAGCTGCTCGCCGCTGCCCAGACGCTCGTCATCGCACAGGCCACGCTCGGGCTCATCCTGCTCTCCCAGGGCGACGAGCCGGGCGACTCGCTGCACTTCGTCTACGGCCTGCTCCCCCTGCTTGCCGTGGCGTACCCGTATGCTTTGCGCGGTGACGATGGACGTCGAAACCTGCTCCTCTTCACCGTGGGCTCCGCGCTCGTCGCGGCGCTCGGGGTGCGCGCGTTCATGACGGGGCCCTCCTGATGACGCGCGACACGATCCGCGGCTTCCTGATCATCATCGGGCTCGCGATCGTCGCGACCGTGTTCTTCAACGCCTCGCAGCGGATCTTCGACATCCTGCTCGGCTCGCTCAGCCTGCTCTTCATCGTCATCCTCTGGTACTTCGGCTACAGCTGGTACCGCTCGAACCGGATGGCGATCTCGCTCATGCCCGACCGGCAGCGAAACGTCCTGTACCTCGGCATGGGAGCGGTCACCGTCGCGTTCGCCTGCTATTCCCTCCAGCAGTTCGGCTTCGTCGACCTCGGAAGCCTGCTCACGCTGCTCGTCGTGGTCGGCCTTGCAGGGGCGTTCGCGATGTTCTGGGCCGTGCAGGAGTCGAAGCGGTATTACCTGTAGGGCGGGACACGACCGCCTCAGACTCGAGAGAGTTTCCGTCTTCCTGCCGGCCGTCGTGACCTACGCCTCGGCGCCCGCCGTGACGAGCCGGCACCAAATCCGTCAATTCCGTGGCCACACACCTTGCTTCCGGCCGCGACGCCGCGTACCGTCGAGGAGATGGCCTTCCAGAGATTGGCAGGAGACGGGGGACGCGACCCCACCCGGGACGACCGTGTCCAGGCGGCGCTCGTCGCCCACCCCGAGATCCGTGAGATCGCCCTCGAGGTCAACGACCGGCTCTTCGCCGAGGCGGCGGAGCGGTTCGCCGCAACGCTCGGCGCGGGCGTCATGATGGGGCTCGAGGTCGCAAACGCCATCGGCATCGTGGCCGCGGTGACCGTTCAGTCGCCCGTCGGGTGACGACCGCTTTCGGGCCGCCCGCGAGGTCGTGATCGCGGGCTACATGTGGCGGATGTGCGAGCACGATCCCGCGATTGCGCGCCGTCGCGCGGCCGACTCGCCGGACGAGTTCCTTTCGGAGCCTGCGGCCAGGCGGCTCCGTGAGCTCCGGCAGAGCCACCCGGACGAGTGCCCCACGAAGCTCGTCGCCGACGCCGCCGCCCAGACCGTCGAGGCCTCCGACGCGGTCCACATGCACTCTCCCGGCGGCTCGGCGTTCGGGCGTAGGTTCCTCGGCAGGGGCGCGGCGCTCTCCCGTGCGACGGTCCCTGCCGCGGCTCGTTTCGAGGCCGCCGAGCACGACGTCCTCTTCCTGTGCGGCGTCTGCCTGCGCGACGCCGAGCCCGCGCTTCCCGATGCATCGCCCGCCGCCCGGGTGCACGTCGGCGTCACGCCGGCGGCGTCGACGCGAACGACGAGCTAGATCTAGGCGAGCGCCACGACTTCGATCTCGACGAGCGCACCCGGGACGGGCAGCTCCGAGACCTCGACCGCGGCTCGCGCGGGGAACGGCGCCGGCACGCGCTCGGCATAGACGGCGTTCATCGCCGCGAAGTCCCCGATGTCGTGCAGGAAGACGCGTCGTCTTCACGAGCTTGTCGAGGCCGCTCCCGGCCTCGGCGAGGATCGCAGCGACGTTGTCGAAGCAGCGGTGCGTGTGCTCGGCGATGCCGCCCTCGACGAGCCTGCCGGTGGCCGGGTCGACCGGCACCTGGCCCGAGACGAACACCAGCCCGGCGGCGATGATCGCCTGCGAGTAGGGGGCCCCGGAGACGGGCGCGGGTGCGGCGTCGGTGCGGACGGCGGTCTTCGTCACGCCGGCTCCATGGCGTTGATCGCGGCGCCGCCCATCGTGCGCAGCGCCTCCTCGGTCGTGCAGGAGATGCACGTGAAGATCGGCGTGTCGCGCTCGGTGTAGCGGCTGGCCTCCGTCTCGCGAAGCGCCATCATGAGGTCGAGGAAGTCGCCGACGTGGTCGGTCTCGAACGCGACCACGAACTCCTGGTCGTCGATCCCGAACGAGTAGGTCGTGTTGATCTTGACCGTCGGGAACTGGTGCCCGGTCGCGATGTGCTCGTTCATGATCCCCTGCCGCGCGGGCTTCGAGAGCTGGTACCAGGCCCGGGTCTTCACCATCGGGTAGATCAGCAGGTAGCGCGAGTCGGGGTTCCAGACGACCTGGCCGCGCTTGTGCATCGACCGGCCCTCGCCCTTCACGTACTGCGACCGCTTCGTCATCGAGAGGTATGCGTACGGGGTGCGCAGGTAGCCGCCGAGAGACGTCGACATGATCGCCGTCCCGACCTCGCGGAAGTCCTCCAGCCGCTCGGACACCTTCCACAGCATGAAGTCGGCGTCGGGCCGGATCCCGTGCATGGTGTACGCCCGGATCGGGAACCGCTCGCCCGCGTCGTCCACGACGCCCTGGAGCTCAGCCCGGGCGGCCTCCTGGTCGAGCGCCGGCAGGCGCCGGAAGGCCGGGTCGAGGGAGTAGAACGAGAAGTGCACGAACTGCCGGTCCTCGCCCGAGCTGTTGTTGGGAGGCCTGTCGTCGGCGCTCATCCTGCGCCGATCGTAGCAGCCGACTTGTGACGCTCCCGCAACCGTCGGCGCCTAGTCCCGTGACGGGGGGCGCACCTACGGTGGGCCGCATGTCTCGGGCCGACAGTGGAGAGCGCGCGCAGGCGAGCGTCGAGGTGGTCGCGCTCGTGCCCGTGCTGGCGCTCGTGCTCCTGTGCGCCTGGCAGGTGGTGATGGCCGGCTGGGCGCTCACCGCGGCCGAGTCGGCTGCCCGGGCCGGTGCACGGGCGGCGCTGGTCGGCCGGTCGCCCGCCGACGCCGCGTACGCGGCGCTCCCGGTCTCGATGCGCGCCGGGGCGACCGCGTCCGAGTCCGGAGGCCGGATCGTCGTCACCCTCAGGGTGCCCAGCGTCGTCCCCGGCTTCGCGCCCGAGATCTCCTCGTCGACTCCCGTGGTTCGGCAGTGAATGCGCGCGGGCAGGCGGCGATCGAGCTCGTGTTCGCGGCGTGCGTGGCCGGCCTCGTGGCCGTCGGCATGCTGCCGCTGTTCGAGGTCTGGCGGGCACATACCCGCGCCGAGCGGATCGCCGACCAGGCAGCGGTGCTCGTGGCCGAGGGGCGCCCGGTTCCGGCCGACGTGAGGGACGGCGCCCGGGTGGTGGTCGGCCGGCGGGTCGTGCGCGTGGTCGTCCCCGTGACCATCCTCGGGCGTGCCGTCGAGGTGTCGGCGACGGCCCGCACCCCGTGAGCCAGCGCGGTCAGATCACGATCGCCGCCGTCGGCGGGCTCACGGCGGTGATGCTCGGGACGGTCGTGCTGCTGCACCTGAGCCGGATCGCTTCCGGCGGCGCCGGCGCCCAGACCGCGGCCGACATGGCCGCGCTCGCCGGGGCGCGCATCCTGGCGAGCGATAGCTCGGCGGCGCCGTCCACCGTGCGGGCGGCGGCGGCGTCCGCCGCCCGGGCCAACGGCGCCCGTCTGACCGATCTCCAGATCGAGCGGGTCGGGGCCGTCGCCACGGCCGTGGACGTGACCGCTGCGGTCGACGTGGACGGCTCGGTGCCCATCGCCGGCCCGCAGCGCAACGCAGTCCCCGAACGCGCGCGGGCGGGGGTCGTCTACACGGCGACGCTCCCGGGCGGCGCGTTTCGCCCGGTCGACCTGCACGGAGCGCAAGGGCCGCTCGCCGCCGTGGCGGCGGCCGAGGCGCAGGTGGGCTGGCCCTACGTCTGGGGAGGCGAGAGCCGCGCCGAAGGCGGGTTCGACTGCTCCGGCCTGATCGTCTACGCCTACGCCGCCGCCGGCCTTCCGCTGCCCGGCCGCCCGACCGCGGCCGACCTGTGGCGGCTCGCAGCACCCGAGCCGGCGGGCGCGCTCCTGCCCGGCGACCTCGTCTTCGTCGGGGCCGCCTCGGGTGCCCCGCACCACGTCGGCATGTACGTCGGCGGCGGCGCCGTCGTGGTCGCCCCGCACACCGGCGCCGCGGTCCGGTACGAGCCGCTCGCGTCAGGCGGGTGGGACGGGTTCGGGCGCCTGGCCGGGGTGCCGCAGCGTGGTGCGCCGCTCGACGCCCGCGTGGAGCGGGCCGCGCGCGACCATCAGGTGCCGCCGCACGTCATCGCCGCGGAGCTCGACCTGGGCGTGGCCGCCGATGCCGACGCCGCCGCCTCAGCCCTCGCATCCGCCCAGCGGCGCCACCCCGGCGACCTCCAGGCCGCGCTGGCCGACGCGCTGGGGGACGCCTCGCTGGCGGCGGCCGTGCTGCGGCGCGGCTCGGGCCCCGGGCTCGTAGGCGCCGGTGGAACGGTCCGGCTTCTGCCGACGAGCGACCCGGCGGCGCAGGCGACCTCGCCGTCGGCGATGCGGGTGGAGCCGCTGCTTGCACGCGCCGCCGAAGGCGGCGGCAGCCGGAGCTGGATCGCGCGCCGTGCGCTCGAGGTCGCGAGCGGCGCCGAGCACCTGGCCGGCCACCTCGAGGAGACCGGCGGCGAGGCGAGCTTTCAGGGCGCCGCCGGTCTCAGGACCATCGGGCGGGCCGGCGTCATGCTGCTGGCGACCGTGCTTCCGCGCGAATGGGAGCGCGACCTCGCCTCGGCCGGCGGGAGCGCCTGGGACGCGGGATCCGCGCTCGCAGGCATGGCCGACGGAGGCCTGCCCATGGGGATGTTCGGGCTCTGGGCTGCCCGGATCACCCTGCTGGGCACGCTGCTCTTCGCCGGGTCGAGCTTCCTCGCAGCGCGGCGGGCCGCGACCAGGGACGAGCGGGTGGTCGCGGTGGCTCAGATGACCGGATACGGCCTGACCGCGGCCGGGATCGCCACGGCGGGCCCGGGCCTCGTGACGGCGGGTGTCGCGACCGCCGAGATCCCGCCGCTCGGGCTCGCGCTGTGCGCCGCCGGCTCGACCATCATCGTCGTGTCCTATGCCTACCGCTATCGCTCGGCGCTCGGGCGCGGCATCCGGGCTCCGGTCGACGCCGTCGAAGCGGTGGCGAGCGCGGCGCGCAGCAAGGCGCACGCCGCGCTCGGTGCGGTCAACCCGTTCGACTAGGCCGTGGCGCCGGCCGCGACGGGGGCGACCACCTGCTCGACCGTGCCGGTGTGGACGTCGTAGATGTAGCCCGACACGGGGATCGAATGGTCGAGGAACGGCGTCGACTGGATGCGATCGACGTCGTCGCGGACGCTCTGCTCGAGGTCCGGGAACGGCAGGAAGTCGATGCCCGACGCGTCCTCGCCCGTCTCCTGCTTGAGCTTCGCGTGCAGGTGGTCGTTCGTGAACGTCAGCATCCCGCAGTCGGTGTGGTGGATGACCGCGAACTCGGTCGTCGCAAGCAGCCGTGACGAGATGATGAGCGAGCGGATCGCGTCGTCGGACGCCCGGCCGCCGGCGTTTCTGATCACATGCGCGTCGCCGATCTCGAGCCCCAGCACCCTGGCGGGGTGGATGCGGGCGTCCATGCAGGTCAGGATCGCGACGTGGCGAGCGGGCGGCATGGGTAGGTCGCCCTGGGTGAACGAGCCGGCGAACTGGCGGTTTGCCTCGAGCATCTTCTGGATCTCGGACATGCCTCTCCTTCGGGTGGATGCGAGACTAGCATTGGATCCATTGATCGGGTGGCTACTCTTGACGTGAGATGGCCGTCAAACCCGCTTCCGACCGGGCAGAGCGCCTCGAGGCGCAGCTCTCGGCGCTGCCCCAGAGCCCGGGCGTGTACCTCTTCCGGAGCGCAGCGGGGGATGTCCTCTACGTCGGCAAGGCCAAGTCGCTTCGCTCGCGCGTGCGGTCGTATTTCCGGCGCGAGGCGTACGCCACGGCCAAGACCGCCGAGCTCGTCGAGCGGATCGACGCCATCGAGTTCGTCTCGGCCGAGTCCGAGACCGAGGCGCTCTTCCTCGAGCAGAACCTGATCAAGCGCCACCGGCCGACGTTCAACATCCGGCTGCGCGACGACAAGTCCTACCCGTACATCGCGGTGACCGTCGCCGACGAGTACCCGCGCGTGATGTTCACGCGGGAGCGGCATCGGAAGACCGTGCAGTACTTCGGCCCGTACTCGAGTGCCAAGAAGGTGCGCGAGACGCTCGACGTCCTGAACCGGGTGTTCCCCTACCGTCCGTGCGAGGGGCCCACCCCCGGCCGCCGCTCGGGGGTCCCGTGCCTGGACTACCACATCGGCCGCTGCGCGGCGCCCTGTGTCGGCTACATCTCGGCCGAGGACTACCGCGCGGTGATCGACTCGGTGATCGAGTTCCTGTCGGGACGCGTGCGGCCGCTCGAGCGGCGCCTCGAGCGGGCGATGAAGGAGGCCTCGGCAGCGCACGAGTTCGAGGACGCCGCCCGCTACCGAAACCGCCTGATGGCCGTCCGCCACCTGTCCGAGCGCCAGGTCGCCGACCGCCGCAGCCTCGGGTCGGCCGACATCCTGGGCGTCGCATGCGGCGAGGAGACCGCCAACGTCCAGCTGTTCCACCTGCGCGACGGACGGCTCTCGGACCGGCACGGCTTCTACCTTGAGAACGCCGCCGGGAGAAGCGAGTCCGACGTACTGTGGGGCTTCGCCCTCGAGTACTACGGCGGCCAGGTCGCGATCCCCGGCCAGGTGGTCGTCCCCCGCGGCTTCGAGGACCCGGATCTGCTCGAGCTCTTCATGTCAGACCGGCGCGGCTCGGCGGTCGAGGTGCGCTCAGCCCAGCGGGGCGAGAAGCGCCGGCTGGCCGACATGGCGGCCCGGAACGCCCGGCTGGCCCTCGAGCACGACACGATCATGCGCGAGCGCACGCGCGCTCGCCGCATCGAGGCGCTCGAGGAGCTGCGCGAGCAGCTGAATCTCGAGTCGCTGCCCGTGCGGATCGAGTGCTTCGACGTCTCGAACCTGGGCGAGACGAATCCCGTCGCGTCGATGGCCGTCTTCGAGGATGCCGTCGCGAAGAAGTCCGACTACCGCAAGTTCGGGATCCGGAGCCCCGGCCCGGACGACTTCGCCATGATCGCCGAGGCCGTCAGCCGCCGCTTTGCGCGCATGACCGACATGGACGGCGACCGCTATGACAAGAGCTTCGCCACCTGCCCGAACCTCGTCGTCATCGACGGCGGCAAGGGCCAGCTCGGTGCCGCCATGGAGGCGATGGCCGCGTTCGACCTGCCCCGGGTGGCGGTCGTCTCGCTGGCCAAGCGCGAGGAGGAGGTCTTCGTCCCCGGGCGGTCGGATCCGATCGTGCTCGATCGCCGCTCCGCGGGCCTCCAGCTGCTCCAGCGGGCCCGTGACGAGGCCCACCGCTTCGCGCTCGGGTTTCATCGCAGCCGCCGCGGCCGGGCGGCGGTCGACTCCATCTTCGACAGCCTGCCCGGCGTCGGGCCCGGCCCGGCGGAGGATTCTGATGGAGCGCTTCGGGACGGCCGACGCGCTGGTGGGCGCGAGCCGCGACGACCTCGAATCGGTCCCCGGCCTGCCGGCCAAGGTGGGGCGGGCGGTGCACGCCGCGCTCCACCGCACGGATTGAACTTCGGGCCCGTCCGAGGCGTCGAAGGGGCATGAGACGGATCGCGATCGTCGCTGCGGTGCTTGCCGGGCTGGCCGGCGTGGGCGTCGCGGCGCCAAGCGCGCACGCCGGGTGCGCGTTCATCATGGTCTGGCACGACCGCGCGTACTGGGGCTCCGGAGGCGGTCCGGCCCAGGCGTCGCCCGGCGGGACAGTCCTCGATGGGGCGGTTGAGCCGGGATGCAACGACACCGTCGGCACCGACGAGCATCCGAAGCCGGTCGCAGCTCGCAGCATCCCGGGCATCCCGTCCGCGGTGGCGATCTTCTCGCAAGGCAGCACCTTTGTGGGATCCGGATACTTCATCGAGAGGTATCCCGTGAGCTCCCGAGGAACAGGCGTCGCGATCGTCGACGAGACCCGCGGATGCGTGCTCGGCGGTCCCGTACGAATCACGGGGCGCGCGCACCTCGGCCTCGGGCTGATCAACGTGTCTGTCGACGACAGCACCGTGCGCCTGCACCATCTCGAGAGCGGGATGGCCCAGATGTTCCCGGACGGGCATACCCAGTTCCAGGGACTGGCCCGGGACGGCTTCCCGTACGTCGGCGAGGGCCAGCTCGTCCGGGTCGACGCCCGCTTCTGCAAGGTGCCCGGCTCGGTCGGCACGAAGATCGTCGCCCGCCGGATCGTGCCGGCCGGGCCGATCGTCGCGCCGGCGACGGCCGAGGACCTCCTCGGCGAGAATTGGCGCGGGTCGCCCGGCGCCGTCTCGAAGGCGGCCGGAGGGCACGCGCTGGCAGTGGCAATCGTCGTCCTGGTCGCGGCGCTCGGCGTCGGGACGGCCTTGACGACCCATCGCCGACGCTCGCTTCCGCCCCCCACGGGGTAACCTCACAGGGTGCCGCTGATCCCGGAGCCGCCCGCCGGCGAGACCCTGCTGGTGCGCCGCGCGCGCCGCGGAGTGCGGGTCGTGTGCCTCGGAGGAGGGACAGGTCTTTCGACCATTCTCCGCGGCCTGAAGCGAGTGGCGAGCGTCACCGCGGTCGTCACGACGACCGATGACGGTGGCAGCTCGGGGCGGCTGCGGCGCGACTTCGACATGCCGGCGCCGGGCGACCTGCGAAGCTGCCTGGCGGCGCTCGCCGAGGATGAGTCGCTCGTCGGGCAGCTGTTCCAGCACCGCTTCACCACCGGCGAGCTCGCGGGGCACAGCTTCGGCAACCTGTTCCTGGCCGGGATGACCGACCTCCTCGGGAGCTTCGACGAGGCCGTCGCGGCGTCGGCCCGGGTGCTCGCGGTCGCAGGGCAGGTCGTCCCCAGCACTGTCGAGCTGGTCGAGCTCGTGGCCCGGTTCCCCGACGGTCATGAGGTGCGCGGCGAGAGCGCGCTCGCCGCGGACGGCGCCCAGTGCGAGCGTGTGCGACTCGATCCGCCCGCACCGGCGGCTCACCCCCGCGCCCTCCAGGCCCTCGCGCGCGCCGAGCTGATCGTGATGGGGCCCGGGAGCCTCTACACGAGCACGATCCCGCCCCTTCTCATCCCCGGCATCGCCGAGACGGTACGGGCCGCGACCGTGCCACGGGTGTATGTCTGCAACCTGCTCCAGCAGCCGGGCGAGACCGAGGGCTACATGGCGTCGGATCACGTCTCCCGCCTCTACGACCACGTGGGCGAGGGCCTGGTGGATGTGGTGGTCGTGAGCCGAAACCGCGCCCAGTTCGGGACGCCCGTGGTGGTCGATCGCGGCGGCCTGCGGCGGTTGGGAGTCGAGGTGGTCGGCGCTCGCCTGGCCGCCGAGTGGCAGCACGACCCCGACCGCCTGGCCCGGGTGCTCGTGCGCCTCGCGCGGCGCCCCCGCGTCCCGGCATGAGCGCCGCCTTCGCCGAGCGCGTCCGCCGCGAGCTCGTGGAGCGACCGCCACGGCGGATCTGCTGTCGGCGGGCCTTCCTCTCGGGGCTCGTCCGCCACGCCGGAACGCTCGAGATGAGCTCGGCCGGGCTGGCCGTGCGCGTCGAGACGGCCGACCCCGCCGCTGCGCGGCTCGCCTTCGGGCTCGTCCGCTCGCTCGGCGCCGACGCTCAGATCGCCTCGTTCAGAGAACCGCGGTTCGAGCGCCGAAACCGCGTCGTCGTGCGTGTCGAGGGAGGTCACGGCCTGCAGCTGATGCACGAGATCGGCATCCTGTCGTCGGGGCTCGAGCCCCTGCCGGGTCCGCCGCGGCGGATCGTCGCCCGCCCGTGCTGCCGGGGCAGCTACCTGCGCGGCGCCTTCGTGGCCGCGGGCTCCGTGTCGGGCCCGAGGTCGGCCGGGCACCTCGAGATCCGGGCCCGTGACGAGGATGCCGCCGAGGTCGTCGCGGGGATCGCGGCGGCGGAGGGGGTCGACATGTCCGTCGCCCGGCGAGAGTCCCACGCAGCCGCGTACCTCAAGTCCAAGGCAACCATCCGCGACCTGCTCGCGCTGATGGGCGCCCACGACACCGTGCTGGCGTTCGAGGAGGCCGCGGTGATCGCCGCGACGCGGGAGCGCGCCAACCGGGTGACCAACTTCGACCGCGCGAACCTGGCCCGGCTGGGAGGCGCAGCCCGCGCGCAGCGCGACGCCATCGCCGCGCTCGACGTCTCGACCCTCGACGCCCGCCTACGCCAGGTCGCCGAGCTTCGCCTGCGGCACCCGCACCTCTCGCTCGCCGAGCTGGGCCGCCGGGCCCGCCCACCGCTCCCGAAGTCGACCGTCGCGGGCCGCATGCGCGCGCTCACGGCCTTAACATCTCGGCCCGATCCGCTAACAGATCGCTAACTATTTACCCCTTTTGGGGGTGGCCGCGATTCCGCCCTGAAGCGACACTGGGAGCAGTGTTCTCGTGGGTGGCCGAGCATCCCCTGCGCGACGGATCCAGACCCCATCTATCGCTGCCCGAATCCGCCGGCCACCCGCGAAAACCGCTCTCCGGAGATCGGCGGATGGGAATCGCTGGTTGACGACTAGACTTGCGCCCGTCGGCGACCGCCTGGGGGCAATTCATGAGCGTACGGGTTGGGATCAACGGGTTCGGCAGGATCGGCCGGAACGTCTTTCGCGCAATGCGCGACCGCGCTGAAGGCGTGGAGATCGTCGCGGTGAACGACATCACGGACGCGGCCACACTGGCGCACCTGCTGAAGTACGACTCCGTCCACGGCCGCTTCGGTGGCACGGTCGAGCACAGCGACGACGGCCTCATCGTCGACGGGAAGTCGGTGCGGGTGCTGGCTGAGCGCGACCCGGGCGCGCTGCCGTGGTCTGACCTGGGAGTCGAGGTCGTCATCGAGTCAACGGGCCTCTTCAGCTCGGGAGAGAAGGCCGGGAAGCACCTCGCGGCCGGAGCCAAGAAGGTCATCATCAGCGCGCCGGCGACCGACCCCGACATCACGGTGTGCATCGGCGTGAACGACGGCGAGTACGACCCGGCTCGGCACCACGTGATCTCGAACGCGTCGTGCACGACCAACTGCCTGGCGCCGCTTGTCGCGGTGTTGCATGGGACGTTCGGGCTCGAACGCGGGTTCATGACGACGACGCACGCCTACACCAACGACCAGAAGATCCTCGACCTGCCGCACGAGGATCTCCGCCGGGCCCGCGCGGCGGCCATCAACGTCATCCCGACCTCGACCGGCGCGGCCAAGGCGATCGGTCTCGTCATCCCCGAGATGCTGGGTCGGCTCGACGGCATCTCGATGCGCGTCCCCGTTCCCGACGGCTCCGCGACCGACCTCATCGCCCAGCTCGGGCGCGAGACGACCCGCGACGAGGTCAACGCGGCGTTCAAGGCGGCCGCGGAGTCCGGGCCGCTCGCGCCCGTGCTCGACTACAGCGAGGAGCCGCTCGTCTCGGGCGACATCGTGGGTCAGCACTGGAGCTCGATCTTCGACTCCAAGCTCACGATGGTGAACGGGAACCTGGTCAAGGTCGTGTCGTGGTACGACAACGAGTGGGGCTACTCGTGCCGCCTCGCCGACCTGGTCCAGAAGGTGTTGTGAGGACGGTGCGCGACCTGCCCGTCGAGGGCAGGCGGGTGCTGGTGCGCGCGGACCTGAACGTCCCGCTCGATGGGGGGCGGATCACCGACGACACGCGCATCCGGGCGTCGCTCCCCACGATTCGCTACCTGCGCGAGCACGGCGCGGACGTGATCGTGTGCTCGCATCTCGGCCGGCCGAAGGGCGAGCCCCGGCCGGAGCTGTCGCTTCGGCCCGTCGCCGGGCGCCTGTCCGAGCTCCTCGGCGAGCCCGTCGCCTTCGACGGTGAGGTGGGGCCGGTGCGCCTGCTCGAGAATCTGCGCTTCGACCCGCGCGAGGAGCAGAACGATCCGGCGCTCGCCGCCGAGCTCGCGTCATTCGCGGACCTCTTCGTCAGCGACGCGTTCGGCACCGTGCACCGCGCACACGCATCGACGGTGGGCGTGGCGCGCATCCTGCCGAGCGCGGCCGGGCTGCTCCTGGCGGCCGAGCTCGAGGCCTTCGCCCGCATCCTCGAGAGCCCCGAGCATCCCTTCGTCGTGGTGATCGGCGGGGCGAAGGTGGCCGACAAGATCGGCGTCATCAACCGCTTCACCGGCCTCGCCGATGCTGTGCTGGTCGGCGGCGCCATGGCCTTCACGTTCCTCGCGGCGCGCGGCATCGCCGTCGGGGCCTCCAAGCACGAGGGCGCCGAGGGCCAGGAGGTCGCCCGGCGGGCGATGGCCGACGCCGGCGAGCGCGGCTGCGAGCTCGTGCTGCCCGGTGATGTCGTGATCGCCGAGCGGGTCGAGGCCGATGCGCCGACCCGTGTCGTCGCGGCCGACGCGATCCCCGACGGCTGGATAGGCCTCGACATCGGCCCGGAGATGTCGGCGGCCTACGCGCACCGGCTGGAAGCCGCCCGCACGATCTTCTGGAACGGCCCGATGGGGGTGTTCGAGCTGGCCCCGTTCGCGGCCGGGACGCTCGCCGTCGCGCATGCCGTGGCGGCGTCGGATGCCGTGTCGGTCGTCGGCGGCGGCGACTCGGTCGCGGCCGTGAACCAGGCTGGGGTCGCCGACAGCATCACCCACGTCTCGACCGGGGGCGGTGCGGCGCTCGAGCTCGTCGAGGGGCGCACGCTTCCGGGGGTTGAGGCGCTCGAGGAGGCCGCGGCATGAGCAGACGTCCGTTCGTTGCGGGGAACTGGAAGATGCACAAGACCGCATCCGAGGCGGCCGACTTCGTGGCGCGCCTGGCGGCGTACATACCGGCCGGCGTTGATGTCGCGGTGTGCCCGCCGTATACGGCACTGGCTGAGGCGGCGGGTGCCGCATCCGGCCTTCGGATCGCCGTCTACGCCCAGAACATGCACCAGGCGGCGGGCGGTGCGTTCACGGGCGAGGTGTCGGCCGAGATGATCCTCGACACCGGTGCCGACGGTGTGCTCCTCGGCCACTCCGAGCGCCGGCAGCTCTTCGGCGAGACCGACGAGGGCGTGAAGGCCAAGCTCGCGGCCGCGCACGATGCCGGTCTGTGGGCGATCGTGGCGGTCGGCGAGACAGAGGCCGAGCGCGAGGCGGGGGAGACCGAGCGGGTGCTGCGCCGCCAGGTCGAAGGCGCGCTCCGCGGCATCGGCGGCGAGCGGGTGGCCGAGACGACGATCGCGTACGAGCCGGTCTGGGCGATCGGCACCGGCCGCACGGCGACGCCGGCGCTGGCGCAGGAGGCCCACGCCGGGATCCGCGCCATCGTGGCCGAGATGCACGGCGACGACGTGGCCGAGGCGGTGCGGATCCAGTACGGCGGCTCGATGAAGCCCGAGAACGCCGCCGACCTCCTCTCGGAGCATGACATCGACGGCGGGCTGATCGGAGGCGCCAGCCTTGCGGTGGAGGACTTCGCGGCGATCCTCGCCGCGGCCGCGTCGTGAGCGCGCCGCTGGTCTGCCTTGTCGTGCTGGACGGCTGGGGCCTCACCGCCCCGGGGCCGGGGAACGCCGTCGACCTGGCCGACACGCCGACATTCGACGGCCTCTGGGCCGACTACCCGCACACCCGGCTCGACGCCTCGGGCCTGGCGGTCGGCCTGCCCGACGGGCAGATGGGGAACTCCGAGGTCGGGCACACGAACCTGGGGGCGGGGCGGGTCGTACGCCAGGATCTGGTCCGGATCGACGACGACATCGAATCGGGCGCCTTCTTCCAGAACGGGCCGCTCGTGGACGCGTGCCGGCAGGCGCGCGGGTCGGCGCTTCACCTGCTCGGCCTCGTCTCCGACGGCGGCGTCCACAGCCACCTCCGCCATCTGAAGGCGCTGATCGAGCTGGCCCGCCGAGAGGGGGTCGAGCACGTGCACGTGCACGCCTTCACCGACGGGCGCGATACCTCGCCGCACGGCGCGGAGCGCTACCTCGCCGGGGTTCCGGGCGTGGCGACGGTGGCGGGCCGGTATTACGCGATGGACCGCGACCGCCACTGGGAACGGGCGAAGCGCGCCTACGACGCGATCGTGCACGGCGTCGGCGCGCGGGCCGACGACGCGGTCGAGGCGGTCAAGGCGAGCTACGCCGCCGGCGTGACCGACGAGTTCATCGAGCCGGTTGTGATCGGCGATCCCACGCGCGGCCGGATCCGGTCGGGAGACGCGGCGGTCTTCTTCAACTTCCGGCCGGACCGTGCGCGCGAGCTTTCGTGGGCGCTCACCCAGACCGACTTCGACGGCTTCGACCGGGGCGCCGACCCGCCGCTTCCGCACTATGTCCAGATGACCGAGTACGCCGACGACGTCGCCGCGCCGGTCGCCTTCCCGGGTGAGGATCTGGCCGACGTCCTCGCGCAGGTGCTCGCCTCCCACGACATTGCCCAGCTCCACGTCGCCGAGACCGAGAAGTACGCCCACGTCACCTACTTCTTCGACGGCGGGTCCGAGACCCGCTGCGACGACGAGGAATGGGAGCTGGTCGACTCGCCCCGGGACGTCGCCACCTACGACCTGAGGCCGAGCATGAGCGCCGAGGGGGTCGCCGACCACGTGGTCGCCGGCCTCGCGGACGACCGTTACGGGTTCTGCCTCGTCAACTTCGCGAACCCCGACATGGTCGGCCACACGGGCGTCATCCCCGCCGCGATCGAGGCGGTGGAGACTGTCGATCGGTGCCTGGCCCGGGTCGTCGAGGCTGTCGCGGCGCGCGCCGGCGTCTGCCTCGTGACCGCCGACCACGGGAACGCGGAGACGATGCTGAACACGGACGGATCGCCGCACACCGCTCACACCACGAACCCCGTGCCGTTGATCGTGACCGACCACGGCGTCCGGCTCCGCGACGGCGGCCGTCTGGCGGACATCGCTCCGACCACGCTCGAACTGCTGGGCGTCCCGGCGCCGGAGGCCATGAGCGGAGCGTCGTTGGTCGTGCCTGCTCCCTGAGAAATCGCGCATCCAGGATCCGCAGCGGCCCAGCCCCCGGCATCCGTATGGCCGGGTGTCTATACTCTCGCCGGTTTTCCGCACCGGCACGAACACATTGGCCCTTCCGCAGCCAGATCCCGATGTCCTGCGACTCGCACGCCGAGGCGACGAGCGCGCGTTCGCGATCATCGTGCGGCAGTACAACGGGCCGGTCTTCAACTACGTGACGCGGGTGCTCTCCGGCGACCGGGCGCTCGCCGAGGACATCTGCCAGGAAGTGTTCATGCGGGTCTACCAGGCACTGCCCGGGTTCGACGGGCGCTGCCAGTTCACCACGTGGCTCTTCCAGGTGGCGAAGCACCGCGTCGTCGACGAACTGCGCGCGCGCGAGCGGCGCGGCCGCCCGGCGCTCGAGCTCGAGGCGGCGCCGCAGCTTCACCTCGCCGTCGCGCCGCCTGATGCCGACGACGGCATGGACGCCGTGTGGCAGGCGATCGGCGGCCTCTCCGTCGACCTCAAGATGGCGCTCCTCCTGCGCGACCTCGTGGGCCTGAGCTACGCCGAGATCGCCGAGGCGCTCGACACGACGCTCGCGACGGTCAAGTGGCGCATCTACAAGGCGCGCGAGTCCGTGGTCGCCGAGCTTCTGCGCGAGGGGTACGACTTCGGGCATCGAGCGCCCGCCGCTCCGGACGTCACGGTCGCTGGCGCATCCGCCATACGGCCTGTGTGAACGCCACCCGGAGTCCGGCCCGCTCGAGGTTGCGCTGGCTGGCCGAGCCGAACTCCGCCAGCGACGCGACCGTGTCGCAGCCCGCTGCCGCCGCATCGGCGATCCGCCGTCCGAGGAGCGCCGCCTGGCATCCGCGCCGCCGCATGGCGGGCACGGTCGCCGCGTTCGCCAGGTAGCCCAGCCCCCCGTCGACCGTGAGTGCAGCGGAGGCGGCGGCGACGCCGTCGACGCGCGCCAGGTACATGCGCCAGCCCGGCCGGCCGTACCAGCGCTGCACGGCCGCTTCGGCCGCCGCGCGATCGTCGTCGGGCACCTCGTGGCCGTCGAGGTGGACGCGGGCGAACTCGGGCATCTCGGCCGCGGTCGCCTCGCCAACATCGACGCCGGCCGGCATCGGCAGCGCCTGCGGGGCGCCGTGGAACGAGCACCAGAACGCGGTCTGCGCCCAACCCGCCGACGTGAGCCCCTCCATCGTCGTTTCGGCTCCCGGAACGGGAGCGACCTCTGCCCAGCCGCGGAGCCCGAGGCGGCGGTAGAACACCGTCACCTCGTCCACCCGGCCCGCCTCGCTCGGGTCGAGGCCGTGCACGGTGTTGACGAAGTCGAGATCGGGCAGGGTCTCGCACGCCAGCGCGACGGTCGCGCCGAACCGCTCGACCGTGACACCCGCGGGGTTGCCGGGGAGATCGCGCAGCCCCTCCACCCACGCGATCATGAACGCCGAGGCCGCGTGGCGGATCCGCCCGACCAGCTCTGCGGACGGGTCGGTCAGCGCCCCTCCGCGAGCCGCGCCGCAAGCCGCAGGGGAAGGCCCGCATCGCGGATCGCGTCCTGCGCGGCGCGGATGTCGTAGTCGGCCCGAAGCCACGTGGCCGTGCCGGCCTCGGTGTCGAGGACAACGTAGCCCGCCCTGGGGTCGCCGTCGCGGGGCTGGCCCACCGAGCCGGGGTTCACGATGAACGGCCCCTCGCCGTACGCCAGCGTGGCGCCGGCGGCCACGGTGCCTCCGACCAGCTCGTCGTCCTCGTACCCCCACAGGAGCTGCACGTGGCTGTGGCCGACCAGGCACAGCGGCCGGCGCTGCCGCTCGAGGCACAGGGCGGCCGTCCGCGGGTCGACGACGTACTCCCACACCGGATCGCGGATGCTGCCGTGGAACATCTGCACGTCCTGGCGCGCGCCGCCGGGCATCCGGGCGGCGAGCGAGGCGATCTGCGTCTCGGCGAGGACTGTCCGCGACCACTCCGCAGCGTCACGGGCGTCGTGGGCGAACATGTCGATGTCGATCACGCCGGCAACGACCAGGTCGTGGTTCCCGGCCAGGCAGACGGCCGCCCGCTCGTCGACGATCTCCATGCATCGCACCGGATCGGCGCCGTAGCCGACCACGTCGCCGAGGCACCAGATCTCGTCCACCTGGACGGCGTCGATCGCCTCGAGCACCGCTTCCAGCGCCTGCACGTTTCCGTGCACGTCGGAGATGACCGCCACCTGCATCGGCGCACTATAAGGTTGCCCTTGTGAGCCTCGCCGCCGTGCAGCTCTGCGCGTGATCCGGCGCGTTCCGGGGCTGGTGCTCCTCGCCGGCCTTGGCGGCCTGGCGGCATGGCTCTGGCAGGCCGAACTGCCGCCCCGGGTGCCTCACCTCGCCGCGCGGGCCGCGTTCACGCCCGCCCAGATCGCGCGGGCGGCCGACTACCGCGAGCCGCAATACCTGCTGGCCGTGGTAGCCCTCGTGCTCGGCCCCGCCGCCGGGCTGGCCTGGGCCCGGTGGGGGCGGACGTGCGTGATCCGCGGCCTTCCGCCCGCCGTCGCCGGCGGTGTCGCGGCCGCGGTTGCGGCCGCGGTCGCCGCGGCCGTCCTGCTGCCGCTCGGATACGTCGGCCACGTCCGCGCGGTGAACGCCGGTCTCGACCTGCGCTCCGCCACGGAGTGGGCGCGGGACGCTGCGCTCGGCCTGGCGGCGTGGACGGCCGGGGTCGGCGTGGCGTACACCGTCTGCCTGGCGATCGGGAGGCGGGCGCGCAAGCCCTGGCTTGCGGTGGGCATCTCGGCCTGGATCGCCGTGGCGGTGTTCGTGATGATCCAGCCGGTCGTCATCGACCCGCTCTTCGCCTCGACGCGACCGCTGCGAGACCCCGCCGTGAAGGCGCTCCTGCGAAGCGTCGAGCGTCAGGTGGGGGCCCGCCCCGGCTCGGTCTCCGTCTCGGACGCGTCCTCGCGGACGACCGAGGAGAACGCGTTCGTCGACGGCGTCGGGCCGACCGAGCGGCTCGTGCTCTACGACACCGTGCTTCGGCACGCGCCGTCCGACCAGACGCGCGCCCTCCTGGCGCACGAGCTCGGCCACATCGATCGCCGCCACACGCTGAAGGGTGTGCTGTGGTTCGGGGTGCTGGGCCTGCCGGCCCTCTGGGCGGTGCTCTCCATCGCCGAGCGCGCCGCCCGCCGCCGCGGTCTCGACGGTGCGCGCGACCCGCGCGCCGCGCCGCTCGTGGTCGCCGGCCTGCTGGTGGCGGCGGCGCTGCTCACGCCCGTCGAGAGCGGGATCTCGCGCCGCTACGAGGCCGAGGCCGACTGGGTGTCCCTGCGGGCCACCGGCGACGGCGCGGGCATGGGAGCGCTGCAGAAGCGGCTCGCGCTGGCCGACCTCGCCAACCCCGACCCGCCCGGATGGGCCGTGGCGCTGCTCTTCGACCATCCGCCCGTGATGGACCGGATCGCGGTCGCCCGCGCCTACTGATCGTCGTGTTCGCCGTCGAACTCGGGCAGGTTCTTGATCCCCTCCCGGGTCTGCCACTTGGAGTAGTTGTCGCCCATGGCCTCGAGCAGCTCCTTCATGAAGCGCGGCGACACGTTCACGCGTGACACGACGACTCCCGGCACCTCTTCCTCCTCGACCTCATGGTCGATCCGGGCGAACGTGATCGTGAACTCGTAGTCGGAGTGGCTGACGTTGGCGAAGTTGGCATAGACGCCCGCCATCACCTCCGGTGAGAAGTGAATGTTGAGGCGACGCTCCTGCGGTTCGTCCTCGGCGTCCATTCGGCCACACTACCATCGTTAGGATCCGGCCAATGTCCCCTAGCGCCGTGCAGGAGCTGGCCCAGCCGGTCGAGGCTGCGATCGCCGAGGTCGGCGGCGACGGCATCCCCGCGCGGCTCGAGCGGCCCGCCGATCCGGCCCACGGCGACTATGCCACGGCCGCTGCGCTCCAGCTCGCAAAGCCGCTCCGGACCGCGCCGCGGCAGATCGCCGAACAGATCGCCGAGCGAATCGACTCACCGTTCATCGCCTCGGCCGAGGTCGCCGGACCGGGCTTCGTCAACCTGCGCGCGACGCCGGCGTGGTACAGGCACGTCGTCGAGCGCGTGCTCGAGCAGGGCTCACGCTACGGCGCGGGCAGCGCCGTCCACCCGCAGAAGATCCAGGTCGAGTACGTGAGCGGGAACCCGACCGGGCCGATGACGGCGTCGACGGCTCGAAACGCCGCCTACGGCGACTCGCTGGCCCGGCTGTTCGCGTTCGCCGGGCACGAGGTGCAGCGCGAGTACTACTTCAACGACGCCGGCCGCCAGATGGATCTCTTCGGGGCGTCGCTGCGCGCCCGGGCCCGCGGGGAGGATACGCCGGAGGGCGGTTACCAGGGCGCCTACGTCGAGGACGTCGCGAACGCGCTCGGGCTCGATCCGGACGCGCCGGCCGACGAGTGGCGGGCGCGCGGGGCCGCCGCCATGATCGACGACATCCAGCGCACCCTCGTCCGGTTCCGGGCGAGCTTCGACCGCTTCTTCCTCGAGCGCTCCCTCTACGAGGAGGGGGCGGTGGAGCGGGCCATCGAGGCCGTGCACGCGCGCGGCCACACCTACGAGAAGGACGGCGCCGTGTGGCTGCGCTCGTCGGACCTGGGCGACGACAAGGATCGGGTGCTGGTGCGGTCCGACGGCACGCCGACCTACATCGCCGGCGACCTGGGCTACATCGTGTCGAAGCTCGAGCGCGGCTACGACGTTGCCGTCTACGTCCTGGGCTCGGATCACCACGGGTACATCGGCCGGCTCAAGGCGGGGGCGATCGCGCTGGGCTACGAGCCCGACCGGATCGACGTCCAGCTGTACCAGTTCGTCAAGATCGTCGAGGATGGCCGGGCGGTCAGCGCGTCCAAGCGGCGCGGGACCGTGCTCATGCTCGACGAGCTGCTTGACGTGATCGGGGTCGACGCGGCCCGCTACGCGCTCGTCCAGCGCTCGCACGACCAGGTGATCGAGCTCGACCTCAGCGTGTGGGCGGCACAGAACGCCGAGAACCCCGTGTACTACTGCCAGTACGCCCACGCCCGCACCGCGGCGATCCTCCGAAACGCGCCGAAGACCGAGGACGGCCCCGCGCCGGGGTGGACGCCGGAGCCGGCTGAGGTCGAGCTCGTGAAGCACCTCGCGGAGTTCCCGGAGGTCGTGACGGAGGCGGCGGCGTGGCGCGGACCGCACCGGATCGCCGCCTATGCCCAGGACACCGCCAAGGCCTTCCACCAGTTCTACAAGCAGTGCCGGGTGCTCGGCGAACGCCCGGACGTCGAGCGCAGCCGGCTGGCGCTGTGCCGCGCGACGGGCCTCGTGATGGCCAGTGCCCTCGACCTCGTCGGGGTCGAAGCACCTGACGCAATGTGACGCCCAACCGGCTTGGGGCCGGTGCTACCCTGAGCCCCCGTGAGCAGCGTTCCCACCGCACCCACGGTCTACGAGGTCGCGGAGATCGAGGAGATCCTCGCCGGTGAGGACGCCGGCCCCGGCGACGGCGACTGGTACGCGATTCACACCGATCCGTGGCCGTGCCCCGCTTGTGGAGCGGAGTTCGACTACGTGACGGCATGCCACCACGTGATCGTGGCGCCCGACCGCGACGACCTCCTCGACCATGCCGCCCGGGCCGCGCAGGTGGGGCGAAACCCGAAGCTCGTCCGCTACGACGACGTGCTGCCGACGATGACGCTCTTCCAGTGGCGGGCACTCGGCCGGCCGGTTCACGGGGTGAAGAAGGTCAGCTGACCGCCGCGGTCAGTGGCAGGTGTCGCTGCCCGAGTCGGCGACGGAGCCGCCCACCTGGAGGTACTGCCATGAATAGCCGCCGCTCGCAAGCGTGAGGGCGAGCGCGCCGTAGCCGGACGTCCGCACCTCGGAGCCGGCGATCGGCTTGGCGTTCCCGAACGGCCCCTGGTTCTCGCCGCCGGTTCCCTGGACGATCTCGCGCATCCCGGCGCCGTTCGCCACCGGCTGACCGGCCGCGTTCAGGTCGCCGAAGCGCTCGTAGTGATGGAAGTGGCCGGCCAGGACAAGCTCGACGCCCGCGTTTGCGAGGTCGGCCCAGATCGGGCGCATCGCGGTGACGCCGTGCGTCTTCCCGGTGGTCGACCAGGCCGCCTCGTGCCAGAACGCGAGCGTGCACTGGCTCGGGTGGGCGACGAGGTCGCTCCGGAGCCAGGTCTCCTGCGGCGAGCCGGCCCCGCAACCGCCGATGGACTCGCAGTTCGAGTTGATCGCGACGAGGTGCCAGCTTCCGAGGTCGAGGCTGTAGTAGCCGTTGCCGTTCACGCCGGCCGCGATGCCGACGCCGTGGTTCGCGAAGTAGGTGAAGTAGCCGGTCTGGCTTTTCGAGCAGCCGGCCTCGCCGTAGTCGCTCGTCGGCTTGGCCTCGTGGTTTCCGGGCACCGGGAGCGTCCTTCCGACGAAGCGGCCCCAGCTTGCGTCGTAGCTCGCGTTGAACGCGTCCAGCGACCCGCAGTCGTACTGCTCGTCACCGAGCGCGAGCACGTGGTCGTAGGTGCCGTGGGCGATCAGGTCTGCCGTAGCCCCCTGCTGGCAGAACCCGTTCTGGCCCGCGCCGCCGTTGTAGTTGGGGTCGGCCGGGTTGCAGGCGATGTCGCCGGCGGCGGCGATCGAGACCGACGAGTCGTCGGATGGGGTGGTGACCGCCGCCTGGTTCGACGGCTCGGACTCCTGCGAGGCGTCGAAGGCGGTCACGGTGTAGGTGTGGCTCGACCCGGGGTCGAGGCCCGAGTCGGCATAGCTCGTCGCCGGGGCGTCGATCGTCGCCGACGGCGACCCGGCGCCGTCCCGGAACACGTGATAGCCGACGGCCCCCGGGCTCGCGCCCCAGCCGAGGTCGATCTCGGTGCTCGACGTGGCGACGGCGTGGAGCGCCGCCGGCGGCGCGATCCCGCCCTGGTCGGCGGTGACGCTCAGGTTGTCGAGCGTGAACGAGTCACCCGCGACGGGTCGCATCTGCAGCACGACGAACGTCAGCGCGTCGCCGCCCGCGAGCGCGACGTAGGAGAGCTCCGGCAGCGTCGCCCAGTCTCCGGTGCCGGTGGCGCAGGAGGTCCGGCTCGAGCTGGCAGATCCCGTCTCCTTGAGCCTCAGGCACACCGACTTCCCGGCCGCGGCCTGGAACCGCCCATCCGCCCTGTAGGTCGCTCCCGCGGTGGTGGACTTCACCGGCTTGGCCGAGGCGAGGATCGAGTAGCTCGACCCGCTCGCCGTTCGCGTCACCTTCGCGCCGAACCCGGCGCCGTCGCCGGCGACCAGCGAGAGCGAGGCATTCTGGCCCTTCCAACCCGCCAGCGAGCCGCTGCCGGAGCCCTCGAAGGTGCCGTTCGCGAGCAGGTTCGCCCCCGCCGCGGCGGCCGACGTCGCCAGGGTCGCCATGGCTGCTGCGACCGCCATTGTTGCCGTTCCTCTGCGCATTCACCGTCCTTGGCCGGAACCGGCGGCAGCCTAGCCGCGCGTTGTCTACCCGGTCGAGGACGTCCCGGAGCGAGATCGTCAGAAGTGCATGCCTGCGCGCATATCCGCTGCGCCGGCGGCCTTGCCGAGGAAGGTCGAGATACCAAGAGCCTCCTCCGATGCGCGAAGGAGTGCGTACTGGTCGTAGCTCGTGGCGTCCCTGACGGGCACGATCCCGCCGGCGACGGCGATCATCGGGATGATCGGTGAGCTCGTGTTCGACTCGTCGAACGCGATCAGGATCAGCGTCCGTCCGGCCTGGTAGCTGGCGGTGCTTGCGATCGTCTGCACGGTTCCCTGGAGCCACGTGTCCATCGCCCGCAGGTTCGCCGAGCTCGTGTTCGCCTGGGGGCACCCTCTCAGCCAATGGTTGTTGTGGCACAGGTTGGGTGTGATGAACGTGTAGGCCGGGAGGGGGTTGGGGATGCTCGCGAGGCCCGACGCCGACGTTGCGGCGGGAATGTCGTTCACCTTGCACTGCGCAGCGATGGGCGTGTACCAGTACGCCGGGTCGTGGCCCCGCTTGTAGAACGTCGACTTCCCGCCGCAGTTCGCTCCCATCGACTCCTGGAGCTCGAGCCACGACGGCGCCTGGCTGAAGATGCTCGGGGCGTTCACCTTGACGCCCACCCCGGTCGCCTGACCACCCGTCGCCGCCATGTAGTTCGGCTGGCTCACGCCCGCCACCTCGTGGAAGTTGGTTGCGAGGGCGCACTGCCCGGCGAGCTGGTTGAAGTACGGGGCGTCCGCGTTCCCGACGACGCGGCCATAAGAGGCGTTCTCCTCGAAGATGACGACCACGTGGTCGTAGGTGGCCGGAGGCGCGACGCCGGAAAGCGAGCACGGGTTCGGGACGGACGCGGCGTCGCCGGACCCGGCGGTCACGCCGAGGGCGGCCGCCATCGTTGCCACCAAGATCAGTGCGACGCGCACGGTTAATCGTCGCCTACTCACGCCGGCTCCCCTGCCATTTCGTGCCATTTCCCCAGCCGAGGGTAGCCAATCGTGCGCGGATGTCAAGCCGCCGATCCCGCCGAGAGGCGGGCTCGCATGATCGAGAAGAGCCGGTCGCCGAGGCCGGGAGCGCGGGAGAGGAGCGGCACGGCGATCCCGAAGAAGGGGCCGCGCCCGCGCGGCAGGCGCAGCCTGCGTAGCTCCGCGACGTTCCGCGTGGTGCGGATCCGGCGGATCTCGGCGGCGTCGATGCCCCACGTCCAGGGCGGCGGCCGGTAGGCGGCCGGCCCGCCCAGCGGTTCCCGCTGGGTGCGCTCGCTGAGCCAGCGCGGGACGGCGTCGAAGAGCAGTGTCCCCTTCGTGATCCGGTCCGCGCAGGCCGCGATCAGCTCATGAACCTGCTCCGGCTGGAGGTACATGAGAAGCCCCTGGGCGGTCACGAGCGTCCCGCGCTTTCCGTCGATCCCGTCGAGCCAGGCTCGGTCGACGACCGAGGAGGCGACGAGCACCTGGCGCGGGGAGGACGGGAGCAGGCGCCTCCGGAGGTCGATCACGGGTGCGAGGTCGACACTGACCCACCGGAGCTGGTCGTTGTTCACGCGCCAGAGCTGGGTCTCGAGCCCCTCGCCGAGCGCGACGACGGTGCCGCCGGGGTGGTCGTGCAGGAACCGTCTGATCTCGCGGTCGAACGTGCGCGCTCGTAGCGCCTGCCACTGCGCCCATCCCGCCGACGCCCCGAATCTCTCCTCGAACGGGTAGTCGATCGCCTCCACGAGCTCGACCGCAATCGGGTCGTGGAGCACGCGGTCAGGCCGCGCGGCTTCGGCAGCGCGCTGGTAGAGCGTCCACAGTGTGGTCTCGGAAACGCCCTCCAGATGGACGCCCTGGGCGGTGGGTGGACGTGAGGTCACGACGGCACCGCCGGCGGTGGTTCCCGGCCGGAGGCCCGCCCAAACCCGATTCCGCCCGCGGCGCGGCTGGTAGAATCTCGCCGCTCCGGAGCGGGCTTCCGGGGTTTGCGCGGACGTAGCTCAGTCGGTAGAGCGTCGGCTTCCCAAGCCGAAGGTCGCGGGTTCGAGACCCGTCGTCCGCTTCGCCCGAGCTCAGCCAAATCCCGTACGGTTGAGCCGTCCGTCGGGCTTGGCGAGCACCCTCCGGCGCGCCGGTGCCGTCGCGGCTAGGCAGGATCGAGTCTGGAGTCCCGGCGTTCAAGCGCCAGGGACCGCAGACGTTCGGCCGCCTGCGGGGACTGCTGTTCGAGCGCCCAGACGTCGCGCTTGAAGAGCGCGATCAGGCGCATCGGTGAGGTGGCGACGACCGATGCGGTGCGATGCCCTGCCGCCAGCACGGCAATCTCCCCGAACACGTCCCCGGGGCCGAGCGTTCCCCGTTTCTCGCCATCGGCACTGACCTCGGCCGTTCCGCTCTCGATCGCGAACAACGCGTGCCCGAAATCGCCCTGGGTCGCGAGCGTATGCCCGTCGTCGACTTCGACCTCGCGAGCGGCGGCGGCGATCACGGTGAGGTCGGTGTCCTCGAGATCGGCGAACAGCGGAACCGCCGCGAGTCGGGAGGCCTCCACACGTGAACCGTATGGGCGGCGCCTATCCGTAGGGTGATCCGGCTGATAACAGGTGGTGGAGAAGTGGTGAACGCCGTCCCGCGCGGCCCGCGATAGCCGATCGTGAAAAGGTGGATAGGGGCGATCACATTCGTCGTTGCGGCCGATATCGTGACGGCACGGCTCGGGGCAGACTGCCAGGGTTCCTCCCGCGAGGCAGGAGTCGTGGGGGTGCGGGGGCGTCTGCCAGGCGGCCCCCGCACCGCGGTCATTCGCCGCGTCTCGCCCTCGGCCGGGGGAGGCCATTGTGTCGGAGACGAGATCGAGCCTCCACGCGGCGCGGGCAGTCCCAGAATGCGGTAGTCGGGCCTACCTCAAACCGGGGGGCCATCGCCCAGATTGGGTGAGCGCCCGCGTCCGGGCGCGCGACTAGCGTTTCAGGCAATTCGCCACCCAAGAGAGGGAGTACGTGATGGATAACGCCTGGCGGGGCTGGATCGCATTTGCCGGATGGCTCCTGGTCATCATCGGCACTCTCGAGGCATTCGAGGGTCTGATCGCCATCTTCCGCGACAAGTACTACGTCTTCACCCCGGAGCAGGTCATCGTGTTCGACGTGACGACGTGGGGCTGGATCACGCTCGCCTGGGGGATCATCCTGGCGCTGGCCGGTGTGGGGTTGCTCTCGGCGGCAACCTGGGCGCGCTGGTTCGCGATCGTGGTCGCGAGCCTGGGGTTCATCGTCCAGCTCGGGTTCCTGGGAGCCTCAGCGTATCCCGTCTGGACGCTCACGGTGCTCGGGCTGACGCTCGTCGTGCTCTACGCTCTGATCGTCCGGTGGGACGAGGCGACGAGGCCGGTCTGACACGGTCAACCGCTGCCGAGGACGGCGTCAGGGGCGCCGTCCTCGGCTTGGCTGGAGGAGAGACTGAATGAGTGTGAAGAGCGATTTCGACGAGGGTGAATGGGATCTGGTGGCAGAGGGCCCGGTCACCGCTGGGATGATCGTGCTCACCGCCGACAGCGGCGGGACGTTTCGCGAGACCCTGGCGCTCGCGCGCGCCTACACGGATGCCCGCAAGGAGCACGGGCAGAGCGGGCTGCTCGACGAGATCGTCTCGGCCAAGCCCGAGTTCGACCGGCACCGCTACCACTCGACCAGCGACCTACACGACGCCGGCCTCGAGCGGATCGCCGAAGCGGCCGCCGTCGTCGGCCGGAAGGGGACGCCCGAGGAGCTCAACGACTTCCGCACGTTCGTCGTTACGCTCGCGTCGAAAGTCGCGGCCGCCCACAAGGAGGAGGGGCAGCAGGTGAGCCCCGCCGAGCAGGCGGCGCTGGACGAAATTCGAGACCGGCTGCGGCAGGTGTCCGCATGACGTGCTCCGAAACGTCAGGGGGAAGTGCTGCGGCCGGCGAGGAGGACGATCTCGCCGCGCTTTGGGTCAAACGTGAACGGCACCACCGGTTGGTCGGCGCCCGGCGCGTGAAGCTCGCGCCGATACCGGCGTCGTGATCCCCTCACGCGCCGCACCAGGGAAGAGTTGAGGTCGTGGTCGAGCTCCTTGAGCAGCTCGACAGCCACGACGACCGCCTCCTGCTCATCGTCTGACAGGTCATCGCGAAACCAGGCTTCGAACTCGTCGGACAAGCCGATATCCCATCCCATCACGGTGATCGTACGGCCGACCATCGCGGAGCATCCTCGGGACCCGGTGAAGATGCGGGTACGCCGACGCACGGTGGGTCATTTGTCATCGACAGCGAACAGTCGCCATTCGCCCGGAATGCCCTTTAGCTCACGGGTTTCGCGCTCGGTGAACGTGATGCCCGACCCCGCGACCAGATCCTTGACCGTGCTCGACACGAGCACCTCATCGGCGAGTGCCTGTGCGGCTACCCGCGCTCCGGTGTGAACGGCGATGCCGGCGACCTTCCCCTCTGCGAGCTCGCATTCCCCCGTATGCAGGCCGGCGCGAACGGAAAGACCGAGATCGTGTACTCCGTCGACGATCGCGCGAGCGCAGCGGATCGCTCGCGCCGGGCCGTCGAAGGTAGCGAGGAACCCGTCGCCGGCGTTGTCCACCTCGCGGCCGCGAAACCGAATCAGCTCGCGTCGTACGAACGCGTGATGGCGCTCGAGCAGTTCCCGCCAGTGCCGGTCCCCAAGCTCGATCGCTTTCGCCGTGGCGTCCACGATATCCGTGAAGAGGACGGTCGCGAGCATCCGGTCTGACTCGGCATCCTCCCATCCGCCGGTCTGCCACACGCTCGTGAGGAACTCCTGGATCTCGGACTGGATCCGCCCACCCCGCAGGGCCAGGTGCCCATCCCCGCGATCTCCACAAAGCGGGCTGACCTCAGATGTTGCGCCGTGTAGGCACCGGCTTCGACGGGAACGACGGCATCGTCGCTTCCATGAAGAACCAGCGCCGGCACGCGGACCGCCGGAAGAACCTCGCGGATGTCGATCTCCTTGTTCATGCGGTACAGACCCTCGAGCATCCCTGGGCTCGCTCCCAGGCGGATGTAATCGATGAACGCCTCGATCTCGTCGTCGTTTTGCATCCCAAGCGCGCGCATCGCCGCCCGAGCCTCGGATCTCGAGGCGTACACCTGGAGCGCCTGGTCGACCTGGCGTTGATACCCGCCCTCGCTACGCCCCCATGGGTAATCCGGCGCCCACATCGTGCGCGGCGAGCAACTCCGAACCACCAATGCCGCAGTCCGCTCGGGATAGGTAGCCGCGAACAAGATGCTCATTGCCGCCCCTTCGGAAACACCATAGAGGGCGACACGCTCCGAGCCCACGGCGTCCATTACCGCCCGGACATCATCCATGCGCGTCTCCAGACTGGGAGCGCCGGCGACCGGATCGGACATCCCCGTTCCGCGCTTGTCGAACCGGATGAGCCGCGAGAAGGACCCCAGGTCAGCAAGAAACTCCGAAAAGCCCGGCAGCGTCCACTGGAGCTCCATGTGGGTCACGAAGCCGGGAACGAAGAAGAGGTCGAACGGGCCGTCGCCAAAGAGCTGGTAGGCGATGTGGACGTCGCCACTCAGCGCGTACCGCGTCTCGGGCTCCATCGCGGCATTCTCACATACGGGATCGCGGCCCTCGGCCGTGCTGCCAAGCACGATCCTGCCTTTGTGAGACGTCTCCGGCGTCTGGGTGTCCGGGGTGTTTGGATGTGTACTCGTCAGGCCGTCGGCTTCGGGCCGGGCTGCGTCATGCCCGTCTCATAGGCGAAGATGACGGCCTGGATGCGGTCGCGCAGGCCGAGCTTCATGAGGATCCGCTTGACGTGCGTCTTCACCGTCGACTCCTCGATCACCAGCTCGGCACCGATCTCGCCGTTCGAGAGGCCGCGGGCGACGAGGCCGAGCACCTCACGCTCCCGCGGTGTCAGGTCAGCGAGCGGATCGCTCGCGGCGACCCGCGGCACCGGCTGCCGGGCCATGCGGTCGACGACGATCCGGGTGACCGACGGCGAGAGCAGCGAGTCGCCCGCGGCAACCGTGTGGATGGCCGCGAGGAGCTCCTCCGGGCTCGAACTGGTGGCTGCCCCGTCCGGTCGCCCGCGTTCTGCGGGCTCCGGCCGAACCCACACTCGAAGGAGGTAGGAGATGATCGTGCTCGCACAGTGGCATCACCACGGCTGGTTCCTGCTCTGGCCGCTCGTGCCGCTCTTCTGGATCACCGTCGTGTTCCTGCTGGTACGGCTGGTGTTCTGGCGCCGTGGCCGCGGCCCGTGGTCCGCCTCTCGCGACCCCGATCCGCGGGCCATCCTCGCCGAGCGGTACGCACGGGGCGAGATCACCCACGACGAGTACCGCGAGCGGCGCGGGCACCTCGAGGGCGCCTGACCGGCTCGGCCGCCGGGGCCAGGCCTGCGGGCCTGGCCCCGATTTCGTTCAACCCTGGCCGCCAGGCGCCGAGAAGGTACATAGGTGACCGTAGCGACCGCTATGGGGAGGCTGCGCCCGGCGATCCGCCGGGGCGTGGCCCATGCTCGTGTCAGGGCTGCCGCCAGGCTGGCCGCGATCACCCTCTGTCTGGGCGCGTTCGCCTTCGCCGGGATCCTCGTCTCGCTCAAGGCGTTCTCGACGGCCTCCTACCACGTCGGCCCCGCCCTGATGTCGATCTCGACCAGCTTCGCGGGCCGAGGCACGGCCGACGTCTATGTCCCGATCGTCGACTGGGGCGTTCGGGCTGCGCCGTACAAGGCGCCCATCCGCATGTCCGCGACCGTCGTATCGGTCGACCGGCAGGCGGCCCTGCGCACGCTGCAGACGCCCGACGACGCCCGCGCTCGCCTGGGTGCCGTCGAGGCGCAGGCCCCGGCGGCCGTCCGCAGCGCCCTCGAGCGGGCAGCGCTCCTGGTCGTGCTCGGCGGGGCGATGGGCGGCCTGATCGGCGGGCTCGTGCTCCACGCCGTGGTCCATCGCCGGCGCATGCTGCTCCTCGGGCTGGCCGCCGGCGTCACCGCAGCGGCGTGGACCGTGGGAGGCTGCGCGCTGACGCTCCGGTCTCCCGACTACGCAGCGTTCCGCCAGCCGACCTTCTATGCCCACGGCGGCGACCTCCCCCGCCTGCTCGAGCTCTCTGACCGACTCACCAGCGCCGGCGCCTCGTACAAGTCCAGCTACCAGCAGGCCCTGACCGGCCTCGACACGCTCGTCGCGGCGGCTGCCGGGGATCACACGGCGGTCGTCGAGCGCTCGTTCATGGTGGCGTCAGACATCCACGCCAACTGGCTGACCCTGCCCGCATTCGCCCGGTACGCCGACCATCGGCCCGTGTTCGTGGTCGGAGACTTCGCCCTCGCGGGTACGCCGATCGAGGCCACGATCGCCCAGCGGGCGGCCGCGCTCGGCCACCCGACGGTCGCGGTCTCCGGGAACCATGACTCCCCGGTGGTGATGCGACGCCTGGCCCAGGCCGGCGCGATCGTCCTCACGCACTCCGGCCGCCTCCAAGCCGACGGAAGCATCCAAGGGCCGGCCGTCACCTCGATCGACGGCCTCCTGGTCGCGGGGTACGAGGACCCGCTTGCGGCGCAGGCGGGGAGCTTCGGCCACAGGCTCGACCTGACGCCGGCGGAGCTCACGAGCGAGAGTGCGAAGGTGGAGGCGTGGTTCGACGGGCTCACGGTTCGGCCCGACATCGTCCTCGTGCACGATTTCCGGGTGGCGGCGGCCCTGCGTCTGCACGCCGCGTCCGAGGGCGGCCCGCCGCTCATGATCCTCACCGGCCACGATCACCGCCAGCACGTCGATCGCACCGGCGACGTCGTCGAGGTCGACGGCGGCACGCTGGGGGCGGGCGGCGTCTTCGCCGTCGGGCATGCCCCGGCCGGGTTCGCGCAGGTGCACCTGACGGCCGACGGGTGGCCCGCGGCGGTCGACCTGATCTCGGCCGATCCGATCTCGGGCGACGCGTCGGCCCGCCGAATCGCGATCGACGAGACGAACTAGGACGGGACTCCGACGCCGTCGTCGATTGTCGGCAATGATGTCCGCGATGCATGACGACCTGTGGCAGGCGCTCGGGCCGCTGGTGGCCGAGGTCGAGGGCTATGAGCTGGAGGCGCGCGAGCTCGCGACGCCGGGCTTCGTGCGCCACTCGACCACCGTCGCCGTCACCGGGGCCGGGGCGACCGGCCGCGGCGAGGACGTGTCGTATTCGCCCACTGACCAGGAGGCCCACCGCCGCCTCGAGCCGCTCCCGCTGCGGGGGAGGCGAACGCTGGCCGAGTGGAGCACGCTCCTCGACGATCAGGACCTCTTCCCGGAGGAGACGACCCAGCACGCGGCCCGCGACTACCGCCGTTGGGCGTACGAGAGCGCGCTGCTCGACCTGGCACTCCGCCAGGCGGGCGTGACGCTCGGGGGGGCAGTCGGCCGCTCGTACTCGCCCGCGCGGTTCGTGGTCTCGTCGAACGCCGAGCCGGCCCGGTGGCTCGAGCTCTACCCCGGCGTCGAGCTGAAGGTGGACGCCGGCGCCGACTGGGAGCGCGCCGACTTCGAGCGGGTGGCCGCGCTCGGCATCGTCCGCGTCGTCGACATCAAGGGGCAGTACGGGGCCGACTATCCTCAGGGCGATCGCGACGAGGCCGGGCTGGTCGCGATGGCTGCCGAGTTCCTGCCCGACGCGATCATCGAGGATCCGTCGACCGAGCCGGATGTCCTGCCGGCGGTCGTCGCGGCGGCCGATCGGATCTCGTTCGACGCCCCCGTGCACTCCGTCTCCGATCTCGCCGCACTGCCTCCGATCAGGCACCTGAACGTGAAGCCGTCCCGGTTTGGGACGGTCGAACGGTTGTGTGCGTGCCTCGACCACTGCAGGCGTGAGCGGATCGCGATGTACGCCGGCGGCCAGTTCGAGCTCGGCGTCGGCCGGGCCCAGATCCAGGCGCTCGCAAGCCTGTTCTACCCCGGCGGCCCGAACGACTGCGCGCCGGGCGGATACAACGCGCCCGAGCCGACCGCCGGACTTCCGGTGAGCCCGCTCGACGAGTCGGCGTGGCGCAGCGCGACGGCGTTCTGAGCCGGGCGCACGCCGACCGCACTGGCCGCTTCACGCCCGTGTCATCCGCAAAGCGTTAGCTTTGTCGCATGGCCACCGTCGAGGCAGAGGGGCTGACCCGCAGCTACGGGTCGGTCCTCGCCGTCGACCGGCTCTCGTTCGCGGTCGAGGAGGGCCGGATCCTGGGCGTGCTCGGGCCGAACGGCGCCGGCAAGACGACCGCGATCCGGATGCTGACGACGATCCTTCGGCCCTCGTCGGGCAGGTTCGCCGTGGCCGGTGTTCCGGGCGAGCGGCAGCGGGACGTCCGGCGCCGGATCGGCGTCCTGCCCGAGAGCGCCGGCTACCCGGCCCGGGAGACGGGAGAGGAGTACGTCGCCTACCACGGCCGCCTGCACGGGCGTCCGCCCACCGACGCGCGGGCAACGGCGCGCCGGCTCCTGACCGAGGTGGGGCTGGCGGACCGGGCCGGCGCACTCATCCAGACCTACAGCCGCGGGATGCGGCAGCGGCTCGGGATCGCCCGGGCTCTGGTCAACGACCCGGCGGTCGTCTTCCTCGACGAGCCGACGCTCGGGCTCGACCCGCAGGGTCAGCGGGACGTCCTCGAGATGGTCGGGCGGATGGCGAGCGAGCGGGGCGTGACGGTGCTCATCTCGACCCACCTGCTCGACGAGGTGGAGCAGGTGTGCAGCGACGTCCTGATCTTGAACCATGGCCGGGCGGTCGCGCTCGGCCCCGTCGACGCCGTCGTCCGCCGGGCGGCCGCACCTCGCAGCGCGAGGCTCCGCACCGATCCCGAGCGGTGCGCCGATGCGATCCGCGTGCTCGCCGCGCTCGCGGCGGTTGGCTCGGTTGATGCCACTTCGGCCGGCCGCCCGGGCGAGGTCGCCATGGCGTTCGCGCCCGGGATCAACGCCGACGCGGCCGCCGCCGCGGCGCTGCGGGCCCTCCTGGATGCGGACGTCCCGGTGGCCGAGTTCACGCTCGAGGGCGGCCGGCTGAGCGACGCGTTCCTCGAGGTCGTGTCGGGATGACCGCCGCCTGGGCGGTCGTGGCCCGCCGCGAGCTCGTCGACCTGTGGCTGCGCGGTCGCGGCTTTGCCCTGCTCGTCGCGTACAGCGTCCTCTTGAGCGCCACGACGTACCTCGTCGCCACCAACCAGGCGATCAACTTCATCGAGCAGCGCGAGGCCGTCGGCCTGACGCTGCAGGTGGCGGTCGCGGTCGGAGCGCTGCTCTCGCTGCTCGCGGCGGCCGACTCCGTGAGCGGCGAGCGCGACCGGGGCAGCCTCGAGACGCTGCTCCTGGCGCCCATCCCGCGGTGGCAGCTCGTCGTCGGCAAGGGCGCCTCGGCCCTCTCGCTGTGGCTGGCGGCCTTTGCCGTGGCGGTGCCGTACGTCTGGTTCCTCGGCCACGGGATCGATCTCGTGGCAGTCCCGCTCGTGGCAGGGCTCCTGGTCGGGACGCTCCTCGCGTTCGCGTTCGCCGGTCTCGGCCTTGCGGTGAGCTCCGCCTCGACGACGAGCCGGGTGAGCCTCGCGGTGTGCATGCTGGTCCTGCTCGCGCTCTATGTGCCGACGCAGTTTCCGGTCGGAGCGACCACCGGCTGGGCGGGCGAGCTGCTCCAGCGGTTCAACCCGCTCACCGCGGGCCTGCACTACCTCGGACGGCTGGTGATCGATGGTCGCGGCGCCATCGAGGAGCTCTCATGGCTCGCGGCGCCGATCGGGTTCGCGGTCGCCGCCGGGGTCGCGGCGGCGGTCGCCGCCCGCCGTCTGCGGCTCTCGGGGGTGAGCGAGTGAGGGCCCGGTACGCAGCGGTGCTCGTCGTCGCGGTGCTCGCTGCGGTAACGCCGCCCGCGGCGACGGCCGCGACGGCGCCGCCCCGGATCACACTCGATCGCGGGCCTGTCGCGGCGCGGTTGGGCTCGACGTTCGCGTTCACGTCGACCCTCTCGGCAGGGGCGGCCGCCACCGGCCCGGTCGTGGCCCACCTGAATGTCGTGTCGCTCGACCCGGACATGTATGTCGATCCCGAGGACTGGTCGACCCATCGCACGCGCTACCTCAGGCCCGTGGCGGCCGGCACCTCGGCGTCGGTGCGGTGGTCAGTGAAGGCGGTGAGCTCGGGCCCGATCGCCATCTACGTGACGGCGGTGCCGGCCGACGGCTCGGGCCCGATCGCCGTCGGTCCGCCGCTCCATGTCCAGGTCGCCGATCGCCGCACGCTGAACAGCGGTGGCGTCGTGCCGTTGGCGGTGGCGGTGCCAGCCGTGCTGCTCGCCGTCGCGCTCGTGACCAGGCGGCGGGCTGCTCCGCGCTGGCCGTGACCCCACGAGGCGCGCCGGTGTTCGTGCAAAATTGGTGCCTGACCCCGAATTTGCAGGGGGTACGTCCGATCGGACCCGTAGCATGAGGCTATGGATGCACGTCGCGACACGCTTGCCATGACCATCGACCTGCGGCTCGCCGATCTGTGGGCCGAGATCTTCGACCTCGGCGACCAGCCGATCGACCACGAGCTGCTCGGGTGGCTGCTCCGGGCCGCCTACGGCCAGGGCTACACCGATGCCCTGCGCGAGACCCGGCGGGGGCAGCTCTGCCTCGACCTGGGGTATCGCGTGCCCGATCGCGCCGCGTAATCGCGGCTGCCCGGCGCCGACCGGGCCGATGGTACCCTGACCCGCATGACCGGTCGGCCTCGCCTCGTGATCGCGCTGGTCGTGGCCTCCCTCCTCGCAGTCTTCCTGGTCTACCAGGGGTTTGTGAACTCCGGCACGCTGCTCGTGAGCGTTTCCCAGCTTCGGTCAGACAGGGACGGCGCCGCGCACAAGAAGGTGACGCTCACGGGTGTCGTCGTGCAGACCTCGGGGACGACGAGCCCGATCCGGTTCCTGCTGAGGGACGACGGCGCCCCGATGACCGTGCCGGTCTCCTACCACGGCTCGGTGCCCGACGCCTTCAAGACCACTCGCCACATCATCGTGACCGGGCAGCTGCGCGGAGGGGTGTTCGTCGCCGAGCCGGATACGCTGCTCACGAAATGCCCGAGCAAGTACTCCTCCGGCGGCTCTGGGGCCTGATGCGGCGGGCGCCGTGACGACGCTCGGGCGCGTCGCGCTCTACCTCGTCTTCGCGCTCACGGTCTACGCGGCCGTGGCGGGCGTGCTCGCCGGGCGGCGCGGCGACCGCCGGCTCATGCGCAGCTCGCGGAACGCCTTCACGGCGGCGCTCGGCGCCACGCTCGTGGCGGTCGTCGCGGTCGAGTACGCGCTCCTGACGCACGACTTCTCGCTCGCGGTCGTCGCCGAGCACACCAGCCGGCGGCTGCCCACCGGCTACACGCTGACCTCGCTCTGGGCCAGCGAGGCGGGATCGCTGCTCCTGTGGCTCACGGTCCTGACCGGGGCGTCGGCCCTCGCCCTGCGCCAGAACCGGACCCGAAACCGCGAGCTCATGCCGTGGGTCGCGGCGGTCCTGGGTGCGATCGCCGCCTTCTTCTCGGGGCTGGCGGCGTTCGTCTCGTCGCCGTTCGCGCACGTCGCCGGGGCGGTGCCGGCCGACGGCGGCGGGCTCGACCCCTCGCTCCAGAACCCCTACATGGTCGCCCATCCGCCGATGCTCTACCTGGGCTACGTGACGATGTCGATCCCGTTCGCGTTTGCGATGGCCGCGCTCATCACCGGCCGCACGGACGCCCGCTGGCTCGTCTCCGTCCGCCGGTGGACGCTGGTCAGCTGGGCGGCGCTCGGCACGGGGATGCTGCTCGGTGCGCACTGGGCCTACGTCGAGATCGGCTGGGGCGGCTACTGGGCCTGGGATCCGGTCGAGAACGCCGCGCTCATGCCGTGGCTCGCGGCGACCGCGTTCCTGCACTCGGTGATCGTGCAGGAGAAGAAGGGGATGCTGAAGGTCTGGAACATGGTGCTCGTGAGCGCAGCGTTCTCGCTCTCGGTCTTCGGCGACTTCCTCACGCGCAGCGGCGTCGTCCAATCCGTGCACTCCTTCGTGCAGTCGCCGGTCGGGCCGTACCTGCTCGCGTTCGTCGCCGCCGTGCTGGCGCTCGCGACGACGCTCATCATCTGGCGGCTGCCGCTCCTGCGGGCCGACCACCGGCTCGAGTCGGTGATCTCGCGCGAGGCGACGTTCCTCTTCAACAACCTGCTGCTCCTCGCACTGGCGTTCGCCGTGCTCTGGGGCGTCATCTTCCCGATCCTGAGCGAGGCCGTGCGCGGCGTCCGCTCCACCGTCTCGACGCCGTACTACGACTTCTTCCTGGTGATCTTCGGGCTGCCGCTGCTCGCCCTCACGGGAATCGGCCCGCTCATCGCCTGGCGGCGGGCGTCGCCCGACAGCCTCGTTCGCACCTTCCGCTGGCCGGTCGCGTCGGCGCTCTCCGGCGCCGCGTTCCTGTGGCTTCTCGGCCTCGGGTCGAGCATCGCCGGGCTGACGGCGCTCTCGCTCTGCATCTTCGTGACGGTCACCGTCGGCCTCGAGTTCGCCCGCGGGACGGCTGCCCGGCGGGCGCTGGCCGGAGGCTCGGTTCTGCGGGCGCTGCTCGATCTCGTCAGCCGGAACCGGCGCCGCTACGGCGGCTACGTCGTCCACCTCGCGATCGTGATCCTCGTCGTCGGCGTGACGGCCTCGAGCGCCTATTCGACCGTGCACTCCGACCACCTGAGAGTGGGGCAGTCCATGCAGATCGAGGGCTACACCCTCAGGAACACGGGCGTCTTCCAGCGGCCCGGGCCCAACTACACGTTCGAGTACGTGCGCCTGGCCGTCTCGCGCGGCGGGACGTCGCACGGCGTGCTCGAGCCCGGCCAGCGCGTCTACGACACCGGCCAGATCGGAAACGAGGTCGACATCCGAAGCAGCCTGCCGTCCGGGACCGACCTCTACTCGATCCTCCAGGGCGTGGATCGCGACTCGTCGGGCGGCGTCAGCATCAAGGTGCTCGTGAACCCCGCGGTCGGCCTGGTGTGGCTGGCCGGAGTCGTCTTCTTGCTCGGCGCGCTGATCACCCTCTGGCCGGATCCGCGCGAGGCCCGCCAGCTCGCACGCCGCTACGGCGAGCTCCTGGCCCGAAGCGGCGCATGACCGCAGCGGCAGCGGTCGCCGCGGCGGCGGCCCTGGTCATGCTTGCCGTGCTCGTCGTGGCGTGGCCCTTCGTCTCGCCGGAGCGCGAGGGGCCGGAGCAGCGGCTGTCGGAGGACGACCGGCGGCGGCTGTCGCTGGCCGAGGCCCGTGACGCGGCCTATGGCTCGCTGCGTGACCTGGAGCAGGACCTGCGGACGGGCAAGGTCACCGAAGCCGACTACCAGGTCGAGCGCGACCGCCTCCGAGCCGAGGCGGCCAGGGTGCTGCGCGAGCTGGATGAGCTAAGGTAGCGCCGCTTCAAGCGCTCTCCAGGAGGGATTCATGGCCGGTCTCATGTCGCGTTTCACGACCCTGTTCAAGGTCAAGGCGAACACGATGCTCGACAAGGCCGAGGATCCTGGGCAGACCCTCGACTACAGCTACCAGCAGCAGCTCGAGATGCTTCAGAAGGTCAAGCGCGGAGTGGCCGACGTCGTCACCGCGAAGAAGCGGCTTCAGCTGCAGACCGCGAAGCTCGAGGAAAGCATCGTGAAGCTCGACGGTCAGGCCCGTCAGGCGCTCGCCGGAAACCGCGAGGACCTCGCGCGAACGGCGCTCGAGCGAAAGGCGCTGATCCAGGGCCAGCTGCAGGGGCTCGACTCGCAGATCACCCAGCTCGAGCAGCAGCAGCAGAACCTGATCGACCAGGAGCGGCGGCTGTCGGCGAAGGTCGAGTCATTCCGCACCCAGAAGGAGGTCGTGAAGGCGCAGTACTCCGCGGCCGAGGCGCAGGTGCGGATCGGCGAGGCGACGACCGGCCTGGGCGAGGAGATGTCGGACGTCGGGCTCGCCCTCCAGCGCGCCCAGGACAAGACCGAGCAGATGCAGGCGCGGGCGGCGGCGGTGAACGAGCTGGTCGACACCGGCGCCATCGACGACCTGACGGCCGCGCCCGGCTCGGACCTCGACGCCCAGATCGCGGCCCTCACGGCCGGAAGCCAGGTCGACGCCGAGATGGAGAAGCTGCGCGCGGAGGTCGGAAGCGGCGCACCGGCGGCCGAGATCGGTCAGGGCGGCACGCAGTCGACCGAGGCCGCGGAGGATGCGAAATGATCGTCGTCCGCGTACTCGGGAGCGGCCAGTTTCGGCTCGACGATGCCGAGATCGGTCGCCTGAACGAGCTCGACAACGCCGTGGCGGCGGCGGTCGCCGCCGGTGACGGCGCCGCGTTCGACCGCTCGTTCACCGAGCTCATCGCGCACGTCCGCGGGAGCGGCGCGCCCGTCCCCGACGGCGAGCTTGTCACGTCGGACCACGTGCTGCCCGCCGCCGATACGACGCTCGAGGAGGCCCGCGAGGCGTTCGCGGGCGAGGGCGCCATCCCCGGCTAGCGGGGTCGACCCAGTCCGGCCGGGTGGCGACGCCCGCCTCGGGCCGGGCCGGTGCAGGCCGTCACTCGTAGACGACCACGTCGGGGCGCGGGATGAGGCGCAGCACCGCCCGTGGCGTCATGAGGCCGGTGTCCTCGTGGAAGAAGAGCTTGAACCCGTTATAGCGGCCGGGCTTCCGGGTCGAGAAGAGGTCGTACTTCGACACCTTGTTGTCCCGGTCGCCGTACCCGTCGACGTTGACCGTCAGCGCCACGCCGGGGTAGGTCGCAAGCGTGCGCGCGTGTCGGATCATCCCGGTCGTGAACCGGTGCACGATCAGGAGCTTCTGGGGCAGGTTGTGGGCCTTCACGATCTGGGACATGTAGGCCTGGACGTGGTTGA
Source organism: uncultured Actinomycetes bacterium (assembly GCA_963709425.1). GTDB lineage: Bacteria > Actinomycetota > Thermoleophilia > Gaiellales > JAICJC01 > JAICJC01. The sequence continues at coordinate 532,521 of CAVPWG010000001.1, read as the reverse complement.
CGATCGAGGCGTCGGTGGCGCCGATGACCGTCCCCGGCACCTGTCCGGCCGCCATGCTCCACTCGGGGTCGAGCGCAATGCCGACGTCCGGCTCTCGCAGCCAGCGGGCGTAGGAGCGCACCTCGCGCATGAACGGCGAGCGGCCCGGCTGGATGTCGAGGATCAGCAGGGCGTGGGCCCGGCGGGCGGCTGCCAGGTAGCGGCCGATCAGGTCGGACGACTGACGGGCACGGTAGAGCCCTTCCTCGCCCGGCGAGGCCTGGACGACGGTGGCGATCAACTCCATCGCCGGGAGCACCGGACGGTCGGCGCGGTACTTGGCCGCCATGACGTCGAGCCGCCGTCCCGCAGCTTCGGGCGAGCCGATCCCAAGCGTGCCCAGGCCGGCGTCCTGAGGCGCGCCGTAGAACGCCACGACCCGCGTGCGCGGGAGGATCGTCCGCCCTCCGTCGGGCAGCGTCGGCGGCGGCTTCGGCTTCTCCTTGGCGGCATTCGCGGCCGAGCCGCTCCCGTGCAGGGGTGACGAGCCGGAGATGCGCGTCCACGCCCCCGCGGCGCCGAAGATGACGGCGAGCGAGACGAACGACGCCAGCGCGATCCGCCGCTGGCGGATCGCGCGGTCCCGCGACACCTGGCGCTGCACCCACCGCGGGTCGCCGCTGTAGGCCTTCAGCCGTTTTTCGAGATCTAGATCGGGGCGTCCCATAGCGGATACCACCGCTCGAGCTCAGCCTCGATCGGCAGCTCGCCTTCGAGCCTGGCCTGCAGCTGGAGCTCGCGCTCGGTGTCGCGGGTGTTCGTACCTTGGGGCACGAAAGGATAGAACGTTCCGCGCTTGAAGTTGTAGACGAAGCGGACGCTCCCCGGCTCGAACCCGAAGAGCGCGCACAGGAGCTGCTCGCCGAAGCCGTCGTCGGTCATCGACTGGGCGGCGACGTGGATCGTCGTCACCAGGTCCTCGAAGTCGGCGTCGGTGAGCCGCAGCCACTCGTAGCCGTACTGGTCGACGCTCCGCTCCATCTTCGTCCCGGAGTCGGCGAACGCCATCTTCACCATGTCCTCGATGTCCTTCCCGCTCTCGCGGAAGCGCGACGACGACATGGGCTTGAAGCAGATCGCCGCCGACTGCGACGGGTGCAGGTCGAGCGACGTCTCGAGCGTGACCTGGGCCGTCGACATGGCGAACAGGCGCTCAAGCGTCGGCTTCTCGACCTTCGTCCGGCCCAGCAGACTGTCGAATAGCCCCATGGGGCCGGGGAATCTACCCGATTTCCGGCCGGATGACGCCGTGGGAGGTCTTACAGACCTTCGAGGCCGCGCTCGAGCCGGCGCAGCTGCTCAAGCCTGGCCTCGAGCGGCGGGTGATCCGAGAACAGGTTCGAGAGGCCGCTCTTGAGCCCGGCGGGGATGATGAAGAACTGGTTCAGGCCCTCGGCCATCCGCATGTCACGCTGCGGGATCCGGCCCATCGCGCCCGAGATCTTGACGAGCGCCGACGCCAGGCTCGACGGCGACTTGGTGAGGATCGCCGCGCCCCGGTCGGCCGCGAACTCGCGATAGCGCGAGAGCGTGCGGATGAGGACGAACGAGAGGGCGTAGACGATGATCGAGACCAGCAGCACGACGACGAAGGCGTTGCCGGAGTTGTTGTCGTCGTCGCCGCCCCCGAAGCCGCCTCCGAAGAAGAAGCCCCAGCGGGTGATGAACCCGGCCACCATCGCGAAGAAGCTCGCGAGGGTCATGATGGCGACGTCGCGGTGGGCCACGTGGCTCAGCTCGTGGGCGATGACGCCCTCCAGCTCCTCCGGCTCGAGCCGGTCGAGCAGGCCCTGGGTGACCGCCACGGCGGCGTGCTTGGGGCTGCGGCCCGTGGCGAACGCGTTCGGCATGTCGGTCGGGACGATCGCGACGCGCGGCATGGGGAGCCCGGCCGTCATGCACAGCCGCTGGATCACGGCGTGCAGCTCCGGCGCCTCGGCCTGGCTCACGATCTTCGCCCCGGACGACGCGAGGGCGATCTTGTCGCTCGTCCAGTACTGGACGACCAGCATGCCACCGCCGATCAGGATGATCGGGATGAGCCCGAGGTTGAACGCCTGCGCGAGGACGACGAAGAAGACGACGTAGATCAGACCGAGCAGGAACACGGTCGTCGTCATCCGGGCGATGAGGCCCGGATCGCGGTCGAGCGTTCGACGTTTGGCCATGGCCATATGGTAGCTGTGAGCCTCCTCGTGGACTGCGAGCGCCGCCTAGAACCCGGGTCGGGAGCTGCGCGGCCCGCGTGCCTCGATGCCGAGGATCTCATGCACCTGATCCGCGGCCGCGGCCGGCGTCACGGCGGTGATCGCCGCGAGGTTCCGCATCGCCTCCAGGGCGGTCGCCTGGGCCTCGTTCGCAGCCGCCTGGGCGGCCGCCGTGCCCGCGGACCCGGCCTGAATGCCGAAGTACGCGCCGACCACGGTGCCCACCACACCGGTGACGGGGGCGAGCACCGTCGCGACGGCCGTGGCGCTGTCGGTCGCCGACGTGACGTTCCGGTACACGTAGAGCGCGGCTGCGAAGCAGAACGCGATGGCGAGCAACCCGCCCCCGACGACGAGGACGCCGTTCGCCCACTGCGGTGCCACCGGCCGGCTCTCGTCCGGCCCCGGGCCGCCTTGAGGCGCGGTCACCGGCCCTTCGGGTACGGGTGCCTCACCATTCTCGGACGGTCGTTTGGATGCCACCTTCGACCCCCTTTGTCGTTCGCAGGCCGGAGCCGTGCGTGTGTGCCGATCAGCCGCCGAGCCGGTCTCTCACGACTCGGGCGACCGCTTCGAGCCGGACCCCCTGCCGCTCCATCTCGTCGAGCGCCTCGCGGATCGGCGCCTCCTCGAGCTCCGTCGTCTGTTCCACGACGAGTGCGTGGAATCGCTCCCACAGCGTGTCACGATCGTGGCTTGTCAGCATCGCCTTCGCGAGCAGGTTCGCGGCCTGCTCGGCGAGCGGATCGATGCTGGGCGCCTGCTTCACACCCACCTCGGATTGCTCTGCCTTCTCAAGAGCCATGGACGTGCCTCCCTCCTGTTCCACCGACCGAGTCTGCAATTTAGCCAGCGTGCGGCGACATGGATAGGCGGAGCGAGGCGCGCGGGTCTCAGGCGGCCAGGAAGCGGATGTCGGGCAGCGACCGGTACCGGTCGTGATGCCCCAGGCCGTAGCCGACCACCGGGCGCTCGGCGGCGGTGTAGCCGAGATAGCGCACGTCGAGCTCGACGAGCCGCCGGTGGGGCCGGTCGAGGAGCGCGCAGACGTCGACCCGCCTCGCCCCGCGTGCCCCCAGGGCGCGGACGACGTTCAGGAGCGTGAGCCCGGTGTCGACGACGTCCTCGACCACGATCACGTGCTCGTCGCGCACCGGATGGTCGAGGTCCTTCGTGAGCCGCATCCGGCCGCCCTGCGAGCCACGGTAGGGCGTGAGCTGGATCGTGTCGATGCGGTGCGGGATCGAGAGGGCGCGCGACAGGTCGGCGCACAGCACGACCGCACCCTTGAGGACGGCGACCAGCGTCAGCGGCGCCCCGCGGTGGTCGCGGTCGATGGCCGCGGCGAGCTCGGCGACGCGCTCGGCGATCGCCGCCGCCGGCAGGTACACCGCCCCGGTGGGCGCGGTCACGCCGGCAGCCGCAGGCCGTGCCGGTCGGCGAGCGCGTCGAGATCGCGGCGGTAGAAGATCCGGATGCGGACGTCGGGGTAGAGCTCGCGCAGCCGCCGCACCTTGCGGTTCTTCTTCGTGACGAGCGACTGCTTCATGGTGGTCACCTCGACGTACAAGTCCTGCTCCGGCAGATAGAAGTCGGGCGTGAACGCCTCGAGCACGCCGCCCTCCGGGCTCACCTCGAGTGGGAACGTGTGCGGCTCGTATTCCCACGCCACGCCGTGATAGTCGAACAGGCGGGCGCACTCTCGCTCGGCGTCGTTTTGGAACCGCGGCCCTTTGTGCATCCGCCTTGCAACGGTACCGGTCACCTCGGACGGCGGTACGATGGCGCCCGTGTCGAGCCAGCCTCGCCCGTTCGTCATCGCGCACCTCTCCGACCTGCACTGCGGCTCGCCGTATTTCGTCGAGAACCTGCTCCAGCGGGCGATCATGGAGATCAACGACCTGACCCCCGACGTGGTCGTCTGCTCGGGCGATCTCACGACCTTCGGCTACAAGCAGGAGTACCGCCAGGCCCGCGAGTACCTCGAGCGGCTGGTCTGCCCCGACGTGATCACGATCCCCGGGAACCACGACTCCCGCAACGTCGGCCACGTCCATTTCGAAAGCCTGATCGGGCCGCGGTCGACGGTGCTGCACAAGGGCGGCATCAGCTTCGTCGCCGTCGACTCGTCGGAGCCCGACCTGGACTACGGCGTGGTCGGCCGCGGCCGCTACGGCTGGATCGAGGAGCAGTTCGCGCCGCCCGCCGACTTCCGCGTCTTCATCCTGCACCACCACCTGCTCCCGATCCCCGGCACCGGGCGAGAGCGAAACGTCGTCCATGACGCGGGCGACGCGCTCGAGGTGCTCCAGCGCGCCGGCGTGAACCTCGTGCTCTCGGGGCACAAGCACGTGCCGTACGCCTGGCGGCTCGAGGATCTGTTCGTCGTGAACGCGGGCACGGTGTCGTCGATGCGCCTGCGCGGCAACACGCGGCCCTGTTACAACGTCGTCGAGATCGCCGCGGACGAGGTGGCCGTCTACCGCAAGTACCCGTTCCACGGCCGCGAGACGATCATCCGCTTCTCGCCGGTCACGCTGGCCTACGAGAAGCACACGGTCCCGACGGCGACCTGATGCGCCCGGCGCTCGTACTCGTCGACGGCGAGCACTACCCATCCGTCGTGCGGGCCGCGATTCGCCAGGTGGGCCAGGATGGGCCGGTGGTCGCCGCGCTGCTCCTGGGCGGCGTCGAGAAGCTGGACGGCGTGCCCGACTACGGCGTCCCGCTCGAGCGCCTGGACGGCGACCCCGCCGCGGCGATGGTCGAGGCCGCGAGGCGCCACGGGGCCGGGCGGGTCGTCGACCTGAGCGACGAGCCCGTGCTCGACGAGCGGACCCGTTTCAGGCTGATCGCCCACGCGCTCGCGGCCGGCCTCGAGTACACGGGCGCCGACTTCGCGTTCCGGCCGCCTCCCCGGCCCGACGCGGGCGTCCCGGCGCTGGCAGTCGTGGGGACGGCGAAGCGGATCGGGAAGACCGCCGTCAGCGCCCACGCGGCCCGCCTGCTCTCGGCCGACCGCCGCGTCGTCGTCGTCGCGATGGGCCGGGGCGGCCCGGAGGTGCCGGAGGTCGTCGACGGCGCCGCGGCCCGCGTCGGCGTCGCCGACCTGCTCGCGCGCTCGCGCGCCGGCGCCCACGCGGCGTCGGACTATCTCGAGGATGCGGCGCTCGCGGGGGTCGTCACGGTCGGCGCCCGCCGGTGCGGCTCGGGGCTCGCCGGGGCGCCGTTTCTGTCCAACGTCGTCGAGGCGGTGGCCGCCGCCCGCGCTCTCGCGCCCGACCTGGTTGTCCTCGAGGGGTCGGGCGCGGCCCTTCCGCCGGTGGCGGCGGACCGTACGGTGCTGGTAACGTCCGCCGCTCGTCCTGCGGAGAGCCTGGTGACAGGGATGGGCCCCTACCGGATACTTGTGTCCGACATGTTGGTCGTGACCATGTGTGAGCCGCCGCTGGCCTCGCAGGAGGACGTCGAGGGCGTGTTGGCGGCCGTCGCGGACATCCGGCCCGACCTGCCGGTCGTGGCGACCGTCTTTCGGCCGCGCCCGGCAGAGCCGGTGGCGGGGGAGCGGGTTGCGCTCTTCACGACGGCCCCGGCGGCCGTGCACCCGGCGCTGCGCGAGTCGCTCGAGGCCGACCACGGCGCCGAGGTCGTCGCCGTCTCGGGGTCGCTCTCCGACCGCCCCGGCCTGCGCGCCGATCTCGACCGGCCCGATGTGGCCCGCGCGGGCACCTACCTGACAGAGATCAAGGCGGCGGCCATCGACGTGGTCGCCGAGGCGGCGGCGGCGCGCGGCGCCCGGCTGGTCTTCTGCGACAACCGGCCGCGGGCGACGGCCGGCTCCCCCGACCTGGACGCCGCGCTGCGTGCCCTCGCCGACGAGGTGGTGGGGGCGCATGCCTGACTGGCGCCGCATCTTCCGGCGCGGGGCCGATCCCGAGACGCCCGCCTCGGCGCCGCCGTCACGCGAGCCCCGGATCCGAAGCCGCGGCGCGCCGATGCCCTTCTCGAAGGGGAGGATGGCGCAGGCGCTGGTGCTGGCCGGCGTCGAGCCCGAGCGGGCCTACCAGCTGGCGCTCCGCGTCCAGTGGGAGGTCTCGCGCATCGCCGAGGACGAGATCCCGATCGAGCAGCTGCACGGCGTCGTCGAGGAGGTGCTGGCCGAGGAGGAGGGCCCGCAGATCGTGTCGCGGTATCACGGCTGGCACGAGGTGCTCCGGCTCGATCGGCCGCTCATCATCCTGCTCGGCGGTGCCACCGGAACGGGAAAGAGCACGCTCGCCAGCGAGATCGCCTACCGCCTCGGTATCAGCCGCATCACGTCGACCGACGCCGTCCGCCAGGTCATGCGGGCGTTCTTCGCCGCCGAGCTCATGCCCGAGCTGCACTTCTCCTCGTTCGAGGCGGCCCAGGGCCTCAAGGTGCCGATGCCCGACCCCGACTCCGAGGACCGCGCGCTCTACGGATTTCTCCAGCAGGCGGGGCAGGTGGCCGTCGGCGCCAACGCGATCGTCGAGCGGGCGGTGCTCGAGGGGCTCTCGACGGTCGTCGAGGGCGTCCACCTCGTCCCGGGCCTGATCGCGGCCGACCAGCATGCCGGCGCCGTCGTCGTCCAGGCGATGCTCACCATCACCGACGAGGAGACCCACCAGGGCCATTTCTTCTTCCGCGACATGGCGAGCGGGGGAGTCAGGTCGATGGACCGCTATCTGCGCAGCTTCGGCGAGATCCGCCGCATCCAGGACTATCTGGTCGGGCGAGCCGAGAAGGTGGGATGGCCCGTGATCGAGGCGGGCGAGCCGGATCAGGCGCTGATCACGGTCATGGACCTGATCCTCGAGCGCGCCACCGCCCGCCAGGCCGCGGTACCCTGACCGCGTGCATGCCCACGCCGACGCCGTGACCGCCATGCCGGTCGACCCGGCGGAGGGCGAGCCGTGCCGCTGCACCGAGCTGACCGCGGTGACCGAGCGTTGTGTGCTCGCCGCGGGCCGCTACCTCGGCCGTGGCGACGCCGACGCGGCCGACCGGGCGGCGTCCCAGGCGATGGTGGAGGCGCTCGCGGGGGTGCCCATCTCCGGCCGGCTCGTGATCGGCCGTGACGATGAGGGGCACCCGCTCGCGGAGGGGCGCGAGCTGGGCGGCGGTGGGCCGGCGCTCGACCTCGCGTGCGACCCGATCGGCAACGGCGCGGCGGTCGCCGGAGGACGCCAGGGCGCGCTCTCGATCCTGGCGGCGTCCGACCCGGGCGGGCTGACGCCGCTCCCGCGCATGTACATGAAGAAGATGGCCGTCGGTCCGGTCGCCAAGGGCCGGATCGACCTGCGCCGCCCGGTCGGCGAGAACCTGGTCGCGATCGCCAACGCGTTCGGGCGCCAGGTGGGCGACATCACCGCGATCGTGCTCGAGCGGCCGCGGCACGACGACCTCGTCGCCGAGATCCGCGACGCGGGCGCGCGCATCAAGCTGATCGACGACGGCGACATCACCGCCTCGATCACCGCCGCGATCCGCGGCACGAACGACCACCTCGCGATCGGGATCGGCGGTGCCATGGAGGGCGTCATCTCGGCCGCGGCGCTGCGGTGCCTGGGGGGCGAGGTGCAGGGCCAGCTGTGGCCGCTCTCGCGCACCGAGATCGCCGACGCCGCCGAGCACGGGATCGCCGACATCGAGCGCATCTTCGGGATCGACGACCTCGTCGACGGCCATCACGCCGTGGTGGCGAGCGGCATCTCGGGGGGCGACCTGCTGCGCGGCGTGCACTACTTCGCCGAGGGCGCGCGGACGCATTCGCTCGTCCTCTGCACCCGCTGCAACCGGGTGCGGTTCATCGACTCGATCCACCTCTTCTCACGCGACCGGCACGAGGCGATCAGGCTGTGATGGAGCCGCTCCTCTACGAGCTTCACGACCTGGCCCGCTCGCGTGGGGTCGAGGGCTACCGGCGGATGTCGAAGTCGGAGCTGCTCGAGGTCGTGGGCGAGGTGTCGTCCGCCGGCGGCCCGACGACGGTGGAGCGGTCGGTCCGGCGCGGCCTGGCGCTCCTGACCCTGCGGGGCGGGACGCCCGAGAACACGCTCGCGCTGGAGACGCTCGAGGCGCTGGCGGCGGCCGTCGAGGAGCTGGCCGCCGACGAGGACGTGCGGCTGATCGCGATCACGGGCGCCGGCAGCCGGATCTTCTCCGCCGGCGCCGACCTGACGCCGTCGCCGGGCTGCCCGGCTCGGAGGTCTCGGGGCGCGGCTCGGCGGCGCTCGACCGCATCGCCGCGGTCGACGTGCCGACGGTGGCGATCCTGAACGGCCACGCCGTCGGCGGCGGCATCGACCTGGCGCTGGCGTGCGACTGGCGCATCGGCGCCGAGGGCGCCCGCCTGCGCTTCATCCACAACGAGCTCGGGTACTCGCCGCCGTGGGGCGCGGCCGAGCGGCTCGCCCGGCTCATCCCGGCGCCGGCCGCGCTGCGGCTCTTTGCGACGTGCGCGCTCGTCTCGATGCAGGAGGCCCGCGGGATGGGGATCGTCGACGACCTCGGCGCCCCGCACCGGCTGCTCGGGAGGGCCGAGGCCCTCCTGACCCGGATCGAGCGCGCGGACCGGGTCGCGGTCATGGCGACGAAGCGGCTGCTCCGCCCGGACACCCCGCGCGAGGCCCACCCGGCGGCATTTGCAGCGCTCTGGGACGCGCGCGCCGCTACCCTTCAGGAATGAGCGCCGCCGAAGTCACCCCCGAGGCCGTCTGGGACGCGCTGCGGGTGGTCGAGGACCCCGAGCTCGGCATGGACGTGGTCGACCTGGGGCTCGTGTACGACGTCGCGATCACCGGCGGCACCGTCGCCGTGACCTATTCGCTCACATCGATGGGATGCCCGGCCGGCGCCCAGATCGAGCAGGACATCCGTGACGCGGTCGGCAGCATGGCCGGGGTCGGCGAGGTGACGACCGAGCTGGTCTTCGATCCGCCGTGGTCGCCCGAGAAGATGTCGGACGACGCCAAGTTCGTGCTCGGCTTCTGAGCCGCCGGGCAGCCAAAGATCACCCTTTTCTCGTCCGGCGAATCTGCCGATTCTTTCTCCTGTACCTGGTGTTTCTTACGGGAGGCAGACATGCTCGGGTTTCTCAGTCATCTTCGCGATGAGGCCGGCCAGACCATGGCGGAGTACGCCGTGGTGCTCGGTGTGATCACGATCGCCGTGGTCGTCACCCTCGGCCTTCTGAGCACGGCCATCCAGGGCCTGCTCAACAACGTCATCGCAACGCTGTAGCTCGCGGCGTTCGCACCACCGCCTCCGGCCCGGCACCCGCCGATCCGGAGGCGGTCGCGTTTTCGGGGTCGGATCAGCAGCCCGCCTAGTCGTAGCGCAGGCGGTCGAGCAGGTGGCCCCACGGCGCCGCGGGATCGATGATCGCCGCCGCGGCGAAGATCTTGGCGACGTCGCCGACGACGAACGGCCACAGGCCGTAGTGCAGGGTCGTCGCGCCCGCGCCCATCCACGGCGTCGGGATGGCCTGGTGCAGCCACACGAGGCCGGTCGCGTACAGGCAGACGCTCCCGAGGAGCATCGCCGGCACCGTGACATAGAAGCTGCGCCCGTAACGCTCGCAGATCCACCCGACGATGAAGGCGGCGATCGGGTAGCCCCACAGGTAGCCGCCGCTCGCGTGAAGCGGATTGGCCTGCGTCAGCCAGTCGATGCCGCCGTGGCCCTGGGCGAAGACGGGCATGCCGACCGCGCCGGCGCCGAGGTAGAGCAGCTGGCCGGCGGCGCCCCTGCGGGCTCCGAGGAACGCTGCCGAGCCCAGGACGGCGAACGTCTGGAGGGTGGTGGGGACCGGATAGCCGAACGAGATCTGGGCGCACACGGCGGTGAGGACCGCGGCCCCGACGACGGTCAGGAGCATGCCGACCGCGCCCGGGTGGGTGCGGGAGATCACGCGCTCGTGCATTCGGGGCCCTCCTTGACCGGAGTATCGGTAAGTAGTAACTTACGGTAAGAGATGACTTACGCACACGCCATGGACGCGCTCGGTGACCCTACCAGGAGAGCCATCTTCGAGCGTCTTCAGTCCGGCCCCCGGGCCGTGGGGGAGCTGGCGCACGAGCTCCCCGTCAGCCGCCCGGCGGTCTCGCAGCACCTCAGGGTGCTGAAGGATGCCGGCCTGGTTCGCGACCGAGCGGACGGCACCCGTCGTCTCTACCAGATCGACCCGGCCGGACTCGCCGTACTGCGGTCGTACCTGGAGACCTTCTGGGACGTGGCCCTGTCCGACTTCCGGGCCGCGGCCGAACACGAGCGAGAGGAGCGGAGGATGACCACGCAGACCACGATCGAGCCGATCGTCCGGTCGGTCACCGTGCAGTGCCCGGTCGAGCGGGCGTTCGAGGTCTACACCGGCGGCATCGGGCGGTGGTGGCCGCTCGAGACGCACTCCATCGCGGTCGGGAGCGGTGGCGAGGCCGTGAACGCGGTGATCGAGCCCCGCGCCGGCGGGCGGATGTTCGAGGTGCAGGCTGACGGCAAGGAGGCGCCGTGGGGGACGGTCGACGTGTGGGAGCCGCCCCACCGGCTGGTGATCTCCTGGCGCGTGAACCCTGAGGCCCCGGCGCCGACCGAGATCGAGGTCAGGTTCACGGCCGCGGGCGACGCCACCCGCGTCGACGTGGAGCACCGCGGCTGGGAGCGGCTCGGGACAGAGCGCGGACAGGAGGCCCGCGAGAGCTACGGCTCCGACGAAGGGTGGGGCCTCGTGCTCTCCCGCTACGCGGAGGAGGCCGGGGCGGCCGCGTAGCGCACAATACGCGGATGGACGCGAGTGAGCTCACCCGCGCGGTGGTCGACGAGGCGGCTCGGCTCGGCATCGACGCATGCGGCGTCTGCCGGGCCGAGCCGTACACCCGCACCGAGGCGCTGATCCGCGAGCGGCGGGCCGCCGGGCTCTTCGCCGACATGCGCTTCACCATGGCCCACCCCGAGCGGTCGTGCCATCCTGAGACGCTGCTTCGGGGCGCCCGCTCGGTGGTCGCCGCGGCTCGAAGCTACGCGCGGCCCGAGCCGCCGAAGCCGCGCGACCGCCCCCGTGGGCGCATGCCGCGCTACACGCGCCGCGACGAGTACGCCGTGCTCCGCGAGCAGCTCGCCGAGCTCGGAACGAGCCTCGCCGGCTGGGCGCCCGGCTCGCGATCGGCGGTGTTCGTGGATGCGAACCACCACGTCGACCGCGAGGCGGCCGCGCGCTCCGGCATCGCCGTCTACGGCAAGAACACGCTGGCGATCACCCGCCGGCACGGATCGTGGGTGGTGCTCGGCGTGCTCGTGACCGACGTCGAGCTCGAGCCGACGAGCGCCGTGCCCGAGGAGCCGGCCTGGGACGCGTGCGGATCGTGCCGCGCGTGCATCGACGCCTGCCCGACCGGCGCGATCATCGACGACGGTGTGCTCGACGCCCGCCGCTGCCTGAGCTACCACACCCAGTCGCGGATGGACGAGCTGCCGGCCGCCGCCGAGCTGGGCGACCGCGTCTACGGGTGCGATATCTGCCAGGACGTCTGCCCCTGGAACACCGGCGCCGATCGCCGCGCGCAGGGCCTCGAGCCGGACGCCGTCGACGACGCGTTCCCGCCGCTCGCGGACTGGCTCGACGCCGACCCGGATGAGCTCGCGCGCCGCTACCGGCGGCTGTACGTGCCCGATCGTGACGGCCGCCGGCTGGCCCGAAACGCGCGCGCCGCGCTTCGAAATCTCAGCGGACGGCCACAGGGCTGATCCGGCGCAGCAGCTGCTCCGCCGACCGGCGCACCTGGGCGCGGACCGCCTCGGGCTCGATCACCTCGGCTTGGCCGCGGTACCGCAGGATCTCCGAGACGAGCCACTCGCGCGAGCCGTACGTCACGTCGGCGACGGCGGCTCCCCCTCGGGCCGGCTGTGCGCCGGGGCGCCCCTCGAGCTCCCAGCGTGCGCGCTCCGGCGTGAACCAGACCCGGGCGATGCCCACCTTGCCGCCGAGCGAGTGGTCGAGGTCGGCCATCTCGGGCCGAGGCTCGTAATGCCGGCGCGAGAGCCGCGCCTCCTTGATGTACGGCACCCGGAAGGTGCGCCGTCCGTCGCGGCTCTGGTCCCACGTCTCGACGCTCCAGCCGCGGTCGTCGCGGCGCAGGAGGTAGGGCTCGACGGACCGGGTCGAGAACTCGTTGGACGAGCGCGACAGATAGGTGATGTCGACGAGCTTGCGGTCGCGGACGCCGGCGTTCAGGATCGTGACGGCGTGCTCCTCGGCGTCGGTCTCCTGCGGCTTCGGGGTATCGGCGAGGGCGTAGGTGCCGAAGGCGGCCTCGACCTTCTCGCGCACTGTTGCGAGCGACGAGTGGGCCTCGGCTGCGACGAGCGGCGCGACGACGTCGAGCGCCCGCAGGAGGGCCTTCGCCTCGAGCGGCGAGAGCCGGGCCGGCCGCCGGAACGTGTCGCCGTAGAGCTCCTTGTCGACGTGGATGTGGCCGTTCTCGGTGGCGCAGTAGACGGCGTAGCAGCCGCCACCGAAGTTGACGAGGTTCAGCAGGTCGAGGCTCTCCTGGAGCTCCTGCGGCGTGAGCCGGAAGCGGCGCTCGAGCTCGTCCGCCTCGACGCGTGCCGAGGCCGAGTCGCCGCAGCGGGCGAGCAGGAAGGCCAGGAGCGCCTGGAGCAGCGCGAACCGCTCCGGCGCGACCGGCCCCGGCATCCGGGTCGGCGGCGGGTCGGGCGCCTCGCCCTCGGCCGCTGCGGCCGCCGCGGGCACCGCGCGCGGCTCGCCCGTGTGGGCGTCGATCACGGTCTGCAGGTCGGCCGCCACGGCCTCGACGACCGCGTCGGGCTCGACGGCGTGCGCGCGCCCGCCCAGCGAGAGGATCCACGCCGAGAGGGCGGCCAGGTCGGAATAGGGGGTGGTGAAGCGCGCCGACCCGTCCGCCAGCTCCTCGAACTCGCCGTACGCGCCGTACCGGCGCTCGACCAGCCAGGTGGCGTCGGCGCTGACCTCGATGACGGCCGTCCCGGTCTCGTCGGCCGAGAGCTTCCAGGGGGGCCGGTCGCGGTATGCGGTCACGTTGAATTCGGCCGGGATGCGGAAGTCGCGCTCGCGGCGGGTGGCGAATTTGATCTCGCCGCGGATCCGCGAGACGCGGAACGTGCGCCTTCGGTCCTCGCCGGGCTCGCGGTCCATGTCGTCGCCGACGACGTACCAGATGCCGTTCATCTCCCACAGGCCGTACGGGTTGACCGTGCGCTCCGCCTCGATGTCGGACGTGATCGTCCAGTAGCGGAACCGCACCGTGCGCTGCTTCGAGATCGCCTGCTCGAGCTTCGCGAGCCGGGCTGCGATCTCGTCCGTGTAGAGGGGCGCCAGGAGCTCGACGGGCGCCGTCTTCGGCCCCGGATCCGTGCCCGGCCAGGCCCGGCCGAGCGCGAGGTTCTGCAGGGCGAGGCGCAGCGGCTCGGCGTACGCGAATTGCCCCTCGAGCAGGTAGAAGCTGGTCTGGAGCGCCGCCAGCTCGTCGTCCGTGAGCTCGATCGGCGGCAGGAAGTACTGCTCCTCGCGCAGGCTGTAGAGCTCCTCCGACGTGAACTCGTCGCGGCCCGATGCGATGGGGATTCCCAGATCCTGGAGCTCGCGCCGATCGGCGTAGTAGCGGCGGGCGAACGCCTCGTCGCCCATGTCGGAATAGCCCTCGACGTGGGTCTTGACGTCGCGCGCCGTGACGGGTCGCTGTTCCGCCATGAGGTACGCCACGAGCGAGAGCTGGCGGATGAGCTTGTCGGCGTCGTGGGTCAAGACCAGCCGTAGTCTACCGGCCGGCGGCTTCCGGCCGCGTCCCGAACGCGGCGCGGAGCGTGCCAAAATTGCACTCGTGATCGCGCATCTCGACCTCGACGCCTTCTTCGCGGCGGTGGAGCTCCACCGAAACCCCGGTCTGCGAGGGAAGGCTGTTGTCGTGGGAGGCAACCCCGACGGGCGCGGCGTCGTCGCGACGGCCAGCTACGAGGCGCGCCGCTACGGCATCCGCTCGGCGATGTCGAGCGCCGAGGCTCGCCGCCGCTGTCCGCACGTGATCTTCGTGCGACCCGACCACCGGGCCTACCGGGAGTGGTCGGGGCGGGTCTGGGCGCTCGTGCGCGAGATGTCGCCGGTGGTCGAGCAGGTCGGGATCGACGAGGGCTACCTCGTGCTTCCCGACGGCGACCCGCGCGAGCAGGCGGAGCTCGTGCAGCTGGCCGTGCGCGAGCGGATGCGGCTCTCGTGCTCGCTGGGGGTCGCGACGTGCAAGGTGGTCGCGAAGGTCGCCTCGGACGCCCGCAAGCCGGGCGGCGTGACCGTCGTCCCGCCCGGCGGCGAGGCGGCGTTCCTGGAGTCGCTCCCGGTGCGCACGCTGCCCGGGGTGGGGCCGAAGGCCGAGGTGCGGCTGGTGGCGGCCGGCGTCGCAACGATCGGGGCCCTCGCCGAGCTGGACGACGGCCGGCTGGCGGAGCTTCTGCCCGGCCGCGTCGGCGTCGACCTTCGCCTGCGTGCGCGCGGCATCGACCCGCGCCCGGTGAGCGGCGAGCCGGCCGAGGTCATCTCAATCTCCAACGAGGAGACGTTCGATGTGGACGTGCGCGACCGCGAGGAGCTCTACTCGTACCTGCGGCGGATGTCCGAAGGCCTGGCGGCGTCGCTGGGACGCCGCGGGATGAGCGCGCGCACCGTGACGACGAAGGTGCGCTACCCGGACTTCGCCATCGCCACGCGGTCGCAGAGCCTCGTGGTCGGCATCGACGACGCCGCGACGATCGGCGAGCTCGCGTGCAGCCTGCTCGACCGCGCGCTACGCCAGCGGCCCGGGCCGATCCGCCTGGTGGGCGTGGGGGTCTCGGGGCTCGACCTGCACCGCCAGCTCTCGCTGCCGGTGACCGACGACGAGCCGACTACGCGGTGACCGGCAGGCGCTCTTCGAGGTGCTGGTGCGACGGGCAGTACTCGCGATCGGGCAGCGGCGTGCGCTGGCACGGCTTGCCCTTGCGGGTCGTCGCCTTGCACTGGTGGGCCTGGCCCTCACCCGCGCGCTCGAGCTCATCGAGGATGTGCACCACCGCCGCGCCGATGTGCCGGTCGATCGACCGGTAGACGCGCACCTGATCCGAGATCGAGAACAGATGCCGGATCTCCGAGAAGAGGCTCTGGCTGGGCTTCGCGAAGTACTGCGGGTCGCGGGCCAGCCGCTCGATCGTCGCCTCGCAACACTGCAGCACCCGGCGCCGGGCCTCCTGGTCGGAGACGGTGTCGGGGTGCGGGTCGACGAGATCCTTGATCTCGACGAAGATTGCGCGGCTAAACCGATACATGCGACCTCCAGAGCAGTGTCACAAGGGGGCGGGACGGTCCCGGTTAGTATGCCCGATTCCACGTTCATTTAGCCACCAGGATTGTTAAGCTGACGTTAATCTCGGGGTTTTTTCCGGAGAACAGCCGGGATGACCGGAGATTCGTCCGTCTCGTGGCGGTGTCACAAACGCGACCGTTCACCTGTTACGTGTCCGACCTCTCCCGGCTGCACGATCCGGGGCCGCATCCGGAGCGGCCGGCCCGGATGGACGCCGTGATGCACGCCGTGCGGGCCACGCACGCGCCGGTCGAGGAGCCTGGTCCGGCCGCCACGGAGGACCTCGAGCGGGTGCATCCGCGCCAGTACCTGGCCGGCATCCGGGAGCTGGCCGAGCAGGGCGGAGGGGCGATCGACCTCGACACCGTCGTGAGCGAGCGCAGCTACGACGCCGCAGTCGTGGCCTCGGGAGCCGCGACGGCGGCCGTCGACGCCGTGCTGGCCGGCGAGGTCGGGGCGGCGTTCTGCCTGGGCCGGCCGCCGGGCCACCATGCCGAGGCGGCCCGGGCGATGGGGTTCTGCCTGGTGAACCACGCCGCCGTCGCGGCGGCCCACGCCCGCGCCGCCGGGGTCGAGCGGGTGGCGGTGCTCGACTGGGACGCCCACCACGGGAACGGCACCCAGGCGATCTTCTGGGACGACCCCGACGTGCTCTACGTGTCGCTGCACCAGTATCCGTTCTACCCGGGAACCGGCGGGCGCGCGGAGCGGGGCGGAGGGGCGGGCGAGGGTGCGACCGTCAACATCCCGCTTGCGGCGGGCAGCTCCGAGCGGGCGTTCGTGGACGCGTTCGAGGGCGAGGCGGTCCCAGCGCTGCGCGACTTCGACCCCGGCCTCCTGATCGTCTCGGCCGGCTTCGACGCCCACCGCGACGACCCGCTGTGCAGCCTTGGCCTCTCATCGCAGGCCTTCGGGGACCTGACCCGGTCGGTCGCGGACATCGGCGCCGGGCCGGTCCTGATCCTGGAGGGCGGCTACGACCTGAACGCCCTCTTCGAGAGCGTCGCCGAGGTGCTGACCGCCCTCGCCTGAAAAAACGGTGCCAGGCACCAATTTTTCAGGCGGCCTGCAACAACGGGGTCAGACCCCAATGTTGCAGACGGGTTGCGTCGGCCGGCCGACCACCGGGGTTACGCAGCCACCACCACGAACCAGCGGCCGTCGTGCAGCACCTCGCCGTTGCCGAGCTCGTCGGCCAGCCCACCCCCGGTGAAGTAGCGCTTGTATACGCGGTGGCGGGTGCCGTCGTTGAGCACCCGCTCCTGCCACTCCTCGGCGTCGACGCCCTCGCGGAGCGCCGAGTCGACGACCACGAGCTCGCCTGCCACCCGCGCCGCCTCGGCGAGGAACCGCTGCCGCTCGCCGGAGAGGAGATGCCCGTAGAAGTGGCCGGTGAAGACGCGGTCGAACTCGCGGTCGGCAAACGGCAGCGGGACGGCGTCCGCCTGGACGATGCGCGCGCCCGGCAGGCGTGCCGAGGCGACCCCGACCATCGCCGCGCTCTGGTCGAGCCCGACGACCTCGCCGCGCAGATGCTGCGTCAGAAAGCCGGTGCCGCAGGCCACGTCGAGGACGCGGCCCGGCGCAAGCCCGCCGACGACCTCGCACACCAGCTCGACCTCGTCGTGCCACCCCGGCCGGTCCACCAGTCGTCGTACTCCGTCGCGCGCCGGTCGTAGTAGGCGCGCATGCCATCGTCGACGACCGTCAGTAGCCGATCACCACCAGCCGCGGCTCGGTCATCTCGTGCACCGCATACTTCGGCCCCTCGCGGGTGTTGCCCGACTCCTTCACGCCGCCGTAGGGCATGTGGTCGGCCCGCCACGTCGGCGCCTCGTTGACCGTGACGCCGCCAAAGTCGAGCGCCTGCGCCGCACGCATCGCGCGGGTGATGTCCTGGGTGAAGATCCCGGCCTGGAGGCCGTAGTCGGTGCCGTTGGCCTTCTCGACAGCCTCGTCGACGTCCTTCACGCGGGCCAGCGTCACGACCGGCCCGAACACCTCGCGGCAGGAGACCTGCATGTCGAGGTCGACGTCGCCGATGAGCGTCGGGCGGATCAGGCCCTGCGGGTCGGTCTCGCCCCCGGCGAGGAGCGTCGCACCGCCGTCGACCGCCTCCTTCACCCACGCCAGGATCCGGTCGCGATTCTCCTCGTCGATCACGGGCCCGACCTGGGTCGCCGAGTCGAGCGGATCGCCGGTGACCAGCGCCTCGACCTTGGGCTGGAGGGCCGTGACGAACCGGTCGTACGCCGAGTCCTCGACGTAGACGCGCTGGATCGAGATGCAGCTCTGGCCCGCGAACGCATAGCCGTTGGCCGCAACGGCGGTCGCCGCCTTCTCGATGTCGGCATCCGCCATCACGATGAGCGGTGTCGAGTTCCCGAGCTCGAGGTTCACCTTCTTGCGCGCCGCCCGGGCACGGAGCTTCCAGCCCACGTCCGACGAGCCGGTGAACGTGATCAGCTTGACCCGCGGGTCCTCGATCAGCACATCGCCGATATCGCTCGACTTGCCGACGATGACGTTCAGCCACCCGGCCGGCTGCCCGGCATCGGCGAAGGCCTGCGCCAGGAGGAGCGCCGAGAGCGGCGTCGCAGTCGCCGGCTTGAGGACGCACGCGCAGCCGGCAGCGAACGCCGGCCCGATCTTGTGCGCCACCAGGTTCAGCGGAAAGTTGAACGGGGAGATCGCCCCGACGACGCCGATCGGCCGGCGCACGACCATGCCGGCGTGGTCAACACCGGCCGGGTGCGCGTCCATCCCGATCAGCTCGCCGCCGAGGGCCCGCGCCTCGTGTGCCGAGAAGATGATGGTCTGGACGGCGCGGTCGGCCTCGACCTGGGCGGTCGCGAGCGGCTTCCCGGCCTCCTGTGAGATCGTCCGCGCCAGCTCCTCGCGGCGCTCGCGCAGAAGCCCGGCGACGCGATCGAGCACCGCGGCCCGCTCGTATGCCGGAACGGGGCTCTCCATCGCTCGCGCGGCGGCGTCGACCGCCCGCTCGGCGTCGGCGCGGCCGCCGTAGGCCACCTGCGCGACGACGCTGCCGTCGAACGGCGAGGTCACGTCGAGCGTCTCGCCGGTCTCGTACCACTCGCCGTCCACCAGGATCTTGCGAACCGACTCAGTCGTCGTCGCCATGTCTACGCCACCCCTTCCTCAACCATGCGGATATCTCCAATGCGTTCCGAGAACCGTGCGTTCTCGCGGTAGTCGATCGGAATCTCGACGACACACGACGTGTCGAGCTCGAACGCCCGCCGGAGCGTGGGCACCAGCTCGTCGGCCGACTCGACCCGCAGCCCCGGGAGCCCGAACGACTCGGCGAGCGCCACCAGGTCGGGATTCGTGAACTTGGTGCCGGCGAGGCGCCCGAACTTCCGCATCTGATGCAGCTCGATGACCCCGAACGCGCTGTCCGTCCACACCAGGTTCACGATCGCGAGCCCGAGCCGCTTGGCCGTCTCGAGCTCCTGGACGTTCATGAGGAAGCCGCCGTCGCCGGAGATGGTGACCACGTGCCGCTCCCGCGGAAGCACGAGCTTGGCGGCGATCGCCGCCGGCACGGCGAAGCCCATCGCGGCTGCGCCGTTCGAGATCAGGACGGTGTTCGGCTGGCGCGCGGGCCAGAGGCGCGAGACCCACAGCTTGTGCGCGCCGACGTCCGAGATGAGGACGTCGTCGGGCCCCATCACCTCGCGCAGGTCGCGCAGCACGCGCTGAGGCTTCACCGGGAAGCCGTCGTCGGAGCCCTGCTCGAGCGCCAGGCGCAGGAGCTCGCGGTAGGGCGGGGCCGCCAACCGGGCCGGCGGCTTGGCCGAGATCAGGTTCCCGAGGTGCGTCAGGATCGTGCCGATCCCACCCGTCAGCTCGACGTCGGGGACATAGTGCTCATCGACCTCGGCCGCCACCGTGTCGATGCATATGATCCGCCGGTCGCTGCGCGGGTTCCAGTAGGCGGGCGCCCACTCCACGAGGTCGTAGCCGACGCACACGACGAGGTCGGCCTTGCCCATGAATCCCTTCGGGTAGTCCTGTGCGCGCAAGCCGGCGGTGAAGAGGGTGTGGGGGTCGTCGGCGTCGGTCACGCCCTTGCCCATGAACGTCGTGATGACGTTCAGGCCGGTCTGCTCGCAAAAGCGGCGCAGCGCCGGTGCGGCTCCCTGGCGGACGACGCCGTTCCCGGCCAGAACGACCGGGCGCTCGCACCCCTGGAGGAGCTCGGCGGCGCGGTGGAGCTCTGCCGCGACGGGCTCGACGAGCGGCGAGGGCCTGCGCGGCACGGGTGTGCCGGTGACCTCCGCCTCCATCACGTCGTCGGGCAGTTCGAGGTGCGTGGCGCCGGGCTTCTCGCGCTCCGCCACGGCGAAGGCCTTGCGCACCGCCTCGGGGATGATCTCCGGGTCGTGGACGCGCGCGTTCCACTTCGTCACGGGCTTCATCATCCGCACGATGTCGATGTACTGGTGGCTCTCCTTGTGCATCTCCGAGAGGCCCGTCTGGCCCGTCAGCGCCACCACCGGAGCGCGGTCGAGGTAGGCGTCGGCGAGGCCGGTGACGAGGTTGGTCGCGCCCGGCCCGAGCGTCCCGAGGCAGACGCCCGCGCGGCCGGTCAGGCGGCCGTAGGCGTCGGCCATGAACGCCCCTCCCTGCTCGTGCCGGACAGGCAGGAACTGGATCGACTCCGAGCGGTCGAGGGCATCGTTCAGGTCGAGCGTCTCCTCGCCCGGGATCCCGAAGACGTACTCGACGCCCTCGTTCTCGAGGCACCGGACGAAGAGCTCTGCGGCGCTTGGCATGGATCCAGTCTAGTCACGGGTCGAGTTACACACGTTGTGCGGGTTCGGGGCGCGATGCGTCTTGTTCCGTGACAGCGACCCGGGGGAGGCTGGGGCCGTATCCCAGCTCCTCGGAGGAGGCTCGCATGACCCGCACCATCGCCGCTCGCATCCACACCGCCGCTCTTCGCGCCGAGGGCGGCCAGGGCACCGTCGAGTACGTCGGCCTGGCCATGGCCATCGGCGTGCTCCTGCTCGCCGTCGGCTCCGTCCTCGGCAAGGACCACGGCATCGGATCCATCATCACCGGCGCGATCAAGTCGGCGCTGGAGCAGGCGTCGGGAGGGGCAAAGTAAGCGGCCGGTGAATTTTCGCGACGGCGGTCGCCGATCGTGGTACCCTCGACCTGCCGGTCGGCGAGTCCCACCAACGTTTCGGCGACCGTCTTGCGAGCCTCGGCGGCTGGTGAGCAGTCACCCAGCATATGCTGGCCAGGATCGCCGACCGGTACTCTCGTTCGAGGCGGGGCGGGATAGGCTCGCGCTGGCGATGCGATCCGGGCTCAGCTGACCCGGAATGCGCAGCCGCCGGGCCCGAAGATCGACAGCCACCCCATGTCGACGAGCGTCTCCCGGCGAGGCGGGAGCGTGCGGCCGTTGTGCTTCATCAGGATGACGGGCGTATCGCCGATCTGCGCGACGTCGAGACGCGCGCGGTCGACGACATTGAACCGGACTGCGAGGAACGTCGCGCGCACGAGCGTACGACCGCAGATCGCCTGGGCGACGATCGTTCCCACGGTCGAGGCGTTGACCTTGATCCCGATGGGACGCCCCTCGGGCAGCGCACCGGCCGCCTGGGCGACCTGCCTTCCGTCCCTGCCGGGGCGTGCCCGTGAACTCGATCTGTCCGACGCCGGGCCCGGCGTTGGACGACGGCACCTCGGCGCCCGTCCCGCAGAAGGCTGCATCGACGCCGGGCTCAGCCAGCTTGCACATGGCCCGGACGGATACGCCTGCCCCGCGTCCTCGTGCGCGAGCGAGCGACGCATGGTCTCGTTGTACGTGAGCGCCGGCTCAATCAATGCGGCGGCCGACGACGGCGCGGAGCCCCGCAGGCAGCTCCTCCGTCCCGAACGACACACGGACCGCCGCCTCGACGCCGACCCTCGCCAGCAGCCCGGGCACACGATCCGTCTCGATGAGCACGTTGTCGTGACGCTCGTCGCCGCGCCGCCACGACCCGTCGCGCTCGCGGATGAACGTCGCCATCTGGCGGACGAACCGATCGGGGGCAGGAACCGAGAACTCGGTGACGAGCGCCCAGTCCTCCCCGACCCAGCCCCGCGGAGGGGCCTCGGCCCGCGCGCGCGCCCACTCCAGGTCGCACAGGTCGATCGCGAGCCGGCCGCCTGGGCGAAGCGCCCGCCCGATCGCGGCCAGTCCACGCTCGATCGCCGCGGCGTCCGGCAGGTAGTTGAGGACATGGCCGACGCCCACGATCGCGTCGGCCTCGGGCAGCGGGTCGTCGGGCAGCGTCAGCAGGCGGAGGTCGGCGCCTGCGGCGGTCTCACGCGCGAGGTCGAGCATCGCCGGCGAGGCGTCCGTCGCGATGACCGTGTGGCCGGCGCCGAGGAGGTGGCTCGTCAGGAGCCCGCTGCCGCAGCCGAGCTCCAGCACGAGCCCACCGCGCTCGCGCACAGGCTCGAGCAGGCGCAGGATCCCCGGGGCGCACGCGTCGGCGTGGAAGCCGAAGCCCAGATGGTGGATCAGCGCGAGGTCGCGCCGGTAGTAGGGATCGTCGCCGGCGCACCGGCGCTACGAGCCGTCGCCGGGCGGCTGCCACACCAGCTCGGCCACGTCGATCACGAGGTCGGCCCCGTCGCCCTGCTCGGGCGTCCGCACCTCGCCGACCCCCACGCACACCACGTCGTTCAGCCACCGGTAGCGCTCGTCCTCGGCCAGGTGCGTGGCCGTGAGCACGATCTGGCGCGCGCCGGCCGGGTACGCGCGGCCGTACCCGCGCCAGTCGAACATCACCTCCGCGCCGTCCGCCGTCACGATCACGCCCTGGAAGTCGGGGCAGTAGGTGCCGTCGGTGCGGCGGCGGGGGTGATTGGCGCCGCGCATCCTCCCGGCGACACGGCCGGTGCACGTCCCTTTGGCGAGGTAGAAGTCCTGCCACTCGCTCCCGTGGTCGCCTGTGAGCTCGATGCTCCAGCCCTCGGGGTAGACGAACTCGACGTGGTAGAGCGGCTCGAGCTTCACGCGCGCCCATCGTATCGACCCCGTCTGCGAGGATGTCCGCCGTGCCCTCCGTGATCCGCGATGTCGCCGCCGGCCTGTGGATCTGGCGGACCGACCACCCCGACTGGGCGGCGCACGTCGACTGGGCGCCGGCGGTCACCTCGGCGTGCGTCGAATCCGGTGGGGAGGTGGCGGTCATCGACGGGCTCATCCCGGGGGACGATGCACGCCGACGTGTGGGCCCGGCTCGACGCCCGCGCCCCCACCATCGCCGTCGTGCTGAAGCCCGACCACGTCCGCGACGTCGACCGGATCGTCGAGCGCTACGACGCCCGCGCGTTCGGCCCCAGCCTGTTCTGGCGCGACGACATCCCCGAGACCGACCTCGAGCCGATCGAGCCGGGAAGCGAGCTGCCGGGCGGCCTCGTCGCCCTCTACGACGGGCGCGGCCGGAACGAAACGCCGCTCTGGCTGCCCGAGCAGCGCGCCCTGGTCTTCGCCGATGCGCTGACCGAGCGCGGCGGGGTGCTGCGGGTGTGGGGCACGCCGTGGCACGAGGAGCGCGTGCTCCCGGCGCTACGCGCCATGCTCGATCTCCCGTTCGAGCACGTCATCGTGTCGCACGGCGAGCCGGTCCACGACCGGGCGGCGTTCGAGCACGCGCTCGCGCTGCCGCCCTGGGTCGGGTGACGCTCAGCTGCCCGCCGGCCTATTCGGGCTCATGCGAGCGACGTGCTCAGATCAGCGCGGCTCGACCGGGAACGAGATCTTGACGAGCGCGTTCCAGCGGGTGATGACGCCCTGCTCGACGTCGCACGTCACGCTGACCACATCCACGTTCGAGATCCCGCGGATCGACTTCGCCGCCGATGCCACGGCCTCGCGGACGGCGTCGTCGGACGACGTCGCGGAGCTGCCGATGACCTCGATCACCTTGGTGACGCTCACGACGCCGCCGCCCCGGCGTAGAACTCGCGCATGTCGGCGAGGGAGCGGGCCTCGTAGTCTCCGGCGTGGCCCGCCTGGCCGAACTGCGTCATCCGCTGGGCGATCACCTTCTGCATCGCGGCCCGCGCCGGCTTCAGGTACGAGCGCGGGTCGAACTCGCCGGGATCCGCGGCCATCGCCTTGCGGATCGCGCCGGTGATCGCAAGCCGCGAGTCGGTGTCGACGTTGATCTTGCGCACGCCGTGGCGGATGCCGAGCTGGATCTCCTCGACCGGGACGCCCCAGGTGGGGCGGATCTCGCCGCCGTACGCGTTGATGATGTCGATGAGCTCCTTCGGTACCGACGACGAGCCGTGCATGACGAGGTGGGTCGTCGGGAGCTTCTCGTGGATCTCCTGGATCACGTTCATCGCGAGCACCTTGCCGTCGGGCTTGCGCGAGAACTTGTACGCGCCGTGGCTCGTGCCGATGGCGACCGCGAGGGCGTCGATCCCCGTCCGCTCGACGAACTCGACCGCCTGGTCGGGGTCGGTCAGGTGGATCTCGCCCGAGCCGACGCCGTCCTCGATCCCGCCCAGCGTTCCCAGCTCGCCCTCGACCGTGACGCCCACTGCGTGCGCGTGCTCCACGACCTCACGCGTCACCTGGACGTTGTAGGCGAAGTCAGCCGGCGTCTTGCCGTCGTCCAGGAGCGAGCCGTCCATCATCACGCTCGTGAAGCCCTGCTCGATCGCCGAGATGCACGTCGCCGGTGAGTTCCCGTGGTCCTGGTGAAGCGCGACCGGGACCTCGGGATAGAGCTCGACCGCCGCCTCCATCAGGTGGTAGAGGAAGCGATCGTTGGTGTACGAGCGCGCGCCCCGAGAGGCTTGGATGATCACCGGCGAGGAGGTCTCGCGCGCGGCCTCCATGATCGCCTGGATCTGCTCCATGTTGTTGACGTTGAACGCCCCGACGCCGTACCCGCCGGCCGCCGCCTCGTCGAGCAGCTGCCGCATCGACACCATTGCCATCGCCGCCGAACCCCCTTGTGGCCTTCGCGGCGAGTCTACCCGGCAGGCGGCGCGCCACCGCGCAGGCGGTGGACGGACGCGGACGCGGTAGCCGCGAGCGCCGCGGCGGCGAGCGGGATGCCGGCCAGGATGATGTTGCCGCCCGCGACGGGCGTCGTCGGATCGACGTGGACGTACGTCCATGTGAGTGGGGCGGCGGCCGCGAGGAGCGAGAGGCATGCGAGCGCCGGACGCGGATCGACCCGGGCCAGGATCAGCGCGGCGATGACCAGCGGGATCACGGCGTAGACGAGCCCGGCGGCCACGCCGAAGAGCTGGTTCATGACGAGCGCGAGCGCGACGGCGGCTGCGACGGCGACGGCGGCCCGCCCCATCCGCGCCCAAGCCGCCGGCCCGGCAGGTCGCGGCGAGAGGGCGATGCAGACAGGCAGCAGCAGGGCCGGGACCAGCCAGTGCCACGGCTCCCGCGGCAGCGTGGAGATGTCGGTCCACGCGTAGACGGCGAGGTGCCCGCCGGCCCCCGGCAGCGGCACCGCGGGTGCGTGTGCAACCTCCCAGAGCTGCACGCCTGCACCCGCGAGGGAGAGGACGAGCGCCGCCCGGCGACTCGCTGCCGCGAGCGCGACGAGCGTCGCGAGCGCCGTCGCCATGAACGCGGCGAACCACGGGTCCGTGACGACGCCGAGCAGGTGTAACCGGGGCCCGAATCCGGACTCGCCGAACGGTAGGCTGGAGGCGAGGTCGTTCTCGCGCATCCCGCCGACCAGCGCCACGGCGGCCGTCAGCACGGCCAGGGCGTACGCGCTCCAGAGCGCCGCGGCTCGAGCGGCGCCGTGAGCGGGGGCCACAGCGCTCAGGACGCGGCGACGGTAGCCGTGCCAGACGATCGCGGCGACCTCGCGCGGGTCGGGGAGGCGACGCTCGTCCGTGGCGTCCAGGACCGTGCCGAGCACCTCGTCCCCGCGGGTGGTCCGATAGTCCCGAGGGTATGCCGCCAGCGCCGCCCGGTAGATGCGCTCGGTCGCCGTCATGATGGGGCGGGGGCGGGCTCGAGGCGGCGGACGACGGCGTCGGATGCTGCGCGCAGCCGGGCCGCCTCGACGGCGACCGCGCGCCGGCCCTCGCCGGTGATGCGGTAGTAGCGGCGCAGGCGTCCCGACACGACCTCTTCGCCGTCGGCGGCGACCAGGCCCTGGTCGATCAGCCGGTCGATTGCGCCGTACAGCGTGCCGGCGGTGATGCGCACGTCGCCGTCGGACATCTCGGCGGTCCGCTTGATGATGCCGTAGCCGTGCAGACGCTCGTCGAGGAGGGCGGCGAGCACGTAGTAGGTGGGCTGACGCATCGGCTGGGGCACTCCTCCCATACTACTCGGCTACCGATATATAGTCAACCGACTTATCGGTCAGCTGGCGTCGGGCCGCGAGCCCGCCGGCGACGGCTCGGCCTCGGTGGGCCGGAAGAGGTCGCGCACGCCCGCCTGCTGGGCGCGCTCGAGGGTCACCTGCACCGGCTGGTCGAGCTTCGCGTTGGCGCGGTCGACGCCGGCGCCGACCCGGCCGACGTTGCCGGCGAGATCGGCCACGTCCTGGCGTAGCGCCGCCATGCCGGTCGAGAGCAGGTCGACCAGAAGCTCGAGATCCTCGACCCGGCCGAGACGCTCGGCGAGGAGGTCGCGGTTGACCTGCTCGACCTGCGCCGAAAGGGCGCGGACGAGGTCTCGCAGCTCGCCGAGCCGGCGGGGTGTCGAGTGGTCGTCCATTGCCTTCTCGATGGCGCGCTCCACGGCCTCGGGCAGGGTCTTCTGGAGCGACGCGGCGGTCTCGTGCAGCTCGCCGACGTGGCTCTCGGCGCGGCTCAGGATCGTCCGCAGGTCGGCCGTGCCCGGGCCGTGCTCGGACGGGGCGGACGGCACCGACGCCTGCCGCTCGGCGCGGGCCCGGTCGCGGAGCTCCTGGATGCGCCGGTAGAGCTGAGCCTCGGCGTCGGCGATCGGATTCCCCTCGTGCTCCACCGCTCCAGTCTACCCCCCGTCCGTGTGTCCTGGTAGGCTCGACCGAGAGATCGGGAGGGAGGGCTCCGTGGCCGAGGATCAGCCGAGCTACACACGCATCATCCAGACCGGCGACGGGGTCGCCCCGCCGCCTGTGGCCGCGCCCGGCGAGCATCCCGCGCTCGTGTGGCGGCCGAAGCTCGGCGAGGAGGAACGCTTCGATCTCGCCGACCGCACCACGCGCGTGGGGCGCCACACCGAGAACGACATCGTCCTCGCCGGCCCCACCGTCTCGGCGCGCCACGCGACCATCCGGCGCGAGGCGATCGGCACGGTGATCGAGGACGAGGGCAGCCTGAACGGCACCTTCGTGAACGGCGACCTCGTGCAGCAGCAGCTGCTCGAGGCCGGCGACAGGGTGCAGATCGGCCCGCACCTCCTCGTCTACGTTCCGCCGGCTACTCCGTGAACCTGAGCTCGGCCCACGAGGGCACCGGGGCGACGTCCACCACGGGTGCCTGATCGGTGGGCATGCTGTACGCGAACGCGCCCGAGCTCTCGTCGAACGAGACGTCGAGCATGCCCGCCTTCAGCCGGTGATCGAGCCACGCCCCGCGAAACACGAGCTTGCGAAGCCAGTACACGAGCGGCTCGGCGTGCAGCGCGTCGAGCTCGGCCGCGTTCGCGGCCAGGTAGGCGCCGAGCGGCGAGCGCGGCTTTGCGATCCGGCCGTCCGCGGCGAGCGCGACCAGGTCGTCCATCTCGTTCGGTGCGAGGTCGCGCTCGTCGACCAGCTCGATCCGCGCGGCCGCGGCCGACACGCGCTGGGCGAAGTCGGTCCGTGCGAACCGGTAGCGGTAGTCGAGGAACTCGACCGTGAAGTCGTCGCCGGAGTGGTAGTCGGGCGTGGATTCGTCCATCAGGTGGCAGAGTAGTGCCCCGAATTCGGCTGGAGCGTGGGCCGGTCGTCTGCGAGCGGGGAGTGCTCGCGGTGACGCCGTGGACACGGTCGAAGGGCCTCCTCGGCCGCTCGGGCCTCGATCCCGACGAGGGGCTCTGGATTCAGCCCACGGGCTCGATCCACATGTGGTTCATGCGCTTTCCGCTCGACGTCGTCTACGCCGACCGTGACGGTCGCGTCCTGAAGCTCGTCCACGCCATCCGGCCCTGGCGGATGTCGGCGTGCCGTGGCGCCAAGGTCGCGCTCGAGCTCCCCGTGGGCGCGATCGACCGGTCCGGCGTGGTCGTCGGCGACCACCTCGTGATCGAGCACACGTGATCGAGCTCGAGCTCACCCCGCCGCGTCCGTACGTCCTGGCCGACGCGGTCGGGGGCCGCGACCCGACGCGTCGCCTCGGCGGCGGCGTGCTCGAGGTCGCGCTTCGCACGGACGCCGGCCCGGCTCGGGCGCGCGTCTGGCAGCGGCGCGACGGCTCGCTCGGGGTGCGGCTCTCGGCGCCCGACGCCGACTCGGCCGTCGACCGGCTGCGGTTCGTCCTCTCGGCCGACGTCGACCACACCGCGTTCCTGCGGATGGCGGAACGTGACCGGCTGCTCGCGCCGCTCGTGCGGCGCCGCCCGGCACTGCGCCCGTCGCGGTGCGCCACGTTCGCCCAGTCGCTCGTCCGCGCGCTTGCCGGCCAGCTCGTTCCGGCGGTTGAGGCGGCCCGGATCGAGCGCCTGGTGCTGGCAGCCGTCGGCGGGCGCGCTGACGGTCTCCGCGTCCCGCCGGGCACGTCAGAGCTACGGCGCCTGAGCCCGGCGGATGGGGCCCGGTGCGGCCTCTCCCCGCGCCGGGCGGGCACGCTGGCCCGACTGGCCCGCACGCTCCCGGCCGATCGGCTCGAGGCGGCCGCCACCGACGCGGTCCTGCGCCGGCTCCGGGCCGAGCCCGGCATCGGGCCCTGGGCGGCTGGGGCGATCTGCGGCCAGGGCCTGGGGCGCTCCGACGCCGCTCCGGCGGGCGACCTGGGCCTGATCAAGCTGTGCTCGGCGCTCCTTCGCCGAAAGGCCGACGCCGGCGACACCGAGCGGCTCCTTTCGCAGTACGCCCCGTGGCAGGGGTTCGCCGCGGCCCATCTCCTGTCGCACCCGCTGGCCCACGGCCAGACGTACCGCGGCTACCTGGCCGCGTAGGCCGTCCCGGGAGCCGCGCTACCCACAAATCGGGCCACGAGATGGCCCATTCTCACAGATCTGCAACAAGATCCGTTGCACAGCTTCCATCTGCCGAACCCGTCAAGTATGTTGAGTCCGAGACCCGAGGCGGCCGGGCCGAAAACCAGTAACGAGTCCCAGCGCCGCCGGTCGCCGCGTCCCCCGCGCACCTCGGCCGTACCCCCAAGGAGCCACTGCTATGGCCGAATCCACCGTGCTCGTCGTCGACGACGAACCCCTCATCGTCGAGTTCCTCGCCGAGAACCTCCGCGCCGACGACTTCACCGTCATCACGGCAGCGAGCGGCAACGAGGCCATCGACGTCCTCGCGGCGTCGCGCCCCGACGTCGTCCTGCTCGACGTCGTCCTCCCCGATATGAGCGGTTATGACGTCTGCCGTCGAGTCCGCCAGGGCGATGCCGTGAACGACCCGTGGGATCCCGATCTCCCGATCATCATGGTGTCGGCGAAGGCCGAGCACACGGACCGGGTCCGAGGTCTCAACCGAGGCGCCGACGACTACGTCACCAAGCCCTTCCACTATCCCGAGCTCCTGGCCCGGATCGGAGCCGTGCTGAAGCGCGTAACCCGCGCACGCGACGCCCACCAGCTGTCCTATGGCGATCTGGTCGTCAACATCCTGTCGCGCGAGGTCACCGTGGCGGGCATGCGAGTCGAGCTCTCGGCGAAGGAGTTCGCCCTGCTCGCGACCCTCGCGGGCGACCCCGACCGCGTCTTCACGAAGCGCGAGCTGCTTCAGATGGTGTGGGACTTCCGAAGCCCCGGCAAGACACGGACGCTCGACTCGCACGCGAGCCGGCTGCGTCAGAAGATCGCGAGGCACTCCGACGAAGCCTGGATCGCGAACGTGTGGGGTGTCGGCTACCGACTCTGCAGGCCGGCGTGATTCGCGACGCCATCCGGCGCAGGCGTGATGGCGGCCGGGATGCGCTCGTCGCGTCCATGGAGGACCTTGCCGGACGCCTCGCCTACGAGGAGCAGGCGCGTGCGGCGTTCGTCGGAAAGGTGTCGCATGAGCTGCGAACGCCGCTCACAGTCATCAAGGGCTACGTCTACACACTCCAGCGCGCCGAGGGCGACTCGGCAAAGGCCGCCAAGTTGGACGTGATCGACGCGGAGTGCGAACGGCTGTCGTACATGATCGAGAGCCTGCTCGAGCTGAGCCGCGTTCGCGCGGGGCGCGTCCACGTATGCGAGACGCCGTTTCCTCTCCGTCCGTGCGTCGAGGAGGTCGCTGAGCGCCTGGGCGCCGTCGCCGGCCATCGCGGCACGGGGATCCGAGTCACGTGGCCGTGCCCGGATGTGGTCGTCTCGGGCGACGAGAACCGCGTGCGGCAGGTGTTCGCGAACCTCATTGGAAACGGCATCAAGTACGCACCGCCGGGCACGAACGTCGTCGTGACCGCGCGGGCAGCCGGCACTGCGATTGCCGTCTCGGTCGAGGACCGCGGGCGTGGGATCGCCGAGGCTGACCTGCCGTTCATCTTCGACGAGTTCTTCCAGGCGCCAGAGCGGTCCGAGCCCGGTGCCGGGCTCGGCCTGGCGATCGCCCGCGAGCTCACCGAGGCACACGGCGGCCGGATCGACGTGACGAGTCGCGTCGGCGAGGGCACGTGCTTCACCGTCACCCTGCCGACGACCGAGCTCGAGCCGTGAGCGCACCGGACCGTGTGCTCCGGCCGGCACCCGGCCCGCCGGGCGACAGCCGGGAGGTCGAGCTGATTCCTGCGCTGACCGCAGCGAGCCGGATCGCACGACATCACGGCATCGCACCGCAGGTGCAGGTCGCGCTCGACTCGTACGAGCTTCGGTTGCCGGGCATCGGCGGCCGCTATCTCGTGGGGGTCGCGGCGCATGTGGCCCGCCAGGGGTGGTCGGCGACGGAGGCTGCGGCGCTGCTCGGTGCGCTGGAGGACAGGTGTTCGATGTGGATCGTGTGCTCGTCCGGCGCCGCCCTCGTTCGGGCCGGTCTCGCGCCCGAGGGCGCACGTGCCCGCCGCGCGGCGGCGACGCGGTTCGCGGGCGGGAGGTGGGGCCCTGTCCGGATACCGGCCGCCAAGACGATCTGCGACCTCATGCGGGCCGGAGCGGCCCGCGGCGCCGTGTGCGCTGCCGCCGGGTCGGGTCGGCGGCCGCCGACCGATCTCGTGCGTTCCGCCGCCGCGGGCGGCGCCCGCACCGCATCGATGGATCAAGGGCTGGCGTCTGCGCTCGGTTCGCGGTGGGCGATCGAGCTGCTCGTCGCCCCGGCGATCCCGACCGGCTCCCTGGTCGGTCTGCGGGAGCAGGTCGCTGCTGCGCCCCGATGCGGATGGTGCCGGGCGCCGCTCGTCGGATCGACCTGCCGTCGCTGCGCGCCGGCAATCCGCCCGTGAGTCGCCATCGCCGACGGGCGCTCATCTGTGTGAGCCTCGCCGTCATCTGCGGAATCGCCGGTCTCGGGATGCTCGGGCATCAGGTCGGCAAGCGCCCCACGTGCCGCGATGGCGACGCTGGTGGTCGTCGTCCGATCCGTGGCGGCGGGCGCGCGCCTCACCGCCGAAGACCTCGCCACGTCGCGGGTTCCGGAACGCTACGCCCCGAGCGGCGCAATCGCCGACCCGCGGCACGGTGCTCGGGCGGCGGCTCGCGGTCGCGCTCCCAGCCGGAACGCCGCTGATGGAGGCCGAACTCGCCGGCGACGAGCGCCGCGTTCCGGGGCGTGACGTCGCTGTGCGGGTCGACGACGCGGCCGGGCTTCCGGCCGGACGACCTCGCCGGGGCGCATGCCGACGTGGTGCTTGCGACCCCCGGGCGCGGGTCGGAACCCACGATCGTGCTCGCGAACGTCCTGGTCGTGGCCGCGGGCCGCTCCGATGGCGCCGCCGTCGCCACGCTTCGCCTGCCTCCGGCGGCCGTCGGCACGCTCATCGCCGCGGAGGGTCGCGGCTCACTGCGCCTCGTCGTCCGGGCGGGGCAGGGTGTGGGGTGACCGTCCCCGGAGTGCGTTGTGTGGTCGTCTCGACCGACCCCGCGGTCGTGGCCGCGTGCTCGGCGGCGGTCGACGGCTCAAGCACGATCGATGTGGTGGCGGCGGTTTCACGAAGCCGCGCGCTCGGCGGTACGGCGCCCCCGTGTGACGTCCTTCTTGTCGCAGACGCGCCCGGGGCACCCGCCGCCGGCTGGGCGAGGGAGGCAGTGCGCGCGTGTCCCCACGCGTCGGTCGTGCTCCTGACCGAGGACACCGATGTCGAGACGTACCGTGCCGCCCTCCGGGCCGGCGTTCGTGCCGTGGTCCACCTCCCTCTGACGACGGCTGCGCTGGTGTCGGGCATCGACGATGCCGCGCGGGCTCCTGACAGCCAGTCTGCCGGCCCGATGCGGGGTGCGGTGGGCACGGTGCACGCGGTGGCCGGCGCTCGTGGCGGTGTGGGGGCGAGCGTGGTGGCGCTCGCGCTGGCGGCCGGCGTGCGCGCGCTGCTCATCGACCTGACAGGCAGCCGCGCCGGTCTCGCGTTCACGCTGGGCACCCACCCAGACCGATCTCTCGCCGACCTGGCCCAGGCGGGCGATGCGCTCGCCGCTGGGATCGAGACCGTCACCGTCGAGCACACGTCGGGGCTCCGGTTTGTCGCGGGTCCGTCCGATCCGGACGTCATCGATATCCTCGCACCCGGGTGGGGCTCCGAGCTCGTGCGCGAGCTGCGGGCCCGCGAGCCGGCATCGGTGCTCGACGTCGGCTGTGTGCTTTCGGGCGCGTCGCGTGAGGCGTTCGCGGCAGCGGATCGCGCGCTGGTCGTCGTCACTCCCGATCGCGCGGCGCTCGAGGCTGCGCGGTCGCTCGTCCTCGACGCCGCGAAATGGGGGGCGTGCGCGAATGCCGAGATCGTCGTCAATCGCTGGTCCCGGCGTGCTGAGATCGGGCTGCGGGCCATCTCGCGGCTCGTCGACGCCCCCGTTGCCGCCGTCGTCCGGGATGACCGGCGGTCGATGTCCGGCTACGCGAACGGGCGTGTCGATCTGGCCCGCTGGTCCCGTTCCGGGCTCGGCGCGTCGCTGGCCGCGGCGATCGGTCGTGCCGAGACGTGACCGCGCTCGACGCCATGGCGCAGCGCTACCGGATCCGGGTGCGTGAGGAGATGGCCGTCGTGCCGCCGGGAGCGGACACGCGCAAACTCCGTCCAATCGTCGCGGATCGGGTCCGCGAGCTGATCGTCCGCGATCGCGTCGTGCTGCCGGCGGTGGACCTCGAGCGGCTGGTGCAGGAGGTGGTTGACGACGCGATCGGGCTGGGGCCACTCGAGCCTCTGATGCGGGATCGGACGGTGACGGAGGTGATCGCCAACGGCCCGGAGTCGATCTACGCCGAGCGCGGCGGAAAGCTCACGCGCGAGCACGTCCGGTTCCGCGACGCCGAGCACCTGCGCCAGGTCATCGAGCGGGTTGTGGGTGCGGGGGGCCGGCGGGTGGACGACGCCAGCCCGATGGTGGACGTCCGGCTTCCGGACGGGAGCCGCGTGAACGCGGTCCTCGCCCCCCTCGCGCTCGATGGCCCGCTCCTCACCATCCGCCGGTTTCCAAGCGACCCGCTCGACATCGACGATCTCGTTGGGCTCGGGACGCTCACAGCCGCCCAGGTCGACTTGCTCGGGACGGCCGTCACGGGGCGCGTGAACGTCGCCGTCTCCGGGGGTACGGGCACCGGCAAGACGACGCTCCTGAATGCGTTGGCGGCGTTCATCGACTCCGCCGAGCGGATCGTGACCGTCGAGGACGCGGCTGAGCTGCGTCTGCCTCAGCATCATGTCGCACGTCTCGAGTCGCGCCCCCCGAACGTCGAGGGTAGGGGAGAGGTCACGCTGCGCGCACTTGTCCGAAACGCGCTGCGCATGCGCCCCGACCGGATCGTGGTCGGCGAGGTACGTGGCGGTGAGGCACTCGACATGCTCCAGGCGATGAACACGGGGCACGACGGGTCGCTCACCACGGTCCACGCCAGCTCGTCCGCCGACGCGCTGCGGCGCATCGAGACGATGGCGCTGATGGCCGGCCTCGAGCTGCCGCACTCCGCCGTGCGGGAGCAGGTGCGCGCGGCGATCGACGTCGTCGTCCATCTCGTCCGCACGGCCGAGGGCGTGCGCGTTGTCAGATCGATCGACGGCCGTGATCCGGACGAGGGCCTGCGGCCGCTCGACGACGAGCTCCTGAGGCGGCTTGTCGAGGCGAGATGCCCGTAACTCTTCCAAGAGGACTCGTCGAGATTCGACGGTGGCTGGCCACTCGGCGCGATGCGCGTCTGTTGCGAGCGCAGCTGCCGCTTGTTGTCTCGGTGTTGGGTGCGTACGTGCGCGCCGGCCGGTCGCTGCGGCACGCGGTTGCCGACGCCGCCGAGGATGCTCCTGATCCGAGCGGGCGCGCACTGCGCATCGCCGCGGCTGCGATCGCGCTGGGTGCACCGCCCGCCGAGGCGCTTCGGGCACTGGGCGACGGCCGCGACATGACGCACCTGGTGGCGGTGGTCGAGATGCAGGCGCGCACCGGCGGCGACCTCGCGTTGCTCCTCGATCACATGGCGGAGGTGCTGCGCGCCCGGGAGGACCTGCGCCGGGCAGCCGCGGTCGCGACGGCGCAGGCCCGTGCGACCGGGCGCATGGTGTCGCTCATGCCGGCGTTCGGGCTGGCCGCGCTATGGCTGCTCGACCGGCCGGGCCTCGGCCTCGTCGTGGGGAGTCCGCTGGGGTGGGCTGCGCTCCTTGTGTCGGCACTGCTCGCCGGGATCGGCCACGTCCTGATCGCTCGAATCGCAGCGGTGGATCCGTGAGTGGATGGGCCCTCCTGCTCGTCGGGGCGCTGTGCGGGGCCGAGGCCGTGCGGGCCCACAGGCGAGAGCCTCGCCCGGTTCGGCGCCGCACTCCCCGGCCGACGCTCGCGGCGATGGCCGAGATCGGTCGACGGCCCGCGTCGCACCTTCCCGCGAGCA
Source organism: uncultured Actinomycetes bacterium (assembly GCA_963709425.1). Classification (GTDB taxonomy): domain Bacteria; phylum Actinomycetota; class Thermoleophilia; order Gaiellales; family JAICJC01; genus JAICJC01. The sequence goes on along the minus strand of CAVPWG010000001.1, from coordinate 497,775 downwards.
TCGCGCGGCCGCCTGATCGCGACCTCCTTCGCCGCGCCGGCGTCGACAGCACCCCGGCCGACGTCGTGGCCGCTCGTGCGACATCGGCCGCGTGCTTCGGCGGACTCGGCCTCGTGGGCGCGCTCGTCATCGGCGGACCGGGCGGCATCGTCGCGGGAGGCGTGCTTCTCGCGTTCGGCTGCGTCTATCCCGACCTCTGGCTGCGCTCGGCGGCCGCTCGGCGGGCAAGACGAATCGAGCGTGCCGCGCCGGAGCTGCTCGAGCTGCTGGCCGTCGCGGTACGGGCAGGCATGCCGCTCGACGCGGCGATCGACGGCGCGGCGCGCGCGACGGGCGGCGAGCTGGCCGAGGAGCTGGAGCGTTCGCGAGTGTCGATGACCCTCGGACGACCGCGCGGCGAGGAATTCCGCGATCTGAGCGAGCGCACGGGTGCGCCGACGCTCGCAGCACTCGGTCTTGCGCTTCGCCTGAGTGATCGCCTCGGGGTGCCGCTGGCTGACAGCCTTCGCGATCAGGCTCGGCGCAGCAGGGCCGAGGCCGCGCGGACGGTGCAGGAGCGGGCGGCGCGCGCCGGCCCGCGGGTTCTCGCTGTGGTCGTCTTCGTGCTGGTACCGGCGGCGCTCCTTCCGATCGCCACCGCCGTCGCACTGACGGTGGCGGGAGCGCTTGGCGGTCAGCCGTAGATCCGCACGGGAAGGAAGGGACGGCGCCCGGCGTCTCGAAGTAGAGCGCACCGATTTCGACGGGAGGACTTCGCGATGACGTGCAGCACGTTGAACAGGATGCCGAGAATTGTCGGCCTGATCGTGGTTTCCGCGGTCGCGATGGTCCTTCTGGCGGCGGCGCCCGCGTTCGCCGATACCACGCCGGCCGATGGCGAGTACGGCGCCGTCAAGGGCGAGCAGGCTGGAGGAGGGAGCGGTTCGCTGCCCTTCACGGGGATGAACCTGCTCGTGATCGTCGCCGCGGGTGGCGCGATCGCCGCGAGCGGTGTGGCCCTCCGCGCCGTCGCACATCGCGGGCCGCCGGCCTGAAGTCCACCGAACAGCTGGGTCAGTCGAGCCCGCGCTCTGAGATCTGACGCTGCGCCTCCGGGGTCTTCTGGAGCTCCTCGATGCCCAGCTTGCGCTTGACGCCGTCCGCGCGCTCGAACTGGACGTCGCCGTAGCCGACCACCTGGAACCGGTTGCCCCAGGGGTCGCGGAAGTCGAAGCTCCTGCCGGTGTCGGCCACGATCGCGACGCCTTCGCGCCTGGCCGCTTCGCGCACGGCTGAGACGTCGTCGACGACGAGGCCGAAGTGGCGCTCGTCGTCGGCCGCCTGGTGACGCGGCTCGGCGATCGCCAGGAACTGGTCACCCATGTCGGCGAAGGCCATCCGGGGCACCCGGCCGCGGAGCGTGAACGAGAACAGCCGGCCGTAGAGGTCGAGCGCGTCCTCGACGCTCCCGACCTCGATCGCAACGTGGTTGATCCCGATCAGCCGCGCCCTGTCCGCCATCGGCCGAGCGTACCAGCCGCGCCGCGCTGACTTGGCACCGATTCGTCACGGCCTGCCGGCCACCCGTCACCTGTGCCGGCGTACGGTGCGGGCATGTCGCGGGGACAGGCCACCGTGGAATACGCGCTCCTGGTCGTCGCGCTGGTGGTGGCGGTCTGCGTGCTCGTCCGCTACGCGACGCCCGTCACGGAAATGGCGAGGGCGGTGGCGCACGCCGTGTCCCACCGGCCGCCGCGCCACCGCCCGCATGTCTCCGTTACGCACCGCCGGCCGCCTCATCGGCGGCCGGCGACGTGCCTGTGCCCGTTCGGGCCTCCTCCGCGAACCTAGAACTTCCCGGTCACGACCAGCGCGCCGGCCGCCGTGCGGACGTTCACGCGGTTGCCCGTCGAGACCCGCGGCACCGCCTGGCCAAGCTCGGTCGAGCGGTTGAGGTGGGCCTTGCCAAGGCCGCCGACCATCATCGTGCCGACCTTCGTCCCGTGCACGAACACCGTGAGGCGCTTGCCGGCCAGCGAGCGAACGTGCTCGACCTGGGCCTCGAACTCGCGCTTCGTCCCGTCTTTCTTGAACTTGGCAGAGCCGGTCGCGTTCGGGAAGCCGGCCGACCCGTGCAGCGGCTGCGGTGATCGTGGTGCCGCGGGCCTGGGCCGGCGCGGCCACGACGGCGGTTGCCATCATGATCGCCGCGGCTGTTGCGAGGGGCTTCATCGTCTTGAGGGTCATTTCGCGGGTTCCTTTCTCGTTGGTGGTTCGTCAGGCTTCCGGGCGATCAGTCGTCGCCGCCGCCGTCTCCGCCGTGGCCGGAGCCGCCGTCGTCATGGCCGCTTCCGTCATCGTTTCCACCGCCGGGACCGCTCGAGTCGTCGTCGCCGTTCCCCGGCCCGCTGTTGTCGTCCTGGCTCCCGCCCGGGCCCGAGTTGCCGTTGTCGTCGTGACCCTGCTGGCCCTGGTCGACCTGCTGATCCTGGCCGTTGTCGTCGCCGGCCTCGTTCTGGTGCTCGGCCTCGTCGGCGTTCCCGCGGATGTCCTCGCCGGGCTCGTTCGCGCGGCCGCGCTGCTCCTTCTCGTCGGCGTTGCCGCGGACGTCCTCGCCGGGCTCGCGGACCGACACGATCTCGGTCGACGCCGGCGGCGGTCTGGGTGATGGTCGTCGTCGCCTGGTCGTCGGACGGGGACGACGACCCGCCGCTGCTGGCCGCCGCGGCGATCGCGCCGGTGGCGAGCGCCGCCGGAATGCCGATCCCGATGACGAGCCGGCGTGTGAGCTTGGTGGTGTTCATCAGTGCCTCTCCTTTGGTGGGTTTCCGGTGCTGCCAACTCACCGTAGGAGAGGCCCGGTTAGGGGCGGGCTATGGCAAGGAACGGTGTTCGCAAGCCTTCGGCAAGCGACGGTCAGTCGTCGCCGCCGCCGCCGCCGTGGCCGCTGCTGCCGCTGCCGCCACCGCCACCGCTGCTACCGCCGTCGTCGCCGCCGCCGTGCGACGAGCCGCTCCCGCCGCTCGTGGAACCGCCGCCGCCGGAGCCGTCGTCAGACCCGCCGCCCGAGGAGCCGCTCCCGCCGCTGGAGCCCAGCCGCCGTGGTCGTCGGCGCCGGTGGTCGTACCGCCGGTCTGGCCGCCCGGGGAGTTGTCGTCGGTGGTGCCGGTGCCCGTCGTCGTGCCCGGCCCGGTCGTCTTGAACTGCGGTGTCAGCGGCTCGGCGGGATCGCCGATCGCGGCGTCGGACGCGTAGAGCACCGTCGCGGCCATGACGACCGGGAGCGCGATCGCGCCGATGACGGTGAGGACGATGGCGAGCCGGTGCCGCATTGGTCTCAGGATAGGCGGCGGCGGGTGAGGCGCCGGCCAGCGCAAGGTTAGGGCTCGGTAAGCTCCGTCGCCTCGCCCGGCTCCGGGAACCGTACGGCGATGCGTGTTCCCCGCCCCGTCGCCTCGAGCTCGACCGACCCGTTCCACCGGGTCGCCAGGTCGTGCACGATCGTGAGGCCGAGGCCGGTGCCGCCCGGCACTCCGCTTCCGGCCTTGCCCCGGAAGAAGCGGTCGAACACTCGGTTGGCCTCGGAGGAATGGATGCCCGGGCCGTCGTCCGCGACGTGCACAACGCCTCCGCTGTTCCGCGACACCGTCACCGAGACGGTCGCCCCCGACGGGCTGTAGACGATTGCGTTCTCGATCAGGTTGTCGAGGACGATGGCGACGTCGGAGGGGTCGGCGCCGACGACGACAGGCGCCGGCGGTGCGTCGAAGGCGAAGGCCTGTTCGCGATCCTCGGCCACCGGGCGCCAGCGGTCGGCCGCAGCCCGGGCCTGCTCGGCAAGATCCGACGAGGCCACCGAGCGGGGAGGAACGCCGGCGCGCGCGAGCACCAGGAGGTCGGCCACGAGGTCGCTCATCCGGTCGACCTCGCGCAGCGCAAGCTCCGCCTCGGGATCGGGCGGCGGGCCGGTCGCGAGCGCCTCGAGCCTGAGCCGAAGCCCGGTGAGCGGCGTCCGCATCTGGTGGGATGCGTTCGCGACGAACTCGCGCTGGGCGTCGAGGAGGGCGGTCAGCTCGGCCGCCATCCGGTTCAGCTCGACCGCCACCGCCGCGACGTCGGGCGGTCCCGTTGCCTCGGCGCGGGCCGAGAGGTCGCCCTGTCCGAGCCGCTCCGCGGTGCCTGCCAGCGAGTGCAGCGGCCGTGCGAGCGAGGTCGCAAGGCCCCATGCGACGGCGAAGCCGACGATCGCGACCACGGCCGCCACGGCGGCGATCGCCTCCCAACTCCGCCGCACCCGGGCGTCCACCGCGGCCATCGGCTGGGAGAGGCGCACCGTGCCGACCACCCTCCCGTCTTTGAGCACGGGCGAGGCAACCACGAGGAGGTCGCCGCCCAGGTCGACGCTGTGGCGGATGAAGCGCACGGATTTGCCGTCGAGCGCCGCCTGGATCTCGGGTCGGCCGGCGGTGTTGTAGGCGACCCGCGGTGGCCGGGCCCCCTTGTCGTCGCTGTCTGCCAGCAGAAAGGCCCGATCCGATCCGTCGGTCACGATCACGCGCGCGTCGGTCTGGCCGCCGTCGGTGGCGACCGCGGTCCGCAGGTTCTGGCGCGTGCCGCCGGGAATCGCCGTGCCCCCCAGTGAGGAGGCGACCACCTGGGCCTGCGTGCTCAGGCGGTTGTAGAACGCGTCCTTCGCCCGGCGGTCGACGCTGACGCCCAGCGGGATCGCGAGTGCCACGACGGTCAGGACGAGCAGGTACGCGAAGGCTACGACCAGCCGTCGCCGGAGCGTCACCCTGGCAGCTCCTCGGGTGACGAGAACCGGAAGCCGACACCGCGCACGGTGTGGATGTACCGCGACCCCTGGGCCTCGTCGCCCAGCCGCCGGCGAAGGCCCGCGACGTGCACGTCGAGCGTCTTCGTCGACCCGAACCAGTCGATGCCCCAGACGTCGTCCATCAGCTTCTGGCGCGGCAGCACCGTGCCCGCGTTCGCCATCAGCATGTGCAGGAGGTCGAACTCCCGGCGCGGGAGATCGAGCGGATCGGCGCCCTGCGTCGCCGACCGCGTGCGCGGGTCGAGGCGGACGTCGCCGATCTCGATCACGTCGGCGGCCGGCGCCGGATCCGCCGCGCTGCGGCGGAGGACGGCACGGATCCGGGCGACAAGCTCGGCCATGCCGAACGGCTTCACGAGGTAGTCGTCGGCGCCGAGCTCGAGCCCCACGACGCGGTCGGTCTCGAGCCCGCGGGCGGTGAGCATGATGATCGGGACCCGCGACGACGAGCGGATCGTCCGGCAGACGTCGCGGCCGTCGATATCGGGCAGCATGAGGTCGAGCAGGACGACGTCCGGCTCGTCCCGGCGCACCGCCTCGAGCCCCGCCGCGCCGGTCGAGGCGACCTCGACGCGGTACCCCTCGCGCTCCAGCGCCGATCGCAGCGGGTCCGAGATGGACTGCTCGTCCTCGACGACGACCACCCGTGTCGCCCGGGCAGGCGGAGGCACCAACGTCTCGTCGGCAGACATTCCGGGAGTGTAGGTGGCTCCGGCCTCGACTCCGGACCGGGACGCCGGGCTCCGACCGGCGCGAGCGTCGGCGTTGCGGCCTATCCCGCCAACGCCGCCTGACGCCCGACCGGGAGCGGTCGGTAATATCCTCGACCTATGACGAACCCCTCGACGTCTCGGTGGTGGGTGCTCCTGACGGTCCTCGTGCTGATGGGCCTCTTGGCGCTCGTCATCTCCGTCAGCAGGTAGCCGCGCGGTGGCCGTCTCGGCCGTCCAGATCACGAGCACGAACCCCGCCGACCCGGCCGACGTCATCGGGGTCTTCGCGCCGAGCGGTGGGATCGACGTCGACCGCGCCGTCATCGCGGCGGCGGACGCAGCGCCCGCGTGGGCCGGTGCGCCGGGCCAGACGCGCGCCGATGCCCTGACGCGCGCCGCGGCCCGCATCGAGGCCGGCGCCGACGAGCTCTCGGCGCTCGTCTGCCGCGAGGTGGGGAAGCCGGTCGTCGAGGCGCGCGGCGAGGTCGTGCGCACCGCCGCGATCCTTCGCTACCACGCCCAGGCCGCGCTCGACCCGGACGGCGAGACGTATCCGCCGGCCGACGGCCGCTCGCTCCTCATGACCAGGCGGCGGCCGCGCGGGGTCGTCGGGCTGATCACCCCCTGGAACTTCCCGCTCGCCATTCCGGCCTGGAAGCTGGCCCCCGCGCTTGCGCACGGGAACGCGTGCGTGTGGAAGGCCTCACCGCTTTCGCCGGCATCCGCCGAGGCGCTCATGGCGTGCCTCGAGCCGGAGCTCGTGCCCGGGCTCGTGCAGCTCGTGCAGGGCGGAGCCGACGCCGGAATCGCTCTCGCGGGTCACGCCGGGCTGGGCGCGATCTCGTTCACCGGGTCGGCAGCCGCCGGGGCGTCGGTCGCCCGGCAGGCCGCCGACCGCGGCCTCGCCGCCCAGTGCGAGATGGGCGGTCAGAACGCGTCGATCGTGCTGGCCGACGCCGACATCGGCCGCGCCGCCGCGACGATCGCGCGCGCGGCGATGGGGTACGCCGGCCAGAAGTGCACGGCCACGAGCCGCGTGATCGCCGAGCACGGTGTCGCCGCCGACCTGCGCGAGGCGCTCGTCGCCGAGGTGCGCGGCCTGGTCGTCGAGAACCCGGCCGACGCGGCGTGCGAGGTCGGGCCGCTCATCACCGGCGACGCGCGCGCCGCCGCCGTCGCGGCGGTCGAGCGGGCGGCCGATGCCGGCGGGCGGGTGCTCGCGGGCGGGACGGCGATCGAGGGCGCCGGCCACTACCTGGCCCCGGCGCTCGTCGAGGTGTCGGATCCGGGCGCCGAGCTGGCCCAGGAGGAGGTGTTCGCGCCGGTGGCTGCGGTGCTCGAGGCCCGCGACGCCGCCCACGCCTTGGAGCTCACGAACGGCGTCCGCTACGGGCTCTCGACCTCGATCTTCACGCGCGACCTCGACCGTGTCCTCGACCTGGCGCGGCGGGTCGACACCGGCCTCGTGCGCGTGAACCAGCCGACGTCGGGTGTCGACCTGCACGCACCGTTCGGCGGCGAGAAGGCCTCGGGGCTCGGCCCGCGGGAGCAGGGGAAGGCGGCGCGTGAGCTCTACACCTCGCTGCGGACGATTCTCGTGTCGCCTGCAGTGGTAGAATAGTCACGAGGTCTAAAAGTGGCGGAGCGGAGTGAACATCCGCGTGTCGCGGCCGACGTGGCCGTATTCGCATACCTGAGCGGGGCGATGCACGTGCTGCTCGTGCGGCGGCGCTACGAGCCCTACGAGAGCTACTGGGCGCTTCCGGGCGGCGGCATCGAGTCCACCGAGACGCTCGAGGAGGCGGCCGTACGCGAGCTGCGCGAGGAGACGGGCGTCATCGACACCTTCATGGAGCAGCTGGCGACCTTCTCGGAGGTCGACCGCGACCCGCGTGGACGCGTGATCTCGTGTTGCTACCTGGCGCTCGTCGACGCCGCACGCGTCCAGCTCGCCCCGGGATCGGACGCCCGCGAGGCGGCGTGGCGGCCGCTCGAGCCGCTGCTCCAGGAGATGGAGGGAGCGCGGGTGCTCGCGTTCGACCACGACGATATCCTGGGCTACGCGCGCCGGCGGCTGGCGTACAAGCTCGAGTACCAGAACGTGGCGTGGGGTCTCCTGCCCGACGCCTTCACGATGAGCGAGCTGCGGCACGTCTACGAGGCCGGCATCGGCCGCGCGTTCGAGCCGAACAACTTCCGCCGGATCGCGCTCGGGTGGGGGGTGCTCGCCGAGGCCGGCGAGCGGGCCACCGGCGGCCGACCGGCCGCCCTCTACCGCTTCGCCGACCGCCGTCCGCTGATCCTGGCCCAGAGCGCGCGCTACCGGCGGTCGGGGTGATCGCCGCCGCGCCCAACGAGCTGCTTGTCGACGAGTACGAGCTGGCCATGGCCGACTCGTACCTGGCAGAGGGCAAGGACCGGCTGCCGGTCGCGTTCGAGCTCTTCGCCCGCGAGCTGCCGCCCGATCGCGGCTACCTGGTCGCCGCCGGCCTCGAGCGAGCAGTGGCGGTGCTCACCGAGCTGCGCTTCGGTGCCGAGGCGCTGGCCTACCTCGAGCGGGCGCGGATCTGCTCGCCGGCGCTGCTCGCCAGACTGGCGACGGTTGCGTTCACCGGCGATCTGGCGGCGGTCCCGGAGGGCACCGTGGTGCATGCCCGCGAGCCGATCCTGCGCGTCGAGGGCGACCTCCTGACGTGCCAGCTGGCCGAGACGCTGCTCCTGAACCAGGTCAACTTCCAGACGCTGATCGCCACCAAGGCCAGCCGGATCGTGACCGCCGCCGCGGGCCGGCCGGTGGTGGACTTCGGTTTCCGGCGTGCGCACGGAGCCGACGCCGGCCTCCTCGCGGCCCGGGCCGCGTACATCGGGGGCTGCGCGGCGACGGCGACCGTCGCGGCGGGGTATCTCTTCGGCGTGCCGACCACCGGGACGATGGCCCACAGTTACATCCTCTCGTTTCCGACCGACGTCGAGGCGTTCGTCGCGTTCCTGCGCCACCACCCTGAGCGCTCGACGCTCCTGATCGACACCCACGACCCGCTGGCCGGCGCGCATGCCGCCGTGGAGGCGTCCCGCGAGACCGGCATCGTCCCGCAGTCCGTCCGGATCGACTCGGGCGACCTCGTGACGCTGACGGCGGCTGTCCGCGACGTGCTCGACGACGGCGGGCTCGACGAGACGCAGATCGTCTGCTCGGGCGACCTCGACGAGTACCGCATCGCCGACCTGCTCGCGGACGGCGCCCGGATCGACGGCTTCGGGGTCGGCACGGCACTCACCACCTCGAGCGACGCGCCGGTGCTCGGCGGCGTCTACAAGCTCGTCGAGTCGAACGGGCGCCCTGTGATGAAGGCCGCCGGGCCGAAGTCGAACCTGCCCGGGCGCCATCAGGTCTTTCGCAGCGCCGGCGGCGACGTGATCGGCCTCGTCGACGAGGACATCCCCGGCCGACCGCTGCTCGAGCCCGTCCTCTCGGGCGGGGCCCGCGTCGGGCCCGCGCCGCCGATCGAGGCGGCCCGCGTCCGGGCCGCCGAGGAGGTCGCCGCGCTGCCCGAGGGCGTGCGCGCGCTGCGCGACCCCGATACTCTGCCGCCGCCGCTCTCTGCTCGCCTGCGCGCACTCGAGGAGGAACTGCGATGAGCGATGCCGCCACCGGCCTGATCGTGGTGGACGTCCAGAACGACTTCTGTCCCGGCGGGGCGCTCGGCGTTGCCGGGGGCGACCGGCTCGGGCCTGCGATCGCCGCGCTCGCCGAGCGCGCCGGGACCGTCGTAGCAACGCGCGACTGGCATCCGCCCGACCACTCCTCGTTCGCCGAGCAGGGCGGGCCGTGGCCGCCCCATTGCGTCCAGGGCACGCCCGGGGCCGAGCTACACGAATCGGTCGCCCGGCTCCGGATCGACCGCATCCAGGACGTCGGTGTCAAACCAGATGACGAGGGCTATTCGGGCTTCGAGGGAAACGATCTCGCCGAGTTCCTCCGCGACACGGGTGTGCGGCGCGTCCTCGTGACGGGGATTGCGACCGACTACTGCGTGCGCGCCACGGCGCTCGACGCGGTCCGTGAGGGGTTCGAGACGACCGTCTTCACAGACGCGACCGCCGCGATCGACGTCGCGGCCGGCGACGGCCGCCGCGCGCTCGACGAGGTCCGCGCCGCGGGCGGGTCGCTCGACCGGGTCGCGCTGCTCCGCGACGAGGCCGCGCTCGAGCCGATCCTCGATGCCAAGGCGGTCGGGCTGCGCGAGGTGGCGGCTGCCGCGGGGCGGGGCCGCCTGATCATCGGGCTCTCGGGCGGGATCGACTCCGCCGTCGCGCTCGGGATCGCCGTCCGCGCCGTCGGGGCGCACGACGTCACAGCCGTTCGCCTGCCGTCCCGGCACACCGAGCAGGTGCATCTCGACGACGCCGCGGCGACGGCGGCCGCCGTCCGGCTCCCGGACGAGAACCTGCTGACCGTGTCGATCGAGCCGATCCTGGGGGGCCTCGGCGAGGCCCGGCCGGACGTCGCCGGCTCGGACATCCGGTTCGGGAACGCCAGCGCCCGGAGCCGGATGATCGTGATCTACGACCTCGCCCAGGCCCTGCACGCCCTCGTGCTCGGCACCGAGAACCGCACCGAGAACCTGCTCGGCTACTTCACGAGGTTCGGCGACGCCGCCTCGGACATCGAGCCGATCACCGACCTCTACAAGACCGAGGTACGCGCCGCGGCGCGCGTTCTCGGACTGCCCGAGGCGATCATCACGAAGCACCCGACGGCCGGGCTCTGGGGCGGCCAGACCGACGAGGACGAGTTCGGCTTCACCTACGCCGACGCCGACCGCGTGCTCGTCGCGACGTTCGACCTCGGGATGACGCCCGAGCAGGCCGCGGAGCGGGCGGGCGTCGAGCGCGACGTCGTCGACCGCGTCCTGGCGCGTGCGGCCGGCGTCGCGTGGAAGCACGCCGTGCCGCACACGCTCTGACGGATGTCTACGCCGCGCGGAGCGGCTGCATGTCAGCCGATGCCGCGAGCTCGCGCAGGGCCTCGGCCTCGAGCTGGCGGACGCGCTCGCGGGTGAGCCCGACGATGCGGCCGATCTCCTCGAGGTTGCGCGGGTCCTGGCCGTCGAGCCCGAACCGCATCTCGAGGATGCGGCGCTTGCGGTCGCCGAGCCGGGCCAGCCCCTCGCGGAGCTTCTCGTGGCGCAGGTGCGTCTCGGCCAGCTCCTCCGGGTTCCCAGCGTCGGGGTCGGCGATCATGTCGCCCAGCTCGGAGTCGCCGTCCTCGCCCACGGGCTCGTGCAGCGAGACCGTCTTTCGAGCCAGGCCGAGCGTCTCGGCCACCGCATCCTGGGTCAGCTCGGCGGCACGGGCGATCTCCTCCTCGGAGGGCTCCCGGCCCAGGCTGGCCTCGAGCGACCGGCGCGCGCGCTCGATCGCCCGCAGGCGGTCGGAGACGTGCACCGGCAGCCGGATCGTCCGGCCGCTGTTGGCGATCGACCGCTGCACGGCCTGGCGGATCCACCACGTCGCGTAGGTCGAGAACTTGAGGTCGCGGCGCCAGTCGAACTTCTCGACGGCGCGGTTCAACCCGAGCACACCCTCCTGGATCAGATCCAGGAACGGCACGCCCTGGCCGCGGTACTGCTTGGCGATGGACACGACCAGCCGCAGGTTGGACTCGATCATGCGCCGCTTCGCGAGCGGGTCGCCGGCCTCGATGCGCTTGGCCAGCATGACCTCTTCGTCCTTTGTGAGCAGAGGGTAGCGCCCTGCCTGGCGCAGGAAGAGGTCGAGGCTGTTCGTCGTGGCGATCTCGACCTCGACGACCTCGATCCGCTCCTCGGGAGCGGGAGGCTCGACGATGTCGACGCCCAGCTGTGCGAGCTCGTCGCGCAGGGTCTGCACGTCGTCGGCGTCGAGGTCGAGCTCGAGGGACAGTCCCGCGAGCTCGTCCTCGTACACGACACCGCGCTCCTGTCCAAGCTCGACAAGGAGCCGCGCCTCCGGCTCGATGATGAGCTGGTCAGTCATCCGTCATCAACTCCTCGCTTCCTTGTACCCCAACCCCGTCGGGTTCCAACGTTCGCCATGCAGCGCGTATTCCCGCCTACACGTTCTTCGTCGATCGTCGTCTGGTGGATTGGCAGGGCCAATCTGGTGTGAGGCGGATGACCCGAACCCCGCCTCGAGCCGCATCGCTCTACGCCTCGACCCCCGAAGCGCGATTCCCGAGATGCGGTATCAGCAACTGAATTATATCCCCGAGACGCGGTAATTCCTAGATCAACCGTCTCGACGGCCGGACAACCCTACCCTGTGACGCGGACGGCACCCTGATAGTTGGCGGCGTACCACGAGTCCGACAGGCTCGAGATCTTGACCACGTCGCCGGTGTGGGGGGCGTGGATGAAGCTGCCGCCCCCGATGTAGATGCCGACGTGCCCGATCGTGGGCTCGAAGAAGACGAGGTCGCCGGGCGCGAGCTGGTCGTAGGGCACGTGCGGGCCCGCCACCCACTGCGCCCCGGTGAAGTGCCCGAGCGAGATCCCGAGCTGGGCGTACATCCACATCGTGAGGCCCGAGCAGTCGAAGCCCGACGGGCTCGCGCCGCCCCACACGTACGGCACGCCGAGCTGCGTCTCGGCGATCTGCACGGCCCGCTCGCCGAGCGAGCTCGCCGGGGGCGGCGACGCCTCCGCTGCGCGGCGGAGGGGCCGGCGTGGGCGGCGTGGGCGGCGTGGACGCCGTGGACGGCTGCTGCGCGGCCCGCCGTGCGGCGGCGGCCGCTGCGGCAGCCGCGGCGGCGCGGCGCTCGTCACGCTGGTGGATCAGCGTCTTCACCTGCGAGTTCAGGCTGCTGACCAGCTGCTGCTGCTGGGCGACGAGCGCCTGCACGCGGCTGCGCTCGGCGGCGCGCTTGGCCACGAGCTTTGCCGCCACGGCCCGCTGGTGCTTGAGCACCGCCTGGCGGGCGGCGACCTCGCGCTCGGCCTTCCGGACCTGGGCGAGGATGGAGGACTCCGTGTCGGACATCCGGTTCACGAAGTCCATCCGGTTCACGAGATCGGCGAACGAGCTCGCGCTGAGGACGTAGTAGGTGAGGCTCGGGCCCGTGCCCTTGTAGGACGAGACGACGAACTCGGCGAGCTGGGCGCGGGCCGCGGCGAGGTTGCGCTCGTGCCCGGTTCAGGAGCACCGTGTTCTTGGCGATCGCCCGGTGGACGGCATGCAGCTGGGCGACGGCCTGGTTATAGGCCTCGACTGCGGCGTCGGAGCGGGCGTACAGGTCGTTGAGCTGGCCCTCCGCGGCGCTTGCCTGTGCCTTGGCGTCGGCGATCTTGCCGGCGTGGGCCGGCGTCGACACGGCCGCTGCGACAGCCAGGATCACGCACGTGCTCCCGAGTGCCCACCTCGCGCGCCGTGCCATCGGGGGCGGGGACGGCATGGGCGCGGACTTTACCACCGGCCTCAGACAGCAACGCCGGGCGTTTGTAAGGATTTTCCGCCACTCCGTGGTGGTGCTCGCTCGATCAGCGGCATGAACCGCGCCTGTCACGCCGGTGTTGCATTGTGGTGAGGGGTGGGGTATCGTGGGGCAGAATGGGAAGGCGAAAACGATGCTCCTCGGCGAATCGGTCCAGCGGCTCGACGTGAAGAACCGCGTGACCCTGCCGGCCAAGCTTCGGGCACACTTCGCCCAGGGCGTCGTGGTCAGCAAGGGTTTCGACGGCTGCCTGTTCGTCTTCAGCCCCGAGGGCTGGGAGGCCTACGTCGACGCGCAGCTCGGCCGGCTCGACCCGCTCAGCAGGCAGGGCCGTGAGATGAGCCGGTGGCTCTACGGAGGAGCGTCCGAGACGGAGCTCGACAAGCAGGGCCGGGTCATGCTGCCGCCGGCACAGCTGACGCACGCCGGGCTCGAGCGAGACATCGTGGTGGCCGGCCTGCGCGACCATCTGGAGATCTGGGATCTGGCGGCCTGGCGCAAGCGCGAGGCGGAGTTCGAGGGGAGTGTGGAGGATGTTGCCGAATCTCTCTCACAGCAGTAGCGGCGTAATGGCTCATGTCCCCGTCATGCCGGTCGAGGTGGCGGAGCTGCTCGAGCCGCGCCCCGGGGACACCATCGTCGACTGCACGTTCGGCGCCGGCGGCCACGCTGCCCGCCTCGAGCCGTTCCTGCAGGGGAGCGGGACGTACCTGGCCGTCGACCGCGACGAGTCGGTGACGCCCTTCTACGAGCGGTTCGCCGCGTCCGCGAGCGCGACGACCCGCTTTGTCGGCGGCGACTTCGCACTGGTGCTCAGAAACATGGCGTCCACCGGCGCCCGCGCAGAGGCGATCCTGATGGACCTCGGCACCTCGTCGATGCAGGTCGACACGCCCGCGCGCGGCTTCAGCTACGCCAGCGACGCCCCGCTCGACATGCGCATGGACGCATCGTCGCCCCTCACCGCCGCCGAGATCGTGAACACGTGGGAGGAGCGCGAGATCGCCGAGATCCTGTCGAGCTACGGCGAGGAGCGCTACGCCCGCCAGATCGCGCGCGCCATCGTGCGCCGCCGCGCCTCCCGGCCGATCGAGCACAGCGCCGACCTCGTCGAGCTCATCCGCTCGGCCATCCCGACGCCGGCCCGCTTCGGCCAGGGCCACCCGGCCAAGCGCGTGTTCCAGGCGCTTCGCATCGCGACGAATGACGAGCTCCAGTCGCTGCGCGACGGCCTCGAGGCGGCGCTCGACGTCCTGACGCCCGGAGGCCGGATCGCGGTCATCAGCTTCCACTCGCTCGAGGACCGGATCGTCAAGCACTTCATCCGCGACGCCGCGCGCGGCTGCACGTGCCCGCCGGACTTTCCCATCTGCGTCTGCGGCCACCAGCCCGCGCTGCGGTCGCTGACGTCCCGAGCCGTCGTTCCGAACGTCGAGGAGCGGTGCGAGAACCCGCGCTCGGCCTCGGCGAAGCTGCGCGCCGCCGAGAGGACGCAGGCTCCGTGAGCGTCGCCCTCCCGGCACGCAATCCGGCCCGCCGTGGCTCGCCTAAGGCCAAGCCCAAGGCGGTCAGCCGGTCGCGGCCGCGCAGGCGCCGAGTGACCGCCGGCGGGCCTGGTCTGGGTCGGCGTGCTCGCCGCGCTGATGTTCGGGATCGTCGCGCTCAACGTCGCCGCCCTGCGCGGCTCGATCGACGTCGAGCCGGATGCGTGACCAGGTCCAGCAGCTGGAGCAGCAGAACGGCCTCCTCCGGAACCAGACGATCAACCTGTCGAACCCGTATGCGATCGGGCGCAAGGCGCGCGGCTACGGGATGGTGCCCGCCGACGCCATCACGACGAAGCACGTCCGCCTCACGCCCGCCTCGTCGTCCGGAGGCCGGCCCTCACCGTGAGGAAGATGGCGGACCGCCGGCTGCGGCTCGTGCTGGCGCTCTCGCTGGCGGCCTTTGCCGTCGTCGTGCTCAGGGCGGCGCAGATCCAGGTCGTCGACGCTGCCGCCCTCTCGCGGAAGGCCGTCTCGCAGCAGCGCGACGTCGTGACGCTGCCCGGCCTGCGCGGCGCGATCCTGAGCGCCGACGGCCAGCACCTCGCCCAGGAGCAGTCGTCGAAGACGATCGTCGTCGACGAGGGCCGGCTGCGGCACCCGCACCACGCGGCCGTGGTCATCGCCCGCGCGCTCGGCTACCACGAGCTGAAAAAGCGCCTGCACCCCAAGCACCACAAGAAGCGGAAGTACCGGCCGAACCCCGCGTGGCCGGGTCGCGTACAGGCGATCGAGGATCAGCTGCAGGGCGGCGGGGGCGGGATCCTGCGACAGCTCCCAGCCCGAGGTGGCCGCTCGCATCACGGCCCACCACCTGCCGGGCGTCTCGACCGTCACCGAGCTGACCCGCTGGTACCCGTTCCACGGGCTGGCGCCGCAGGTGATCGGGTACACGCAGGTCAACGGCCCGGGCCAGCCTGAGGGCCCCGGCGTCGCGGGGATCGAGCAGCAGTACAACAAGGTGCTGATGGGAAAGCCGGGGCGGCAGGTGGTCGTGCACGACCCGATCGGCCAGACGCTCGACACGGTGAAGCTCCAGCGCCCCGTCCCCGGCCGCGACGTCACGCTCACCCTCGACACCGCCGTCCAGGCGCACGTCGAGGCGGTGCTGGCCCAGACCGTCAAGACGTCGGGTGCGAAGTGGGCCACCGGGATCGTGCTCGACCCCCGCACGGGGTCGATCCTGGCGATGGCCACGTCGCCCGGATACGACAACAACAAGGTGCACACGCTGAGCGACTTCTCGCCGACGGGCCCGACGCAGAACAACGCCCTGGTGACGACATACGAGCCGGGCTCGACCTACAAGGTCGTCACGTTCTCGGCGGCACTGTCGGCGGGGCTGATCTACCCGCACATGGTGTTCCGGAACCTGCCGTGGAAGATCCGCGTCGGCGACAAGTTCATCCACGACGACGTCTGGCGCAGGCCCGTCTCCTACGACGCGACGCAGATCCTCCAGAAGTCGTCGAACGTCGGCACCGACACCATCGCGCAGATCGTCGGAAAGCCACTCCTCATGCACTGGATCCGGGCGTACGGGTTCGGTCGGCGGACGGGCGTGGGCATGCCCAACGTCGAGTCGCCGGGGATCGTTCTCCCGGGTCGTAGCTGGACGGCGTCGTCGATCGGCACCATCCCGATCGGCCAGGGCATCGGCGTGACCGCGATGCAGATGGCGTCGATGTACCAGACCATCGCCAACGGCGGCGTGATGGTCCCGCCGCGGCTCGTCCAGGCCCTCGGCGGCCGCCAGATCCCGCCCAAGGCCGGGCACCGCGTCCTGACCCCGGAGGCCGACCGCGAGCTGGTTGACATGCTCGGCACGGTCGTGCAGGACGGTGGCACGGGCTTCAATGCCTCGATCTGCGGCTACTCGGTGGCCGGCAAGACCGGCACGGCGCAGAAGCCGTCGAAGTACGGCGGCTACTCGACGACCGACTACGACGCGTCGTTCGTGGGCTTCTTCCCGGCGCAGGATCCGCAGGTCGAGGTCATGGTCGTGGTCGACTCTCCGCGCACGAGCCACTTCGGCGGAGTCGTCGCGGCGCCCGCGTTCGAGCAGATCGGAACCTGGCTGGCCAACTATCTCGGCATCCGCCCGGACCGGCCCTGCGACCGCAGCGTTCACTAGGGTTCGCGCGAGGATGCAGCTTGGGGCCCTGATCGAGGCCGTTCGTCCGCGCGCCGTGCGGGGGCGGACGGAGGCGGAGATCACTGGAGTCACCTACCGCGCCGACGCCGTGGTGCCCGGAGCCCTGCACGTGTGCGTCCCCGGGCACACCGCGGACGGGCACGACTTCGCTCCGGAGGCCGTCCGCCGCGGCGCCGCCGCGCTCGTCGTGGAGCGCGACCTGCCGCTCGACGTCACGCAGCTGGTCGTGGAGTCGTCGCGCCGGGCGATGGCCGCCGCCGCTGACGCCTTCTTCGGGCGCCCCTCGGCCGCGCTCGACGTGGTGGGCATCACCGGGACGAACGGCAAGACGACGACGGCGTTCCTGGTCCACGCCGTCCTCGAGGCGGCCGGCCGCCAGTCGGGCCTCCTCGGCACCGTGGAGCAGCGGGTTGGCGGCCGGGTCGAGCCGGTGGTGCGGACGACGCCTGAGAGCGTCGACCTCCAGGCGCTGCTGCGCCGGATGGTGGACGCCGGCGACACGGCCTGCGTGATGGAGGTGTCGTCGCACGCCCTCGAGCTCGAGCGCGTCGCCGGCGTGCGATTCGCCGCAGCCGCGTTCACCAACCTCACGCAGGACCACCTCGACTTCCATCCGGACATGGAGCACTACTACCGGGCCAAGGCGCGGCTCTTCGAGGCCGCCCCGGCGGCGATCAACGTCGATGACCCCTACGGGCGAAGGCTGGCCGGAGAGGCCGGTGGCCCGGTCCTCACCTACGGCCGCGCCGACCCGGCCGCCGATGTCCGCGCGCACGCGGTCGAGATCGGCGCCGGCGGCGTCATCTCGCTGATCGCGGCGACCCCCCGGGGCCCGCTGCCGCTCGACGTTCGCCTGCGGGGCGGGTTCAACGTCGAGAACGTGCTGTGCGCGGTCGCGCTCGGGGAGGTGCTCGAGCTGCCGCACGACGCGGTGCGCGCGGGCCTCGCCGCCGTCGCGGGTGTGCCCGGGCGGTTCGAGCCGGTCGACGCCGGCCAGCCCTTCACCGTGCTCGTGGACTACGCCCACACGCCGGACGGGCTCGAGAACCTGCTGCGGTCGGCGCGCGAGATCACCGCCGGGCACCTGATCTGCGTCTTCGGATGCGGCGGCGACCGCGATCGCGGCAAGCGGCCGCTGATGGGCGCGGTCGTGCGGCGCCTGGCCGACGTCGCCGTCGTGACATCCGACAACCCGCGCAGCGAGGACCCTGCCGCGATCATCGCCGACATCACCGCGGGCTTCGCGATGGACGTCGAGATCGACCGCCGGGCGGCGATCCGGCGGGCAGTCGGGATCGCCGCGCCGGGCGACGTCGTCGTCATCGCCGGCAAGGGGCACGAGCAGGGGCAGGAGCTGGCCGACCGGACGATCCCGTTCGACGACCGCGAGGTGGCGCGCGAGGCGCTCTCGGCGCTCGCGGGCGCGGCGTGATCCCGCTCTCGACCCGCGAGATCGCCGCCGTCGCGGGCGGCACCGCGTCCGGCCCCGACGCGACCGTGACGGGCGTCGCGATCGACTCCCGCGCCGTCGCGCCGGGCGACCTCTTCGTCGCCCTGCCCGGCGAGCGGACGCACGGCGCGAAGTTCGCCGCCACCGCCCTGGCGGCCGGCGCCGCCGCCGTCCTCCTCGAGCGTGACACGGCTGTACCCGGTGCGGGTGTCTCATCCGCTCCGGCCGTCTGGGTCGACTCGACGGTCGCCGCCCTGGGAGCGGTTGCCGCGGACGTGCGCCGGCGGTCGCGGGCGCGCGTTGTCGCGATCACCGGGTCGACCGGCAAGACGTCGACCAAGGACATCCTCGCCGCGCTCCTCGCGACCCGGCTCGTGACCGTCGCGAGCGCCGCGAACTACAACAACGAGATCGGCCTGCCGCTCACGCTGTGCCGGATCGCCGACGACACCCAGGCGGTCGTGTGCGAGCTCGGGATGCGCGGCGCCGGCCAGATCGCCTACCTCACCGACCTCGCCGCGCCGGACGTCGGCGTGATCACGTCGGTCGGCCCGGTGCACCTGGAGTTAATGGGGACCGTGGAGGCGGTCGCCGCGGCCAAGGCCGAGATCCTCGAGCTCCGGCCCGGCGCCGTGGCCGTGGTGCCGTACGCCGAGCCGCTGCTCGAGCCTCACCTCGCCGGCCGCGATGGTCGCGTCGTGACGTTCGGCGAGGCCGGCGCGGCGGATGTGCGCCTGGTCGCGATCGGGGGCGGCAGGGCGGAGATCGTCCACCGCGGTAGAACCCTGACCGTGCCTGTGAGCTTCGAACAGCGTCACAACGGCGTCAACCTTGCCGCTGCGGTTGCGGCGTGCGATGCCATGGGCGTCGACATCGACGTGCCGCTGCTCGAGGGGGCCGCTCTGGCCGAGATCTCGCGCTGGCGCGGCGAGCGCATACCGCTGCCGGGTGGAGGCGTTCTCATCGCGGACTGCTACAACGCCAACCCCGTCTCGATGAGCGCCGCGCTGCGCGACCTGGCCGTGGTTGCCGACGGCCGCCGGACGGTCGCCGTCCTCGGAGACATGGCCGAGCTCGGCGAGGGCGCCGAGGGCTACCACGCCGCGGTTGCGCGCGAGGCCGCCGATCTCGGGATCGACGAGATCATCGCGATCGGCCCGCTCAGCGTCGCCTACGGCGGAACGTGGTATCCGACGCTTGCAGAGGCGCTCGCCGCCGTCCCCGGGGCGATCCGCCCCGGCGACGCGGTGCTCGTCAAGGCGAGCCGGTCGATGGGGCTCGAGGCCATCGTGGAGGCGGTGACGGCGTGAAGCAGGTGCTGGCCGCCGGCGTGGCGGCGATGCTCCTCGGCATCCTCGCCGGGCCGGCCTTCATCGCCTTCCTGCGCCGCAACGAGTTCGGGCAGCAGATCCGCGAGGAGGGGCCGGCCGGGCACATGTCCAAGCAGGGCACGCCGACCCTCGGCGGGCTCGTGCTGCTCGCGTGCACGCTGATCTCGTTCGTCGTCTTCACGAAGCGAACGACGCCGGGGCTGGCGGTGGCCGGGACGATGGTCGCCTGCGCCGCCATCGGCTTCGTCGACGACTACCTGAAGCTCACGAACCGAAGGTCGCTGGGCCTCTCCGGCCGCTGGAAGATGCTCGGCCTGGCCGCCGTCGTCGCGGGGCTCGCCGTCGTCGCACATCACGAGCACCTCTCGACCGATGTGTATCTGCCCGTCATCGACACCCACATCCCGCTCGGGCCGGCGTACTACGTCTTCATCTTCCTGGTTGTCGCCGGTGCAGCCAACGCTGTCAATCTCACCGACGGCCTGGACGGCCTCGCGGCGGGGACGATGACGATCGCGGCGCTCACGTACTCGGCGATGGGCGTGGTCGCGTTCCTGGCCGCGCGCGGCCTCTATCCGCAGAACGACCCCCGCTCCCTCGACCTCGCGATCCTGGCGGCCGCGCTCGTCGGCGGCTGCGTCGGGTTCCTCTGGTACAACGCCTATCCGGCCGACATCTTCATGGGCGACACGGGGGCGTTCGGGCTCGGCGGGGGGCTGGCAGCCCTGGCGGTGTTCACGAAGACCGAGGTGCTGCTCGTCGTCATCGGCGGTGTCTTCGTGATCGAGGCGCTGTCGGTCGCGATCCAGGTGATCGCGTTTCGGACGACGGGGAGGCGCGTCTTCCTCATGGCCCCGATCCACCACCACTTCGAGATGATGGAGTGGACCGAGAACAAGATCATCGTCCGCTTCTGGATCATGGCGGCGATCTTCGGTGCGAGCGGCTTCGTCCTCTACTACCTCTTCTTCTCGAAGTACCGGTGAGGGTGGTCGTGTCCTTCGGACCGTCATGAGTGAGCGGTATCTCGTCGTCGGGTTGGCGCGGAGTGGAGTCGCGGCGTGTGAGGCGATTCGGCGCGTGTGGCCCGAGGCGGAGGTCGTCGCGGCCGACGCGTCCCGCGACGTCGACGTGGGGAGGCTTCGCGAGATCGGTGTCGAACCCGTCCTCGGGGGTGACGTTGTGCCCGTGGAAGGACTGAATGCGGTGGTGAAGAGCCCGGGGGTTCCGTCGCAGACCGACCAGGTCGAAGCGGCCCGCGCCGCGGGCGTGCCGATCTGGAGCGAGGTCGAGCTTGGCGCGCGCATGCTCCCCAACCCGATCGCGGGCGTCACCGGGACGAACGGGAAGACGACGACCACCGAGCTGCTCGGCGCGATGCTCCGGACGGGCGGCGTCCCGTGCGAGGTCGCGGGCAACGTCGGCCGACCGCTCACGTCGCTCGCCGGCCGAATCGACGCCGGCGCGTGGATCGCCTGCGAGCTCTCGAGCTTTCAGCTGGAGGACATCGCCACGCTCCGGTGCCGGGTCGGCGTGCTCCTGAACGCGACCCCCGACCACCTCGATCGGCACGGCAGCTTCGAGAAGTACCTGCGCTGCAAGCTTCGCATCTTCGAGAACCAGCTTCCCGGAGACACGGCTGTCGTGAACGGCGACGACCCCGCCTTGCGCGACGTGGAGCTCCCGGGCCGCGGCGAGCGGGTCGCGGTCACCCGCGCGGATGCGGCCGCGATCGACTGGGAGCACGCCGGCCTGCGCGGCGACCACAACCTCGAGAACGCGATCGCGGCGGCGGCGGCGGCGCGGGCGGCCGGCGTCGAGGGCGCGGACATCGACCGCGCCCTGCGCGAGTTCGCACCCCTGCCGCACCGGCTCGAATCGGTCGCAAGCGCCGCGGGCGTCGAGTTCGTGAACGACTCGAAGGCCACGAACCCCGACGCGACGATCCAGGCGCTGACGGCGTTCCCGGCCGGCGTGCACCTCATCCTCGGCGGATCGCTGAAGGGCGCCGACTTCGCGGGGCTGGCCCGGGCCGTCGCGGCCGGGCCGGTCGCGCGCGTCTACGTCATCGGCCAGGCCGCGGACAGCCTCGCCGCGGCCCTCGCCGCCGCCGGCGTCAGGCCCGAGCGCTCGGGCACCCTCCAGGCCGCCGTGCGCGCGGCCGCGGCGGCAGCCGACACGGGAGAGACCGTGCTGCTTTCGCCCGCCTGTGCGAGCTTCGACCAGTTTCGCGACTACGCAGATCGCGGCGAGGCGTTCCGGCGCCTGGCGCAGGAGGCCGCGGGTGCCGCCTGATCCGCCTCCCGCGCCGCGGCGCCGGCCCCCGCGCCGGACGACGCCGCCGGCCTACGTCGAATACCACCTGCTGCTGCTCCTCACCCTCGGCCTGGTCGCGTTCGGGCTCATCATGGTGTACAGCGCGTCGAGTGGCGTCGCCGTCGTGCAGGGCCACGACCCGCTCGGGCCGCTCGTGCGTCAGGGGAGCTACGCGCTGGCCGGGGTGGCGTGCATGGCCGGCGCGGCGCGCATGTCCTACCGCCGCCTCCGGATCGCAGGCCCGTTCCTGCTGCTGGCCGCCCTCATCGGGCTGATCCTCGTGAAGGTCCCGGGGATCGGCATCCGCGCGAACGGCGCCGAGCGCTGGATCGCCGCCGGGCCGATCACCGTGCAGGCGTCCGAGTTCGCGAAGCTTGCCGTCGTCGTCTTCACGGCCGCCGTCCTCGCGGCGCGCAAGCGGCCGCCCCGCACCGTGAAGGAGCTCGCGAACCCGATCGGCGTCGTCGCGCTCCTGATCTGCGGTCTCGTCGCGCTCGAGCCCGATCTGGGGACGACGATCGCGATCGCGATCACGATCACCGGCATGCTGATCGTCGCCGGGACGCCGCTTCGGCTGCTCGCGGGGACGTTCGCCGTGCTCGGGACGGGAGCGGCCTTCGTGATCTCGCAGAACGCCTACATGCACGCCCGCCTCCTGGCCTTCATGCACCCGTTCCACGACGCCGGCGGCAGCGGCTACCAGAACGCCCAGGCGCTGATCGCCCTCGGCTCGGGCGGGATCTGGGGCAAGGGACTCGGCCAGGGCACACAGAAGATCTTCTACCTCCCCGAATCACCGTCGGACATGATCGCGGCGGTGATCGGCGAGGAGCTCGGCCTCGTCGGCATCCTGGTGACGGCGCTGGCGTTCGCGGGCTTTGCGGTGCTCGGCTTCCGGATCGCGCTCCGGGCCCGCGACCCGTTCGCGAAGCTGCTCGCGGCCGGCGTGACCTGCCTCGTCACCGGCCAGGCCGTCGTGAACCTCGGGGCCGTGCTGGGCTTCCTCCCGCTGACGGGCGTCCCGCTGCCGCTGATAAGCTCAGGCGGCTCGAGCCTGGTCGTCTTCATGACCCTCTCCGGCACCCTCCTCAACGTGGCCCAGGCCGAACGCCGCCCCGTCCGCGCGACCGTCTCCACCCCGGATGCCACCAAAGAACCCCGCCCGCGATCCCGACCGGCGAACAACGGTGCTGATAGCCGCCGGCGGAACCGCGGGCCACGTCGTGCCGTCGCTGGCGGTGGCCGCCGAGCTCACGGCTAGAGGCGCAGCGGTCGCCTTCGCCGGCACGGCCGACCGGATCGAGGCGCGGCTCGTCCCGGCCGCCGGGTACGCGCTGCACACCTTCCCGGTCTCGGGCCTCCCGAGGAAACCGTCGCCCGCGCTCGTCCGCGGTCTCGGCCTCGCGAGCCTCGCGCCCGCTCGATGCACCCGGATCCTGCGCGAGGTGCGTCCGGACGTCGTCTTCGGGGGCGGCGGCTACGTCGCGGGGCCGATGCTCGCCGCTGCAGGCTTGCTGCGGATCCCGGCGGCGCTCCTCGAGGTCGACGCGCACCTGGGTCTCGCCAACCGCCTCGGTGCGCCGTTCGCCCGTCGCGTGTTCCTGGCGTTCCCGATCCCGGGCAAGGACCCGCCCCGCTATCAGGTGACCGGCCGGCCCGTGCCGCGGTCCGTGGTCGAAGGGAGCGCCGACGAGGGCCGGCGCGAGTTCGACCTTCCGGCGGATCGCCCGGTCGTGCTCGTGTTCGGCGGCAGCCTCGGCTCGACCACCATCAACCGGTCGGCCGCGGCCGTGTGGGCGGACCCCGATCCAGGGTTCACGGTCGTCCACATCACCGGCGAGCGGGAGTTCACGCAGTACTCCGGCCGGGCCGCGCCGCACTACCGCGTGCTGGCGTGGACGTCGGCGCTCGGCCCGCTCCTCGCGGCGGCCGACATCGTCGTCTCGCGGGCCGGCGGCTCGGTGTTCGAGATCGCCGCCGCAGGGAAGCCGGCGGTGCTCGTACCCTCCCCGAACGTGACCGCCGACCACCAGAGCATGAACGCCGCGCACTTCGCCGACTCGGCCGCGATCGTCATCGAGGACGCCGAGCTCACCGCCGCCCGGCTCGACTCCGAGGTGCGGCAGCTCCTGGCCGAGCCGTCCCGGCTGGCGGCGATGTCGGAGGCGGCCCGCCGGCTGGCCCGCCCGGACGCCGCCGAGCGGATCGCGACAACGCTCCTGGAGCTCGCGCTGTGACGAGCTTCGCCGACCGCCGCCTGCACATGGTCGGGATCGGCGGTGCGGGCATGTCGGCGCTCGCGGCCATCGCCTACGCGTGGGGGGCCGACGTCGACGGCTGCGACACGGCCGAGTCCGCGTACACCCGCCGGCTGGAGCGGTTCGGGATGCAGGTCGCGATCGGGCACGACCGCGCCCACCTCGAGGACGGGATGGATGTCGTTGTCTCGTCGGCCGTCCCGGCGGACGAGGACGAGGTGCTGGAGGCGCGTTTTCGCGGGCTCCCGGTCATCCACCGCGCGGAGCTTCTGGCCGAGGTCGTCGCGGCGCGGCGGTCGATCTGCATCGGCGGCGCCCACGGCAAGACGACGACCACGGCGATGATCGCCTACGCTGCGACACGCCTGGGGCTCGACCCCACCTGGCTGGTCGGAGGCGACGTGCCGCAGCTGGGAGGAAACGCGGGCCCGGGCGGGGGCGAGATGCTCGTCGCGGAGGCCGACGAGTCCGACGGATCGTGCTCGCTGCTTCGGCCGCAGATCGCGCTCGTCACCAACATCGAGCTCGACCACCATGCCCGGTTCGAGTCGGAGGAAGCGCTGCGCAGGCTCTTCGCCGAATGGGTGGCGAGCGTCGCGGCGGACGGCGTTGTGCTTCTGGGCGACGGCGTCGACCTCGACGCGGTTGCGTCCCGCGCCTGGTTCGGGTTCGACGAGCGGGCCGACTGGCGGATCGCCGCGTTCGAGGGGAGCGGCGGGGGATCGCGGTTCTGGCTGCGTGTGCCGTCGGCGCCGCCCGTCCGCGTGGAGCTCAAGCTGCCCGGACGCCACAACGCCCAGAACGCCGCGGGTGCCGTGGCGGCGCTCGTCGCCGCCGGCACGAGCCCGGCGGATGCGGCGGATGCGCTGCGCGACTTCGACGGTGCGGGCCGCCGGTTCGAGCGGCGCGGGTCGGTCGCCGGCGCCGAGATCGTCGACGACTACGCACATCACCCGACCGAGGTCGCCGCTGCGATCGACGCCGCGCGCGCCCAGTCGCCGGCGCGCGTCGTCGTCTGCTTCCAGCCGCACCTCTACTCGCGCACCGCCGCGCTCGCGGATCGGTTGGGCGAGGCGCTGGCCGCCGCGGACGAGGCCGTCGTCACCGAGATCTACCCCGCGCGCGAGCAGCCCGTCGAGGGGGTGACGGCGAAGCTCGTGGTCGACGCCCTGGCGGAGCGGCGGCCGGGCATGCCGCTCGCCTACGAGCCCTCGCTGGAGGAGGCGGCCGACTACCTTCGTGCACGCGTGCGCGCGGGGGACATGATCCTCACCGTCGGCGCGGGCGACGTGCGCCGCGTGGGCGACCTGCTGCTCGGGTGAGGCCGCCGGCACCACACGTGCCCGCGGCGGTCCGGGCCGACTACCCCACCGCCCGGCTGACGACGGTCGGCACCGGCGGGCCGGCACGATGGTTTGCGCGACCGACGACCGTCGCCGAGCTGGGCGAGGTGCTCGCCTGGGCGGCGGATGCGGGCCTCGAGATCGCCGTGATCGGGCTGGGGTCGAACCTGCTCGTTGCCGACGAGGGCTACGACGGCGTCGTGATCCGGCTGGCCGGCGAGCTCGCTCGGATCGAGCGCGACGGCGAGCGCGTCGTCTGCGGTGGAGGCGCCTCGCTGGCCGCGATCGTGAAGCGGGCGACCGGCTGGGGCCTGTCGGGAATCGAGTTCGGGTGCGCCATCCCCGGCACGGCCGGGGGCGCGGTGCGCATGAACGCCGGCGCCTACGGCGGCGAGATCCGAGACGTGCTGGCCGACGCGCTCGTGATGGGGTCGGCCGGGCGGCGCCGCGGCGGGCCCGACGAGCTCGGCATGAGCTACCGGCGGTCGACGATCGGCGCCGGAGAGGTGGTCGCAGAGGCCGTGCTCGAGCTGCGACCCGGCGACCCCGCCCGGATCCGCCAGACCGTGGCCGAGATGCAGCGGCGGCGCAGGGAGGCGCAGCCCGCCAAGGTGCGGACGTTCGGCTCGGTCTGGAAGAACCCCGACGGCGAGCCGCACGGCCGGGCGCCTGCTCGAGGAGTGCGGCCTCAAGGGGTACGCCGTCGGCGGCGCCCGAATCTCGCCCGTGCACGCGAACTTCATCGAGAACCACGACGGCGCCCGGTCGGCCGACGTGATCGCGCTCATGCGTGAGGCCCGCCGCCGCGCCCACGAGCGTGGGGTGGAGCTGGAACATGAGGTGCAGATGCTCGGGCCGATCGGGCTCGACGTCTAGATTGCGCTCATGACCGACGACGCTCAGCGGACCGGCTGGCTGGCCTGGGAGGCCGAGCTTCGCGCGGCCGCCGACGCGCTCCGCGACCGCCCTGAGCACGCCGACGTGGTGCGCTTCCTCGAGCACCAGATCACCGTGGCGTCGCACAACGCCTACTGCGGCACGCCCACGCCGTTCGCGGTGCCCGGCGTCCCTGCCCGGTAAGGGGGAGGATCGACAGGGCCGCTGCCGAAGTCCCCGGCATGGCATTTGCTGCCAATGTCGACCGAGCGCTGCTCCTGCGCCGGCGGGCGCTCAAGAAGGCGGAGGGGAGGCGCAGGCTCGTACTCCTGTGTCTGGCGGTCGTCATCGTGATCGCGCCGGGCGGCTACTGGGTGCTCGCGAACTCGAGCACGTTCGCCGTGTCGGGCGTCTCGGTCTCAGGAGGCGGCACGCTCCTCGGCGCCGAGGTGCGACAGGCGGCCATCCACGCCGTCGGGGGACGCAGCCTCCTCCAGGTCGACCCGGGCGCGATCGAGCGAGCGGTCGAGCAGCTGCCCTACGTGCGGACAGCCAGTGTCGACCGCACGTTCCCCCACACCCTCGCCATCCAGATCACGACGTACCGGCCGGCCGCGGCCGTCCGCTCCGGGAAGTCGGCGTACCTGGTCTCGAGCGACGGGCGCGTGCTCTCCACCGAGGTCTCCGCGAAGAGCCGTCTGCCGGTGATCCGGGTCGCCCAGGGGCTCGCCCTCACGCCCGGGGCACATGTGCCTGCGGGCGGGATCGTGCCCGCCCTCGAGGTGCTGCGCGCGGTACCGCACGCCTTCACGCACCGGGTTGGCCACATCCACAAGGTCATGACCGGCGACGCCGGCATCACCGCGGTGATCGGCCGCGGGCTCCAGGTCAGACTCGGGTCGACCGCGCAGCTCGATCTCAAGCTGCGGGTCGCGGTTCGCGTGCTCAGGTCGATGCAGTCCGCCACCCGATCGGCGCTCGCCTACGTCGACGTCTCGGTACCCGGCCGGCCGGCGCTGGGATACAAACACTCAACCTCGACATGAGAGTTATGGTCGCCTCTTCTCACGCTCCGCTTGACAGAGAGGGTAGAGGCGGGTACTCTCGGATCGCGTGTTTTCCGCTGACCGGGCCGCGCATGCCCGAGTTCGGCGCCACGCAGGAACGTGATATCCAACCCTCAGGTAGAGGGTGAGCCCGAGGAGCGGAGCTCGATATGAGGGATCAGAGCGGAAACTACCTGGCAGTCATCAAGGTCGTCGGAGTCGGCGGCGGCGGCACGAACGCCGTGAACAGGATGGTCGACGCCGGCCTGAAGGGCGTCGAGTTCATCGCCGTCAACACCGACGCCCAGGCGCTGCTCATGTGCGACGCCGACGTCAAGATCCACATCGGCTCGAAGATCACCCGGGGCCTGGGCGCCGGCGCCGACCCGTCGATCGGGCAGGAGGCCGCGACCGAGAGCCGCGACGAGCTGAAGGAGGCGCTGAAGGGCGCCGACATGGTGTTCGTCACCGCCGGCAAGGGCGGCGGGACCGGCACGGGCGCCGCGCCCGTCATCGCCGAGATCTCGCGCGAGCTCGGCGCGCTCACCGTGGGCGTCGTCACGCGGCCGTTCGGCTTCGAGGGCCGCAAGCGCTCCGACCAGGCCGAGGGTGGGATCAAGCAGCTGCGCGACAAGGTCGACACGCTGATCATCATCCCGAACGACCGGCTGCTCCAGGTCGTCGAGAAGCGCACGTCGATCGTCGACGCGTTCCGCATCGCCGACGACGTCCTCCGCCAGGGCGTTCAGGGCATCACCGACCTCATCACCGTGCCGGGGCTGATCAACCTCGACTTCGCCGACGTGCGCACGATCATGCGCCAGGCGGGGTCGGCGCTCATGGGCATCGGCGTTGCCGGTGGTGAGAACCGCGCCGCCGAGGCGGCCAAGGCGGCGATCTCCTCGCCGCTTCTCGAGGCGTCCGTCGAGGGCGCGACCGGCATCCTCCTGAACATCACCGGCGGGCCCGACCTCGGTCTCTTCGAGGTGAACGAGGCGGCCGAGATCGTCGGCTCCGCCTCCGACGCGGACGCCAACATCATCTTCGGCGCCGTGATCGACGAGAGCCTCGGCGACCAGGTGCGCGTGACCGTCATCGCCACCGGGTTCGATCGCCGCTCGAGCGAGCGGCCGGTCGCGGTCTTCGCCGCCGCCAGCAAGCAGCGCGAGGGCGGGTTCCTGCGTCGCCCGAAGCCGGCCGAACAGGAGGACACCGGCGAGTTCGAGGCGCCGGCGACGGATCCGCTCGAGATCCCGTCGTTCCTGCGCGAGGAGTAGCCCGCTCAGCCCTTCCGGGCGAGCACCCACAGGAACTCGACCGGCCGGCCGCCTTCGAGCTGCGCCCGGACGTCGTGTGACAGCACGGAGAGCCCGGCCTCCTCGACGAGGCGGAGCGTCGCCGCCGGGTCGAACTGGCCGCATGAGGACGTCCGCGCCGGCACCTGCCGCGGCGGTAAGATCACCGAATGAAGCTCCGTCCGCTCATCTGGGCTCTCCTGCTCGCCGCCGCCGCGTTGTCGCTCGGCCGCGCCCTCGTGACGCACGACGGGGTCGGGCTGCTCGAGTACGTCGTCGGCATCGCGCTCGTCGTGCTGCTCGGCCTCGGCGCGCTTCGGGCCGGTCGCCGGGCCATCCACCCGGGGTAGCGCGACGCAGATCCGCGATGCCCGGCCCGAGGACGGCCCGGCGCTGGCCGTCCTCATCGCCGACCTGGGCTACGAGCGGCCAGCGGCCGAAGCCGCCGCGGCGGTCGCTGCGATCGCCTCGAACGAGCGCGTGATCGTGGTCGAGCTGGACGGCGCGGTGCGCGGCTTCGCGAGCGCCGCGGTGGTGCCGTTCTTCCACGACGGGTCGCGTCGGCTGCGGCTGGCGGCGATCGCGGTCTCGCCGTCGTACCGCGGGCGTGGGCTCGGTCGCAGCCTCGTGGGTGAGCTCGAGAGCTGGGGTCGGGAACGGGGCTGCAGCCTCGTCGAGGTGACCAGCGCCGAGCCGCGCGCGGACGCCCACGCCATGTATCGGGCGCTCGGGTTCGACGAGGCGCCGCGCCGGTTCACGCGCCCCCTGTGACGCAGCGTGCGCCCTCCGGGGAAGGCGTGTATAGACTGCGCCTCCGGATGCACGCGTCCGAGGCCCTCCGCCGCACACCGCTCCACGACCGGCACCTGGCAGCCGGGGCCCGGATGGTTCCATTCGCGGGCTGGGAGATGCCGGTCCAGTACGAAGGAGTGATCCCCGAGCATCGCGCGGTGCGCGAGCACGCCGGCGTCTTCGACGTGAGCCACATGGGGCAACTCGAGGTGCGCGGCGCCGCTGCGCTCGAGTACCTCCAGACGATGCTCTCGAACGATCTGAGCCGGATCGGCTTGGGTCAGGCCCAGTACACGCTCCTGCTGGACGAGAACGGCTGTCCCATCGATGACCTGATCGCCTACCGGCTCGACGACGACCACCTGCTGCTCGTGGTGAACGCGGCTCGGCTCGACGCCGACCGCGACTGGCTTGCCGGCGCGCGCGCGCGAGGGCGCGGTCCTCGACGACCGCTCGGCCGACATGGCGATGCTCGCGCTCCAGGGCCCGGCGGCGCTGGACCTCGTGGAGCTGCCCCGGCTCGAGCCGTTCGAGTTCACCCGCGCCGAGGTGTGCGGCGTCCTCGGCATCGTCGCCCGTACCGGCTACACCGGCGAGCCGGGCGTCGAGATCATGGTGGCGCCCGACAAGGTCGGGATCCTGTGGGACAAGCTCCTGGCCGCCGGGGCGGTCCCGGCCGGGCTTGGTGCGCGCGACACGCTCCGGCTCGAGGTCTGCTATCCGCTCTACGGCAACGACCTCTCGCAGAGCCGCACCGCGCTCGAGGCGGGCCTCGGCTGGGTCTGTGCGCTCGACCGCAAGGAGTTCGTCGGCGCTCCGGCGCTCCGCGCCCAGCGCGAGCAGGGCGGCTTCGACCGGCTGGTCGCGTTCCGGATGTCAGGCCGAGGCATCCCCCGCCAGGGGATGGCCGTCCTGCCCGCCGGAGAGGTGACCAGCGGCACCATGTCGCCGTCGCTCGAGGTCGGGATCGGGATGGGCTACGTCCCCGAGGACCTCGCCGCCGAGGGCACCGAGATCGAGATCGACGTGCGCGGGCGGCCGGTCGCCGCGCGCGTGGCCGCCAAGCCCCTGTACGTGAAGGAGAAGGTCACATGAGCGACGAGAGCTACCCCGACGAGCTCTACTACCACGACCAGCACGACTGGGTCCGGGTCGACGGCGACACCGCGACGTTCGGCATCACGTGGTACGCGCAGGACACGCTGGGCGAGGTCGTCTTCTACAGCCCGCCGGAGGTCGGCGACGCGGTCACCAAGGACACCGACTACGGCGAGCTCGAGTCCACGAAGGCGGTGTCCGGGCTCGTCGCACCCATCTCGGGCGAGGTCACGGCCGTCAACGACGCGCTCGACGGGAACGAGAGCACGGTCAACGACGACCCCTACGGCGAGGGCTGGCTGATCAAGGTGCGGATGTCGGATCCGTCCGAGCTCGACTCCCTGCTGGACGCGGCGGCCTACCGCGAGCTGCTCGAGTCCCTGTGACATTCACCGCGCTCACCGACGCCGACCGCGACGCGATGCTCGCCGCCGTCGGCGTCGGATCGATCGAGGAGCTCTTCCACGACATCCCCGACGCGGTCCGCCTCGGGCGCGAGCTCGACCTCGAGCCGGCGCTCACCGAGGCGCGAGCTCATGGCGCACCTGGCCGACCTGGCGTCGCGGAACGCCGACGCCGGCCGCGAGATCCAGTTCCTCGGAGCCGGCATCTACGACCACTACGTCCCGGCGGTCTGCGACGCGGTGATGCAGCGCGGCGAGCTGCTCACCGCCTACACGCCGTATCAGCCGGAGATGAGCCAGGGCACGCTCCAGGCGATCTTCGAGTACCAGACGGCGATCTGCGAGCTGACGGGCATGGACGTCTCGAACGCGTCGGGCTATGACGGCTCGACGGTGGCCGCCGACGCCTGCTACGTCGCCCGCGGCGCCACCCGGCGCAGCAAGGTCGTCATCGCCGAGACGCTGAACCCGCAGGTGCGGCGCGTCGTCAAGACGTTCGCGCCGGGGTTCGGGATGGAGGTCGTCGAGGTGCCGCACGACGGTGGCACGACCGACCCCGACGCGGTGCGGGCGGTGGCCGAGGACGCCGCGTGCGTGATCTTCCAACAGCCCAACTTCTTCGGCTGCCTCGAACCGGCGCCGGACATCGCCGCCGCCGCGTCGGCGGCGGGTGCGCTCCCGGTGGCCCATGTCGATCTCCTGTCGCTCGGTGTGCTCGAGGCGCCGGGGAACTACGGCTGCGCGCTCGCGATCGGCGAGGGCCAGTCGGCCGGGAACCACATGAGCTACGGCGGGCCGCACTACGGGTTCATGGCCGCCCAGAGCGAGCACATCCGCCGTCTGCCGGGCCGGATCGTGGGCGAGACGCACGACCTCGAGGGGAAGCGGGGGTACGTCCTCACGCTCCAGACCCGTGAGCAGCACATCCGCCGCGAGAAGGCGACGTCCAACATCACCACCAACCAGACACTGCTCGCGCTCGCGGGCCTGGCGTATCTGTGCTGGCTCGGGCCCGAGGGGCTCCGGGACGTCGGCCGGGCGTGCCTCTCGCTCGCCGAGGAGGCCAAGCGGGCGGTCGGCCTGCTCGACGGCCTTCGACCGACCCACGTTCAAGGAGTTCACGCTCGACCTCGGCCGGCCGGCGGAGGACGTCGTGCGCGCGGCCCGCGAGCAGGGCGTCCACCCCGGCTACCCGCTCGGGCGCGACTACGCCGGCATGGAGAACCTGCTCCTCGTGGCCGTCACCGAGAAGCGGACGCGGGCCGACATCGAGCGGCTTGCAGAGGTGCTCGCCTCGTGAGAGCTGGTCTACGAGCGCTCCCGCCCGGGCCGTCGCGCCGGCCGCGTGGCCGACCCCGGCGTCCCGGCCGCGGAGGTGCCCGCTGAGCTGCGGCGCGCCACGCCGCCGCGCCTGCCCGAGATCGCCGAGCCCGACCTCGTCCGCCACTTCACCGAGCTCTCGACGCGCACGTTCGGGATCGACACCGGCTTCTATCCGCTGGGCTCGTGCACGATGAAGTACAACCCGCGCGTCAACGAGCGCGCGGCCGCGCTCGGCGGGTTCCGCGACCTGCACCCGCACCAGGACGTCGAGGGCGCCCAGGGCGCGCTCGAGCTGATGTGGCGGCTCGAGCGGATGCTGGCCGAGGTGGTCGGGACTCGACGCCGTCACGCTCCAGCCCGCCGCCGGGTCGCAGGGCGAGCTCACCGGGCTCACCCTGATGCGGGCCTACTTCGACGACCGCGGTGAGGATCGGACGGAGGTCGTGATCCCCGACACGGCGCACGGCACGAACCCGGCCAGCGTTGCCATGGCCGGCTACACGCTGGTCGGCGTGAAGACCGACCCGCGCGGGAACATCGACGTCGACGACCTGCGGGGGAGGGTCGGGCCGCAGACTGCGGGGCTCATGCTCACCAACCCCTCGACGCTCGGGCTCTTCGAGGAGCGGATCACCGAGATCGCCGACATCTTCCACGACGCCGGCGCGCTCCTCTACTACGACGGCGCGAACCTGAACGCGGTGTGCGGGATCTCGCGGCCGGGCGACATGGGCTTCGACGTCGTGCACTTCAACCTGCACAAGACGTTCTCGCAGCCGCACGGAGGCGGCGGCCCGGGCGGAGGCCCCGTGGCGGTGCGCAGCGTGCTCGAGCCGTTCCTGCCGGTGCCGCGCATCACTCGCGGCGACGACGGGTTCGGGTACGACTGGGACGAGCCCAGGACGATCGGCAAGGTGCGCGGGTTCGCCGGCCCGTTCGGCGTGTTCGTCCGGTCGTACGCGTTCATGCGGATGTGGGGGCCGGCGCTCCGGCACATGTCCGAGGTCGCCGTCCTGAACGCCAACTACATCCAGGCCCGCCTGAAGGACGCCTACGACCTGCCCGTCGACCGCCACTGCATGCACGAGTTCGTGCTGTCCGCGCGGACGCTGCGGCGCGAGCACGGCGTGACGGCGCTCGACGTCGCCAAGCGGCTGATGGACCACGGCTTTCACCCGCCGACCATCTACTTCCCGCTGATCGTGTCCGAGGCGCTCATGATCGAGCCGACCGAGACCGAGGCGCTCGAGACCCTCGATGCGTTCTGCGAGGCGATGCTCGCCATCGCGCGAGAGGCGGCGGATGACCCCCAGCAGCTGAAGGACGCGCCGCACACGCGCCCGGTACGGCGCCTGGACGAGGCGGAGGCCGCCAAGCGGCTGACCGTCCGCTACCTGTTCGAGGATCACCCCACGTCCGAGTAGCGGCGATGCTCGAGGCGGTCCTCTTCGACTACGGCCACACGCTGCTCGACTTCACGTTCGACGAGGACGCTGTGGCTCGGCTGCCTGCGCGACATGCTCGTCGCCGCGCGAGGTCAGCCGGACCGAGCGGGCGATCTGCGGGACGACCTGCGGCGCCGGTTCGCCGAGCTCTCGGCCGACCCGGACGACCACGCCGAGCTCGTCTACGCCGAGGTGGTGGCAGAAGCGCTTGCGGCGTGCGGCTGCTCGCCGGGGCCTGATCTCGTGCGGGCCGCGATCGAGGCGGAGCACCGCGGGTGGGCGAGCGCGCGCCACCTGCACCCGGAGGCGCACTGGCTGCTCGAAGAGGTGCGGTCGCGCGGCCTTCGCATCGGCATCGTGTCGAACACGTTCGACCCACCCGACCTGCTCCACGCGGACCTGGTATCCGACGGCGTGGCGGAGCGGGTCGACGCCATCGTCTTCTCGTCGGAGGTGGGCGTGCGAAAACCGGCGCCGCGCATCTACCGGACGATGCTCGACCAGCTTGGTGTCGAGCCGGCAGACGCGCTCTTCGTAGGCGACCGGGTGCGTGAGGATGTCGAGGGCCCGGCCGAGCTCGGGATGCACACGTGCCTCGTCACGTACTTCCGCGTCGACCACGGCGACCATGGCCTTGCCGACTCGGTTGCGACCAGCCCGGCGGAGGTGCTGGCGGCGGTGGACAGGACCATGGCCGCGGGAGCGCCGGGTAAACTCTGAGCATGGCTCGCATCCGCCAACCGCTCCCGGTGGTCGATCGCACCGAGCAGGTCGAATGCCGTCGCTGCGGCGTGGTCTGCCAGAAGGTGGTGCACCCCTCGCGCTGCCTCGAGCAGTCGTGCCCGTTCCTCTACGCCTACGAAGCGTTCGGGCGCACCTACGTCGGCTGCACCCAGGAGGTCTTCGCCGCCGACATCGACCTCGACATCCTGCGGCGGTCGAGCCGCCGGCGAAACGGCTTCGGCGGCGTCCGCGCGGTGCGTGAGCCCCTGGCCGTCTGCCCGGTCGAGGTCGAGCGGGCCTACGAGAACCGCGAGGATCCGATGGGCTGCGTGAACCCCGAGTTCCACGAGCTGCCCGGCGACCACCGCAGCTTTCGCGTCATCGCCGAACGACGGCGATAGACGGGGCCGAGGAAGCCCACGCGGGAGCGGCGGCACGCCCGCTAGTACGCCTGCGCCCAGAACGCTGCAGCCACCGCTGACCTCCCGCAGCAGAGACACGCCGCCGACTGGGTCGGTTGCTCTTCGAGCGGCAGGCACCGGATCGTCGCCGAGCTGTCTTCCTTCACGCGCGCCTCGCATTCGGTGCTGCCGCACCACGGTGCCGCGACGAATCCACCCGGTTCGCGGAGGTACTCGATCATCTCGTCGTAGCGGTGTGGGTCGCGGAGTGTCCGCCGCTCCCGTTCGTCGCGGGCCGTCCGGAAGAGCGACGCCTGGACGTCAGTCAGCATCGCGCCGATCTCGCCGGCCGCGCGAGGCAGCGGGATCTGCTGCCTCTCGCCGGTGTCGCGCCGCGCAGCGGTGACCGCCCCCGCAGCGAGGTCGCGGGGCCCCAGCTCGATGCGCACCGGCACGCCCTTCAGCTCCCACTCGTTGAACTTGAAGCCCGGCCGATACTCCGGCCGATCGTCGACACGGACGCGAACACCCGCCGCACGCAGCTCGTCGGCGACGGCAGCGGCGGCCTGGAGCACATCTGCGCTGTCATCCCCGCGGAGGATCGGCACGATGACGACCTGGTGCGGCGCGACCCGAGGCGGCAGCCGCAGCCCGCGGTCATCGCCGTGCGCCATCACGACGCCGCCGACCAGCCGCGTGGTCGCGCCCCACGAGGTCGCGTACGGGTACCGATCGCTGCCGTCGCGGCCGGTGTAGCGGACGTCGTACGCGCGCGCGAAGCCCTGCCCCAGGTAGTGCGAGGTGGCCGCTTGGAGAGCCTTTCCGTCGCGCATCAGCGCTTCGAGCGTGTACGTGTCGACGGCGCCCGGAAACCGCTCGCTCTCGCTCTTGCGGCCCCGCAGAACGGGGATCGCGAGGACGTTCTCGATCGTGTCGGCGTAGACGTCGTGAAGGATCCTCAGCGTCTCGGAAACGGCCTCCTCCTCGGTCTCGTGCGCCGTGTGCCCCTCCTGCCAGAGGAACTCGCTCGTTCGAATGAAGAGGCGCGGCCGCATTTCCCAGCGGACGCCGTTTGCCCACTGGTTGTAGAGCAGCGGCAGATCACGATACGACCGCACCCAGCGGGCATACGTCGACCAGATCAGCGCCTCCGAGGTGGGGCGCACCGCGAGCGGCTCCTCGAGCTTCTTCCCGCCCGCCTCGGTGACGACGGCGACCTCGGGGGCGAACCCTTCGACGAGCTTTCCCTCCTGCGCCAGCACCGAGGCGGGAACGAGCAGGGGGAAGTACAGGTTCTCGTGGCCGGTCGCCTTGATCCGGTCATCGAGCTCGCGCTGGATCGCCTCCCAGATCGCGTAGCCGTACGGCTTGATCACCATCGCGCCGCGAACGGGCGAGTTCTCCGCGAGCCCGGCGCGGCGCACTGCCTCGCCGTACCACGCGGGGAAGTCGTTCGACTGCCTGGGCAATGTCGTGGTGCTCATCGGGACGCTCCCGCGAGCAGGGCTCGTGCGAACATCGTGCGCTCCTTCGTAGACGTCTACCGGCGGTGCGTTGCGGCGCTCAGGGCCGAAGCGGCGAGAGCGCCTACGCCGGGACGTGCACGAACGGCGGCCGCGGGGCAACCGCCGGAACCGGCAGAAGCTCGTCCACTCGAGGCCGCAGCAACGTCATGGCCAGAGAATAGCGGCTACGAGGCGAACGCTCGACCTTCCTGAGGCGGCGCTTTCGCTAGTCCTCGGAAGCGGGCGGCGGCCTGCGCAGCCGCTTCCGGGTGCCGCGCAGGCGCTTCTCGTCGAGCCGTTCCTCCCTCGCCGCGCGGGTCGGCCGCGTCGGGCGGCGCGGAGGCGGCGGCGGCCTGAGCGCCTCACGCATCACGGCGCAGAACCGGTCGACGGCCAGCGCCCGGTTGCGCGCCCGGCTGCGCTCGTCCTGAGCCACGATGCGGAGCCGTCCCTCCGAGTCGAGCCGGGTGCGCAGGCGCCGGCGGGCGAGGTCGCGCTCGGCGTCGGTGAGGGTCGGGCTTCCGGCGACGTCGAAGACCAGCTCGACCCGGGTGGCGGTCGTGTTCACGTGCTGGCCGCCGGGCCCGCCGCTTCGCGTGTAGCGGAACGTCAGCTCGTTTTCGCCGAGGGGGGCGGATGCGCCGATGTCAAGCACGGACGTGTCTGCGGACGCCGGCCCGGTGCAGGCGGCGGAGCGCGTTGATGGTGGACCTGTCGGGCCCCTTCTCGTCGGGGCCGGGCGACTCGGTGATCGCGGCGACGTCCTGCAGACGGGGATGGCCCAGGATGACGCCGAGCTTGCGGCCGATCAGGCCGTCTCCGGGGTCGGCGTGCCGGTCGCGGTGGGCCCCGAGTGGAAGGGCGGCGTCGTTCACGTGCAGGCACAGCAGCCGATCGAGCCCGATCCGCTCGTCGAGCTCGCTCACGAGCTCGTCGACCCGCGCCGGATCCCGCACGTCGACGCCGGTTGCCCACAGGTGGCAGGTGTCGAGGCAGACGCCGACCCGCTTCGGCCGGCCGAGCTCGTCGATCACGCGGGCGATGTCCTCGATCGTGAGGCCCATGGTGTTGCCCGCTCCGGCGGAGTTCTCGATCACGATCCGTGTGGGCGACTTCGGTTCGCCCTCTCCGAGCGCGACCTGCATCGCGGGGATGACCTGGTGGAGCGCGGCGTCGAGGCCGCGTCCGAGGTGGCTTCCGAGGTGGAAGACCACCCCCTCTGCGGCGTAGGCCTGCGCGGTCAGCATCGTCCGCCGGAGGGCCTCGACGCTCCGGGAGTAGACGGTGTCATCCGTCGCGCCGAGGTTGATCAGGTAGGTGGCGTGGCAGGTGACCGTGCCGATGCCGTTCTCATCGCGGGCCGTGCGGAACTGCTCGGCCGCAGCGGGGTCGAGATCCGGATGCCGCCACTGGCGCGGGCTCTGGGTGAAGATCTGAAGTGCCGTCGCGCCGATCTCGCCGGCGCGGATCGCAGCCTTGTGTGCGCCGCCGGCCGTCTTGAGGTGCGCTCCGAACTCCATCGCCCGATGGTAGTGGCGGCGCTCGGCCGGAGCGCGGCGACGCGCGACTAGACTGGGCCGCCGTGCCCCCTCCCGTCGTCCGCATGCCGCCCAGCCCGACCGGGTGGCTCCACGTCGGGGTCGCCCGCACGATGCTCTTCAACTGGCTCTACGCCCGGCACACGGGCGGCCGCGTCGTCCTGAGGTTCGAGGACACCGACCGCGCCAGGTCGACCGAGGAGGCGATCCACCAGGCCGAGGACGTGCTCCGCTGGCTCGGCATCGACTGGGACGAGGGCCCGCACCGGCAGACGCAGCGGCTCGACCTCTACACGGCCGCGGCCGCCGAGTTGGTCGAGAGCGGTGCGGCCTATCCGTGCTACTGCACCACCGAGGAGCTCGCCGCGGAGCGGGAGCGGCGGCAGGCGGCCGGACTGCCGCTCATCTACTCGGGCCGGTGCCGCCCCCTCTCGGTCGAGGAGCGGGAGGCGCGCGAGGGCGCCGGCCTCCCGCACGTCGTCCGGCTCGCGATGCCGGCCGATGGGACGAGCGCCATCGAGGACGTCGTCCGCGGCCACGTCGAGTGGGAGAACGCGCTCCTCGGCGACCACGTCATCTTCCGCTCTGACGGGACGCCGACCTACCTCTTCGCCAACCCATTCGACGACATCCGGATGGGGGTCACGCACGTGATCCGGGGCGAG
Organism: uncultured Actinomycetes bacterium; assembly: GCA_963709425.1. GTDB lineage: Bacteria > Actinomycetota > Thermoleophilia > Gaiellales > JAICJC01 > JAICJC01. Next base: position 459,267 of record CAVPWG010000001.1, on the reverse strand, counting down.
GACCTGCTGCCGTCGACACCGCGCCAGCTCGCCGTCTACGCGGCCCTGGATGCCGCACCGCCCACCTACGCCCACCTGCCGATGGTGCTCGGCACCGACAGGAAGAAGCTCTCGAAGCGCCACGGCGCCGTCTCGGTCGAGGAGTACCGCGATCGCGGCATCGTCCCACAGGCACTCGTCAACTACCTCGCGCTCGTCGGCTGGAGCTTCGACGACCACACGACGATGATGACCGTGCCGGAGCTGGTCGAGCGGTTCTCGCTCGAGCGCGTGAACTCGAGCCCGGGGGTGTTCGACCCCGACAAGCTCGAGTGGCTGAACGGCGAGCACCTGCGGGCGCTCCAGCCTGCCGAGTTCACGGCGTCGCTCCAGCGGTACCTCGCGGTCTCGGGCTCCGCGCTGGCCGGGCAGCCGGAGCGGGTCGCCGAGGCGGCGCCGATCGTCCAGGAGAAGCTCCGCACTCTCGGCCAGTTCGAGGGGTTCGCCGGCTTCCTGTTCGCACCGGTCACACTTGATCCCGATGCATGGGCGCGGGTCGAGGGCGACGCCGCCGCGCCGCGCTCGCTCGCCGCCGCCCGCGAGGCGCTCGCCGGAGTCGTGACGTGGCGGGCGGACGAGATCCACGCCGCCCTTGCGGCCGCCTGCGACAAGGAGGGAGTGAAGCCGCGGGTGCTCTACATGCCGGTGCGTGTCGCGGTGACCGGAAAGACGGTCGCCCCCGGACTCTACGAGAGCCTCGAGCTACTCGGCCGCGAGGAATCGCTCGCCAGGATCGACACGACGCTCGGACGCCTGACCGGATAACCGCTGCAAAGCCGGCCGGAGTCCGCTTGCAAATTGCGTCGACTTGCAGGATTATCGACTGCAACGGATAAGCGTTGCTATTGCCGTGTTTGGGTCAATCCGCATCCCTGCAACATTGCCGCGCCTCAGCGTGGCCGGCCTTCTGCTTGCGTTCGGGCTGACGGCGGCCGTCGCGACCGCCGTGGGCGTCGCCGCGTTCTCGCTCGGGGCGACCGGGGGATACACCGCCGAACGGGTCGCGACGCTCCAGCGCGCGGCCTACCAGCGCGGCCTCGCGGCCGGGGTCGCGCGCGGCCGCGAGCACGGCAAGGCGGCCGGCCAGCGCAAGGGCTTCTCCTCGGGCGAGCAGAAGGGCTACACGCGCGGCTACAAGAAGGGCTTCAAGAAGGGCCAGATCGTCGGCTACCAGCGCGGCCGCACCGCCGGGTACAGCGCCGGCTACTCCGCGGCCCAGGCCGACGGCAAGGCCGGCAAGAAGGCGGCCGGAAATTGAGCTACCCGCGCGGGGTGTGGAGGTGCCGACGTGGGTGGTCTTTTGCACCTGGCTCCCCGATCCGGGCCGGGAGGAGGTAGATTCCAGCCTCGTGGGGGTCACCATGTTGCATGTGCTCGCTCAGCTCTCCGGCGCGACGGCGTACGGCGCGTTCCTCGGATGCGTGATCGCTGCGGCGTTCGCCATCGGGTCGCTCGACGCCGAGCCGGCTGTCCGGCTCGCCCGGATCCTGGCGCTGGTCGGCGGCTCGGCCGTCCTCGTGGCGTCCTCGAGCTCGACCCTCTACTACTGGCTCATCGGCTCCGCCTCGGCTCGCTCGGCGCTGCTTGTCGAGATGGGTCTGCTCGCTCTGGCCGCGGTGTTCGCGGTCGCGGTCGCCCGCCTCATCGAGGGCGGCCAGCGGGCCCGCCAGTGATCGACCTCTAGGCGCCCACGTCGGGGTGCCGCGGCAGCCGCTCGAAGTGGGCCGGCCGCCAGCTCGTCCGGAAGCAGCCGGGCGCGCAGCCGACCGCGAGCACCGTCGTCCCGGCGTGGACGGCGACGACCGAGCGCACCAGCGCCGGGTCGCGGACGGCGACGACGGTCCCGGCCGGTGCATCCATCTCGTGGTCGTCGACCGTCACGCGGGCCCTCCCGGCGACGACGACGTAGACCTCCTCCTGGCCGAAGTCCTCCTCGTCGTGCGGCGGTGCGATCGTGTCGCCGGCGGCCCGGGCCGTGAAGGCGTTGATGCCGAACGCCGTCAGGCCGAGGTAGTGCTGGATCGGCTTCCAGGCCGGGTCGCCCGGATCCGAGAACGTCGGGACGTCGGGCATATCGGCCAGCGTCGAGATCGCGTAGCCGGCCACGCCTACTCCTCTCGCCCGGCCGCATCGGCCGGCGGCGGCTCGTCCTCGGGGAGCGGGAGCGCCTCGGCGCCGGCGGGCCGGGGCGGGCGCGGCGTGCCGGACGGCACCATCGCGTAGTCGTGCGGGTCCTCGGGCGGCTCCGGTTCCTGCGGCAGCGGCCGGATGCGAAGGCGCGCCAGCAGGCGCTGCCACCGTGACGGCCGCTTGGGCGGGCGACGCTCCATGCCGCCCATGATAGGGCGACGAGCTCCGACGTCCGAAAACCCCTGCGCGGCAGGGGTTTTCGGGGAGGTACCGCATACCGGATTCGAACCGGTGTTACCGCCGTGAGAGGGCGGCGTCCTAGGCCCCTAGACGAATGCGGCGCGCGCCCAAAGGCGGCAGGAGTGTAGACGATCTGACCGCCCAGCCTCGCGTGCAATAGTGGGGTCTGACCCCGTCTTTGCAGCTAGTCGTGGTCCGAGGTGATCGCTTCGGCCTCGATCTCGACCAGGTACTCGGGACCGACGAACGCGGACACGCCCAGCATCGTCGAGGCCGGGCGGACGTCCGCGAAGAACTCGCTGTGCGCGCGGCCGACGTCGAACTGATTTCGCTCCACGTCGACGACGAACATGCGCGTGCGGACGACGTCGGCGAGCGACGACCCGAGCGCCTCCAGGGCTCCGCCGATCCGCTCCAGCGCAGCCACGGACTGCGCGTAGGCGCCGGCGGGCGGACTCCCGTCGGGGCCTACGCCGAGCGTGCCCGAGACGTGGATCGTGTCGCCGACCCGGATGGCGCGCGCGTAGCCGATCCGCGCCTCCCACTCGGTGCCGCTGGAATGGTGACGCCGCTCGCTCATCCGGCCTCCTTCCCGGCCACCCGCTCGGCGAGTGCCGCCTCCGTCGTGGGCCAGTCGTCGTCGACCACGCTGTACCACGCCGAGTCGCGCAGCTCGCCGCCGCGGACCAGCATGTGCTTTCGGTGGATCCCCTCGAAGCGGGCGCCGATCGCCTCGAGGGCTGCTCTCGAGCGCTCGTTCAGGGCGTCGGTCTTGAACTCGACCCGCATGCAGCCCAGGCGCTCGAACGCGTGGCCCATGAGCAGGAGCTTCGCCTCGGCGTTTGCGCCCTTGCCCCAGGCGGCGGGCGAGAGCCACGTCCAGCCGATCTCGAGGCTGCGGTGCTCGGGCCGAAGCGCCAGGTAGCGCGTGCTCCCGAGCGGGCGGCCGCCGCCGGGCTCGAGGACGCAGAAGGCGGCTTCGACTCCCTCCGCCGAACGCGCCAGCGCGTCGGTCATCCAGTCGTGGAAGGAGCCGGCGTCACCGGTGGGGTTCATCGGCATCCAGCGCCACGTGCGCTGGTCCGCGGCGGCGTCGCGGAGGCCATCCTCATGGTGGGCGGCGAGCGGCTCGATCCGAATGAGGCGGCCGTCCAGCGTGGGGGAGAGATCGACGAATGCGGGGGCGGCGAGCGCCACCCCCGCATCATCGCAACCGTGATCGGCTAGTGCGTCAGCGTCAGCATGTGGCTGCCGAAGCAGCTGCCCTGCGGGTCGATCGTGATCGTGTAGGTGCCGTTGGCCGTGAGCGAGACCGATACCTGGCCCGACGGCGAGAGCGGCGTCGCCGCGAGCTTGGTCGAGCCGTTCGGCGCCGTGATCGACACCGTGGTCGGACAGGCCGATCCCGCCGTCATCTTGAGCACGGCGGCCCAGCCCGCGTTCCCGGTGAAGGTGAGCTTCGCGCTCTGCCCCGGGGCCGTCGTGGCGATGTTCGTGGTCGCCCCGTTCGGGGTGATCGTGCCGGTCGCCACGGCGGGCACCGTGTACAGACGGAAGTCCGCCGATCCGACGTTGGTGCCTGACGGGTCGGCCTTGATCGTGTACGTGCCGCTCGCGGGGAGCGTGGTTGTGTCGACGTACCCGCTGCCCGAGGAGATCGAGAAGCTCGAGACGAGCGTCGAGCCGTCCGGCTTCAGGATCGACACGTTGGCGGAGCCCATGGTGGAGTTGGAGACGACCAGGCTGATCTTCTGGTTCGTCGATCCGGTGAACGTGAGCAGCATGTTCTGGCCCGCTCCGCCGTTCGTCCCGCCGACCACGACGCCGTTCGCGACGATCGGGTAGACGGGATCGCCCGCCACGAGCTCGGGATCGAGCGACATGTGCCCGGTGCCCGACCCCTGCGGGTCGATGTGGACGGTGTACGTCCCGTTCTGCGGCAGCGTGACCGGGCTCATGAAGTGGCCGCTCGTGCCGGTCGTGAACTGCGCGATCGAGGCGCCGTTCGGCCGCTCGATCCACACGGTGCTGCTCGGGATGCTCACGGCGGACGCGGTCAGGCTGACCCGCTGTCCGGCCGTGCCGGTGAAGGTCATCGCCGCGTTCTGGCCGGGCGTGCCGACGGTGTTGACCGTCGTCGTTCCGATCGCTCCCGCCGCGGTCGCGTCGGCCGGCACGGTGTACACCGCGGCGGTGACGGTTCCGAGATAGAAGCTCTGCGGGTCGAGCACGAGCTTGTACGTGCCGTCCGTCGGAAGCGTGAACGGCTCGATGAAGTCGCCCGACGTGTCAAGCGAGCCCGAGTCGAGCTCGTTGCCGTTCGGCTTCAGGATCTGCCAGTCGGCGTCGGCGACGGACGAGGCCAGGTTGATGCTGACCTCCTGGCCGGCGTTCCCCGAGAACCGGAGCTTGCCGTTCTGGCCCGGGATGGTGAACGGCGTCGAGTCGGGCGTGCCGTCGGCGGCCACGTCGTGGACCGTGTCCGGCGGCACCGTGTAGGCGTGCACCGTGACCGACCCGGTGTTGAACGTGTCCGGGTTCAGGAAGATGTGGTAGCTGCCCGTCTGGCCGAGCACCAGCGGCTCGATCATGATTCCGCCCCCGGGGAGCGACTGGGTCGGGACGAGCACCGTCCCGTCGGGGTTCTTGATCCACATCTTGCCCACGGGCACGGTGACGCCCGTGAAGGTGAGAGAGACGCGGTCGCCGCTCGAGCCTGCGAGGTAGAGCGAGCCGTTCTGACCGGGCGTCGACATGTTGAGCGTGTGCCCGGACCCGTCGGCCGCGATGTTCGCGGTCTGGTCGCCGTGGAACGTCCAGGCGGTCAGGGTCTGGCTGCCCTTGGCGAACGACTGCGGGTCGATCTTGATCGTGTACGTCCCGGTCTGCGGCAGGTCGAGCGGCTCGATCCACTTGCTGCCGACGACGCCGAGCGCCGGCATGAGCGTGGTGCCGTCGGGGTTCTTGACGACGACGTTCAGGATCGGCGTCGAGACGTTGGCGAGCCGCAGGCTCAGGTTCCAGCCGGCGGTGCCGGTGATCGTGAACGAGGCGTTCTGGCCCGGGATCGTGGTCGTGGCCGTGCCCGGGTTCCCCGAGGTGAGCGCAACGGTCGGGTCGGCAGGCTCGTTGTAGAGGGTGACGCTCGTCTGGCCGGTATGCGTGCCGGTCGCGTCGACGACGATCGAGTAGGTGTCGTCGGCCGGGAGGGTGACCATGTCGAGCCACGCGCCGCCTGTGTTCAGGCCCGAGGTGCGAAGGACGGTGCCGGACGAGTCCTGGAGGGTGATCTTTCCCGCCAGGATCGACGTGTTGGTGGCACGAACGGCGACGCGCTGGCCGGCGCTGCCGCTGAAGCTCGCGCGCGAGGTCCCGCCCGCGGAGCTCACCGCGACGACCACCGAGGGGCCGCCGGGTGTGATCGAGTACGTCGCCGCGCCGGCCGGCACGACAGAGGCCGCCAGGACTGCTGCGGCTGCGACGACGATGGACGCAAGGCGTGCGGCGCGCGACGAGCGTGCGCGCTCCGTGGGAGCGTACGGGGTCATTGGCACCTCAAATTGAAGACAACGCAGAAGAAACCTGCACGTTTGAAGATCGGCAAATTGAACCCGAACGCCGACCACCCTTCCGAGTCATGAATCTCACCCTCCCTCGGCCGAGGGATCCCTGTCATGATCCCCGCCGGAGTCCAAAGGGAGGGGAAGCGATGGCAGACGAGGGATATGTCGAGGTCGAGGGCGGCCGCGTGTGGTACCGGCGCCTGGGTGGCGGTGGCGCCCTCCCCGTTCTGCTCCTGCACGGCGGCCCCGGCGCCGCCCACGACTACATGCTCCCGCTGGCCGAGCGCCTCTCCGAGCACCGGCCGGCGATCGTCTATGACCAGCTCGGGTGCGGCCGCTCGGACCGGCCCGACGACGCGTCGCTCTGGACGGTCGACCGGTTCGTGACCGAGGTCGACCAGGTGCGGGCCTCGCTCGGCCTCGATCGCTGCCACCTGCTCGGCCAATCGTGGGGCGGATGGCTCGCGATCGACTACATGGCCCGCGGCCCCGCCGGCATCGCCGCCCTCGTCCTGGCCAGCACGTCCGCGAGCATCGCGCAGTTCGTCGCCGGCGCCCGCGGCCTCATCGACGAGCTTCCCGAGCCGCACCGCACGGCGCTGATCGAGCTCGGCGCGCGCGGCGAGTACGACCATCCCGACTACCGCGCCGGCGAGCAGGCCTTCTACCGCCGCCATCTGTGCCGGCTCGACCCGTGGCCGGACGCGCTGGTGCGGAGCTCGACGCAGATGGAGGGGAATCAGGTCTATGCGACGATGAACGGCCCGACCGAGTTCGACGTCATCGGGACGCTCCGCACCTGGGACCGGATCGCCGACCTGGGCCGGATCGACGTGCCGACGCTCGTCACCTGCGGGCGCTACGACGAGATCACCCCGAGCTGCTCGGAGGCCATCGTCGCCGGAATCCCGGACGCCCGGATGGTGGTGTTCGAGGACAGCGCTCACGTCGCCCACCTCGAGGAGCCCGAGGCGTACGCCGCGGCGGCGGAGGAGTTTCTTTCCGGCGTCGAGGCGGGCGCGCGCGTCTGACGCGCTAGCGGATCAGGTCGACGAGGGGCAGCGCCCGGTGGGGGCGTGGCGGCACGAGGAAATTCTGGCGGTGGGTCGTCGTGAGCACCGAGTTGATCCCCTGTCCGGGGTCGCCGTGCGGGAGCGGCACGCGCGTGCCGTCGGTGAACACGCCGTCCATCGCGCGCCGCGTGCGCGCGAAGTCGTCGCTCGTCGGATGGAAGACGACGAAGTGGACGCCCGCCGCGGCCTCGGACGTCATCCCGTCGACCTCGGGCCGAGCGCTCCAGAAGAACGGGTTGTCGAGCGTGTTCGCGTCGGCCCGCTGCGGCACCGCGGTGCCCGCCCGGTAGCTCGTCCCGTCGGCGCCGCGCACATCCTCGGTCAGGCGTGAGGCCGTCTGGATCGACGCGCTGTGCCCGATCGCGCGGAAGCGGTCATAGTCGTGCTGGTTCTGGGCGACCGTGGCCACGTCGTCGGGGCCCTGGCGCACCGTGAGCGTTCCCGGCGGCGTCTTCTGGTCCGGGCGAAAGAGCGTCGCGACCCGTTGGTCGTAGTCGAAGCCCAGGTACCACGCCTCGAGATCCTCGGAGATGTGCGAGAGGTGCATCGTCGTGCCGCCCGTGAAGTAGCCCTGGGGGCCTCCGTCGGAGTAGCCCAGCGTCTCGAGATTGGCGATCTTGCCGGGGCCGAGGCCGGCGCGCTGCGTCGAGGTGAAGCCCAGGAAGAGCTCCGCCTGCTCCGGGATCAGCTGCGCCCCCGGGACGCCGGCCGCGACCGCCATCCGCCGCGGGAGTGACGCACCGCCGTCGAACCCGCCTCCGGCGAAGCCCCGGCGGATGCTGGTCGGGCGCCAGATATCGAGCCCGCCCACGAGCTCGCGCGCCGCGTCGGCGATGGTCTCGAGGCTGTCGCTCCGAAGCAGGAGCGCCGCGTCGTTCTGCTCGAGGACGGTCGCCGCCGGGTCGCTGGTGAAGCGGACCGCGTCGAGCAGGGCGCGCACGTCGTGGCCGGCGGCCCGCGAGGCGCGCCGGTCGACGGGCAGGTGGGTCGCCGCGAGGTCCGGCACCACGCGGGTGAAGTAGGGCAGCCCCCAGGCGACGGTGATGCCGATCCCGGCCGGGGTGGGGGGGAAGCGGCTCTCGAGTCCAGCGATCGCGCCCTCGAGGGCCTCGCGGGCCGCGCGCAGGTCGGCGTGACCGTCGCCGGTCGTGAGCTCGAGGGTGACGACCTGCATGTGGAGCGGCGGGACGATGACCTCGACGTCGTTGTCGCGAACGATGCGCAGGCCGTCGAGCAGGTGTTGCTCGCGCCGCGCGGCGGTGGCCGCGGCCGCCCGGGTCGAGCCTCCCGTCAGCCGGTCGACGAGCTCGTAGATGCCGCCGCCGGCGAGGGCGGCTGCCGCCGTGCCGGCGATGACCTGCCTGCGCGTCAGTGGCATGTCAGCCGCCGGGATTGACGAGCACGAGCTCGTTCAGCATGCGCTTGAGGTCGCCTGCGACCTGGCCGTAGGTCAGCGGCGCGGCCACGTGCTGCGACACCGTGTAGAGCGACCCGCGGTACTTCCAGGCGTACAGCAGGTGCCACTGGTCGGGGCCGCGATTCACCGTGTAGAGCGTCGCCGTGATGGGCCCGGCATGGAAGGTCCCGGACGGGTCGCTGAAGCACGGCACCTTCGTCCGCACGGTGGTGCCGTTGGTGGTCTCGACGTCGTCGCAGCGCGGCACGGCGGTGCTATGCAGGTAGCCGCCGAAGTTCACGTGTACTTCCCCCGAGGCGTCCGACCAGATCAGGCTCACGAGATAGGAGCCGTCCTTGTTGACCGACACCGTCCGCGAGCCCTGGCCGGGATACGCACCGACGATCTGGCCGCTGAGCGGCGAGGGCACCCAGCGCGGGCAGTACACCGGCGCTCCGGCCCGGTTCGCCAGCCGCTGCCATCCCGCCGCCCAGTCGTCGGGACAGGCGGCCCGCAGCGCCTGCGACGCGGCCGGTGACGGGCTGCTGGCGCTCTGTGAGCCGCACGCCGCCGTCGGCACGACGGCCGCGAGTGCGACCAGGAGGACGGCGGGCGTTCGGAGACGTGGCATCGCGGCTTTCAGGGTACTCCGCCGGGCCCCGATCACGGAGCGCTGGGCGTCACGTTGTCAGCATCTGGAAAATCACCCATCGGAGGGATAGCTGTGTTGACAGGCCCTCGTACCTTGGATCCAGATCGTTCGAGTCGCCCGTCCACCGGACGGCCCGGGGCTCGACCGGCGGGATTCGATCACTGGACAGACGTCTGCGGAGCGTGCCGCTGCATGGGCGCCGGCGCGGGCGAGGCGCAGAGGAGACGGGACATGAGCGGGATGAGATGGACGAAGCGGGGCGGCGCAGTCGGGCAGACGCTGCCGCTGGTCGTCATCTTCATGATGAGCCTCTTGCTTGCGGCGGGGCTCACGATCGACATCGGGAACGCCTACCGCGTGAAGCAGTCGCTCCAGGCGTCCGCCGACGCGGCCTCGGCCGCCGGCGCCGGCAACCTGCCGAGCCCGGGCGCCGCGATCGCCGCGGCGACCTCGTTCGGCTCGGGGCCGGGCGGCAAGAACCAGATCCCGGGCTCCGGCCTCGTCTCGCTCCAGGCCGACGCAAACTGCGTGACGGGCCCGAAGTTCTGCAACCCGGCGAACACGGTGCAGGTCACCGAGTCGGCGGACGTGCCGACGTACTTCCTCCAAATGGTCGGCATCGACCACGTGACCGTGACGGTGCACTCTCAGGCCTGCTCGCCGTGCGGCGCGCTCCCCCTCGACATCGTGATGGTGCTCGACCGCACGGGATCGATGTCGGGCCAGAAGCTCGCAAACGCCAAGCAGGGCGTGACGTCGTTCCTCGACGACCTCGACCCGGCCATCGACAACGTGGGGCTCGTCGTGCTCCCACCCGCGGCCAGTGTGGGGGCGAGGTGCAGCAGCGCTCCGACGTCGAATTACGACCTGACGAACGCGGCCTACCTGGTCGTCCCCCTCGGTAACGACTACGCGAGCTCGCCCGGGAACCTCAACAGCTCGTCGGATCTGATCTCGACCCTGAACTGCGTCCAGGCGGGCGGCCAGACGGCCTATGCCAACGCGCTTGCCGCAGCCCAGGCCGAGCTCGACGCCAACGGCCGGCCGGGCGTCCAGAAGGTGATCATCTTCCTCTCGGACGGCGCGGCGAACACCGGCCCGGGCTACCTGCCCGCGACGTCGCCGTACCGCACGAACCCGTGCAGCACGGCCGTCCAGATCGCCGGCGCATCGAAGGCCAACAAGGTGCTCGTGTACTCGATCGCCTACGACCTCGACGTCTCAGGCGCCGAGGCCTGCATGTCGGCGAACGGAGGGGCCGAGCAGCCCTCGATCCTGGCCAACCAAGCGATGCAGCAGATCGCCACGCCGGGCAACTACTTCTACCAGCCCCAGCCGACGCAGCTGGTGGGCGTCTTCGACGCCATCACCGCTGACCTGGCCAAGGGCACCAGCCGCATCAACGGCTGACCCGCGTCCGTCCCAAGGCCCCGTCCGAGCCACCCGCAGGCTCTGACGGGGCCGCGCCTGTGCGCTCCACCTCTGAACCGGTTCGGCGGACGCTGCGAATAGGTCGCAGCTCATGTCCCGCTTTTGGAGGTAGACCCCGATGCTCGCGAGGTGGACGCGCGGAGTGACGCGCGACGAATGGCTGCGACTGTCCGGCTTCGGCGCGGCGGTGCTGGCGCTCCACGTCGTCGGCTGGGGGCTCTTCCTCTACTACTCGGGACAGTACCGCCCGCTCGTCGGTCTCGGCCTGACCGCCTACCTGTTCGGCCTTCGGCACGCGTTCGACGCCGACCACATCGCGGCCATCGACAACACGACTCGCAAGCTCCTCGCCGAGGGCAAGCGCCCGGTCGGCGCCGGCTTCTTCTTCTCGCTCGGCCATTCGACGGTCGTCTTCACGCTCGCGATGACGCTCGCCCTCGGGGCGCGCTCGGCGAACTCCGCCGTCCCGACGCTCCACGAGTACGGGAGCTACATCGGGGCCTCCGTCTCGGGCACGTTCCTGTGGATCATCGGCATCCTGAACCTGATCGTGCTCGTCGACATCCTGCGCATCTTCCGCCAGATGAAGACCGGGACGTACGACGGCGATCTGCTCGAGCAGCGCCTGAACGAACGCGGCCTGATGGGCCGCTTCTTCGGCCGCTTCTTCCGCCTCATCGACCACAGCTGGCAGATGTACCCACTCGGGGTCCTGTTCGGGCTGGGCTTCGACACCGCCACGGAGGTCGGGCTCCTGGCACTGGCCGCCGGTGTCGCCACGCACTCGGTGCCGATCCTCGCCATCCTGGCGCTGCCGATCCTGTTCGCGGCGGGCATGAGCCTCATGGACACGCTCGACGGCGCGTTCATGAGCCAGGCCTACGGGTGGGCGTTCTCGAACCCGATCCGCAAGATCTACTACAACATCACGGTCACGATGCTGTCGGTCGTCGTCGCCCTCGCAATCGGCACGGTCGAGCTCTTCCAGGTGGCGTCGATGAAGCTGGGGCTCTCCGGGGGAGCGTGGGACACCCTGAACGCGCTCGACTTCGAGACCCTCGGCTACGCGATCGTCGGCCTGTTCCTCGTCATGTGGGCGACGTCGGTCGCCGTCTGGAAGATCCGCCGGATCGAGGACCGCTGGGGTGCGATGGTGGCCGAGGTCCCGGTCGAGCGCTAGCTAGACCATCTCGAGCGCCGGCTCGGCCTCGGTCCGTGTCGCAGACGGCGCCTCATCCTCCTCGGCGTGGTGCGTTCGGATGAACGCTGCCGCCACGACCGACCCGACAATCGCGATCGCCGCCGAGAGGCGCAGGCTGTGCGAGAGCGAGTAGATGAAGACGTCGCTCGGCGAGTGGCCCGCTGCGGCTCGGCCGGCCGCGAGGTGCTGGAAGAGCGCGGTCAGCGTCGCCACGCCGAACACTCCGCCGATCATGCGCATCATCGAGAGCACTCCCGACGCCGCGCCGGCCTTGGTGCGATCGACCGACCCCATGACCGCCGCGGTCATCGGCGACATGGTCATGCCCATCCCGATCCCGCCGACGATGAACGCCGGAAGGAGCGTCAGGTACGTGCTCGTGTCGGTGATGCGTGACTCGAGGGCCAGCGAGGCGGCGACCAGCAACATGCCGCCCGCCAGGAGCCAGCGGCTCCCGAACCGGTCCGAGAGGCGGCCGGCGATCGGCGCGGTCACGATGATCAGGATCGTCATCGGCAGGAACCGCACCCCGGTCTCGAGCGGCGAGAGGCGCAGGATGTCCTGCATGTAGAGCGTGATGAAGAAGAACGTCGCGAACATCGAGTACGTGACGAGGAACGCCACCACGTTTCCGGCCGAGAACGTGCGGTTCTTGAAGAAGCCGAGATCGACCATTGGGTCGTCGCCCGCGATCTGGAGCCAGCCGAAGGCGATGAGACCGACGGCGCCGACCGCGAGCTCGGCGAGCGTCCGGGTCGACGTCCAGCCCTCGTCGTTGCCCTGTACGAGCGCCAGGACGACGAGCCCCATCCCGAGGGACAGCGTGCCGATGCCGGCCCAGTCGATGCGGCGCACCGCGGACGGGTCGCGCGACTCGCGCACGGCGTAGAGGGTCACGGGCACGGCAATGAGCGCCACCGGGACGTTCAGGAAGAAGATCCACTCCCAGCCCGCCTTCTCGACGAGCAGCCCGCCGAGCACAGGCCCCATCCCGAGCGCCAGGCCGGAGATGCCCGCCCAGAGGCCGAGCGCGCGGCCCCGCTCACGGCCGTGGAAGGCGTCGGTGAGGATGGAGAGCGACCCGGGCATGAGGAACGCCGCGCCGGCGCCCTGCGCCGCGCGCCAGAAGATCAGCTGGCCGACCGACTGCGAAAGTCCCGCCCCGATCGACGCGAGCGTGAAGGCGATGAGCCCGGCGAGGAACATGCGCTTTCGCCCGAAGACGTCCCCGAGGCGGCCGCCGGTCACGAGCAGGACGGCGAAGCTCAGCGTGTAGGCGTTGACCGCCCACGAGAGGCCTGAGATGGACGCCCCGAAGTCGGACTTGATCGCGGGCAGGGCGATGTTCACGACGGTGTTGTCGAGCATCACCATGAAAAGGGCGAAGCACATCGCCCCCAGCGTCCACCACTTGCGGTTGGCCTCGGTCAGAATCGGCATCAACGGTTCCCTTCGTCCTCGTCGGCAGCCAGCACCCGAAGGAGCGACTCCCGCATCTGCTCGAGCTCCCGCGCGGGGAGCACCGTAAATGACTTCCCGAGGTGTTCGAAGAACGACGGGATGCGCTCGACGAGCTGCTCTCCCTCCTCGGTCAGAATCACCCACACGACCCGGCGGTCACGCGAGTCGCGCTCGCGGCGCACATGCCCTGCGATCTCGAGCCGGTCGATGACGCCGGTGACCGTCGACGCGAGCATGTGGCACTCGCGGCCGAGGTCGCGGGCCGGCTGCCGTCCGCCCGCGGTCCGAAGCGTCTGGAGCACGATCGCCTGGGGCATGGTCACGCCCTCGGCCTCGAGCAGCGGCCGAAGCGAGCGCTTCGACTGCACGGCCAGGTCTCCCCAGAGCCGACCGACCTCGGCTGCCAGCTCACGTTTGGACATCGTTCGTGTGGACATGATTCGCGTAAAAGCCTTTCGCGTAGGAAACTTGCTATGCGAAATATAGCGACGCGAACGATGTTTGTCCAGTCGGGCCATCGGGAACCTGCTTCTGGCACCGAAACGACTGGAGGAACACTGTGGAAGTGCTCGCACTCGGAACCGGAGTCGGAATCGTCGGGCTTCTTGTGATCGTTCTCGTCGTCATCCTGATCCTGCGCCTTCTCTGACGCTCCCCGGGCCGATGAGTTCGGGGTGCTCCTGGAGTCTCTGCTTCGAGAGCACCCGACAACAAGGAGGACCACAGCATGAGTCTCCCTCGAATTGCCTCGCGCCAAGAGTGGACGGTCGCCCGCAAGGAGCTGCTTGCCGAGGAGAAGGCGATGACCCGGGCCCGCGACGAGCTCAGCGCGAAGCGGCGGATGCTGCCGATGGTCAGGATCGAGAAGGACTACACGTTCGACGGGCCCGAGGGGGACGTGAGCCTGCTCGACCTCTTCGACGACCGCCGCCAGCTGATCGTCAGGCACTTCATGTTCGGGCCGACCTGGGATACGGGCTGCTCGAGCTGCTCGGCGGGCGCCGACGAGCTCTCGGACGGGCTTCTCCGGCACCTGCGCGCACGCGAGACGTCGCTCGTCGTCATCGCGCGGGCTCCGCTCGAGAAGCTCGAGCGGTACAAGGCGGAGCGCGGGTGGGCCTTCCCGTTCTACTCGTCCCACGGCAGCGACTTCAACTACGACTTCCACGTGACCCTCGACGAGTCGGTTGCGCCCGTGGAATACAACTACCGCACCAAGGCCGAGCACGAGGCGGCGGGCACGACCGGGTACGTGGAGGGCGAGCGGCCGGTCGAGCAGCCCGGCGAGAGCTACTTCCTGCGCGACGGCGTCGAGGTCTTCCACACCTACTCGGTCTACGCGCGCGGTGCCGAGGCCACCGGCGGGTCGTACTACTTCCTCGACCAGACCGCCCTGGGCCGCCAGGAGGAGTGGGAGGAGCCGAAGGGCCGGGCCGCCGATCCGCACGGCGCGATCCCCGACTTCGCCGGCTGAAACGAACGGGTGGAGAAACGGAGCAGGCGTTCCGTTTCTGCTAGGTTGGCGGCCGGATGGCCGCTGAAACCGCGAGGCTCGGAGACCGGCAGGACGCCAAGCGAAACCGCGCGCAGATCATGGCGGCGGCGCGTGCGCTCTTCGCGTTGGCCGGCGCGGACGTGCCGTCGCGCGCGATCGCCACGCGTGCCGGCGTCGGTGTCGGGACGATCTACCGCCACTTCCCCACCCGCGCGGACCTTGTCGACGCCGTGCTCGAGGAGGCGTTCGACGAGCTGGTCGAGGTCGCCGAGGCGGCGCTCGCCGAGCCGGATTCGTGGGCCGGGTTCGCCCGGTTCCTCGACGAGGCGCTCGTCATGCACACCCAAAACAGGGCGCTCAAGGACGTGCTCGAGAGCGAGGACCGGGGCCGCGAGCGGGCCCGCGCAATGCGGCGCCGGATCCGGCCGCTCACGGAGCGGCTCATCGCGCGTGCCCAGGCCGACGGGGCGCTTCGGCCGGACTTCGCCCCGCAGGACCTGGCCCTGCTCTTCTGGGGCAGCGATCGGGTCATCGAGCTGGCCGCGGATGTCGCGCCGGGTCTGTGGCGCCGTCAGCTCGGGTTCATGCTGGACGGCCTGCGGACTCCCGACCCCCATCCGCTCGAGCATCCCCCGCTGACCGAGGCCCAGCTGCGGCGAGCCGGCCCGAGACGCCGCCGGGCAAGCGCATGACCGAGCCCGCCCACCGCCAGCACTACAACGTCACGTTCACGCTCCTGGCCGTCGCCGCGGTCGCGTATGCGCTCCTCCAGTCGCTGGTGGCCCCGGCGCTCCTCGAGATCCAGCACGACCTGAACACGACGCCGGCCGGCGCGGCATGGATCCTGACGGCCTACCTCCTGAGCGCATCCGTGTGCACGCCGATCGCCGGCCGGCTCGGCGACATGTTCGGGAAGAAGCGGACGATGGTCATCGTGCTCCTGATCCTCGCCGCCGGGACGGCCCTCGCGGCGCTCGCGACGTCGATCGGCGTGATGATCACGGCCCGCCTCATCCAGGGCGCCGGCGGGGCGGTGTTCCCGCTCTCGTTCGCGATCATCCGCGACGAGTTCCCCCGCCACCGTGTCCCGCACGGCATCGCCCTGATCTCCGCCATCCTCGGCATCGGCGGCGGCCTCGGGATCGTGCTGGCGGGGCCGATCGTTCAGCACCTCTCCTACCACTGGCTCTTCTGGCTGCCACTCGTCGCGGTCCTCATCGCGACCGCCGGCATCGTCGCCTACGTGCCCGAGTCGCCGATCCGCACTCCGGGGAGGGTCGACCCGCTGGGTGCCGTGCTGCTCGCCGGATGGCTCGTGGCCTTCCTCGTCCCCATCAGCCAGGGACCGACGTGGGGGTGGCTGTCGCCGCGCACGCTCGGCCTGTTCGCGATCGCGGCAGTCGTGTTCCCGACCTGGATATGGGTCGAATCGCGGAGCGCGGCGCCGCTCGTCGACATGCGGATGATGCGGCTGCGGCCGGTGTGGACGACCAACCTCGCAGCGCTGGTCATCGGCTTTGGGATGTTCGCCTCGTTCATCCTCGTTCCCCAGTTCGTCGAGCAGCCGACGTCGACGGGATTCGGCTTCGGCGCCTCCATCACCGAGGCCGGCCTGTTCATGGTCCCGGCGACGGTCGGGATGCTGCTCGTCGGCCCCGCGTCGGGGAGGCTCTCGGCGACGGTCGGGTCGAAGGTCCCTCTTGTCCTGGGTGCGCTCACCTCGTGCGTGGCCTTCGTGATGCTCGCGGTCGCGCACGGATCGAGCTGGGAGATCTACGTCGCGATGCTCGTGATGGGCGTCGGGATCGGCTTCGCGTTCGGCTCGATGGCCAATCTCATCATCGAGTCGGTGCCGGCCGAGCAGACCGGCGTGGCGACCGGCATGAACACGATCGTACGCAGCATCGGCGGTGCCATCGGAAGCCAGGTCTCGGCCGGGATCCTGACCGCGACGCTCGCCACGTCCGGCCTGCCCACCGAGCGCGGGTTCACGATCGCGTTCCTCGTGGCCGCCGCCGCGCTGGCCGTCGGCGTCGTGGTCGCCCTGCGGGTACCGGCGCCGGCGACCGCGGTTCGCGACGAGGGGATCGCCGAGGCGGCATGAGCGGCGCCGTGGAACCGGCGGAGCGACCCGGGCCGCCCGAGACCCTGCAGCGCGAGCGCGTCCGCCTGATCTTTGGCGCGCTCATGCTCGTGCTCCTGCTCGCGTCCCTCGACCAGACGATCGTCTCGACGGCGCTTCCGACGATCGTCGGCGACCTGGGCGGGATCGAGCACCTGTCGTGGGTGGTGACGGCCTACCTGCTGGCGTCGACCATCGCGGGGCCCATCTACGGCAAGCTCGGCGACCTCTACGGCCGCAAGATCGTGCTGCAGGCGGCGATCGTGCTCTTCCTGATCGGATCCGCGCTCTGCGGCACGAGCCAGAACATGACCGAGCTGATCGCGTTTCGCGCGCTCCAGGGGCTCGGCGGTGGCGGCCTCATGGTGACGACGATCGCCGTCGTCGGCGACATCATCCCGCCCCGTGAGCGCGGCCGCTACCAGGGGCTCTTCGGCGCCGTCTTCGGCGTGTCGACCGTGGTGGGGCCGCTCCTCGGTGGGTTCTTCGTCGACAACCTCTCGTGGCGGTGGATCTTCTACATCAATCTCCCGCTCGGCGCCGCGGCGTTCCTCGTGATCGGGACGGTCTTCCACGCGCGCAGCGCTCAGGGTCGGCCGAGCATCGACTACCTCGGCGCGGCCGTCCTGGCGGGCGCGCTCACGTCGATCGTGCTCTTCACGAGCCTGGGCGGGACGACGTACGACTGGGGCTCTCCGGAGATCGTGGCGATGATAGTCCTTGGGCTCGTCCTGCTCGTGCTGTTTCCGTTCGTCGAGGCGCGGGCGGCCGAGCCGATCCTTCCGCTCGAGCTCTTCCGGAACCCGACGTTCGCGCTCACGAGCGCGATCGGGTTCATCGTCGGGCTCGCCCTCTTCGGGTCGATCACCTACCTGCCGCTCTACCTCCAGATCGTGAAGGGGAACAGCGCGACGCAGTCCGGGCTGCTGCTCACGCCGCTCATGGCCGGCCTGCTCGTGACGTCCATCCTGAGCGGGAACGCGATCACGCGCACGGGCCGCTACAAGCCGTTTCCGATCGCCGGCACGGCGATCATGACGGTCGCCGTCTTCCTGCTCTCACGGCTCGAGGTGGGCACGCCGACAGTCGCCGCTGCCGCCTGCATGGTGCTGCTCGGGCTGGGCCTCGGGATGGTGATGCAGGTGCTCGTCCTCGCCGTCCAGAACGCGGTCGACTACCGCTTCCTCGGTGTGGCGACCTCGGGCTCGACGCTCTTCCGGCAGGTCGGCGGCTCGATCGGGGTCTCGGCGTTCGGAGCGATCTTCGCCAACAGGCTCGTCGACGAGCTGGCGGCTCGCCTGCCGGCTGGCGCGCACGTGCCGACCGTCGCCAACCCGGCGGTGATCCGCCAGCTGCCGTCCGCGCTCCACGAGCCGTTCGTCGAGGCCTTCGCCGCGTCGCTGCAACCGGTCTTCGTGGCGGCGAGCGGGATCGCCCTGGTGGGCTTCCTGCTCACCTGGTGGCTGCCCGAGGTGCCGCTGCGCACCGCGTCCACGACAGACGGGCTCGGCGAGAGCTTCGCGTCGCCGCGGGGGGCCGACTCGGAACGCGAGCTCGAACGGATCGCGTCGCAGCTCATGCGCCGCGACGAGCGGACTCGGGTCTACCAGGCGACGATCGCGCGCGCCGGGGTCGACATCCAGCCCGGCGAGAGCTGGGTCCTGGGACGAGTCGGCGAACGCGGGCCGACGACCGTCGACGACCTGGCCGGCGAGCTCCAGGTGGATCCCGGCCGGCTCGCGCCGCGCGTGGACGCGCTCGTCGCCCGCGGCTACCTGCGAGACGGCGATGGCATCGCGATGACGGCGGCAGGGGAGCACGCGCTCCACCAGTTGATCGAGGCGCGCCGCCACCAGCTCCGCACGCTTCTCGACGACTGGTCTCCCGACACCGACGACGAGCTGGCCGCTGCGCTCGATCGGCTGGCCCGTGCGCTGGTGGCGGAGATCCCGGCCGACGCGTGATTCACGGATCGACTCGCAGGGCATGCGGACGGCGATGGCGTCATACGTCGTGAACGAACGTGCCGTCGCGCACGCCAGGAAGCTCATCGACGCCCGCCAGTATGTGCTCGCGAGCGAATGGGGCACTGTCCAGCCGTCCGCGAGGGAGGAGGACGCGTTCCTGAGGGCGCACAGCTGGGACGAGTACGCCGCGTGGCACCTGGGGCTCACCGAGGGAGCGAATGACCGGACAAAGGCCCGCCACGCCTTCGTCTACGGCGATTTTCGCCGCGTCCACAGGATGGGCGTGATCGCGTGCCTCTATCGAGCGGCAGAGTGGCGCCACAAGGACGTCGAGCATGCCGCGTACGACGTGCTGCAGTACCTCGACAACGCGCGCGCCTAGCCTCGGTCGGACCATGCCGAGGGGCCGCCCTCGCACCCCGTGCGGGACGGTCATGCTGTGAGCGTGCTCGCTGCCTTCCGCTCGTAGCCGCTTGTGATCTCGCCAGGCCGCCTCCACTCAGGCTCGACGTCGAAGTTCCGGCGCATGCGCCGCTCGCGGAGCTGCTTGACGAGCGGGCCGTGGGCGAACCTGGCCGTCCTCGCATAGAGCGTGGCGCCGGCCGTGGGCTGCATGAAGGGCATGAACTTGTCAGGGAAGCCGGGCATCGTGCAGGCCATACAGATCCCGCCGACGTTCGGACACCCGCCGATGCCGTTCACCCATCCCCGCACCGGCACGTTGCAGCGGGCGACGGGGCCGCTGCAGCCGAGCTTCACCAGGCAGCGGCCGTCGCCGTGGCTCTCGGAGAACTCGCCCTGGTCCGCGAATCCGGCGCGGTCGCACCCCTCGTGCACCGTGCGGCCGAAGATCTCGACGGGGCGGCCCTGGTCGTCGAGCTCGATCGGCGGGGCCACGTGCGCGAGCTGGAGCACGAGGCGCAGGAGCGTCTGCGTGATGTTGTCCGGCTGCACCGGGCAGCCGGGAAGGTTCACCACCCGAATCCCGAGCCGGGACTCCCAGCTCCAGCCCAGGTAGTCGCTGAGTCCCATGGCGCCGGTCGGGTTGTTTCGCATCGCGGGAATCCCGCCGTACGCGGCGCACGTGCCGATCGCGAGCACCGCAGCGGCCTTCGGAGTCAGCCGGTCGATCCAGCTGCAGGTCAGGATCGGCTGCCCGGTCTCGCGGTCGACGCCCATACCGGCCCAGTGCCCGTCGCCGCTGGCGCCCTCGTTGGGCACCGAGCCTTCGAGCACGAGGACGAACGGGTCGAGCTTGCCCGCTTCGGCGTCGTACCACGCGCGCATGAAGTCGTCGCCCGTCTCGAAGGCGAACACGGGGTTGTAGAGCACGATCGGCGGGATGCCCGGGAGCGACCCTCGCAACAGATCCTCGAGCGTCGGGTTGGTCGCGGCGGTCATCGCGATCGAGTCGCCGTCGCAGCCGAGCCCGCTCGTGATCCAGAGGACGTGGACGGGCCGGCCCTCGGCCGGGGAACGAGCGAGCGGCGCGAGCGGAGCCGTCACGCGCTCACGCCACTTGCCCGGAGCCTCCGGCGCGCTCGCGGCCGCCGGAATCCAGATGCGCCGTGCGCTCGATCAGCGAGTCGAGGTGCTCGTCGAGCCTGCCGTGCAGGTGCCAGTCCCCAGGTGTGCCGGTGACGAGCCTGGCATCGGCCAGACGTGTGAGGGCGTGCGTGACGGACGGCCGCTCCGCCGAGACGAGCTGGCCGAGCAGGCGGTGGGTGAGCGGGAGTGAGAGCCGGATGCCGGTGGACTCGACCCGACCCCAGCGGCCCGCGAGGTGCCAGAACAGGAGCACGAGCCGCACGGCTAGCCGCGGCTGGCACGAGATCGCCCGGACGGCGTCGAGGTCCGCCGTGCGCCGCTCCGCGCGGCGAAGCAGGGCGTGGGCGATCTGGGGCCAGGGCAGCACGCGCTGGTCGAACTCCTCGTCGAGGAGCGCGAACCGCGTCGTTCGGAGCGCGCGCCAGGTGGTGGCCCGCTCGACCATCTCGTCGGCCCGGTGCCTGGCCGGCTGTAGCAGGTCGCCGGCCCCGACGAGCTCGGTCACGGTCCGGTCGACGATCCGCGTGTGAACGGCGAGCAGTCCGTCGAGGAGCAGGAGCCCGGGCCCGTGCCCGGCGGCCACGAACCAGGGCTCGAGATCGCATTCGCCCGGCTGCGCGTCGACGGCCCGGGCCGTCGCGAGCTGACGCGCGGCGAATCCCGTCCGGACGTCCAGCACCTGCGCGAGGTCGTCGTCAGCGTCGAGGACGTAGCAGTAGAGAGGAGGCGAGTCGGGCCTCCGCGCGCTGGCGGAGAGCCCAGCCCAGCGTGAGCCGTGTCCTCCAAGCACCTCTGGGCCGTCGTCGAAAATCGCCGCTCCCTCGACGTGTCCCGCGAGTCTAAACCCGTTTGGCCGGTGGGCTCAAAGAGAGGTGGTAATCAGGGTTACCCATGCCCCTGGTAATCGCAATTACCCCACAATATTGAGCGGCCAGTCTCCGTGGTAGAACAGCCCTGATTCGTCGACGCGTGGCCGTATGCAGGCCGGCGACGAGCCAGTGCGACCAGATCAGAGAAGGGGTTTCTGTCCATATGTGTCTCGCGATCCCGGGGCAGATCATGGAGTTGGTCGACGATGAGCGTCGCCTGGCCAAGGTCGAGGTCGCGGGCGTGCGACGCAACGTCAACATCGGCCTGCTCGACGCCGAGGGAACGGGGGTCGGCCCCGGCGACTGGGTGCTGATCCACGTCGGTTTTGCGATCTCGCAGGTCGACGAGGAGGAGGCGCGCGCGACGCGCGACCTGCTCGAGCGGATGGGTGAGGACTACGAACGCGAGCTCGAAGAGCTCAAGGCCAGCGTGATCGAATGACCGATCCGTCCCCACCGGCCGAAGCCTGCTCGAGCGACCACTGCATCACCTGCGGCGACGACGGCGTCCCGATGACCGTCGTTCGGGTCGATGCGACCCAGGGGCTCGCCTCGTGCACCGACGACGCGGGTGTCGAGACCACGGTCGAGACCGCGCTGCTCGGCCCGGTGGCCGACGGCGACCGCGTGCTCGTGCATGCCGGCGTCGCGATCGCGTGGCTGCACTCGAGCGGAGCCGCGGCGTGAAGTTCGTCGACGAGTTCCGCGACGCTGCTCTCGGCAGGGCCGTGGCGGGAGAGATCATGTCGCTCGTCGAGCCGGGCCGGCGCTACAAGGTGATGGAGGTGTGCGGCGGGCACACCCACTCGATCTACAAGTACGGCGTCGACGACCTCCTGCCGACGAACGTCGAGCTCGTCCACGGCCCCGGGTGCCCCGTCTGCGTGATCCCTATGGGGCGCGTCGACGACGGCATCGCGGTCGCCCACGCCGAGGGCGTCATCTTCACCTGCTTCGGCGACATGCTGCGCGTTCCCGGCTCGAACGGGACGCTGCTCGACGCCAAGGCCGCCGGCGCCGACGTGCGGATGGTCTACTCGCCGCTCGACGCGCTTCGCATCGCCAAGGAGAACCCCGACCGCCAGGTCGTCTTCTATGCGATCGGCTTCGAGACAACGGCGCCGTCGACCGCGCTCACCCTGAAGCGCGCACGCGCCGACGGCGTCACGAACTTCTCGTGCATGTGCAGCCACGTGACCATCGTGCCGCCGCTGCGCGCGCTGCTCGAGTCCCCGGACCTGCGCCTCGACGGGTTCATCGGGCCCGGCCACGTGTCGACCGTCGTGGGCGCCCGGCCGTTCGAGTTCATCCCCGCCGACTACGCCAAGCCTGTGGTGATCTCCGGCTTCGAGCCGCTCGACATCCTCCAGTCCATCGCGATGGTCCTGCGCCAGCTGGCGGACGGCCGCTGCGAGGTCGAGAATCAGTACAAGCGCGTCGTTCCGTACGAGGGCAACCTGCGCGCGCTCGAGGTGATGGCGGAGGTGTTCGAGCTCAGGCCGCACTTCGAGTGGCGGGGCCTCGGCTTCATCTCGCACAGCGGCCTCAAGCTGTCGGAGGCGTACGCGGACATGGACGCCGAGCGGCGGTTCAGCGTCCCCGGCGTGCGGGTGGCCGACCCCAAGGCGTGCCAGTGCGGCGAGGTGCTGAAGGGCGTGATCAAGCCGTGGGAGTGCAAGGTCTTCGGCACGGCGTGCACGCCCGAGCGGCCGATAGGCACGTGCATGGTCTCGTCCGAGGGAGCGTGCGCGGCGTACTACAACTTCGGCCGCTTCGCGCGCGAGCGGGAGGTGGTGTGATGGGCGACCGCGCCGCGGTCTCAGACCGGGAGCAGCATGTCCTGGGCCTGATCGAGAACGTCCGCGGCCGGCGCGCCAAGTTCCGCGATGCGCAGATCACGATGGCGCACGGCGCCGGGGGGAAGGCGACCCAGGGCCTGATCGAGGGCCTCTTCGTGCCGGCGTTCGGCGGCGAGACGCTGGCCCGGATGGCCGACGCCGGGGAAGTCCTCGTCGACGGCACCGCGCTGGCGTTCACGACCGATTCCTACGTCGTGAAGCCGCTGCGGTTCCCGGGCGGCTCCATCGGCGATCTCGCCGTCAACGGGACCGTGAATGACCTGGCCGTGTCGGGAGCGAGACCGCTTGCGCTCACGCTCTCGCTCGTGCTCGAGGAAGGGCTCGAGGCGGATGTGCTGCGAGCCGAGGTTGCCGCGATCGCCGCCGCCGCGGCCGCAGCCCAGGTCGAGATCGTCGCCGGGGATACGAAGGTGGTCGAGCGCGGCCACGCCGATGGGATGTACGTGTGCACGGCGGGCATCGGCCGGCGTGACCCGCGCGCCGCGCTGTCACCGTCAGCGCTTCGCCCCGGCGACCGAATCATCCTGTCGGGGAGCATCGGCGAGCACGGCACGGCGATCATGCTCGCGCGGAACGAGTTCGAGCTCGACGCGGCGATCGAGTCCGACACCCGCTCCCTGTGGCCGGCGGTCGACGCGCTGCTTGACGCGGCCGGCCCCGAGCAGCGCTGCATCCGCGATGCGACCCGGGGCGGGGTGGCCTCGGTGCTGAACGAGCTGGCCCGTGCGTCAGGTGTCGCGATGGTGGTCCGCGAGAGCGCCGTCCCGGTCAAGCCGGCGGTCGCCGGAGCGGCGGAGATCCTCGGGATCGACCCGATGTACGTGGCCAACGAGGGCAAGCTGGTCGCGTTCGTCGCTCCCGAGGCGGCGGAGGCGGCGCTGGCGGCGCTTCGAGCGGTGCCCGGCTGCGAAGACGCCGTCGAGATCGGTGAGGTCAAGACCGAGCCGCCCTCGATGGTCCTGGTGGAGACGAGCTTTGGCGGACGGCGAGTGATGGATCAGCTGGTGGGCGACCCGCTGCCGCGGATCTGTTGAGGCGAGAGAGGAGACGCTATGGCGAGCACGGTGTACGCGGAGCACAAGAAGACCGAGGCGGTCACCGCACACGTCCTCTGGATGACGACGGGCCTCAGCTGCGAAGGCGACTCGGTGGCCATGACGTCGGCCACCAACCCCAGCCTCGAGGACATCATCCTGCAGGCGATCCCGGGCATGCCGAAGGTCGTGATCCATAACCAGGTGATCGACTACATGAACGGCCAGGAGTACGCCCAGGCGTGGTTCGATGCCGAGGAGGGCAAGCTCGACCCCTTCGTGCTCGTGATCGAGGGCTCGCTCGGCAACGAGGAGATCAACGGCGACGGGTACTGGACCGGGTTCGCCGTCAATCCCGAGACCGGCCAGCCCATCACGATGAACGAGTGGATGGACCGGCTGGCGCCCAAGGCGGCCGCCGTCGTCGCCGTCGGCACGTGCGCGACCTACGGCGGCATCCCGGCGATGAAGAACAACCCGACCGGGGCGATGGGCATCCCCGACTACCTCGGTTGGAGCTGGAAGTCGAAGGCCGGCCTCCCGATCGTCTGCATTCCCGGCTGCCCTGCCCAGCCCGACAACATGACCGAGGTGCTCCTCTACCTGGCGCTCCACCTCGCAGGGCTCGCGCCCGCACCGGAGCTCGACGAGGCGCTGCGGCCCAAGTGGCTCTTCGGCAGGACTGTCCGCGAGAGCTGTAACCGGGCCGGGTTCGCGGAGGAAGGCGACTACGCGACCGAGTACGGCTCCGACCACCGGTGCATGGTGAAGCTGGGCTGCAAGGGCCCGGTCGTGAAGTGCAACGTGCCGGTGCGCGGGTGGGTGAACGGGATCGGCGGGTGCCCGAACGTCGGCGGCATCTGCATGGCATGCACGATGCCCGGGTTCCCGGACAAGTTCATGCCGTTCATGGACCCCGACAAGTGGGGCAAGCGCGGATCGCAGTTCGCAAGCATCGCCTACGGGCCGATGGTGCGCTCGATGCGCAAGCGCCACATCGCAAACAAGTACGACAAGGAACCGGAGTGGCGCCGCAAGGGCAAGACGCTCACGACCGGTTACCAGAAGAGGTGGTGACACATGGCGACGGTTGAGACGCCGCGCGAGCAGAAGGTGATGGTCAAGGAGATGTCGTGGGATCCCATCACGCGGATCGTCGGCAGCCTCGGTATCCACACCGAGATCGACTTCTCCAACAGAACCGTCCTCAAGTGCTACAGCACGTCGATGATCTTCCGGGGGTTCGACATCTTCATGAAGGGCATCGACCCCCGCGATGCGCACTTCATCACGAGCCGGATCTGCGGCATCTGTGGCGACAACCACGCCACGTGCTCATGCCTGAACCAGAACATGGCGTACGGCGTGAAGCCCCCTGCGCTGGGTGACCTGGCGTTCAACCTCGCCGAGTCGGCCGACTACATCTTCGACCACGCGATCTTCAACGACTGCATGGCGAACGTCGACTTCTGCGAGCAGATGGTGAAGGAGACCAACCCGACCCTCCTGGCGACGGCCGAGACGACCTCCGCGCCGCACAAGGACATCCACGGGTACAACACGATCGCCGACATCATGCGGGCGCTCAACCCGTTCACCGGCGAGTTCTACCTGGAGACGCTCCACGTGGCGCGGTACACGCGGGAGATGTACTGCCTCTTCGGCGGCCGCCACACCCACCCGTCCACGATCATGCCGGGCGGCTGCAGCGCGGACATCACCCATCAGACCTGCACCGACTACTACGTGCGGCTGATGCGCTACTTCGACTACGTGAAGCGCAGCGTCCCGATGCATGACGACCTGTACGATTTCTTTCTCCAGGAGCTGCCCGGCTACGACATGGTCGGCTACCGGGCGACGAACCTGGTGAACTGGGGCTCGTTCGACGATCCGGACTACGTCGACTACGACTACAGGAACATGACGGAGTGGGGCCGCAAGCGGTACATCACTCCGGGCGTGGCGATCGACGGAGAGCTGATCTCGACGGATCTGGTCGAGATCAACCTGATGATCCGGATCCTGCTCG
Source organism: uncultured Actinomycetes bacterium (assembly GCA_963709425.1). Lineage (GTDB taxonomy): Bacteria > Actinomycetota > Thermoleophilia > Gaiellales > JAICJC01 > JAICJC01. The sequence continues at coordinate 433,155 of CAVPWG010000001.1, read as the reverse complement.
GGTCGTCGTACTTCGACTCGTGGGAGAACGAGCCGACGCTTGTCGACCGCGATCCGCTCGGGAACCCGGTCGACAAGAACCACCCATGGAACAAGGTGACCCTGCCCAAGCCGCAGAAGCGCGACTTCACCGACAAGTACACGTGGGTCGTGTCGCCCCGCATCTACGACAAGCGGACCGACACGCACGTGTGCTGCGACACCGGCGGTGGCCCCTTTGCCCGCCAGTGGTGCACGGCGAAGGCCGGCCTCGTCGACTTCGGCTACGTGAAGGCGACGGGCCACTCGCTCCAGATGGTGCTCCCGCGCTCGCCGAACATGCCCGAGATGGAGCTCGAGTGGCATGTGCCGGAGAAGTCGAACGCCATCGAGCGCGACCGGGCGCGGACCTACCACCAGGCGTACGCCGCGCTCGTCGCCCTGCACTGCCTCGAGCGGGCGCTGACGGAGGTGCGCGCCGGGCGGACCAAGAGCTGGAACAAGTTCACCGTGCCCGAGAGCGCCGTGAGCTGCGGGTTCCACGAGGCTGCACGGGGCGTGCTCTCGCACCACATGGTCATCCGTGAGGGCAAGATCGCCAACTACCAGCCCTATCCGCCGACCCCCTGGAACGCCAGCCCGCGCGACACCAACGGGACGCCCGGGCCGTACGAGGACGCGGTGCAGAACACGCCGATCTTCGAGGAGAACGGCCCCGAGAACTTCAAGGGGATCGACATCATGCGCGCGGTGCGGTCGTTCGACCCGTGCCTGCCGTGCGGCGTGCACATGTACGGCGGCAACGGCACCGTTCGGAAGGTGGTCCACACCCCGACGGCGCTGGCGTAGGAGCCTCGGATGGCCGTCACCGCGCCGACCGAGGGGCCTGACCAGCTCGTCACCCGCGTCCAGGATCTCCAGGAGAGGCTCGCCTCTTCGGGCGATCCCGAGACGCGGCGCGTGGCCGAGGAGCTGGTGTCGGCCGTTGTGCAGATGTACGGCGAGGGTCTGGAGCACATCCTCGCCTCGCTGCACGCCCAGGGCGAGGCGGGTGAGCAGGTCGCGGCGGCACTCGGCGGCGACCCGCTCGTGGCGACGCTGCTCCTCATCCACGACCTGCATCCCGTCCCGCTCGACGTGCGCGTCAACGACGCGCTCGAGCACGTCCGCCCATACATGGAGTCGCACGGCGGGAACGTCGAGCTGCTCTCGCTCGAGGACGGGATCGCCCGGATCCGCCTGGAGGGCAGCTGCTCGGACTGCTCCGCCTCGGCGGTGACGCTGGAGCTCGCCATCAAGCAGGCGCTCGAGCAGGCCGCCCCAGACCTCGACGGCCTCGAGGTCGAGGGTGTGCTCGAGGCCGCGCCCGCGGGCGGGAACGGCGGGGCGGAGGCGGCGACCCCTGACCCGGCCGGGGCGCCCTCCCCGGTGTGGATCGCGGTCGAGCGCCTCGATGGTCTCCCCGCGGGCGCCCTGGTCGGCGCCGAGGTCGGCCGGCACCGGCTCGTCGTCGCAAACGTGGACGGCACGCTCCTGGCGTACCGCGACAGCTGCGCCGGGTGCGGAGGCGAGCTTCACACGGGCGCGCTCGAGGACGGCGTCCTGCGCTGTCCGCAGTGCGAGCGGACGTTCTTCCTGCCGCGAGCGGGCCGCTCCATGGACGATGACCGCATCCAGCTCGAGCCGGTACCGCTCCTGCGCGAGAACGAAACCGTCATGGTGGCGCTGGCGACGTGACCGAGAACGGCGGCAGCACCGGCGTACCGGAGCACGGAGCGCGGCCTCCGGGGCGCCGTCTGGTTGCCGAGGCAGTCGCGGCCCGCCGCCGGGCTCAGGTCGTCGCGGGCCTCCGCGGCCTGGTGCGGCCGGAGCCGGCCGGAGGCGAGCCGGCCGACGCGCCCGTGGAGTGGTGCGACCTCTGCGGGACGAGCATCCCGTCGGACCACCGCCACCTGCTGCACCTCGTGGAGCGGCGGATCGAGTGCGTCTGCGAGAGCTGCTGGGCCCTTCGGTCCGGCGACGCGGAGTACCGGCCGACGGGCAGCCGCACCGAGTGGCTGCCCGACGTGGAGCTGCCCGACGATGTATGGGCCAGCTTTCAGATTCCCATCGGGCTCGCGTTCTTCATGGACTCGACCACCGCCGGGTGCGTCGTCGCGCTCTATCCGAGCCCCGCCGGGGCGACCGAGAGCGAGCTGCACTTCGCGTCGTGGAGCCGGATGATCGAGCTGAACCCGGTCCTCGAAGGGCTCGAGCCCGATATCGAGGGCCTGATCGTGAACCGCCTCTCCGACCCGCCGGCCTACGCCATCGCGCCGATCGACCGCTGCTACGCGCTCACCGGGACGATCAAGGCCCATTGGGAAGGGCTGTCCGGCGGCGCCGCGGTGCAGGAGGCGGTGGCGGCATTCTTCGACGAGCTCCAAGCCGAGGCGGTCGGCGCATGAGCGCCCGGCCGACCGGCGTCGTCCCGCCGGCCGGGCCGGCGCCCGGCCCCGTCGCGCCCGAGCCCGAGTTCGAGGTGCTGGGCGCGCGACCGGTGCGCTACGCGGCGGCGCCGATGCTCACGTTCGACCTGCAGGTGTCGGAGCCGAGCGGGCGCCAGGTGTACATGATCGCCCTCACGATCCAGGTGATGATCGAGCCGGCGCGGCGCAGCTACGACGCGGACAGCCGCGAGCGCCTCGTCGGCCTCTTCGGGCCGCCCGAGCGCTGGTCGGTGACCACCCGAAGCCTCGTCTGGGCCCAGCTGGACGTGGTGGTGCCGGCGTTCACCGGCTCGACCACGGTCGCCGTGCCGATCGCCTGCAACTACGACATGGAGGTCGCGTCCTCGAAGTACCTGCACTCGCTGGCTGACGGCGAGGCGCCGCTCGCCCTGCACTTCAACGGCGTCGTGTACTACCCGGGCGACGACGGCGCGCTCCAGATGGTGCTCATCCCGTGGTCTCGCTCCGTCACGTTCCGGATGCCGGTCTCGGCGTGGACGGAGACGATCGAGCACTACTACCCGAACACCGCCTGGGTGGCGGTGCGGTCGGAGACCCTCGAGGCCCTCGAGCGGGCACGCGTCGAGCGCGCGCACCCGACGTTCGATGCGACGGTCGCTGACCTGCTCGGCGAGAGTCGCGGTGGCTGAGGCCCTCGAGCAGCTCGTCGACTCCCTGCTCTGGGAGGGATACGCGCTCTATCCGTACACGCCGGGAGCCACGAAGAACGCCACGCCGACGCCGTTCGGCATCGTCTACCCGCCCAGGTACGCAGCCGGCTCTTCGAGTACGTTCGACCACCTCGAGCTTCGATGTGTGGTCGACCCCGCGGGCGAGGCGGTGCTGGACGCCGAGGTTCGCTTCCTGGCGGCGGCCGGAGCGGGCCATCGCGGATCCGTGCGTCGGCTCGCGCTCCCGCCCGCCCCGGCGGCCGACCTCGCGCTCGAGCCGACGACGGTCGAGGTGCGGGTCCCGGCCGGCGCCGGCCCCGCTCCGCTGGTTGTCGGACTTCGTCTTTCGACACGGCCGCTCCCGGACGGGGCCGTTGAGGTGGCGCTGCGCGTCGAGAACCGCACGCCGTGCGGGGACGGGCTCGACCGGGCGGCGGCGCTCGAGCGATCGCTGCTCTCGACACATCCGCTGGTCAGCGTCGACGGCGGGCGGTTCATCTCGCCTCTGGAGCGCGCGTGCGCCAGCGTGAACACCTTCCCCGTCCTCGCGACCCCGGCCGACGACACGGTCCTCGGCGCGGCCATCGTCCTGCCGGACCATCCCCAGATCGCGCCGGAGAGCCGCGGCGGCCTCTTCGACTCGACCGAGATCGAGGAGGCGCTGCTCCTGCACGTGCAGGTGCTGAGCGACGCCGAGCGTGCCGAGATCGAGCGGGCGGACCCGGCCGTGCGCGAGATAGTCGCCCGAGCGGCGGCGGCGACGCCGGCGGACATCACCGCACTCCACGGGCGCGTGACGGTGCGTGACCCCGAGACCGTCGTTCCGCCCGCGCCGCCCCCGGGCCTCGCCGACCCCAGCGCCGGCCAGGCCGAGGCCACGGTCAACGGGGTGACGTTCCGCCGCGGCGGGCACGTGCGGATCCTGCCGAACCCCGACGCCGACCTGCACGCCCGGCTGCTCGAGGGCCGCACCGCGACGATCGAGCGTATCTTCGTCGACTACGACGGCAAGACGCATCTGGGCGTGACCGTCGACGACGATCCCGGCCAGGAGCTCATGCGCGAGACGAACCGGCTCCTGTTCTTCTTTGCCCCCGAGGTGGAGGTGGTCGAGCCATGAGCCCTGAGCGCGAGACGCGGATCCTCGTGGCCGGCGTTGGGAACGCCTGGCTGCGCGACGACGGCTTCGGCGGCGACGGTCGCACGCCGGCTCGCCGAGCGCCAGATGCCGGCCGGGGTGGCCGTGATGGACGCCGGCACCGGGGGGCTCGACCTCGCATACGAGGTGATGCGCGGCTACGACTCGCTCGTGATCGTCGACGTGAGCCGTCAGGGCGGCAGCGCCCGGCACGCTGTACGTGATGGAGGCGGACGAGGCGTCGGTCGACGGGAAGATCGAGGACGGCGAGGCCATCAACCCGCACGGCATGGACCCCCAGACCGTGCTGCGGTTCGTGAAGTCGATCGGCGCGTGGCCGGGGCGGGTGATGGTGATCGCGTGCGAGCCGGCGGACGTCACCGAGCTCGGCTTCGGCCTCTCGGAGCTAGGTGCAGGCCGCGGTCGAACGAGCCGTGGAGCTCGTGGACGAGACGATCGAGGAGCTCCGCTCGGCCGTGCCGGTGAAGGACGCAGGGTGACGGCGTGCACGAGCTGTCCCTGAGCGGCGCGATCGTCAACACCGTGGTCAAGCACGCCGACGGGCGGCGGGTCACGGTCGTCAGCCTGACGGTCGGCAGCCTGCGCCAGGTCGTGCCCGGCACGCTCGAGTTCTACTTCGAGTTCGTGGCGCGCGGGACGGTGTGTGAGGGGGCCCGTCTCGAGCAGGAGCTCGTCAGCGCGAGCCTGCGCTGCAACGAGTGCGCCAATGAGTGGCCGATCGAGATCCCGGCGTTCCGGTGCCCGGAGTGCGGCACGAGCGACGTGGCGGTGGCGAGCGGAGACGAGTTCCAGGTGGAGTCGATCGAGGTCGAGGAGGCGGAATGCATCGCACAAAGGTGAAGATCGTCGAGGAGGCGCTCGACGCCAACAACACCATCGCCCGTGCCAACCGCGACGACTTCGATCGCGCAGGTGTCACGGTCGTCAACTTCATGAGCGCGCCCGGGGCCGGAAAGACCTCCCTGCTGGAGCGCGTCGTCGGCAGCCTGCCCGGCGTTCGGGTCGGCGTGCTCGAGGGCGACGTGCAGGGCTCGATGGACGCCGATCGCCTGGCCGAGCCTCCACGTTCCCGTCACGCAGTTGAACACGGATCCGGGCTTCGGCGGCGAGTGCCATCTCGACGCCAACATGGTGCGCTCGGCGCTCGGCGACCTCCCGCTCGACCAGATCGACCTGCTCGTGATCGAGAACGTCGGCAACCTCGTCTGTCCGGCCGAGTTTCGCGTCGGCGAGGACTGCCGAGTCATGGTGTCGTCGGTCACGGAGGGCGAGGACAAGCCGCTCAAGTACCCGCTGATGTTCCGGACGTGCGACCTCGTCCTCGTCAACAAGGTCGACCTGCTGCCGCACCTCGACTACGACCTCGACAAGTTCCTCTACAACCTCGACCTCGTGCACCCGGACGTCGAGCGCATGCTCGTGAGCGCGCGGACGGGCGAGGGAATCGACACGTGGCGCACCTGGCTCACGTCGGTCGCAGCGCGCGAGGAGGCGCTTGCGTGACGGCGGCCGTCTCCGGAGCGGCTGGTGCGCGGCTGGACGCGCTGCTCGAGCTGCGCACGAGGCGAACGAGGCGTTCTTCGCGGCGGAGTCCGAGCGGCTGGCGCGGCTGTGCCACCTCATGGCGGAGCGCTTCGCCCGCGGCGGCCGGCTGGTCGCGTTCGGGCGCTCACCGGCGGCCCGCTCCGACGCCCGGCACGTGGCGGTCGAGTTCGTCCACCCCGTCATCGTGGGGAAGCGGGCGCTGCCCGCGCTCGGCCTCGCCGGCGAGGGCGGGGACCTGGCCGAGCAGGTCGAGCTGCTCGTGCGCCCAGACGACATCGCGATCGCGTTCGGAATCGACGAGGACGGCGGCGATGCCGCCCGGGCGCTGGCCCTGGCCCGTGCGCGCGGCTGCCTCACGATCGCGTTCTCCCCCTCCGAGGCCGAGTGGTGGTTCGACCCGCCGACCGGCGACCCGGCCGTGCGCCAGGAGCTCGTCGAGACGCTCTACCACGTGCTGTGGGAGCTCGTGCACGTGTTCTTCGATCATCGCGGGCTGCTCGCGGGCCGTGACGCCGCGCCGTGTGCACGACGCCGGCGCGTCGAGCTTCCTCTACCCGTTCCTGGGCGAGCGCGAGGACGACCTCGAGGCCGTCGTGGACGACGTCCGCCGCTCGGCGCTGATGAAGGCCGAGGAGGTGGGTCTCCTGCGCGTCCAGACCCTCACCGAGAACCGCGACGTGCTGCTCGCCGCCGCTGCGGCGCTTCGCACGAGCTTCGCGCAGGGCGGCAAGCTGCTCGCGTTCGGAAACGGCGGGTCGGCCACCGACGCGATGGACGTCGTCGCCGACTTCCGCCGTCCCGCGGCCTCCGGGGCAGCCTGGCCGGCGATCGACCTGACCGAGGACTCCGCGATCCTGACGGCGATCGCCAACGACATCGGGACCGACTGCGATCTTCTCGCGCCAGGTGATCGCCCACGGCGTGCGCGGGGATGTGTTGCTCGCCATCTCGACCTCCGGGAACTCGCCGAACGTCATCGAGGCGCTCGGAGAGGCGCGCCGCCGGGAGCTCGTCACGATCGCGATGGTGGGATACGGCGGCGGCCGGGTGGCGTCGGAGCTGCTCGCCGACCACGTCGTCGTCACCGAGTCCGAGCACATCCCGCGCATCCAGGAGGCGCAGGCGAGCGCCTACCACGTGCTGCGCGATCTCGTCGAGCCGGCGCCTGGCTCGGAGGGCCGGCGGTGAGCGTGGCGACCATGCGGCGAGCCCACGTACGCGTCGAGGGGACCGTGCAGGGCGTCGGCTTCCGCCCGTATGTGTACCGGCTCGCCGGCGACCTGGGGCTCGCGGGGTTCGTCCTGAACGACACCCGCGGCGTGCTGCTCGAGGTGGAGGGCGACGACGCATCCGTCGAGCGGTTCCTCGCCCGGCTCCCGTCCGAGGCGCCGCCGCTGGCATCGATCGAGCTCCTGGAGGCCGAGGACCGTCGAGCCGATCGGGCACCGCGGCTTCGAGATCGTCGAGAGCCGGGAGGGCGGGGTGCCCGACGCGCAGGTGAGCCCCGACACCGCGACGTGCGCGGACTGCCTGCGCGAGCTCTTCGACCCGGCTGATCGCCGCTTCCGCTACGCGTTCACGAACTGCACCAACTGCGGGCCGCGGTTCACGATCGTCCAGGGCGTCCCGTACGACCGTCCGCTCACCACGATGTCGGGCTTTCGCATGTGCTCGCGCTGCAGGGCCGAGTACGACGATCCGGCCGACCGCCGGTTCCACGCCCAGCCGAACGCCTGCCCGGACTGCGGGCCGTCGGTGTCGCTCGTGGGCCCGGACGGCGCCACGGTTCCGGTCGGCCCCGGCACCGACGCGGTGCGCGCCGCTGCCCTGGCGCTTCGCGACGGCCGGATCGTGGCGATCAAGGGGATCGGCGGGTATCACCTGGCGTGCCGGGCCGACGCCGACGCCGTCGTGTCGGCGCTGAGGCGCCGGAAGCACCGCGAGGACCGGCCGTTCGCACTGATGGTCGCCTCGCTCCACGCCGCAGGCGCGCTCGTCCGCATGGGCGCCGAGGAGCGCACGCTCCTCTCGAGCCCGGCCCGCCCGATCGTGCTCGCCCGCCGCCTCGACGACGCGGCCGTGGCGCCCGCGGTCGCGCCCGGCGTGCCCGAGCTGGGTCTGATGCTGCCGTACTCGCCGCTTCACCATCTCCTGCTCGCGGACCTCGCCGGGGCCATGCCGGCTCCGGCTCCCGCGCTCGTCATGACGAGCGGGAACGTCTCGGACGAGCCGATCGCCTACCGTGACCCCGACGCGCTGGCCCGGCTCGGCGGCATCGCCGACATCGTGCTTGTCCACGACCGCCCGATCCAGACCCGAACGGACGACTCGGTGCTGCGTGTCGTGAGCGCTCCGGACGGCCCGCGCCGGGTCATCCTGCGGCGCTCGCGCGGGTATGTTCCTGCCGGCCTCGCGCTCCCCGACGCGGCCGACGTCCCCGATCCTGGCCTGCGGCGCCGAGCTCAAGAACACCTTCTGCGTTGCGCGAGGGATGCGGGCCTGGGTGGGGCACCACGTCGGTGACCTCGAGAACTACGAGACGCTCAGGTCGTTCACGGAGGGCATCGAGCACTTCCAGCGGCTGTTCGCGGTGACGCCCGAGGTGGTCGCCCACGATCTGCACCCCGAGTACCTGTCTACCAAGTACGCGCTCGAGCGCCACGATGTCCGGCTCGTTGGAGTGCAGCACCATCACGCTCATCTGGCGGCGGCGCTCGCCGAGCGCGGCGAGCCGGCCGCTGTGGGCGCGATCTTCGACGGGACCGGGCACGGCACCGACGGCACGATCTGGGGCGGGGAGATCCTGTACGGCGGCCTCGACGGCTTCGACCGCGTGGGGAAGCTCTTCCCCGTGAGGCTCCCCGGCGGGACGCAGGCGATCCGCCAGCCGTGGCGGATGGCGTGCGCCTGGCTCATCGCGGCCCGCCATGGCGGCGCCGACGGCGCGGAGCCGCCGCCGATCCCGCGCCGGATGAGGGGCGACGTCGCCGAGGTGGCGTGGCGGCAGGTGGCGGAGCTGGTGCGGAGCGGTGTGGCGTCGCCCATGACGACCAGCATGGGCCGGCTGTTCGACGCGGTGTCGGCGCTGTGCGGGCTGCGCCAGCGCGTCAACTTCGAGGGCCAGGCGGCGATCGATCTCGAGGCCGCGTGCGATCCCGGCGAGCGCGGCCGCTACCCGGTCGGCGCTCGAGCCCGACGGGGCCACCCTCGTGATCGATCCGCGCGAGACGATCCGCGCCGTGGCGGACGACATCGAGGCGGGCGCCGATCCGGGCGTCGTCGCCAGCCGCTTCCACACGACGATGGCAGGCGTCACGGTGGAGGCCTGCTCCCGCGCGGCGCGGTCCCACGGCACCGATCGAGTCGTCCTTTCCGGGGGCGTGTTCCAGAACCGGCGCCTGCTCGAGGACGTCGTGGCCGGCCTGCGCTCGGCCGGCCTGCACGCGCTCGTGCCCGAGCGGCTGCCCGTGAACGACGGTGGGATCGCCTACGGCCAGGCCGCCGTGGCGGCGCACACGACCGCGCGGTCGGCCGGGTAGGGTCGGGTGTCGATGGCGGGCCGGCCCACCGAGTTCGAGCAGATCGTGACGCGGCAGGTGTTCATCCGCGGAGCGAACCGCCCCTTCGGCGAGTTCACGCTGGCCGACGCCCGCGAGCGCGCCGACGAGCTGCGCGCCGCGACCGGGTGGGGGCCGACCGCGAGGGTCGCGGCGGTCGCGCTCGCCTGGCGCGAGCTGACGTCGGCGATGGAGCGCGCCGGCGCCGGGACGGTCGCCGAGCTCGACCCGGACGTCGTCGTCGAGCTGGCTCCGAAGCTGTGGGTCGTCATGCCGGGCGCCAGCCTCTGCGCCCGCCGGGGGGGTCTGACCCGTGGCGTCGCGGACGTGGACGAGGTCGTTCACCCGATCCGAGCGGCTTCGCCTGGTCGGGTTCGGCGGGGCCGTCGCCGGGCTCCATCTGCTCGGCTGGGGCTTTACCTCTACTACTCGCGCGGGAACCCGACGCTGGCGGGGCTGGGTGCGCTGGCCTACACGTTCGGCCTGCGCCATGCCTTCGACGCCGACCACATTGCGGCCATCGACAACACGACGCGCAAGCTGCTCCAGGAGGGGCAGGCGATCCGTGGGCGTCGGGTTCTTCTTCTCGCTCGGGCACTCGACGATCGTGCTGGCTCTCACGGCCGCCCTCGCGATCGGCGCCGAGACACGCCAGCTCCACCATCCCGACGTTCCAGCACTACGGCGGCTACGTCGGAGCAAGCGTGTCGGGGATGTTCCTGTGGATCATCGGCATCCTGAACCTGATCGTCCTCATCGACATCCTCCGGATCTTCTTCGACATGCGGGCGCGCGAGTACGACAGCGAGCGGCTCGAGCAGCGGCTGCTCGACCGCGGCCTCATGAACCGGTTCTTCCTCGGGCGCCTGTCACACCGGATCCGATCCGGCTGGCACATGTACCCGCTCGGGATCCTCTTCGGGCTCGGGTTCGACACCGCCAGCGAGGTGGGACTGCTCGCGATCTCGGTCGGCGTCGCGACCCACCACGTGCCGTTCCTCGCCGTGCTCTCCCTGCCGATCCTCTTCGCCGCCGGAATGTCGGCGATGGACACGGCCGACGGCGCCTTCATGAGCCAGGCGTACGGCTGGGCCTTCTCAAACCCGATCCGCAAGGTCTACTACAACATCACCGTCACGACGCTCTCGGTCGTGGTCGCACTGGCGATCGGGACGATCGAGCTGCTCCAGGTGGTGTCGACCAAGCTGGCGCTCACCGGCGGGCCGTGGGACTGGCTGAACGGCCTGGACTTCGGACGGATCGGCTACGGCATCGTGGCTGCGTTCGTGCTGACCTGGGCGGTCTCGGTCGTCGTGTGGAAAACGGCGCGCATCGAGGAGCGCTGGGGCGGGATGGTCGAGGGCGGCTGAGACCGCCCACGGAAGACGAGCCTCATCTGGCCCGCGTCTCGTGGACACACGTTTCATTTGTCACACGAGGGAGCGGTCTCATGGGCAGTCTGGGAGTTCCGATCCACCTAGGAGCAGTTGGGGTCGGCGTGTCCGCCATGCGGCGGGCGCGGGCACGGCTCCGCCGCCGGCTCGCGATCTGGCTGACGGCTGTGGCGACTGTGGGGCACGTCGTCACCGGCTGAAGCGGCTGACGCGTACTCTTGGTAGGCCGTGGCGTTCAGGCCTCGAGAGACGTCGACCGTCGCGTTCGCGGTCGGCCCTGTGCTCGCAGTCATCGCGCTGAAATGCGCGTTGGAGCTCGCCGTCGCCGGGCGCTACGGCTGGCACCGGGACGAGCTGTACTACGCCGTCGCCGGCCTGCACCTGCAGGGTGGCTACGTCGAGTTCCCGCCGGTGACGGCGCTCTTCGCGGCGGTTGATCGCGAGACGTTCGGCTGGTCGCTGGTCGGCCTGCGAGCGGTCACGATCCTCGCGAGCGCGGGAACGGTCGTGGTCGGTGCGCTCGTGGCCCGCGAGCTCGGGGCGTCGCGCAGAGGTCAGACGCTCGCCGCGCGTGGTGATCGGATTCACGCCGGGGATGCTCGCAACCAACCTGCTCTTCCAACCGGTCGCGCTCGATCAGCTCACGACGCTGGTCGTCCTCTGGCTCGCGCTGCGGCTCGCGCTCGGGCGTGGCTCGTGGCCGCTCCTCGGGGTCGCGGCCGGCATCGGGCTCGAGACGAAGTACACGATCGCGGTCGTGCTCGTCCTGCTCCTCGCGACGTTCCTCGTCTGGCGCCGCGATGTCCTGCGCTCGTGGGGCTTCCCGGTGGCAGCGGTCATCGCCGTCGCGCTGCTCGTGCCGAACCTCGTCTGGGAGGCGAGCCACGGCTGGGCGAGCGTGCACTGGTTCCTCGACGCGCCGCCGAGCGCAAGCGACGAGACCCGGCCGCAGTTCGTCGTCAACATGATCCTGCTCACCGGGGTCGCGTTCCCGGTGGCTGTCGCCGGTGTCCTGTCGCTCGTCAGAAATCGGGCGCTGCGCCCGTTCGGCTGGACGGTGGTCGGCACCGTCGCCGCCTACTTCGTGCTCGGGGGGAAGTCGTACTACGCACTGCCGGTCGCGCTGTTCGCGCTCGCGGCGGGCGCGGCCCCGCTCGACCGCTGGGCGACGCGTCGCCGGCTCAGGGTTGCCGGCGCGTGGTTCGTCGCGACCGGCCTCCTGATCCTCCCGATCGCCCTGCCGGTGCTGCCGCTGCACACGGCCGTCGAACTCGGGGTCGTGAAGGCGCGCGGCGACTATCAGTCTGAGGTCGGCTGGCCGGCGTACGTGCGCCTGGTCGAGCGGCACACGGGGGGCGCGGATGTGATCGTGGCGGCCAACTACGGCGAGGCGGGCGCGCTCGACCTGTTCGGCCGGGATCTCCCGCCGGTCGCATCGGCGGACGTGACGATGCGCTACTGGCGCCCTCGGGTGACGGGGCTGAATGCGCTCCTGGTGGGCTACTCCCCGCGCGCGGCCGGCTTCTGCACCGGATACCGGGTGGTCGCGCGCATCTCGACGGCGGACGACAGCGACGAGGGCGGCGAGCCGGTCGCGCGCTGCACGCTTCGCGCCCCGCTCGCGCAGATCTGGCCGCGCATCGTCGCGTTGCAGGGGTAGTCCGGTCCCTCAGCCGTCCCGGACGGGAGGCGGCCACGGAGGCGGCGCCGCAGCAGACGTCAGGCCCGGGCCCGGCCGCGGCGCTTCGAGAACGGGCCGGTGGCGACGTCCGGAAGGGGCAGCTCGAACGCAACGGTCGTTCCCTCGCCCACGACCGACGTGACCTCGAAGCTGCCGGTCATCGCCCGGAGCCGCTCGCGCGCCGTGTCCAGGCCCATGTGGGTGGATTTGGGCGACGCGCGCCGACCCGAGCGGAATCCCCGCCCGTCGTCACTGACGGCTGCGTGCAGGCTGCCGCGACGCTCGACGAGGCTGATCGACACGTTCGCGGCTCGGGCGTGCTTGCGGACGTTGATCAGCACCTCGCGGATCGTGCGATAGACGAGGGTCTCGATGTCGACCGGATAGCGGCGGTTGAGTCTCGTTCGCACCTTGACGTCGGCGCCGGTGTCGCGGCGCAGCGCATCGGCGAGATCCCGGACGGCCGCTCCGAGGCCGGCCGCCTCGAGGAGCTGCGGACGCAGCTCGAACGTGAGTCGACGAGTCCGCTCGGTCGCCTTGGTGAGCGCGGCGCGGGCGCTGGTGATCGCATCCCGGGCGGCGTCGACGTCCGACCTTCGCAGGTGCCGGTCGATACGGTCGAGCTCCATCAGCGATGCGGTCATGACCTGAATCGTGTCGTCGTGGAGCTCTCCCGCGATCCGCGATCGCTGCTCGGCCTCGGCGTTGATGATCTCCTCCAGGAGCATCTGGCGGCGTTGTTCGATGTCGCGAAGCTGCCGCGCCTGCTCGCGCTCCTCGGTCACGTCCCGGTAGTTCAGGATGATGCCGGCGACCGCGGGGTCGTGAAGGAGATTGGTGGCGACCCCTTCGACCACCCGCCAGGAGCCGTCCCGGTGGCGCAGACGGAACTCGCCGGGCACCTGTGCACCCGGCCTGTTGCGAAGCTGCGCCAGCAGCTCGCGGCCCTTTGCGGCGTCCTCGGGTGGCATCAGGTCGAGCGGCGTCTTCCCCTCGAACCATTCGGGCGGTCGATCCACCACCCGTCCCATCGACGGGTTCTGATAGAGCACGACGCCGTTCTCGTCCACGATCGTGACCGCATCGCGGGAGTGCTCGATCAGCGTCCTGAACAGGCCGCCGACGCGTTCGGCCACCTCGAGGGACGTCCGCTCCTCGGTCACGTCGACCAGCACGCCGTGCACCAGCATCTCGCCGCTGTCGGCGTCGGCCAGGAGCAGCGCCCGTTCGTGGATCCAGCGCACTCGCCCATCCGGCAGCACGACCCGGTACTCGTCGCTCTGCGGCTCCGGGCTGGTGCTCTCGAGGAACCGGCGATTCGAGGCGACGACGCGGTCGCGGTCGTCGGGATGCACCCGCTCGAGCCAGCGGTCATAACCGCTCGCCCATTCCTGCTCGGTGAGACCGATGATCGACTCGACGTTCGAGGTGACCCAGATCGACGTGCCGTCTGTGCGATCGACGTAGAACGCGGCCGGTAGCGCCTCCAGCAGGTCGGCCCATGGCAGCCCGGACCGCAGCGACCCCGCCGCTGCGAGCTGGTCGGTCAACGAGCCGTGGCGATCAGCGCCGATTACATCGCCCTTTCCTCTGCGGCTTATCGTCCCACGAAATTGGACGGCCTGCCAAGGTGCGGGTGGGGGCAGCGGTATCTCCGAATCCCGCGGGCACGGCCGGCGTTCGATCTCCACCCGGGTTGGGGACGGAAGGGGACGTCGTCCGAACGCGTCTTGTGCACATCTGTTTGTTCCTGAGGAGGAGAGCCAGATGTCTCGCATGACCCGCATCGTCCCGTCGACCGCCCTCGCCGTCGCCGCCCTGGTGCTCGTCGCCCCGGCTGCCTGAGCCGAAGGGCAGCCACACCGAGCGGCCCCGGCCACGTGCTCTGGGACCGGTTAGGTCAGATACCGCGTTTCGGGGATTCCCACCGAACGCCGGGACGGATACCGTCGCACTCCCTCGACAGGAGGCTCGCAGTGCAGGAACACGCGACGGAACGGGGCGCCGGGGTCCGGGCACGCTGGTATGTCCTGGTCACGTCAGCCACCGGCGACAGCGTCTTTGCGACGATGGGGCCATATCCGACCGAAGGGAGTGCCAAGGACGCTGCGGTCGGCGCTCGAGTCGTGCACTACCGAGTCGGGAGGGCCCGGCCCGTCGGCACGACGGATCGCGGCGAGTCCCCGATTCGCGGGCTGCCGGCGCTGGTGGGCGGCAGATTGGCGTCCGCCGGCAGCTAGCGCGGCATCCCGCGGATGTCGCTCAGCCGGGGCGGTCTGCAAGCTGGGCCTCGACCGCACGGTGGACGTCGCCGTGGAGGCGGTCGGCGCCGATTCGCTGGACGATGCCGTCTCGCTCGAGCACGGCCAGCACGGGTGGCTTCAGTCCAGCGAGGCGAAGCGTCGCTCCCCGAGCCTCGACAAGCTCGTGAACCTGGGAGAGCTGCTCGGCGCCCTGTGAGTCGATGAAGGGGACGGCTTCGAGGTCAAGTACCACCCCATCAAGGGAGTCAGGGCCATCGGTGATGCCGCGGATGCGGTCGTCGAGCGCTTGGGCGGTCGCAAAGAACAGGCCGCCGTCGAGGCGCAGTACCACGATCCCCGGGTAGGTCTCGTCGTCGCGGTGCTCCTCGAGGTCGCGGAAGACCTGCGTTCCGGCCTCGCGGCCCAGCAGGGGGATCGGTGGGCTGGTCGCGACGTAGATCAGCCAGCCGAGCGAGAGCACGACCCCGACCACGACGCCGGCCAGGACACCCACGGAGAGGACGCCGACGATCGCGGCGATGGCGATCCAGAAATCGAACCGGGTGACGCGGCGCAGCCGGCGAAACTCCGGCAGGTCGATCATGCCGAAGACGACGGCGTCGATGATGACCGCGGCCAGGACGGGCTTTGGCAGCTTGGAAAAGAGCGGCGCGAGCACGATCAGCGTCAGCAGCACGAGTGCGCCGGTGATCAGCGATGCGGCCGGCGTCCGGGCGCCGGCCGACTCGTTGAGCGAGCTGGCGGAGAGGCTGGTCGAGACGGGCATGCCCTGGAACACGCCCGCGCCCATGTTGGCCATGCCCTGCGCGACCGATTCCTGGTCGACGTCGATGCGGTAGTGATGGCGGGTGGCAAACGCGCGAGCGTCGCCGGCGGTCTGGGAGAACCCGATCAACAGCAGCGCAGCGGCGGCGACGCCGATGGTGGCGTACTGCTCGCGGAACATGTCGACGCCCGGTAGCTCCGGTGTCGGTAGGCCCCGCGGCACGTGTCCGACCAGCTCGACACCGTGCGCTCCCAGGTCGAACAGGTACGAGGCCAGGATCCCGCCGGCCACCAACACCAATGCCCCCGGCACGGCGGGTGCGCGAAAACGAACGGCGAGGATCACGCCCAGCGACACGACGCCCACGAGGACGGTCGTCCAGTGGACATCGCCCAGCGAGCCGATCCACGAGCCGAGCTCCCGCCACGCGTTCACCCCATCCGTTGATGTCCCGGTCAGCTTGGGCAGCTCACCGATCACCACGTCCACGGCCGCCCCCGCCAGGAAGCCCGTGATCACGGGCTTGGACAGGAACCGCGCGATCCACCCGAGCCGAAAGACCGCGAGCAGCAGGAACAAGACACCCGTGACGAGCGTGGTCGCCGCCACCAGCTGCGCCGCCTGGTCGCCGCCGAGACCGGTCAGCAGCACCGCGCCGCCGGCGACCGCAGCCAGCGACGAGCTGGGCCCGGTGGAGATCTGCCGCGACGTGCAGAACAACGCGTAGAGGATCGCTCCCGCCGCTGCCGCGTACAGACCGTTCTGCAACGGCACGCCCGCGATCCCCGCATAGCCGAGGTTCTTCGGCACGATCAGCGCCGTGACAGCGATTCCAGCGGCCACGTCGCCGCGAAGCCACGCGCGGTCATACCGGGGGAGCCATACGAGGATCGGAAGCAGCCGGCCGACACCCCGACGCCCGTTCGTCGCAGCCGTCACCGTCGCATCCTCTCATGCAACGACGTCGCCCACCCCTGCCGCCGCTGATCGCCTCGCCGCATGCGGTTCATCCCTTTTGGGCGATGTGCCAGACCGCGCCTCCTTCAAGCATTGTGTGATGGCGCCGCTGGCTTCGACGACCGTGGATCTGGCGCGGATTCAATTTGCGACGACGTCGATCTACCACTTCCTGTTCGTCCCGCTCACGCTCGGGCTGGCGCCGCTGGTGGCGATCATGCAGACGCTGTGGTACCGGTCGCATGATGATGCGTGGCTGCGGCTGACCCGCTTCTTCGGCGCGCTGCTCCTGATCAACTTCGCGATCGGCGTGGCAACCGGCCTGGTGCAGGAATTCCAGTTCGGGATGAGCTGGTCGGTGTACTCGAACTACGTCGGAGGGGTGTTCGGCGCGCCGCTCGCGATCGAGGGTCTGGCAGCGTTCATGGTGGAGGCGACGTTCCTCGGACTCTGGATCTTCGGCTGGGACCAGCTGTCGCGCGGGCTGCATCTGGCCACGATCTGGATCGCCGCGCTGGCCTCCTGGCTGTCGGCCTACATGATCCTCGTGGCCAACTCGTGGATGCAACACCCGGTGGGCTACGAGGTGGTCGATGGCAAGGCGCAGCTGACCAGCGTTTCGGCGCTCCTCACGAACAGCTTCGCGGTCATTGCCTGGATCCACGTGATCCTCGCCGGCCTGATCTTCGGGTCGATGGTGATGTTCGGCATCAGCTGCTGGCACCTGCTGCGCGAGCGAAACGTCGAGCTGTTCGGCCGGGCCGGGAAGCTGGCGCTGATCGTCGCGGTGCCGGCGACGCTGATCCAGCTGTCGGTGGGCAACCGCTTCGGCGAGGCGGTCACCAGCGCACAGGGAATGAAGATCGCCGCCTCAGAGGCCCAATGGAACACCTGCGACCCCTGCGGCTTCTCGATCTTCCAGATCGGCGGGTTCTCGGAGCAGGACGAGACACCCAGCTTCTCGATCACGATCCCCAGGCTGCTGTCATGGATGGCGACCGGCTCGTTCAGCGGCAAGGTCGAGGGCCTGAACCAGCTGCAACGGCAGGAACAGCGGTCGTACGGGCGTGGGAACTACATGCCGAACGTCAGGTTGATGTACTGGTCGATGCGGGTGATGGCGATGCTCGGGGTGGCGATGTTCCTGATCGCCGCGGTGGGGGCGTGGCTGTACCGCAAGCGGAAGCTGCACACGACGCGCTGGTTCCTGTGGATCGCAGTGGTGGCGATGTCATTCCCGTACATCGCCGCGACCGCCGGTTGGATTCTGACCGAGATGGGCCGCCAACCCTGGATCGTGCAGAACCTGCTCAAGACCTCCGACGCCGTCTCCACCGGCCTGAGCACCGCCACGATCGCGGTCAGCCTGACCGTGTTCGTGATGCTGTATGCCGTGCTCGGGGTTGTCGATTTCGTCCTGATGCGGCACTACGCCCGGCTGGATCCGCCGCCGGTCGACCAGCCGGGAGGTGCATGACATGGGCCTCGAGGAGGTCTGGTTCGTCGTGATCGGCGTCCTCTGGAGCGGGTACTTCCTGCTGGAGGGGTTCGACTTCGGCGTCGGCATGCTGCTGCCGATACTGCCTCGCGATGAGCGCGAGCGCGGCCTGATGTTCGAGTCGATCGGGCCGGTATGGGACGGCAACGAGGTGTGGCTGGTGGTCGCTGCCGGAGCGACATTCGCCGCGTTCCCCGCGTGGTACGCGACGCTGTTTTCGGGCTTCTACGTCGCGCTGTTGCTGATCCTCGTGCTGCTGATCGTGCGTGTGGTTTCGTTCGAGTGGCGCGAGAAGCACGAGGGGGCGCGCTGGCGGACGACGTGGCTGTGGGCGAACACGATCGGGAGCGTCGGCGCCTCCTTCCTCTGGGGAGTCGCACTCGCCAACCTCGTCGAGGGGGTGCCGCTCGACTCCTCGCACGTGTTCACCGGCGGGATCGTCGACCTGTTCACCGCCTACACGGTGGCCGCCGGGCTGGCAGTGGTGACGATGTTCGCCCTGCACGGCGCGACGTATCTCACCCTGCGGACCACCGGAGACTTCCGCGAACGAGCATCCCGCACCGCCCAGCGGCTGGTGGTGCCCGCCATCGTCCTCGGGATCGGCGCCGCCGCATGGACGGTGCTCGTCGCACACGACAACAACGATCGCGCGATCCTGCCGACGACCATCCCGGCGGCGCTGACCGCGATCGTGCTCCTCCTCGCGCTGATGCTCACACGCACCGACCGAGACGGCTGGGCGTTCGCGGCCACAGGACTGGGCGCGATCGGCCTCATCGCCACCATCTTCACCGGCCTGTACCCACGGGTGCTCGTCTCGGATCCCAGCTTCGCCAACAGCCTGACGATCTCCAACGCCGTGACCGGGCACTACGCCCTCCAGGTGATCACCGTAGCGGCGGCGATCTTCACACCGCTCATACTGCTCTACCAGGGCTGGACCTACTACGTGTTCCGCAAGCGCATCGGCGGTGACCGTGCGGCCGGCTCCTATGGGTCGCTCGGTGCCGGCAAGCGCTAGGTCGTGCGTACTCCCGATCCGACCTGCACATTCCAACCGTCGCCGGCAGATCCTCATCCCCGATAGCGGGCGCAGCTCCGGCCCGTCGGCCGAGCACAGCCCTGGAGGATTCACAGGCTTCACATGACGGCACCACCCACAGAGGATGGAGTGATGGGCGAGTCCCGCTGGCCGATGGTTGGCGCGGTGGTCGCGGCCGGGGTCTTGACGTTGTTGCTGCCGGATCGCTTGTCGGTCGGGCCGCCGTGGCTGCTGCTGGTTGTCGAGGCGGCGCTGCTGGTGGTGCTCGCAGTGGGCGACCCGGGGCGGATCAACCGGCGATCCAGAGAGCTCCGGCTGGTGTCGATCGTCCTGGTCGCGATTCTGGTGACGAGCGCGCTTTGGGCAACGGCGAAGCTCATCCACGAACTGATCGTGGGTGGCCCATCGACAGACAACGCGAGCGAGCTGCTTTCAACCGGGGTGAATGTCTGGCTCTGCAATATCATCGCGTTTGGGCTGCTCTTCTGGGAGCTCGATGCCGGAGGAGCTGCAGCACGCACACACCACCAGAACCCGCAGCCGGACTTCGCGTTTCCGCAGCAGCTAACCCCGTCGCTGGCGCCGGGGTGGCGCCCACGGTTTGGTGACTACCTCTACCTGGCCCTCACGAACTCACTCGCATTCAGCCCCACCGATGCAATGCCGCTTGCGATGTGGGCGAAGGGCGCAATGGGGCTGGAGTCGCTGATCTCGCTCGCCATCCTGAGCCTGGTCGTGGCCCGCGCCGTGAACATCTTCTGACCTTGCCTCGTGCCCACTGCCGATGACGCCCCGCTCCTAGTTTTGGAGCAGTTCCTGCAGCATGGGTGGGTTGGGGCACCAGGACGACTCGAGCTGTCTGCGATCCCAGCCCGCGGCGGCGGCGCCGGCCCGGTAGGAGCTCTCGAGGAAGCTGAGGAGAGCGGTTCTGGGGTCGGCCGCTACTCGCACCGCCTCGTAGGGGAGCACGGCCAGGGAGCCGGTACCCTGGTCGGCCCACTTGGCCCGCCCGGGTTGCAGATCGTGCCGGCGTAGGTCGGCGGGTTCGGGCGCGGTGTAGGAGTAGTAGGTTGGCTCGCGGACGTTCTCGTCGCCGGCCCAGAAGCCAAATGAGATGACTTCGTGCGAGTACGCCTCGCGTGTTACCGGGTCCGCAGTCGGCATGGCCGGCGCTCGCGTGGCTCCGAAGCGGGTGAGGGCGAGGTCAAACGAGTGCCAGAAGAGGTGCACGGGGCTGGTCTTGCCGCAGAACCAGCCGGCGAACTCCTCGAACACGGTGTCCGTCCAGTCGAGAATGCGCCAGAAGCGCTGAACTGCGTCCTGGTCGTAGGCCGAGTGCTCGCGATCCTCCGGGAACGGTGTCGTCACGGGAACGCCGAACGGATTCTCGGCGATCCGTACGTCGACGCCCAGCTCGCCAAGCATGGCGTGGAGGCGGGCGTCGAAGTCGGCGACCGACAACCCGTCGACCAGTGGGAATGACCGCGACTGGCCGCGACTGGTTTTCACGACCAGGGCGTGATCGATGAAGTCGAAATCGACCTGAAACGAGACGCCCTCCGCCGAGTGCATGCGGCGCGTCGTCAGCCCGCGGACGTCAACATAGAGCGGCACGTGCCACCAGTGGTTCCGAGGCGCGGTGGACGCCATCCGGATCTTTCCGACGATCTGGGCCCACAGGTGCAGCGTCTGCTTGGTGGATTCCCACTCTTCCAGCGGCAGCGGCGGGAGGGGCGATGACAGTCGCACGTCTGGGTTCAACTGGGTGCTCCCGGGTGGTTCTACGCGAGATCACCGATGCTGCCGACGCCAACGTGGCGGCGGTGAGCTACCACTTCGGGTCGCTGAAATCCCTGTGTGACGCTGCGGTGGAGCACGCGCTCGAGCGCTATCTGGACGCTCAGCACGAGGCCCTGAACACGCTCGGCCCGGAGTCGACGGTCCTGGAGCTGGCGGCAGCCTTCGCTCGACCGATGATGCGTGCGCTCGCGGCAGGCGGACGCGATCTCGCGGTGCTCCGCATCGTGGCACGGGCGGCGTTGGATCCCCCCCAGCGATGGGATCGATTCGATGCCAGGTTCGACGGGATTCGTGTCGACGCTCTTCGAGTGCTGAAGTCGAACGTGCCCGACGTGAAGGATCAAGAACTGATCCTTCGCGTGCGCTGCGTAGCCGGAATGTTGAACTGGCTGGCCGTCGCACCCGTCAGCGCCGAACTGAGCAACAAGTCCGAGAAGCAGCTCGAGCGACTGCTGGTCCCGGTAATCGCCGGCGCCTTCCGCGGCACGAGCTCCGGTTGACCCGGGCCCCTTTCCGTCCACCCGCGGCTTCACCACGCGCATGTGGCCGTCAATCGATCTACGCTGCGTTCGGGCGATAGGAAGGAAACGACGATCGCAGATTCCTGCGCACATCTCGACCAGATCTCGATCTCCGCGCTGCCGGAGGACATCGCGGGCTGCGAGGACTGCCTGCGGATCGGCGCCCGCTGGGTGCATCTGCGCATGTGCACCAGCTGCGGCCACATCGGCTGCTGCGACTCCTCGCCAAACCGCCACGCCACCGCCCACGCCAACCAGACAGGCCATCCGGTTATCCGGTCGGCCGAGCCGGGCGAGGACTGGTTCTGGTGCTATCCCGACGACCTGGCGTTCACGATCGCCGCTGAGCCGTGACCGGCCCCGTTCAACCTCCCGCGGCTCCAGCGTTGTCCGCGGCGCAGCTGGCGACGCTCGCCGAGCTGGGCGAGGAGCGGACGGCCGCCGTCGGCGACGTGCTCTACCGCGTGGGAGACGCCAGCTATCCGTTCGTCGCGATCCTGGACGGCGAGGTCGCGATCCACGATGCGGAGGGCAACGAGATCATCCGGCACGGCCCGGCCGGCTTCCTGGGCGAAGTCGGGTTTCTGTCTGGGCAGACCGTCTTTGTGACCGCCGTCGCCGCGCAGCCGCTGCGGTACATCGCCGTCGACCGCGAGGTGCTGCGCCCGCTGCTGTTCGAGGACGGGCCGCTCAGCGACCTGGTGCTGTCGACGTTCATCGCCCGGCGTGAGGCGCTGCAACAGGTGGAGGGCGTCGGATTCGAGATCATCGGGCCGCACTCGTCGGCCGGGACGCTGCGTTTGGTGAACTACGCGCGCACGAACCGGCTTCCGTTTGCATGGCGCGACCCGGCGCAGGACGAGACGGCCGGCGCGCTCGTCGCCGGGCTCGGTGACGACAGCCTGCCGCTGGTGCGGCTGCCGGGCGGGACGGAGCTGCTCGCGCCGTCGGTCGGCGAGGTCTCGCGCGTGCTGGGGATCGGCCGGGTGCTCGCGCCGCGCGAGGAGGTGGACCTGCTCGTCGTCGGCGGTGGCCCGGCGGGTCTGGCCGCGGCCGTCTACGGGGCGTCCGAGGGGCTCGAGACTCTCGTCATCGAAGGTACGGCGCTCGGCGGCCAGGCCGGTGCATCGCGGCGCATCGAGAACTATCTCGGGTTCCCCGCCGGTATCACGGGCGTGGAGCTCACCAGCCGAGCCGTCGTCCAGGCGCGGAAGTTCAACGCCCGCGTTGCGAGCCCCTATCGGGCGGTATCGCTGGAGCCCGTCGACGGCCGCTACCTCGTGCGGCTCGAGGACGACCACGACATCGTCGCCGACTCAGTGCTGCTGGCGACCGGCGCAGACTATCGGCGCCTTCCGGTCGACCGCCTTGCGGAGTACGAGGGCCTCACCGTCTTTTATGCCGCGGGGCCGCCCGAAGCCCAGCTCTGCGGCGCGGCGCGCGTCGGAGTGGTCGGGGGCGGCAACTCCGCGGCTCAGGCCGCGATCTGGCTCGCGCGCGGGGGCGCCCTGGTGACGCTCCTTCATCGCCGAGCCGACCTGCGCGAGACGATGTCGGACTACCTCATCCACGACCTCGAGCGGTACGAGGTCGCGGTGCGGGATCGCTCCGAGATCGCGGCTCTCCATGGCGAGGACGGGCGGCTCGCGGCCGTGACGCTCACGAACGGCGAGCGGCTGCCGTTCTCGTTCCTGTTCCTCTTCCTCGGGGCAGCACCCTGCACCGAGTGGCTCGGCGAGTCGGTTCTCCGCGACGAACACGGTTTCATCTGTACCGGCGCGGCGGCGAACGCCGAGTACCTGCTCGAGACGAGCCTGCCCGGCGTCTTCGCCGCCGGAGACATCCGATCGGGATCGACGAAGCGCTGTGCCGCCGCCGTCGGCGAGGGCGCGATGGCCGTGCAGTTCGTCCACGCCCGCCGCGCGGCGGGATCGCCGGCGCCGGCCGCCTCAACCGCCTGACCGGCGGATCCGCCTCTCGCCGAACGCTCGTCTCAGGGCCAGGCGGCAGATCGTTCCACATGACAGCCGGCCCAAATGGCCGGGCGTGCCCGTTGACGAGCCAAGTCCCGAGTCTGCCGACCGGAGTACCTGGCCGACGAGCTCGAGGTCGAGGTCGACCGGGTCGGCGTGGTCGCCGGGGCGCTCGATCGCCGAGTCGAGAAATCGAGGTCGCGTTCGCGGCTGCGGCCGTCGTCACCTGCGTCACTACCCCGAGTGACAACCGGGGCTGGAAAGGGTCGAGGTGGTGTCGCGGCCTTCGACGACCGTGACACCACCCGTAGCTGGACTAGGAGCTTGCCAGACGCCGACGGCTGCGTAGGAGCCCGCCGCCCATGAGAAGGATGCACGCGACCATCGCCGTCACGGCCGTCCCGAGCATGACCGGCGTCCAATCGAAGCTGGTCGACTCGGTCCGGCTGATGGCCGCTGGAGCGGTCTGCGTGACGCTCTCGACCGGCTTGATGGCGGCCCGATGGTGACCAAATCCGACCGGGAACGCCGTCGTCTGGCCCTTCAGGTCGTAGCCAACATTATGCCAGCGAGCATGGATGGCCACTGCGTCGCTGACCGTTGCGCTCTCCACCTGCGTTGCCGCGGCTGGCTGGGCCGTCGTTGGGCGTGCCTGCGCGACCGGTGCCAACGCAGCGGCGGCGACGAGTAGCGTGAGCATCGTCGATGTCAGCGCCTTTGTCGTAATGCGGTACTTCATGACGGGCTCCCTCTCGTGGACGATTCCGATGTCCACTCGACGTCGGCACCTGGCGACGTCTTCCAACCCGAGGCGAGCCTCGCACCTGCGCCGCCACCCAAACTGCGAGCAGCTCGGCGAGTGGCTTACCCAGTCAACTACCCAGGGAGGTGCTGGTCGACGTAGCCCGACGTGGGGCTGCCGATCAACGCGCCGGGATCGCCGTGGTTCTGTCCGAGGTGCAGGTACGCGACGCCGCTGGCGGACCCCGACTGGCCGAGGTGGTCGCCCTTGGATACGCGTTGGCCGGCGTTGACGGTGATCTTGGAAAGGTGGGCGTAGTACCACTCGTTGTCGGCGCTGGTCAGGTGCAGGCGCAGCCCTTCGAGAACGGCGGCGCTGCTGCGGAGCGCGCCGATCTGGGAGCCGATCGTCCCGTCGGCTACGGCGATCACGGTGGTGCCGATCGGGGTGTCGATGTCGAGCGCGTTGCAGCTCTCCCAGTTGTGCATGTCGTCGTCCGCGTCAGGATGGTTGTGAGTGCCTTGGTAGGGACGGCCGATGATGGTGCCGTGCTCTGCCAGTGGGTAGGGGACGTCGCCGGCGGTCTGGAACGTCTTGCCGTGCCGAGCGGCCATCTTGGTCTGGTATGCGGCTGGCAGTTTGGCGAAGGCTGGCGACGTCTTGTCGACGAGTCGGTCGGGCATCGAGAGCTCCGGTTCCACACGGGGTTCCACACAGCCCCGCCCGTACACCTGCCGAGCGGCCGGTAGGGCGCATTCCTCCACGAGCTGCGGGGCAGGGACTCGAACCCCGACTACCTGATCCAGAGTCAGGCGTCCTACCATTAGACGACCCCGCAAAGGCCGGCCAAACATACCAGAGGGCCTATCGGCCGCCTCCGCGCGCGCTACAGCCGAAACGGCGGCAGGAGCCGCTTCTCGGACTCTCCCGAGATGGTCGCCTCGACCTCGATCCGCTCCTCGAGGCCGGAGCCGCGGAGCTTCGACCGCAGCAGGTTGTCGACCTGGTAGAGGCCGGCCGAGTTGTTCATCTCGATCTCGATCTTGACCGTGCCGTCGGTGCCCTTGATCCGCACCTCCTCGATCGCCGCTGCCGAGAGCGAGTGGATCGAGACGCGGCCCGACTCGAACGGGATCCGCGAGCGGCCCTTGGCCATGTCGAGCGCGTCAGCCACGCGCACGACGCCGGCCTCGACCGAGAGCGGCACGCCGTCGGAGCGGTGGGAGATGATCGTCTGGAGCACCTCGGCCTGGACGATCGTCAGCTCCGGCTCCTCGTAGAGCCCCTCCAGGAGGCGCGGCATGCGGTCGGCCGCGAGGAAGAGGCTCATGTCCTCGTGGCCCGTTCGGTGGATCGCCATTCCGAGGCAGTGGGTGAGGCAGCCGAGGACGACGACCACCTCGGCATCCTCCTTCGTCATGCCGTAGTCGGCCACCATGCCCGGCTCGACCCCCGCCCGCCGCAGCTCGCGCAGGAGCTTCAGGCCGATGTTCGTGACGATCTGGATGTGCACCCACGAGTGGTCGTTGATCTGCAGGCGCGTGACGGCGTTCACGTTGGCCGCATGCCAGAGCGCCTTCAGCTGCGTGTCGCGGTTCACCCGCTCGATCAGATCGCGGAGCGTGCGGTTGCCGCGGGCGGGCAGCGTGATCCGCATGTCGCGCACAGCCTCGGAGGGGGTCATCCGGGCGCCGCGCTCGGCGCGGACGCTGATGGATGTCCCGAGCTCCGGCTCGGCGCCGACCGGGACCTCCTCCGGCTCCGGCGTGTCGGGCTCGGCGGTCACGAGCGGCAGCCTATTACGATCAGGCCATGGCAGCGGAGATCCTGCGCCCGGCGGAACCGGGCGACCGCATGGCGATCGAGCGCCTCGTCGAGGCCGCCTACGGCGTCTACGTCGAGCTGATCGGCATGCGGCCGGCCCCGATGGACGCCGACTACACCGGGTTGATCGACGCCGGTCGGGTGACCGTCGCCGACCGTGACGGGGCCGTCGTCGGGGTGATCGTCCTCACGCCGATGGCCGACCACCTCCTCGTCGAGAACGTGGCCGTGGATCCCGCGGCCCAGCGAACCGGCCTCGGGCGGCGGCTCATGGCCCATGCCGAGGACACAGCCCGTGAGCTTGGGCTCTCGGAGCTTCGCCTCTACACCAACGAGCACATGGTCGAGAACATCGCGTGGTATCCGCGGCTCGGCTACCGCGAGACCGAGCGGCGGGCCGAGCGAGGCTTCGCCCGCGTGTTCTTCGAGAAGCGGCTCGACTGAGACCCGCAATGCCCGACTCCAAAGACATGCGCGGCGACATCCGCAACATCGCGATCATCGCCCATGTCGACCACGGGAAGACGACGCTCGTGGACGCGCTCCTGCGCCAGTCGGGCACCTTCGCGGCACACGAGGAGCGGGTCGACCGGGTGATGGACGCCGGGCTCGAGCGCGAGCGCGGCATCACGATCCTCGCCAAGAACACCGCCGTCCGCTACGGCGAGACGAAGATCAACATCATCGACACGCCGGGCCATGCCGACTTCGGCGGCGAGGTGGAGCGCGGCCTGGCGATGGTCGACGGCGTGCTGCTCCTCGTCGATGCGTCGGAGGGGCCGCTGCCGCAGACGCGGTTCGTCCTGCGAAAGGCGCTCGCCGGGCGGCTGCCGGTGATCCTCGTCATCAACAAGATCGACCGGGGCGACGCGCGCATCGCCGAGGTGGTCGACGAGGTGTACGAGCTCTTCCTCGACGAGGACGCCGACGAGTCGCAGATCGACTTCCCGATCGTCTACACCAACGCGAAGCTCGGCACCGCGACGCTCGACCAGGCGACGCCGGGTGAGAGCATCAGGCCGCTGCTCGACCTGATCGTGGAGCACATCCCGGCGCCCACGTACACCGTCGGCCATCCGTTCCAGGCCCAGGTCGCAAACCTGGACGGGTCGCCGTACCTGGGCCGGCTCGCCGTCTGCCGCGTCCGCGAGGGTGAGATCGCCCGCGGCGCGACCGTGGCGTGGTGCCGCGCTGACGGGACGGTCTCGCGCGTGCGGCTGACGGAGCTCCTGGTGACCGAGGGGCTGGAGCGGGCCGCGGCCGAGGCGGCCGGGCCCGGCGACATCATCGCCGTCGCCGGGATCGAGGAGATCATGATCGGCGAGACGATCGCCGACCCCGACGATCCGCGGCCGCTGCCGCTGATCGTGATCGACGAGCCCAGCCTGTCGGTGACGGTCGCGACCAACACCAGCCCCATGGCCGGCCGCAGCGGCTCGAAGCTGACGGCGCGGATGATCAGCGACCGGCTGGGCCGGGAGCTGGTGGCGAACGTGTCGCTGCGCGTCCTCGACACCGACCGGCCCGACACCTGGGAGGTGCAGGGGCGCGGCGAGATGCAGTTCGCGATCCTGGCCGAGATGATGCGCCGTGAGGGGTTCGAGCTCACGATCGGGAAGCCGCGCGTCGTCACCCGCGAGGTCGACGGCAAGCTCCACGAGCCGGTCGAGCGGGTCTCGATCGACGTGCCGGAGGAGTACACCGGCGTCGTCATCCAGTCACTCGCGCTCCGCAAGGGGCGGATGGAGTCGATGACCAACCACGGCACCGGCTGGGTGCGTCTGGAGCACCTGGTCCCCGCCCGCGGCCTCCTCGGCTTCCGGTCGGAGTTCCAGACCGAGACGCGCGGCTCCGGGCAGCTGCACCACGTGTTCGAGGGCTACGAGCGCTGGGCGGGTGACATCAAGAGCCGACCCAACGGGTCGCTGATCGCCGACCGCTCCGGCCAGGCGACCGGCTACTCGATCCAGAGCCTGCAGGAGCGGGGCTCGCTCTTCGTCGGCCCCGGAACGGACGTCTACGAGGGCATGATCGTCGGCGAGAACAGCCGCTCCGGCGACCTCGACGTGAACATCACGAAGGCGAAGCAGATGACGAACGTCCGCTCGAACGCCGACGTGCTCGTGCGCCTCAACCCGCCCCGGACGCTCAGCCTCGACCAGGCGATCGAGTACATCCAGGAGGGGGAATGCGTCGAGGTGACGCCGGCCGACATCCGCCTTCGCCGGGCTGTGCTGTCGGCGTCGGAGCGAAACAGCCAGCGCTCCAAGGCCGCCCGCGGGGTGCCGTCCGCCGGCGCCTGATCGTCTAGCGAGCGCGCGGCATGACGCGCCAGCCGAACGCGAACGCGTCGTGAAACCAGCCCGCGCCCTTGCCCATGTAGTCGAGCGTGACGCCGTCGCCGGAGCCGTGGCTGTTGATCGCCCAGCCGTTTCCGAGGTAGATCCCGGCGTGGTAGACCGTCGAGGACTTCGTCTTGACGCCGTTCGGGGAAAGGCTCCAGAAGAGGATGTCGCCGGGCTTCAGGTCGCGGCGGTGGATCCGCTTCCGCACCGGCAGCGCGGCCGCCATGTCGAAGGTCGAGCGGGCCCGGATCGCGGCGTTCCCCGACCAGGTGTGGCTCGAAACGGTGTAGGAGTGGAGCTTCATCACCCACCACACAAACCCGGAGCAGTCGAAGCCGCCTGCGACCGGCGAGCCGAGCGGCGACTGCGGGTTCGGCGAGGTTCCGCCCCAGATGTACGGCATGCCCGCGTAGCGAAGGGCCAGGCCGAGAACCTTGCGCTTGAGCGGCGACCAGGCCGGAAGCCGGCGGGCGACGGCCACCTTGGCCTGGCCTGCGGCGAGCGCCCACGGCGACATGTGCATCACGTGGTAGGCCTCTGCGGCCAGGTTGGCGCGCCGCAGCGGGTCGGCCGGCGAGAGCTCCCAGGAGTCCCAGCCGTCGGGGATGTTCGTGCGGACGCCGATCGCGCGCACCTCCTGCTCGACCCCGAAGCCGTCGCGCAGCTTCGGCGCCCAGCCGTCGGCCGTCCGCAGGTGGTTGAGCGCCTTGGCGGCGTGCGCGAGCCCGAGGATCCGGACGAGGCCGCGGTCGAACTCGAGCTGCGTGATCGTGCCCGTCGGGCCGCCGCCTTTGGGAATCCAGCCCGCGTCGACCGCTTGGACGAACGGGTCGGCCCCTTGGGGGACACCCTTCAGCTGGAACGCGATGCGCGCAAGGACGGCGCTGGCCTTCACGCGGCTCGCCGTGTGGTGCGGCGCGAACGTGGTGGCGGTGCGTGGAGCGATCCACGCGTTGCCGGTGGCCCACCGGATCTGCGGCTTCGCCCAGAAGCCCTTGGGAACGTCGGTGAACCCACCCGCGAGCGCAGGCGGAGCGAAGCACAGCAGCGCTGCGACGGCAGCCGCGAAGAAGGTGGAGCGACCCCTCACACGTCGATAATCGACCGCTTGCAGCCCCCGCTTTAGTAAGGAAACTGTTTGTCGTCGCTGCCGTTACGGTGTCAGGTCAGGCAACGGCCTCGACCCAATCATCGTACAGAGAGTAGTACCTGCCCTGCCGTTCGATCAGCTCGGCATGCGTCCCGGCCTCGATGACCTCGCCGTGCTCGAGCACCACGATCACGTCGGCCCGGCGGATCGTCGAGAGCCGGTGCGCGACGACGAACGACGTCCGGTCGCGGAGCAGCGTGTCGAGCGCCTCCTCGATGCGCGCCTCGGTCGGGATGTCGACCGACGACGTCGCCTCGTCGAGGATCAGGATCCGCGGGTCCGCGAGCAGCGCGCGGGCGAACGCGACGAGCTGGCGCTGGCCGATCGAGAGCCGTGCGCCGCGCTCCTGGACGTCGGTGTCGTACCCGTCGGGCAGCGCCCGGATGAACTCGTCGGCGCCCACCGCCTCGGCCGCCGCGCGGATCTCATCGGCGGTCGCGCCCGGCCGGCCGAACGCGATGTTGTCGCGTACCGAGCCGGAGAACAGGAAGCCCTCCTGCGGCACGATCCCGAGCTGCCGGCGGAGGCTCGCCACCGTGACGTCGCGCAGGTCGTGCCCGTCGACCGTGATGCGCCCGCCGGTCGGGTCGTAGAAGCGGGCCAGCAGCTTCACGATGGTCGACTTGCCGGCGCCGGTGTGCCCCACCAGGGCGATCGTGGACCCCGCCGGCACTGCGAACGAGACGCCGTGCAGGACCTCCGTGGAACCGGCGGTATACGAGAACTGGACGCCCTCGAACGCCACGTCCCCCCGGATCTGCGGCAGCTCGCCCGCGTCGGGCGCGTCGGTCAGCCTCGGCTCCGTGTCGAGCACCGTGAAGATGTTGTCGAGCGCGGCTGTCGCCGAGAGGAACGTCTGGTAGAACTGGGAGAGCTGCTGCACCGGGTCGAAGAAGTTCGACAGGAGCCCGATGAAGACGAAGAGGCCGCCCGGAGTCAGCTCCCCGTGGAAGACCAGCGTGCCGCCGTATCCGAGCACCACGGCCATCGCCAGCGCCGAGAGCAGGTCGACGTAGGGGAAGTAGATGGCCGAGGCGTTGATCGTCGTGACGTTGGCGGCGCGGTAGTGGTCGTTGATTTCGACGAAGCGCTCGTAGTTGGTGCCCTCCCGCCGGAAGGCCTGGACCACCCGCACGCCGGAGATGTCCTCCTGGAGCTGGCCGGTCACCTCGGCGAGGCGGCGGCGGGTCTCACGGTACGCCCGGCCCGAGTAGAACCGGAAGATGGCCGTGCCGATCGCCATGCCGGGGAACACCGTGAGCGTTGCGAGGGCGAGGTGCCAGTTGACGTAGAAGAGGACGGCCGCCGACCCGGCGAGCACGAGCGTGTTCTGAACGAGCGTCGTCGGGCCGTCGACGACGGCGCTCACGAGGGCCTCGATGTCGTTCGTGAGCCGCGAGATGACGACGCCCGCCCGGTTCCGCTCGAAGAAGCCGAGGTCGAGGCGCTGGAGGTGCGCGAAGAGCCCAATGCGCAGGTCGGCCAGGATGCGCGTGCCGACCCATGAGGTCAGGTAGGTCTGCGCCGACGAGGTGGCCCAATTGGCCACGGTCAGCGCCGCGAAGACGCCGACCCAGAACTCGACCTGGCCGAAGTCGGGGGGCGACGCGGCGATCCCGTTGTCGATCGCGGCCTTGACTGCGAGCGGGCCGGCGATGGCCGTCCCCGTGGCCGCGAGCATCATCGCCAGGGCGACGGCGCTGCGGCTGCGGTAGGGCCAGTTGTAGGCCCAGAGAGCCTTGACCCGGCGCAGCGTGCCGCCCGCGCCGAGCCCCGCCGGTTCCGCGCCCATGCGGCTCACGTGGCTGCTGAACGTGCTCACGGCAGCCGCCCTCCCGACACCCGCCGGACGGAAGGCTCGCCGTCCTTCTCGATCGGCGCGCCGTCGGGATCGAGCTGCACGAACCGGCGCTCGACCAGGCCGTGGTCGTGGATCTCGCGGTAGACGGAGCTCGTCTGCACGAGCTCGTCGTGGGTGCCGCGGGCGACGATCCGGCCCCGGTCCAGCACGACAACCTCGTCCGCCAGCGAGATGGTCGACAGGCGGTGGGCGATGATCACGGTCGTCCGCCCCTTCATCACCTCGCGGAGCGCCAGCTTGATCCGGGCCTCCGTCGAGGCATCGACCGACGCCGTCGCATCGTCGAGGATGAGGACGCGCGGGTTCATGAGGAGCGCTCGCGCGATCGCGATCCGCTGGCGCTGGCCGCCCGACAGCGAGAGGCCGCGCTCGCCGACGACCGTCTCGTACCCATCCGGCAGGTCGCAGATGAACTCGTGGGCCTGCGCCTGGCGGGCCGCCGTGACGATCTCCGCCGGCGTCGCCTCGGGCGTGCCGAACGCGATGTTCTCGGCCACGGTCGTGGAGAAGAGGAAGGTGTCCTGGCTCACGATCCCGACAGCGGCGCGCAGCGATCGCAGGGTGACGTCGCGCACATCCTGCCCGTCGAGCTCGATCGACCCGGCCTGGATGTCGTAGAACCGTGGGATCAGCGTCGTGAGCGTCGTCTTGCCACACCCCGTCGGGCCGATCAGGGCCACCGTCGAGCCCGCCCGGACATCGATGTCGATGCCGTCGAGCACGGGCGAATCGGGGTCGTAGCCGAACCGAACGCCCTCCATGTGAATCCCGCCGGGCCCCGGTGCGAGCACCTCCGCATCGGGACGGTCGAGGATGTCGCGGTCGTAGTCGAGCACCTCGAAGATCCGCTCCCCCGAGGCGATGGCGCGCTGGTACTGCCCCACCCACATCCCGATCGACCGCAGCGGGACGACCAGGAGCAGGAGGTACCCGTTGGCGGCGAAGAACGCGCCCAGGCTGAGACTGCCGTGGACGACGCGATAGCCGCCCGCGAGGATGACGGCCGCCATCGCGAGGTTGGGGAGCGACGACATGAACGGCACGAACTTGGCCTGGAGCCGGGCCGCCAGCAGCGCCTGGTCGAAGATGCGCTCGGTCCCGGCGGCGAAGCTCGCGAGCTGGCGCGGCTCCTGCGCGAACGCCTTCACCACGCGCACGCCCACGATGTTCTCCTCGGCCTGGGTCGTGACGTCGGCGACGCGCTGCTGCACCTCTCTCAGCACCGGGTGGCTGACGCGGGAGTAGCGAAACGCCGCGATCGACAGCACCGGTGCGATTGCGAACGCGATCAGCGCGAGCTGCCAGTCGATCCAGACGAGGGCGATCGCCACGATCACGATCGTGATCAGGTTCTGGGTGAAGAAGATGAGGCCGTAGCCGAGGAAGAACCGCACCGCCTGCAGGTCGACCGTCGCGCGTGACATGAGCTGGCCGGTCTGGTGGGTGTCGAAGAATCCGAACGACAGCCGCTGGAGATGCGCGTACATCGCGTTTCGCAGGTCGTACTCGACCGCCAGCGAGAGCCGGCCGGCCAGCAGGCGCCGGAACAGCATCAGCCCGCCCTTCACGACGCCGGCCACGACGACGAGTGCGGCGAAGGTGAAGAGGTCGCGGTCGGAGTGGGCCGCCGAGGAGACGGTGTCGATCACCCGGCCCGTCAGATAGGGCACCGTGAGTCCCGCGGCCTGGGCGCCGACGGCGAGCAGCGTCGAAGCGATCACCTGACCCCTGTACGGGCGCAGGAAACCGAGCAGCCGCCTGAACGTCACCCGCTCAGGTTAGCGGGCGGTGAATCGCCGACTTGTCAGCCGCTGCGGAGCTGCTGGAGGAGCATCGAGAACGAGACTCCCTCGATCTGCGCGACCATGTACAGCCCGCCCAGCACGAGGATGCCGACGACCATTGCGCCGAAGCTCAGCTCCGAGGCGACACTGCCGCGTTGGTTGGTGAAGACGCGCACCGAAAGACCCCCTTCCGAATCCGTCGCGCGACGTGCGCACACGCCCGCACGGCAAGTATCGGCAGTTCGGGGAGGCGGTGGAATCCCCCGTCCGTGGGATGATCGCTACCGGAGCGTCTGGGCGCCGGCAGGGGCGCCCTTGCGGCGCTCGGCTTCCGACCCGGCCTCTGGCACCCTCTGGGCCATGTCGGCGATCAGCCGCCGGTCCTTTTCTGCGAGCTCGGTGATCTCCCCGCCGATCCGCACTCGTCCGTACGGGGCTGGATCGACCCGGACGACGCGCGTCTCGATGTCGACGACCTTCCCGGCCAGCGTCGCTGCGATCACGAGCATGTCGCCGGTGTGGAGCTGCTTGGCGGACGTGAAGCCGATCCCGGTCGTCGAGACGTCGCTCAGCCGGACGTCGAGCGTCTCGTGCCGCGACAGGGTGCGGCAGAAGAGGACGCGGGCCTTGGTGCGCTCGGTGATGGGGATGCGCGGGGCCGACCGGCGCATCTTGCGATGACGCACACCCGAGACGGCGGCGTGCACCAGCGCTTCCGCGGTGCTGTGGAAGTACGCCTCGTCGATCTCGAACTCGACCTCGTAGCGGCCGCGCTGCTCGTCGGTGACGCGGGCGAGCAGGTGGAGCTCCTTCCGGACGAGCTGCCTGGGCGCGAACGCGTGGAGGAGCTCGCCCTCCTGCTCGACGATCCTGAGCGCGAAGGCGCCTCCGTCCTCCGACAGCACCTCGACCACGGCCGGGGGGTGCGGCAGGACGCCGAGGGCGAGCGTGAGCATCTCGTGGCGCGTGAGCTTCGACATGTGGTTCGCCACGTGAATCGGCCGTGGCGCCCGATTCCTGAAGCGGCCGTCGGCTAAGGTGCCCGTGTGGCGGACCTGAGCGTCTTCTCGGGCGACGTGTGGGTGGTGATCTTCCTGGCACTCGTCCTGAAGCTGCCGCTGCTCGGGATCCTCGCCGCGCTCTGGATCGCGTTTCGCAAATTCGACGACGACCGGCCCGCCTCGGCCCCGCCCGCAGCCCGGATGGCGCTCTGCGCCTACTGCGGCACGCGGATCTCGCTCGGCTACGACGCGGAAGGGCTTCACGAGCGCGCCACGGCCATCGCGCGCACCACCGGCCAGGCGGCGTTCGACGTCGAGACGCGGCTCGTGCGCGAGGCGTTCGCGCAGCCCGACCACTACCCCGAGGAGCCGCACTACTGCCCGGGCTGCGGCGACGAGGCGGTCTGGACGCCGATCGAGCCCATCGACCTCGGCGCCGCCCGCCCGCGCCACGTCGAGACCGGCTGAAGCCATCTACCCGGGACACGCCCGGAGGCCGGCCAGCGTGCCCTCCCGGATCGCCTCCTCGAACGAGCGCGGGCCCAGGCAGTCGCCCGCCCGCTCGACGGGCACGCCCGCCTCGGCCAGCTCGAGGTAGAGGCCGTCCCCGGCCCTCCGGCCGGCGCTCACCACGAGGGTGTCCACATCGCCGATCTCGACCTCGCGCCCAGAGAAGACGTTCTCGAAGGTCGCCGTCCGGGGCGCCACGGCGACGGGCCGCAGGTGATGGTGAAGGTCGACGCCGGCGTCGTCGAGACGCGCGAGATAGAGGTTCCGCTGGTATTGGTGGACGCCCTCGCCGAACGCGATTGCCGACGTCACGAGCCGCACCTGCGCGCCGCGGGCGGCCAGCGCCTCGGCCGTGTCGAGCCCGGTCCAGTCACCGCCCCAGTCGCTCACCACGACGCGCTCGCCGACCGGTGCGCCCGCCAGCGCCGCCCACGCGTCGACGACGGCGACTCCGTCCCCGCCGATCGCGGGGAGGTGCGGGTCGGCCCCGGTCGCGAGCACGATTCGGTCCGGTCGCTCCGCCAGGACGTCGGCGGCCTTCGCCCCGGCGCCGTAGCGGACGTCCACCGGCGCGAGCCAGCCGGCCAGGATCTCGAGCAGCCCCTCGGCGACCTCGGCGTGCCCCGGCGCGGCGAGCGCCAGCCGCATCTGGCCTCCCACATCCGGCGACCGCTCGAACACCACCACCCGGTGGCCGCACGCGGCGGCGGAGGCGGCGGCGGCGCAGCCGGCCGGGCCGGCACCGACGACGACCACCGTCCCCGGCCGTTCGGCCGGTGCAGGGGGCGGGAGGGTGCGCTCGTAGCCGGTCCAGGGGTTCACGGTGCAGGCGATCGGGACGCCGGCGTGGTAGTGGCCGATGCACCCCTGGTTGCACCCGATGCAGCGCGTGATCGGCTGGCCCGCGCGGGCGCGCAGCGCCAGGTTGGGATCGGCGATCTGGGCCCGCGTCATCCCGACCGCGTCGCAGACGCCCTCGGTGATCAGGCGGTCGGCGTCGGCCGGATCGAGCACCCGCCCGGCGGCGATCAGCGGGATCGACGT
This sequence comes from uncultured Actinomycetes bacterium, assembly GCA_963709425.1. GTDB lineage: Bacteria > Actinomycetota > Thermoleophilia > Gaiellales > JAICJC01 > JAICJC01. The sequence goes on along the minus strand of CAVPWG010000001.1, from coordinate 397,596 downwards.
GCGCGCCCTCACAGCCCGCGCGAAGTCGGCGACGGCATTCCTGGCGGTCGGCGACGGAGGCACGATCCACGTCGAGCCGCGGTAGGTCGGCGAGGATCCGAGCGTGACCGAGAGGTAGTCGGCGAGGCCGTCGTTGCCCACGGCGGCGGCCGCCGCGAGGACGTCCTCGGGGTCGGTGCCGACGCTCGAGGTGCTCTCATCGGTCAGGCGACAGCCGATCGTGCCGTGCGGGCCGAACCCCTCCCGCATGGCCTCGAGCACCTCGCGCAGGAAGCGGAACCGGTTCTCGAAGCTCCCGCCGTACTCGTCGGTGCGGACGTTCGCGTGGCGGGAGAGGAACTGCGTCGGCAGGTAGCCGAATCCCGCACACACCTCGACGCCGTCCAGGCCGCCATCCGCGGCATACGCGGCAGCCTGCCTGTAGCCCTCGAGCATCTCGCCGATCTCGGCCCGCGTGAGCGCCCGCGGCTCGGTCTTGAAGCGGGCGGATGGGATCGAGCTCGGCGCGACGGCCGGCGGCCTCGTCCCCGAGGCGATCATCTCCCGGCCGCCGTGGAAGAGCTGGCACACGAGCCGCGTCCCGTGCTCCTGGACGGCCGCGCTCATCCGCTGCCAGGCGGGGACGATCGCCGGCAGGTAGCCGCCGACGGTGTGCGCCGTGAGAAGGCCGGTGGGGTGGACCGCGGTCGCCTCGACGACGATCAGCCCAGCGCCGCCGGCAGCCCGGGCGCGGTGATAGGCGATCAGGTCGTCGGTCGGGAGGTGATCGTGCACGAGCGACGTCTGGTGGGACGTCGAGACCACGCGGTTTCGGATCGTGACCGGCCCAAGCGCGAGCGGAGAGAAGAGGCTGTCCAACATCCCGGCCCGATGCTAACGGCCCTCGAGGCAAATTGACGGGGCGGACGGTGAACCTCACTGCCACCTCGTGGCACTGCCCCCCGCAGCGCTCACCGTCCGCTCCGTGTCGATTCGGATCGAGGTGCGCGGTGGGGTGCCTATGCCCCGCGGCGCGGCGCGACGATGGTCGTCGCTGGGAGCCTCCTCGCGAGGTACGTCCCGCGTGTTCGCGGGGTCGGACGTCGCATTTCGAGGAGGCCCGGTTCGGCAGCCGAGCTGTCTCATCGCTGAGACCTCTAGCTTTGCGTGCTCGCCTCGCGGCGAGTTTGCCTTTTCGATCCGTACTCGAATGATCGTCGCGCACATCCCCTGCGTCGTCGCTCGAATGGGCGAAGTTCGATCACCGCTTTGGGGTATCGCTGGTAGGGGATGCCAGCCCAAATCACTCCGACGGGGCATGCACCGCTTCGGGAGATCGTCGAGACTGTATGCGTCTGGCAGTTCCGGCTTCCTCCCGGTACGTTTATCGACGCGGCCAGACTTTGTAACCACGTTCCCCCCCGAACGTCGTTATGTCCCCTCCGGCGGGCCTCCATCACGAGGCCCGCTCGAGGCGTTCTGGCGTGACGGATAATGGCGCCGATGCGCGGCCTCCTCGAGTCGGTTCCCAATTTCTCCGAGGGTCGCGATGCCGCGACGCTCGACGCCATCCGCAACGCCGTGGCCGCGCACGCCCGCGTTCTCGACGTACACGCCGACGCCGACCACAACCGCTCGGTCTTCACCTGTGTCGGAACTGCCGCCGACCTCGTGGCGGGTCTGGCGGCGGCGATCGCGGTCGCGGTCGAGCGGATCGACCTGCGCCGGCACGAGGGCGTGCACCCGCGCGTGGGTGCCGCCGACGTCGTGCCGTTCGTGCGCTTTCAGGCCGGCGACGCCGAGCCCGAGCACGCGGCCCGTCTCCTCGGGGAACGCGTCGGGGCGCTCGGCGTCCCGGTGCTCGGGTACGCCGACCTCGGCGGTGGCCGCCGCCCGGCGTTCTTCCGCACGGGAGGCGTCGACGCTCTCGCCGCCCGGCTCCGGTCGGGCGAGGTCGAGCCGCTCTTCGGCCCGGCGGAGCTCCATCCGACCGCGGGCGCCGTGCTCCTCGGCGTCCGCCCGCCGCTCGTCGCGTTCAACCTCGAGCTCGACACGGGCGACGTCCAGGTGGCCCGCGCGGTCGCCGCAGGCGTCAGGGCGCGCGACGGCGGCCTTCCGGGCGTGCAGGCGCTCGGGCTTCGGCTCGCGCGCACCGACCGTGCGCAGGTCTCGATGAACCTGATCGACGTCGCCGCGACGCCGCTTCATCGGGTCGTCCTCGAGGTCGAGCGGTTGGCCGCCGAGCACGGCACCTCGGTTTTGGGGGGCGAGCTCGTCGGGCTCATGCCGGCCTCGGTGGCGGCCTCGGCGGCGGGCGCGGCCCTGCACCTGCCCGGGCTGGCGCCCGACCGCGTCCTCGAGATCGCGGCCGGGGGCGAGTTCGGGCGGGGAGACCGGTAGCCTTCGCGGCGCACGTGGCGGCGATCCAGCTCACCGGGCACGACCTGACCGTCGACGACGTCGAGGGCGTCGCGCTGGGCGGCCGCTCGGTCGAGCTCGCTCCGGACGCGCTGCGCCAGATCGACGATTCCCGTGCCCTGATCGAGCGGGTCGTGCGCGACGAGCGGCCGACCTACGGGGTGAACACCGGGTTCGGCCGGCTCGTCGACGTGCACATCGACGCCGGACAGGCCGCCGAGCTCCAGCTGAACCTCGTGCGAAGCCATGCGTGCGGGGTGGGCGATCCCTTCCCGGACGAGGTCGTGCGGGCGGCGATCCTGCTGCGTGCGAACGCGCTGGCCAAGGGCACATCCGGCGTGCGCCGCGAGCCGGTGCAGCTCCTGGTCGACATGCTCGCGGCCGGCGTGCTGCCGGTGGTGCCGTCGCGCGGGTCGCTGGGGGCGAGCGGCGACCTTGCGCCGCTGGCGCATCTGGCGCTCGTACTCGTCGGCGAGGGGCGCGCCGGCGTAGGAGGAGAGACGCTGGGAGGCGCCGATGCGCTGGCGAAGGCCGGCCTGGAGCCGATCGAGCTCGACGCGAAGGAGGGCCTCGCGCTCATCAACGGGACGCAGTTCATGGCGGCGATCGGTGCGCTCGTCGTGTGCCGGGCGCACCGGCTCGGGAAGCTGGCCGACCTGGCAGCCGCGCAGACGATCGAGGCGGTGCGCGGGTCGCGCACGCCGTTCTCACCGGAGCTTCAGGCGCTGCGGCCCCATCCCGGCCAGGCGGCCTCGGCGGCGAATCTGTACGGCCTCCTCGACGACTCGCAGATCGTCGCCTCCCATCGCTGGTGCGGGCGGGTGCAGGACGCGTACTCGCTCCGCTGCTCGCCGCAGGTGCACGGCGCCGTGCGCGACGCGGTCGAGTATGCCGAGCGCGCGATCGCCATCGAGCTGAACGCCGCCACCGACAACCCGCTCGTGCTGGCCGATCGCGGGGAGGTCGTCTCGAACGGGAACTTCCACGGCGAGCCCGTCGCCATTCCGCTCGACACGCTCAAGATCGGCCTCGCGGAGCTGGGGTCGATCTCCGAGCGCCGGATCGAGAGGATGCTGAACCCGACGATGTCCAACGGCCTGCCGCCGTTCCTCGCTCACGAGAGCGGTCTCAACTCGGGCTTCATGATCACGCAGTACGTGGCCGCGAGCCTCGTCGCCGAGAACCGCGTGCTGGCCCATCCGGCCAGCGTCGACTCGATCCCGACGAGCGCCGGACAGGAGGATCACGTCTCGATGGGGGCGACGTCCGCCGTCCACCTGTGGCACGTGTGCGCCAACGTCGAGCGCATCCTTGCCGTCGAGCTCCTCTGCGGAGCCCAGGGGCTCGACTTCCTCGAGCCGCTCCAGCCGGGGCCGACCGTCGCGGTGCTGCGCCGGGCGCTGCGCGAGCGCTCCCCGCGGCTCGAGCGTGACCGGTCGCTCGCGGCCGAGATCGACGACGTGGCCGGCGCCGTGCGTGACGGGTCGCTGCTCTCCCAGGTCGAGGCCGCGGCGGGCGCGCTCCGCTGAGTCAGGCGACGATCTTGTAGATCGTGCCGCCGAGCGAGACGACGTAGAGCTCGCCGTTCGAGCCCTGTCCGAACGACGAGATGCTGCTCGCCTTGAAGCTCATGTTCGTGAGCATGGGGTGTCCGCCGCGCGCCGGGATCTTCCAGATCCGGCCGGAGCAGAAGTCGGCGTACAGGTACTGACCCTGGAGCCGGGGGATCGCGCTCCCGCGGTAGACGTAGCCGCCGGTGATCGAGCAGTTGTCGGCGCCCGCGACGACATGGCGGTAGACCGCGACGGGGAAGCGCAGCTTCGATCGGTCGATCGGCTGGTTCTTGAACACGCTGCGCCCCTCGTAGAAGCTCCACCCGAAGTTGGTGCCCGCGGGGGTGCCGTGGCGGAGATGGTCGACCTCCTCCCACGTGTCCTGGCCGACGTCGCCGATCCACATCCCGCCGGTCTTGCGGTCGAACGAGAACCGCCAGGGGTTCCGCAGGCCGTAGGCGTACATCGCGGCGTGCGGGTGAGGCTTTCGCGGGTCGATCCGGAGGATGGTCGCGAGCGGGCCCTTGCTCTGGCCGTTCAGGTTCGGGTCGCCCGCCGATCCGCCGTCGCCGAGCGAGATGTACAGCAGACCGTCAGGGCCGGTCTGGAGCTGGCCGCCGTTGTGGTTGTCGAACGGCTGGCCGACCTTGAGAAGGACGCGCCTCGTCGCCGGGTTCACCCGTTTTCGGTTGGCCGCGAAGGTGCGGTACTGCACGACTCGGGTGTCGCCGTTCAGATTCGTGAAATCGACGTACACGCGGTGGTTTCGGTCGAAGTGCGGCGCGAACGCCATCGAGAGCAGGCCCTGCTCGCCCCCCGCCGTCGTCACGTGCCGCGAGATGTCGAGGAACGGGCGCGCCAGCAGCCGGCCGCCGTGGCGGACGCGGATGACGCCCCGGCGCAGGACGACGTAGAGGTTGCCGCCGTGCCCCGTCACGTAGGTGGGCTCACCCAGGCCCGACATCACCGGATGCAGGCGCGCGGCGCTCGCGGCCGGAGCCGCGGTCACCGCCAGCGGCCGCGAGCGCAGCCATCAGGATGCCCACCCGTCTCACCACGGGGCGGCATGCTACCCGCTCCTTGATACGGTTTCGGTCATGGTCGCCACCGCCATCGCGTCGCGCGTCGAGTCGCTGGTGGGAGATCTCGGCGCCGTGCACGCGCCCAGGGGGACCGAGCGGGAGTGCAAGGGCTGGCATCAGGAGGCGGCCCTCAGGATGCTCTGCAACAACCTCGATCCCGAGGTGGCCGAGGATCCACAGCGGCTCGTCGTCTACGGCGGGTCGGGACGGGCCGCACGAAGCCACGAGGCCCTGAAGGCGATCGTCGCCGCGCTCCTCGAGCTGGGCGGCGACGAGACGCTGCTCGTTCAGAGCGGCAAGCCCGTGGCCGTCTTCCGCACGCACCCCGGCGCCCCGCGCGTGCTCATCGCCAACTCGCTCCTCGTGCCCCGGTTTGCCACCTGGGACGAGTTCCGAAGGCTCGAGGCCGAGGGCCTCACCATGTTCGGCCAGATGACCGCGGGGTCGTGGATCTACATCGGCACGCAGGGGATCCTCCAGGGCACCTACCAGACCTTCGCCGCGGCCGGCGAGGCCCATTGGGGGTCGCCCGACCTGGCCGGGCGGACCGTCCTCACGGCGGGGCTCGGCGGGATGGGCGGCGCCCAGCCGCTGGCGGCGTCGCTCGCCGGCGCGACCAGCCTGAACGTCGAGGTCGACCCGCACCGGATCGAACGGCGCCTCGAGACCCGCTATCTCGACGAGGTCGCCGGCGACCTGGACGACGCGATCGACCGGGTGCGGCGGTACGCGGCCGATGGGCGGGGCGTCTCGGTCGGCATCCTCGGAAACGCCGCCGACGTCTTCGCCGAGATCGCACGCCGCGGCGCGCACTTCGACCTCGTGACCGACCAGACGTCGGCGCACGACATGCTGAACGGGTACGTGCCGGCGGGGATGGAGCTCGCCGAGGCGCTGGCCCTCCGCGAGTCCGACCCCGACGAGTACGTGCGCCGGGCGCGGGAGACTGCCGTCCGGCACGTGCAGGCGATGCTCGACCTGCAGCGCGCGGGCAGCCATGTCTTCGACTACGGCAACAACCTGCGCACCGAGGCCCGCGACGCCGGTCTCGAGCACGCCTTCGACTTTCCGGGGTTCGTTCCCGCGTACGTCAGGCCGCTCTTCTGCCGCGGCGCCGGGCCCTTCCGGTGGGCGGCGCTCTCGGGCGACCCGGCCGACATCCACCGCATCGACGCGGCGCTCCTCGAGGCCTTCCCCGACGACGTGCTGCTCCAGCGATGGCTGCGCGTGGCACCCGAGCGGATCGCCTTTCAGGGCCTGCCGGCGCGGATCTGCTGGCTGGGGTACGGCGACCGGGCCAGGGCCGGCCTCCTCTTCAACGACCTCGTCCGCCGCGGCGAGGTCTCGGCGCCGATCGCGATCGGCCGCGACCATCTCGACACCGGGTCGGTCGCGTCGCCGTTCCGAGAGACGGAGGCGATGCGCGACGGCTCCGATGCCATCGCCGACTGGCCGATCCTGAACGCGCTCCTCTCGACCGCGTCCGGGGCGTCGTGGGTGTCGGTGCACCACGGCGGAGGCGTCGGGATCGGAAACTCGATCCACGCCGGGCTCGTGGTGGTCGCCGACGGCACCGACGAGATGGACGAGCGGCTGACGCGGGTGCTGACGAACGACCCGGGGATCGGCGTCGCCAGGCACGCCGACGCGGGCTACCCCGAGGCGCTCGACGCCGCCCACGCCGGCGGCATCGACCTGCCGATGGAGGGATAGGCATGGCCGACCGGACAGCGGTGCTCACCGGCGTGACGGGAGGATGGGGGCGGGCCGTGCTCGACCGCTTCCTCGCCGAGGGCTGGAACGTGGCCGTGACCTACCGCGAGGAGCATCCGCCCGACGACCTGCCGCAGCCGGTGGCCGCCGTGCGCGCCGACCTGTCCGACCCGGAGGCCGCCGTCGCCGTCGTCGAGGCCGCCGTCGAGCGCTTCGGCGGGGTCGACGCGCTCGCACACATCGCGGGCGGGTTCGCGGCCGCCGGCACGATCGACGAGCAACCGGTCGACGTGTGGCGAAGCCAGATGGCGATCAACCTCGACACGGCCTATTTCATGACCCGCGCCGCGCTCCGGCCGATGCGGCAGGCCGGCCGCGGCTCGATCGTCTACATCGGCACGTCGGCGATGCTGACCCCGTTCTCGGGCGCGTCCGGGTACATCGTGTCGAAGGTGGCTCTGGGCGGGCTCATGCGCTGCGTGGATACCGAGTTCCGCACGGCGGGGATCCGGGCCAACGCCATCGTCGTGAAGATCGTCGACACGCCCAGAAACAGGGCCGAGAACCCCGACGCCGACCACTCGCGCTGGACGACGGGCGACGAGCTGGCCGAGGTCGTGGAGTGGCTCTGCACCGACGCCTCGGCGCCCCTCTCGGGAGGGCTGATCCCGGCGTATGGCCGCGCCTGAGCCCGGGCCGAGCCTGGTCCTCGACGGGTTGACGGCCGCTGCGTCGCCCGCGGGTGTGGGAGCGCCGCTGCGCGGCCCCGACCTCGGCCGGGTCGACGTGGTCGCGCCGGCCGCGATCGCGATCGTCGCCGGCCGCATCGCGGCGGTCGGGCCGCCCGACGACGTCCTTCGCTCGCACCGCGGCCTCGAGACGGTGGACTGCCGCGGCGCGGTCGCGATTCCCGGCCTCGTCGACTGCCACACGCATCCCGCCTTCGGCGGCGATCGGGCCGGCGAGTTCGACCTGCGCGCCCAGGGCGCCGACTACGAGCGCATCCACGCGGCGGGCGGCGGCATCCGCTCGACGGTCGAGGCGACCCGCGCCCTCGGAGCCGACGGCCTGGCGGCCGCCGTGGCCGTGCACCTGGGCTGGATGGCGGCCGGCGGCACGACGACGGCGGAGGGCAAGTCGGGATACGGCCTGGATCGCGACACCGAGCTCGCGAGCCTCGCGGCCGTGGCGGGCCCGCACCCGATCGCGACCGTGCCGACCTACCTCGGGGCCCACTCGGTCCCGCCCGAGTTCGGCTCTGCCGACGACTACCTGGACTACGCAATCGCCGAGGTGCTGCCGGAGGCCGCCCGCCGCGCCGAGCACGCCGACGTCTTCCTGGAGCGCGGCGCGTTCTCGGCCGAGCAGGCGGACCGGTACCTGCGGGCGGCGATGGGCCACGGCCTCGTCGCCCGGCTGCACGGCGACCAGTTCACCGAGTCGGGCGCGGTCCCGCTCGCGATCGAGCTCGGGGCGCGCTCGGTCGACCACCTCGAGGCGACCGGCCCGGCCGGCGTCGCGGCGCTTGCGGGAAGCGACGTCGCGGCCGTGCTCCTGCCGGTGGCCGCGCTTTACCTGCGCCGCTCGCAGCCGCCCGCCAGGGCGCTGGTCGACCAGGGGGCGATCGTGGCCCTGGCGACCGACTTCAACCCGGGGAGCGCCTTCTGCGACTCGCTCCCCGTCGTGATGACGCTGGCCTGCACAGCCCTCGGGATGGCTCCGGCGGAGGCGCTCGCGGCGTGCACGGTGAACGCCGCCTGGGTGCTGGGGCGGGCGGATCGCGTCGGCCGTCTCGCCCCGGGCTACGACGCCGACATCGTGCTGCTCGACGCGGCGGACTGGCGGCACATCTCCTACCACCTGGCCGGCCGCGACATCGCGGCCGTGTATTCCAAGGGCACTCGGGTAACTTGACGCAGACGTGCGACACATCGGCACACCGGCGTGATGGGCCGGGGTCAGACCCCACCCCGCGATTGGCACGAACGGGGCCGGTCTCGAGCTGGGCCGTGACGCGGTGTCGGCGCCTCGTGATCTCGGCGTCACGAGGCGTCGTGTGTGTCCCGAGGATGGGGCGGCGGACGTGGCGGTCTTGTTCGACCCTGCGTGCGGTTCGCGGTTGAACCGTGAGCCCGCGGCCGACCGGTAGACTGACGGCGTGGCGACGCGCAAGCAACAGCGCCGGAAGTACCAGCGCGCGGTCGGGCGCGGCCGGCTGCACCCGGGGTACGAGGCGGCGGAGCACGAGGAGAAGAAGCCGGAGCGCAAACAGGCGGCGCGGCCACCGCGGGGAACCCCGGAGCCGCCGTCCGCACGCCGTACGGCCAAGCGGGCGATCCTCTTCGCGACCCTGTTCTACCTCGTCATCACCTTCACGTCGAGCGGCGTGAGCCCGGTCGTCAAGCTGGCGAACACGGCCGTGATGTTCATCCTCTTCTGGTCGATGGGGTGGATGGTCGAGAACTTCGTGTGGCGCCGATACCAGAAGAAACAGGGCGGCCCCGCGGCGTGAACGGGCCCCCCGGCCTCGAGATCGTCCAGCTCCCGCTCGGCGCCTACCAGGCCAACTGCTACCTCGTTGCCAGGGAGGGCGGTGCTGAGGCGGCCGTCATCGACCCCGGCGACACGCCGGACACCGTCGCGCACCACCTCGGAGAGCGCGGCTGGACGGCGGCGGGCGTCCTGGTGACGCACGGGCACATCGACCACCTGGGCGGCGTCGCCGCCGTCGCGCGCGAGTCCGGCGTCGACGTGTGGATGCCCGCCGGAGAGGCCGACCTGCTCCGCGAGCACGAGCACGCACCGCACGCGCCCGAGCACCTCCTCGAAGGCGGCGAGACGGTGACGCTGGCCGGCATCGACTTCGCCGTCACGCTCGTGCCCGGCCACTCGCCCGCGTCGGTCGCGTTTTACGCCGACGGCCACCTGTTCGTCGGCGACGTCCTGTTTGCGGGCTCGGTCGGTCGCACCGACCTGACCGGTGGCGACATGGGGACGCTGCTCGAGAGCATCGCGACGCTCATGCGAGCCTACCCGCCCGAGACGATCGTGCTGCCGGGGCACGGCCCGGTCACGACGCTCGGCGAGGAGCGCGACCGAAATCCGTTCCTCGGGCCGCTCCGGGCATGAGCCAGGAGTTCCAGGCGCCGAGGGGCACGCTGGACTGGTACGGCGCCCGTGCCGCGCTGCGCCGTGCCGTGCTGGATGCGGCCCGGCAGGTCTTCGAGGCGGCGGGCTACGGCCAGGCCGTAACCCCGACGTTCGAGGACACCGGCGTCTTCGCCCGGACATCGGGCGAGGGCTCGGACGTCGTGCGCAAGGAGATGTACAGCTTCACGGATCGGAGCGGCCGGCCGCTGACCCTTCGGCCCGAGGGCACCGCCGGCGTGATGCGGGCCTACCTCGAGCACATGACCCGGCTGCCGCAGCCCGTGAAGGTCTGGTACGAGGTCCCGATGTTCCGGTATGCGGCCGTCCAAAAGGGGCGCTACCGCGAGCACTACCAGTTCGGCGCCGAGGCGATCGGCTCCGACGACCCGGCGGTCGACGCCGAGCTGATCGGCCTCCAGCGGCGCTGGTACGAGGGCGTCGGCGTCAAGGGGCTGCGTCTGCTCGTGAACTCGATCGGCGACGGCAACTGCCGGCCGGCGTACCTGGAGCTGCTCGTCACGTACCTCGACGAGCACGCGGACGAGCTGTGCGACGAGTGCCGCGAGCGGCGCGACGTGAATCCCCTGAGGACGTTCGACTGCAAGGAGAAGGGCTGCCGCGCGATCATGGCGTCGGCGCCCAAGATCACCGACCATCTGTGTGATGACTGCGCGGCCCACTTCGCCGATGTCCGCGCGCACCTCGACGCCCGCCGCGTCTCCTACGCCGTCGATCCCGGCTTGGTGCGCGGCCTCGACTACTACACGCGGACTGCATGGGAGTGGCAGTGGCCCGAGCTCGGCGCGGCGGACGCGCTGTCGGGAGGCGGGCGCTACGACGGCCTTGCGGAGCAGCTCGGCGGGCGGCCGACGCCCGGCGTCGGCTTCGGGGCGGGCGTCGAGCGGCTCGTCCTCACCCTCGAGGAAACCGGCGCGGGGCCGGCCGTCGGGCGCTCGCTCGACGCGCTCTTCGCCGTGCTCGCCGACGACGCCCGGCCGAGTGTGCACGCGGTAATGGACGACGTCAGGGCGGCCGGAGTCCGGTGCGACGCCGCGTACGGCGGAAGGCGCCTGAAGCGCGCGCTCGAGCTGGCCGACCGGCGCGGCATCCCGACCGTCGTCATCGTCGGCGACGACGAGTGGGCGGCGGGAGAGGCGACGGTGCGCGATATGACTACCGGTGACCAGCGCCGGGTGGCGCTCGACCGGCTGGCGGAGGAGCTTCGACGGTGAGCTACCGGACGCACATGGGCGGCGATCTGCGAGCGACGGACGAGGGCGCGCGGGTGACGGTCGCCGGCTGGGTGGCGCGCCGCCGCGATCACGGCGGACTCGTGTTCGTCGACCTCCGCGACCAGGCCGGGCTCCTCCAGCTGGTGTTCAACCCCGAGGAGCAGCCGGCGGCGCATGCCGCCGCCCACACGCTCCGGGCCGAGTTCGTAGTCGCGGCCGAGGGCGTCGTTCGCCGCCGGGCGGCCGAGACCGTGAACCCGCGCCTCGCGACGGGCGAGGTGGAGGTGCACGTCGAGCGGCTGGACGTCCTGAACACCGCGCCGGTCCTGCCGTTCCAGCTCGACGACGAAGGAGTCGACGAGACGCTGCGGCTGCACCACCGCTACCTCGACCTCAGGCGCGACTCGATGCGCCACAACGTCCGCGTGCGGTTCGCCCTCACCCAGGCGATCAGGCGGTACCTCGAAGAGCGCGGGTTCTGGGAGCTCGAGACGCCGATCCTCTACAAGTCGACGCCGGAGGGGGCGCGCGAGTTCCTCGTGCCGACGTCCTCACACCCCGGCCGCTTCTACGCCCTTCCCCAGTCGCCGCAGACCTACAAGCAGCTCTACGTGATCTCCGGCTTCGAGCGCTACTACCAGATCGCCCGCTGCTTCCGCGACGAGGCGACCCGCGCCGACCGCACCGCCGAGTTCACGCAGCTCGACCTCGAGATGGCGTTCGTCGAGCCCGACGACCTGCACGGGCTCATGGAGGGCCTCTTCCAGACGGTGTGGCGCGAGGTCGCCGGGATCGACCTCGAGGTGCCGTTCCCACGCCTCACCCACGCCGAAGCCATGCTGCGGTACGCGTCGGACAAGCCCGACACCCGCTTCGGCTGCGAGATCGCCGACGTGACCGACGCGCTGCGAGACACCGAGTTCAACGCGTTCCGGGGGGTCATCGACGCCGGCGGCGTCGTGCGCGGGTTCGCCGTGCCCGGGGCGCTCGAGTTCTCGCGCAAGGAGTTCGACGGCCTGGTCGAGTTCGCAAGGACGTGGGGCGGCAAGGGCGTCGCCTGGCTCCAGCTTCAGGGCGGCGAGGTGCGCTCGCCCATTGCCAAGTTCCTCTCGGCCTCCGAGCTCGATGCGATCGTGGCAGGGGTCGGCGCGGAGGAGGGCGACACCGTGCTCCTGGTGGCGGATGCCGAGGACGCCGCGGTCCGCGTGCTGGGGCCGCTGCGGCTGCATCTGGGAGAGCGCCTCGGGCTCCCGAGAGACGGCTGGAGCTTCCTGTGGGTGACGGGCTTTCCGATGTTCGAGTGGCTGCCGGACGAGGGCCGCTGGAAGGCGAGCCACAATCCGTTCTCGGCGCCCGAGCCCGAGGACGAGGCCGACTTCGATGACCGGCCGGGCGAGGCCCGGGCCCGCCAGTACGACCTCGTCCTGAACGGCAACGAGGTGGGTGGTGGATCGATCCGAAACCACCGCGCCGAGGTGCAGGGGCGGATCTTCTCGATGCTCGGGATGACCGAGGAGGAGGCCGAGACGAAATTCTCGTTCCTCCTGCGCGCGCTCCGTATGGGGGCGCCCCCGCACGGTGGGATCGCCTTCGGCATCGACCGCCTGGCGATGCTCCTCGCGGGCGCGGAGTCGCTCCGTGACGTGACGGCATTTCCGAAGGGCCAGGGCGGCGCCGACCCGCTCACGGGAGCGCCCTCTGCGGCGACCGCCGCCGAGCTTCGGCCGTACGGCATCCGGGTGGTTGACGGAACCCGGCGCAGACGCTAAGGTGTGATCGAGCCGGCGCCATTGAGAAACGCGCACCTCACTACCGTCGTGCGAACACTTCTAGCGCCGAGGCGGTTGTCCGAGCGGTCGAAGCATCCTGAAAGTGGCCGCCCGTCCCGCCTCAGGCGCCGGCCTGGTCCGGGGTGAACGGGCCCGTCTACCTCGACCACGCCGCGACGACCCCGCTCGGGTCGGAGGCCCGCGACGCGATGGAGCCGTACCTGTCGGAGAAGTTCGGCAACGCGTCCGAGCCGCACGCCTACGGCCGCGAGGCGAGAGCGGCGCTCGAGGCTGCGCGCCGTACCGTGGCCGAGCACCTCGACTGCGACCCCGGCCAGGTCGTCTTCACATCGGGCGGCTCCGAGGCCGACAACCAGGCCGTGTTCGGCTTCTGCGGCCGGCCGCTGGGCCGCCTGGCGGTGAGCGCGATCGAGCATCCCGCCGTCCGCGAGCCGGCGCTCGAGCTCGAGCGGCAGGGGTTCGAGGTCGCGTGGGTGCCGGTCGGTGCCGACGGCACGATCGACGTCGAGGCCTTCGCCGCCGCCGTGCGCCCGGGCGACCGCGTCGCGGCTGCGATGTGGGCCAACAACGTGACGGGTGTCGTGCAGCCCATCGAGGAGCTCGCAGGCATCGCCGGCGAGCGGGGCGTCCCGTTTCACTGCGACGCGGTCCAGGCCGCGGCCTCGCTAGGGGTGAGTTTTGCGCGCTCCGGCGTCGACTCCATGGCGGTCTCGGCCCACAAGCTGCACGGCCCCAAGGGCGTCGGCTGCCTCGTCGCCCGCGATCCCGGCCGGCTGCGGCCGCTGGTCCTCGGCGGCGGTCAGGAACGCGGCCACCGTTCCGGGACGGAGAACATCGCCGGCTGCGTGGGGTTCGCGGCGGCGCTCGCGGCGGCACGCACCTCTTCCGACCACCGCCTCCGGATGCGGGCCCGGCTCGAGGAGGCCCTGCCCGACGGCGTCGACGTCGTCTGCGCGGGCTCCGACCGGCTGCCGGGACACAGCCTGCTTCGGATCCCGGGCGTGCGTGCCGAGCTCCTCGTTCTCGCGCTCGACCGGGAGGGGTTCGCCGTCGCGGCGGGCTCGGCGTGCTCGGCGGGGGACGGCACGCCGAGCCACGTGCTCCTCGCCCAGGGCATGTCGGCCGAGGAGGCGCGCAGCGTGATCCGGGTGTCGATCGGAGCCGGGACGACCGCCGGCGAGGTCGACGGGTTCGCCGCCGCGCTCGATCGCACCATCGCGACGCTGAGGCAGGGCATCCTGCCAGCGGCGTGACCTGCGGGAAACCCGCAGGCACATCGGGCGATTAACCCCCTACCGCCGGCGATTGGGGAGGCGTAGGGTTCACGCCATGGCCGACGAGCCTGGTGCGACCCGGCCGGGAGGCGACTCCGGGGTCGGAGTGGTGATGCTCGTGGTTGCGGCGCTGGTCGTGACGATGGTCGGCATCGCGCTCGCGAGCTGGTACGGCGGCAAGAACCACGCCGGCACCACCACCATCACGGTGCCGGGCGCCGCCTCGGGCCCGGCGACCTCGACCGGAGGAGCGGTCGACCCGGCCGTAGCGGCCGGAGCCCACGACTTCGTCCGGTTCGGCTGTGACCAGTGCCATGGGGATCAGGGCGCCGGCGGCGTCTCGCCCGACGTGCCCACACTGACGACCGTCGGAAAGACGTTCACCGTGGCGCAGATGACCGACATCATCGAGCACGGCCTTGGCGAGTCGTCCAACCCGTCCAAGCCGTACATGCCGGTCTGGCACGGCATCATCTCGACGGGCCAGATCAGCGACATCGTGGCCTACCTGAACGCGGGGCTCCCGGTCGTAGTCGGGCGCCGCGCCCGCCCCGGTGCCGACGGACCAGGGCGACGTCGTCGCCGGGTCGATCCTGTACACGAACCTCGGCTGCGTCAACTGCCACGGCCCGAACGGGCTCGGCGGGGTGCCGAACCCACTGTCCGAGGACAAGGCCATCCCGCCGCTCTCGGGGAAGGACTTCACCTCGGAGTTCAACACGCCGGCCAAGATCCGCGACATCATCGTGTCTGGGAGCGTCCTTGGGAAGGCCCCGATCGTGAGCATGCCGCACTGGGGCAGCATCCTGACCGATGCCGAGGTGAACCAGCTGATCGCCTACATCGGCACGCTGTCGTGACGTAGCCTTCGGCGCCGGTGTACTCCGCGGATTGTGTCGACCTCGCGCTCTCGCACGCCCGGGCCGGCGACGCGGGCCCGGGCGCCCACCACGGCACGGCCGGGAACCCGGCGTGCGGCGACGCCGTCCGGATCGCGATCCGGGTGGAGGGCGACCGAGTCGCCGCAGCCCGCCACCGGACATTCGCCTGCCCACACGCAACCGCTGCGGCGGAGCTGGCCTGCCGGCTGGCCGAGGGGCGCGACCTGCTCGACGCCGCCCGGCTCGGTCGGCGTGACGTGCGCGAGCGCATTGCGCCGCCGGATGCGGCGCGGGCGTGCACCGACCTCGCAATCGACGCCCTGCACTCGGCGCTCGCCGCCGCGGTCGCGGAGGCCCATCTGGAGGCCGCCCCCGGCCGCATCGTGGTTGCAATGAGCGGTGGCGTGGACTCGGCCGTCGCGCTGACCAAGTCGATCGGCGTCGGGTTGAGCCCGGTCGGCATCACGCTGCGGCTCTGGGTCGATCCCGAGGCGCCTCACGGCGAGCGGGCGTGCTGCTCTCCCGAGGCCGTGCGGTCGGCGCGCGACACGTGTCATCGGCTGGGAGTGCCCCATCTCGCGATCGACCTCCGCGACGAGTTCCGGCATGCGGTGGTCGACGACTTCGTTTCGGCACACGCGGTCGGCCGGACCCCGAATCCGTGCATGCGCTGCAACGGGGCGTTTCGGTTCTCTGCGATCGTCGCGGTGGCGGACCGGATCGGCGCGGCGCGGATCGCAACCGGCCACTACGCGCGGATCGAGCGCCGGGACGGAAGGGCGCTCGTCGCGCGCGGGGCGGACCCGGCGAAGGACCAGTCCTACATGCTGGCATCGGTGCCGTCCGAGATCCTCGAGCGGTGCTGGTTCCCGCTCGGAAGCCAGACGAAGGTCGAGACCCGGTCCGAGGCGCGCGCGGCGGGCCTGGCCGCGGCAGAGGCCGCCGAGAGCCAGGAGGTGTGCTTCGTCGGGGGCGGCGATCACCGCGCCCTTGTCGAGCGTCTCGGCGGAGCGGGCCTCTCCGGCGACATCGTCGACTCGACCGGACGGGTGCTCGGAACGCACGCCGGCCTTCACCGGTTCACGCCCGGCCAGCGCAGGGGCCTCGGCCTGGGAGGCGGCGATGCCGCCTACGTCCTGCGCACCGAGCCGGCAACCGGCCGCGTCGTCGTCGGGGGCCGCGCCGAGCTTGCACGCACGTCGGTTCGGGTCAGCCCGGGCCGCATGTACGTCCCGGCGCGGCGGGTGAAGGCGAAGCTCCGCTACCGCCAGACCGCGGTGTGGGCGACGGTGACGCCTGTCGCCGGCGGAGGGTTCGCGCTCGACCTCGACGAGCCGGTCGAGGGAGTTGCGCCAGGGCAGGCGGCGGTCCTCTACGACGGAGACGTTGTCGTCGGCGCCGGGACGATCGAATAGGATGCGGGCGTGGCGGTCCAGCTGATTCTGCTCGCAACGGCGTCGGACGCTTGGCAGTACGCACTCGCCGTGTTCCTTCTCCTCACGGCGGTCGGGCTGGTGATCGTGCTCCTGCGCCTCTCGGGGACGCTCCGGCGCGTCAACACGGCGCTCGACGGCGTGACCGGCGAGGTCGTGCCCATGCTCGGCAAGGTGTCGGTGTCGCTCGACCACGTGAACGACGAGCTCGAGAAGGTCGGGCACATCACCGATAGCGCCGTCGACGCCACAGACAAGGTCGACTCCGCTGTCCGCGCCGTCTCCGACGCGGTCCAGAAGCCCGCGAAGGCCGCGGCCGGGTTCACCGACGGTGTCTCGCACGCGTTCGAGACGTTCAAGGCCAAGCGCGATCGTCGCGGAGGCGTCCTGTGAGGCGGCTGCTCCTGATCAGCGTGGTCGCGTCGGCCGCCGTTGCGCTCTACCGCCGCGCCCAGGAGATCGCCGAGGACGAGGAGCGGCCCTTGGCCGACGTGGTCACCGACCTCCCGCGCCGACTGTGGCGCGACATCGAGACGATCCCGGACGATCTGCGCGCGGCCGCCGAGGAGGGCGCAGCCGCCGCTCAGCGCTCGGCCGATCGCGTCGACACCTAGTCCGCGATGCGGGCGATGAGCTCGCGCCGGTCGACCAGCCGCTTCGGCTCACCGCTCAGCCGCAGCTCGTACCCGGCGCCGCGAGGGAAGAGCACCTTGTCCCCGGGCGAGACGCCGTGCACGTCATCGCCGACCGCCATGACGACGCCCGACTGGCACGACGACTCGGTGCTCGCCGGGATGATCAGCCCCGCGTTCGTCTCGGTCTCGTCGTCGACCGGCTCGAGCAGGACGAATCCGTCCAGCGGCTCGATCCCGCCGGAGCCGCTGTGAGACCGCTCGAAGCGCGAGAGCGTGTCGTCCCCGTGCATGGTGAAAGGCTACCTCAGGCGCTCGCCCTGCCCGGCGGCGGGCAGTCGAAGGCCCGCGGATAGAATTGCCCGTCATGCGCTCCCACGAGATCCGCCGCCGCTTCCTGGACCACTTCGCCGCGAGCGGCCACGCGCAACTTCCGAGCGGCTCGCTCGTGCCGCCGGACTGGGATAGGAGCGTGCTCATCACGACCGCCGGCATGCAGCCGCTCAAGCGCTACTTCCTCGGCCTCGAGGAGCCGCCGCAGGCGCGCCTCATGACGGTGCAGAAGTGCTTTCGCACCGTCGACATCGACGAGGTCGGGCGAACCGCCCACCACCTGACGTTCTTCGAGATGCTGGGCAACTTCTCGATCGGGGACTACTTCAAGAAGTTCGCGGTCGAGCAGGCGTGGCAGCTCGTCACCTCGCCGGAGGGGTTCGGGTTCGACCCGGACAAGCTCTGGGCGACCGTCTACCGCGGCGACGGCGACGTGCCTGCCGACGAGGAGGCGATCGCGCTCTGGCTCGAGGTCGGCGTGCCTCCCGAGCGCATCCTGCGCCTCGGCGGCGACAACTTCTGGCAGGCCGGGCCTGTCGGCCCGTGCGGTCCGTGCTCGGAGCTGCACTACGACCGGGGCGAGGAGGTCGGCTGCGGCCGGCCCGAGTGCGGCCCCGACTGCGACTGCGACCGGTTCATCGAGTTCTGGAACCTCGTGTTCATGCAGTACAACATGCTCGATGACGGCTCGCTCGAGCCGTTGCCGCGGCCGAGCATCGACACCGGCGCCGGGCTCGAGCGGGTAACGATGCTCGCCCAGGGCGTCGACAGCGCGTACCTGACCGACGCCTTCGGCGACGTCATCGAGGTCATCGAGGGCTGGAGCGGCGCCCGCTACGGCCACACGCCCGGCGAGACGAAGGCGCTCAAGGTGCTCGCCGACCATGGGCGGGCCATGAGCTTCCTCGCGAGCGACGGGATCGAGCCGGGGAACGAGGGCCGCGGCTACGTGCTGCGCCGCGTGATCCGGCGGGCGATCCTGTTCGGCCGCCGGATCGGGCTCGAGGACGCGTTTCTCGTCCGCCTCCATGCCCGGGTGGTCGAGCTCCTCCGCGGCGCCCACCCCGAGCTCGGCCGCGAGGAGGCGCGCGTCGCCGAGCTCCTCGCCGCCGAGGAGGAGCGCTTCTCGCGCACGCTCGAAACCGGCGCCAAGCTGCTGGACGACGTCATCGCCGGCTCGGGCGACGAGGTCTCCGCCGACGCCGCGTTCCGGCTTCACGACACCTACGGCTTCCCGGTCGAGCTCACTGTCGAGATCGCCGGCGAGCACGGAAAGCGGGTCGACGAGGCCGGCTTCGCCATGCTCATGGACGAGCAGCGAAACCGGGCCCGCGCGGCCGGCGCGGGCGCGCGCGTCGAGGTGTCCGAGCTCGCGTCCGACTTCCAGACGGAGTTCGTGGGCTACGAGCGGCTCGACGTCACGACGCAGGTGGGTGCCGTCCACGCGCAGGACGACGGGACGGTGCTCCTCAAGCTGCGCGAGTCGCCGTTCTACCCCACGGGCGGCGGTCAGGTGGCCGACAGCGGCTGGATCGAGTCCGACTCGGCCCGCGCGGCCGTCGAGGACGTGGTCCGCCGCGATGACGACCAGGTCGTGGTCGCCCGGCTCGAGCACGGCGAGCTGCATCCCGGTGAGCGCGTTCGCGCCCATGTGGACGTCGAGGCCCGCCGGCCCACGATGGCCAACCACACGGCGACGCACCTGCTGCACGCCGCGCTCCGCGGCCGGCTCGGCGACCACGTGACGCAGGCCGGCTCGTACGTGGGGCCCGACAAGCTGCGGTTCGACTTCCGCCACTCCGGCCCGCTTGCGCCGGACGAGCTGGCCGACGTCGAGCGGACCGTGAACGAGCACGTCATCGCCAACCATCCGCTGCACATCTTCGTCACGTCACGCGATCACGCCGGCGAGCTGGGCGCCATGATGCTCTTCGGCGAGAAGTACGGCGACCATGTGCGCGTGGTCGAGGTGCCCGAGGTGAGCCGCGAGCTGTGCGGAGGCACGCACGTCCGCTCGACCGCCGAGATCGGCCCATTCGTCGTCACGCGCGAGACGAGCTCCTCGCAGGGGATCCGCCGGATCGAGGCGATCACCGCCGGCGCCGCGCTGGCCCAC
The DNA here is from genome assembly GCA_963709425.1 of uncultured Actinomycetes bacterium. GTDB lineage: Bacteria > Actinomycetota > Thermoleophilia > Gaiellales > JAICJC01 > JAICJC01. The sequence continues at coordinate 378,010 of CAVPWG010000001.1, read as the reverse complement.
CTGCGAGGCGAGGCCGCCGAGGCGCGGGCGCTGCGGGGGCGGGTGTCCGAGCTCGAGGCGGAGGTCAAGCAGGCCGCTCGGGCAGCGCCGCCCGCACTCGAGAACGGCAGCGTGGCCGGGCTCATCGACGGCGCGTCGGAGGAGGCCGGCGTGCGGATCGTGGCCGCGGTCGTCACCGACGCCGACGCCGACCGGCTCCTCCAGATGTCCGACTCGCATTCGCTCGAAGCTGTCGCCCGCAGCGGTCGTCCTGGGCGGCGACGCCGGGGGCAAGGCACATCTCGTGGCGAGCTTCGACGGCGGCGCGCAGGAACGCGGGCTCTCGGCCGTGGACGTGATCCGGGCCGTGGCTCCGATCGTCGACGGGGGCGGCGGGGGACGCCCGGCGATGGCCCGGGCAGGGGGCTCGAACCCCGCCCAGCTCGACGAGGCGATACGCGCCGCGGAGGACGCCATCAGGGAGCGCCTGCGCTCGTGAAGGTCGTTGCGCTCGACTACGGCAGCGCCCGGACGGGCGTCGCCGTCAGCGATGAGACCGGAATGCTCGCGCGCCCGGTGGGCGTCGTGCGCCACGTTCGCCGTCCCGCCGGCATGGCCGAGCTGGTCGCGACCCTCGACGGCCTCGGCCCTGAGCGCATCGTGGTCGGACTACCCCTCACGTTGCGCGGGGAGCACGGCGCCCAGGCGGTCGAGACGCTCGAGTTCGTGCAGGAGCTCGCGGCGCGCTGCGCCGTGCCGGTCGACACCTACGACGAGCGGTTCACGACGGCGCTCGCCGCCGCTCCCGGAGGGCGGCCCGACGAGGACGCGGTGGCCGCCGCCCACCTTCTCCAGGGGTATCTGACACGGCTCGCCGGCTAGCCCTCCTGGCGGCGCTGGTCGCCGTCGTCGTCGGCGTGCTTCTCGGCGCCCGGTGGGTCGTCTCGGATCTCGGTTCGAGCACGAGCGCGCCTGCGGCCGACCCGCACGGGAAGCCGATCCCGGTCGTGATCCCGGCCGGCGCCGACGCGTCGGAGATCGGCGCGATCCTCGAGGAGCAGGGCGTGGTCGACGACGGCGGCCAGTTCCGTGAGTACGCCAAGGACGCGGGGGAGGGGTCCGACTTCAAGGCGGGCACGTACGCGATCAAGGCCGGGACGGGCTACGACGCCCTGATCCGCCTGCTCGACCACGGGCCGGTGACCGTCGCAAAGACGCTCGTCGTACCGGAGGGGTATCGGATCTCGGAGATCGAGGATCGTCTGCCCTCCGTCGGGATGTCGAAGAAGGCCTACGCCCGCGTCGTCCGGGAGGCGCCGTCCCCGCCGGGTTACGGCCATCACACGAACATGGAGGGGTTCTTGTTCCCGGCGACCTACACGATCCGCCCCGGCGAGCGGCCGGCCGAGCTGGTCGACCAGCAGCTGGCGGCGTTCCGCGAAAACGTCGCGAAGGTCGACATGAGCTACGCGAAGTCGAAGAACCTGACCCCGTACGACGTCCTCACCATCGCGTCGATGATCGAGCGCGAGGCGCGCGCCCCCGGCGACCGCGCGAAGGTCGCGGCCGTGATCTACAACCGCCTGCACCGTGGGATGAATCTGGGCATCGACGCCACGATCCTGTACCACCTGGGCTCGTGGTCGGCCACGATCCACCAGTCGGACATCGACAGCCATGAGCCCTACAACACGCGCACGAACCCCGGCCTCCCGCCGACGCCGATCAGCAATCCGGGGCTCGCCTCGATCGAGGCCGCCGCCCATCCGGCGCACGTGAACTACCTCTACTACGTCGCCGTGCCGGGGAAGGACGCCCAGTACTTCACGGCGAGCTACGCCGACTTCAAGGCCCATGGCGGCTGAGCGGCGGCGCGCCGGGGTGATCGGCCATCCGATCGCCCACTCGCGCTCGCCGGCCATGCACGCGGCCGCCTATGCCGAGCTCGGGATGAACTGGGAGTACGTGGCGGTCGACGTGCCGCCGGCCGGGCTCGCAGAGTTCGTCGCGGGCATTGAGGCCGCGGGCTTCGCGGGCGTCAACGTCACGATCCCGCACAAGCTGGCCGTCATGCCGATGTGTGCCGAGATCGCGCCGGAGGCCCGGGCGGCGGGCTCGGTGAACACGCTCCTCGTGCGCGACGGCGCCGTCCACGGCCACAGCACGGACGGCGCCGGTCTCCTGTGGGCGCTCGGGGACACGCCGCCGGCCGACGCCCTCGTGCTGGGCGCGGGCGGCGCGGCGCGGGCTGCGGTCGCCGCGCTCCGCGACGCGGGCTGGCGCGTTGCGGTGAGCGCCCGCCGGCCCGAGGCCGCCGCCGAGCTCGGCGGCGAGGCCGTCCCGTGGCCGCCCGATCGAACGGCATCGCTCGTTGTGAACGCCACCCCCCTCGGCCAGCGTGAATCGTCGCTGCCCGATGCCAATGCTTCAGTGCCGATCGACACGACCGCGCTTGGACTGGGCGTGACCGTGGTCGACCTCGCCTACCGCGGCGACGGCGCGGAGACCCCGCTCTGCACGATCGCGCGCGAGCGGGGGGCGCGTGTGGTGGACGGGCTCGACGTCCTCGTCGGGCAGGGGATCTACGCGTTCGAGCTCCTCACGGGCCGCCCCGCCCCCGTCGAGGCGATGCGCCGGGGCGTCCGCGGCTAACGGTCGAGGCGGAAGGGCGTGGGGTCGGTGTACGGCTCCCGGCCCAGGGCGAGCTCGGCGGCGAGGCGGCCAGACCCCGCGCCGGTGAGGATGCCCTCGCTGCCGTGCCCGGCGCAGACGACGACGCCGTCGTCGAGCCGGCCGATGTAGGGAAGCCCGTCGCGCGAGAAGGGTCGCAGGCCCGTCCACGTCGCGGCCACCTCACGGCCCGCGATGCCGGGCACCATGGCGCATGCCCGGCGGGCGTTCCCGCGCAGTCCCTCGAGGCTCTCCGCTCCCTCGTGTAGGGCGGCCGAGCGGGACGCCCCAACGACGACCGTCCCATCCGCGTTCTGGTGGATGCCAAGGGCGTGCACCGCGGGCGCGCCGCGCTCTGCGAGCTCGCCGGTTCCGAGGTCCGCGAGGGTGACCGGGCCGCCGGCGACGGGCCGCTCCGGGGCCGTGTACTCGGCCTCGTAGACAGCGTGCCGGAGCACCTCGGGCCCCGGGGCCACGAGGGCGATCCACCCTCGCACCGGCCGTACCTCGAGCTCGTGCCCGAGCATCCGGGCCAGCGGGCGCGACCACGCACCCGCCGCCAGCACGACCATCGCGGCATCCATGCGGCCGGCGTCGGTGATCACGTTGCCCCGCGCCAGCCGCTTGACCTCGACGTGGACGCGGATCTCGGCCCCCGCGGCGCGCGCCTCCTCCGCGGCGGCGGCGGCCAGGGCCCCCGGGTCAGATCGCCGTCCCTCGGCGATCAGAAGGCCGCCTGCCATCCCCGGCGCGAGCCCGGGCTCCTCCGCGGCGACCCCGGCTGCGTCCAGGCGCTCGCCCGCATGCGGCACGTCGTCGAGCGAGGCCAGCTGGCTCTCGTCGGTTGCGAGCAGGAGCGTGCCGATCGGCTTTCGGTCGAATGCGAAGTCGCGCGTGTCGGCGAGCCTTCCGTAGAGCTCGACGCTCTCGCGCCACAACGGGACGAGCTCCGCGTGATCGGGCGGCAAGACCAGGCCCTGGCTGCGCCCGGTCGCGCCCGATGCCAGCGCGCCCCGCTCGAGCAGCACCACCTCGGCTCCGGCGGCCGCGAGCTGCCAGGCCGCGGTCGTGCCGATCACCCCTCCACCGATCACGATCGCGTCCGGCATGCGCGGCGCAGCCTACAGCCCGGGCCTGAACCGGCCGATAGTCCGGGCATGGAACTTGTTCTCCCCTTCGCCGGCGCAGGGTTCGCTCTCGGCTGGCCCATGGAATGGGTGATCCAGCGCTTCCCCACGGGCGAGGGCACCGCACCGTCCACCCGCCGCAAGTGGGTCGTCGCGGGCATCACCGCGGCACTCTTCGCGGTCCTCACGCTCCATATCGGCCTGCAGCCGCGCCTCGCGCCGGCGCTTCTGCTCACGGCGCTTGTGGTCCCGGCCTCAGCGATCGACCTGAAGCACCGCATCATCCCGGACGCCATCAACCTCCCCGGAGCCGTGCTGGTCTACGCCACCGCCGTCGCCGCCCAGCCGGAGCGGTGGGCCGAGCTGCTGGTCGGCGGCGTGGCCGGGCTCCTGTTCCTCGGCCTCGCGTGGTTCTTCTACCCCAAGGGCATGGGCCTCGGCGATGTCAAGATGACGCTGATGATCGGGCTGGCGCTCGGGAAGTACGTCGGCGTCGCGCTCTTCGCCGCCTTCTCGCTCTCGCTCGTCCCGTCGCTCGGGCTGCTCCTCGTGAAGGGCCTTCGCGCGCGCAAGATCGGCTTCCCGTTCGGGCCGTTCCTCGCGTTCGGCGCGGTGGTCGCGCTGATGTGGGGGCCTGCGATCTGGAGCTGGTACATCGTCGGTTAGGCGGCCGCGCCGTTAGGCTCCCTGGCCGGATGCCGCTCTCTTACGTCACGGCCGGGGAATCTCACGGGCCCGGGCTGACCGTCGTCATCAGCGGCCTTCCTGCGGGCCTCGAGCTCGACCACGAGCTGATCCAGGGCGACCTCGCCCGCCGCCAGGCCGGCTACGGCCGAAGCCCTCGCCAGCAGCTCGAGCAGGACGACGTCGACCCGCGCGGCGGCCTGCGTCACGGCCGCACGCTCGGGAGCCCGCTCGCGTTCTTCATCCAGAACCGCGACCACAAGAACTGGACGGCGCCGATGAGCCCGTGGCCGGTCGACGAGGCGGCACTCGAGGAGTACGGCTGGCGTGGGAAGCCGGTGACGCTTCCGCGGCCCGGGCACGCCGACCTCGCGGGCGCGCTGAAGTACGGCCACGAGGACGTGCGAAACGTGCTCGAGCGCGCCAGTGCCCGCGAGACGGCCGGCCGGGTGGCGGCTGGCGCGGTCGCGAAGGCGCTCATCCGCACGATCGGGATCGAGGTGCGCTCGCACGTGCTCCAGGTGGGATCCGTGCGCGCCACGCCGCCGGCGTGGCTCTCGGCCGCAGACCTCGACCGAGCGGAGCGGTCACCGGTGCGGTGTATCGACCCAGACGCCGAGGCGGCGATGGTCGCCGAGATCGAGGCTGCCAAGCGCGACCGCGACACGCTCGGCGGCGTCACGGAGGTGCGGGCGTACGGCGTCCCTCCGGGGCTCGGCTCGCACGTCGAGGCCGGCGCGCGGCTCGACGGGCGGATCGCGGCAGCGATCCTCTCGATCCAGTCGGCCAAGGGCGTCGAGATCGGCGACGCGATCGCGTCGGCGTCGCGGCGTGGCTCGAGCGTCCACGACGAGATCTTCCACACGGCCGAGAAGGGCTGGCACCGCGAGACGGACCGGGCCGGGGGCATCGAGGGCGGGATGACCAACGGCGCCGAGGTGGTGGTCAGGGCGATCTGGAAGCCGCTGCCGACGCTGATGCGCCCGCTGCGGTCGGCCGAGCTGGGGTCGCACGAGCCGCGCGAAGCCCACGTCGAGCGCTCGGACGTCACCGTCCTTCCCGCGGCGGCCGTCGTCGCCGAGGCGGCCGTGGCGTGGGAGCTCGCCCGGGCGGCGCACGAGAAGTTCGGCGGCGACGCGATCGGCGACTTCACCGCTGCACACGCGGCCTATCTCGAGCGCATCGCCCGGGCATGATCCCGGGCCCCTTTCGCAACCTCGCGCTGATCGGCTTCATGGGCGCCGGCAAGTCGAGCGCGGGCGAGGCCCTGGCCGCGCGCCTCGGATGGTCGTTCCTCGACGCGGATCGCGAGATCGAGCGGGAGGCGGGCCGGACGATCGCCGCGATCTTCGAGGAGGACGGAGAGCCGGCGTTCCGCTCGCTCGAGGAGCGCATCGTCGGGCGCCTTCTGAACGAGCCGAACGCGGTGCTGGCGCTCGGCGGGGGCTCGATCCTCTCGCCGGTCACGCGCGAGCGGCTGCGTGAGGGCAGCTTCACCGTCCTCCTCGACGTCTCGCCGCAGACGGCGTGGCGGCGCATCGAGGCCCACGCCGGTGACCGTCCGCTCGCCGGTGAGGCGCAGGGGTTCGCCGAGCTCTACGAGGGCCGCCGCCCGCTCTACCACGCCGCCTGTGACGCCTTCGTGGATGCCGAGGACCTCCAGGGCGAGGAGGCGCTGCTGGCGCCGCTCGCGCGCACCGCGGCGCTTGCGGAGCTGCCGCGGCTCGTCGGCGCGCGGCGTGCGGCGCTCATCGCCGACCGGGCCGTGCTGCGCGTGCTCGGGTCGCCGATCGATCCGCTCGTGACCGTCCGCCTCCCGGTGGGCGAGGCGGCCAAGACGGTGGCCGTCGCCCGTCAGGCGTGGACGCGCCTGGCCGACTTCGGCGTCGAGCGCGGCGACGTCGTCGTCGCCGTCGGCGGCGGCGCCGCGACCGACGTGGCGGGGTTCGTGGCGGCGACCTACCTGCGGGGCATCCCCTGGATCTCGGTGCCGACGTCGCTCACCGGCATGGTGGACGCCGGGATCGGTGGGAAGACGGCCGTCGATCTGCCCCAGGCGAAAAACGCGGTCGGCGCGTTCCATCAGCCGGAATGGGTCGTGTGCGACCCGGCGACCGTCGAGACGCTGTCGTTGCGAGAGTGGTCGTCCGGGTTTGCCGAGGTGGTGAAGACCGGCCTCCTCGCCGGCGGCCGGCTGTGGGAGCTCGTCCGCGGGTGGGAGCCCGGGAGGGGATCGCCCGACGACAGGCTCGAGCTGATCCGCCGCTGCGCTGCGTACAAGGCCCGGATCGTCGTCGCCGACCCCGAGGAGCGGGGGCAGCGGGCGGTGCTCAACCTCGGGCACTCCGTCGGCCACGCGATCGAGGTGGCCACCGGCTACAAGGCGTTCTCGCACGGCGAGGCCGTGGCGATCGGCCTCCTGGCCGCGCTCTGGCTGTCGTCACAGTCCACGGGGCTGGACGCGGCCGTCGAGGATGAGGTGCGCGACCTGCTCCGCAGGCAGGGGCTGCCCGTGGTCGCCCGAAACGTCAACCCCGGCGCGGTCATCGATGCGATGGCCCACGACAAGAAGGCCCGCGAGGGGCGCGTCCACTTCGCGCTCCTGGAGGGTGTCGGCAGGCCGGTGTGGGGAATCGACCCCGGCGACGAGCTGGTGGAGACGGCCGTCGCACGCGCGGTCGCTCGGCGGTAGGTCCTAGGGCGAGAGGCGAACGGGGATCCGCACGATGTGCGGCGGCGGTCCGGAGGTCGCCGATGTATCCGAGGCGACGATCGTGCCGTTCTGCGCGGGTGCGACGTGGTAGGACATGGACACGGCGATCGCAGGCAGGAGCCGGAAGGTCCTGCGCCGCATCTGGGTCGTGAAGGTGAGCTGCGCGAGCCGGATCCGCACGCGCTGCCGTGGCCCAGGCGCCGCGAAGCCGGAGCCGGCAAACAGGCCCAAGACCACAAGAAGCGCGATCGCCAGACGTGCGCGCACGGCCTGGACACATCCAAACCGCGAGATCTACGGCCGGTGCGGGTCAAGTAACCTCCCCGCTCGATGCAGGTCGTCGTCCTGAACGGGGTCAATCTGGGCATGCTCGGCAAGCGCGACCCGGCCGTGTACGGGACGGTCACGCTGTCGCAACTCGAGACCATGATCTACGAGTGGGCGAAGGATCTGAACCTGACCGTGCGCTGCTGGCAAACCAACAGCGAGGGCGACTACGTGGACATGATCCACGAGGCGTGCGCCGGCGCCGACGGCCTCGTCGTCAATCCGGGGGCCTGGACGCATTACTCCTACGCGATCCGTGATGCGCTCGAGATCTTCACCGGGCCCGTCGCCGAGGTGCACCTCTCGAACATCGAGGAGCGTGAGGAGTGGCGGCACCGCTCCGTGATCGCCGACGTCGTCTCGCACCGGATACTGGGGCACGGCCCGGAGGGCTACCGGGAGGCCCTCGAGCACCTGGCGGCCACCCGGTGAGCCACTCCACCCGCCTGGCCGCGCTCGGTGAGCGCCTCGGCTCGCTCGGCGTCGATGCCCTGCTCGTCACCGCGGCCGCCAACATCCGCTACCTGACCGGGTTCGGCGGGACAAACGGCGTCGTGCTCGTCCGCCCGGACGGCGCCACGTTTCTCACCGACTTCCGCTACACCGAGCGGGCCGCGCCGCTCGCGGCCTACATGGAGGTGCGGCAGGTCGAGCGCGACGTCATGAAGGCGGCCTGCACGCACCTTGCCGAGCTCGCGCCAGGCGTGCAGCGCGTGGGCTTCGAGAGCGCCCACATGACGGTCGCCCAGCACGACCGCCTGGCCGCCGCCGCGCCGGCCGCGCCCGTCGCGACGATCGGCGCGGTGGAACGGCTGCGCGAGGTGAAGGACGCCGGCGAGCAGGAGGCGGTGCGGCGCTCGGCGGCCCTGGTCCAGCCCGTGCTCGAGCGGGTCGCCGGGGCCGGCCTCGTGGGCCGGACCGAGCGCGATGTCGCATGGAGCATTCAGCAGGCGTTCCACGAACTCGGCGCCGAGGCGCTCAGCTTCCCCTCGATCGTCGCCGCCCACGAACACGGCTCCCAGCCGCACGCTGAGCCGGGAACGGACCTGATCGGCCCGGACACGCTCGTGACGATCGACCTGGGCTGCGTGCTCGACGGGTACTGCTCGGACTGCACCCGCACGTTTGCGACCGGCTCCGTGCCGCAACGGCTGCGCGACGCGTACGCCGTCTGCCTGGAGGCCCAGCTCGCGGCGATGGAGGGCATCCGTCCCGGCCTCGCGTGCAGTGACGCCGACGGGATCGCGCGCGACATCATCGAACGCGCCGGGTTCGGGGAGCACTTCGGCCACCCGCTCGGACACGGCGTGGGCCTGGAGATCCACGAGGATCCGCGCCTCTCCGCCGTGTCGGCCGCAACCCTGGAGCCCGGCATGGTCGTCACAGTGGAGCCGGGCATCTACCTGCCCGGGCTCGGCGGCGTTCGCATCGAGGATCTGGTCATCGTGACCGGGGACGGCTGCGAGCGCCTCACGGGTTACCCTAAGGAGCTGACCACGCTCGCGTAGGCGCGATGATCTCGACGAACCAGTTCAAGAACGGCATGCACATCGACGTCGACGGCACGGTCTACCGGATCGTCGAATTCCAGCACGTCAAGCCCGGCAAGGGCGGGGCGTTCGTGCGCACGAAGCTGAAGGCGCTCGAGAGCGGGGCGGTCGTCGACAAGACGTTCCGGGCGGGCGAGAAGATGCCGCGCGTCCGCACCGAGGTCAAGAACGTCTCCTACCTGTACAACGACGGCTCCGACGTCCACCTGATGGACACCGAGACGTTCGACCAGATCGCGCTCCCGGCGGCGTCCATGACCGAGGAGCTGCGCTTCATGCGCGAGAACGACACGATCCAGCTCCTGCTCGTCGACGGCAGCCCGTCAGGCGTGCAGCTGCCGGCGGCGGTCGAGCTTGCCGTCGTCGATACCGAGCCGGGCGTGAAGGGCGACACCGTCTCCAACGTCACCAAGCCCGCAACGCTCGAGACCGGGGCCGTGGTCGCCGTGCCGCTCTTCGTGAACGTCGGTGAGCGCATCCGGGTGGACACGCGCGAGGCGCGCTACATCTCCCGGGCGTGACCCGAATCGTCGACACCACGATCCGGCTGCTCTCGCAGCAGCCCCTCACGGGCACGATCTCGACGGCCCGGGTGCTCGAGGTGGCGGAGATCCTCGACGGCGCGGGCTTCGCCGCGCTCGAGGTCTCGGGCGGTGGGTGCTTCGACGCGGCCGTGCGGCGCGGTGTCGAGAGTCCGTGGGAGCGGATCCGCGGCCTTCGCGCCCGCTGCTCGAAGACGCCGCTTCAGATCGCGCTTCGCGGCCGGTTTCTGGTCGGCCCGCGGCCGGTCTCCGACGACCTGATCCGGCGCTTCATCCTGTCGGCGGCCGAGAGCGGCATCGACATCTTCCGACTGCACGACCCGATGAACGACGTCGAGAACCTCGCTCCGGCTGCCGCTGCGGTGCGCGAGGCCGGGGGGCGGCTGTACGCGGGGCTCGCGTTCTCGGGCAAGATGTCGAACCTCGAGCGGGTGGTCGAGAAGGCGCGCCGGCTGGCGGAGATCGGGGCGGACCACGTGCTGCTCCACGACCCGGCGGGCGCGCTCGACCCGGGCACGTGCGGCCAGGTGGTCACCAGGCTTTCCGAGGCGTCGGGCGTCCCGGTCGGGCTCTACTGCCAGGGGACTGGTGGGAACGCGCTTGCGATGGCCGTCGAGGCGGCCCGGGCCGGGGCCGAGCCGATCGCCGCAGCGGCGTACCCGGTGGCCTCCGCGCTGAACCGGGTGGCGGCCGAGTTCCTGTGCGACGCCCTGACCGGCCTTGGCATCGAGCACGGCGTGGACACCGCCCGCGTGTGGGAGGCGTCGCGGTTCATCGACGACCACGTCACCTCGCAGATGCCGGCGCTTCCCATCCCCCCGCGGATCGCTCTGCGGACGGCGTTCAACCGGATCCCGGTCGGGCTCGTGGCCGAGGTCGACGCGCGCCTGCGCGCCGCCGACGCCAACGACCGCCTGGACGAGGTCCTCGACGAGCTGGGCCGCGTTCGCGACGACTGCGGCATGCCCCCGCTGGCGCAGCCCATCGGCGGGATCCTCGCGGGACAGGCCGTGCGGCACATCCTCTCCGCCCGCAGGTGGGCGGATGCCTCGCCCGAGATGCGCAGGCTCCTCGGTGGCGGGTACGGCTCGCCGCCGATGGACGTCGTGCCGGAGGCTCGGGTCTTCGCCGACTTCGACGGGCCGGCCGAGGAGCCGCCCGACATGGACGACCTGAAGGCCCGCGCCGGCGGCGCGCCGAGCGAGGAGGATCTGCTCCTGCTCGCGCTCTTCGGCGACGACGCGGCCCGGCTCATCGAGGCCCTGCGCGGCAGGGGAGCCGTGTCCGACCGCGACGACGCGCTTGAGCCGTCGCAGTCGGAGCGGATCCGAGAGCTGATCCAGATGGTGGAGGGCTCCGACGTCGGCGAGCTGACGCTCCAGGACGGGCCGGTGCGGATCACCGTCCGCCGTCACGAGGAGCGCCCGCCGGCACCACCCGCCGCTCCTGCGGCGGAGCTGCCGTCCGACGAGCCGGAGGTGTCCTCGGCGATCAGGCTCGAGTCGCCGATGGTGGGCACGTTCTACCGGTCGCCGTCTCCCAGCCAGCCGGCCTTCGTCGACGAGGGCGACCGCGTCGAGATCGGCCAGACCCTCTGCATCCTCGAGGCGATGAAGCTCTTCAACGAGTTCAAGGCCGAGCACGCCGGGGTGATCCGCCGGATCCTGGTGGCCAACGCCGAGCCTGTGGAGTACGGGCAGCCGCTGTTCGAGCTCGAGCCGGCGTGATGGCCCGGGCCACGCCCGACCTGCGTCCGCGCTTCGCGCGGCCGCAATTCGGGCTCCGCGGGCGGCCGGGCGGCCGGGTCGGCCCTGTGGGCCGGGTTGCGCGGCTGTGCCGTGCACCAACGGGGATGGTCGAGTGCTGAGGAGGGTCCTGGTGGCGAATCGGGGTGAGTGTGCGGTGCGCATCGTGCGCGCCTGCCATGACCTCGGGATCGAGGCGGTCGCCGTCTACTCGACCGCCGATCGCGACGGCCTGTGGGTGGGGCTCGCCGACAGGGCGGTGTGCATCGGCCCGCACCAGCCCGCCGAGAGCTACCTGAACGTGCAGAACCTGATCGGGGCCGCCGAGACCACCGGCTGCGACGCCCTCCACCCCGGCTGGGGGTTCCTGGCCGAGAACGCCGCGTTCGTCGGCATCTGCGCCGAGAACGACCTGGTCTTCGTCGGCCCGCCGGCCGGGGCGATGGAGGTCATGGGCGACAAGAGCCGCGCCCGCGAGGCGATGCGGGCGGCCGGCGTGCCGCTCGTGCCCGGCTCGCTCGACCGCCTGGGCGGAGCCGGCCACGCCCGGACGATGGCGGCCGAGATCGGCTATCCGGTGCTGCTCAAGGCCGCGGCCGGAGGCGGCGGGCGGGGTATGCGGCTCGTGACCGACCCGGCCGACATCGAAGACGCGTACGGCGTCGCGTCGGCCGAGGCGCTGACCTCGTTCGGCGACGGCGGCATGTACCTCGAGCGGGCCGTTGTCGATGCCCGCCACGTCGAGATGCAGGTGCTCGCCGACGAGAGCGGCGTGCTCGTCCTCGGCGAGCGCGACTGCTCCGTCCAGCGCCGGCACCAGAAGCTGATCGAGGAGGGGCCGTCGCCGGCGCTCGACGAGGCCACCCGGGTGCGCATGGCCGACGCCGCGCGGCTGGCGTGCACCGGGTGCGGCTACCGCAACGCCGGTACCGTTGAGTTCCTGCTCGACCGGGACGGGTCGTTCTACTTCATCGAGATGAACACCCGCCTGCAGGTCGAGCACCCGGTGTCCGAGCTCGTGACGGGGCGAGATCTCGCCGCCTGGCAGCTTCGCATCGCCGGCGGCGAGTCGCTCGACGCGACCGGGCTGGCCGACCTCCGCGGCCACGCGATCGAGTTCCGGATCAACTGCGAGGACCCCGCGCACGACTTTCGCCCCGCGGCGGGGACGATCACCCGGTTTCGGCCGCCGCTCGGCCCGGGCGTGCGGTTCGACACCCACATCTACGAGGGCTACCGCGTGCCACCCTTCTACGACTCGCTCGTGGCCAAGCTGATCGTCTGGGGCGAGGACCGCACCCAGGCGCTCGACCGGTCGCGGCGGGCGCTGGAGGAGTTCGAGATCGAGGGCGTCGCCACGACGGCGTCGCTCTTCGCCGAGGTCGTCCAGGAGCCGGTGTTCCGCTCGGGCGGCTACACGACGGCCTACCTCGAGGACGTGCGCGACCGGCTGCGGTCGCTCACCCCGGAGATGGCAGCCTGATGCCGCTGCGCCTCGGCAGCGCGTCGGTCGCCGACGAGGCCATCGAGACGATCGTGCGCGGCGCGGTCGCGAGCGTCTCCGGCGCCCGCCTCGACGCCCCCGGCCGCGTCGCCCGGGTGCTGCCCGGCCGGCGCGGTCCCGTGGAGTGGCAGGTCGACCGGTCGTCGATCGCGTTCGATGTCGACATCTCGGCGGCATACGGGCGCGTGCTCCCGGAGCTCGCGGTGGCGGTACGCGACGCCGTCGCCGAGCACGTCGCCCGGATGACGGGCCTCGAGGTCCGCGCGGTGGACGTCACGGTCAGCGAGGTCGCGCGCCACGAAGGGGCCGACCGATGAGCCCGAGCAGGCGCGCGGAGCGGCGGGGCGCGGCGTTCCTGCTCTACCAGAAGGATCTCACGGGCGGCGACTTCGGGTCGCTCTTCGACGCCTACGAGCGCGACAACGGCGAGCACGTCACCGAGTTCGTCCGCGCGCAGGCCGAGGGTGCGTGGGCCGACCGCGACCGCCTCGACCGGAGCATCGACGCGGCCGCTGAGGGGTGGAGCGCCGAGCGGATGGCGGTCCTCGAGCGCAACATCCTGCGGCTCGCCGTCTGGGAGATCGGGCGCGGGGAGGTGCCGGTCGCCGTGGCGATCGACGAGGCCGTGTCGCTGGCGAAGAGGTACGCGTCGCCAGAGGCCGCTACGCTGGTCAACGGTGTTCTCGGCAAGATCGCCCGCGACCAGGGGGTCGGACGATAGACCAGAGCAGATTGCAGGAGGTGGCCGGCGAGCTCGAGCGGCTTCGCGCCGATCTCGAGCGCGACGACCTCACCCCCGAGCAGGCCGTCGAGCTGCTCGAGCGGATGACGGTGGTCGTGCACGAGGCGGTCGAGGCGCTCGAGGCACGGGCCGAGAGCCTCGAGGACGAGCGGGGCGCGCAGTGATCGAGCCCTACCTGGTCGAGCTGCGGCTGGCGCGCGAGCCGGGGTTGGACGTGGCGATGCGCTACCCGCTCGCCGGGGGCGGCAAGCGCATCCGGCCGCGCCTGTGCCTCGCCGCCGCCCGAGCCGGCGGCGCCGACCCCGCGGTTGCGCTTCCCGCCGCCGCGGCCATCGAGCTCATCCACACCTTCTCACTCGTCCACGACGACCTGCCGGCCCTGGACGACGACGACGAGCGCCGCGGGCGGCCGTCCCTGCACATCGCCCACGGCGAGGCCGTCGCAATCCTGGCCGGGGACGGGCTCCTGAACGCCGCCTACCGGCTCGCCGCCGAGCGGCTCGACGCTCCGCCCAAGGTGCGGCTTCGGGTTGTCGCCGAGCTGGCGGCGGGCGTCGCCGGCATGATCGACGGCCAGTACCTCGACGTCGCGGGGCCCGAGCCCGACGCCGAGGGCCTCGTCCGGCTGCACCGGCTGAAGACGGGCTCGCTGATCTCGGCCGCCGTCGCCTGCGGGCTGCACGTCGCCGGGCTCGACGACGACGCCCAGCGCCCGTACCGCGCGTTCGCCGCCGAGCTGGGGCTCCTCTTCCAGATCGTCGACGACATCCTCGACGCGGCGACCGACGAGTGGGGGTATGTCCGAAGCCACGGGCTCGACGGGGCGCGTCGCCTGGCCGAGGAGACGCGGGCCGGGACGCTCGAGCTGCTGTCCGGCTGCAAGGGCATGACGGATGAGCTCGAGGGGATCGTGGCCGAGGTGGCGGACCGGGCGGCGTGAGCGTCGCGATCGCCGCCGCCGGAGCCGAGCGCGTCGATGAGCTCGAGCCGCTCTGGCTTGCGCTCCACCGCCATCACCGGGAGGTCGCCGCGCAGCCTGTGGTCGGCGACGATGCCGCGTCGTGGGATCGCCGGCGGGCGTGGTATCTCGACATGCTCGCCGGTGGCGATGACCTCCTGCTGATCGCCGAGCGCGACGCGCGGCCGGTCGGCTACGCGTTCCTGCACATGCACGCGGGGCCCGACGACACCTGGCCGGTGGGACGCCGGTGGGGTGAGGTCGTGTCGCTCTCGGTGCTGCCCGCGGAGCGCGGCGCGGGCGTCGGGAGCGCCCTCCTCGACGCCGTGGATCGTGAGCTCGCCGCCCGGGACGTGCCCGATCTGCAGGTGGCGGTCATGGCCGGAAACGCCGACGCCCTGCGGTTCTACGAGCGCCGCGGCCTGCGCCCGGCCGAGCTCATCCTCTTCCGCTTCGGCCGGGCCGAGGATGGCGACGAAGCGACGGCTTGACGCGCTTCTCGTCGAGCGCGGCCTGGTCGAGACGCGAAGCCGCGCGCAGGCGCTCGTCATGGCGGGCCGCGTCCGCGTGAACGGCGCGCCCGTGACGAAGGCCGGCACGCCGACGGCCGAGGATGCCGCGGTCGAGCTGATCGCGCCTCCGCGGTACGTGTCGCGGGGCGGAGAGAAGCTCGAGACGGCGCTGGCCGCATTCGGCGTCGATGTCGCGGGCGAGCGGTGCCTCGACGTCGGAGCGTCGACGGGCGGTTTCACGGACTGCCTGCTCCAGCACGGCGCCGCCGCCGTCGTTGCGCTCGACGTGGGCCGAAACCAGCTCCACGAGCGCGTCCGCGCAGATCCGCGGGTCACCGTGATCGACGGCACGAACGCGCGATCGCTCGACTGCGGGGCGCTGCCGTTTGACCCGGGACTGGTGACGGCCGACGTGTCGTTCATCTCGCTCCGGCTCGTGCTCCCGGCCGTGCTGGCGTGCGGCGCCGATCCGTGGCGGGCGCTCGTGCTCGTGAAGCCCCAGTTCGAGGCCGGCCGCGCCGATGTCAATCGGGGCGTCGTCCGTGACCGTGAGGTGCGCCGCAGGGTGTTGCAGGATTTCACCGAGTTTGCGACTGCGACCGGCTGGGCCGTCCTCGGCGTGTGCGATTCTTGTGTCCCGGGCCCGGCCGGAAATCGCGAGTACGTCGTGTACCTCGCGTCGCACGCGCATCCTGTGCAGGAGGACCAGACCGCCGATGTCGCAGAGCAGATCGAACGTGCGCTCGCCGCGTCGTGACGGCGTGGCGGTGGCGCGCGCGGCCTTCCTGACCCACGGCCGGGCGGAGGTCATCGGCGATGCGCTGGACCGGCTCCGCGCGGTCGCCGCCCGGTGCGGTGTCGAGGTCGTCGACGAGCACCATCCGGACATCGTGGTCGTGCTGGGCGGCGACGGCACGATGCTGCGGGCGCTCCAGCGCTGGCTCGGCACGGGCATCCCGTGCCTCGGCGTGAACTTCGGCCGCGTGGGGTTCCTCACGAGCATTGCCGGGACCGATCTCGAGGCCGGGCTCGAGCGCGCGTTCGGTGGCGGATACGAGGTGCTCGACCTGCCGACGCTGGTCGGCGATGCGGGCGGCGGGGCGATGACGGGGGTCAACGACATCGTGCTCACGAGCGCCACGGCGGGGCGGATGGCGATCGTCGAGTGGGGGGTCGACGGCCAGTCGCTCGGCGAGCTCGGCTGCGACGGGGCGATCGCCGCCAGCCCGACCGGCTCGACCGCGTACAACCTCTCGGCCGGCGGGCCCGTCCTGGTCCCCGGCACCGACGGGTACGTCGTCACGTTCGTGTCGCCGCACTCCCTGCACGCCCGCTCGATGGTGCTCGGCCGCCCACACACCGTGAGCTTTCGAAACAGCGCCGCCGACGTGCCGGTGCAGCTCATCGTCGACGGCCACGCGGTCGCCGTCGTCGAGCCGGGCGAGAGGCTCGAGGTGCGCATGGGCGACGCGTCGGCGGCGCTGGCGCGGGTGGCCGGGACGTCGTTCTTCACCCGCTATCTGGAGGCCTTCTCGCACTGATGCTGGCCCGGCTCCACATCCACAACCTGGCGCTGATCGAGCGCGCCGAGCTCGAGCTCGGTCCGGGGCTCAACGTCCTCACGGGCGAGACCGGCGCGGGGAAGACGATGCTGGCCCAGGCGATCGGCCTTCTCACCGGAGCCCAGCCGGTGGCCGGCATGGTCGGGCCGCACGGCGACGAGACGTATGTCGAGGCCGAGTTCGACACGCCGCCGGAGCTCTTCGACGACCCGGCGCTCGCGGCCGTCGCCGGCCTTCGGCCCGACGGGGAGGAGGCGCTCGTCGTTGCCCGCCGGCTCACGGCGAACGGCCGCAGCAGGGCGTTCGTGTGGGGACGTGGGTGCGCCCGGGCCGACCTCGAGGCCATCGGCGAGCGGCTCGTCGAGATGTCGTCTCAGCACGAGGCGCGCAGGCTCGCGCGCCCGGCCCGCCAGCTCGAGCTGCTCGACGCGCACGCCGGCACGGCCGACCTCGCGGCTGAGATGGCGGACGCCTGGCGCGCCCTTCGCGCTGCGGCGGCCGCCTTCGAGTCCGCCCGCGGCGAGGCCGCCGACGCCGCCCGGCGCCGGCTGGACCTCGAGGATCTCGTCGCGCGGGTCGACCGGCTGGCACCCGCCGCCGGCGAGCCCGACACCCTGCGAGCCGAGCGCGAGCGGCTGCGCCATCTCGACGAGCTGGCGGCGGCCGCGGGTGCGGCCGCCGAGCTCCTGAGCCCCGCCGACGGACAGGGCGCCCGCGAGCTCACCGCGAGCGCCGCCCAGGAGGTCGCGGGCGTCACCGCGTTCGCGCCCGAGCTGGCCGACGTCGCCGCGACCCTCGACGAGATCGCGCTTCGCATCCAGGACGCGTCCGCCGACCTTCGCGGCCACCTGGCCGAACTCGAAGCGGACCCGGCCCGGCTCGAGCACGTCGAGGCCCGTCTCGAAGCCTTTGCCCAGCTCGAGCGCCGGTACGCCGCGCCGCTGGGCGAGGTCGTCGAGTCGGCGGGAGCGGCCCGTAGGGCGCTGGAACGGCTCGAGAGCTCGGCCGAGGAGCTCGCCCGTCTGGAGGCCGACGCCGCGGTGGCCGCCGAGACTGCGCGGGAGTGCGCCGAGCGTCTGACGACGGCGCGTCTTGCGGCCGCCGAGCCGTTCGCGCGCGCGGTCGAGGCCGAGCTGGCCGATCTCGGGATGACGCAGGCGGTCTTCACGGCCCGGGTCGAACCGGCGGATATCGGCCCGAGGGGCGCCGATCGCGCCGTCCTCGAGCTGGCGGCAACGCCGACGCTTGCGGCGGGGCCGGTGGCCGAGACGGCCTCGGGCGGCGAGCTCTCGCGCATCGCGCTTGCGATCCGGGTCGCCGCACGAGCCGGCGGCGGTCCGGGGATCCTGCTCCTCGACGAGGTCGACGCCGGCATCGGCGGCCGCACAGCCCGGGCCGTGGCCGACAAGCTGGCCGCGCTCGCCGAGGGAGCCCAGCTCCTGGTCATCACGCATCTGCCCCAGATCGCGCGTGCCGCCGACGCGCATTTCGTCGTCGAGAAGCCGGAAGGCGCCGAGGCAGCGACCGTCGTCAGGTTGGGCGAGGCGCAGGTGGTGGAGGAGCTGGCGCGGATGCTGGGCGGGGATCCGGAGGACGAAGCCGCGCGCAGGCACGCCGAGGCGCTGCGGTCGTAGGCGCGCGAAATCGGGGTCTGACCCCAATATGCGCGGTGCTGTTACCGCCAGCGGTGGCGTTCAGACCGCTGTGGGTTCTGCGAGCGCCTCGTAGCAGACGAGCTCGTGCCCGTACGCCTCGATCGTGCCGGTGTCGCGCATGCCGAGCTTCTGCATGATCTTGATCGACTGCGCGTTCTCGGGGTAGGCGAGCGCGACGACCCGAGTCAGCCCCAGCGGGCCGAGGGCGGCGTCGAGGCAGGCGCGGGCGGCCTCGGTCGCGTAGCCCTGGCCCCAGGCCGAGCGCTGCAACTCGTAGACGAGCTCCACGTCGGGGCCGGTGCCGTCGACGTGGACCACGCCGCAGACGCCGATCATCTCGCCGGACTCGCGGAGCGAGACCGCCCAGAGGCTGAAGCCGTTTCGTCGTTGGCCGTCGATCATCCGTGCCACGCCGGCCGCGCTCTGCTCACGGGTCCGTGCCTTGCCGTCGGCGCCGACGTACCGCATGACCTCCGGGTCGCCGTAGACCCGGTGGGCGCCGTCGACGTCGGACCCCTCGAGCTCCCGGATCCGAAGGCGGTCCGTTTCGATCGGGAGGACAGTCAGGATGCCCTCCGGCCGCCGGCCTGGCAGAATGGGGGTACGGGCACGGCGGAGCAGTGTAGAGCGGAAGGAGCTGGGATGACCGAGCACCTCACGACCACACGCGCGGGCGAGCGGTTCGCGGTCGCGATCGCCGCCGCCACCGACTGCCACCAGGCGTGTATCGAGGCGCTGTCCTGGGGGCTGCAGCAGCGGGGCGAACCGGCCCACCTGCTCCACGCGCGGCTGATGCTCGACTGCGCGCAGATGTGCGACGCGGCGCGCGACATGATGCTCCGAAGCTCGGACTTCGCGCACCAGGTCGCCGCGCTGACGGCCGAGGTGTGCGATCGCTGCGCTGCGTCGTGCGAGCGCATGGGCGACGGAATGGCCGCCTGCGCCGCCGCCTGCCGGACGTGCGCCGAGGCGTGCCGCGCGCTCAGGTAGGCGGACCGTCGGGGCCGTCGCGTATGATCCGTATCCCGTAACCGGTCACCACTCGGGAAGGGGCGAGCGTGAGCAGGCAGGTCAAGTACGTGTTCGTGACCGGGGGCGTGGTCTCGTCGCTGGGGAAGGGCATCACCGCGGCGTCGCTCGGTCGGCTTCTGAAGGCGCGCGGCCTTCGCGTCTCGCTGCAGAAGTTCGACCCCTACCTCAACGTCGACCCCGGGACGATGAGCCCGTTCCAGCACGGTGAGGTCTACGTCACCGAGGACGGCGCCGAGACCGATCTCGACCTCGGCCACTACGAGCGCTTCGTCGACGAGTTCCTGTCGCGGAACTCGAACCACACGACCGGCTCGGTCTACAACGAGATCATCCGCCGCGAGCGAAAGGGCGAGTACCTCGGCTCGACCGTTCAGGTGATCCCGCACGTCACCGACGAGATCAAGCGGCGCGTCACGCTGGCCGCCGACTCGTCTGACGTCGACGTGGTCATCACCGAGATCGGCGGCACGGTGGGCGACATCGAGAGCCTGCCGTTCCTCGAGGCGCTGCGCCAGTTCCGAAACCAGGTCGGCCGCGACAACGTCATGTACATCCACTGCACGCTCGTGCCGTACATCGACGTGGCGGGCGAGCTCAAGACCAAGCCGACGCAGCACTCCGTCCAGGAGCTGCGCCGCATCGGTATCTCGCCGGATGTCGTGGTTTGCCGATCGAAGCGGCCGCTCTCGCGCGACATCCGCGAGAAGATCGCGCTCTTCGCCGACGTGCCGGTCGACGCCGTCATCTCGGCGCCGGATGCCGAGAACATCTACGCGATCCCGCTCACGATGCAGGCCGAGGGGCTCGACCGGCTCGCATGCGACCGGCTGGGCCTCGTCACCGGCCCTCCGGACATGCGCGAGTGGGAGACGATGGTCGATCGGATCAGGTCGGCCGAAGGCAGCGTCCGGATCGCCCTGGTCGGCAAGTACGTCCAGCTCCAGGACGCCTACCTGTCCGTCGTCGAGGCCCTGAACCACGCGGCCATCCACCACGGCACCCGGCTCGAGGTCGTCTGGGTCGACGCCGAGACGCTCTCGGTCGAGGAGGCCGAGCGCCGACTGGCACAGGCCGACGGGATCCTCATCCCCGGCGGCTTCGGGATCCGCGGGATCGAGGGCAAGATCGCAGCCGCCCGGTTCGCGCGCGAGAACAGCGTGCCGTTCCTGGGGATCTGCCTCGGGATGCAGGTGGCCGTCGTGGAGTTCGCCCGGACGATCGTCGGGCTCGCCGGCGCCAACTCGAGCGAGTTCGACCCCGCGACGCCCTACCCCGTGATCGACCTCCTCCCCGAGCAGAAGGGCGTGTCGGACATGGGCGGGACGATGCGGCTCGGCTCCGACCCGGTCAAGCTCGCCGACGGCTCGCTGGCGCTCGCGGCCTACGGCGAGTCGGTGGTGTACGAGCGGCACCGGCATCGATACGAGGTGAACAACAGCCTCCGCCCGCGGCTCGTCGCCGAGGGCCTCGTGGTCTCGGGCACATCGCCCGACGAGCGGCTGGTCGAGATCATCGAGCTGCGCGACCATCCATGGTTCTGCGCGAGCCAGTTCCACCCGGAGTTCAAGTCGCGGCCCAACCGGCCGCAGCCGCTCTTCCGCGACTTCGTCGGAGCGGCGTTCGCACGCACCAGCGCCGCGCCCGCGCCCGCGGAGCCGGCCGAGAACCTCCCGGCGTGAACGCCGGTTCCTGGCAGACACTCGAGGCTCGCATGCGCGAGCTGGCCGACCTGTGGCGGACGTCCGCCCTCCTCTCCTGGGATCAGCAGACGATGATGCCTCCGCGCGGGGCCGAGGGACGCGCGCGGGCCACGGCGACGCTCAGGGTGGTCAGCCACCAGAAGCTCGTGGATCCCGTCCTCGGCGAGCTCCTCGACGAGGCGGCCGCCAACGGCCTCGACCCGCCGCGGGCGGCGATGGTGCGCGTGCTCCGGCGGGAGCGCGACCAGTCGCTGCGCCTGCCCGACGACCTTGTCCGCAGGCTCGCGCTCGCCGCATCGCGCGGCCAGGCGGTGTGGCAGGCGGCCCGTCGCGACAACGACTGGGCGTTGTTCCGCCCGTGCGTCGAGGAGATGGTGCAGCTGAAGCGCGAGCAGGCCGACCTGCTCGGCCACACCGGCGAGCGCTACGACGCCCTGCTCGACCTCTACGAGCCCGGCATGCGCACCGAGCGGGTGGAGCGGGTCTTCTCGGCGCTGGCGTCGGATCTGGGAGGGCTCATCGACGCGATCGCGGCGGCGCCGCCGCGGCCCGACCCGCCGTTCGCCGGCCAGACGTTCGCCGACGCGCTCCAGTGGGATCTGACCATCCGGATGCTCGCCGACATCGGCTTCGACTTCGACGCCGGCCGCCAGGACCGCTCGGCGCACCCGTTCACGACCACGATCGCCCTGCACGACATCCGACTCACGACGCGCATCGACGAGGCCGACCCGTTCTCGGCGTTCTCCTCGACGCTCCACGAGGCCGGGCACGGGCTGTACGACCAGGGCTTCGACCCGGAGTACGAGGACACGCCGATCGCGCAGGCGCCGTCGCTGGGGCTGCACGAGTCGCAGTCCCGCCTCTGGGAAAACCTCGTCGGCCGCAGCCTGCCCTTCTGGCGCCGGTACACGCCCGTCATGCACGAGGTGTTCGGCGACGCCATGCGGGGCGCGACGCCCGAGGACGTCCACCGCCAGGTGAACCGCGTCACCCCGTCGCTGATCCGCGTGGAGGCGGACGAGGTCACCTACAACATGCACATCCTGGTCCGGTTCGAGCTCGAGCTGGGCATCCTGCGCGACGAGCTCTCCGCCGCCGACCTGCCGGCCGCCTGGAACGAGGCCTACCGCCGCCGGCTCGGCGTGTCGCCCGCGAAGGACGGCGACGGCGTGCTCCAGGACGTGCACTGGTCGTCGGGGGCATTCGGCTACTTCCCGACGTACACGATCGGCAACCTCTACTCGGCCCTGCTCTGGAACACGATCCGGGCCGACATCTCCGACATCGAGGCCCGAATCGAGGCCGGTGAGTTCGGGCCGCTCCTCGACTGGCTGCGCGACCGGATCCACCGGCCCGGCTACCTCGAGGAGGGCGAGGACCTGATCAAGCGCGTCACGGGGTCGGGCCTCACCCACGAGCCGTTCATGGCCTATCTGTGGGGCAAGTACGGCGAGCTCTACGGCGTGAGCCGGACAGCGTAGGACGGCGATGGCGGCCACCGCGACCCCGGTCCTCGACCTCTTCCGCGAGCTGGCCGCGATCCCGAGCCCGTCGGGTCGCGAGCGGCCCGTGGCCGACCGCACGCTCGACTACCTGCGCGACCTCGGGCTCGACCCGACCGAGGACGACGCCGGGGCCGAGATCGGCTCCGACATGGGGAACATCCACGTGGCGCTGCCTCCGACGGAGGGCGTCGAGGGAGTCCCGATCTTCCTGAACGCCCATCTCGACACCGTGCCGCCCACCGGGCCGATCGATCCCGAGGTGCGAAACGGGGTCGTGGTGAACCGGCACGACACGATCCTCGGAGCCGACAACAAGGCCGCGGTGGTCGTGATGCTCGCCGCCGTCCGAGACCTCGTCCGCACAGGCAGGCCGCACGCCGGCGTCGAGCTCGTGCTGACACCCATGGAGGAGGTCGGCCTGAAGGGCGCCAAGGCCTTCGACATCTCGCGGCTGCGAGCGAAGGTCGGGTACTGCTACGACCACGCCGCGCCGATCGGGAACATCGTCCTCGCCGCACCCACCCAGCGGACGCTGCGGTTTCGCTTCGTCGGGCGCGCCGCCCACGCCGGGATGGCCCCGGAGGAGGGCCGTAGTGCGGTGGTCGCCGCGGCCCGCGCGATCGCCGACATGCCGCTCGGCCGGATCGACGCCCAGACGACCGCGAACGTCGGCCTCATCACGGGCGGCATCGCAGGCAACATCGTCCCGCCGGAGTGCCTGGTGGAGTCCGAGGCCCGCAGCCTCGATCCGGGGCGGCTGCGCGAGCAGGTGCAGGCGATGCTCGACGCGGCCACATTCGCCGCGAACCTCGCCGAGTGCGAGCTCGAGAGCCGGATCGAGCCGGAGTACGACGGCTACCGGTTCTCGCGCTCCGACCAGGCCGTCCGGCTGGCCGCCAGGGCGCTCGAGGACTGCGGTCGAGCGCCGGTCTACATCGACTCGGGCGGCGGAGCCGACGCCAACGTCTGGAACGCTCGCGGTCTCGAGTGCGTGAACCTCTGCAACGGCATGGCCGAGATCCACACGGCGTCCGAGCACATCGCTGCCGCCGACCTGGACGTCATGCTCGACATCACCCTGGCCTTGATCGACGCCGCCCGTACCCCGTCCAACCCGTAGAATCGCGGTAGCGTGAAGATCGGGGTCGCCAAGGAGATAAAGCCCGACGAGTACCGCGTCGCACTCACAACGGCCGGGGTCACCGAGCTGGTCCGGCGCGGGCACGACGTCCTGATCGAGACGACCGCCGGCGACGGCAGCGCAATGACCGACGACGACTATCGCGCGGCGGGTGCCGCGATCGTCGACGTGGACACCGTCTGGGGCGAGGCCGAGATGGTGCTCAAGGTGAAGGAGCCGCTCGACGGCGAGTACCAGCGGCTCTCGCCGGGGCAGGTGCTCTTCACCTATCTGCACCTCGCCGCGGCGCCCGAGCTCACCCGGGGCCTGGCCGAGTCCGGCGCGACCTGCATCGCCTACGAGACGGTCGAGACCCCCGACCGGCGGCTCCCGCTGCTGGCCCCGATGAGCGAGGTCGCCGGGCGCCTCTCGGCGCAGGTCGGCGCCTACTACCTGCTGAAGCCATTCGGCGGCCGCGGCCGGCTGATGGGCGGCGTCCCGGGCGTCCTTCCGGCCAAGGTGCTCGTGCTCGGCGGCGGGATCGTCGGGTACAACGCCGCGCTCATCGCACAGGGGATGCAGGCCGACGTGACGGTCTTCGAGCGCTCAGTGGATCGCATGCGCGAGCTTGACGTGAGCCTGGGACGCACCGTGCTCCTGCAGATGTCGAGCCGCCACGCGGTCGAGGAGTCGCTGCCCGACGCCGACCTCGTGATCGGCGGCGTCCTCGTGCACGGCGCCAAGGCGCCGCATCTCGTGACCCGCGACATGCTCGGCTCGATGAAGCCGGGATCGGTGCTCGTCGACGTCGCAATCGACCAGGGCGGCTGCTTCGAGACATCGCGCCCGACGACCCACTCCGACCCGACGTACGTCGTCGACGACATCGTGCACTACTGCGTCGCGAACATGCCCGGCGCCGTTCCCATCACCTCGACGTGGGGTCTCACCAACGTGACGCTGCCCTACATCGAGGCGATCGCCGAGAAGGGCCTCCATCGCGCGCTGGCCGCCGACCGGGCGCTTGCGCTCGGGGTCAACGTGGCCGGCGGCCGCGTCACCTGCGAGCCCGTTGCCGAGGCGGTCGGCATGGAG
This sequence comes from uncultured Actinomycetes bacterium, assembly GCA_963709425.1. GTDB lineage: Bacteria > Actinomycetota > Thermoleophilia > Gaiellales > JAICJC01 > JAICJC01. The sequence continues at coordinate 353,285 of CAVPWG010000001.1, read as the reverse complement.
TACACGCCGCTGTCACAGGTGCTCCCGCTCCAGGCCGCCTAGCGGTCGCCGGCGGCAGGAATCCCTGCGCGCGCGGCGAATTCCCCGTGCGCGGTGCGCGCCTACGACCGGAAGCTTGCGGATTTCCTGACCCACCTCCAGCTGGAGCGCGGTGCGTCGCCGCACACGGTCGAGGCGTACCGCCGCGACCTGATCGATCTCGGCGACTTCGTGGAGCACGAGGACCCGGACACGATCGCAGTCGGCGTCCTCGACGAGTACGCCGTGGCGCTGCGCGACCGCGGCCTTTCGCCCGCCACCGTCCGCCGTCGCCTGGCAGCCGTCCGCGCTTTCCTGAAGCACCGCGCCCGAGAGGGCGGGCGGGGCGATGCGGGCCGCACCGTGCCGCTCCCGCGGCTCGGGAGGTCGTTGCCCAAGCCGCTCACCAAGGCCGAGGCCGAGGCCATCGTGACGGTCCCGGACGGGTCGCCCCGCGGCCTGCGCGACCGGGCGATGCTGGAGCTGCTCTACGGAGCCGGCCTCAGGGTCTCGGAGCTCGTGTCGCTGCGCGTGTCGGATGTCGACCTCGACGAGGGCCTCGTCCGGTGCATGGGCAAGGGCGCGAAGCAGCGGGTCGTACCGATGGGGAAGGGCGCGATCGACGCCGCACGCGCGTATCTCGAGCGCGGCCGGCCCCACCTCGGCCGCACCCAGCCTGGCGACGTCCTCTTCCTGAACCACCGCGGGCGGGGGATCACCCGCCAGGCCGTCTTCCAGCTCGTGCGCGACCACGCCCGCCGCGCCGGCGTCTCGAGTGACGTCACGCCGCACACGCTGCGGCACTCCTTCGCGACCCATCTGATCGAGGGGGGCTGCGATCTGCGCAGCGTCCAGGAGATGCTCGGGCACGCCTCGATCGAGACGACCCAGGTGTATACGCACGTCTCCGCCGACCACGTGCGCAAGGCGTACTTCAAAGCGCACCCGCGGGCCTGAGCCCGCGGCTGGCAGACGCGCAGCGCGCCCGGTACACTCCCCAGCCCAGCCAGGAGGACCCCCTGCGCGCGACCGGAGCCTGATGCGACTTCACCTCGGCCTCCCGCTCGGCTAGTGCACTAGTGGCCCGCGCATGCGTCATCGTCCTCGACGCCGTCGGGGTGGGGGACCTGCCCGACGCTGGCGACTTCGGGACGGCCGGGTCCTCGACCCTCGCGCACGTCGCCGATGCCGTCGGCGGCCTCGATGTCCCGGCGCTGCACGCCCTCGGCCTCGGAAACGTGATGCCGGTGCTCGGCTGCCCGCCCCGGGCCGACGCGCCGGCGGTGTGGGGCCGCCTGCACGAGCGCTCGCTGGGGATGGACACCACGACGGGACACTGGGAGATGATGGGCATCGTCACGGAGCGGCCGTTCCCGACCTACCCGGACGGCTTCCCGGCCGATGTCATCGAGCAGTTCGCCGCGGCGACGGGGCGCGGGGTGATCGGCAACGTCGCAGCGTCGGGCACCGAGATCATCGAGCGCCTGGGCGCCGAGCACGAGCGCACAGGGAGCTGGATCGTCTACACGTCGGCCGACAGCGTGTTCCAGATCGCGGCCCACGAGGCGGTCGTCCCGCTCGAGGAGCTGTACGCCGCCTGCCGCACGGCTCGCGGGATCCTGCGTCGAGAGCACGCCGTCGGCAGGGTGATCGCCCGTCCGTTCGAGGGCCCCGACGGTGCCTACCGGCGGACGCCGCGGCGGCACGACTTCTCGCTCGAGCCGCCCCGCCCGAACCACCTCCAGGTGCTTCGCGATCGGGGGGTGACGGTGCACGGCGTGGGGAAGATCGGCGACATCTTCGCGGGTCAGGACATCGACACGAGCCACCCGACGACCTCGAACGCGCAGGGGATCGCGATCACCGAGGAGCTGATGCGGTCGGTCGCGGACGGCAGCCTCGTGTTCACGAACCTCGTCGAGACGGACATGCTGTGGGGCCATCGCAACGACCCACGCGGGTTCGCGGACGCCCTCGAGGAGTTCGACGGCGGCCTCCCGGGGATCCTGGCGTCGCTGCGCCACGGCGACCTTCTCGTCCTGACGTCCGATCACGGCTGTGATCCGACGACGCCATCGACCGACCACTCGCGCGAGCACGGCCTCCTGATCGCGCATGTCCCGGGGGCGCCGCTCCTGGGCCACCGCCACGACGGCGACACGTTCGCAGACGTCGGCGCGACCGTCCTTCGGGTGCTCACCGGCGCGGGCCCCGACGACCTCCCGGGCACGTCCGTGGTCTGAACCGCGGGTCGCGCGCATCCGCGACAATACCCGCATGAGGAGCGCCGCCGATGCCTGAGCTTCCGGAGGTCGAGACCGTCCGGCGCGGCCTCGATCCGTTGCTTCGCGGGCGGGCCATCGAGGAGGCCGACATCAGGGACGGGCGCCTCACCGCGCCCGAGGATCCGGTCGTCGTCGGAGCCGAGCTGCTCGGCGAGGCGTTCACCGGCGTGGGCCGGCGCGGCAAGTACCTGCTCTTCGGGCTCGACTCCGGCCGGACGCTCGTCGTCCACCTGCGTATGACCGGGTGGTTTCACCATCGCGCCGAGGAGGGCGAGGAGCTCACGCACATCCGCGCGGTCATCCGTCTCGACGACGGCGCGAGGCTCGTCTACGCCGACCAGCGCCGGTTCGGGACATGGCGCCTCATCGCTCCGGGCGGCCTCGAGGACTACCTGCGGCCGCGGGCGGGGCCGGAGCCGCTCTCGGAGGAGTGGACGCCGCGCCGGTTTCGGGGTGATCTCGCCGGGCGGCGCGCGTCGGTGAAGGCGCTCCTGCTCCACCAGGGCGTGGTCGCCGGCGTCGGGAACATCTACGCCGACGAGGCGCTGTGGCAGGCGCGCATCCATCCCCTGCGCCCCGGCGGCGAGCTGACCGCGGCCGAAGTGCGGCGCCTGCACGCCGCCGTCGTCGCGACGCTCGAGCGCGGGATCGCGTCGCATGGAGCCAGCATCCGCAACTACCGCGGCCCGGACGGCGCCCCCGGCTCCATGCAGGAGCGCTTCAACGCCTACGACCGCGACGGTGAGCCGTGCCCACGCTGCGGCACACCCATCCAGAAGATCCGAGTCGCCCAGCGAGGAACCCACCTGTGCCCGCGGTGCACCCGACAGCCCTGAGGGTGGCCGAACGGCTGCGCGCCGCAGGCCTCGACGTCGACGTGCAGGAGCTCGATGCCTCGACGCGCACCGCCGAGGAGGCCGCCGCCGCGGCCGGCTGCGAGCTCGGCCAGATCGTGAAATCGCTGGTCTTCGTCGACGCCTCGGGGCCCGTGCTCGTGCTGTGCGCGGGAGACCGGCGCGTCGACACGGCGCTCGTGGGTGAGGACGTGCGCCGGGCAACGCCCGACGAGGTGCGCGAGGCCACCGGCTTTGCGATCGGGGGCGTGCCGCCGCTCGGGCACGAGCGTCAGATACGAACGGTCGTCGACGAGTCGCTGCGCCGGTTTGCCACCGTATGGTGTGCGGCAGGTACTCCGCGCGCCGTGTTCGAGGTCGAGACCGAGCGTCTGATCGCGGCGATCCCGGACGCCGAGGCGCGGGTCGTGAACGGCTGACGCGCATGGCCGAGCGCCTCGTCCAGGCAAACGGTGTGGAGCTCTGCACCGAGACGTTCGGAGAACCGGGCGGCCCGCCGGTCTTGCTGGTGATGGGTGTCGGAGGCTCGATGCTCTGGTGGGACGATCGGTTCTGCCACGGGATCGCGGCGCGCGGCCGCTTCGTCATCCGCTACGACCAGCGCGACACGGGGCGCTCTGTCACCTACGAGCTTGGACGGCCCGGCTATTGCGCCGCCGACCTCGTGGCCGACGCCGTGGGCGTGCTCGACGCGCACGGCGTCACGGCCGCGCACGTCGTCGGCGTCTCCGCAGGTGGCGCGTTGGCGCAGCTGCTGGCACTCGACTACCCGTCCCGCGTGCTGTCACTCGTTCTCGTGAGCACGTCGAGGGCCGTCTCAGGCGGTCCGATGCTCCCTCCGCCGTCGGCCGAGCTGACAGCCTTCCTGCACACCGCAGCCCCCGACCGGTCGGACGTCGATGCCGTCGCCGAGCACCTGGTGGCGTACTGTCGTGTGCTCGCCGGCGCCGAGCGCCCCTTCGATGCGGATGCGGTTCGCGAGCTCGTCCGCCGCGACATCGCGCGCGCCGTGGACTTCGCCGCGGCGCAGAACCATGAACGGCTCCAGGAGGGTGAGCGACCGCGCTCCGAGCTGACGGAGATTCTCGCGCCGACGCTCGTGGTCCACGGAACGGCCGATCCGCTGTTCCCGCCTGAGCACGGCCGCGCGCTCGCCGCCCAGATCCCGGGCGCGCGCCTGCTGGAGATCGAGGGCATGGGACACGGTATCGACCCGGCCGACCACGCCGCCGTCATCTCCGCGATCGTCGAGCACACGTCCGCCCCCGACTAGCGGTCGAGCTCGAAGACGTAGGCCTCGAGCACGAGGCCGCCCGGTGTGTGCAGGTCGCGCTCGGGCGTCCGTACGAAGCCGAGGCTCCGGTAGAGGGCGTGCGCGGCGGCCATCGCCCCGGTCGTGTGCAGCACGAGCCGGGAACGCCCCGCCGCCCGCGCCCGGTCGAGGCATACCTGCGCGAGCCGCCGGCCGACGCCGCGCCCCTGCGCCGCCGGGTCGACCGCCAGCATCCGCATGCCCGACTCGTCGGGGCCGTCGAACTCGGCCAGTGGGCCGAGCCCCGGGACGAACGTGACGGCGCCCAGGACGCGCCCGCCGGGCGCGGCGGCGACGATCACCTCGGCGGTCTCTGTCCGGCCAGACACATCGCGCATCTCCGCCGCGTATCGCTCGCCCGGACTGAACCCGTCGATCGTCATGTAGGCGGCGACCGTCAGGTCGCCCACGGCCTCGTACTCGCCGGGCATGACCGGCCGCACCACGAGTTCGCCCGTCATCGCGGCATCCTACACTGAGGTCGTGGGGCGCACCTACAAGGCCGACGCGATCGTCCTGCGCTCGCTGCGGTTCGGCGAGGCCGACCGCGTGCTGCACCTGTACACCGCCGAGCGGGGGCGTGTGAACGCCATCGCCAAGGGCGTCCGCAAGACCACGTCGCGGTTCGGCGCGCGCCTCGAGCCGCTGACTCGTGCGCAGCTTCTCGTGCACGAGGGCCGGGGCGAGCTCCACACCGTGTCGGGGGCCGACATCGTGGCCTCGCACTCCGGCGTCCGCGGGCAGCCCTACGCCCTCGCGGTCGCGCAGATCGGCTCCGAGGCCGTGCTCAAGCTGTTCCCCGAGCCCGAGCCGCACCCGCGCGTGTTCGACGGTCTGGTGCGGTTCCTCGACCTCCTCGAACACGGCATCGATGACGGGCCGGACCCGGTGCGCGACGGGGTCGGGCTCGGCTTTCAGCTGAAGCTCCTCGCGCTGGCCGGCTACCTGCCGCATCTCGACTCCTGCGCGGGCTGCGGTTCGGGCGGCGCGCTGGTCGGCTACTCGGCCGCCGCCGGCGGTGCCGTGTGCGGGCCGTGCGCGACCGAGGAACGGGCGTTCCATGTGAGTCCCGAGAGCCTCGCGGCCGTCGCGGCGCTCGTCGACCGGCCGCTCGCGGCCGGGCCGCTCCCGACCGGCCCGGCGGCGGACGCCGTCAGGGTGGTCGAGGCGACCTATGAGTATCACGGCGGCTTCCGCCTGCGCACGTTGCACGCGTAGCGCCGCGCCCGCTGATAGCTTGCGCGTCCGATGACGGCGACCTTCCAGGGGATGATCTCGGCCCTTCAGGCCTTCTGGGAGGAGCAGGGATGCGTCATCGTCCAGCCCTACCACACCGAGGTCGGCGCGGGGACATCGAATCCGGCGACGCTGCTTCGCGTGCTCGGCCCGGAGCCGTGGCGGGCCGCCTACGTGGAGCCCTCCATCCGGCCCGACGACGGCCGCTACGCCGAGAACCCGTACCGCTTCCAGGAGCACTACCAGTACCAGGTCATCCTGAAGCCGGCGCCCGACGACGTGCAGGACATCTACCTCGACTCGCTGCGGGCGATCGGGATCCCGATCGAGCAGCACGACGTGCGCTTCGTCGAGGACAACTGGGAGAGCCCGAGCCTGGGCGCATGGGGACTCGGGTGGGAGGTGTGGATGGACGGGATGGAGATCACCCAGTTCACGTACTTCCAGCAGGCCGGCGGGATCGAGCTCGACCCGGTGTCGGCCGAGATCACGTACGGCCTCGAGCGGCTGGCCATGCACCTCCAGAACGTCCGCCGGGCCCACGACATGGAGTGGTCTCCCGGCGTCACGTGGGCGCAGGTGCGCGAGGCGGGCGAGCGGCAGTTCTCGGCCTACAACTACGAGGTGGCCGACACCGCGATGCTGGCCCGGCATTTCGACGACCACGAGGCCGAGGCGGACCGGTGCCTCGAGGCAGGCCTGCCGCTCGTCGCCTACGACCACGTGCTCAAGTGCTCCCACGCCTTCAACCTGCTCGACTCGCGCCGGGCGATCGCGGTGACCGACCGGGCGGCGTACATCCTGCGGATGCGGCGGCTGACCCAGGCGGTGGCGGCCGCCCATCTCGAGTCGGACGGCGGCGCGGCCGATGCCTGACCTCCTCGTCGAGATCGGCTGCGAGGAGCTCCCCGCGGCGCACTGTCGCATCGCGGAGGACGCCCTTCCCGGCCTCTTCGCCGCCGAGCTCGCCCGGGCGGGACTCACGGCGGACTCGGTCGGCATCCATGTCGCGCCGCGGCGGCTGGCGATCGTCGCCGCGGGTGTTCCCGAGCGTCGCGAGGCCGAGCGGCGCGAGGTGCGCGGCCCGCGCGCCGACGCCCCCGAACAGGCCCGGGCGGGGTTTGCGCGGAAACACGGCGCAGACGCCGCGTCGCTCGAGGAGCGCGGCGGGTTCGTCTGGGCCATCACCGAGGAGCCGTCCGCGCCGGCCGTCGAGCTGCTTCCGGCGGCGATTGCGACGGCGGTGGCCGGGCTTCAGCTTCCGCGCACGATGCGGTGGCCCGGCGGGCGCTTCTCGCGGCCCATCCGCTGGCTCGTGGCGAAGCTGGACGGCGAGGTCGTCGCCGCCGAGGTGGCGGGCGTTCCCGCCTCGGGTGAGAGCCGCGGCCCGCGGCCCGGCCGTGAGGCGGTGCCTATCGGATCGGCGGCGACCTATCTCGACGACCTGCGCGCCCACGGGGTGATCGTCGACGCGGGCGAGCGCAGGGCCGCGATTGTCGCCGGCCTCGACGCCGCCGGCGGCTGGACCGACCCGATGGGGAAGCTCGAGGAGGTCGTCTACCTCGTCGAGCGGCCGCGGGTGGTCGCCGGCGAGTTCGCGGCGACCTCGCTCCAGCTGCCCGAGCGGCTCCCGATCACGGCGATGCAGTCGCACCAGCGGTACTTCCCGGTGCGCGGGAAGGGCGGCGAGCTCGAGCCGCGGTTCCTCGTGGTCACGAACGGCGGCGACGACGACGTCGTCCGGCGCGGGAACGAAGAGGTGCTCGTGGGCCGGCTCGACGACGCCCGGTTCGCCTACTCCCGCGATCTTGAGCACGGCCTCCTCGCGATGGTGCGTGAGCTCGACCGGGTGAGCTTCCTCGAGGGCGGCGGATCGCTGGCCGAGAAGTCCGCCCGCCTCGAGCCGCTGATCGAGCGTCTGTGCGAACGAAACAGGCTCGGCGAGGACATCCGCACTGCGGCCCTCCGAGCCGCCGCGTTGTGCAAGGGCGACCTCGTATCGAGGCTCGTCGGCGAGTTCTCGGCACTTCAGGGCTATGCCGGCTCGGTGTACGCCGCCCAGGCGGGCGAGCCCGACGAGGTGTGCGCCGCGATCGCCGAGCACCACAAGCCGGACGAGTCGGGCGGCGAGCTCCCGGCCAACGCCGCCGGCGCCGCCGTCGCCGTGGCGGACAAGGGCGACACGCTCCGGGTCGCCTTTGCAGCCGGTCTCGAGCCGACCGGGAGCCGCGACCCCTACGGCCTGCGCCGCGCCGCGGCCGGCCTTGCGGCGATCGCGCTCGACCGCGCGTGGCACGTCCACCTCTCTGAGCTCGTCGGTGAACGTGCTGTCGGCTTCGTGCTCGACCGGCTCGACCCCGTGCTCCTCGAGGAGGGCGTGGCGATCGAGGAGGTGCGGGCCGCCCGCGGGTCCGGGGCGGCGGAGCCCGCCGAGCTCGCCCGCCTTGCGCGTGACCTGCACGCCTTCGCCGGGGCGCGCCGTGACGCGGTGCGCGATGCGTACGGCCGCTGCGCTCGGATCGCCGGCGACACGCCCGCCGGGGCCGTCGACGACGCGCTCCTGTCGGATCCGGCCGAGCGCGCGCTGGCGAAGGCGCTCTCGGCCGGCGCCGGCGCCACGCTCGACGCGGCCGCCGACCTCTCACCCGCCGTCGAGCGGTTCTTCGAGGAGGTGCTCGTCATGTCCGACGACGAGGCCGTCCGCCGGAACCGGCTCACGCTGGTCGCGAACGTCCGCGACCGGCTCCGCCGCCTCGGCGATTTTGCGCAGCTTCCGGGTTAGGATGGCCGAGGATGGGCGAGCGGCTCGAGATCCACATCGTCAGCGACTCCACCGGCGACACCGGGGCGCGCGTCGCGCGAGCCGCGCAGAGCCAGTTCGATGACACCGAGATCGAGATGGTGCGCCACGCCCGCGTCCACACCCGCGAGCAGCTGGCGCGGGCGCTGGAGTCGGCCGCCGGCCGGCGGGCGGCCGTCTTCTACACGCTCGTCGACGCCGGCCTGCGCGAGGCCGTCGTGGAGCTGGCCCGTGAGCACAACCTCGTCGTGCAGGACGTGCTCGGCCCGGCCCTGAACGCGGTGGCGACGGCCTCGGGTCGCGAGGCGACCATGGTGCCGGGCCGCACGGCGCCGCTGGACGCCCAGTACTTCCGGCGGATCGCGGCGATCGAGTTCGCGGTGAAGCACGACGACGGCCGCGGCGCCGACGACCTGAGCCAGGCGGACGTGGTCCTGATCGGCGTGTCGCGTACGTCGAAGACGCCGACGTCGATGCACCTCGGCTATATGGGCTACATGGCGGCGAACATCCCGATCGTGCGCGGGGTCGACCCGCCGCCGACGCTCTTCCAGATCGACCACTGGAAGCTCGTGGGGCTCACGATCGACGCCGAGCGGCTGTCGGAGATCCGGCGCCGGCGCGTCCGCGCGCTCGCCGCGGGCGCCGGGGCGCGCTACGCCGACCTCGAGGAGATCTACGAGGAGCTCGAGCTGACGGCCGCCCTGCACAAGCGGCTCGGCTGCCCCGTGATCGACGTGACCGGGCTTGCGATCGAGGAGACGGCGGCGCGTGTCGCAGAGCTCGTCGAGGCCAGGCGGCGCGCGGCCCTCGAGGGCGTCCGAGCCTAGGCGCCTAGAGCGGGCCGGGCGGAGGGTCTGACGCCGGGAACGACTCCCACGACGCCTCGTCGACGGCGTCTGCGCCGGTGACGACCCAGTAGCCGCCGTGGCGTGCGACGACGATCTCGTCGATCGCGCCCGAGGTGTGCCCGGGGGCGATCGCCCGCGACCCCTCCGCGTGGAGGCGGCCGCGCTCGTCATCGTCCACGCCGATGAGCTCGGCGCAGTCGGCCCGACCGCACTCACAGCCGACCAGGGTCAGCGGCATGACCCCAGGGTACCCCCGATGTGCCGCGGGCGGCCCCCGTTCGGGAGCCGCCCGCGCATGGGCCCTTCCGCTGAGCCCGTTCTCAAGACAGCGCGGCCTTTGGACGCTGCTGCGCGCGCCGTCCGCCGGTGCGCGCGAGGTACCGCTGTCCTATCGGAATCCTCATCGTGCTGACAAGGACGGTGCGGCTGCGACCGTTCTTCCCTCGCACGCGAAATTCGCGACGTCCCAGGTAGGCTTCGCGGCCGTGGCAGGCTACGTCTACGCCTTCGCGGACGGCTCGAGCGAGATGCGCGACCTTCTCGGAGGGAAGGGCGCCGAGCTCGCCGAGATGACCTCGATCGGCCTCCCCGTTCCGGACGGCTTCACCGTGACGACCGAGGCATGTCGCGCCTTCCTCGACGCCGGCGGGACGTGGCCGGACGGCCTGGACGAGCAGGTGTCCCGGCACCTCGCGGCGCTGGAGGAGCGCTGCGGCAAGCGCCTCGGCGACCCGGACGATCCGCTCCTCGTCTCCGTCCGCTCGGGCTCGCCGGTGTCGATGCCGGGGATGATGGACACGATCCTGAACCTTGGGCTGAACCCGCGCTCCGCCCGCGGGCTCGCCGACGCCTCCGGCACCCCGCGCTTCGCCGCCGACTCGCACCGCCGCTTCGTGCAGATGTACGCCAACGTGGTGCTCGGCGTCCCAAGCGACGTCTTCGAGGAGGCGCTGACCCGCGCCAAGGCGGAGCGCGGCGTCGTCGCGGACGTCGATCTCGACGCGGAGGCGCTCGCGGCGCTCATCCAGGAGTTCCTGAAGATCAGCCGCGACCGGACCGGGAGCGACTTTCCGGAGGACCCTCGCGAGCAGCTCGACGGCGCGATCGCCGCGGTGTTCGCGTCGTGGAACACGCCGCGGGCGCGGACGTATCGCCGCCATGAGGGCATCTCGGACAACCTCGGCACGGCCGTCACCGTCATGCAGATGGTGTACGGCAACCTCGGCGACGATTCGGCGACAGGCGTCGTGTTCACCCGGAACCCCTCCACCGGCGAGCGGCAGCTCTTCGGCGAGTTTCTCGTCAATGCGCAGGGCGAGGATGTCGTCGCGGGGATCCGGACGCCGCGCCCAATCGGCGAGCTGAAGGGAGAGATGGGTGCCGCGTACGGCGAGCTCGAGGCGGCGACGGGGACCCTGGAGACCCACTACCGCGACCTTCAGGACGTCGAGTTCACGATCGAGCGGGGCCGGCTCTACATCCTCCAGACGCGCGCGGGCAAGCGGACCGCTCAGGCCGCGGTGCGCGTCGCGCGTGAGCTTGTCGCCGAAGGCGTGATCGGGCGCGACGAGGCCGTGCAGCGGATCAACGCCGGCCAGCTCGACCAGCTGATGCACCCGGCGATCGACCCGTCCGCCGATTACGAGGTGCTCGCCAGGGGCCTCAACGCCTCGCCCGGTGCGGCGGTCGGCAGAGCGGTGTTCGACGCCGACACCGCCGAGGCGCGCGGCCGGGCCGGCGAGCCGGTGATCCTCGTCCGGTGGGAGACCACGCCGGACGACATCCACGGCGTGATCCAGGCGCAGGGCGTGATCACGGCCCACGGCGGCATGACGTCGCACGCCGCCGTCGTCGCGCGCGGCATGGGGAAGCCGTGCGTGTGCGGCGTCGAGTCGCTTCGCATCGACCTGTCGGCGCGCCGGTTCGCCGTGAACGGGACGACCGTGTCGGAGGGCGACGAGATCTCGATCGACGGCAGCCGCGGCCTGGTCATCCGCGGCTCGGTGCCGCTCGTTCCCCCGCAGATGACGGACGACTTCGCCGCCGTCACGGCCTGGGCCGACGACGCGCGCCGGCTCGGTGTGCGCGCCAACGCGGACACGCCGGAGGACGCCCGCCGGGCGCGCGAGTTCGGCGCCCAGGGGATCGGGCTGTGCCGCACGGAGCACATGTTCTTCGGCGACGAGCGCCTGCCCGTCATGCGCGAGATGATCCTTGCGCGCGACGAGACGGGCCGCCGGGCCGCACTCGACAGGCTCCTGCCGTTCCAGCAGTCCGACTTCGAGGGCATCCTCGAGGCGATGGAGGGCCAGCCGGTGACGATCCGGCTGCTCGACCCGCCGCTGCACGAGTTCCTGCCCGACCTCGACGAGGTGGACGCGTCCGACGAGCGCCTGCGGACTCGGATCAAGGCGCTCCGCGAGGTGAACCCGATGCTCGGCACCCGGGGATGCCGCCTCGGGATCCTGCACCCCGAGATCTACGAGATGCAGGTGCGGGCGATCGTGCGGGCGGCGCTCGCCGTCGCCGGCTCGGCAGTCGAGATCATGCATCCGCTCGTCGCCTTCGCGACGGAGCTCCGGCGCCTGCGGGCGCTCACGGAGGCCGTCATCGAGGAGGAGGGCGGCGCCAAGCTCGGGATCCTGATCGGAACGATGATCGAGGTCCCGCGTGCGGCGCTCCTGGCCGACCGCATCGCGCGGCATGCCGATTTCATGAGCTTCGGGACGAACGACCTCACGCAGACGACGCTCGCGTTCAGCCGCGACGACGCCGAGGGCAAATTCCTGACGCGCTACCTCGAGGACGACGTCCTCTCGAAGAACCCGTTCGAGACGCTGGACGACGGGGTGCGCGCACTTATCCAGCGCGCCGTTGAGGGCGCCCGGGTCGAGAAGCCGGGCATCAAGCTCGGCATCTGCGGCGAGCATGGCGGCGACCCGGCGTCGGTCGAGTTCTGCAACAGCGTCGGGCTCGACTACGTGTCGTGCTCACCATTTCGTGTGCCCACCGCGCGGCTGGCGGCCGCACAGGCGGAGCTCGCACACCGGTGAGGATCGACGTCGCATTCTCGCCCGGCGTCATGCTCGTTGCGCCCGTGACGGTGGTCGTGGACGTGATCCGCGCGACGACGACGATCGCGCACGCGGTGGGTCAGGGCTACAGCCGCGTGCTGGCCTGCGGCGACATCGACCGCGCACGCGACCTGCACGGCCGGCTTGGAAACGGCGCGGTGCTTGCGGGTGAGCGGGAATGCGTGAAGCCGGACGGCTTCGACCTCGGGAACTCCCCGGCGGACTATGCATCCGGCCCGCCGCTCGGCGACACGCTTGTGCTGGCGACCACAAATGGGACGCGTGCCATCGTGGCGGCCGCGGCCGACGCGGAGGCCGTGCTGATCGGCAGCCTGGCGAATCTCACCGCCTGCGCGGCCGCGGCAGCCCGGATCGCGCGCGACGGCGACCACGACGTCCTGGTCCAGTGCGCCGGAGTCGAGGGCGCCTTCGCCCTCGACGACGCCTACGTCGCGGGACGCTTCGTTGGGGAGCTCCGCGTGTGGCTCGCCGAGTGGAACACGACCGATTCGGCGACGGCAGCGGAGGTGCTGTCGGCCGCGTACCCGTCGTCGGCCGAGGCGCTGGGGGCATCGACGAGCGCTGCGAAGCTGCGCGCGGCCGGCCTCGCCGAGGATCTGCGAGCCTGCGCGCGCGAGAGCGCGGTCGACGTCGTGCCGAGAGTGGAGGACGTCGATGCCGGCGTCGCCCTGATCACCTCTAGCGCCACCACCGGGGTCTGACCCCGTTTTTGCACGCCGCCGACCGTGCGTGCCCCATTCGGGTTCACCCGCCCGGGGGTTGCCCGGCACGCCGCGTACACCGATGCTGTGGAGGCAACCGCGAGTGGGGGTCTTCCAATGGTTCGCAGGCTGCTTGACGGCGAAGAGCCGTGGGCGTACGAAAATCGTGGCTCGGTGCTCGAATGGGCACAGGACCATGTGGTGCTGGCCGTGGGTGCGGCTGTCACGGTCTGGTTCGGCGCCATCTATGTGATGACGCTGGTCGCCGGGCTCTTCTCATAGTCACAAGCCGATCCGCGGCGTACACTCGAATGTGTGCGTCGACCTGCACTTTTCGGCTCCGCGCGCCGCGCCGCGCGTTCCATTGGCTCGCTGCGTTCGCGTGCGCGTCGGGAGGACGAAGTGAATCCGCCGTTTCACGAGGCCGCACAGGCTCCGCACAGCGCGCGGCGCGACGCTCCAGAACAGCGTGACCCGCCGCGGCGGCTCGCCGTCGCCACGGCGGAGGAACAGAGCGCCGGTGACGACCCCGTCGCTCCAGAGCCGACCGCGGAGCGTGGCGAAACCGACGCGTCGGGCCTGCCCGCGCCGGTGCATGTGCCCTACGCCCGGACCGGTGTCGAGCCGGACGTGGTGTCCGCGCCGCCGGTGCGCGCTCCGCGCCGCCCCGCCCGGTCGCCGTTCTGGGCGGCCGTCCACTCGCATCTGTGGCTCGTCGTGATCATCGTCCTGCTCGTCGGCGCCGCCGGCACGGCGTACTGGGGGTTGCGCCTCCACCAGCGCATCGGTGAGAGCACCCTCGAGCGCGGCGTGGGGGGCCGGGAGCACGCGAGCACGGTCAGGTGCGTCGAACAGCAGTCGAACGGGGCCGTGTGGGCGTGCGGGCTGGTCTATCAGGCCGAGTCCGTCTGCCTCATCGCCAATGTGAATCCTGTGGGCGACTGGACCACGAAGCCCGGCGTCGATCTGTGCACCCACCGGCCGGCTTTGGCGGCGCTCCTGCCGGCCGGCATCACGTCCAGCGCCGTGGTCTCGGATCTGAGAAACCAGCACAGCTACGACGTGTTGAAATGCGCGAAGATCCCGACGCGGAAGGTGCGGTGGGCGTGCCTCGAGCCCGGCGGATCGGCCACGCCGTGCCTCGAGGTCAGGATCGTCCCCTGGACGCCCTGGGCGCCCAACCCCAGCACCGCCTGCGCCCACGTCCCGGTGTTGCGAAAGTTCCTCGGGAAAGGGACGTAGCCGTGGATTGCTGCATTTTCCGACCGATGGCGGTTGGCGTCCGTCCGACCCATGCGATACGGTGCTCCGGGGAGAACGGCAGTCCAGGAGGTACCGCTGCAGATGCATGGAAGAAAGCTCAAGGTGTTGCTCGCGGCTTCGGCGAGCGTGCTGGTGCTCGGCACCGGCGCGGCGTCGGCCGCAGCGGCTTCCCGCACTCACCACCAGGCGGCGTCCGCGCAGGTCACTCCTGCGGACGAGCAGTACAGCGCTGGGACGCAGGGTGGCGGCGGTGGGAACGTGCTGGGCGAACAGTCCGGCGGCGGCACGGGGGGGCTCCCGTTCACGGGGCTCAACCTCCTGCTGGTGCTGGGCGCTGGATCAGGGCTGATCGCTTCGGGGCTCGGGCTCCGGGCAGCCTCGATCCGCCGCCACTAGCCGCGAGGACACCACAGTGACGGCCGCGTCGTCGGCCGTCGAGCGGCTCGGCGCGCTCGCGGGGGTCCGCGGGCGCGCTGCGCTTGCGCACCTCCCGGCGGCGCTGGTGGCGTTTGCGGCCGTTCTGCTCTTGGCGAGCGATGACGGCGGCTATTTCCCGCCTGCGTGGGGGTGGAGCGCGGTCATCCTCGCCTGGACGGCTGCGATCGCCCTGGTGATCGGGCGCGGGATATCTCTCGGCCGAGACGATCGAGTGATGCTCGGCATTCTGGCGGCGCTGACTGCCTGGACTACGCTCTCGGCAACCTGGGCCGACGCCGTGCAGACTCCGGTGCTCGAGGTTGAGCGCACGCTTGTCTATTTCGGGCTCGGGGCGACCCTTCTCATCACGGCTCGGAAGAGCGGAGCGGGACTCATGGTCGGTGCGGCGGCCGTGGCCGGCGTGCTCGTCTCGGGGTTTGCTCTCGTCACGCGGCTTCGGCCCGACGTCTTCGGCCTCTACGACGATCCAGTCGCACATGGCCGCCTCTACCAGCCGATCGGATACTGGAACGCGCTCGGCATCTTCACGGCGATGACCGCCGCCCTGTGCCTCGGTGCGGCGATGAGGGCGCGGACGCCGTGGATTCGGATCGTCGCGGCTGCAGTCCTGCCCCCGGTGGTGACCACGCTCTTCTTCACGTTCAGCCGCGGCTCGATGATGACGCTCGTCATCGGCGTGGTCATGACCCTGGTCCTAGACGGCGACAGGCTTCGTTCGCTGGCAACCGCGTGCGCACTTCTGCCCTGGGTCGGGCTCGCGGTGGGAGACGCCCGCCTGCAGGGCGCACTCGCGCGCGGCGGCTCCGGCGTCCACGCGGCGGCGAGCGAAGGCCGTCCGCTCCTCGTCGTGATCGCGTTGGCCACCGCTGGCGCAGCGGCGACGATGTGGGCAGTCATCGTCGTCGAGCGCCGAGTGGAGTTCGGTCAGACGGCGCGTCGGGCGTTCGTCGGCGTGGTGGCGGTCGGCGCTGGCTGCATCCTGGCCGGATCGGTAGCGGTGTACGGCTCGCCTGTGCACATGGTGTCGCGCGTTCGGCAGGCACTCGAGTCAAAGCCGGCTGCCCGCGACACGAATCAGAATCTGCGGCTCGAGACTCTGTCCCTGAACGGCCGCCCCATGCTCTGGCGCTCCGCCCTCGCCGACATCCGCGACCACCCACTGCTCGGTTCGGGCGCCGGCACGTTCGAGCAGTACTGGAACGAGCACCGGCCCCGGAACTACGTCGCGAAGGACGCCCATAGCCTGTACCTCGAGCGGCTTGCCGAGCAGGGGCCGGTCGGACTCATCCTTGTGCTTGGGTTGGTGCTCTACCCGCTCGCCGTCGGGGTTCGCCACCGGCGCGATCCGGTCGTTCTGACTGCGGCGGGGGCGCTGATCGCCTTCGCCCTCCATGCCGGGTTCGATTGGGACTGGGAGATGCCGGCTGTGACGTGCCTCGCACTGGTCGCCGCCGTCGGAATCGTGGTGTCGTCCCGCGACGAGTCCGCCGCACCGCTCACGAACAGGGCACGCGCAGGATTTGTGGTGATCGCCCTTGCGGTGGGTGCTGTCGCGTTCGTCGGAGGCATCGGGAACCAGGCAATTGCGGCGAGTGCCGACGCAGCTGCGCGCGGGGAATTCCCGAAAGCGGAGTCCGAGGCGCACCGTGCGATGACATGGGCGCCATGGTCGGACCAGGGATGGATCGACCTCGCTGCGGCGCTGGCTGGTCAGGGTAGGCGCGAGGAGGCGGCAGCTGCGCTTCGCACCGCCACGCGCAAGGATCCCGTCGACTGGATCGCCTGGCGGCGCCTTGCGGACCAAACAACCGATCCGGAGCGATTCCACGCTCTGCAGATGTCGGCCAAGCTGAACCCCAAGGCGACGCGTCGGTCCCTCGGCATCGAGGATCGCAAGCGCCTAGGGCTCACCGGGAACCACGGCTAACCGTCAGCGCCGCCCGCGGCCGAAGCTGTTCGCCGCGGGCGTGGCGGCCCTGAGCCGGCGGAGATCGGCGACGTGACCGCCCTGGCCGGCACCCGTCCCCGCCGCACGGGCCGCGGCCCGGGCGACCTCGGGGCGGGCGGCGTGCGACAGCCCTGCCACCCGGTCGGCGATCACGTTGACCGCGCCGTTTCGTCGCTCGAGCCGACCCCACACCTGCAGGAGCGGCTCGGCCCGTACCATGATCCGGTCGCGCTCGTAGACGGTGGGCGGGATGATCACGTTGGTCATCCCGTGCTCGTCCTCGAGGAGCAGGAACACGATCCCCTTGGCCGTCCCCGGCCGCTGGCGGGCGATGACGATGCCCGCCGTGGTCGTCCGGCCCAGCGCGTCGGTGCGCAGGTCGGCCGAGGTGCGAAGGGCGGGGTCGAGCCCCTCCCGCAGGAGCGCCATCGGATGCGGGCCGGTCGTGAGGCTCATCGCCTCGTGGTCTGAGACCATGCGCTCCCAGGCCGTGAGGCCGGGAAGGGCCGGGGTGGGGGAGCCGTCCAGCGCGAGCGCGAGCTGGCGCGCGCCCTCCGGCCCGGCCGGTGCGCGGTGGATCGGAAGCTCCCAGAGCAGGCGGCGCCGGTTCGGGTGGAACTCGTCGCACGCGCCCGCCCGCACCAGCGCCTCGAGCTGCGAGATGTCGAGCGGCGCGCGTCGCACCAGGTCTCCCAGATCGGAGAAGGCGCCGCCGCCGGTGCGCTCGGCCACCAGGCCCTCGGCGCGCGTGCCGACGCCCTTGACGTAGCCGAGGCCGATCCTGACGGCGCCTCCGGCATCCTCCACGGTGCACCCGGCGCCGCTTCGGTTCACGTCCGGGGGGCGCATCTCGACGCCGCGCCGCTCGCCGTCGCGGAGCAGCGTCGCCGGGGGGTAGAAGCCCATCGGCTGCGCGTTCAGGAGCGAGCACAGGAACTCCGCCGGGTATGCGCGGTGCAGCCACGCCGACTGGTAGGCGAGGATCGCGAAGGCGGCGGCGTGGCTCTTGGGGAAGCCGAACTCCGAGAAGGCGACGATCTTCTGGAACACCCGCTCGGCGGTCTCGGCGTCGACGCCCCGGCTCGCAGCGCCCTCCTGGAAGCGGTGCCAGTGGCTCTCGAGCGCCTCGCGGCTGCGCTTGCGGCTCATCGCCCGGCGCAGGCTCTCGGCCTCCCCGGTGGTGAACCCGGCCAGAGCGATTGCGACCTCGAGCACCTGGTCCTGGAAGACGACCACGCCGAGGGTGTCGGCCAGCACCGGCTCGAGCAGGGGATGGTCGAAGGGCGGGCGGAACTCGGGATCGTGGCGCAGGCTGCGGCGGTGGGCGATGTACGGGTTGACCGCGTCTCCGACGATCGGCCCCGGCCGGACGAGCGCGACCTGGACGGTCAGGTCGTCGAGGTTCTCGGGCAGCGTCTGGCGCAGCGACTGCATCTGCGCCCGGCTCTCGATCTGGAACACCCCGATCGTGTCGGCGGCCTGGATCTCGGCATAGACCTCCGGGTCGGAGAACCCCACCCGGGAGAGGTCGATGGGCGACCCGCGCGTCTCGGCGATCAGGTCGACGCACTCCTCGACGGCCGAGAGCATGCCCAGCCCGAGCAGGTCGATCTTGAGGAACCCGGCGTCGGAGCAGGAGTCCTTGTCCCACTGGCAGATCTGGCGGCCCTCCATCGCCGCGGGGATCACCGGCACGAGCTCGACGAGCGGCCGGGTCGAGATCACCATCCCGCCCGAGTGCTGGGAGATGTGGCGGGGCAGGCCGCGGATCTCCTCCATCAGGAAGGCGAACGCGCGCCAGCGCGCCGAGCCCATGCGGTCGCGGAGCTGGTCGATCCGGTCCTCGGGGACCGCTCCCCACTCGTCCGCCAGCCGCGCCATTCGCTCGACCTCCCCCTGCGGCAGCGCGAGCGCCTTGCCGAGGTCGCGGATCGCCCCCCGGGTGCGGTAGGTGGGGAAGGCGGCCACCAGCGCGGCGTGCTCGGGTCCGTACCGGTCGACGATGTCGAGCATCAGCCCCTCGCGCACGTCGCGGGGGAAGTCGAGGTCGATGTCGGGCACGCTCGCGAGGTCTCTCGAGAGGAACCGGCCCAGGAAGAGATGCGTGGCCACCGGGTCGACATGCGAGAGGCCGATCAGATAGCAGACGATCGAGCCGACGCTCGAGCCCCGCCCGCGGCCCGGCGGGAGCAGGCGGCGGCCGGCGCTCGCCCCGCGCACCCGCACCGCCACGTCGCGCGCCATCTCGAGGATGTCGCGGTGGAGGAGGAAGAAGCCGGCGAGGCCATGGTGGGCGATCAGCCCCAGCTCCTCATCGAGCCGCGCGCGGGCCTCGTGCCAGTGGGGGGAGCCCCGATAGCGGCACTCGAGCTCGGCCCGGCAGATGCGTGTGAGGGCGGCCTGGGCGGGCTCGCCCGTGTCGGAGAAGTCGGGGTAGGCGTAGCCCAGGTCCTGCGTCAGGTCGAAGCGGCAGCGGTCGGCCACGGCCGCCGCCGCCCGCACCGCCTCGGCGGGGAACCGGGCCGCGGTCTCGGCGGGGGCGCGCAGCACCGACTCGTGGTTTCCGCGCCGCTCGGCCTCGCACCCCTCGAGGGTGGTGCACATGCGGATCGCGACGAGCGCGTCCTGGAGGAAGGCGCGCCGGGGCGTGTGGGCGTGCACGTCGCCGGTCGCCACCGTCGCCAGGCGCAGCCGGTCCGCCAGCTCCCCGAGGAGCCGGTTTCGGCGCGCGTCGCCGCGCATGTAGGGGCGCATGATCTCGATCGAGAACCGATCGCGCCCGAAGGCGTCGCGCAGCCGTCGAGCCAGCGCCTCGGCCTCTCCGAGCCGGCCCTCGGAGACGAGCCGCGCGACCGCGCCGTGTCGTGCGCAGCCCGAGAGGCAGTGCAGGCCGTCCGCGTGCCGAACCACCTGCTCGAGCGTCGCCTCGGGCTTTCGGCGGTCGTGGACGTGGGCGGCGGTGATGAGCCGGCACAGGTTGGCGTAGCCGCGCCTGTCCTCGCACAGCAGGGTCAGGTGCGCGCCTCCTTCGAGGGTGATCTCGCAGCCCGTGATCGGCCGCACGCCGACCTCGTTGGCCGCATGGGCGAAGGCCAGCGATCCCGAGAGGCCGTCGTGGTCGGTCAGGGCGAAAGCGTCGTAGCCGAGCGCCGCCGCCCGGGCCGCCAGCTCATCGGGCTGGGAGGCGCCGTCCAGGAACGAGAACGAGGAGTGGGCGTGAAGCTCGGGGTGGCTCATCTGGCACCGAACGTGTGTTCGATCGGCTCATCAGCATACCCACTCGCCGATCAGCGCGCCAGTTCCGCCGGAGGCCGCTAGCGCAGCGTGGACGTGACCTCGAGCAGCTCCACCGCGGCCCCGCCGCGGCGCCACTCGATGTCGCGGTGCACCTCGGCCCAGAGGCTCTGCACGAGCTCCTCGCGGTCGCGCGCGTACCGCCACGGCCAGAACCGATGCCGGCCGTCGCAGTCGCGCGTGATCACCCGCCCGTGCCATCGCCGCCACCAGCCCGGATATGGCTGCACGTAGACCTGATACGTGTACGGCGACTCGGCCTCGACGATCAGCGAGGACGCGAGCGCCGCTACCGGCGAGCTCGCCATGTGATCTCCCCCTCACAACTCCCCGCCACGCCATCGGCGTGGGGCGAAAAGTATTACAACTTTTGGATAATAGGTCAAGTAGTTTGGGAGAAATCGTTAGGAATCCCGTCTCACGGCATTTAGGCTCGCTGGGTGAACCAGCGTCCGGAGCGCCGATCGCAGAAGACGACCGCGTTTCGCCCGTCGGTCATGACCACGTCGAAGTACCGCCGCCGCACCGGCCGGCCTGTCCACCAGCCCTCGTCCACCCGCCACTCGTCGCGCACTGTTGCGACCGGCTTTCCGTCCACCGATTGCGGCGCTCCGGTGCCGTCTGCCCCGACGCGTGCGCTCCTGGGCGCGCCGAGGATGCGGGGAGCGGCCGAGCGCATGACATGACGATGATATCGAACACACGTTCGTCCTTCAACCGGGCTGCGCACGCCGCGGAAAACCCATATGCTGGAAGCATGGACGAGAGGGCAGGGGCGGCGCGCCTGGCGGGCGCGATCGCAGATCGGCTGTCGCCTGCGCTGCCGGCAGGGCTCGAAGCCCGCGCCGAGCGCGACGCCGTGGTGCTGTACGCCGGCGCCGCTCGGAGCATGGTCATCCCCGTGCGGCCCTTCGGCGACCGCGGGGAGGCCGTCGAGGCCGTCGTGGACGCGCTGCTCGCGGCTCGCGACGAGGCCGAGGGCCACGCCCGCGCGCGCCACGAGACGGCCGCCGCGGTCGACGGCGATGTCATACGCCTGTGGTTCGGCCGGCTCGAGCCCGTCGCGTCGGATCCTCCCTGGCGTGACGTCCTCCCCGAGCTGCCGTCGCTGCCGCTGCCGCCGCTGTTCGAGGACGCCGGCGCCACGACCGCGACCTTTCCCGGTGTTGTCACGCGCGACCCCGACCCGTACGCTCGTGGCATGGCAGGAGTCGAAGCAGCGACGCAACCGCTCCGGTCGGTCACGCTCATCGGCAAGCGGACGCGCGGCTACCGGGTCGACCTGTACCGCGACGAGTCGGGCATCGGCCTCGATCGCCGCGGCCGGCGCAGGGTGCTCCGGCTGGGCAGTCTGCGGCTCGAGTGGTATCCGAAGTAGCAACCGTCTAGGGTTTCATCGATGGGAAGGATCGACGACCTGCTCGATGCGGCCCGGGCCCGCCTCCAGCGCGTGACGCCCGCCGAGGCCCACGACGCCCAGGCCGGCGGCGCGGTCATCATCGACACGCGCACGTACGAGCAGCGCCACGAGTACGGCGTCATCCCCGGGGCAATCGTCATGTCGCGCAACATCATCGAGTGGCGCGTCGATCCGACGTCCGGCTGGGACGATCCCGAGGTCGTCGCCCGCACCGGGCCGGTCATCGTCATGTGCCAGGAGGGGTATGCGTCCAGCCTCGCGGCCGCGACCCTCATGGACATCGGCATCGCGGATGCCACCGATATGATCGGCGGCTTCGAGGCGTGGCAGGCCGCCGGGCTGCCCGTCGCGGAGGCCGAGCGCACGACCTGATCCGCCCGCTCGCCCGGTCGCCTTACGCCCGGAGCGGCACGATCTCGAAGCGGCCCACGTCGATCAGGCCGCGGTCGGTGATCTTGAGCTCCGGGATGACCGAGAGCGACAGGAACCCGATGGCGTGAAACGGCGACTCGAGCGATGTCCCGAGGTCGAGCGCCGCGGCGGAGACGGCGGCCGTCTGCTCGAGCACGCGCTCGAGCGGCGCGTCCGACAGCAGGCCTGCGACCGGGAGCGGGAGCTCCGCACGGATGCCGCGGTCGCGCACGACCACCATCCCGCCGCCGAGCTCGGCCAGGCGCTGCACCGCCCGCGCCATGTCGCCGTCGTCGACCCCGACGCAGACGATGTTGTGGGCGTCGTGAGCGATCGTCGTCGCGATGGCGCCGTGCCGCAGGCCGAGCCCCCGCACCAGCCCGAGCCCGATCCGGCCGGTGCCGAGGTGCCGCTCGACGACGGCGATCTTGGCCAGGTCGCGCTTGGGGTCGGCGACGGCCGCTCCTCCGGCGACGGTCGGCGCCTCGGTGAGCGCCTCGGTCACGATCTGGCCCGGCACGATCCCGATGACCCGCGCGGCCCCGCCCTCCTGCCACGGGATCCGCAGGTCGCCGAGCGTGATCGGCGCGATCCTCACGGTATGGCGCACCCACTCGGGCACCGGCGCCGGCGCGATCTCGCCCGGCGGGCGCCCGGCTGTCAGGACGATGTCGGGGACGAACCGCTCGAGATCGGGCAGGACGAGCAGGTCGGCCCGGTGGGCGGGAGCCACGGCGCCGAGGCCCGCGAGGCCGTGCCACGTCGCCGCGTTCAGGGTTGCCATCACGAGCGCATCGGCCGGGTCGACGCCCTCGCGGACGGCGTCGCGGACGAGCGCGTTCACGTGCCCGTCGGCGGCGATGTGCTGCGGGTCGCGGTCGTCCGTGCAGAGCGCGATCCGGTGTGGGCCGAGCTCCCGTGCCAGCGGGATCAGCGTGCGCAAGTTGCGCGCGCCCGTCGCCTCGCGGATCAGGAGCCACATGCCGGCCCGCAGCCGCTCGCGGCCCTCCTCGATCGTCGTCGACTCGTGGTCGGAACCGATGCCGGCCGCGGCGTAGGCCTGAAGCGCCGCCCCGTGCACCCCGGGAGCGTGGCCGTCGGCCCGCTCGGCGCCGTCCAGCGCGAGCTTCCGAAGCTCCGTCGGATCGCCCGCGATCACGCCGGGGAAGTTCATCATCTCGGCGAGCCCGACCACCCGCCGGCGCCGCAGGAGTCCCTCCAGGTCGCCCTCGTTCAGCGCCCGGCGGGGCGACTCGAACTTCGACGCCGGCACGCAGGACGACGCCGTGAAGCGGACGTCGAGCGGCATCCCCTCGGTCGCGTCGAGCAGCCAGTGCACGCCGTCTGTGCCGAGCACGTTTGCGATCTCGTGGGGGTCGGCGACGACCGTCGTCGTCCCGAACGGCAGCACCAGCCGGGCGAACTCGCCCGCCAGGAGCTTCGACGACTCGAGGTGCACGTGCGCGTCGATGAAGCCGGGGACGACGTACCGCCCCGTCGCGTCGATGCGCTCGCGGCCGTCGTAGCTCCCGAGGCCGGCGATCCAGCCGTCGACCACGGCCACGTCGCACTCGACCCACTCGCGGGTGAAGACCGAAAGCACCCGCCCGCCCGAGATCACGAGGTCGGCCGGCTCGTCGCCGCGGGCAACGGCGATCCTGCGCTCGAGGTCGGTCATGGGCGGCGCGGCTGGGGCTCCTCTCCGGTGCTCGCCCGGCCGAGCCGTCGCAGCCACCAGTGCGAGAAGACGGCGAGCAGCACGACGATGAGCGCCAGGATGCCGAGGACACCGACGACGCTGTCGGCCGATTTCCCCGCGACGTAGCCGAGGGAGCTGATGCTGACCGCCCACGCGATGCCGCCGAGTGCGTTGAAGATCGCGAATTTGCGCCACTCCATGTGGCTCGCTCCTGCCATCCACGCGGCCGTCACGCGCAGCACGGGGAGCCAGCGCCCGAAGAACACGGTCTTGCCGCCGTGGCGGCGGAAGAAGACCTCGCTACGCTCGACCGACCGCTCGAGGCGGTGGGCCAGGCGGCCGGTCCCGGTCAGGATCTTGCGGAGCAGGAACCGCCCGATCAGGTAGCCGACGTTGTCGCCGACGATCGCGCCGCTGGCCGCGAACAGCCAGACGAGGGGGAGATCGAGCTCGCCGCGGGCCGAGAGCGCCCCGCCGATCAGGATGCTCGTCTCGCCGGGGATCGGCAGGCCCGCCGACTCGCCGGCCACGATCAGGAAGAGCGCCAGATAGCCCAGGTTGGCCGGTACATGGATGCTGGCGATCAGAAAGACGGTGACGATGAGAAGCACGCTCGGAGTCTATGCGCGGCTCCGTTGACGTCCCTTTCAGACGATGGCTGCGCCTGTCAGCCGTCGAAGGGGACGAGCAGGTGGCGCCCCTCGGGCAGCCGCGACCACGGCGCCACCTCGACCACCCGCCACAGGTGCCCCTCTCCCAGCCCCGCCGTGACCTGGCGGGCCGCCTCGGCGGCGCGCTCGCGCAGGACCTCCGATGCGGGCCGAAGGAGCGCGAGCTGGCGATCGCCGTGCGCGGCCAGCGCCGAGACCTCGAGCTGGAGCTCGTCGACCGCACCCGGAAGCTCCGTCAGGTGGGGCTGAAGCGCGTCGCGCAGCCTGCGCGGGTCGCCGGTCGGCTCGCGCAGGGTGACGGGCCGCCGGAAGGAGCCGCCCGCAGCCAGCCGCGCCGACACCACGAGCGCGCGCGGCGGGCGGCCGGCACGGCGGGGGTGGGCGAGCAGCCGGTCGATCAGAACGGCCAGGGCCCCGCGCAGCACGAGCAGGTCGCCGGCCGGCTCGGGGAACGCGATCCGCTCCCGAAGCGGCTCCGGCGGCGTGCGCGGTGCAACGTACGCATCGTCCTCGCCCTGGGCCAGCCGCCAGGCGGCGATTCCGGGGCGCCCGAAGCGGTCGGCGACCGCCGGCAGGGGGAGCGCAGCCAGCTCGCCGGCAGTGCGCACGCCGAGCGCCTCGAGCGTGGAAACCGTCTCCGGGTCGAGCGGCAGCCTGCCCACCGGCATCGGCGCCAGGAAGGACGTCGCCGCTCCCTCCTCGACCAGATGCGGCCGGCGGGGCCGCGATCGCACGGCCGCCGCCTGGGCCACGAATCGGCCCGGCCCGGCGCCGACTCTGGCCCCGGCCCCCGCCGCCATGGCCGTCGCGGCCAGGAGGCGGCTCGCGCCGCCGTGGAGCCGCACGAGCCCGTCGGCGCTGAAGAGGGCCCGCCCGGGTGCGAGCGGCTCGACGGCGGCGCCCAGGCCCTCGAGCCGGGAGAGCAGGAGCTCGGCGGCGTCGGCGACCGCTCCGGGGTCGGGAGTGACAAGCCGCAGGCGCGGGCAGCGGGCGATTCCCTCGGCGACGCGCATGCCCGCGCACACGCCGAAGGCGGCGGCCGCCGCATTGGCCTCGCCGAGGAGCGGCGGCCCGCCCGGCTCGGGCCCGAGCGCCACCGGCTCGTCGGGGAGCGCGCCCCCCAGACCGGCCCCCACCCGCAGCGCGAAGCGGGGGACGAGTGCGCAGACGATCAGGAAGCGGCGGCGTGGCATCCGGCTATCCAGCATACCGAACGTACGTTCGATCGACAAGCTATGCTCCCGCGCATGCCGAAACGACTCAACATCCAGGCCGTCGACGTCGCCTACGACGACGCCGACCCCGAGGGCTTCAACTCCGGCGGCGCCCGCCTCGGGCCGCTGCTCGGCGCGACCAGGACGGGCGCGAGCGTGTACGAGGTGCCGCCCGGGCAGTCGCTCCTCCCGTACCACTATGAGTACGGCGAGGAGGAGTGGCTGCTTGTGATCACGGGCCGGCCGACGCTGCGCCATCCCGAGGGCACCGACCAGCTCGAGGAATGGGACGTCGTCTGCTTCCCGACCGGCCCCGAGGGCGCGCACGCGGTCAGGAACGACACCGACGAGACGGTGCGCGTGCTCATGTTCTCGAACCGAAGCGATCCGTGTGCGACGGTCTACCCCGACAGCGGCAAGGTTGCGGTCTGGACGGGCAACACTGACGACGATCTCATCGCCGAGCGGTCAAGCGGCGTCGGCTACTGGCACGGCGAGGCGCCGGGGCCGTAGCCCCGTCAGGTCGTCGAGTCCGGATCGACCGCCCGCAGGTAGAGCCGCCGCCCCTGGAGGGTCGGCAGCCGCTTCTCCGCGGCGCGCCAGAACTCGCGCTCGTACGCGCGCCGGTCGCGTGCGGCCATCGTCTCGGCGTAGCGGTCGCGCAGGTCGAGCAGCTCGTCCTCGGCCTCCTCGACGAGATCCATGTAGTCGCCGTAGGCCTCCTCGGCGTCGCCCGCTCCCGCCCGGTCGTAGGCCCGCTTGGCCTCGCCGATCCGCGCCAGCAGATCGGCGCTCTCGGCCTCGAAGAGCTCGAGCTGGCGGCGGATGACGTCGGCGAAGCGCGGGCGGCCCGGGATCCTCACGCGGGCATGGTATCGACGACACCCGGCGCGTCCTTCCGGACGCTAAGGTGACCGCCGCATGGCAGAGACGCGCTCGCTCCTCGTGCGGACATGGAACATCGCCCACGGGCGCGATGTGCCTCCGGGGCCGGGCTACGGCCATGCGCGCCGGAAGCTCGTGGCCGAGATGTGCGCCGTCATCGTCGAGGACGATCCCGACATCGTCCTGCTCCAGGAGGTGCCCGTCTGGGCCGGCCCGCTCCTGCGCGAGCACACCGGGATGGGCGTCACGCTGGCGCATGCGTACGGCGCGCACGTCCCGTTCCTACACGTGCCGCTGCCGCTCGCGGCCGGGGCGGCGCTGGGGCGGGCGCTGCCGGACTTCGTTCGCACCCAGTTCGAGGGCCAGGGGCAGGCGCTCCTCTACGGCTCGGAGCTTCTGCTCGTCTCGGCTCGTCGCGTGCAGCTGAACGAGCAGCGCCGGCTCCGCGGCGAGCCGCGCATCGCCCAGCTGGTTCGCCTGCGCCACCGGAAGCTGGGTGTGGAGGTCGCCGTCGGAAACGTGCACGCCGATCATCGCGGAGCGCCGGCGCAGCTCGAGAAGGCCGGCTTCGTGCTCGAGCGCTTCGCCCGCGGCGCGCCGATGATCCTGGGCGGCGACCTGAACGCGGGCATGCACTCGGCGGGGCTGCGCTCGCTCGTCCGTCGAGGCTGGGTCGAGGACGAGAGCGAGGTCGGAATCGACCATCTGCTCGTTCGCGGGGCGGAGCTCGAGTGGCCGGCGACGCGGTGGCTCCCGCAACGCCGTGATCTGCGTCTGAACGGGTCGCTCCCGCTTCGGCTCTCGGATCACGACCCGGTCGACGCGGTGGTGGCGCTTGCTTGACCGGGCCGACCTCCCCGCCGTCGCGGGGTGTGCGTACCTGAACGCCGGGACCAACGGGCCGCTGCCGCGGGCTGCGGCCGAGGCGATCGCCGCCGAGGTGGAGGCGGCGCTCAGCCGGCCGCGGATCGGAGCGCCGGCCTTCGAGCGATTCTGGGAGGTGCGTGGCAAGGCGCGGGAGGCGGCCGCGTCGCGGCTCGGGGCGCCGGCCGACGAGGTGGCCGTGACGACCTCGACGAGCCAGGGCATCGGGCTCGTGACGGCCGGCCTCGAGTGGACGGCCGGCGACGAGATCCTGACCACCACCGAGGAGCACCCCGGCGTGCTCGGGCCGCTCGACGAGCTGCGCGTCCGTTGGGGAGCCGTCATCCGCTTCGTCGATGCCGACGAACTGATCGGCTCGATCGGGCCGACGACGCGGATGGTGGCGATCTCGCACGTCCTCTGGACGACGGGCCGCATCCTTCCGCTCGCCGACATTGCAGACGCCGCGCATGCGGCAGGCGCGCTTCTCCTCGTCGACGGAGCGCAGTCGGCCGGCCAACTCGACCTGCGCGTGGAGGAGACCGGGTCCGACTTCTACGCGATCTCCGGCCAGAAGTGGCTCCTCGGCCCGAGCGGCACGGGAGCGCTGTGGGTCCACCCGCGTCACCACGACCGCCTGCGCCCGGCGCTCCCGAGCTACCTGACCTACGCCGACGGCGTCATCGGCAACATGCGACCCGGCGCCGCCCGCTTCGATCCCGGGACGCTCGACCTCGCCTCGCTGGCCGGCCTGGCGGCGGCCGTCGCGTGGGTGGACGGACTCGAGGGCGGATGGCCGGGGTGGCTCGCGCTTGCCGCCGAGCGGGTCGAGGCGGCCCGGGCAAGGCTCGCAGCCGCCGACCTCCCGGCGGTCGATCCGCCGGGAGGCTCGACCGGCCTGGTCGCCTTCGAGCTCCCCGGGCACGAGCCGGCCGACGTCGTCGCCAGCCTCGCCGAGCGCTCGGTGCTCCTGCGGACGATCCCCGAGACGCCCTACCTACGGCTGTCGGTGGGAGCGTGGACGAGCGACGGCGACCTCGACGCGCTCATCGACGGCCTCGAGGCCGTCCGCGACGGCGACTGAAACCGCGGTGCCTGAAGGAGGGGCCCGCGGGGGAACCCATGGGTTCCCCCGCGATCCCTAGCTGCGGAGCCCGAGCTCGGCCGAGATGGGCCGAAGCGCTGCGATCACGAACGCGATGTGCTCGTCCAGGTCGACGCCGATCTCGGCGGCTCCCTCGACGACCTCCTCGCGGTTCACGCCGCGGGCGAAGCTCGGCTGCTTGAGCTTCTTGCGGACTGAGCGGGGCTCGAGCGTCGCGATCCCGTCGGGCCGCACGAGCCCGCAGGCGTGCACGAAGCCCGACACCTCGTCACAGGCGAAGAGCGTGTGCTCGAGCCGCGACTCGCGGGTGACGCCGGTGTGGCTCCCGTGCGACTGGATCGCGCGCACGAACCACTCCGGGTAGCCGTGCTCGCGCAACACGGGCGCGCCGTCCTGGGGGTGCTGGTCGAGCGTCGGGTGGCGCTCGTAGTCGAAGTCGTGCAGGAGCGCGACATTGCCCCAGGCCTCCTCGTCCTGGCCCCATTCGCGGGCGTAGGCGCGCACTGAAGCCTCGACCGCGAGGCAATGCCGCAGCAGCGCCTCGCTCTTCGTCCACTCGGTCAGAAGCACCCACGCGGCGTCGCGATCGTGCACCAGCTCCGGCATGGCCGCGGACACTATCGTGCCTCCCGCAACGTGCGGGGAAGCAGGAACCTGTTGCTCCCACATCGAATCCGGCTACCCTCAGACCATGGCAGTCGCGACACGGGACACCACCATCGAGACCTTCCTCATCGAGGGGGGAGTGCCGCTCTCGGGCACCGTCCGCCCCGCCGGGAACAAGAATGCCGCCCTGCCGATCCTGGCGGCGTGCGTCCTCACCGCCGATCCGGTCACCCTCGACAACGTTCCGCGCATCCGCGACGTCGAGGCCATGATCGACCTCCTGGTCGACATCGGGGTCGAGGTCGAGTGGCTGGGCCCGAACCGCCTGCGCATCTGGGCGGCGGACGTCCGAAAGACCCGCCTCGACGCTGAGCTCTGCTCGCGGATCCGTGCCTCGATCCTCTTCGCCGGCCCGCTTCTGGCCCGCTTCGGCGCCGCCGAGATCCCGCCCCCCGGGGGCGACGTCATCGGCCGCCGTCGGGTGGACACCCACCTGATGGCGTTCGCCGGCCTGGGGGCCGAGGTGGCGGCCGACCGCGAGTACCGGCTGTCGGCGCCCGCCGGCCTAAAAGGGGAGGACATCTACCTCGACGAAGCGTCGGTGACCGGCACCGAGAACGCCGTCATGGCGGCCGTGCTGGCCCGCGGCACGACGATCATCCGGAACGCAGCCTGTGAGCCGCACGTACAGGACCTCTGCAACCTGCTGTGCGCGATGGGCGCGACGGTCGAGGGCATCGGCTCGAACGTCCTGGTCGTGCACGGCGTCGAGACCCTGCACGGCGCGTCGCACCGGGTGGGCGCCGACCACATCGAGGTGGCGTCGTTCATCGGACTGGCGGCGGTGACGGGCGGCGAGATCCTGATCGAGGATGCCGCCGTCGAGCATCTGCGCTCGATCAAACACACCTTCGAGCGGCTCGGCGTCTCGATCGAGATCGTGGGCGACGCCGTGCGCGTGCCCGCCCAGCAGTCGCTTCGGATCGTCGACGACGTCCACGCGCAGATCCCCAAGATCGAGGACGGGCCGTGGCCGATGTTCCCGGCCGATCTGACGTCGATCGCCGTTGCGGTCGCGACGCAGGCCGCGGGCACCGTGCTCATCTTCGAGAAGATGTTCGAGAACCGCCTGTTCTTCACCGACAAGCTGGTGTCGATGGGGGCCCGGATCATCCTGTGCGACCCCCATCGGGCGGTCGTGACCGGCCCGGCGAAGCTGTACGGCGAGCGGATGGCGAGCCCCGATATCCGCGCGGGGATGGCGATGGTGATCGCCGCGCTCGCTGCCGAGGGCGAGAGCCGGATTGGGAACGTCGGCGAGATCGACCGCGGCTACGAGCGAATCGACGCGCGCCTGCGCGAGCTCGGTGCGCACATCGAGCGCGTTCAGGCCTAGATCAACCATCGAGCCGACCCTCGCGGAACGGTACGCTTCGCGGCGTGAGGGAGCGCAGACGCGTCGCGGCGGCGGAGGTCGGCGACCTTGTCCGGGGGCTGCGGCCGTCCAAGGAGCTGCGCGAGGACGTGCGCTCGACCGTGGCGGACATCGTCGACATGGTGCGCGACGGCGGCGACGAGGCCGTTCGCCGGCTGACGTCGCGGCTCGACGGTGTGGACATCGAGCGGTCGCGGGTCGCGCCGAGCCTCACGCACCGCGCACTCGATGACCTCGACCCCGAGGTTCGCGCCGCCCTCGAGCTCCTGGCCGAGAACCTCCGTACGGTCGCGGCCGACAAGGTGCCGCGCGCGACCCAGGTCACGCTGCGCCACGGGCAGGTCGTCTCGACCCGGCAGGTGCCGGTCCGGCGGGTCGGCGTCTATGTCCCGGGCGGCCTGGCCGCCTACCCGTCGAGCGCCGTGATGGCCATCGTGCCGGCGCAGGTCGCAGGAGTGCCCGAGATCGCAGCCTGCTCGCCTCCCGGGCCGTCGGGGCTCCCGCACTCGGGCGCGCTCGCCGTGTGCGCCCTCCTCGGCGTCGAGGAGGTGTACGCGGTCGGCGGCGCGCAGGCGGTGGCCGCGCTCGCACTCGGCACCGCGTCCATCCCGGCCGTCGACATGGTCGTCGGGCCGGGGAACGCGTACGTCGAGGAGGCCAAGCGGCGGCTCTTCGGCGAGGTCGGGATCGAGTCGCTGGCCGGCCCGACCGAGCTCGTCATCGTGGCCGACGCCTCGGCGCCGGCGGACGCCGCTGCGCTGGATCTCCTCGCCCAGGTCGAGCACGGCCCGGGATCGCAGTCGGTGCTGGTGTCACCCGATCCCGACGTCCTGGCGGCGATCGAGCCGCTGCTTCCGGGCGAGAGCGGCGTGGTCGTGGTCGAGGCGGACACGCTCGCGACCGCGCTCGCCTTCGTGAACGCCTACGCACCCGAGCACCTCCAGCTGATGGTCGCCGACCCCGAGGGGGCGCTCGCGGCCGTCCATCACGCCGGGGCGATCTTCGTCGGCCCGCACAGCGGGACCGCCTACGGCGACTACATCGCCGGCTCGAACCACATCCTGCCGACCGGAGGCCACAGCCGGTTCTCGTCGGGCCTCTCACCCGCTGCCTTCCTCCGCACGCAGGAGGTGGTCGAGATCTCGGCCGAGGCCTCGGCGGCCCTGGCGGCTCCGCTGGCCGCGCTGGCCCGTGCCGAGGGGTTCGTCGATCACGCCCGATCCGGCGAGGTGCGCGCGTCGGTCTCAGCGGACGCGGCGCCGGCTACGCGGGCCGAATGACCCCCGCTCAGCCGTGCGCGCTCTGGGCGGCGCACTGCATGAGCACCTGCGTGGTCGCCGGCTCGACCGGCCGTCCGGCCTGGACGTCCTCGTCGGCAGCCTTGAAGTCGGCGAAGGGCAGCCGCTTGCGGATGCACTCGTACGCCGCCTTGCAGGCCGCCTCCTGGCCCGACGATGTCCGCGTGCAGGCGGCCACGAAGCGGTCGCGGACGCCGTTGTCATAGTCGTCCCGTGCACCAGAGGAGCATGCCGCTGCGACGAGGATCGCCCCGAGGCATGCCAGGTGTGCGGCGCGGACGCTGTGAACGGGCATCGAAACGGCTCCCAATTGGCCCATCCGTATCATGCATGCCGCAATGCCTCACCGCCATGCCGCAGTCCCGATTCCCGAGCGCGTAGCGAGTACGCTCGATGCCGCGCTGGACGCGTCATCCGGCCTTCCGCTCTACCTGGTCGGCGGCGCGATCCGTGACCTGCTGCGCGGCGTTGGGGACATCACCGATGTCGATCTCGCGGTGGACGGCGATGCCGCTCCGGTCGCGCGGCGCCTGGCCCGTCGCCTGGGCGGGGCGGCTCGGGTGACCGTCCACACGGCCTTCGGCACCTCGACCGTGCGGTGGCAGGACATGCGGGTCGATCTCGCGCGCACTCGCTCGGAGACCTACGCCCGCCCTGGCTCGCTGCCGGCGGTCGAGCCGGCGGGGATCGAGGCCGACCTGCTTCGCCGCGACTTCACGGTGAACGCGATCGCGCTTCGCCTCGGGAACGGCGACAGCCTGCTCGATCCGGCCGGCGGCCGCGGGGATCTCGAGCGCCGCGTGATTCGGGTGCTGCACCAAGAGTCGTTCCGCGACGATCCGACCCGGATCTTCCGCGCCGTGCGCTACGCGGCCCGGCTCGGCTTCGAGCTCGATCCCGAGACCGACGAGCTGGCCCGGGCGGCGCTGAAGGAAGGCCTCGTCGGGCATCTCTCCGGCTCGCGCCTGCGGTCGGAGGTGCTTGCGGTGCTCGGCGAACAGGTCGCACCCGACGCCGTCGCGCGGATGGGGGCGCTCTGCGCGTGCCGGGCGGTCTGGCCGGGACTGGACTGCGGCGCTGACGCCCAGGCGCTGCTCGACCGGGTCGAGCCGCTGAGGCAGCGCTACGCACCGCGGACGCCGGCATGGCGCACGGCGCTCGTGATCCTGGCCCGCCGTCTTCCCGACGCCGATCTCCCGGTGCTCGCGCACCGGCTGGTGCTGCGCCGCCGCGACGCCGCCACGCTGCGGGCGGCCGTGTCGACCCCCTTCCCGGGCGAGGACGCGAGCCCGGCCGAGGTCGCCGAGACGTTCGCGTCGCGGCCGGTGGAGGCCGCGCTCGTGGCTGCCGCGGCGGGAAGCGCCGTGGCGACCGTCTATCTCGACCACCTGCGCGGGGTGAGGCTCTCGATCGACGGCAGCGTGCTCCGCGAGGAGCTGGGCCTCGCGGAGTCGCCACGGGTGGGGGAGGTGCTTCGTGAGCTCCTGCGCCGGAAGCGAAACGGCGAGCTCGAGAGCCGCGCCGATGAGCTCGCCGCGGCGCGCGACCTCGTGGCGAGGGCCGGTAGGTGACGGGGCTCGCGTGGGATGACGGCGAGGTGCCGGTGCTGCGCTGGGAGGCGGCCCCGACCGGGGTCGAGGTGGCGTTCACCTCTCGGGTCGGCGGTGTGTCGAGCGGCGCGTTCCGCTCGCTCAACCTGGGTGCCCTCACCGCCGACGACGCCCCGAACGTGGCCGAGAACCGGCGCCGGGCCGTCGCGGCGGTGGGCGGCGACGGCGCCGCCGCGACGATGGCGTGGCAGGTGCACGGTGCGGACGTGCGCGAGGTCGACGGCCGACCGGCCCCGGGGAGGTTCCTGGAGCCCGGCGTGGAGCCCTTCCCGAAGTCCGACGGCCTCGTGACGAGCCTCTCGACGCGGCCGCTCGTCCTGCTCACGGCCGACTGCCTCCCGGTCGCGATCGGGCGCGCCGACGGACGCCGGCTGGCGCTGCTTCACGCGGGCTGGCGGGGGCTCGTGGCGGGGATCATCGGGCGGGGAGTCGAGGCCGTCGGCGGCGATGTGACGGCCGCGGTCGGGCCGGGCGCGGGACCGTGCTGCTACGAGGTGGGCGAGGACGTCGGCGAGGTGCTCCGGGGCCGGTTCGGCGACGTCGTCCGCGACGGGAAGGCCGACCTGTGGCTGGCGGCGCGGCGGGCGCTCGAGGGCGCTGGCGTAACCGACGTCGACGTCGCCGGCGAGTGCACGATCTGCGGCGGGGAGCGGTACTTCTCGCACAGGCGCGACCGGGGGACGACCGGCCGCCAGGGGGTCGTCGGGGTGCTGGGTGCTTGATCCGGCCGTCATCGCGTCGAACCTCGCCCGTGTGCGTCGGGAGGTGGGGCCCGGCGTCGAGATCCTCGCCGCGACGAAGTACGTCGGAGCGGAGGACATGGACGCGCTCCGGGAGGGCGGCGTGACCCTCGTTGGCGAGAACCGGGTGGACGCCCTCCTCACCAAGCAGGAGCGGTTCGGCGAGGCGTTCACGTGGGACTTCATCGGCCACGTCCAGAGCCGCAAGGTGCGCGACCTGATCGGCCGCGTGCGCCTGATCCACGCCCTGGACTCGCTCAGCGCATGCCACCAGGTCGAGGCCCGGGCGACCGAGCCGGTCGATTGCCTCCTGCAGGTGAACGTGGCGGGAGAGGACACGAAGTCGGGCGTGTCCGTGGCGGAGGTCGATGCGTTCCTCGGCGAGGTCGCGCCGCTCGGCCGGGTGCGGCTGTGCGGCCTCATGACGATGCCGCCGCTCGCGGACGACCCGGAGGAGGCCCGCCCGTGGTTCGCGGGGCTCCGCGAGCTGCGCGATCGGCTGGCTCCGGAGTGGGCGGGCCGGCACGAGCTTGCCCACCTCAGCATGGGCACGAGCCAGGACTACGCCGTTGCCGCCGCCGAGGGAGCGACGATCGTGCGGGTCGGCACCGTCCTTTACCGGGGCTAGACTCTTTCGTATGCCGATGCGAGACCTGTGGCACTCCACGCTCGTGTACTTCGGCGTGCGTGAGGACGATTGGGACGAGGAGTACGACGACGACGGGGCCGCCGCCAACGACGATCTCGAGCGGACGTACAGCGAGCGCCCGAACGTCCGCCGCCTGAAGCCGCGGCGCGGCCGGGGCGGCGACTACGACGACATCTTCTCCGACGAGGAGCCGCAGCGGGCCGTCGCCGCGCGCCGGCGCCCGCCGGACGGAGGAGGCGCGGCCCAGAACGGCCACCGGGCCGCCCAGCAGGTCTCGCTGGTCGTGCCCAAGAGCTTCAACGACGCCCAGACCGTCGCCGACAAGCTCAAGGCGGACGTCCCTGTCATCATCAACTTCCAGGGCGCCGACGCCGACCTTGCGAAGCGGCTCGTCGACTTCTCGAGCGGGCTGACGTACGCCCTCGACGGCAGCATGCAGCGCGTCGCCGACCGCGTCTTCCTGCTCACGCCGCCCTCGATCTCCGTCTCGGCCGAGGACAAGGCGCTCCTCATGGAGCGCGGCTTCTTCAACCAGTACTGAGCTCGGCGGGGGCCCGTCGCTTGGTGTCCTTCCCGTCTCCGGAGCACGCGGCGGCGGCCTGGGCGGCGGTGGAGTTCGTCTCGACACTCGACGAGGCCGAGGCCGTGTCGCTTGTCGGTTCCTGCGCTCGCCGACCCGATGCGAACGACGTCGACCTGTCGGTGCTGGTGGCCGATGCGCCGGCCACGGAGCGCGTCGAGGCGGCGTTCGCGGCCTTTGCGGCGGAGTCGGCCGTGATGGCCGAGCTCGCCGCACTCGGGCCGTTCGTCGAGATCGACCTGGGTGCGATCACGGGTGAGTTCGGGCCGGGGCCGCGAAGCTGGACGAGCGGGCCCGACGACTTCGAGGTGGCGGTCGGGAACGAGGTGGCCTACAGCGTGCCGCTGTGGCAGCGCGACGGCCGGCTGGACGACCTGCGGAGTCGCTGGCTGCCGTTCTACGGCGACGAGTTGCGTGCCGAGCGGCTGGTCGACGCTCGCATGTACGTGGTGAACGATCTCGACCATGTGCCCCTGATGATCCGCCGCGACGAGCCGTTTCATGCCTTCCACCGCCTGTATCTGGCGTTCCAGGGCTTCCTCCAGGCGCTCTTCATCTCACGGCGCACGTATCCCGTCTCGTACGACAAGTGGATCAGGGAGCAGGTCGAGGGCATCCTCGGGCTCGGCGAGGTCTACGCGTGCCTTCCACCGATCGTCGGCGTCGACCGGCTTCGGATGCCGGCGTTGACCGAAGCTGCGGACGGGCTCCGCGCGCTGCTCGATACCTGGGCGCCGCCGCCCTGATCAGCTTCCACACGGCGGGAAGCCGCGAGGAAGCTTGCGGCATGTCGCCCGGGTCATCTGCAGGCCGGGGACGAAGGGGTTCGGGCAGAGCCAGCGCGGGCTCGTCCAACTACCGACGGAGTTGACCGCGACCGGGTAGCCGCATCGGTCCACGATCTGCCACTGAAGTCCATCCAGCCGGCCGGCCAGCGCCTCGAGGCCGCCGTAGAAGGCGTGGTAGCGGCGCGCGAACGACGCTCGTCGGACGACGCGCAGAACGATGGTTGCCGCCTGGCGGTTGGGATGTATGAGGGAGATCGAGCCGACCTGGAACCGTGCGCGCGCCGCCGCCCGGGCGATCGCCCCCCGCACGGCGGAGTCCGGCTCGGCCGGGCCACCATACGGATCCGCCGGCCCGGTCTCGCTCGTGAACGGCTGCACACGGCCGGCGGCCGAGAATGCCTCCGACGTACCGCGGATGCGAGGCGCACCAGCCGGCTGGCTGGCCAGGTACGCGCTGTCGAAAACCGATGCCTCCCAGAGGGGACCGTTCGCGGCGATCTGGGATCGAAGCGAGCCCGCGGACGGGCTTCCGTCCGCCGCTACCGTTGTCGAGAGCCAGAGCGGGCCCTCCACGTGCCGGAAGCCTCCGAAGGATGCCGGGGGCCGGCCGAATCGCACCTCGGAGATCGCGACGTCGCCCATGCCGTCGAGGATCTTGTGGGCCCGGGCGCGCATCGCGGAGGTGCCGCCGACCACCCGCGCCGGCCCCCCGCCGGCGCTGAGGAGCGACACGACGGGTGTGCCGAACGGCGCCGTACCGCGCCCGTGCGAGCTGCCCGTGACGCCCTGTCCGCAACCGGCGACGGCGACGGCCGCGATGACGGCGATCCCGGCCTGCGCGACGTGAGCTCCGAGCGCGATCCTCATGACCTGTTAGTCGCTCCGCCTGTGGAGAAGGTTCCGCTCGCCGCGAGCCACGCCCCGGTCGCCCGTTCCCGATACGCTTTCGCGTCCATGAGCGAGCGCGCGCCAATCATCGGCCTGCTCGGGGCGGGCAACATGGCCTCCGCGATGGTGTCCGGCTGGGTGCGCGCCGACGCGGCGATGGCTGAGCGGATCCTCGTCACCGATCGCGGCTCGGGCCGCGCGGCCGCGCTCGCCGAGCGCGTGGGCATACGGCACGTCGCCGCGAACGCAGACCTCGTGCGTGAGGCCGACATCGTCGTTTTGTGCGTGAAGCCGATCGACGTCGAGCGGGTGCTGCGCGAGGTGTCCGACCTGATCACGCCGAAGAAGACGATCGCGTCGGTGGCCGCCGGGGTGGGCACCGCGACGCTCGAGACGATCCTGAACGTCGACGCCCCCGTGTTCCGGTTCATGCCGAACGTCGGCGTTCGCGTCGGTGCCGGGACGCTGGCGTTCTCGACGGGGCGGTTCACGAACACCGCCGCCGAGGAGGCCGTGTTGGAGTGCTTCTCGCTGCTCGGCGAGGTCGTGCCGCTCGAGGAGCGGCTCTTCGACGCGGCCACGGCCCTCTCGGGCTCGGGACCGGCGTTCCTCGGCCTCATCGTCGAGGCGTTCGAGGATGCCGGCATCGTCTCGGGCCTCACTCATGAGAGCGCGCGGCGGCTCATCCTGTCGACCGTCCGCGGGACGGCCGAGCTCCTCGCGGCAGAGAACATCGCGTGCGCCGACCTGCGCAGGATGGTCACGTCGCCCGGGGGCACGGCCGCCGCCGGGCTGGCCGAGATGGAGCGGCGCGGCGTGCGCGGCGCGATCATCGACGGCGTCAGCGCGGCCAGGAGCAGGGCGGGCGAGCTCGGGTGAGCATCTCGACGCTCGAGCAGTTTCTCTACTCGCTCTGGCTCGTCTACTCCCTCGTCATCGGGCTCTACATCCTCACGTCGTGGCTCCAGCTTCCGCCGACCCGCTGGGCGGGGGCCCTGCGCACGTTTCTCTACGACACGGTCGAGCCCGTCCTGCGCCCGCTGCGCGGCATCCTCCCGCCGATGGGTGGGCTCGACCTGAGCCCCATGATCGCGATCTTCGGCCTGCGCATCCTGCTCCAGATCGTGTTCGCCATCCTGGACGGGTTCTGATGACGGAAGCAAGGGCCGGATGAGCCACAGGGTGGTCGAGGCCGGCGACGTCGAGCCGAGCTTCGGGGTGTTTCGCAAGATGCGGGCCGCGCTCGGCGCGACCGGCTGGGCGGTACGCCGGACCAGAGCTTCGTGCCGCGGAATAATCTGTAGACCCGCCAACCGCGGGACAGGTCATCCAGGGCAGGAGGACTCGCAATGCAGACGCCGAATCACCCCGGCATGGGACTTTCACCGGTCGAGCTCCGCCACGAGCGGCCGCGGATGCGGCCCTTCGGCTACCGCAAGGCCGATGTCGACCATCTGCTCGAGAGCGCGACGGACGCCTATGAGGTCGTCTGGCGCGAGCGGGCCGACCTCGACGACCGCGTCCACGAGCTCGAGAGCGAGCTTGCCCGCCACCGCGAGACCGAGGACGCCATGCGCAGCGCCCTGGTCAGCGCGGAGCGCGCCGCCGACGAGCTCCGGGCCGCCGCCTCGCGGCAGGCCGAGCTGATCATTCGCGACGCCGAGTCCAAGGCCCGCGACCTGGTGCACGGCGCCTACGCCGAGCGGGAGCGCGTCCGCCGCGAGACGTCGCGCCTTCTGGCCGAGGAGGCCGAGTTCCGGTTGCGGCTGCGCTCGCTCCTCGGGGCGACGCTCGAGGCCGTCCGCGACCACGAGCAGCGGCTTGCGGACGCCACCGGCCGGGCCCGCCAGGAGGGCGAGCACACCCAGCTCATGCCGCCGGTCGAGCCCGGCGACTACACCGGCGGAGACTGACCCGAGCGGCGCCGGGCGGCCAAGGGCCGCCTGGCTATACTCACCGGCAGGCTGGGGATTCCGGTTGCCGGGAGGAGGGCATGGCCGTCGTCGACATCGAAGCTGCACGCCTCCGACTCGAGACTGAGCGCGCCCGCGTGCTCGAGGCCCGCCAGCACCTGATCGACGACACCTCGCGGTCGATGGAGGACGCCATCGACGAGGACGGCAGCGACAGCCACATGGCCGACAGCGCCAGCGAGACGCTCGATCGCGAGATGGAGCTCTCCATCGGCGACAACGCCGACCATCTGCTCGAATCGATCGACGCGGCGCTGGCGCGTGTCGCGGACGGGACGTACGGGAAGTGCGAGCGCTGCGGCCAGGCGATCGCGCCCGACAGACTCGAAGCTCTGCCCTGGGCGACGAAGTGCATCGAGTGCAAGAGGCTCGAGGAGCGGGGCTGATTCACGTCCACGCGGGGCCGGAGCCTGCCCACCGGGCGGGATCGTTGCAATGGGCGGGTTTCGCGGCAGTCGCGGTGGCGGCGGCGCTCGCCGATCAGCTGACGAAGCGGGTCATCGAGCAGCGGATCGCGCTGAACGACAGCCATTCGGTGGTCCCGGGCCTCTCGATCACCCACGTGCAGAACACCGGCATCGCCTTCGGTGTCCTTCCCGGCCGGCTGGGCATCGTGTCGCTGCTCACCGCCGCGGCGGTCGTCTGGATGCTCGTGCACTTCGCGCGCTCCGGGGCGCGCCACACGATCTTCCCGGTTGCGCTGGGGCTGCTCGTCGGCGGGAGCGTCTCCAACCTGTTCGACCGGGTGCGGCAGGGCCACGTGACCGACTTCATCCACATCACCCACTGGCCGACGTTCAACCTCGCCGACTCGTTCATCGTCGTGGGTGTGCTCCTGCTGGCGCTCGCCCTCATGCGGATCGAGCAACCGCGGCCGCCCGTGCCTCCGCCGCCGGCGGGGGCCGACCTCGGGGCGTGACCGTCGAGCTGGTCGTCCCCGAGGACGCCGGCGGGGCGAGGCTCGACCGCTTCCTCGCTGAGAACGCCGAGATCGGCTCGCGGGCCGCAGCCGCTCGCCTGATCGACACGGGGGCCGTGCGCGTGGACGGCCAGGTGCGGCCGCGCGCCCACCGGGTCGC
Organism: uncultured Actinomycetes bacterium; assembly: GCA_963709425.1. Taxonomy (GTDB): domain Bacteria; phylum Actinomycetota; class Thermoleophilia; order Gaiellales; family JAICJC01; genus JAICJC01. The sequence goes on along the minus strand of CAVPWG010000001.1, from coordinate 313,275 downwards.
CGCGGGCGCGGTCGTGGAGCTCACGATCCCCGAGCCCCAGACGGCGCCGCTCCCCGCTGAGGACGTCGCGATCGTGTACTCCGACGACCGCCTGCTGGTGGTCATGAAGCCGGCGGGGCTGCTCGTGCACGCTGTGCCGGGCTACTCTGGGCCGACGCTTGCGGCGGCGTTGGTCGGCAAGGCGGCGGGTGGGCCGCCGGGCCGGGCCGGCATCGTCCACCGCCTCGACCGCGACACCTCGGGCGTCCTGCTCGTGGCGCGCGACGAGGAGACGCTTCGCCGGCTCCAGGCCCAGCTTCGCCGGCGCCGCATCCGGCGCGCGTACACGGCGCTCGTCCGGGGGCGGCCGCCGTCGCGGGCAGGCAGGATCGAGGCCCCGATCGGGCGTGACCGGCGTGACCCCACCCGGCAGTCGCTCGACACCGAACGCCCGCGGGACGCGGTGACGCATTTCGAGCTCGTCGAGGCGCTCCGGGACAGGTCGCTTCTGCGCGTGACGCTCGAGACCGGCCGGACGCACCAGATCCGCGTCCACCTGGCCGCGATCGGTCACCCGGTCGTCGGCGATCGCGTCTACGGCCACGGCCCCGAGCTCGACCTCGAACGGCAGTTCCTGCACGCCGCCGAGCTCGCGTTCATGCACCCCATGACCGGCGAGCCGATCGAGGTCTCGGCGCCGCTTCCACCCGACCTCGAAGCCGCCCTCCGGCTGGCCCGAACCGCGTAGGAGCTATCATCCGGGCGGTTTTCGACCACCCTCTACCCGGCGGCGAACGCGGCGCGCCGGCGGTGTCCCGCAGCGCGCGGGGCTCCGGAGCGCCTCCGTCGGATGTTCACACCAACCGATTCAGGAGGATTGCGCGTGTCCGCAGTCACCATGCGCGAGCTGCTGGAGGCCGGCGTCCACTTCGGCCACCAGACGCGCCGATGGAACCCCAAGATGCGGCGGTTCATCTTCGGCGAGCGCGGCGGGATCTACATCATCGATCTTCAGCAGACGATGGAGCTTCTGAACAACGCCCATCAGTACCTGTCAAACATCGGTGAGCGGAACGGCACCGTGCTCTTCGTGGGAACGAAGAAGCAGTGCCAGGACGCCGTCGAGGAGCACGCGAGGCGTGTCTCGATGCCGTACGTGAACCACCGCTGGCTGGGCGGCCTGCTCACGAACTACCGCACGATCCAGGAGCGCATCGGGGTGCTGCACGAGCTCCGCCGGCAGAAGACCGAGGGCCAGCTCGAGCTCCTGCCCCCCAAGGAGCGCCAGTCGACGCTCGCCGAGCTCGAGAAGCTCGAGGCCAACCTGGGCGGCGTGGCGGACACCCGCAAGCTGCCCGACGCGGTCGTCGTGATCGACATGAAGAAGGAGGCCCTCGCCGTGCGCGAGGCGCGGCGCCTGAACATCCCGGTGATCGGGCTCGTGGACACGAACTGCGACCCCGATGACGCGGACTTCGTCATCCCCGGAAACGACGACGCCATCCGCTCGTCGGCGCTCATCATGCGGGTGCTGGCCGACGGGGTCGCCGTCGGCCGGAACCGCGGCGTCAAGGTGTCGGACTTCGTGTCGGAGAACGGCGACGCGGCCGAGGGTGAGAGCGACGGCGACGCTCCGGCAGAGGGCGCCGGCGGCGAGGCCGCGGCCGAGGCGTCCGACGATGCTCCCGCGGCACCGGCCGCGGAGCAGGCGACCCCAAGCGAGGCCAGGAATGAGTGACGTGACGTACACGCCGACCGCCGCGGAGGTGAAGCAGCTCCGCGAGACCACCCAGGCCGGCATGATGGACTGCAAGCGAGCGCTCGAGGAGACCGGCGGCGACATGGACGCCGCCGTCCGGCTTCTGCGCGAGAAGGGGATCGCGCAGGCCGGGAAGCGGGCCGGCCGCGGCACCGGCGAGGGGATCATCGAGACCTACGTGCACGCCGGCGGCAAGATCGCTGCGATGGTCGAGATCGGCTGCGAGACGGACTTCGTGGCCCGGAACGACAACTTCCGCGGGTTCGCGCGCAAGGTGGCCCTCCAGATCGCCGCCGGGCGCGACCTGCGGTTCGTGTCCGAGGACGAGATCTCCGACGGGTTCAGGTCGGGCGAGCTCGAGATCTTCCGGGCCAAGGCCGCGGCCGAGGGCAAGCCCGAGAAGATGCTCGACCAGATCTCCGAGGGCATGTGGAAGAAGTCCCTCACCGACTACGTGCTCCTGAACCAGCCCTCGATCAGGCCCGAGGACGACGGCAAGACGATCGAGACGCTGCGGGCCGAGCTCTCCGGCACCATCGGCGAGAACATCGAGGTCAAGCGGTTCGCGCGCTTCGAGGTGGGCGCCGAGTGAGTGCTGCCGAGGGCGGCGCGGCCTTCCGGCGCGTCCTGCTCAAGCTCTCCGGCGAGGCTCTCATGGGCGAACGCGAGTACGGTCAGGATCCGGGCCGGATCGCGGCCGTCGCCCGGGCGGTGCGCGACGTCCACGAGCTCGGTACGGAGCAGGCGATCGTCGTGGGGGGCGGGAACATCCTGCGGGGCACGAGCGAGGCCGCGCGCGGGATGGACCGTGCCACAGCCGACTACGCCGGTATGCTCGCCACGCTTCTGAACGCGCTCACGGTGTCGGACGCGCTCGAGCAGCTCGGCCTGCCGACGCGTGTGCTCTCGGCGATCACCGTCTCGCAGGTGGCCGAGCCGTACATCCGTCGCCGGGCGATCCGCCACCTCGAGAAGGGACGGGTCGTCATCTTCGCGGCGGGCACCGGTAACCCGTTCTTCACGACCGACACGGCGGCGGCCCTGAGAGCGCTGGAGATCGGCGCCGAGGCGATCCTGATGGGCAAGAACGGCGTGGAGGGCGTACTCGACGCCGATCCGCGCACCACGCCCGACGCCCGCCTCATCCCCGAGCTGACGCACCTCGAGGCGATCGAGCGCGGCCTCAAGGTCATGGACACGACGGCGCTCTCGCTGTGCATGGATAATCGGCTTCCACTGCACGTGTTCAACCTCGACGACGAGTCCAACATCGAGCGGGTCGTGCGCGGTGAGCGCATCGGCACGGTGATCCAGGCCCAGGTGCCAGCGGAGGTGGCGAGATGATCGACGACGTGCTGACCGACGCCGGCCGGCGTATGGACAAGAGCGTCGAGGCGGCGAAGCACGAGTTCACGAGCATCCGCACGGGCCGCGCCTCGGCGGCGCTGCTCGACCGGATCCAGGTGAGCACCTACGGCACCAAGATGCCCGTGAACCAGCTCGCGACCATCTCGGTGCCGGAACCGCGCCTGCTCACCATCACGCCCTTCGACAAGAGCATCATGAAGGACATCGAGCGGGCCATCCAGGAGTCGGACCTCGGCCTGACACCGTCGAACGACGGCCAGATCATCCGGCTCCCCATCCCGCAGCTCACCGAGGAGCGGCGCAAGGAGCTCGTGAAGCAGGTGCGGCACATGGCCGAGGAGGGCCGCGTGGCCGCGCGGAACGTGCGCCGCGACGCGCTGCACCATCTGAAGAAGCTCGAGCAGGACGGCGAGGCGGGCGCCGACGACGTGCACCGGGCGGAAGACCGGCTCCAGAAGGTCACCGACGAGCACGTGCAGCGGATCGACGCTGCGCTCAAGGCCAAAGAGGCCGAGATCATGGAAGTCTGATTGCGCCGGTACGTCGGGCTCCTCCGGGCGCACACGCGTCTGCGGCGGACGTCCCCCGGTGCCGAGCCCGTCCCGGCCGAGTCCGCCCGAAACGTGGCGATCATCATGGACGGCAACGGCCGATGGGCCTCGCGGCGCGGGCTGCCGCTCCTCGCCGGCCATGCCGCCGGCACCCGCGCGCTGCGGCGGACGGTCGAGGCGGCGCCCGACCTCGGCGTGCGCAGCCTCGCCGTGTACGCCTTCTCGACCGAGAACTGGGGCCGGCCACCCGACGAGGTCGAGGGCCTCATGAGCCTCTTCGCCGACACCATCGAGCGCGAGTTCCCCGATCTGCACCGACAGGGCGTCCGGATCCGCTTCGTCGGCCGCCGCGACCGCTGCCCCGACAGCCTGCGCGCGCTGATGGACGACATGGAGGCCCGCACCGAGAGGAACACCCGCCTCGACCTGTGGGTGGCATTCGACTACGGATCGCGAGACGAGATCGTGGCGGCCGTCAGGGCGCTGGTCGAAGCGGGGACGGAGCCCGCCGCCATCGACGAACACGCGGTTCGCACGCACCTGTACGCTCCCGAGATGCCCGACCCCGATCTGGTCATCCGGACGTCGGGCGAGGTGCGCATCTCCAACTTCCTCCTCTGGCAGTCGGCGTACGCGGAGCTGGAGTTCGTGCCGACGCTGTGGCCCGACTTCGGCCGCGATGAGCTCGCCGCGGCGCTCCAGGCCTACGCCCAGAGGCGCCGCCGCTTCGGGGTGCGGTGAGCAATCTCGCCTCGCGCATCGTGGTCGCCATCCCGCTGGGCGCGGCCACCATCTATTCCGCGTGGCACGGCGGCTGGCTTCTGGTCGCCCTGGCGTCCGTGGCCGCGCTGATCGCATTGCACGAGTTCTACGCCATGGCCCGCGAGCTCAGACCGCTCGTGCCGGCCGGGTTCGCGGCCGTCGTCGCGGGCCTCGTGGCGGTGCACGTCGGCGGTGTTGCGTGGGCCGCGGGCCCGCTCGTCGCGATGCTCGTGATCGTCTTTTGGATGTCGGCCGTGGCCGAGGTGCGCCAGCCGGCCGTCGTCCAGTTCGCCGCGACCGTGTTCGGCGCGGTCTGGATCGGGCTCGGGTTCGTGTTCATGGTGGCGGTCCGCGACCTGCCCGGTGAGCACGGCCTCGGCAGGTGGCTGCTGCTCGCCGTCCTCCTGGGCGTCTGGGCCTCCGACGTGGCCGCGTTCACCATCGGGCGCCTCTTCGGCCGCCGCCTGCTGGCCGCGGAGATCTCACCCGCCAAGACGGTCGAGGGGTTCCTGGCCGGGCTCGTCGCCGGGACGGCCACGGTCTTCATTACGCTCTACCGCGAGCCGGACCGCCTGCCGCTCTCGACCATCCACGCGCTCGAGTTCGGCGTGGCGATCGCACTGGCCGCGCCGATCGGTGACCTGCTGGAGAGCTACCTCAAGCGCGACATGGGCGTGAAGGACACGGGGAACATCCTCGGCGGCCACGGCGGGATGCTCGACCGGGTCGACGCGCTGCTGCTCGCGGCGCCCGCCGCCTACTTCCTGGCGCTCGCCATCGGCAGGGCGTAGACAACCGGCGCCAGGCCCCGGACGAGGCCCGGCCCCGCGGAGTCGCCTGAATTGGCCCGTATGACCGAGCGACGCTCAGCGGCCTCGCGGCTCCTGCCGTTCCTGCGCGTCGAGCGCCAGATGGCGGACGAGCGGATGCAGTCGGCGGTGGCCGCCGTGTGCGCGCGACATCCGGGCCTGGCGGAGATCGACGTGGCGTGGTTCGGGCAGCGGCTCCAGGGAGACAACCGCGGGCGCTACCACGCGCTCGGCTACCTGGCGGACCCCGACGCCGGCCTCCACGAGGGCCGGGCGTTCGTCGTGGACGTGGTCGCGGGCCACGTGATGCGGGAGCTTCCGCTCGAGCGCCGCCGCGACCTGCCGTCCGACATCGCGGCCCTGGCGTAACGGCGTCCCAACCGCCCCCAACTAGACTGGCCGCATGAGATCCGTGGCGGTCCTCGGAGCGACCGGCTCCATCGGCAGGCAGGCGCTCGACGTGATCGCGGGAAGCCCCGACCTGCGCGCGTGCGCGCTCTCGGCGAACCGCGACGCGGACGGGCTTGCGGCCGCCGCGCGGGCGGCGGATGTGCCGCTCGTCGCACTCGTCGACTCCGACGCCGCTGCCCGGGCCGCGCGCGACCTGGACGGCGGAACCCGCGTGCTCCCGGGCGAGGATGGCGTGGAGGAGCTGATCGCCGAGAGCGGCGCCGACCTCGTCCTGAACGCGATCGTGGGCGCCGCCGGCCTCCGCGCCACGCTGGCGGCCTTCGCGGCCGGGGCCGACGTCGCGCTCGCCAACAAGGAGAGCCTCGTGGCCGGCGGGGAGCTCGTGCTCGCCGCTGCCGCGGCGAGCGGGAAGCGGCTCCTGCCGGTCGACAGCGAGCACTCGGCGCTCGCGCAGTGCCTCGAAGGCGCGCCTCCCGGCGCCGTGACGGGCATCGTGATCACGGCCTCGGGCGGCCCGTTTCGCGGCCGCCGCCGCGACGAGCTCACCGACGTGACCGCGGCCGAGGCGCTGGCCCACCCGACGTGGAGCATGGGTGAGAAGATCACGATCGACTCGGCCACGCTCATGAACAAGGGCCTCGAGGTGATCGAGGCCCATCACCTCTTCGGGATCGCCTACGACGCCGTCGAGGTCGTCGTGCACCCGCAGTCGATCGTCCACGGGATGGTCCGCTTCCGCGACGGCGCCCTGCTCGCGCACGCCGGCCTCCCCGACATGCGCGTCCCGATCTCGTGGGCGCTGACCCATCCGCATCGCGCGTCCACGACGGTCGAATCGCTCGACCTGTCGGCGCCGCTCAGCCTGGACTTCGAGCCGGCCGACGTCGCGACCTTCCGTTGCCTGATCCTCGCCCGCGAGGCGGGCAGGGCGGGCGGCACCGCGCCGTGCGTCCTGAACGCCGCCAACGAGGTCGCGGTCCGCGCGTTCCTGGACGGCCGCATCGGATTCCTCGACATCGCAGCGGTGGTCGAGGAGACGCTCGAGCAGGTTCCGTCCGAGCCTGTCGCCTCGCTCGAGCAGGTGCTCGACGCCGACCGCCGCGCGCGGGCCGCGGCGGCAGGGGCGGGTGCCGCGGCCGCATGAGCGTCTTCATCGCCATCGGCGGCCTGCTCCTGCTCGTCGCCGTGCACGAGCTCGGCCACTTCACCGCCGCCAAGCTGACCGGCATGCGCGCGCTTCGCTTCTACCTCGGCTTCCCGCCTGCCCTCGTGAAGCGCCGGTACGGGGACACGGAGTACGGGATCGGCGCGATCCCGCTCGGCGGCTTCGTGAAGATCCCGGGCATGCTCCGGCCCGAGGCCGGCGACCTCTACGACGTCGACGATCTGCTCGACCGCTCGGAGAACCTGCACGACGAGGACGCGACGGCGATCGGCGTCGCGCTCGACGATGTCCGCCGCCACCTCACCCAGGGCCGCTATGACGACGCCCTGGCGGTGCTGCCCGTGCTGCGCGCCGCTGTGGATCACGCCGAGCCGTCGCTGTCGGAGGGTGAACGACGGCGCGTCACCCGCTCCATGGACCGGCTTGAGGAGAACCTCGACCCGCGCGCCTACTGGCGCTGCTCCCGGGGCCGGAGGCTGGCCGTCATCACGGCCGGGCCGGCGGCCAACGTGCTCGCCTGCTTCATCATCCTGTGGGGGGTCGCGCTCCTCGGCCGGCCCGACGGGTCGGTGCTCTCGCGCGACGTCGCCGCGGTCATCGCGCAGAGCCCCGCGGACAGCGCCGGCCTGCGCCCCGGCGACCGGCTGCTCGCCGTCGACGGCAAGGCCCTTCCGCCGCTCGAGGTGCGCAACGCGATCGAGCAGAGCCACGGAGCGCCCATCACGGTCACCGTCGTCCGCAACGGACACCGGATCGTCCTCGGCCCGGTGCACACCAAGGTGATCGACGGCAGCTACCGGCTGGGGTTCAGCTTCCAGGCCGGCCTCAAGACGTACTCGTTCCTCGAGGCGCCGGTCGCGTCGGCCTCGTTCATGTGGGACCTCACCACCGGCACCGCCTCGGCGCTGGCCGACGTCGTCACGCCGCAGGGGCGCTCGCAGCTCCACTCGACCGTGGGGATCGTCCGCTACTCGGCGGATGCGGCCGACGCCGGGACACCCTTCTATCTCACCCTCCTCGCCTACATCTCGCTCTCGCTCGCCATCTTCAACCTGCTCCCGTTCCTGCCGCTGGACGGCGGCCACGTGTTCATGATCGTGCTCGAGCGGCTGCGCGGTCGGATGGTGTCGCGGGCCGTGTTCGAGCGCATCTCTGTGCTCGGGATCGCGCTCATGGTGCTCGTCTTCCTGATCGGCCTCCAGAACGACCTGGCAGGCATCCTCTCGCCCTCGGCGCGGTGACGCCGGCCGTCGAGGCCTACCTGGCGACGCTCGCGCGGGTGCTCGACGAGCGGATCGGCGAGGGGCTGGTCGGCGCCTATCTGCACGGATCCGCCGTCCTCGGCGGCTGGCGCGAGGATCGCTCCGACATCGATGTCCTCGCCGTCTGCGCCGCCCCGGTCGTGGACCGGGGCGTACTCGAGGAGCTGGCCGGGGCGCTGTCGGTCGGGTCGCTGCCCTGCCCGGCGCTCCGCGGCCTCGAGTTCGGGCTCATGTCAGCGGCGAGCGCGGCCACCGCGATCGCCGAGCCGGCGTTCGAGCTCGACCTCACGACCTCGTCCGCGGGCGACCGGCCGACGCTCGGGCTCGGCCGCGGGCACGCCGACTACCTGATGCACATCGCGGTGTGCCGGCAGCACGGGCGCGCGCTCACCGGGCCGCCGCCCGAACACGTCTTCGCGGACGTCCCGGCGCAGCTCCTGGATGCGACGTTCGCCGGCGAGCTGGCATGGGCGGTCACGCATGCACCCCCGGCCTACCAGGTGCTGAACGCCTGCCGGGCCTGGCGCTTCGCGACCGAGCGTCAGCTGTGCTCAAAGGTCGCCGGCGGCCGCTGGGCCCTCGGCCGCGGGGCGGACGACGCCGCCATCACGGCGGCGCTCGAGCACCAGCTCGGCCGGGCGGAGGCGCGCGTCGACCCGGCCTCCGTGGACGCGCTGATCGCCCGCGCGACCTCCGAGCTCGGCGGTGTCGCCCGGTATCCTCCCGCCTGATGGCCTCGACCCAGCGGATCAGCGTCGGCGGCGTCCCCATCGGCGGTGGCGCGCCGGTGGCGGTGCAGTCGATGACCCTCACCGAGACGAGCGACGTCGCGGCCACGCTGGGCCAGATCGCGAGGCTCGAAGGGGCGGGCTGCGAGATCGTCCGCGTGGCTGTCCCCGGGCGCCCGGACGCCGATGCACTGCCCGCGATCGTCGCGGGCACGCCGCTCCCGGTGATCGCCGACATCCACTTCAATGCCTCGCTGGCGCTCCGGGCGATCGACGCAGGCGTCGCGGCCGTGCGCATCAACCCGGGCAACATCGGCGGCCCCGATCGCGTCGAGCAGGTCGTCACGGCGGCCCGCGCAGCGGGCATCCCGATGCGGATCGGCGCCAATTCCGGCTCGCTGCCAGACCACCTGCGCCAGTTCGCGACCAACGACCCGGCGGGCGCGCTCGTGGAGGCGGCGCTCGAGGAGGTGCGGCTGCTCGAGCGGCTGGAGTTCCGCGATTTCAAGATCTCGGTCAAGAGCTCGTCCGTGCCGGTCATGATCCAGGCCTACCGCCGCCTGTCCGAGCAGGTGCCGTACCCGCTCCACCTCGGCGTCACGGAGGCCGGCCCCGCGTTCACCGGAACCGTGAAGAGCGCGATCGGGATCGGCTCGCTGCTCGCCGACGGGATCGGCGACACGCTGCGCGTCTCGCTGACGGCCGATCCGGTCGAGGAGGTGAAGGTCGCCTGGGAGATCCTGCGGGTGCTGGGCCTGCGCCACAAGGGGCCCGTGATGATCGCCTGCCCGTCGTGCGGGCGCACGAACGTCGACGTCCTCGAGCTCGCGGAGGCCGTCGAGCGGCGGCTGGGCGGCTACGACCAGGTCTTCCACGTGGCCGTGATGGGCTGCGCCGTGAACGGGCCCGGCGAGGCCGGCGACGCCGACTTCGGGATCGCCGGCGGGCGCGACGCGGGGCACATCTACGCACACGGCGAGGTGCTGCGGCGCGTGCCACAGCGGGCGCTCGTGGACGAGCTCTTCAGCGAGATCGACGCGTGGATCGCAGCCGGGATGGTGCGGCCGGAGCGGCCGATCCGCCGGCTCCGCCTCCCCGTGGCCGTCAGCGGGGCCTAGGCCGCCAGGTCTTGGGCGTCGGAATCGAGGTCGTCGCAGAACGCCGCGAAGCGGGCGTGCTTCGTCAGATACGCCTGGAGCTCGGACATCCCGAACGCGACCCAGTCGCCCATGAAGCGCTCGTCGACCGAGGGCTCGCGTGCTGTGATGTCGTTGTCGTTCATATTCTCAGTAGTCGCCAGTTTCGGGGCTCCTATCAGTCCCTTGATCGAGGTATTTCGTCCGACCCCGTCGAGTACAGTGCGGGCATGATCCTGAACAAGCGCAAAGCTGCCATCGGGTATGCCACCTATGTGGTTGCAGGACGTGTTGCGCGCACGGTCGTCGGCCGACGCCGTGCCCGGCGTCCGGTGCGGACGCGGATGAGCGATGCCATGCGGCCCCGCCGCACACGGCTGCCGCTCGTCGGCGGTGCTGCTGCGGCCGTCGCGGGGGCCGCGGTCATCGCGCACCACCGCCGCCGCAACGGCTCGCACGACTCCGGCTGACGTGCTTCGGCATGTCGTCCTCTTCCGCTGGAACGAGGACGTCGGGGCCGCGCACGTCGACCGCGTCGAGACGGAGCTCCGGGCGATGCTCGCCCGGCTCGACATGGTGCGGGCGTGGTCGCTGGGCCGTGACGCCGGCCTCAGGGAGGGGAACGCCGACATGGCGCTCGTCGTCGACCTGGACGACGCCGACGCGTTCCGCCGCTACTCCGCCGACGCCGGGCACCGGCAGATCCTGAGCGACCTGATCCTGCCTGCCTGCACCCGGACCGGCGCGCAGTTCTTCGCGCGGGGGAACCCAGGGTTCCCCCGCGAGCCCCCTCCTTAAGCGGTCGCGTTGTGTCTGCAGCGCACCGGCGAAGAGCGCGGTCTTCGCCGGCGCCGCGACCGTTGGGGGCAGTGGGGCCTGACCCCGGACGGGGTCTGGCCCGGTGGTACGGCCATGACGGCGTCGCGAGGCTGTGCCTGGCGTGTGCCGCAATCGTTCGGGGGACTGTCCCCGGACAGCCGCCGCGCGTGATCGGGCACCTCAGCTGAGCGTACGGCCGCGCGACCACATGAGCGCGGCGCCCGTCGCCACGCCGAACGCCCATCCGCCCGTGTTGGCGATCGCGACGAACGTCCAGTCCACCTTCGTCGGCGGGGTGCACTCGCCGTGGCCCGAGCAGACGTTGGTGAGGTCGGCGTCGCCGACGACGAGGACCAGCGCGAGCGCCGCTCCCGCGAGCACGATGGGCGTGAGGCGCCACCCGCGCGACGCGGCGACCAGGCCCACGCCGATCCCATCAGGATCTCGGGATAGGCGAAGATCAGGCCCGTCATGTCCGGAGGATGGTCTCCGCGGCCGCCTCCGTCACGCACTTCTCGGCTGGGTGCGGCTCCGTCGGCGCCGGTCAGTAGGATGGACGTCCGTGCCCAACGGCCAGCAGTACGTCCATCTCCACGTCCACAGCGAGTACTCCATCCTCGACGGGGCGTGCCGTATCGAACCGCTGGTCGCCCGCGCCGCCGAGCTGGGGATGCCCGCGATCGGCCTGACCGACCACGGCTCGATGGCCGGCGCGGTCGAGCTGACGCGGGCCGCCACGCACGCCGGGATACGACCGGTGCTGGGCTGCGAGATGTATGTGGTCGACGACCATGCCGCCCGCCCCCAGAAGGAGCGTCGCTGCCATCTCACCCTGCTCGCCGAGACCAGCGAGGGCTACCACAACCTCGTCCGGCTCGTGTCCGCGGGATATCTCGATGGCTACTGGTACCGGCCCCGTGTCGACCTCGAGCAGCTCGCCGCCCACTCCAAGGGCATCATCGCCCTCTCCGGCTGTCTGTCCGGGCGGGTGTGCAAGGCGCTCGTCGACGGCGACGAGCGCGGCGCGCGGGGCGAGATCGACCGGCTCGTACAGATCTTCGGCCGCGACAACGTCTACGTCGAGCTCCAGGACGGCGGCATCGACGTGCAGACGGCCATCAACCCGGTCCTCGCCGGGCTCGCGCGCGACGCCGGACTCCCGCTCGTCGGCACCGGCGACGTGCACTATCTGACGGCCGCCGACGCGATCCCGCACGAGGCGATGCTCTGCATCCAGACCGGCGACACGCTCGACAACCCCGACCGGTTCAAGTTCTCGAACCACGGCTTCTACCTGAAGTCGCCCGACGAGATGTACGCGCTGATGGCCGCGCCGTGGGGAGCCGACATGCTGGCCCGCACCGTCGAGATCGCCGAGCGCTGCGACGCCCGGCTCGACCTCGACAGGCTGCACCTGCCGCGCTTCGACGTCCCAGAGGGCAAGATGGCGCCCCAGTACCTGCGGGAGCTCGCCGAGTCCGGCCTGCGCGAGCGGTACGGGGCCGAGACGCCCGAGCTTCGCGAGCGGCTCGAGTTCGAGCTCCGCACGATCGAGGAGATGGGCTACGCCGACTACTTCCTCATCGTCTGGGACTTCATCCGCTTCGCCCGCCAGGACGGCGTCTCGGTCGGGCCCGGCCGCGGCTCGGCGGCCGGGTCGCTCGTGGCCTACTGCCTGCGGATCACCGACCTCGACCCGATCCGGTACTCGCTGCTCTTCGAGCGCTTCCTGAACCCGGGGCGAAAGTCGCTTCCCGACATCGACATCGACTTCGCGGTGGCGGGCCGCGAGCGCGTCATCAACTACGTCGCCGAGAAGTACGGCCGCCGCAACGTCGCCCAGATCATCACGTTCGGCAAGATGCAGCCCAAGGCCGCGATCAAGGACGCCGGCCGCGTGATGGGCATCCCGTACGGCGTCGTCGACCGCATCGCGAAGCTCGTGCCGGAGGGCCCCAAGATCTCGTTCGAGGCGTGCATGAAGCCCGGGGCCGAGCTGCGCCGGAGCTACGACACCGACGAGACGACCCGTTCGATCGTCGACATGGCGATGCCGCTCGAGGGCGTCGTCCGCAACGACTCGATCCACGCTGCGGCAGTCGTGATCGGCGATCGGCCGCTGACCGAGTACCTGCCGCTCCAGCAGAAGGGCGTCGACTCCGAGGTCGTGACCCAGTTCTCGATGAACGACGTCGACGCGCTCGGCCTGCTCAAGATGGACTTCCTCGGCCTTCGCAACCTCGACGTCATCGACCGGGCGGTCGAGATCATCGAGGAATCGGTGGGCACCCGGCTTGACATGGACGCGGTGCCGCTCGACGACAGGAAGACCTACGAGATGATGGCCCGCGGCGATTCCACGGGCGTGTTCCAGTTCGAGTCGACGGGCATGCGCGACGCCCTGAGGCAGGTGAAGCCGACCGAGTTCGAGGACATCGTCGCGCTGGTCGCGCTCTACCGCCCGGGGCCGATGCAGTTCATCCCCGACTACGCGCGCAACAAGGCCGATCCCGGCCGCATCGCCTACGAGGACAACCGCCTCGGCCCGGTGCTCGAGACCACGCACGGGATCTGCATCTACCAGGAGCAGTACATGGAGATCGCCAAGTCGCTTGCCGGCTTCAGCCCGGCCGAGGCCGACGATCTCCGAAAGGCGATCGGCAAGAAGATCGCAAGCCTCATGGCGTCGCTCAAGGACAAGTTCACGGCCGGATGCGAGTCGAACGGCGTGCCGGCCGCGACCGCGCACGCCCTGTGGGCCAAGGTCGAGCTGGCGGCCGACTACAGCTTCAACAAGGCCCATGCCGCCTGTTACGGCCTGATCGCCTATCGCACCGCCTACCTGCGCGCCAACCACCCGGCCGAGTACATGGCGGCGCTGATCTCGTCGGTCATGTCGACCAAGGACAGGGTGCCGTTCTACGTCGGCGAGTGCGCGGACATGGGCGTCGAGGTGCTGCCGCCCGACGTGAACTCGAGCCAGTCGGACTTCGCGGTCGTCGAGGGCCGCATCCGCTTCGGGCTGGCCGCCGTGAAGCGCGTCGGCGAGGGCGCGGTGCGCGCGATCATCGCCGCGCGCAGCGAGCGGCCGTTCGACTCGATCTGGGACTTCTGCGAGCGGGTCGACATGGCCGTGCTGAATCGGGGCATGGTCGAGAGCCTGATCGCCTGCGGTGCGCTCGACTCGACGGGCGCGACCCGGCGGGGCATGTTCGAGGTGCTCGAGCAGGCGATCTCGGCCGGGCAGCGGACGCAGTCCGACGCGCTCGTCGGGCAGGGCTCCATCTTCGACCTCGGCGACGGGGACGGGAACGGCGCGGCGCCGTCGACGCGCGGCCGCCCGCCGGTGCCGTCCGAGGAGTGGCCGCGCGAGGAGCTCCTGCGGCGCGAGAAGGAGGCGCTCGGGATGTACGTCTCGAGCCATCCGCTCGCCCCGCTCCGCGGCCAGCTCGAGCGTAAGACCGACACGCCGCTTCGCGCCCTCCAGGACCTCCGCGACGGGCAGGTCGTGACGGTCGGAGGAATCGTCGCCTCGCTGCGCCCGATGGTGACGAAGCGCGGCGACCAGATGGCCTTCTGCGAGCTCGACGACATCACCGACTCCGCCGAGATCGTGGTCTTCGCGGGCACGTGGGAGACGTGCCGGAGCGTGCTCCTGCCCGACGCCATCGTCCTCGTGAAGGCGCGCGCCGACCGCCGGTCGGAGTCGGAGGTGAAGCTGATCGCGCTCGAGGTGTCGCCGTTCGAGGCCGTCGACGACCAGGGGATCGTGAAGCTCCGGATCGACGCCCGGGCGGCGCTTGCGACCGTGGTCGACGAGCTGCGCCGCCTGATCGGCGAGTACCCGGGCGACGCGCCCGTCGAGCTCGAGATCAAGACGTCCGACGGGCCGAAGGTGCTCAGGTTCGGCGCCGGCTACCGCGTCCGGCCGGACGGCGACTTCATGGCCGAGGCGCGCGCGCTCCTCGGCGAGGCCGTCCTCGCGTGATCGTCTGCGTCCGCGCGCGGCCGTAGAATCCGGTCTTCGTGAAGCTGACGCAGCTCGATCTCGATCTGGACGTGTTCCAGGGGCCGTTCGACCTGCTCCTCGCGCTGGTCATGCGCGAGGAGATCGAGCTCGTCGAGGTCCCGATCGCCGAGATCGTCGTCGCCTACGTCGAGCGGGCCTACGACGACGGCGAGCTCGACCTCGAGTCGGCGAGCGAGTTCCTCGTCCTGATCGCGGCGCTGCTCGAGATCAAGGTGCGCATGCTCTTCCCGGGCGAGGAGGAGGACGACCTGGACGGCATGACGGCCGAGCAGGCAGAGGCCGAGCTGCTCGCGCGCCTGATCGAGTACAAGCGCTACGCCGCGGCCGCCGCCTGGCTGGCCGCTGCCGGAGCGTCCGAGCGGCGGATCTTCCGGCCTGGGCCCGCGCCGCTCGCGCCGCGCCCCGAGCCCGTCGTTGAGCCGTTCTCCGAGGATCCGTGGCAGCTCCAGGCCGCCGTCGGGCACCTGCTGACGCCTCCGCCTGAGATCGACCTGTCTGCCGTTCGCCGCCGGCTCGTGCCCGTGAGCGAGTTCCTGAGGCGCTTCCGCGCCGTCCTGCGCGAGCGACGGGCGTTCGGCTTTGACGAGGCCGTCTCCGGGCTCGACAGGCTGTCGCACGCCGCAGCGTTCCTTGCGATTCTCGAGATGTGGAAGCAGGGCGAGGTGCAGGCCGAGCAGAGCGAGGTGTTCGGGCCGATCCGGATCGCCCGCCGCGGCCGCGCCGGCGCAGGGTCGGAGCGCGCAATCGCATGAGCGAGCTCACCCACACCGTCGAGGCGCTCCTGTTCGTCGCGTCCGAGCCGCTCAGCGTGGCCGAGATCGCCACGCTTGCCGACGCGCCGCCGGCCCGGGTCGAGCGCGCACTCGATGCTCTCCGCGACCACTACTGCGAGGAGCGCTCGGGCGTCGTCCTCGAGCGCGTCGCCGGCGGGTACGGCTTCCGCGCGTCGCGCGAGACAGCCGCCGCGTGCGCGCGGCTGGTCAACCGGCCGAGCTCGCGCGCGCTCAGCCAGGCCGGCCTCGAGACGCTCGCGATCGTGGCGTATCTGGGCCCGGTGTCGCGCCCCGAGGTCGCCCGCATCCGCGGCGTCGCGGCCGACTCCGCGGTCGCCGGGCTCCTGGAGCGCGGCCTCATCGAGGAGTCCGGCCGGGGTGATACGCAGGGCCAGCCGGTGCTGTACAGGACCACGATGCTGTTCGAGCGGATGTTCGGGCTCGAGGAGGGGCTTGCGAGCCTGCCCTCGCTCGGCGAGTTCGATCTGCCCGAGGCCGATCACGAGGCCCTTCGGGCGCGGCTGCACCTCGTCGCCGACGCCCGTGCCGGTCAGGGTTAACCGCTACCTCGCGTCGACGGGCCTCGGCTCGAGGCGGGCGGTCGAGGAGCTGGTCCGCGAGGGCAGGGTCACCGTGAACGGGAGCGTGGCGGATCTCGCGACCCGCGTGGCGGACGGCGACGACGTCCGGGTCGACGGCGAGCCGGTCGAGCCCGAGGCGGTGGTTGCGGTCGTCCTCAACAAGCCCCGAGGCGTCGTCACCACTGCCCACGACCCGCAAGGCCGCCCGACTGTGACCGGCCTCGTCGAGACGGGCGCGCGCCTCTTTCCCGTCGGCCGCCTCGATCGCGAGACGACCGGGGTCCTCATCCTCACCAACGACGGCGGCCTGGCCGACCGGCTCATGCACCCGCGCCACGGCGTCCCCAAGTCGTATCGTGCGCGCGTGAAGGGTGAGCCCGGCGACGATGCCCTCGAGCGCCTGCGGGCGGGCATCGAGCTCGACGACGGGCCGACGGCGGCCGCGGACGTGCGAAGCCGCGGTGCGAGCGTCATCGACATCACAATCCACGAGGGCCGAAACCGGCAGGTGCGGCGGATGTGCGCCGCGGTCGGGCATCCCGTGATCCATCTGCACAGGACGGCGTACGCGGGCATCACGGCCGGACGGCTTGCACCCGGGGAGTGGCGCGCGCTCACCTCCGCCGAGATCGAGGCGCTGCGCGATGCATGATGCGGTCGTCGTCGGCGCGGGGATCTCGGGCCTGACCGCGGCCCACCGGCTCGCCGCCGGCGGCGCGGATGTGGTCGTCCTCGAGGCGGGAGCGCGGGTCGGCGGCCGCGTGTGGAGCCCGGAGGGTCCCGGCCGGGCGGTGGGAGGCGGGCGGAGAGGCCGTTGACCTCGCCAGCACGCGCATTCGGGCGCTCGCCGAGGAGGTTGGCGCCGGGCTGCAGCAGTCCGAGGTCGGCTGGGGCGACCACGGCCCCGCGCCGGTCGAGTGGCACGTCGCCGGCCGCACCGGCGCACCGGACGCCCCCGGGTATCGCCGTCTGGTCGCCGAGATCGCCCGTCGGGGCGCGATCCCGGAGGCCGACGACCGCTTCACGGTTGCCGAATGGATGGCCCGGGACGGCTCCGGGATGTTCGACCTCGCCGTGGCCGAGACAGCCGTCTCGGTGACGTCGGCGACGATGCCGGTCAAGCGCATGTCGCTCCATGCGCTGGCCGTCAAGACGGCGGCCCGAAGCGGCGCGGGCGACGGCGCGGAGCTGCGGTTTGCCGACGGCGCGGGCGGGTTCGCCGAGACGCTGGCGGCGGGGCTCGGAGATCGCCTCCGGCTCCGGTCGGCCGTCTCGGCCGTGCGGGCGCGGGCAGGGGCGGTGGACGTCGAGGTCGGCTCCGCGACACTCCGGGCGCGCACGTGCGATCGTGGCGGCGCCGCTCCACGCCCGCGCCCGGATCGCAGGCCCGCCGGCCGTTCCGGCGGGCTCGTACGGCGTCGCCGCCAAGTCGCTCATCGAGCTTGCCGGCGACCTCCCGGAGGAGTCCCCGACCGCGGTCCTCACCGACACGGCCCTCGGCTACGCCTACCGGCGTGACGCGAGGAGCCTCGGGAGCTTCGTCGGCTCCACCCCTGCGGCCTGGCTCCTCGCAGCGGGTAAGCGGCGGGGCGACGCCGCCGTTGCCGAGGCGGTGCGGCGCCTCTTCGGGGTGCGCGTCGCGCGGATCACGCGGGTGGCCTACCCGCGCAGCTACCTGATCTTCGGGCCCGGCGAGCTCCGCGGCTGGGGCGCTCGCGTGGCCGACCCGGCCGGCCCCGTCCACTTCGCCGGCGCCGAGGCGTCCGAGCTCCCGAGCTTCATGGAGGGCGCGGTCAGGGCCGGGGAGCGGGCCGCGGCCGAGGTCCACGCCGCCGGCTGATCAGACGAAGCCCATCCGCCGCTTCATCTCGGCGAGCGTCACGGACGCGATGGACTGCGCCCGCGCGGCGCCGGCGGAGAGCACGTCGAGCAGGTGCGCCTCGTCTGCCCGCAACTCGAGGTAGCGCTCGCCGGACGGGGCCGATCATCGCCTCGACGGCCTCGGCGACGTCGGTCTTGAACTGCCCGTAGCCGGCGCCGTCGTATGACTGCTCGATATCGTCGGCCGAGCGGTCGGTCGCGATCGCCATGATCTCGATCAGGTTGGCGATGCCCTCCTTGCCGTCGCCGGCCCGGCGCACCTCGCGGCCGGAGTCCGTGACGGCTGAGCGGATCTTCCTCATGACGATGTCGGTGGAGTCGGCCAGAAGGAGCGTCCCCTGCGGCGTGCCTCGGGTGGTCGACATCTTCCGCGTCGGGTCCTGAAGGTCCATCACCCGGCCACCGGTGCCGGGGATCGCCGCTTCGGGCAGCGTGAGGAACTCGCCGTAGCGGCTGTTGAACCGTTGGGCGATGTCGCGCGCCAGCTCGACGTGCTGGCGCTGGTCGTCGCCGACCGGCACCTTGTCCGTGTGGTAGAGGAGGATGTCGGCCGCCTGCAGGACGGGGTAGGTGAAGAGATCGACGGACACCGACTCCTGGCCCTCGGTCTTCTCCTTGAACTGCGTCATCCGGTTCAGCTCGCCGAACGTCGCGAGCGCCCCCAGGAGCCAGGTTCCCTCGGAGTGCTCCGGGACGCTGCTCTGGGCGAAGAGCGTGCACCGGTCCTGGTCGAGCCCGGCGGCGAGCAGGGTCGCCGCCGTGTCGAGGGTGTTCGCCCGGAGGGTCGGTGCGTCGTAGGGGACGCTGATCGAATGCAGGTCGACGACGCAGTAGATCGCCTCGCCGAGGTCCTGGTAGGCGGGCCAGTGCCGGATCGCACCGATGTAGTTGCCGAGGTGCTTCTGTCCGGTGGGCTGGATTCCCGAGAACACGCGCGTCATGGCGAGGCCGGATCCTAACTATTTACCCCTCGGTAGGATCCATGCGATGGTCGCCCCCGCCGACACCTGGTCGCCCGCCTCCTGGCGCGCGTACCCCGCCCAGCAGCAGCCCGACTGGCCCGACGAGGCCGGTCTGGCGGCGGCCACAGAGCGCCTGAAGCAGCTCCCGCCGCTCGTGTTCGCAGGCGAGGCGCGCGACCTTACCGCGGCCCTCGCGGGCGTCGCCGAGGGCCGGGCGTTCCTGCTTCAGGCCGGCGACTGCGCCGAGTCGTTCGCCGACTTCTCGGCGATCACGATCCGCGAGAAGCTCAAGATCATCCTCCAGATGGCGGCGGTCATGACCTATGCGGGCACGCTGCCGGTCATCAAGCTGGGGCGGATCGCCGGGCAGTTCGCAAAGCCGCGCTCGGCGCCCACCGAAACCATCGACGGGGTGGAGCTGCCGGCGTTCCGCGGCCACATGGTGCACGATGACTCGCCGACCGCCGCCGCCCGCGTCCCGGACGCCGACCGGATGGTGCAGGCGTATCACCAGTCGGCTGCGACCCTGAACCTGCTGCGGGCATTCACGAAGGGCGGCTTTGCCGACCTGACCCGGGTGCACAGCTGGAACCAGGAGTTCGTCGCGACCTCACCCGAGGGTCGCCGCTACGAGGCGATCGCCACCGAGATCGAGCGCGCGCTGCGCTTCATGGCCGCGTGCGGGATCGATCTCATGTCCGAGCGGCGGCTGCACGAGGTCGATGTGTGGACGAGCCACGAGGGGCTGCTCCTCGACTATGAGGAGGGCCTCACGCGGCGGGACTCGCTCACCGGCGAGTGGTACGACTGCTCGGCCCACATGCTGTGGGTCGGCGACCGGACGCGCCAGGCTGACGGCGCCCACGTCGAGTTCTTCGCGGGTGTCCGAAACCCGCTCGGCGTCAAGGTCGGCCCGACCGCGACCGCAGACGAGCTGGTCGACACGTGCGAGCGCCTCGATCCGCACCGGATGCCCGGACGCCTGACGCTGATCGCGCGCATGGGCGCGGGACGGGTCGAGGACGAGCTCCCCCCGCTCATCCGGGCGGTGCGCGAGGCCGGCCACCCGGTCGTGTGGGCATGCGACCCGATGCATGCCAACGCGTTTCGCACGTCGACGGGGTACAAGACGCGGCGCTTCGAGGACATCATGTCGGAGATCTCGGGCTTCTTCGTGGCCTGCCGCTCGGAGGCTGCGTGGCCGGGGGGCGTCCACCTCGAATTCACCGGCGAGGATGTGACCGAGTGCCTCGGCGGCGCCGAGGAGGTGCGCGAGGATCAGGTCTCGGTGCGCTACCGCACGCTGTGCGATCCCCGCCTGAACGCCCGCCAGTCGCTCGACCTGGCGTTCCGCCTCGCCGAGCTCATGCGGGCGGCGCACGACACCGCCGCGCGGGAGGGGTAAGCGCGATGCGGCTCGGGATCGTCGGGCTCGGCCTCATCGGCGGGTCGATCGGGCTCGCGGCCGCCGCCCGTGGGAACGACGTCGTCGCGTTCGATCCGGATCCCGACGCCCGTGCTGCCGGCCTCGAGCGCGGTGCGGCGGCCCACGTCGAGGAGACGCTCGAGGGCGCCGTGGCCGGCGCCGACGTCGCCGTCGTGTGCGGGCCGGTCGTCCACCTGCCCGCGCTCGTCGAGCAGACCGTCGCCGCGAGCAGCGAGGGCTGCGCCGTGACGGACGTCGGCTCGACGAAGTCGCGGCTGGTGTCGGCCGCCGCGTCGAGCCCGCGCTTCGTCGGCGGCCATCCGGTGTGCGGATCGGAGGCTCGCGGCGTCGCGAACGCGCGCGCCGACCTCTTCCAGGGGGCGACGTGGTTCCTGACGCCGACCGCGGCCACCGACCCGGCCCACCACCGCACGGTGCACGGATTCGTCGCCGGCCTCGGCGCGCGGCCGGTCGCCATAGATCCCGGCGCCCACGACCGGCTCGTGGCCATCACGAGCCATCTCCCGCACGCCGTCGCGAACGTCCTCGCAAACCAGGCCGGCGCGGGCCGCGTGGACGGCCACGACCCGCTGGGAGCCGTCGGCGGGTCGTTTCGCGACATGACACGCGTCGCCGGCGCCAACCCTCGGATCTGGGTCGACATCTTCCTCGACAACCGCGAGGCGCTGCTCGACGGGCTGCGGGAGCACGGGCGGCGCGTCGAGGAGCTCGCGCGGGCGCTCGAGCGGGAGGACGCGGGCTTCCTGGCACGCTGGATCGGGGAGGCGGCCGGCAACCGCCGGCGCCTGCTCGAGGCGGCCTACGAGACGGTGCCCGAGGAGCTCTACCGCGTCCGCGTGCGGGTGCTCGACCGGCCCGGCGTGCTCTCGGGCATCACGCAGGCGCTCGGCGCAGAGGGCATCAACATCGAGGACTTCGAGCTCCACCACATGTCGGCGGACGCCGGCGGCACGGCGGTCATCGTGGTGGCAGGCGAGGGCGAGGCACGGCGCGCGGTCGACCTGCTCGACGCCCAGGGCTACGGCGCGGTCGCAACTCCGGCGGTCGAGGCGTGACCGCCGACGGCCTTCGGGTCGGTCCGGCCGGCGGGCTCACGGGCGAGCTCGCGGTGCCGGGCGACAAGTCCGTCAGCCACCGGGCGGTCCTGCTCGGCGCGATCTCGTCCGGATCCGTGCATGTGCGCGGGTTCGGCGCATCGGCCGACACGCTCGCGACCGTCGCCGCCGTCGAGTCGCTCGGCGTCGCCGTGGAGCGCGTCGGCGAGGCCGAGCTCGTGGTGCACGGCGCCGGCCTGCGTGGCCTCGAGGCGCCGGCGGAGCCGGTCGACGTCCGAAACGCCGGCACCCTGATCCGACTGCTCCCGGGCATCCTGGCCGGGCAGGTCGGCTCGTTCGAGCTGACGGGCGACGAAAGCATTTGCTCCCGTCCAATGGAGCGGATCGCGGAGCCGCTGCGGCAGATGGGCGTGGCGATCGAGACGACCGACGGCCGGCCGCCGATCCGGATCGAGGCCAACGGCGTGACCGATGCCGTGAGCTACGAGCTGCCGGTGGCGTCCGCCCAGGTCAAGTCGTGCGTCCTCCTCGCGGGCCTCTACACCGAGCGCGGTGTGACCGAGGTGCGCGAGCCGGTTCCGACTCGCGATCACACCGAGCGCATGCTGCGCGCCGCCGGCGTTCCGGTGGATCGGACGGCGGGGCGGGTCGCGGTCTCGCCCGTGCAGGAGCTCCGGCTCGGCGAGATCGACGTGCCCGGTGACTTCTCGTCGGCAGCGCCCTTCATCGTTGCGGCGACGGCGCTCTCGGGGTCGAACCTGACGCTGCGCGACGTCGGCGTGAACCCGACGCGGACGGGCCTTCTCACGGTGATGGAGCGGATGGGGGCCAGGGTGGGTGTGTTCCGAAGGCGGCTCGCGAGCGGCGAGCCGGTCGCTGACATCGAGGTGCGGCCCGCCGAGCTGGTGGCCGCCGACGTCGAGCCCGAGCTGGTGCCGCTCCTCGTCGACGAGCTGCCCCTGGTGGCGCTCCTCGCGTGCTTCGCCCACGGCGTGACGACCATCCGTGGTGCGGCGGAGCTGCGCGTCAAGGAGTCCGACCGGATCACGGCGACCGCCGACGCCCTGAACGCCGTCGGCGGCCATGTGGAGCCGCTCGAGGACGGCTTCCGGATCCGCGGCGTCCCGACCCGGCTTCGCGGCGGGAGCGTCGACGCGGCGGGCGATCACCGGGTCGCGATGCTGGGGGCCGTCGCTGGGCTGTGCTCCCAGGAGGGCGTCGAGGTGCACGGTGCCGACGTGCTCGGCGTCAGCTTCCCCGACTTCGCCGACCGCCTCGCCGCGGTGAGCGCCTGACGCCGTGGTGGTGACGATCGACGGTCCCGCGGGGGCAGGCAAGAGCACCGTCGCCCGGGCCGTGGCGGAGCGGCTCGGCTTCAGCCACGTCGACACCGGCGCGATGTACCGGGAGCTGACGGCGGTCGCCCTCGAACGCGGCGTCGACCTCGACGACGCGGCGGCCCTTACCGCCCTCGTCGGCGCGAGCCCGGCCGCGTCCGTCGACCTGCGATCCGAGCAGATCTCTGCCCACGTCAGCGCCGTGTCGCGGCACGAGCCGGTCCGCGAGCGGATGCGGGAGCGGCAGCGCGAGCTCGCCCGGGACGCGGTGCTCGAGGGCCGCGACACCGGAACACGTGTCTGTCCCGACGCCGAGGTCAAGGTGTACCTGACGGCGTCGGTGGCCGAGCGCGCGCGCCGGCGCGCGTCCGAGCTCGGCGTCCCGGCGGCGGGGGTGGAGCTCGCGATCGCCGAGCGCGACCGCCGCGATGCAGCGCAGCTCGCTCCGGCGTCGGACGCGCACACGGTGGACACGACCGGGCTCGACGTCGAGCAGGTGATCGAGCGCGTGCTCGAGCTGGCGCGCGAGGCCGGAGTGTGAACGCCCAGCTCGCCGGATATCGACCGCGCCTGGAGGGTCCTGCGGCGCTTCCTGGGGCCGCTCGTGCGGCTGCTCCTTCGGCCGCGGGTCGTCGGCCGCCGAAACGTGCCGATCGACGGGCCCGCCCTCATCGTGTCGAACCACGAGTCGTGGTGGGATATCCCGGCGCTCGGCTGGTCGCAGCCGCGCTCGATCCGCTACATGGCGAAGCGCGAGCTCTGGGGCTATGTCACGATCGCCTGGCTCCTGCGCTGGGGCGGGGCGTTCCCGGTGCGGCGCGGCGAGCCCGACCGCGATGCGCTCCGGACGGTGCACGAGACGGTCGAGGCCGGCGGTGTGGTGGGCATCTTCATCCAGGGCCACCGCCAGGCGGAGCTCGACGGCGCCAAGGCCGGCGCCGGCCGCTGCGCGGTCGTCGAGGACGTGCCGGTCGTGCCCGCGGCGATCCGGGGCACCGGGCGGTGGCGGCCGGGACAGCGGATCAGCATCGTCTTCGGGGAACCGCGCACCTACGAGCGCGGCGACCGGCGTCCGGGCGAGGCCTACCGCGAGACCGCCGACGAGCTGATGGCCGAGATCCGGCGCCTCTACGAGACGGCCGGGTGAGCGGGCGCATGCCGATGGTTGCGGTGGTCGGCTACCCGAACGCCGGGAAGTCGACGCTCGTCAACCGCCTGACCGCCTCCCGAAAGGCGGTCGTGGACGAGACGCCCGGCGTCACCCGCGACCGAAACGAGGTGCCGTGCGACTGGAACGGGCGGGAGTTCGTGCTCGTGGACACGGGCGGGGTCGATGCCGCCGACCCGTCGCACATGCAGTCGCAGGTCGCCGACCAGGCCAGCCAGGCGGTCGAGGAGGCGGACCTCGTGCTGCTCGTCATCGACGCGCGGGCCGGCCTGGTCGCGGGCGACGAGGAGCTGGCCGACATCCTGCGCCGCTCGCGGCGGCCCGTGCTCGTGCTCGCGAACAAGGTCGACGACACCGCCCACGAGGCGGGTGCGCTCGAGCTGCACGGGCTCGGCCTGGGCGACCCGATCAGCGTGTCGGCGCTGCACGGCCGCGGGACGGGTGACCTGCTGGACGCCATCGTCGAGCGGCTCCCACCGCCCGATGTGGACGGCGAGCCCGGCGAGGACGAGTCCGACGTCGACGACGAGATCCGGGTCGCCATCCTGGGCCGCCCGAACGTCGGCAAGTCGTCGCTCGTGAACGCCATTCTCGGCCGGCCGCGGGTCATCGTCGCGCCGACGCCGGGGACGACGCGTGACGCGATCGACACGACCTTCGAGCGCGGCGAGCGGCGGTTCAGGCTGATCGACACGGCCGGCCTTCGCCGCAAGCGCCGCCACCGGCAGGGAATCGAGTACTGGAGCGAGGTGCGCGCGATCGAGGCGGCTCAGCGGGCGGACATCGCGCTCGTCCTGGTCGACTCGTCGGAGGGGCCCGCCGAAGGCGACCTGTCGGTCGCCGACGAGGCCCGCAAGGCCGGTTGCGCGACGCTCGTCGTCCTCTCGAAGTGGGACATCACGACCGTCGAGGTGGACGACGTCGCCGAGCGGCTCTCCGGGAAGCTCCGCCAGCGGCCCGCCATCGTCACGACATCCGCGCTGACCGGGCGGCACGTCGACCGCATGCTCGACACCGTCGAGGAGCTCTTCGATCGGTACACCTCGCGTGTCGGCACGGGCGCGCTCAACCGCGCGATGGCCGAGATCGGCGCCGCGCGCGAGACGCCGCGCAAGGGCCGCAAGCGGCTGAATGTGCTCTACGCCACCCAGTACCGCACCCGGCCGCCGCGGTTTCGTATCGTCGTCTCCGACAAGGCGCTCGTCACGCGCGACTACGCCTACTTCGTCGAGAATCAGCTCCGCCGTCGCCTGATTCTGGAGGGGTGCCCCGTGATCATCGACTTCAAGAGCCGCGAATGAGGGTCGCGGTGGTCGGCTGCGGAAGCTGGGGGACGGCGTTCGCCCGCCTCCTCGTCCTTCAGGGCCACGCGCCGACGCTCGTGTGCCGCGACGCCGCTCAGGCCGACGCGATCGTGCGCCACCGGCGAAATCCGCGCCACCTGTTCGACGTCGAGCTGCCGGACGGCCTCGGAGCGTGCGCCATCGGAGGCTCCGATCTGTCGGACGCCGACCTGGTCGCGATCGCCGTGCCGAGTCGCGCGTTCGCCGGCGTGGCCGCCGAGGTCGTCCCAAGGGCGGGATCCCGGCCGGCGTTCCTCTCGATGACGAAGGGGCTCGACCCGGCGAGCCGTCGGCGGCTGTCGGAGATCCTGGGCGAGCTCGCGGGCGGCGACCGGGTGGCCGTCCTGTCGGGCCCCAACCACGCCGAGGAGGTCGCGCGCGACCAGCCGACGGCGTCGGTCGTCGCGAGCGAGAACCCCGAGCTGGCGCGAACCCTCCAGCGGGAGCTGTCGGGGCGGACGATGCGCGTCTACGCGTCCCGGGACGTGGCGGGCGTCGAGCTGTGCGCGGCGTCGAAGAACGTGATCGCGATCGCCGCGGGAGTGTCGGACGGGCTCGGCTACGGCGACAACGCGAAGGCCGCGATCATCACGCGCGGCATGGCCGAGATGTCACGGCTCGGCGAGGCCTTCGGCGCGCAGCCGCGGACGTACATGGGCATGGCCGGGATGGGCGATCTCGTGGCGACCTGTACGTCGACCCACTCCCGCAACCGGCGGGCGGGGGAGATGATCGCGACCGGTGTGCCGACCCAATGGATCGAGCAGGAGATCGGTGAGGTGGCCGAGGGCCTCACCGCCGCGCCGGTGCTGCGCGACGTCGCGCGGGAGCACGGGATCGAGCTCCCGATCACGGAAGCGGTGTGCCGGGTGGCCTTCGACGGCGTGGCGCCCCTGGATGCGCTGGCAGAGCTGATGGCCCGGGAGCCGGTGGAGGAGTGATCCTCAACGGGCCGCTCCTCCACGGTGCCAGCCTTGACCGCCCGAATATGCAGGAAGAGCGCGAGCCGCTGCCAGCGCCGATTCCGCGGCACCGTCACGGCCTCCACGGGCCACCCGCGGCTCCCGCAGCCGCTCGATGAGAAAGCCTGAAGCCGTTTCCACTACCATCCGCCGATGACCTCGCACGCCGACCGCGAGTTCCTGTTCACGTCCGAGTCGGTCACGGAGGGCCACCCGGACAAGGTCGCCGACCAGATCTCCGACGGCGTCCTCGACGAGGTGCTGCGGCGCGACCCGCGCGGGCGAGTCGCGTGCGAGGTGCTCGTGACGACCGGCCTCGTCGTGGTCGCAGGCGAGATCACGACCGACGCCTACGTGGACATCCCACGGATCGTCCGCGACACGGTGCGCGACATCGGCTACACCGATGCGGCCTTCGGCTTCGACTTCCTGACATGCGGGGTCGTCGTCGCGATCGACGAGCAGTCCCCCGACATCGGCATGGGGATCGACACCTCCTACGAGGAGCAGCGCCACCGGGCCGAGGCCGACGTCGACGGCCAGGGCGCGGGCGACCAGGGGATGATGTTCGGCTACGCCTGCGACGAGACGCCGGAGCTGATGCCGCTTCCGATCACGCTCGCCCACCGCATCAGCCGCCGGATGGCAGACGTGCGGAAGGACGGCACGCTGGCGTACCTGCGGCCGGACGGCAAGTCGCAGGTGACGGTGCGCTACCGGCAGTCCGGCGGGCGGCTCACGCCGATCGCAGTCGAGCGGCTGCTGGTGTCGACTCAGCACGACCCGGACGTCGACGAGGAGACGATCAGGCGCGGCCTCGCCGAGCACGTCCTGCCGGTGGCCATCCCGGATGAGCTGTGCGCCACCGTGCGGCTCTCGGATCCCGAGTTCGTGCTCGTCAACCCGACCGGCCGCTTTGTGACCGGCGGGCCGATGGGCGACACCGGCGTCACGGGCCGAAAGATCATCGTCGACACCTACGGCGGCTCGGCCCGGCACGGCGGTGGTGCGTTCTCCGGGAAGGATCCCTCCAAGGTTGACCGGTCGGGGTCGTATGCGATGCGCTGGGTCGCCAAGAACGTGGTCGCGGCCGGGCTTGCGGCGCGCGCCGAGGTGCAGGTCGCCTACGCGATCGGCGTGGCGCGCCCCGTGTCCGTGGGCGTCGAGACGTTCGACACCGAGACGGTGCCGCGCGACACGATCGAGTCGGCCGTTGCGTCGGTCTTCGACCTTCGCCCGGCGGCGATCATCCGCGAGCTCGATCTGCTCCGGCCGATCTACCAGCGGACCGCCGCCGGCGGCCATTTCGGCCGCATCGACGAGGACTTCCCCTGGGAGCGCACCGATCGTGTCGCGGAGCTGCGCGCGGCGTGCGGCCTGGGTGAGCCCGTCGGCGTCTGACACCGCGCCCGTCGCAGCCGTCGCCCCGCTCGTGACGGCGCGCGCGGTCGACCGGCCCTTCGACTACGCGGTGCCCCCGGAGCTCGAGGGCGCCATCGGCCGCGGCTCGGTCGTGGAGATCGAGCTCGGGAACCGCCGCGTGCGCGGCGTGGTGACGGCGCTTCCAGGCCTCGCCGACGTGTCGGCGCTGAAGCCGCTCCTCGGCGTCCTCGGCCAGGTGCCCGTTCCGCTGCTCGATCTCGCGGAGTGGATCGCGGCCAACTACGCGTCGACGCTGGCACGCGCGCTGCCGTTGGTGACGCCGCCCGAGGCCGAGGCGCGCCCGCCGGAGCCGTGGGTGCGAGTGCTGAGCGGGGACGGGGCGACCGCCCGCCAGGCCGAGATCCTGTCCCATGCCGGCCTCGCGCCGCTCCCGCTCTCCGACCTGGTGGCCGCCGCCGGGACGACGCGGGCCACGGTTCGGCGGATGCAGGAGCGGGGACTGGTGGCCCTCGAGGCCATGCCGCCGGCTCCCCGCACGGACGTGCGCGTCGAGCTGACCGCCGCGCAGGAGGAGGCCGTCGCGGGCTGCGTCGAGCTGCTGGAGGCGGGTGGCGGCGACGTGCTCGTCCACGGCGTCACGGGCTCGGGCAAGACCGAGGTCTACCTGCGCCTGATCGAGCACGCGCTCGAGCTGGGGCGGGGCGCGATCGTCCTCGTTCCCGAGATCGCGCTCACGCTGCAGCTCGCGTCCCGGTTCACCGCCCGGTTCGGCGCGACCGTGGCCGTCCTGCACAGCGGCCTCAGCCGGGGCCGGCGCGGCTCCGAGCATCGCCGCATCGCCGCCCGCGAGGCGCGCGTGGTGGTGGGTGCGCGCTCGGCGGTCTTCGCCGCAGTCCCCGACCTCGGCGTCATCGTCGTCGACGAGGAGCACGATGCCTCCTACAAGCACGAGGCCGACCCGCGGTACGACGCCCGCCGGGTCGCGGCGAAGCGGGCCCGGCTCGAGGGCGCGGTCACCGTCTACGGGAGCGCGACGCCGCGGCCGGAGGCCTGGCACGGGGTGACACGTCGGCTCAGCCTGCCGGCGCGGGTCGGCGGGCGCCTGCCCAGCGGTCGACATCGTCGACCTGCGTCTGGACGGCGGCTACCCACTGACGCGGCCGCTGCTCGACGCTCTCGGTGAGATCGAGGACGGCGGCGGCCGCGCCATCGTCCTCCAGAACCGGCGCGGAGCCGCCGCGGCCGTCCACTGCCGGACATGCGCGCAAACCTGGCGGTGCGGTCGCTGCGACGTCGCGCTCACCCTGCACGGCCGCCGCCTGCGCTGCCACCACTGCGGCGCCTCGGAAGCCGATGCCGAAGGCCTGCCCGAGGTGCGGCTCGGTCGACCTCACCCAGATCGGCGCCGGGACGACGCGCGTCGAGGCGGAGCTCCAGCGGCACTTCCCACGGCTCGAGGTCGTGCGGCTCGACGCGGACGTGGCCGCACAGGCCGGCGAGCCGGAGGCGACGCTGCGCCGGTTCCGCGAGCGCCGAGGCCGCGGTACTGGTCGGGACGCAGCTCGTCGCGAAGGGCCACGACGTGCCGGGCGTGAAGCTGGCTGCCGTCGATCGACGCCGACCAGGCGCTCGCCGTCCCGGACTTCCGCGCCGAGGAGCGTGCCTTCGCGCTGCTCACGCAGCTGTCCGGCCGGCCGGGGCGTCCCGGCGATCCCCGTGGGCGGGTGATCGTCCAGGCCTGGGACCCCGAGCTGCGACCGGTCGTACTCGCCGCG
Source organism: uncultured Actinomycetes bacterium (assembly GCA_963709425.1). GTDB lineage: Bacteria > Actinomycetota > Thermoleophilia > Gaiellales > JAICJC01 > JAICJC01. The sequence goes on along the minus strand of CAVPWG010000001.1, from coordinate 283,829 downwards.
CGGCACGCCGTGCCCGAGTTCCTCGACGGCGAGCTCGAGCGCCGCGGCGCGCTCGGCTATCCGCCCTTCCGGCGGGTGGTACGCGTGCTGGCCGCGGCCCCCTCCGGAGATGTGGCCGACGGCGTTCTTGGGGCCGTCCGGTCCGCGATCGAGCCCGCCCTCGACGGAGACATCCTGCTCGGGCCCTGCGCCGCTCTTTCGCCTGCGCGACCGGTGGCGCAGCCACGTCCTCATCAAGACCGAGCAGCCCCTCCGCGCGGCCGCCGTCCTGCGCGGGGTCGTGCGCGACCTCACCGGGGACCTGCGCCGGGCGTCGGCCACAGTCGTTGTCGACGTGGATCCGCAGTCGTTGTCGTGAGCCGGTAGCCTTTCATCCATGACTCGAGCCCTCGTCGTCGTCGACATCCAAAACGACTACTTCCCCGGCGGCGCCAACCCGCTGGACGGCCCCGAAGCCGCGGCCGGCCGGGCCAAGAGCGCTGCTCGACGCCTTTCGCTCGTCCGGCGAGCAGATCGTGCACGTGAAGCATGTCTGGGACGCGCCCGACGCGCGCTATCTGCGCCCAGGGACGCCGGGCGGCGAGATCCACGACGCCGTGCGGCCCGAGCGCGGGGGAGACCGTCGTCGAGAAGGCGTTTCCCAATGCCTTCCTGGAGACGCCCCTTGACTCGCGGCTGAAGGATGCCGGCGCGGACCGGCTCGTGGTCTGCGGGATGATGACCTCCATGTGCGTCGATGCCACCGTTCGTGCTGCCGTCGACCTCGGATACGACGTGGCGGTGGCCCACGACGCCTGCGCGACGATGGCGCTCGAGTTCGGCGACCGCCGGATCGCCGCCGCCGACGTGCACGCGGCGTTCCTGGCCGCGCTTGCCGACGGCTACGCCGCCGTCGAGCCGGCCGCCGGCCTCACGAGCGCATGACCACGGAGAACCAGGACATCGCCGAAGGGCAGGTCGAGACGACGACGAGCGACGAGGAGCGGCGCGCCCACCATGCCGCTGCGGTGATGCTCGTCCGCCAATACCCCGACCCGGTCCTGCGCGTCCCGGCGGACGCCGTCGAGGAGGTGAACGGCGACGTCAGGCGGCTCGTCGAGCGGATGACCGAGGTGATGCGGCAGTCCCACGGCGTCGGCCTGGCTGCGCCGCAGCTCGGCGTCCTGCGGCGCGTCCTCGTCTACCGGGTCTCGTCCGACGGCGACGTCCGCGTTCTCATAAACCCGGAGCTGCGAGAGCGATCAGACGAGACGGAGTCCGAGACCGAGGGATGCTTGTCGCTCCTGGGCGGCGATCTCCAGGTGCCGGTCGAGCGTCACGTGCGCGTGGTCGTCGCGGGCATCGGCGCGGACGGCGAGCCCGTCGAGGTGGACGCCGAAGGGCTCGAGGCCCGGGTGATCCAGCACGAGATCGACCACCTGGACGGCGTGCTCATCGTCGACCGGGCGGGCAAGGACGACCGGAAGGCTGCTCTCAGAGACCTGCGCCTCCGAGCGTAGGGATGCACAGAGTCGTCTTCCTGGGGACGTCGGCCTTCGGGGCCGACGTCCTGCGCCGCCTGCGCGGTGAGCCGGGGATCGACATCGTGGCCGTCATGACGCAGCCTGACCGGCCGTCGGGGCGCGGCCGGCGCACCGGATCGCCGCCGGTGGCGGAGGCGGCCCGTGAGCTCGGCCTGCGCCTGGTGCAGACGGAGCGGGCATCCGCCGAGCCCGTGGACGCCGACGTCGGCGCGGTCGTCGCGTTCGGCCAGATGGTGCGAGAGCCGCTGCTCGGCGCGTACCCGCTCTACAACCTGCATCCGTCGCTGCTGCCCCGGTGGCGGGGCGCGGCGCCGGTCGAGCGGGCGCTCATGGCCGGCGACGCAGAGACGGGCGTGTGCGTGATCGAGCTCACGGCCGAGCTCGACGCGGGCCCGATTCACGGCTGCGGGCGATTCGAGGTCGGGCCCGAGGACGACGCCGGTTGCGTTCGGGCCCGCGCGCTCGAGGTCGGGACGCCCCACCTGGCCGAGGCGCTGCGCGGCCGGACGCACGGCGAGGAGCAGTCGACGGTCGGCGTCACCTACGCCCACAAGATCGAGCCTCCGGACCGGCGGATCGACTGGGCCGGAACCGCCGTCGACGCCGCCAATCTCGTGCGGGCGCTGTCGCCGCACATCGGCGCCCGCACCGAGCTCGACGGGCAGCTCGTGACGGTCTGGCGCGCCCGGGCCGGGCCGGGCGGGGGTGAGCCCGGCGCGATCGCCCCGCCGCTTCGGATCGGCTGCGGCGAGGGGGTGCTCGAGGTGCTCGAGCTCCAGCCGGCGGGCCGGCGGCGGATGCCGGTTGCCGACTACCTGCGCGGGCTCCGGCGGGCTCCGGAGCGGGCGGCATGAACGCCCGCTCCGTCGCGTGCGAGGTCGTGCGGCGGACGTTCGAGGAGGACGCCTACACCGACCGCGCGTTTCGCGCCGAGGCCGACCGGGCGGAGCTCGACGACCGCGACCGCCGGTTCGCCATGCGGCTCGCGTTCGGGACCGTCCAGCGCGTGCGGACGCTCGACCATGCGCTCGAGACGCTGGCGGGGCGGCCGCCCGGCGAGCTCCAGCCGACGCTGCGGGCGGCGCTGCGAGTGGGTGCGTACCAGCTCCTCTTTGCGGAGGGCATCCCGCCGCATGCCGCCGTCAACGAGACGGTCGAGGTGTGCAAGCGTGTCGCCGGCGTCCACACGGCCGGCCTCGCGAACGCCGTGCTCCGCAAGATCGCCGGGGCGGGGGAGTGGGTCGCAGGACTTCCGATCGCGCTGCGCCACTCCTACCCGGACTGGATCGTCAAGGAGTGGGACGAGATGCTCGGCGAGGTCGATGCCGAGGCGGTGATGGTCGCACAGAACGAGCCCCCGGAGCTGTCGGTGCGCCTGAACGGCCTCCGCGCCGAGGCCGTCGACCTCGGGGTGCCGGTCCACGGCGATCCGAACCTGCCCGAGGCGATCGTCATCGACGGGCAGTTCGACGTGTCGACGAGCGCGGAGCTGGCCGCGGGGGTCATCTGGCCCCAGTCGCGGGCGGCGATGCTTCCGGCGCGCCTGCTCGCGCCCGAGCCCGGTATGCGGGTGCTCGACCTGTGCGCAGCGCCGGGCGGGAAGGCCGGTCAGCTGGCCGCCCTCATGGGCGACCGCGGAGAGCTCGTATGCGTCGAGCGTCACGCCGGCCGCGCCCGCGCCCTGCACGCGACGCTCGACCGGTTCGGCGCGTCGTGCGCCAGGGTCGTCGTGGCCGACGTGCTCGAGTTCTCGGACGGCGTCTTCGACCGCATCCTGCTCGACCCGCCCTGCTCGGGCCTCGGGGTGCTGGCCGCCCGGCCCGACGCCCGCTGGCGCTCCGACGAGCCGTCGGCCGACCGGATGGCCGACGGCCAGCGACGGATGCTCGCCCACGCCGAGGCGCTGCTCGCCCCGGGCGGCCGGCTCGTCTACTCGGTGTGCACGATCCGGCGCGGCGAGGGCGAGGGCGTGCTTCCGGGCGGCCGCCAGACGCTTCCCCATCGCGACGGCACGGACGGGTTCTACATGGCCGCGCTCAACGGCTAGGCGATCGCGGCGGGACCATCGATTACAGTGGCGGCGATGCGGGAATGGCCCACCACGGTCGAGGTCGCGCCGTCGATCCTCTCAGCGGATTTCGGCAGGGTCCGGGAGCAGGTGAGCGAGGTCCTGGCAGCCGGCGCCAAGGTCATCCACATCGACGTGATGGACGGCCATTTCGTGCCGGTCATCACGTTCGGGCCGAAGATGGTGGCGGACATCGCCGACGTCATCCACGACTACGACGCCTTTGCCGACGTCCACCTGATGATCGAGCAGCCCGAGCGGCACATCGCCCAGTTCGCCGACGCGGGGGCGGACAGCATCACCGTGCACGTCGAGACGTGCCCGCACCTGCACTACACGCTCCACCAGATCACCGAGCTCGGCTGCCGGGCGGGCCTCACGCTGAACCCCGCGACGCCCGTCGAGGCGATCTCCGAGGCGGCCCAGTACGCCGACGTGCTCCTGTGCATGAGCGTGAACCCCGGCTGGGGAGGACAGTCGTTCATCCCGGCGACGCTCGACCGCCTCCCGCGGATGCGCGACCTCGCCGGCCCCGGCGTCGCGGTCGAGGTGGACGGCGGAGTTGCCAGGGACACGGCTGCCGGCGTCTACCGGGCCGGCGCGAACATCCTCGTGGCCGGCTCGGCGGTCTTCGACGCCGCGAGCCCGGCGGACGCCTACACCGAGCTCATGGATGTCGTGGCCGGCGCGGGCGCCGTCGCGTGGCGCTGACCGACGTCGACCTCGCATATCTGGCCCGCTGCTTGGAGCTGGCCGAGCACGGCCGCCGCACCGCGGCTCCGAACCCCGTCGTGGGGTCGGTTGTGGTGCGCGACGGCAGCGTGATCGGGGAGGGGTGGCACCGGCGGCCGGGCGGCGCCCACGCCGAGATCGAGGCGCTCCACGCGGCCGGCGACGCGGCCGGCGCCACCGTCTATACGAATCTCGAGCCGTGCAGCCATCACGGGCGCACGCCGCCGTGCGCGGATGCGCTCATCGCCGCAGGCGTGCGGCGGGTCGTCTCGGCGATGATCGACCCCACCGACAAGGTCGCCGGCGCCGGCGCGGCCCGCATGCGCGACGCTGGAGTCGTGGTGGACATCGCCGAAGGCGACCCCGAGCGGGCGGCGCGGCGCGCGAACGCGGGGTGGCTGACCCTGTCGCTCCGCGGTCGCCCGCACGTCACCTACAAGGCGGCGGTGAGCGCCGACGGCCGCACCGCCTCGGAGGTCGACGTGCCGAGATGGATCAGCTCCGAGGCGAGCCGTGCTCGGGTCCACGAGATGCGCGCAGCGGCGGGCGCCGTGGTGATCGGGAGCGGCACCGCGATCGCCGATGACCCGCTCCTCACCGCGCGCGACTGCGATCCGCCGGCCGAGCGGCAGCCGCTCCGCGTCGTGCTCGACCGGCGCGGCCGGCTGCCGGCGACCTCGCGCCTCGTCCAGACCGCATCGCCGGAGGCGCCGGTCATGCTCGTCCGCGCCCCGGGCTCCGACGGGGTCTCGGCGCCCGATGTCGAGGTGCTGACATGCGCCGATCCGGCCGACGCGCTCGCCGAGCTGGGCCGGCGCCGCATCGCGTGGGCTCTGCTCGAGGGAGGCGCGACCGTGGCCACCGCCCTCCTTGACCAGGGCCTCGTGGATCGCGTCGCCGTCTTCCAGGCGCCGGTGGAGCTGGGCCCGGGACCCGGCCTCTTCACGAGGCAGGTCGCGCTGCCGGAGGCGGTGCTGGAGCGGTGTGTCGGCCCGGATATGCTGAGGATCTTCGAGATCCAGGAGCCGTAGATGTTCACGGGCATCATCATCGAGTCAGGGCGGATACGGTCGTGCGAGCCGTCCGGCGGCGGCGTCGACCTCGCCGTCGAGGCGCCGGCGATCGCCGCCGGCGCCCGCACCGGCGACTCCGTGGCCGTCGACGGCTGCTGTCTCACGGTCGCCCGCGGGGACGGCCCGATTCTCGCGTTCAACGCCGTCGCCGAGACGCTGCGGCGGACGACGCTCGGCGGGCTCGCGGCCGGCGACCGTGTGAACCTCGAGCCGGCCCTTCGCGTGGGCGACCCGATGGGCGGCCACTGGGTGCAGGGACACGTCGACGGCGTCGGCGAGGTCGCGCACATCGAGCCGGAGGGCGACGCCCGCAACTTCACGTTCTCGGCCCCGCCCGAGATCATGCGCTACGCCATCGAGAAGGGCTCAGTGTGCGTGGCGGGCGTCGGGCTCACGATCACGGGCCTCGATGACTCGAGCTTCTCGGTCGCGCTTGTCCCGCACACGCTGGCGGTCACCACCCTCGGCGAGCTGGGGCCGGGAGATCGCGTCAACCTCGAGGCCGACGTGCTTGCCAAGTACGTCGAAAAGCTGGCATTTCCAGGGGCTCTGCTACGATCGGCGGCGACCCCATGAGCAGTCGCGCAGAGTATCTCGACGCGTATCCCGAGCTCGGCGGGGAGTGGCCGTTTGCGCCGATCGACCAGGCCATCGAGGACATCCGCGAGGGGCGCATGGTGGTGGTCGTCGACTCGCCCGACCGCGAGAACGAGGGCGACCTCGTGATGGCCGCGCAGCACGTCACGCCCGAGGCGATCAACTTCATGGCGACCCACGGGCGTGGGATCATCTGCCTGTCGCTCACGCCGGAGCGGATCGAGGAGCTGGGCCTCGAGCAGATGGCGCGCCACAACGAGGCGCCGCTCGGGACGGCGTTCACCGTGTCGATCGAGGCGCGCGACGGCGTCTCGACGGGCGTCTCGGCGGCCGATCGGGCGCATACCATCCAGGTCGCGATCAATCCGACGGCCGAGCCGGCGGAGCTCGTTCAGCCGGGCCACGTCTTCCCGCTTCGCGCGCGCCCGTTCGGCGTCCTCGAGCGCACCGGCCAGACCGAGGCGTCGGTCGACCTGGCGCGGCTCGCCGGGCTCCAGCCCGCCGGGGTGATCTGCGAGATCATGAACGACGACGGCAGCATGGCCCGGGTGCCCGATCTCGTCGGGTACTGCGCGCGGCACGGGCTCTCGATGATCACGGTGGCCGACCTCGTCGCCCACCGGCATCGAAACGAGAAGCTTGTTGAGCGGATCGCCTCGGCGGCGATGCCGACCCGGTTCGGCGAGTTCGTCGCCCACGGGTACCGGTCGATGATCGACGGCCAGCAGCACGTCGCGCTCGTCATGGGCGACGTCGACGGGGCGGCCGATGTCCTCGTGCGCGTCCACTCGGAATGCCTCACGGGCGACGTGTTCCACTCGCTTCGGTGCGACTGCGGCGAGCAGCTCGAGAGCGCGATCGCGCAGATCGCGGCCGAGGGCAGGGGCGTCCTGCTCTACCTCTCGCAGGAGGGGCGCGGCATCGGACTGCTCAACAAGCTGCGGGCCTACGAGCTCCAGGAGCAGGGCCTCGACACCGTCGATGCGAACCTGGCGCTCGGGCTGCCGGTCGACTCGCGCGACTACGGCGTGGGGTACCAGATCCTGGCCGACCTCGGGCTGACGTCGCTTCGGGTCCTCACCAACAACCCCAAGAAGATCCTCGGCCTCGAGGGCTACGGGCTCGTCATCACCGAGCAGCTTCCCATCGAGGCCGAGCCCACCGCCGAGAACGAGCGCTACCTGCGCACGAAGCGTGAGCGGATGGGCCACACGATCCGGCATCAGGGCCTGCGGTTGGACGAGACATGAGCGACGCGGGACCCGGGACCCTCACGGTGCCCGAAGGCTGCCATGAGGTCGAGGGCCGCGCCGCTGGACGACGACATCGCCGTCGTCGCGTCCAGGTACAACGCCGATGTCGTCCAGCGGCTCCTCGACGGCGCTGTCGCGCGCCTCCTGGAGCGCGGCATCGGCGCCGGCCGCATCACGGTCGTGCTGGTGCCCGGGGCGTGGGAGCTGCCGCTCGCCTGCAGGCGGCTGGCCGAGGCCGGGGACCACCAGGCGGTGATCGCGCTCGGCTGCGTGGTACGCGGCGGTACACCACACTTCGAGTACGTCTGCACCGAGGCCTCCCGGGGCGTGATCCAGGCGGCGCTCGACACGGGCGTTCCGGTCAGCTTCGGGCTCCTCACGTGCGACACGATGGAGCAGGCGCTCGAGCGCTCCGGCGGCGCGGACGGCAACAAGGGCGCCGACGCCGCCGACGCCGCGCTCGAGATGGCCGGCCTCCTGCGCGCGCTTCCGAGCGGCGGCCGGCGTTAGGCCACCGATGGGCTTGCTCGTGACGGGCGGCTCGGGGTATCTCGGCCGCGAGATCCTCATGCGGCGGCCGGACTCGGTGGGCACCGTCCACCGAGCCGACGGCGAGGTGCGGCTGGACGTGCGAGACGCCGTTGCCGTCGCCGGGCTCATCGCCCAGCTCCGACCTGAGTGCGTGATCCACACCGCGTACGCCCGCGAGGGCGCCGGCTCGTGGGCGACCAACGTCGACGGTGCCCGAAACGTCGCGGTCGCTGCGGCCTCGGCCGGCGCGCGCTTGATCCACGTCTCGACCGACGTCGTGTTCGGGGGCGACGCCGGCAGGCCGTACGTCGAGGCCGACCCGCTGGATCCGATCACCGACTACGGGCGCTCGAAGGCCGTGGCCGAGGCGGGCGTGCTGGAGGCGCACCCGGCCGCGGCGGTCGTCCGGACGTCCCTGATCTACGGCGGAGAGCGGCCTTCGGGGCACGAGCGCCTGGCGCTCGCCGCCCTCGACGGCGGGACCGACATGGCGTTCTTCACCGACGAGCTCCGCTGCCCCGTCGCCGTCGGAGACCTGGCCGAGGCGCTCCTCGAGCTGGCCGATCACGAGCACTCCGGACCGCTGCACGTCGCCGGCTCCGACCCGGTGTCCCGGTACGAGCTCGCCCGGCTCGTGGCCGCGGCGAACGGGCGCGATCCGGCGCTCGTGCGAGGCGCCCGGTCGGCCGACATCGGGTCACGGCGGCCGCTCGACTGCCGCCTCGACTGCGGCCTGGCACGATCGTTCCTTGCGACGCCTCTCAGAGGCGTGCACGAGGTGCTTCAGGGGCCGAGCCGCTCGACGGCCCAGCCACCGTCGGCGCTCGTGTAGCGAAAGCGGTCGTGCAAGCGGTGGCGGTCGTGCTGCCAGAACTCGTACACATGCGGCTCGATCCGGTACCCGCCCCAGGTTGCCGGGCGGGGCACGGCGCCGTCGCGATACCGCTCACGCAGCTGTTCGACCGCTGCCTCGAGCTCCGCTCGCGACGCCACCGGACGGCTCTGCGGCGACACCGCGGCGCTCAGGCGGCTGCCCGGCGGCCGGGCGGCGAAGTAGGCGTCCGACTCGGCCTCGGAGAGGCGCTCCGCCACGCCCTCGATTCGCGCCTGGCGGCCGGGCCAGTGGAAGAGCAGCGCGGCCAGCGGGTTCGCTGCGAGCTCGCCCGCCTTGCGGCTCTCGTAGTTGGTGAAGAAGCGAAACGCGCCCTCCTCGATGGCCTTCACGAGCACCATGCGCGCCGACGGCTGTCCATTGGGCGCGGCGGTTGCGAGGACGGCGACGGTGGTGTCCACGCCGGCCTCGGCGGCAGCGCTCCGCCAGCGTTCCAGCTGCCGCACGGGGTCGGGGTCGAGATCCGAGCGCCGAAGCGCCGTCACACGGCCTTCTGCACCCGGCCGCTCTTCAGGCAGCGAGTGCAGACGTAGGCGCGGACGGGCGCGCCGTCCATGAGGATGCGGATCCGCTGCAGGTTCACGTCGAAGCGGCGCTTCGTCGCGACCATCGAGTGGCTGCGGTTGTTCCCCGAACCGGGATGCTTGCTACAGATCACGCACACTCTGGACACGGCGGCGGAGTATAGCGGGATCGCGGGGAACCCAGGTTCCGCGCGGGCCCTCTCCTCAAGGGCCCCGAACGCCCGCTGCTACCTGCGGGTTGTCGCAACCTCCGCCCGCGGCGGAACGTCTGAACTGCGATGGGGCATGCGCACGCACGCGGCGCGACGGCCGTGGGCGGGGCCGTCACGGTCACGAACGAAGCAGTCGCCCACGTCGTGGGCCTGACGGTGCTCGAGTGCTACGGCGTCGTCGGGATGGCGGCCACCAGTCTCACGCAGGGCGTGGCCCGCCTCCTGACCCGCGACCGCCTGACCCAGGGCGTGAGCGTGCGCCGAAACGGCGCCGGGCTGTCGATCGATCTGTACGTCGTCGTCGAGTTCGGGCTGAATCTGGCCGACATCGCGGCAAACGTCCGCTCGAGGGTGCAGTATCAGGTAGAGAAGCTCACGCAGATGCCGGTCCAGTCGCTCCAGATCCACATCCAGGGCGTCAAGCGGACGCCGTGACCGAGGCCCGTCGCATCGCCCTCGCGATGGCGAGGGGGGGCGCTGCCGCGGTCGAGTCGAGCCGCGGGCGCCTGAACGACCTGAACGTCTACCCGGTCCCGGATGGCGACACGGGCACGAATCTGGCGGAGACCGCCCGCGAGCTGGCGCTCGGGCTCGAGTCCGACCCGGCGGACACCCGGCCGGCACTCGCCGCAGCGGCGACCCGCGCGGCGCTGCGTGGCGCCAGCGGGAACTCCGGCGCCATCCTGAGCCAGATCGTCGGCGGCTTCGCCGGGGTCGTCGGCGGCTCCCGGGGGATCGACACGAAGACGCTTGCACGCGCGCTTCGCGCCGCGACGGAAGCGGCCTACAGGCCGGTGCAGCAGCCGATCGAGGGCACGATGCTGACGGTCATCCGCGAGATGGCCGATGCGGCGGAGCGAGTCGCCGACCGCCCGCTCGAGGAAGCCGTCGCGGCGATCCTCGCCGAGGGCGAGGCATCGGTGGTTCGCACCCAGGGGATGCTCGATGTGCTGCGCGACGCGGGCGTCGTCGATGCCGGTGCCGCCGGGCTGCTCGAGTTCGCCCGCGGCGCGTTCGCAGGGATGCGGGGCGAGGACGTCGAGGCTCCGATCGAGGCGATCGCTGGGCCGATCGGGCTGGAGGCGGTGCACCTCGTGCCGTCACGGTACCGCTACTGCACGGCGTTTCTCGTCGAGGGCGAGGACGTCGACCGCGAGGCGCTCGAGCAGGCGCTGTTGGAGATGGGGGACTGCCTCCTCGTGGTCGGCGAGGCACCGCTCGTCAAGGTGCACGTCCACACCGACGATCCCGGCGAGGCGATCTCGGTGGCGGTGGTCATGGGCGCCATCGACCGCGTGGCGATCGCCAACATGCACGTCCAGACCGAGGAGCGAGAGCGCCGGCTGGCCGGTGAGCGGCACCTGCGAGCGATTCCGGGCGGCCGCTCGAGCGACGGGCGGATGACCGCCGAGAACACCGCCATCGTGCTCGACTCGACGGCTGACATGCCCGATCCCGGCGGCGAGCACCCGACCTGGCGCTCCGTGCCGCTCACCGTCCGCTTCGGTGACGAGCAGTTCCGCGACGGCGTCGACATCGATGCGGCCGCGTTCTACGACCGCCTGCGCGCCGGCGGTGCACATCCTTCGACCGCAGCCCCGTCCCCGGGCGTGTATGCCGCCGTCTTCGAGGAGCTCACCGACTACGCCCACATCCTCGTCCTGCCCGTCTCGTCGCAGGTCTCGGCGTCGGCGCAGGCGGCACGGATCGCGGCCGACACTCCCGAGGCCGGCGGCCGTGTCACCGTCCTCGACGGGCTCACGGTATCGGCCGGCACGGTGCTCCTGGCGCAGGGTGTCCAGCGCCTGCTCGACGCCGGCACGGACATGGACGAGGTCACCGCCTGGTTCACCGCTGCGCGCGACCGCGTGTCGGTGTTGATCTACGTGGACACCCTCGAGTACCTGCGCCGCGGCGGTCGGATCGGGCGCACGTCGGAGGTGCTCGGCGGTGCGCTCGGCGTGCGCCCGCTCCTGACCCTCCGCGAGGGCCGCATCGAGCCCTACAAGCGCGCCCTCGGCCGCGGAGCGGCGATGCGAGAGTTCGACCGGTTCCTGTGCGCCGCGGCTCCGGACGGACATGTGGCGCGCGTGGGACTTGCGCACGCCGACGACGCCGCCGGGCTCGAGCGCCTGCGCGAGATCGTGCACCGGTCACGGCCGGAGGCTTCGATCGACCGCGTCTGCGAGATCGGCGCCGTCGTCGGCACACACGGCGGCCCTGGGACGCTCGGAATGCTCGTACTGGCCGGCGAATGACGCGTGCGTTCGGGGGCGCCCCGGCGCCCGAGAGCGGCTTCCCGCGGCCGCGTTCGGCCCCGAGTCCCGGCCACCTCGACCTGCCGGCGACCTCGCGGCGGGCGCTCGCAGAGGCGCTCGCCGCGCTCCGCCCGCGCCCTGTCGAGACCGTCGGCGACCTGCTCGAGCACGTCCCGTTCCGGCACGAGGACTTCCGCTCCGGCCGCCTGCTGGCCGAGATCGCGCCGGGTGAGGAGGCCACCGTGGTGTGCACGGTCGAGCGCGTCCGGCTTCGACCGACCCGGCGGCGAAACCTGGCGATCGTGGAGGCGGCGATCCGCGACGAGTCCGGCCCGGGCGTTGCAATCTGGTTCAACCAGCGCTACCTCGCCAAGAACCTGAAGCCGGGGATGAGGCTCTCGCTTCGCGGCGAGCGGCGCCCGACGATCGGCGCCGAGATCGTCGTCAAGAGCCACGAGCGGGCCGCCGACGACGGTGAGGCACTGCACACGTCCGGCCTCGTGCCGGTGTACCCGGCGTCCGAGCGGGTCTCGAGCCGGAGGCTGGTCGAGCTCGTGGCCGACGCGCTCGGGCACGCCGGCGACGAGGTCGACCCGCTGCCCGACGGCGTGAAGGCCCGCCGCGCCCTGCCTCTACGCCGCGACGCGCTGCACGCGAGCCACCAGCCGCGCGACCTCGCAGAGGCGCGTGCCGCCGGCAGGCGCCTGGCCTACGACGAGCTCCACCTCCTCCAGCTCGGCCTGCTCCGCCGCCGGGCACGCTTCGAGGCGGAGGCGAGCGCGCGGCCGCTCCCGGGCCCCGGCGACCTGGCCGCGTCGTTCGTCGAAGCGCTGCCGTTCGAGCTGACCGGGGCGCAGATCCGGGCGGTCGGCGAGATCGACGCCGACCTGCGACGGGCCGTGCCGATGCGGCGGCTGCTCCAGGGCGACGTCGGCTCGGGGAAGACCGCCGTCGCGGCGTACGCGCTCGTGCGGGCCGTCGAGGCAGGCGGCCAGGGGGCGCTGATGGCGCCGACCGAGACGCTCGCCACCCAGCACCTGATCGGCCTCGCGGGCCTGTGCGAGCCGCTCGGCGTGCGCGTCGTCGGGCTGATGCAGGGGACGGCCGCCCGTGAGCGGCGAGCGGCCGAGGGGCTCCTGGCATCGGGCGAGCCGGCCGTCGCCGTCGGGACCCACGCCCTCATCCAGGCCGGCGTCGACTACGGAGCGCTGCGCGTGGCCGTGGTCGACGAGCAGCACCGCTTCGGCGTCGAGCAGCGGCGGGCGCTCGAGGAGAAGGCCCGTGAGGGGCCGTCGCCGCACGTGCTGCACATGACGGCGACCCCGATCCCGCGGACGCTGGCGCTCTCCGTCTACGGCGACCTGGAGGTGTCCGTGCTCGATGAGCTCCCGGCGGGACGGGCGCCGGTCGTCACCCGCGTCCTCAGCCTCGACCGCCGCGACGAGGTGTTCGCGCGGATGCGCAGGCTCCTCGACCACGGCCGCCAGGCGTACGTGGTCTGCCCGCTTGTGACCGAGGCGGACGACGCGCGGGCCGCGGCCGCCGCCGAGTCGGAGGCCGCCCGGCTCGGCTCGGGCGAGCTCCGGGGATACCGCCTGGAGTGCATCCACGGCCAGCTTCCGGTGCCCGAGCGGCGCCGGATCATGGACGGCTTCCGCACGGGCGCGGTGCAGGTGCTCGTCGCGACGACGGTCATCGAGGTCGGCGTCGACGTCCCGAATGCGACCGTGATGGTGATCGAGCAGGCCGACCTCTTCGGTCTGGCTCAGCTCCACCAGCTGCGGGGGCGGGTGGGGCGCGGCGCGCACGAGAGCTTCTGCATGCTGCTCGCGGACCCCGTGACGGACGAGGCACGTGCCCGTCTGGACGCGATGGCGCGGATCTCGGACGGCTTCGAGCTGGCCGACGTGGACCTCGAGCTGCGCGGGGAGGGCGCGCTGCTCGGGCTTCGCCAATCGGGCGTCCCCGACCTCCGCCACGCCCGTCTGGCGCGCCAGCGCCGGCTCGCCGCCCAGGCTCGCGGGGACGCCAAGGCGGTGCTCGCCGCCGACCCCGAGATGACCGGCCCCGCCGCGGCGATCATCGCCGAGGCCACCCGGCGGGCGTTCGGCGGGGACGTCGACTGGCTCGCGCCGCAATAGATTGCACCGGTGCGGATCGTGGCCGGAGAGCGCAAGGGCACGCGGCTCGCGGCGCCCGGCGGCCGCGGCGCGCGGCCGACCTCCGACCGGGTGCGCGAGTCGCTCTTCGCCATCCTCGGCGACGTCGCAGGGACGGCGGTGCTGGACGCGTTCGCCGGCTCCGGGGCGCTCGGCTTCGAGGCCCTGTCGCGGGGCGCCGCGACCGCCGCGTTCTGCGATGTCGACCGGGCCGCGCTGGCGGCGGTGCGTGAGAATGCGCGCCGGCTCCGGTACGCTGACCGGTGCGCGATTCGCCGGCAGGACGCCCGGCGCCGACTGACTGCGGATCGCGCAGCAGGCGTGACATATGACCTGGTGCTCCTCGATCCCCCCTACACGATGCTCTCCGGCCTGACCGACCATCTCGAAGCCAACCTTCCGGCGATCCTGGCGCCGGGCGGGCGCGCCGTGCTCGAGCGCTCGGCCGCCGACCCGGCGCCCGACCCGGGGCTCGACCTTGTGGCCGACCGGACGTACGGAGGCACCGCGATCGCGGTGTGGCGGCGTGGCTGAGACCGTCGCCGTCTGCCCGGGGACGTACGACCCCGTCACGTCGGGCCACCTCGACATCATCCGACGGGCGGCGTCGATCTTCGACCGCGTGATCGTGGCGGTCGTCCGTGCCCCTCAGCACAAGCGGACGATGTTCAGCCTGGACGACCGGATCGCGTTCATCGAGGAGTCGTTGGGCGGCACGCCGAACGTCAGCGTGGAAGGATTCGCGACGCTCGTGGTCGAGTTCGCACGCGAGCGAGGCGCCCGCTCGATCGTGAAGGGGCTGCGTGCGGTGTCGGACTTCGAGTGGGAGTTCCAGATGAACAACCTGAACCGGGGGATGGCCCCGGAGATCGAGACGATGTACCTGATGGCCTCACCGGAGTACAGTTTCCTCTCGTCCCGTGGCGTTCGCGAGATCGCGGCGTTCGGGGGCTCGGTCGCGAAGTACGTGCCCGAGCCCGTCGCACGCCGGCTCGCGGAGCTCCACGCCGCGGGCGAGAAGTAGCCAGACGGAGGGAGTACCGCGTTGGATGTCCTCGTGCTGATCGACAAGCTCGACGAGCTGGTGCAGAACGCCAAGGGCGTGCCGCTGTCCCAAGATCAGGTCCGCGTGGACCGCGAGGAGATCTGGGAGATCATCGACCAGATGCGCTCGACGATCCCCGAGGAGATCAAGCAGGCCCGCTGGATCGTGAAGGAACGCCAGGAGATGCTGGCCGAGGCCAAGCGCGAGGCCGAGCGGCTGATCGCGGAGGCGCGCGAGCAGGCGGCGCGGGAGGCCTCGCAGCAGGAGGTCGTGAAGCTCGCCGAGCGTCAGGCCGAGGACGTCCTCGCCGAGGCCCGGCGCCAGGACCGGTCGATCCGCCACGGGGCGGAGGACTACGCCGACGGCATCCTCGAGAACTTGCACCACAACCTGGGCAAGATCATGGACGCGCTGGAGCGCGGCCGCGCGCAGCTCGCATCGAAGTCCGACGACCGCGACGGAGCGGCGACGGTCGACCACGAAGAGCCCCAGCTCCAGTAGCCGGAGGGCGCGCCCGTGCTTGATCTGCGCGCACTCGACCTGCGTCCCGGCGAGGTTCGCCGAGCCGAGCTGGACCTGCCGCAGCCGCCCCTCGAGCTGGGCGGTCAGACCTATGCGGTCGAGCCGCCGACGCCGCATGCGTCGATCGAGCTCCAGGGCGTCCCTGGGGGCGTCTACCTGAAGCTGCGCTTCGAGGCAGACGTCCACGGCCCGTGCTACCGCTGCCTGGAAGACGCCGCCGTCCATGTCTCGATCGCCGCGGCCGAGTACCACGAGCCCGCGGGTGGCGAGGAGCTCAGCTCCGACTACGTCGAGGCGGACGAGCTCGACGCCGAGCGGTGGGCTCGGGACGCGCTCGTGTTTGCCCTCCCGCAGAAGATCCTGTGCCGGCCGGAGTGCGTGGGCCTGTGCCCGCGATGCGGCGTGCGCCTCGAACAGGGCGGCGAGCACCGCTGCGGTGAGGAGGAGACCGATCCGCGCTGGGAGAAGCTGCGGAGCTGGCGAGAGTCAGGGGTATAGTCCCCGGGCGATGGCCGTCCCCAAGAAAAAGACGTCGAAGGCGCGCCGCGACAAGCGCCGGGCGACGCACTCGATCTCCGCTCCGGCGCTGACCCTGTGCCCGCAGTGCCACAAGCCGGTGCGCCCGCATCACGCCTGCCGGGAGTGCGGCCACTACCGGGGCCGCGAGGTCGAGCCGCTCCGCGAGGAAGCTCCCTAGGTCGCATCGATGGCGACGGTGGCCGTCGACGCGATGGGCGGCGACCGTGCTCCGCTCGAGGTGGTCGCCGGGGCCGTCGAGGCGGCGCGCGAGGACGTCCGCGTGCTGCTCGTCGGGCGCCCGGAGGAGCTCGAAGGCGAGGTCGCCAAGCATCCGTCTGCGCAGATCGAGATCGTCGCCGCCGGCGACGTGATCGGGTCGTCCGACGAGCCTGCGGCCGCCGTTCGCTCGCGACCCGACTCGTCGATGGTGCGCGCGTGCCGGCTCGTGCGCGACGGCGCTGCGGGCGCGGTCGTCTCGGCCGGGCCGACCGGGGCGATGCTGGCCGCCTCGCTCGTCCACATCGGCCGCCAGCCGGGCATCCTCAGGCCCGGGATCGCCGTCCCGCTGCCGGCCCTGGGCGCGCCGTGCGTCCTGATCGACGCCGGCGCGAACCCGGACGCCCGGCCGGAGCACCTGGCGCAGTTCGGGGCGATGGGGGCCGAGTTCGCCTCGGACGTGCTCGGCGTCGAGCATCCCAAGGTGGGGCTCCTGTCGATCGGCGAGGAGGCCTCCAAGGGCAACCAGCGGACGGTCGAGGCGCACGCGCTTCTCTCGGCGGCGCCCGGCCTCGAGTTCGCAGGCAACTGCGAGGGCCGTGACGTGCTCACCGGCGCGTTCCAGGTCGTGGTCGCCGACGGCTTCGCGGGCAATGTCCTTCTGAAGGGCCTCGAGGGCGCCGCGGTCTCGATGTTCTCGGAGGTGAAGCGCGCCGCCTCGACCAGCCTGCGGGCCAAAATGGGCGGTCTGCTCCTGCGCCCGGCGCTCCTCCGGCTGCGCGAGCGCACCGATCCGGAGGTCTACGGTGGCGCCTACCTCCTCGGCGTCCGCGGGCTCGCCGTGATCGCGCACGGGAACGCCGGCCGCCGCGGGATTGCGAACGCAATCAGGTATGCGGCGCGGGGCCTTGACGCCGACGTCGTCGGGCGGGTCGGGCGGCGGGCGTCGTCCGCCGCTCCGGGGTCCGACTTGCAGGCGGACCCCCAGGCCAATACAGTCTCCGGCGTCGCATCCCCTGAGACTGGAGATTCAAGCGCATGAATCGTGAGGAGGCACTCGAGCGCGTTCGTGGCATCCTGGTGGAGCAGCTCGGCGTGGACGAGGAGCAGGTGACCGAGGACGCGTCGTTCCAGGCCGACCTGGATGCGGACTCGCTCGACCTCGTGGAGCTGATCATGGAGCTCGAGGACCAGTTCGGCCTCAAGATCTCCGACGAGGATGCACAGCAGATCGCGACCGTAGGGCAGGCGGTCGACTACGTCGTGTCCCATAGCTGACGCGGCCGCGCCGACGAGCCAGCTCCGCGCGCTGATCGACGGCCTTCCGGCCGACCTCCGGGAGGCCGTGTTCACGCATTCCTCGTGGCTCCCCGATCGGGCCAGGTCGTACGAGCGGCTGGAGTTCCTGGGAGACGGCGTGCTGGGGCTCGCAATCGCCGACCATCTGTACCGCCGCCTGCCCGACCGGGCAGAGGGCGAGCTGGCGCGGGTGCGGGCGCACGTCGTGTCACGCGAGAGCTGCGCGGTGGTGGCCGACGCCCTCGGCCTGGCGGACGACCTCGCTGCCCGGGCCGCCGCGCTCGGCGCGTCCGACGCCGCGGCGGTGATCGAGTCACAGGCAGTCCGGGCCGCGCTCGTTGAGGCCGCGATCGGAGGCTGCTACGTCGAGCACGGGTTCGAGCGGGTCGCCGCCGCCGTCGTCGAGGCCTTCAGCGGGCGGGTGGACTACGCGCTCGTCGAGCACGTCGACTACAAGACCGTCCTCCAGGAGGAGCTCGCACGTCTGGACCGGTCGGTAACGTACGTCGTTGCCGAGACCACGGGCCCGGCTCATCAGCGCGAGTACACATCCGTCGCGATGGTGGGAGGGCACGAGCTCGGACGCGGCTCCGGCTCGAGCAAGAAGGCGTCGGAGCAGCGAGCGGCCCGGAAGGCGCTCGAGGCGCTCCGGGAGTCCTAGCCCGAACCAGTCCACGAAGGCGAGGCCGATGTACCTGAAGGCGCTGCGGATGCGGGGCTTCAAGTCGTTTCCCGGGAGCGTCGAGCTGTGCTTCGACCACGGCATCGCGGTCGTCGTCGGCCCAAACGGCTCGGGGAAGTCCAACATCGCCGACGCCCTCCAGTGGGCGATGGCCGTCTCCTCGCCCGTCCAGCTTCGCGCGCCGACCGGGCAGGACGTGCTCTTCGCCGGGTCGGACGGCCGCCCTCCGGCCGGCGTCTGCGAGGTCGAGCTCGTGCTTGACAACGAGTGCGGGACGCTGCCGCTGGAGTTCAGCGAGGTGTCCGTCATGCGGCGGCTCGACCGCGGCGGCGAGAGCGAGTACCTGGTGAACCGGGCACGCGTGCGCCGGCTCGACGTGCTCGAGCTCCTCTCCGACACGGGCCTGGGACGCGAGATGCACTCGGTCATCGGCCAGGGCAAGGTCGAGGAGATCCTGCTCTCGAAGCCGCACGAGCGCCGCCGCTTCGTTGAGGAGGCCGCGGGCCTCGGCAAGTACCAACGCCGGCGTGTTCGGGCCGAGTCGAAACTTGCCCGCGTCGCCTCGGAGCTCGACCGGGCCCGCGACCTCGAGCGCGAGGTGAAGGGCCGCCTGCGCCCGCTGGCGCTCCAGGCGACGGCGGCCGAGCGGGCCGCGAAGCTGGGCGCCGAGATCGCGACGGGACGGATCGCTCTGCTCACGTCCGACGCGCTGGTCGAGGGCGCGCGGGTGGCGAAGGGCCGAGGCCGGCTCGAGGCTGCCACCGCCGATCGGACGCGGGCCGAGGGGCGGCTGGCCGAGCTCGCCGCGCGCCGAGCCAGGGCCGAGGCCGAGCTGACCGGGCTCGCAACCGCGCAGGAGCGCGCCGGGCATGCGTTCTACGCCTTCGAGACGGCCCGCGAGCGGCTCGGGCTCGCTGCCGACGGGTTGGGCCGCGCCCGCGCTGCCCTGGCGCGTGCCGCGGCCAGGCGCAGGGCATCGGCGACGCGGCTCCGCGAGGACGTCGAGCGGCTCGAGCGCGAGCGCGATCAGGCCGCCGCGGCGGCCGAGAGCGCCGCGCTCGAGGCGCGTGAGCTGTCCGCCGCCGACACCGGCGAGGCCGCCGAGGCGGCGGCGACGGCCGAGGCGGCTCTGGGGGCGATGATGGAGGCCCGCCGCGGCCTGGCCGATGCGCAGGGTCAGGCGGCCACCGCCGGGCGCGAGGCCGAGGCGTCGGCCCGGCGCTCTGGCGAGCTGGGAGAGCGGGTTGGCGAGCTCCGGGGCGCCCGGGAGGCCCGCCGCCAGGCTCTCACCGAGGCCGCGGCGGCCGCCGAGACGGCGGCCACGACCGTCACAGCGGCCGAGTCGGCCGTCGCGGCGTGCGACCTGACGGCGTCCCGGGCGCGGACTGATGCCGACACCGCTGCGGTGGCCGAGCGCGACGCTCGCGCGGCGGCCGCCGACGCGCGCAGCCGGCTCGACGTCCACCACACCAGGGTCGACGCCCTCGACGCGGCCATCGAGCGCGGCGAGGGGCTCTCCCCGGCGGCCCGCGCGCTCAAGGCCGCCGGAGCCGAGCTCCTTGCGGCCGGCATCGAGGCGCACCCGGGCTTCGAGCGGGCCGTCGCGGCGGCGCTCGGCTGGCGAGCCGGCGCAGTCGTTGCGGAGCGGATCGAGCACGCGCTCGACCTCCTCGGCCGAGCCGAGGGCGAGGTCGCCGTCGTCCTGCGCGAGGCGCGGCCGCTCGAGCCGACGCTGCCGCCGGCTCCGGGGGCCCGCCCGCTCAGCGAGGTCGCCGACATCCGTGACACCGCCGCCGCGCGCCTCATCGACGGCGTCTGGCTCGTCGACGACCTCGGTGCGGTCGAGCACGGAGTCGCGGTCACCCGGGACGGCGCCGGCATCGATGCCGAGCGCGGAGAGCTGTGGCGCGCCGGGGATGCGGGCGAGGCGGCGTGGATGGCGGCCCGGGCCGAGCGCGACCGGCTGGCCGAGACGCTCGAGGCCGACGAGCACGCTGCGGCGGCCGCCGACGCCGCTGCCGCAGCGGCGGCGACGCAGGCGGCGACCACCGCCGCGGGCGAGGCCGCGGCGCGCGCTGAGCTGGCCGCCGCGCAGACGGCCTGGGCGAGCGCCCAGGCCCAGGCCCGCGAGGCCGCCCGCCTGCGCGACACGCTCGCCGACGAGCTCGCCCGCGAAGACGCCGCCGCCGACATGGCCGCACACGACCTCGAGGTCGAGGAGCGGCGGCGCGGCGATCTCGAGGCGGCGGTGGCGAGCCTCGAGGACGTCGTCGCCCGGCGGCGGGCCGAGGCGGAGGCGGCCGACGAGCGCCATGCGGGTCTCGAGGCTCGCCGACGGTCGCTCGCCGACGAGGCCAGCGCTCGTGCAGCCCGGATGGCGTCGCTCGCCGAGCGCGCCGAGCGCCACTCGGCCGACGCCGACCGGGCTGGGGTCGCCGCGGTTCGGGCGTCCGAGGCCGCCGACCGCGCGATCCAGCTCGCTGGTCTGGCGGAGGTCGACGACGCGCCCGCTGGTGCGGCGTTGGCGGCGGCGTCCGCAGCGGCCGCTTCTGCCGAGCGCCTGCGCGCCCCGGCGCGCGCGGGGATCGACGAGATCGAGCGGCGGGCGGCGGAGCTCTCGGCCGAGCTCCAGGCGTGCGCGGCCGATGAGGCCGCCGGCCAGGGGCACGCGCGCGAGGTGTCCGCGGCGCTCACCGAGATCGAGGTCTCTCTTGCCCGAAGCGGCGAGCGGATCGACGAGATCGAGCGCCGCCGGGCGGCCCTCGCCGCCGAGTACTCGCTCGAGCCGTCCGAGCTGTCCTCGCCGCTCGAGCCCGACGAGGCGGCGGCGGCCGCGGCCCGCCTCGAGCGGCTGGAGCGGCGGCGCGAGAGCCTCGGGGCCGTCAACCCGCTCGCCGCGGAGGAGTACGAGGAGGCCAAGGGGCGGTCCGATGAGCTGTCCCACCAGTGCGCCGACCTCGAGCGCTCGCTCAAGGAGCTCCGCGGACTCATCCGCGACCTCACCCAGACGATCGACCGCCGTTTCGCCGAGACGTTCGCGGCGGTGGCCAAGAACTTCGGCGAGGTCATCTCGACACTCTTCCCGGGTGGATCGGGACGCCTGCGCCTGACCGAGGACGATGTCGTGTCGGCCGCTCCGGCGGCGGCGCCCGACGAGGGCGACGACGAGGGCCATGTCCCCGATCTGGCGGCGAGGCCCGAGCCCGGCATCGAGCTCGAGGTGCGCCCGGCCGGCAAGCGCATCGAGGCGCTGTCGCTCCTCTCGGGCGGCGAGAAGGCGCTGACCGCGATCGCGTTCCTGTTCTCGCTGCTGCTCACAAAGCCGTCGCCCTTCTACCTGCTCGACGAGGTCGAAGCCGCCCTCGACGACGCCAACATCGAGCGCTTCCTCGATCTGCTGCGGGCCTATCAGGACCGGGCCCAGTTCATCGTCGTCACCCACCAGCGGCGCACGATGGAGGTGGCGGACGTGCTCTACGGCGTCACGATGGCCGGCGACGGCGAGTCGCGGGTGCTGTCTCGGCGGGTGCCGGCCGACGGCCCCCACGCCGTCAGCGCCTGATCCAGGCCCACAGGTCGTCGGGCACGGCGATCGACCCGTGTGCCAGCGCAGCGTCGCGCCGGGCGCGGCTCTGGTCACCCGGGAACCGGCGCCCGGCGAGCAGCTCGCGCAGGCGCCCCGCGGCGTCCGACCGGGGAACCGCCAGAAGGGCCACCGCCGCGAAGCCGGGCGACGCGGAGACCGTCGCCACCAGGAGCTCGACGAGCACCGCGAGCGCGAGCCCCTTGTGGGACTGGTCGCCGCCGAATGGACGGATGGCGGCGCGCCCAGCCCGGACCTCGGCCGGATCGTCCTCCGGCGATCCGTCGGCTCGAACGGCCGATCCCGCCGGGAGCCGCTCGTCCGCCGCGTCGGCGGCGAGGACGTCGCCGAACGTGACGCGCCCCATCGACACGTCGACGACGGCCGGCGATGGGCCCGGCACCGCCACGCAAAGAGGGCTCGTCGCGAGCGCCGGCGGCCCGCCGTCCGGGTGCGCGATCCGGGCCGGCGACGTCGCCGTGAGCAGGCACAGGAAGCCCTCGCCGGCGACGCGCTCGGCGAACCACCCCAGCCGGCCGGTCGGGAAGCAGCGCTCGACGACGACCAGCCGCGCGGCGGGAGGAGCGTCGGCGGCCTCCGCCGCGAGGACGTCGGCGAGCGCGACGTAGCCCGCGGCGCCGTTCCCGTCCCAGCGCGCGAACCCGTCGGCGCGCTCGAGCATGACCGGCCGGGCCCGTGGGTCGATCCCGTCCTCGCCTGCGAGCCATCGCAGCCGCTCGAGGCCGTGCGTGGCCGCGCCGCGCAGCTCCGCGTCAAGGTAGTGATCGCCGATCAGGCCCGCCGTGCGGGCGTCGAACCCGAGGCCGCGCAGGCGCTCTTCGACCGCCGCGCGCAGCTCGTCCAGGCGTACCTCGGCCACGCTCCGACCGTAGCAGGCAGGCCGTGCCGCCGGGTGGCCGGTACGATCCCCGGCCGTGGCCCGCAGCTGGCAGGAGATGTTCCGCACCGGCGAGGACGAGCCGGCTCCCGACGTCGTGGCCGACGAGCCGGGCGGCCTGTTCTCTCGCCTGCGCGACTCGATCTCGCGCAGCCGGCGGGCGATGGCCCAGCAGCTCACGGCGGCCGTGCTCGACCCGTCCGACGACGAGGTGTGGGAGCGGCTCGAGGAGGCGCTGATCCAGGCCGACTGCGGTGTCCCGGCGACGGTTGCGGTCATCGAGCGGCTCGAGGCCGAGGCGGGCGCGGGAACGCTGGCGACTGCCGACCAGCTGACGACCAGGCTCCGTGAGGTCATCGCCGAGCTGATGGCCCCGGCCGAGGACTCGCGCATCGACGTCTCGCACGCGCCGTCCGTCCTGCTCGTGAGCGGCGTCAACGGCACCGGCAAGACGACCACGATCGGGAAGGTGGCCTGGCACCTCGCGGAGGCCGGCCGCACCTGCGTGATCGGCGCGGCGGACACCTTTCGGGCGGCGGCGGGCGAGCAGCTGGAAACGTGGGCCGAGCGGGCCGGCGCGGATTTCGTCGGCTCGCAGTCGGGCGCCGACCCGGCGGCCGTCGCATTCGACGCCGTCGCGGCCGCGCAGGCCCGCGGGCGTGACGTCGTCATCGTCGACACGGCCGGCCGCCTGCACACCCAGGGTCACCTCATGGATGAGCTGCGCAAGATCCACCGCGTGATCGGGCAGCGCATCGAGGGTGCGCCCCACGAGGTGCTGCTCACGATCGACGCGACGACCGGCCAGAATGGGCTCCAGCAGGCCCGTCTCTTCGCCGAGGCGGTCGCCGTGACCGGGATCGTGCTCACGAAGCTCGACGGGACGGCCAAGGGTGGCATCGTGCTCGCCATCGCCCACGAGCTGGGCATTCCGGTGAAGCTGGTCGGCGTGGGGGAGGGCATCGAGGATCTGCGGCCGTTCGACCCGGACGACTTCGCCCGCGCCCTCTTCGCGGCCGAGTAGCGTCTAGCCTTCGGCCATGTTCGACTCGCTTGCCGACCGACTCGGTGCCACGCTCGACGGCCTGCGCGGCCAGGGGCGGCTCAGCGAGGACGACATCAACCGGGCGATGCGCGAGATCCGGCTCGCGCTGCTCGAGGCCGACGTCAACTTCGGCGTCGTCAAGGAATTCGTCGCGGCGGTGAAGGAGCGGGCGCTCGGGGCGGACGTGATGCAGAGTCTGACGCCGGGGCAGCAGGTCATCAAGATCGTCCACGAGGAGCTGACGACGCTCATGGGGACGGCCGGGTCGGGGCTCTCGTTCGCGGGCCGGCCGCCGACCGTGATCCTCATGGCCGGTCTCCAGGGATCCGGCAAGACGACCGCCTGCGGCAAGCTGGCGCGCCTCCTGGCGAAGCAGAAGCGCAGCCCCGCCATGGTGGCATGCGACCTCCAGCGCCCCGCCGCCGTCCAGCAGCTCCAGACGCTCGGCCGCTCGCTCCAGGTGCCGGTCTTCGACCAGGGCGTCGACGCCGACCCGGTCAAGGTCGCCGCATGGGGTGTCGAGCAGGCGCGGGCGCAGGGGCGAGACGTCGTCATCGTCGACACCGCCGGCCGGCTGCATGTCGACCAGGAGCTGATGGATCAGCTCGTGAAGATCAAGGAGGCGGTGAAGCCCCACAATGTGCTGCTCGTCCTCGACGCGATGACGGGCCAGGACGCCGTCTCGGTCGCCGAGCGGTTCTCGGAGGCGGTCGACTACGACGGCGTGATTCTGACGAAGCTCGACGGAGACGCCCGCGGCGGCGCCGCCCTGGCGGTCCGGTCGGTCACCGGGAAGCCGATCAAGTACGTGTCGGTGGGCGAGAAGCTCGACCAGCTGGAGCCGTTCCACCCCGACCGCATGGCCTCCCGCATCCTCGGGATGGGCGACGTGATGTCGCTCATCGAGCGGGCGCAGGATCAGATCTCCGAGCGCGACGCGAAGGAGATGGAGGCCAAGCTCCGCAAGGCCGAGTTCACGCTCGACGACTTCCTCGATCAGCTCCGGCAGGTGCGCAAGATGACCGCCGGGCAGGGCCTCGCCGGCCTCCTCGGCATGCTGCCCGGCGTGGGGCGGCAGGTGAAGAACCTGAAGGTCGACGAGCGCCAGGTCGACCGCGTGGAGGCCATCATCCTCTCGATGACGCCCGCGGAGCGGAAAAGCCCGCGGATCATCGACGGCAGCCGCCGCCGCCGCATCGCCGCGGGCAGCGGCTCGTCCGTCCAGCAGGTGAACCAGCTGCTCGGCCAGTTCAAGCAGATGCAGAAGATGATGCGGCAGATCGGGCGCGGAAAGATGCCGCAATTGCCCGGTTTGAGTGCCCGTTAGAGTCCGATCTCGGCCTTCTCAAGCGGCCGTTTCACCCGTAGCCTCAAGAGGTGGGACGTGGCACCCCCGACCCCCTGGCGCATCCGCACCGCCTCACGCAGAGCGTGTACGCCTATGTCGCGTACCGCATCGGCGCGGGCCCGGACGCTGAGGACGCCACGAGCGAGGTCTTCGCCCGCGCTCTTCGGTACAAATCGAGGTACGACAGCGCCAAGGGAACGCCGATCGCGTGGCTCCTGGGCATCGCCCGGCGCGTACTCGCGGAGCGGGCGACCGACGATCGGCTGACCATCGCGGATGTCCCGGAGGCCGCGGCGCCGGGAGCGCTCGAGGACGACTCCGTGAACCGGATGACGATGCAGAGCGCGGTTGCCACGCTCGGCGAGCGCGACCGGGAGCTCGTCGCCCTGCGCTACGGCGCCGACCTCACCGCGGCCCAGATCGGCGAGCTGCTCGATCTCAGCCCGAACGCCGTCGAGGTGGCGCTTCACCGCGCGCTTCGTCGGCTGCGAATCGAGCTCGAGGGGGCGGCGGTCTCCGAGCCGCGCGCCATCCGCCGCGGCGCGGTGCCGACGACGGCAGACGGCATGTAAGGGTTTGCGGCCCGCCGGCCGTATTCATCCATGTAGGGCACGACACGCGGAGGGGGAGGCAGCGCAGAATGGAATTCTCGAACCGCGACGAGCTCGGCCAGATCGAAGCGGCCCTGCGCTCCGAACGGCCACGCTTGGGCGGTGACCTCGAGAGTGCCATCTGCGGGAGGGTCGGCGGGGGCCGGTCCGGCGCGGGACGCCGGACGAGCTTCGCCGTCGTGCTGACTGTGGGCACGCTCGGCGCGATGAGCGCCTTGGGGGGTGTGGGGTACGCCAACTTCGGGATCAACCTGAACCCGTTGCACAGCAACCACCACTCGCCGTTCAAGGACGAGTACGGCAAGGGGCCAAAGGGGAACCACGGCCACATCCTGCAAGACCTGCTGTACTGGTTGCTGCATCAGCATCACTAGCTGACTCGGGCTCACGCCCGATCCTCGCCAAGAAGGGCCGCCCACCCGGGCGGCCCTTCGGCGTCCGGGGGCGCCACATCATCTAGACTCCCGCCGCGAAACGTCCCGACGGAGGTCGAGTGGCTGTCAAGATCCGCCTTGCGCGGCATGGTTCCAAGAAGAACCCGATCTATCGGGTCGTGGTGGCCGACTCGCGCGTGCCGCGGGACGGCAGGACGATCGAGGAGATCGGCCGCTATAACCCCCAGACCCAGCCGTCGCTCGTCGAGATCGACGCCGACCGGGCCCGGGAGTGGCTCTCCCGGGGCGCGCAGCCGACCGCAACCGTGCGGAAGCTGTTGACGATCGCCGGCGTGTAGGGCATGGAGGAGCTGCTGGCCTACCTGGCGCGCGAGCTCGTCGACCATCCGGACGACGTGCGGGTCGAGCGCAGCGACGCCGGGCCCGACGTGGTGCTCGAGCTCTTCGTCGCGGGGGACGACGTCGGCAAGGTGATCGGCAAGCAGGGCAACGTCGCCCGCGCGCTTCGGACGATCGTCCGGGCGTCGGCGGTCAGGACCGGCCGCCGCGTGCATGTCGAGATCGCCGGCTGAGACTCCCTGGCGCCCCGAACGGATCGTCGTGGGAAGGATCGGC
The DNA here is from genome assembly GCA_963709425.1 of uncultured Actinomycetes bacterium. GTDB lineage: Bacteria > Actinomycetota > Thermoleophilia > Gaiellales > JAICJC01 > JAICJC01. The sequence goes on along the minus strand of CAVPWG010000001.1, from coordinate 257,229 downwards.
CGTCCGCACGGCCTCGACGGCTCCGTCCACATCGACGGCCACGGCGGCGTCGTGCCGCTGCGACCCGGCACCGAGCTCGAGGTCGGCGGCCAGGCCGCGGTGATCCTCGAGCGGCGCGGCACCAACGACCGTCCGATCCTGCGCCTCGACCTGGCGGGCGACCGCGACGGAGCCGAGGCCCTGCGTGGCCGGGAAGTGAGCGTCCCGTCGGCGGCGCTGCCGGACACGGATCGGGACGAGTTCTTCCACATCGACCTGATCGGCTGCTCGGTGCGCTGCGGCGCCCGCGAGCTGGGCACCGTGAACGACGTCCACGCGTACCCGGCAAACGATGTGCTCGAGGTTCGCCCGGCCGACGGGTCGGAGCTGCTCCTCATCCCGTTCGCAGAGGACGTGGTCACGCTCGTCGACGTGTCGGAGCGGGTCGTCACGATCCGCGAGGACTTCCTGTGACGCTCGAGCTCGACATCCTCACCCTCTTCCCGGCGCAGTTCGACTGGGTGCGTGAGTCGCGCCCCATCGCGAACGCGATCGGGGCGGGCTCGCTCACGTTGCGAGTGCTCGACCTGCGCGACCACGCGCCGGGTCGCCACCGCCAGGTGGATGACGCGCCGTACGGCGGCGGCGCCGGGATGGTGATCCGGGTCGACGTCGTCTGCGCGGCGCTCGAGGGGATCTACGCCGCGCCGGCCGACGACGTCCTCCGTGAGCGGCGGGTCGCCGTCTTGACGCCGGTGGGGCGCCAGTTGACGGACGGCGTGGTGACGGAGCTCGCCGGCCTCGAGCGCCTGACGCTCCTGTGCGGCCGGTACGAGGGCTTCGATCAGCGGGTGCACGACCACCTCGCAAACGATGCCGTCTCGATCGGACCGTACGTCCTCTCGGGGGGAGAGGTGGCGGCCATGGCCGTGCTCGACGCCGTCACCCGCAAGCTGTCCGGAGCCCTCGGGCGCGACGAGAGCCATCTCGAGGACTCGTTCTCAGAGGCCCTCGGCGGCAGGCCGGAGTATCCGCACTACACCCGGCCGGTGGACTTCCGGGGATGGTCGGTCCCGGCCGTCCTGCTCTCGGGCGATCACGGCGAGGTGGCGCGGTGGCGCGAGCAGGAGTCGCATCGCCGAGCGGGGTCGCATTTGTGAGGCCCTGCGGGGCTCGGGTACCATACGCCCGCTCTTCCGCCGATTCGCCCTGCCATGACAGTCATCGAGGACATCGAAAAGCGCCAGCTGCGCGAACTGCCCGAGTTCAAGGCGGGCGATACGCTGCGCGTCCACTTCAAGGTCATCGAGGGCCAGCGCCAGCGGGTGCAGGTGTTCGAGGGGATCTGCATCAAGCGCCAGGGCGCCGGCGCCCGCGAGACGTTCACGGTGCGCAAGCAGTCGTTTGGTGTCGGCGTGGAGCGAACGTTCCCGGTCCACACGCCGAAGATCGAGAAGATCGACGTCGTCTCGATCGGCGACGTGAACCGCGCCAAGCTGTACTACCTTCGCGGCAAGGTCGGCAGGGCCGCGCGGGTCCGCGAGAAGTCGCGCTGATACCGGCACACTGCCGGCACGCCCCTGCGACCTTCGCCATGGCCGCGCGTCCGCGGGCCGCTGTAGGGTGAACCGCATGGCCGTGACCGTCGCCCGCCGCACCCGCCGAACGCGCTCGAGGCCCGGCCGGCGGCTCCTCGCCCACGATCGCGGCCTCGGTGCGCGACTCGTTGCGGGCGCCGACGAGGCCGGCCGGGGCTCGCTGGCCGGCCCGCTCGTCGCCGCCGCGGTGTGCCTCGACCTCGACCAGCTCCGGGGTGCGCGCTGTGCCCCCCTCGGCCTCCTCGACGACTCCAAGCGCCATACCGAGGTCCGCCGCGAGGAGCTGTTCGAGGCGGTGATCGCCTGTGCCGCACAGGTGGCCGTGTGCGTCGTGCCGGCGTCCGAGATCGACCGCCGCGGCCTGCACCGGTCGAACCTGCACGCGCTCGGTCGAGCTCTCTGCGCGCTCGACCCCGAGCCCGACGTGTGCCTCACCGACGGCTTTCCCGTCCCGGGCTGCGCACGCTCGCACCGGGCCGTGGTCGGAGGCGACGGGCGCAGCGCCGCGATCGCAGCCGCGTCCATCGTCGCGAAGGTGACGCGTGACCGGTTCATGCGGCGCATCGCCCCGCGCTACCCGGGCTTCGGGTTTGAGCAGCACGTCGGCTACATCACGCCCGAGCACACCCGCGCAGTCCGGGCGCTCGGCCCGACGCCGCTTCACCGGCGGTCGTTCGAGGCCATCGCCTATGCGCAGCTCGATCTCGGCCTCTGAGTACGGTCGACTCGCCGAGACGATGGCCGCCGTGTGGCTGCGGCTGCGCGGCTACCGCATCGTCGGCCGAAACGTGCGCATCGCCGGGCGCGAGGTCGACGTCGTCGCGCGGCGCGGCACGACGCTCATCGTGTGCGAGGTGAAGGCCCGCCGAACTCGCAGCCGAGGTGCGCCGGCGGAGGCGGTCGATCCGCACAAGATGCGCCGGCTCGCCGAGGCGGGCGAGATGCTGCTCGCCGCCCATCCGGGCGCCGAGCGGCTGCGGTTCGACGTGATCACGGTCGACGGCCTTCGCATCACCCACATCCCGGCGGCCTTCTGAGCCACTCCGGGCCGGGATCGTGACGGCCCTGCGCAGCGCTGTTGCAATTCGATGCGTACGCTCGGTGGTGTGGTTGCGCGGGCGCTCACCTTCTGGCTCATGGGGATCACGGCCCGGCGAGTCGAGGTCGAGGCACACCTGGTCGACGGCGTGCCCAGCTTCGTCGTCGTCGGCCTGGCAGACCGGGCTGTCCAGGAGGCGCGCCAGCGCGTGCGGAGCGGCATCACATCCGCCGAGTTCCGGTTCCCAGGCACGCGCCTTACGGTCAACCTGGCACCGGCGCAGGAGCGCAAGGAGGGGTCGGGGTTCGATCTCGCGATCGCCCTTGCCGTCCTGGCGGTGTCGCGCCAGGCGCCCGTCGAGCGCGTGGCTCGCGTCGCCGCCGCTGCCGAGCTCGGCCTCGACGGGCGCCTGCGGCCCATCCGCGGCGCGCTTGCGATGGCGGAGGCCGCACGCCGGGCCAAGGTCGAGGCGCTGGTCGTCGCGGCCGAGTCCGCCGCTGAGGCGGGCCTGGGCGGCGGCATCGAGGTGATAGCAGCGCTCGACCTCCGGCACGCGGTCGAGATCCTGTGCGGGCGGGCCGAACCGGCACCTGTCCCCGAGCCGCCCGTGTGGGAGGAGCGTGCCGGCCCCGACCTAGCGGAGGTGCGCGGACAGCCGCGCGCCCGGCGGGCGCTCGAGGTGGCCGCGGCGGGGCGTCACAACCTGCTCCTGACCGGCCCGCCGGGATCGGGCAAGACGATGCTGGCACGGCGCCTCCCCGGCATCCTGCCGCCGCCCGAGCCGCAAGAGTCGCTCGAGATCACCCGCATCCACTCCGCGGCGGGCCTGCTCGCACCGGGCACGCTCGTGCGCTCGCGGCCCTTCCGGGCGCCGCATCACAGCGCCTCGGCTGCCGCGTTGATCGGAAACGCCCGGCTTCGCCCCGGCGAAGTGAGCCTCGCGCACGGCGGCGTCCTGTTCATGGACGAGCTCCCGGAGTTCACGCGCCCGGCGCTCGAAGGGCTGCGGATGCCGCTCGAGGAGCGCCGCGTCCATCTGGCCCGCGCGCACGGCGCCGTCATGCTGCCGGCCGACTGCATCGTCGTCGCGGCCATGAACCCGTGCCCCTGCGGCATGGCGGGCGACCCGGATCGCGAGTGCACGTGCTCACCCGTGCGCCGTGCCGCATACGCCGCACGCCTCAGCGGGCCGCTCCTCGACCGGTTCGACCTGCGGGTCGAGGCGCCGAGGGCGGCGGCTCACGCCGCTCCCGGCGAGCCGTCCGCAGCGGTCGCGAGGCGGGTCGCCGCCGCCCGCCAGGTGCTCGCCGCCGGTCCGCCCGCGATCGACCCTTCCGCGAGCGCGCTGCTCGACAGAGCCGTCGCCGGGCTCTTCCTGTCTGGGCGCGGCGCCGACCGCGCGCGCCGGGTTGCGGCCACCATCGCGGCCCTCGCCGGGCTCGACCGCGTCGCCGAGGAGCACATGGCCGAGGCGCTCTCCTTCCGCGGAGCCGCGGGGTGAGCGCGGAGTCCGAGCTCCGGGTGGTCGCGGCGGCGGCGCGAGCCGGTGTCGATGCCGGTGCGCTCGCCCGGCGAGCAGGGGGCGCGGATCAGCTTCTGCGGGCGTCCGCGAAGCGGCTCGACGCGCTCGGCGTGGTGCCCGGGCTCGCGCGCGAGCTCGCCGCGGCGCGGACCTGCGATGTGGCCGAGTACACGCGGGAGCTCGCCGCTCGGGGAATCGTGTGCGTCGCGCGCTCCGACCCGGCATATCCAGCCCCGTTGCGCGAGCTGGCCGATCCGCCGCTCGCCGTCTTTGCGATGGGCGCCGCGGCCGGGCCACCGCCGGCTGTTCCCGGCCGCGCGCTTGCGATCGTGGGCGCGCGGCGGGCCGGAGCGCCGGCGCTCGCGCTCGCGCGCCGGCTGGCGGCCTTCGCAGCCGGCGCGGGGATTGGCGTCGTGAGCGGCCTGGCGCTCGGCGTGGACGCCGCCGGCCACCTTGGCGCCCTCGATGTGGACGGCGGCACCGTGGCCGTCCTGGGGTGCGGGCCGGACATCGCGTACCCGCGCACCAACGCCGGCCTTCACCGCCGCATCCTCGAGACCGGGCTCGTACTCTCGGAGTACGCGCCGGGAACACCGCCCGCCCCGTGGCGGTTCCCGGCCCGGAACCGCCTCATCGCGGCGCTCGCCGACGCGGTGCTCGTGATCGAGGCGCGGGCCCGCTCCGGCGCGCTCATCACTGCCGACCACGCGCTCGATCTCGGCCGCGACGTGCTCGCAGTCCCCGGTTGGGCCGGATCGCCGGCGGCGGCGGGGACGAATGGGCTCCTCAAGGCGGGTGCCGGGATGATCGAGAACGAGGACGACCTCGCGGCGTGGCTCGGGCTCGATCCGCCGGCGAAGGCGGCGCCGCCCGCCGAGGACGCGGCGCTGGTCGAGGCCGCCGCGTCGGGCCCGGCCCACATCGAGGAGCTGGCCGACCGGCTCGGCAGGCCGGCAACCGAGCTGGCCGCGGCGCTTTCGCGGCTCGAGCTGGACGGGTGGGTCGGGCGGGACGGGGCCGGGCGCTACCTTGCCATCCGCGCGGCCGGGCCGGCCGGTCGCGGGTAGAATCGGCCTGCGAAGGGGTGTAGCTCAGTTGGTAGAGCGGCGGTCTCCAAAACCGTAGGTCGCGGGTTCAAGTCCTGCCACCCCTGCTGGCTCAGATACGCGGAATCCCGCACCCGGGTAGACGCGTCCAGACGGCCCGGGCCCTTGTCCATCCTCGTCCATGCGCGTCCCGCCCCGGGCTACCGGAGCACGCGAGCACGTGAGGCTCCGACCGACAGTTCGACCGCGGTTCGGACCTACGTGCTCGGCCGCTGGACGTGATCTGAGGAGCACCCGGCAATGTCCTGACCCTCGCGACGCTGCTAACGCGAGCTCGGCCCTGGCGCACGTGCGATCTTGCAGGCATGGCGTTGTCTACGCGAGGATGCGTCTGTGGCGTCAGTCGCGGATCTCGACTGACGGCCTCGACGGTGAGGCTGGGCCGCGTCGATGGTCGAGTGTGGCCCCGTGTCGTGAGAACTTGCGGAGATTGACCGACGGCGACCGCCCAGCCTTGACGGGGCCGTGCGCGCCGAGATCCAGCGCCTGCGGCGCGAGCGGCATGCCGCAGAGCGGGTTGTCGAGTATTACGACTGGCAGCTCGCGGAGCTCTACCGCATGTACCCGTTCCGCGGCCGTCTTGGCGAGCGGCTGCGGCGGGCCCGCGAGCGGAGCGGTCTCAGCCGGCGGATGCTCGCGCGGATCGTCGGCGTGCACCCGTCGACGATCGGGCGCGCCGAGCGCTCCGGCCGGGTGAGCCACGCGACGGTAGTCGCGATCTGCCGCGTGCTAGGCGTCACCGCGGACTGGACGGCGTGGAGCCGCGATCGCCGCGTCTAGCGCACCGCGACTGCTGCGTCGAGCTCGCGGCCGAGACTGAGCTCCCGCAAACGTTCACCGCGCCGCGGATCGGCGCGTCGGTTATGGTTCACAGGCCCCCGCCGGGGGCATGTCAGATGCCATGGACACCTGCCCCGGGGCAGCCGTTGGCGAAGTGGCTTGCCAACCCCGACACCACCAGCTTGTCGATCACGACCGGCGACCTGGCGCTTCGGATCGATCGGTGCGTGTATCGCATCGATGACGTTGGAGCGGTGATGGTGAGCGACCACCGCGACCCGCGCTCGATGCGCTCGCAGCGGTACGAGATCGACCGGCCCCAGCCGTACATGCACCCGTCGATCGAGGACGACGGCCGGCCGACGACGTGAGAGGCGACGGCTCGCTGGGACGAACGCGGCGCCCGGCTCGCGGGTCGAGCTCGACGGAGGGAACTTCTCGGCCGGGTGGTACCATCGAAACCGGTGCAATGCGACGGCTACTAGTGGCGTCTGCCCTACTCGTAGTGGCCCCGGCCTGCTTTGGCGACGACGCCGCCAGCACCCACCCCGCAGAGTCGAGCCCGACGCCGACCACCGAGCTCACCATCGCCTACGAGCCGGACGCCTTCAACCACTCAGCGCCGCTGACGTTGACATGCAATCCGGTAAGCGGCGACGTGACCGATCCGGCGGCAGCCTGCCGATTGCTCACGGCCCACCCCGACCGATTCGTCGGACAACCATCGGCGTCGGCCTGTTTCGGTGGGGAACACCGGTGGTCAGTCACGATCTCGGGCGAACTCGATGGACAGCCGGTCGCGGTCACCTACGACATGTGCGCGTACCCCCAAGCGCGAGCCTGGACCGACCTTGGGGGGACGGACCTCATCGGCGTCGTCCCCGCTCGTAGCCCCGAGGCCCTCGCCGGTCCGAAGAATCAGCAGCGCGAGCGGCGTTTTCGTTCGCGGGTGCTACCAGCGCGCAGCGTCGGCGCATGAAGCGCCAGTCGACCGCGGTACATCACGCTGGCAAGGCGAACGGAGGAACCGAGCCGGACGGTGACCGGCGGTCGCCTGAGCCGTGCCCAGCTGACGCCGGCCTGGCGGCTGGGCCATGCGCCGGACGCGAGCAGCTGGACCCCGCGACCGCTCGCCCCCGTCGCCGATTCCGGCGAAGCGAGCAGCTGCTTGTGCCAACGGTGGGCGTCGCCAGACTGGTCGGCGATCGGGAGTTCGGAGTTCAAGACCTGGACGGCCACGACGTCGCCTTCGGCAGCCGCTGAAACGGTGACGGGTGCATCGCGCCGCTGCGGGTAGGTCGCGCCTCGAGCGCGGGCGATCCCCCTGCTGCGGACACACGTGCAGTAGAGACTGACAGATCGCCGAGAACTCATCGGCCTCGGGCGAGCTGAGCCGCCAAGGTGCCGCCAGAGGTGCCGCCAGGCCCCGCAACCCACGGAGCCATGCGGGTTAGCCAGCGGTCTCCAAAACTGTAGGTCACGGGTTCAAGTCCTGCCACCCCTGCTCCTATCTCGGCCGAATCGTCGATGGCTCGCCGCAACGCGGCAGCAGCGGACCCTGAAACCTCCTGCAGGTCCACGTCGGTGGCGTCTGTGACGGACGCGTGACGGATAGAGTCGCCAACGGCGGCCTCCGAGTGCGGTGAGTCAGTCGCGCCCCCGCCATGCTGTCGTGCCCGCCACCTTGAGGATGCGACCGAGCGGGTATGGAGTTGCCGTGCGCGAACACGAGATGCTCGACAGGGGGGTGGTAGCGCTCGTCGCTGCCGGGGTGGAGGATCAGGTGACGGCCGCGGCGATCTTCCTGCCTCGAGGGCACTTCGGCGGTGCCTTTGCAGGCGGGCTGATCGGCGGCGACATCGTCGGCGGCGGCATCGGTGCGGCGGGGGGTGACGCTGCAGGCAGCCGGCGACGCCGCCCCAATGACGGAGCGATGGACCGGCCTCGGATCACCGGGCAGATCGACGCGGGCGCTGGGACGCCTTGACGCTCGCGGCTGCGCCGCCGAACGCCGGGAAGACGACCGCGGTGCGCAACTTGGTGCGCGTTACGGCGGCTGCGCATGACCGGCGCACCGATCGAGAGCCCCATCGGATCGTCTTGAACGGCGACGGCCCTACGGCGCGACAAAACGAACCCTCGGAGGGTAAAGCCATGGACGTGCAAGACCGCCTTCTCGACCATCTGATCGTCCGGCCCGGCACCCCGGCCGGCATCGCGACACGTGACCCAGGCTGGACCGGCGGCCCGGACTTCGCGCACCTCGCCCACGACGAGCTCGAACAGCACGCCCGGGACGCGCTCGCTCAGGGCGTCAAGGAGCTGTCGGACGCCCAGGAGCTCCTCTGGGCAAGTGACAGATACGCACTCCTGGTGGTGCTCCAGGCCATGGACGCGGCCGGCAAGGACTCCGCAATCGAGCACGTGATGCGCGGCGTGAACCCGCAGGGCGTGCAGGTCGTCGGCTTCAGGAAGCCGTCGGCCGAGGAGCTCGATCACGACTTCCTGTGGCGCATCGCCGCCGCGCTTCCGGAACGGGGACGGATCGGCATCTTCAACCGGTCGCACTACGAGGAGGTCGTCGCGCTGAAGGTGCATCCCGAATGGCTCGATGCGCAGCGCCTCCCGACCGCCGACCGCGGCGAGGCGTTCTGGCAGGAGCGCTACGAGGACATCAACGCGTTCGAGCGCCACCTCGACCGCAACGGAACCAAGATCGTGAAGTTCTTCCTGCACGTCTCGAAGGAGACGCAGAAGCAGCGCTTCTTCGCGCGGCTCGACACACCGGGCAAGGAATGGAAGTTCAACGCCGACGACGTCGCCGAGCGAGCGAACTGGGACGCCTACATGGGGGCGTTCGAAGACGCCCTCACGGCCACCTCGACCCCCTGGGCCCCCTGGTACGTCGTGCCGGCTGACCACAAGCCGCTCACCCAGGCGCTGGTCGCCCTGGCGCTGATCGAAACGATCAGATCGCTCGATCTCCACTGGCCCCAGGTGACCGAGGCAGAGCACGCCGCGAACCTTGAGGCTCGCAGAAAGCTCGAGGCGGAACCGGCATGAGCAGACAGCCGTGGATTTCGTCCTTCTGGGATGACGGCGTGCTGTAACGTTACGCGTAGAGTCCCGTTTGACCATGATTGCAAGGTTTCGTCCTTCGATGCTCGTCCGCATCGCCACGATCGCCGTCGCGCTGGTCGTGGCGGCCGGTTGCGGCGGCAGCAGCAAGCCGGCGTACTGCTCCGACAGGAGCAACCTCGAGAGCGCCGTTCAGGATCTCACGATCTCCACCGGCGACGTCAGCGGCCTGAAGTCGCAGCTCACGACGATCCAGAACGACGCAACGGCGGTGGTTAACTCGGCGAAGTCCGATTTCCCGAGCGAGACGACGGCGCTCAAGACCTCGGTCGACACCCTGTCGAGCTCCGTGAAGGCGCTCCCGTCCAGCCCCTCGACCTCCCAACTGGCCGGGATCGCAGCCAATGTGGCGAGCGTCGCGAGCGCGGTCAAGAGCTTCACGGACGCCACCAGCTCCGAGTGCAGCTAGTCCGCACCTAGGCATTGGGCGACGCCCTGCACGGGCAGGACCGGCGGCGACGGGGGCGAACTCGATCGGGATGGTAGAGGAGACGCGCGTCGAGCGATGGCTCGACCGGCTGATAGCCCGTGCCGCGACCCCGCGGACAGCGGCGGCCGTGATTGCCACGGTGACGACCACGATCACCGTCGGTGCCGGCGCACTGATGACGGTCGCCGATCACAAGGGCTTCCCCTCCATCGGCTCAGGACTCTGGTGGGCCGTCCAGACCGTGACGACCGTCGGGTACGGCGATCACGTTCCCGAGACCGGCCTCGGCCAGATCGTGGCGACGGTCGTGATGCTCCTCGGGATCGGATTCGTCACGGTGATCACCGCATCGATCACCGGCGCCTTTGTGGCACGGACGCGGAAGGAGGACGAGCGGGCGGCCACCGCAGGCGACCGCGGCGCATCGGCCGAGCAGCTGCGTGAGATCATCGAGCGTCTGGAGCGGATCGAGGCCGCCGTGAACCGGCGCTCGTAGAGTCGGACGTGCCGACCGTGCGGCGAGACCCTTCTGCCGATGCAACCGCGAGGAAGACCACCAGCATGCACACGATGATCACGCAGGTCAGAACGACGGTCATCCAGGTGTTGAAGCTCATTCAGCTGTCGTCTGTCACCGTGCCTCGAACACCTTTCGGCCGCGTCCGCACCGGGCGGACGGTAGATCCGACGGAGATCGTGACCATCATCCGATCCGGGTGATGACGGCGCGCCGGTCTCGTCGGAAGACTGAGGCATCTTGCCGCTGAGCTCCGGTGCCGAGGCGAGGCGGTCACGGCCACGCGTTGTGCGATGGTGCGTTGACTCGACAAGCCGTGTCGCTCGGGTGCTCGCAACGGCCGTCGACCGGTACTTCGCGGACAGGTGCCCGCAGCATGCAGCGGGCATCGCCTATCGAGTGCTGTTCTCGATCGTGCCGCTGGCGATCGTGCTTGTCGCGATCTTCGGCCTCCTCCTCGGGAACCGGGCCGTCAACGACGCTGTCGTCGACACCATCGTCGGAGCACTGCCGTCGACCGCCGCCAGCCGGGAGGATGTGGCGCAGGCGATCACCGTGTTCGCGTCCTCGTCGGGCACGCTCGGCCTGGTCACGCTGGTGCTGTTCGCCTGGGCGGCGACCGGGATGATGGCCTCGATCCGAGCGGGCCTCGAGGTCGCCATGCACGTCGAGAAGACGCGGCCGATGGCGCGCGGCAAGCTGGTCGACGTGGCGCTGGTGGTTGGCGCGGCGGTCCTCGTGCTGATGACGGTGGGGGCGACGGTGCTCGATCGGCTGGTGCAGCACACCCTGCGGCGCGTCGAGGCGGAGACGGGCCTTCAGGGCACACTGGTGAGCGGGTGGATTCCGCGGGCGGCGGCGCTGGCCGTGACGGTCGTGGTCGTGATGCTGTTGTACCGATTCGTCCCCGGACGCCGGCTGGGCCGGGGCGATGCCCTCGCCGGTGCGATCACAACAGGCATCCTGCTGCTCGCGATCTCGGCCGTGTCGAGCAGGCTCTACAACGGCGTGACACGGCTGAGCGTGGTCTACGGCTCGTTGACCGCCGCGCTGATCTTCCTCTACTCCGTCTATCTGTACGCGTCCGCGTTGCTCTTCGGCGGCCAGGTGGCAGCCGCGTGGTCGTCGACCGGCGATCCGGTGATGGTCGTGGTCAGACGTGCCCTCGGCGGGGCCGTCACCCCGGCCGGCGATCGCGACGGCTCGACCGTCGTTGACGAGAAGGACGGCGGGATCTCCCGTTGAGGACGGTTGCCACCCTGGCAGGCGGCGGGGTCAATCCCTAGCGGCGAACGCGTGGTCGGCGCGGAAGCCTGCCGCTGTACGCTTGCGGTGATGACGAGCGCCGGCCTGTACGAGGCATCCGGCGACTGGCTCCACGAGGCCGGCCTTCGACAGCCGCCGTCGGCGCCGTGACCCGGCTCCCGCTCTTCGCGGCGCTCGCGCTCGTCGCGATCGCGGCCGCCCCTCCGGTCGCCTCCGCCAGCGATGCCGACGAGTCGGCGCTCGCACAACGGTATGCCCCGGTGGTGAGGCTTGTCGCCTACGACGGCAGCTGCGGCAGCGGGAAGCCGTACGTCCCGATCAACGTCAACCTGCTCTTCGGCGAGCCCACGGTCGCCCTCCGCGGTCCCTGGGGCGGCGGCGACCTGGTCAAGATCGCCCCGACTGCGGCCGACCTGGCCCAGGGGCTCTACGAGTACCACCTCGACTTTCCGGGGAGCACCCTCCATCCCGGCTGCGACTACCTGCGGTGGGAGCGCCGAATCACCGCGGGACAGCCCTCGGTCGCGTACGCGCACGTCGCGACCGAACGCGGCTATCCGGGCAAGCTGGCCCTCCAGTACTGGTTCTACTACGTCTTCAACGACTGGAACAACCTGCACGAGGGCGATTGGGAGATGATCCAACTCGTCTTCGATGCCTCGACGCCGGCACAGGCGCTTCAGCGGGCCCCGGTCGAGGTCGGCTACAGCCAGCACACCGGCGCGGAGCAGGCAGCGTGGGCGGACAGCAAGCTCGAACGTGTCGGCGGCACGCATCCGGTGGTGCATCCCGCGACCGGGTCGCACGCGAACTTCTACGGCGAGGCCCTCTATCTCGGAAGCTCGGCCGATCAGGGCGTGGGCTGCGACGACACGCGTGGCCCGACCATCGACGTCCGCCCGGCCATCGAGACGATTCCGAGCGATCGGTTTTCTGCGCGGGCCCAGTTCCCGTGGATCGCCTTCGAGGGCCGGTGGGGTGAGCTTCGGCCCGCGTTCTTCAACGGCCCGACCGGCCCCAACCTCAAGACGCAGTGGACGAAGCCCTTCCTTTGGGCGGAAGGCTGGCGGACGCGCGCCTTTACGGTGCCCGGGGGCAGCGCATTCGGCCCGGCGGCCACGGGCTTCTTCTGCAGCACCGTCGCCACCGGGTCCAGAGGGTTGGTGCGCTTTGTCGACCGTCGCTTCGAGTTCAGCCTCGCGCTGGCCGGTCTGACGCTGCTCGTGATCATCGCGCTCTCCCGGGCCACGTGGCGCCCCGCCGCACCCTTCCGCCTCGCCCGCCGGAGGGCCTGGGGGCAGATCCTCGCCGCGACGGCTCGCATGTACGTCCGTCGTCTCTTCCTCTTCATCGGGATCGGGATCGTGCTCGTGCCGATCTCACTGCTCGTGACCGTGCTTCAGGCATCGGTGCTCCATGCGACCAACGTCCTCGGTGTCCAGACCGGCGGTGAGAGCGACGGGCTGCTCGCATTCTTCGTGCTCGCCGTAGGCACGACGTTGACGCTGCTGGGCCTCGGGTTCGTCCAGGCGGCGACCATTCGGGCGCTCGTGGAGATCGACGAGGGCCGGCCGATCGGCCCGCTGCGTGCCTACCGGTTGGCGGGCGACAGCCTCCGCTCGCTGTTCGGCGGGCTGCTGATCGCGGTCGTGGCCGTCTCGTTTCTTGCAACCTCGATCTTCCTGACCCCGATCGCGGTCTGGCTGGCTGGGCGATGGGCCCTGATCGTGCCCACCGCTGAGCTCGAGCGCCGCTCGGCGATCGGTGCGCTGCGGCGGAGCGGCCGGCTGGTGCGGGGACGCTGGCTCAAGGCGGCGTCCCTGATCATTGCGGGCGGAGCGGCGGCGGTCGTCGTCGGCCCGTTGGTCGGCGTGCTGCTGATCCTCGCGACCGACCTGCCGTTCGCGTTCGTCAACGTCGTTGCCGGGGTTGTGTACGCCGTCACGTTCCCCATCGTCGGGATCACGACGGCATACGTGTACTTCGACGCGCGGGTGCGGGACGAGCTCGGGGCTGAGCAGGAGCCGGCGGAGCTGCCGGCCGAGATCGGGATCTCGACTACGTGACGACTGCGAACGTCGTCCGCTCGGCTCCCCCGGCGGCGAATGCCAGCAGGCGCCGGCCCTCATCCTCGAGCTCCCGCCGCGTGGCGGCCGGGAGCCGCGCGAACGGCTTGACCTCGAGCGTCGTCGAGCGGCGCGCTGCTCGGAGCTTCCACGTTCCCGCCACGAAGCCGTCCACCAGGAACCCCGGCCGAAGGCCGTTTCCGAGCGAGAGGAGCGACATCGTCCCCGCGGGGAGGATGCGCTCGCGCCGCGCGTGCGAGAGCAGGATGTTGTCGAACTCGGGCAGGAAGCGCACCGGGGCTCGGGTGCGTCCCATCGGGCGCGGCGCGTTCGCGACGTCGAACAGCTCGCCGCCGGCCTCGTCGCGGAAGGTGCGGAGGTCGGGGCGGAGGCCTTCGAACACCGCGCGGAGTCCCGTGAGCCCGGTGAACGTCTGCGCGTCCTGGACGCTCGCCGGGCCGTACGCCTCCAGGTAGCGGCGGACGAGATCGGCCATCGAGATCCGCCTCGCGCGGCTGTCGCCGAGCCAGGTCTCGGCCGCGGCGTGTGACGGAACCCCGCCGCGATCCCAGAGCCCGCGCGGCGGGATCTGGACGAGCGGCACGTTCTCGCGGACGCCCATCGCGAGTGCGTCGGCGTCGCATGCCGGCCAGCGCTCCCTGAGGAGCTCGCCGAGCTCGCGCAACGTTCGCGGCTCTGCGTCGAGCAGCGCGCGGGCTCTCTGAGCGAGCTCATCGTCCTCGACACCCGCCGCCCGGCGGGCGGCCGCATGGCGCGAAGGGCGGCTGATCGCCGGCTGAACGAGGTCCCGCAGGGCGCAGGCAGTCGTGCGCCGATACGAGATGGATCGTCGAGCGCATCAGCGCCACGCGCACGACCGACCGATCGAGCATGAGCCGCTCGAGCGCCTGGGGCCTGAACCCCGCGACCCGTGTCCACAGCCCGACGTATGCAGCCCGCGGCGCCTGCGACTGGATGCCGACGAGATGCTCGACGGCATCCAGCGGAGTGATGCGACGGCGGCGCAGGAGCAGCTGCCGGGCGAGAAGCGCCCGATTGAGCCGCAGCGTCGAGAGCACGGGCGAGCTCGCCATCGGGCCGGAAGGCTACTGATCGCGGGATTGGCCGGATGTGGATCGGGGTACCACTCCCGCGTCCTCAACCACTGGAGCAACCATGGGAATCATCGCGTTTCTCATCCTGGGGCTCCTCGCCGGGGCGATCGCGAAGGCGATCATGCCGGGCGAGGATCCGGGCGGCATCATCGTGACGACGATCATCGGCGTCGCCGGAGCGCTCGTGGGCGGCTTTCTGGCCGCCGCCGTTTTCGGAGCGCATCCCCTGGACGACTTCTTCGACGTGAGCACGTGGGTGACCGCGATCTTCGGTTCGTTCATCCTGCTCGCCATCTACCGAATCGTGGCCGGCAACCGCGGCCACACCGCGTCGATCTAGGCTTAGGTCGCGCGCGGCGGCGTCCCGACCCTGAACACGAGCGTCACCCGGCCCGCGGGGCCGGCGAGTTTTCGAAGACGTATGCGCCAGGTACCGGCGGGCATCGGACACCCCTCCTCGCCCACGGTGCATATGAGGGTTGCTTCTGTGCGTCTGCACGAGCTGCTCGGCCCCGGTTCGGCCGTGGCGATCGAGAGCGGGGCGGAGACGGTCGGAAGCTGGGTGATCCCGCGAACCGTCGTCCCGACCGGGGCGCGCAGGCGGTACAGCAGAATCACGCCCCCCGGCTCGCGCAGGCGAAACGAGGCTGACCGGCGTCCTTCGCCTAACGAGAGCGTCACCGAATCCGCCGATCTGGTCAGGTCGGCAGTCATGGTCGTTGGGCGGGCCGCCGGAGCCGTGCTCGAGTCCGCACTCGTCGCCGAGCCACACGGTACGGTGCACGCTCCGACGATCAGCAGCACGCCGGCGCCAGACGCTGATCTTCGCGGGATCATCCTGGATGTCTACGCCGCGGCGCGGGCCGCGCGTCCCAGCCGCTCCCCGCGCCGCCCGAGCCCGGCGAACGCCACGGCGCCGAGGAGGATCGCCGCGATCGGGACGAGCTCGACCACGAAGAACCCGAACCGGTCGCCGGCGAATCCGGCCGGCAGGTAGGCGTCCGAATCGGCAGTCCCCAGGCCGGGCCAGAGGATCGCGGCGAACGCCAGCGCGCACCAGCCGGTGGCGAGTGCGCTCGCGAGCCACGCGCCGGCCGGGCCACCCGGGACCCGGAAGGGCCGGTGGACGCCCGGGTGTGAGGTGCGGAGGCGGACGAGCGCCCCGAACACCGGCAGGCTCGCGAGTGCCAGGAGGGCGATCGAGAGCGTAAGGACGACGCTGAAGTACTTCGCGTTCGAGTCGCCGGCCACCGCGAACGCCGCCGTCGCCGTGAGCGTCGAGACGAACCCTGCCACGACCGTCGCCCGCACCGGCGTGCCCGTCCGCGCCGAGATCGCTCCGAGCGCGCGCGGCGCCGCGCCGTCGAGGCTGGCCGCGACCTGGGTGCGCGACGATCCGATCACCCATGTCAGCCCGTTCGTGAAGAGCACGCAGACGAACGCCGCGGCGGCGACCGCTCCGACGGCGTCAGCCGCGGGCCCGTAGACCACGAACACGCTCGCCAGGGCGTCGATGAACCCGGTGAGGCTCGTGATGTCGCCGGCGGGCAGCACGAGGACGATGGCGAGGATCGGGATGCAGTACAGGATGGCAGTCAGCACGCCGGCCCTGGCGATCGCCGCCGGGACGTCGCGCTGCGGGTCGCGCATCTCCTCGGCGGCCGTCGACGGGAGCTCGAACCCGATGAAGTTGTAGACGAGCACCGGCGCGGCGACGATGAACACGGCCCAGGTTGGCGCCAGATCGCCCGTCTCGAGCCCGTGGACGCCGTGATCGACGGCGTAGATGCCGACGGACAGCGTGAAGAACGCGAGCAGGACGACCTGCACCACGGCGCACGTCGCCGGGATCCACTTCCCGATACGGAGCGGGGCAGCCGCCACCCCGATGGTGAGCCAGATGAAGACGAAGGCAAAGGCCAGCCGCCACCCGCCCTCGACGGGGACGATGAGCCGGTCGACGGCGGCGATGCCGGTGATCGCAAGCGAGCCGCCAATCCACACGGGCGTCTCGATCCAGTAGATGAGGGCGACGAGCGACCCTGCCAGGCGCCCGAACGCCATGCGTGCCCACACGTACGGCCCGCCCTCATACGGGAAGGCGGTTCCGAGCTCGGAGATCACGAGACCGGCGGGCACGAAGAAGAGCGCGCTCACGAACGCCAGCCAGACGACGGTCTGTGCGCCACCACGCGCGACCGCCCCCAGCGTGTCGAGAACGACGATGGCGGCGATCAGGAAGCAGACCGCGTCGATCCGGCCGAGCTCGCGCCGCAGCTTCGACTGCTCGGTGCGGCGGCGATCGACCTCGGCGGCCGGCAGGGACATGCCCGACCAGACGTCCGTGGCGACGGGGATCTTCCGCAGGCTCGGTCAGGTACCCGCTACCGCGGCGAGGCGGCGGCGAACGCAGCGTAGACGTGCTCCGCCCGCTCCCTGCGAGATGCGAGCCCAGGGTCGCGATAGCGCGCCAGGAGGCCCGCCCGCAGCTCCTCACGGGCGGCCGATGGGCGCGCGACGCGATGCTCGAACGGGACGGAGCTCCCACGGCCGGGGCCAGCGACGGTCCGGCGGGCGTCGTCGAGCTGCTCGGCGGTCTCGAGGCCGGACATGTAGCGGCCGATGTGCGGCTCGTAGGCCGGCCGGGCGGCGCGCTCCTCGATGAACGCGAACGCCCGCTCGATGTTCTCGGGTGTGTGGACGAACGGCGTGAAGGCCGTCCCGAACCGGGCATTCATCTGCTCGATCAGCGACCCGAGGTCGCTCGTGACGCGCGAGAACTCCCCGAGGACGAGCCGGTCGCGGTACGGCAGGAGCCGTCCGTAGAACCGCGTCCACGCGTCCAGCACGACCGCCGGTGTGAGGTAGGGCTCGCGCGTCACGCACGAGATCACGGCCGACTCCGGCTCGCGGACGGTCACGAGGCACGGCAGGCCCCGGTCGGCGCCGGCGATCAGGTGGGCGGGCGCGTGCAGCAGGTGCGCGAGCCGCACCGGCCGCGTCTGGGCCTGCTGGAAGGCGACCGCCGCGAAGACGCAGGCGCTTCGCGTGAACCCGTCGATCACAGCCTCGGTCTGGTCGCCGACGACCATGTGCCCGTACTTGTGCCGGGCCAGCGGGAGGTACGCCGAGGTTCCGGCCATCCGGCTTCGGAGCGACCACCGCAGCCGGCGCGCCGGCGTCGAGAACCGGCCGTGGGGGCCTGCGGTCACGGAGCGAGGGTACGACGGTGCGCCACGGGCGTCAAGGAAGGCGCACCGCATGAGGCGCGCTTGAACTTTTCGTAAGCTCCCGCGGACCTGCCGCCCGGCCCTGGCTCGCCCGGTATGGTCTCGCGACGTTTCGACCAGGAAGGATTCTCCATTTCTGCATTTCGCCTCCTCAGCCGTCTCGGCGCCGTCTCGGGCGTCATCGCGCTCATCGCCCTCGCCGTCCTCACGGCGCCGGATCGGGCCGCTGCCGGCGCGCACGTCGCGCCGCGGGCAGTTCGAAGCTGGCAGGTGCCCGCGCCCGACTGGAGCCCCAGCAACAAGGAGGCCGGCCGCGTCGACGACCTGCTCCGCGCGGGCCGGCGGCTCTACGTCGCGGGGAACTTCACCGAGTTCGCGAATCACGCGGGCCGGGTCGTCCGCCGGTCCCATCTTGCGTCGGTGCGCGCGAGCACCGGCAAGCTCGGCCGGTTCGCACCGCGGATCAACGGCCGGGTCTACGCGCTCGCGAAGGCCCGGGGGCTGCTCCTTATCGGCGGGTCCTTCTCGGTGGTCAACGGCCATGCCCGCCACAACCTGGCCGCGTTCAACCTCCGCACCGGGCATCTGAGCCGCAGGATGCGCGACCTCCACGTCCGCGGGACCGTGAACTCGCTTGCGGCGACCCGTCGGGCGGTCTACGTCGGCGGCTCGTTCTCGTCGGTCGGCGGCAGGCGGCGGGCGAAGCTGGCCAAGCTGACCGTCCGCGGCCGACGCTACCGGGTGGCGCGCCGGTGGAAGCCGCGGGCGAACGCCGCTGTGCGCGCGATCGTGGTCGTCTCGTCGCGGCGGATCGTCGCCGGCGGCGACTTCACGGCCGTGAGCGGGCGGCGGCAGCGGTACATCGTTGCGCTCGGAGGGGGCCGTCGAGGCCGCGTCAAGCGCTGGGCGAACCATCCGAGGGCCGCGATCCTCGACCTCGCGATCTCCGGCAGGTCGATCTACGCGGCGGAGGCCGGCTCCGGCGGCACCGCGCTTCGCTATCACGCCGGGGGCGGCGAGCTCCGGTGGTTCTACAAGACCGACGGCAACGTCCAGGCCGTCACCGTCGTGGGCCGGGCCCCGGTCTTTGGGATGCACGGTGACAACGTCGCTCCGCGCAAGAACCGCAGCATGTCCGAGTTCGGGCACAGCCACCGGATCCAGCGGCACAAGATCTTCATGTTGACGCGAAAGGGCCGGCTGCGAAGCTGGAACCCGAACCTGACCTCGACCGAGGGCGTCCTCGGCGTGTGGGCCCTCGCCGCCGGCGGCGGGAATGTCTACGCCGGCGGCGACTTCACCGCGGTGCACGGCGCAAACCAGCAACGGCTGGCGATCTTCCGGCACGTGTAGGACGGCGGCTCCGACCGCTACCGTTGCGGGATGCCCGACCGCAGGATGCGCCTCTCGGCGCGCGGCGCGCTCTTCGTCGTGCTCGCCCTCGGCCTTCTGGGAATCGCCCTCGCAGCGGCGTCCGCGCGCGAGTGGGCGGTCGCCGTCGCCGCAGCGGTGCTCGGTGCGTGGATGGCCGATCTGGCGCTCCGCGATCTCGGCGTGCGCGGGCGTGCGTAGGACTCGGGTGGCGCACACCGAAGAGGGGGCGGCTTCACGCGTTAGAGTCTTGTTGCACGCGATGCAAACCACACGGCCCGCACTTCGTCCGCCGCTCGACGCCTACATGACCTGGCTCCGGGGTCGAGGTGCGTCGCCCGCGACCCTGCGCGCCTATGCCACCGACCTGCGCCAGCTCGACCGCTGGCTCGCGGCGGCCGGCACTCGTCCGGCAGAGGCCGACGATCTCGCGATGCGCCGCTTCGCCGCCCACCTCGGCACCCTGCGCTACGCCCCGGCCACTGCCGCGCGGAAGCTCTCCGCCGCCAGGGGCGCGTACGCGTTCATGCTCGACCGGGGCCTGGTCGCGCGGAACCCTGCTGCGCATGTCCCGGGCCCGCGCCGGGTGAAAAGGCTTCCCGCGACGTTCTCGGAGCCGGAGGTCGAGCGGCTCCTGGACCGGCCGCAGTCCCCGGAGCCACGGCGGCTCCGCGACCGGGCGATGATCGAGCTCCTGTACGGCTGCGGCCTGCGAGCTGCCGAGGCGTGCGGCCTCGAGATCGCCGACGTGGATGCCGATGAGGGCATCGTGCGAGTCACCGGGAAAGGCGGCAAGGACCGGGTGGTCCCACTCGGCGGAGCCGCGGCGAGCGCCCTTCGGCGGTATCTCGACGAGGGCCGGCCGGCGCTCGGTGCGACCCGGACCGGGCGCGTGTTCGTGAGCGTCCGCGGCCGTCCGCTGGGCCCGAGCGACGTCCGCCGGGCCGTCCGCAGGGAGCTCGCCACAGCCGGTCTTGCGCAGCGCTCGCCGCATGCGTTTCGGCACACGTTCGCCACGCATCTGCTCGAGCACGGCGCGGACCTGCGCAGCATCCAGCATCTCCTCGGCCACGCATCGGTGGGCACGACGCAGGTATATACACAGGTGAGCGTGCGCCACCTGCGGGCTGCGCACGCCGCCTCCCACCCTCGGGCATGATGGCAGACGACTCCGTTTCGATCTGGGATGACTACAAGCGCACGGGCGACAAGCGCCTGCGCGACCGGTTGATCCTCACCTACGCGCCGCTCGTGAAGTACGTCGCGGGGCGGCTCGGCACGGGCCTTCCCGCTCATGTCGACGAGGGTGACCTCGTCTCGTACGGCCTTCTCGGCCTGATGAACGCGATCGAGCGGTTCGACCCGCATCGCGACACAAAGTTCGAGACCTACGCGATCAGCCGCATCAAGGGCTCGATCATCGACGAGCTGCGCTCGATGGACTGGGTGCCGCGATCGGTGCGAAGCCGGGCCCGCGAGATCGAGCGCGGGATCGTCGAGCTCGAGCACCGGCTTCACCGCCCGCCGTCGGACGAGGAGATCGCCGCGCATCTGGGGATCACCGATACCGAGTTCCAGGACAGCCTGACCCAGATCTCACGGTCGTCCGTCGCTGCGCTCGACGAGTTGTGGACGATCTCGTCGTCGGGCGGGGACACGGTCTCGCTGATCGACACGCTCCAGGACCCGAACGCGGACGATCCCTCGACGGAGATGACGCGGATCGAGGTGCGCGAGGCGCTCGCAGGAGCGATCGGCAAGCTGCCGGACCGCGAGAAGACCGTGATCACGCTCTACTACTACGACGAGCTCACCCTCCGCGAGATCGGCGAGGTGCTCGGCGTCACCGAGTCTCGCGTCTCGCAGCTTCACACCAAGGCGATCCTGCGTCTCAAGGCCAAGCTCCAGGGCAGCCTCGAGCGCGCCTCCGCCGAGCGGTTCCGGTAGATCGTTCCGCCCCGGGCGCGGTAACCTCCACCCGCATCCATTCTGATTCGGCTGGGAGGCCATGCATGCCTGGAACGGAGCCCGGGAAGATCCGAAACGTCGCGGTGATCGGCCACCGCGGCACCGGCAAGACCTCACTGGTCGAGGCCCTGCTGTTCGAGACGGGAACCGTGAACAGGCTCGGCAGCGTGACGGAGAAGACGACGGTCTCCGACCATGACGACGAGGAGCGCCGCCGCGGGATGTCGATCTCGGCGTCGGTCACCCATCTGGAGTGGGAGGGCCGCACGATCAACCTGATCGACACGCCGGGCGAGCCGAGCTTCCAGGCCGACGTCCTCGGAGCGCTGCGGGTGGTCGAGGGCGCCATCGTGTCCGTCTCGGGCGTCATGGGCGTCGAGGTGGGCACGGAGCGCCTCTGGAAGCGCTGCGACCAGCTCGGGCTCGCCCGGCTCATACTGGTCAACCTGCTCGACCGCGAGCGGGCCGACTTCTACACGACGCTCGAGGCGCTCCAGACGCGTCTCTCGCCGAAGTGCGTCGCCGTCGAGCTCCCGATCGGTCGCGAGCACGAGTTCCACGGCGTGATCGACCTCGTCCACATGGTGGCCTACGACCACGGCGAGGGTGCCGGGCGGGACGAGCCGATCGACATCCCCGACGACCTGCGGGCGACCGCCGACGAGTACCACGACAAGCTGATGGACGTGGTGTCCGAGACCTCCGACGAGCTCATGGAGCGCTACCTGGAGGGCGGCGAGATCACCCGCGAGGAGATGGCCGCGGCGATGAAGAAGCTCGTAATCGAGGGCGAGCTCTTCCCGGTCGGCTGCGGCGCGGCGACTCGCAACATCGGCTCGCACGGCCTGCTCGACCTGATCGTCGAAGGGCTGCCGTCGCCGCTTCGCGCCAAGAACCTGCCGGAGGTCGGCGACGCGGGCACCGTCGCATACGTGTTCAAGACGATCGCCGACCCCTTCAGCGGAAAGCTGAACCTCCTGCGGGTGTTCTCCGGTGAGCTTCGAGTCGGACTCGACGCTCGTCAACAACCACAGCCGCGCGAAGGAGCGGATCGGGCAGCTGCTCACGATCCAGGGCAAGGACCACGCGCCGATCGAGGCGCTGTGCACGGGGGCGATCGGCGCCGTGGCGAAGCTCAAGGAGACCGGGACCGGCGACGTCCTCTCGGACTCCGACGCGCCCGCCGACATCGAGCCCCTTGGAGTGCCGGCGCCGGTCGTGTCGTTCGCGATCGAGCCGAAGCACAAGGGCGACGAGGAGAAGGTCGTGACCGCCCTTCGCCGCCTCAAGGAGGAGGACCCGGCGCTTGACCTCCACCGCGACCCTCAGACCGGTGAGCAGATCGTCGCCGGGCTCTCGCAGATGCACGTCGAGGTCATCCTCGAGCGGATGCACCGCCGCTTCGGCGTCGAGGTGACGCTCCACCCGCCGCGCGTCCCGTACCTCGAGACGATCCGAAAGCCGTCACGCGCGCAGGGTCGCTACAAGAAGCAGACCGGCGGGCGGGGCCAGTTCGGCGACTGCCACATCCAGCTCGAGCCGCTGCCGGGCCACGAGGGGTACGAGTTCGTCGACAAGATCGTCGGCGGCGTCATCCCGCAGGGGTTCCGGCCGGCGGTCGACAAGGGGATCCAGGAGGCGATGACGCGCGGCGAGCTCGCGAGCTGCCCCGTTGTCGGGGTCAAGGTGACGCTCGTCGACGGCTCCTACCACACGGTCGACTCGTCGGAGATGGCCTTCAAGATCGCCGGGTCGATGGCGTTCAAGAAGGCCTTTGCCGAAGCCGACCCGATCCTGCTCGAGCCGATCATGAGCCTCCACATCACCGTGCCCGACGAGTCGGTCGGCGACGTGATCGGCGACATGACCGGCCGCCGCGGGCGCGTGCTCGGAATGGATCCCGGCTCGGGGGCGACCACGGTCCATGCCGAGGTGCCCATGGCCGAGGTGCTGGCCTACGCGCCCGATCTCACGTCGATGACCGGCGGCCGCGGCGACTACTCCATGAGCCTCCTTCGCTACGAGGAGGTCCCGGGGCACGTCGCACAGAGCCTCATCGCGGCCGCGAACAAGGACAAGGAGCTGGCGAAGGCCTAACCCGGGCCACGGGCCCGGACGGGCCTGGCCCATGGGGTTCGCCAACGGCGTCCCTACGTGGGCTGCGAGACGATCTCGATCCGCACCCGCGTCCAGCCCTGAAGGCCGATGATGCGGGCGGCGTGCGCGGAGAGGTCGAGCACGCCGTGCCCGAACGGGCCGCGGTCGTTCACCCGCACCGTGACCGTCCCTCCGGTGACCGTGCTGGTGACCCGAAGGATGGTGTTGAACGGCAGCCACGGGCTCGCGCAGGTCAGCTTCTGGGGGTCGAAGATCTCGCCGCTCGCCGTCGGGTCGCCCGCGAATCCCGGGCCGTACCAGGTGGAGTCGCCGTAGAAGACCCGCCCTGTCGGCGTCCCTCCGGAGGTAGTGCCGCCCGCCTGCCCGGCGAGCCGGTCGCGGCGGGCCTGCTCGGCCGTGACGCGCGCCCGCATCCGCGCCGTGATCGTCGCCAGCACGTCCTGACGCCCCGCGATGGCCGCGTCGATCCGACGACCGGCGGCGGCGATCGCGGCCACCTCGGCTCGCTGGGAGGCGATCTGCCGCTGGAGGCGGTCCTCGGTCGCCGCCAGCACCGCGGTCTCGCCGGCGATCCTGCGGATCAGAGACGCCTCGCTGGCGTC
The DNA here is from genome assembly GCA_963709425.1 of uncultured Actinomycetes bacterium. Classification (GTDB taxonomy): domain Bacteria; phylum Actinomycetota; class Thermoleophilia; order Gaiellales; family JAICJC01; genus JAICJC01. The sequence goes on along the minus strand of CAVPWG010000001.1, from coordinate 233,384 downwards.
GATCCGGTCGAGCACGTCGACCCGGTCCACCAGGTCCGCGAAGGACACCGCGCCGAGGACGTAGGTCGCGACATTCGGTGTGCCGGCCTTGTAGTCGCCGACGATCTCGGCGGCAAGCGCCGAGCGCGCCGCCGCGATCTGGGCGCGCTCGTCCGCGATTGTGGCCCGGGCGGCGCCGATCGCGGTGACGAGGCCCTCCAGCCGCGCGCGCGCGACGCTGCGGCGATCCGCGAGCTCCGCGCGGCGCGCGTCCAGGCGGTCGAGCTGACGCATCACCAGGGCCGCCGCGGTGCGGTCGGATTGCACCGAGCCCTGAGCATGCGCCGGGAGAAGCGCGCAGGTCGCAACGACTCCCACCGCGAGGAGCCGCCGCAGTCCGGCTTTCCGTCGTTCGTGCGCCAACATCCCCCTCTCGGACGCCCGGACCCTACCATCGGCCGGCGGCCGGGTCGCACGCGTCCCGGGCCCCACACCCGCACGTTACGGCACAATTGTGGCCGCTCGGTATACTCGGGAGTCTGTCCGGATCCGTGCGTGGGCGCGCGATGAATCGCATTCACCGGAATGACATCGAGACCATGTGCGCCGTCTGCGGACGCACAATGCTGCTCGGCGAGCGGCTCGTGACCTTCCAGCGTCTGGAGGGCGGCGAGGCGCGCGTCTGCGAGCTGTGCATCGACGAGGCGGACGCGCGGGGATGGGTGCGTGAGGGCATCCCGACGGTGCCGCTGCGGCAGCTCGAATCGCTGCGCCCAAAGGGCCTGAAAGCGCTGCTCGGGCCGCGGCGACGGCCCGCGTCGCCCACCCCGCTCGATCCGGACGAGCTGCCGCACGATCCGCGCGGCGCGGTCGAGGCCGGCGTCGAGCTTTTCAACGAGAGCGGCCATCCACGAACCGTGTCGGGGATCGCGCGCACGCTCGGCGATCCGCGCGTCAGCGTCGTGCAGCGGAACGCCAGCGAGGTCGTCGTCACGGTCGCCTGGGACCTGTCCTGGTACCAGTACCGGGTCGACATGCTCGGCCCGCGGCCGGTGACGCTTCATCGCAGGGGCGAGGAGCTGGCCGAGATCGAGTCCCGCTTCCAGGCCTGGAACGCGACGGTCGAGGCCGACGGCACGGTCGCCCTCGCGAGCTAGCGGCTAGTCGTCGAAGGCGTCGATCCGAGGAAACGTGCCGAGCGCACGGGGGCGGCGACGGTCGCGGATCTCGCGGCGCTCGTCGACGATGTCGCCCGGGCCGCGGCGGCGGTCGTTCTCGCGCCCCTCGCGCCGGTCGACGATCACCTCCACATTGGGGTTCTCGGCGTAGTGCTCGGTCATCCGCTGGAGCAGCTCGCCCTCGAGCTCGCGCGGTATCACGCAGTAGATCACCCATGAAGTAGACACCGGCCGACCCGTCTCCGTCAAGGGGTATGCTCGCGGCATGGCCGTGGCGAGCGGATTGGAGTGCCTGCGCTGCCGTAGGCGGTATCCGATCGTGCCGATGCCGGCGGGGTGTCCATCGTGTGCGAGCGAGGGCACGCCGTCGAACGTGGCACCGGTGTACGGGCGGATGACGCCGCTTCGCCCGGGGAAGGCGACCGGGCCGGGGATGGCCCGGTACCTGACGCAGCTCCCGGTGGGGCGCGATCGGCTCGTGACGATGGGGGAGGGCGACACGCCGCTTCTCCCGACACAGGCGCTCGGCCCGCAGCTCGGCCTCCGCCGCCTGCTCGTCAAGGACGAGCGCCAGAACCCGACCGGCAGCTGGCGCGACCGCTTTGCGGCGCTCGCCGTCTCGCAGCTCGAGGACTCGACCGTGACGATGGGCACCGCAGGGGACGAGGCCCAGTGCGTCGCGCTGGCGAGCTACGCGGCCCGGGCCGGCCTTCGCTCGGTCAGCCTGGTAGACCCGGCGGTCTCCGAGCGGACGCGCGACGCGATCGAGGCGGTCGGCGGCCGGATCGTGGCTGTCACGAACCCCGAGGGGCGCTGGCCGCTCCTGGCCGACGCCGAGCGCACGCTCGGCTGGCGGGCCGTGTCGAACCGGGCGTCGCCGCCGATCGGCAGCGACCCGCTGGCGATCGAGGGCTACCGCACCATCGCCTACGAGATCGCCGAGCAGCTGCGGTTCGGCGCGCCCGACCTGGTCGTGGCGCCGGCGGGGCTGGGCGACGGCCTGCAGGGGATCTGGCGCGGGTTCCGGGAGCTGGTCGCGTGGGGCCTCCTCGACCGGATCCCGCGGATGGTTGCGGTCGAGCTTGGCGGCGCCGTCGCGAGCGCCCTCGCAAGCGGCAAGGACTGGGTCGCGCCGACCGGCTACGTCGAGTCCCCCGCGCGGGCGCTCGCGGGCTTCACCGGGACGGTGCAGACCCTGCATGCGGTCGTGGAGTCCGAGGGGCTCGTGGTGCGCGTGTCCGACGCCGAGCTCGAGCAGGCCCGGATGCAGATGGGCGAGCTCGAGGGCACGTGGATCGACCTGGCCGCCGCCGCCCCGATCGCCGCCGTCGTGAAGCTGGCCCAGCGCGGTGACGTGCCCGCGCGCACTGTGGTCGTGGCGGTCGTCACGGAGCACGGGATCCATGACGAGTCGTCCATTGCCGCCGGGGCGCTGGAGACCGTCGACGGTCGCGTCGACGACCTCCTGCGGGTGCTGGCGGTCAGGGGTGAGTGACGCCGTCCGGGTGTGGGTGGACGGTGGCTCGCGCGGGAACCCCGGGCCCGCGGCGACCGGCTACCGGATCGAGGACCCCGACGGCGTCGTGCTGGCAGAGGCCGGCGACACGATCGGGATCGCGACGAACAACGTCGCCGAGTACAGCGCGCTGATCGCGGGCCTTCGGGCGGCGGCCGGCCTCGGAGCGCGCGAGGTGGAGGTCCGAGCCGACTCGCAGCTCCTCATGCGGCAGATGACCGGCGCCTACCGGGTCAAGAACCCGGCGCTGCGCGAGCTCTGGCTCGAAGCGCGCCGGGTCGCATCCGGCTTCGAGCGCGTCCGCTACGTCGAGATTCCGCGGGCCGAGAACGCCGAGGCCGACCTCCAGGTGAACCTCGCACTCGACGCTGCCGCGCCCTGAGGCGCAGGTATACTGGGCGCTCTCCAGCGGCTGTAGCTCAGTTGGCTAGAGCGTCTGCTTGCCATGCAGAAGGTCGAGGGTTCGAGCCCCTTCAGCCGCTTTCTTCGGGCTTTGCCGAGCCTCTCCTAACGACTGGTGCCGTGCCGGCCTTGTCATGCGCCCTCGACGGCTCTAGGGTGGGTTCGTGCTGATCTGCACGAGTTGTGGGCACGAGAACGGCGAGGGCGCCAAGTTCTGCGAGGAGTGCGGCGTCTCGTTCGCGGCTGCGCCCGCGCAGGCGCAGGAGCAGCGCAAGACGGTGACGGTGCTGTTCTGCGACCTGACCGGCTCGACCGCGCTCGGCGAGACGCTCGATCCCGAGCGGCTGCGTGCGCTGCTCGCGCGCTACTTCGAGCGGATGAAGGCGATCGTGGAGCGGCACGGCGGCAGCGTGGAGAAGTTCATCGGCGATGCCGTGATGGCCGTGTTCGGCGTGCCGGTGCTGCACGAGGACGACGCGCTGCGCGCGGTGCGGGCGGCCGTCGAGATGCGAGACGCGCTGCCCGAGCTCGGGCTGCAGGGGCGGATCGGCGTCATGACGGGCGAGGTGGTGACGGGGACGGAGGAGCGGCTCGCGACCGGTGATGCGGTCAACGTGGCGGCTCGGCTGGAGCAGGCGGCGCAGCCGGGCGAGGTGCTGATCGGCGAGCCGACGCTCGCGCTCGTCCGCGACGCGGCCGAGGTCGAGCCGATCGAGCCGCTCGAGCTGAAGGGCAAGGCCGAGCCGGTTCCCGCCTACCGGCTGCTGCGCGTGCGCGACGCGCCGGAGCGCCGGCACGGGGAGCTGTTCGTCGGCCGTGAGCGCGAGCTCGCGATCCTGCGGGAGGCGTGGGAGCGCGTGCGGGCCGAGCAGCGCTGCGAGCTGGTCACGGTCGTCGGCGATGCCGGCGTCGGCAAGTCTCGGCTCGCCGCGGAGGCTCTGGCTTCGATCGAGGCGACGGTCGTCCGCGGCCGCTGCCTCCCCTACGGCGAGGGGATCACGTACTGGCCGGTCGTCGAGGTGCTGAAGCAGCTCGACCTGCTGCCCGCGGACGAGGCCGCCGCGGTGGCGATCCGCTCGCTGCTCGGCGAGACGGAGGCGGCGACGTCGGCGGAGGAGATCGCCTGGGCGTTCCGCAAGACGCTGGAGCAGGCCGCGGCGGAGCGGCCGCTCGTGGTCGTCTTCGACGACATCCAGTGGGGCGAGGAGACGTTCCTCGACCTGATCGAGCACGTCGCGCTCCTCTCCTCGGGCGCATCGATCCTGCTGTTCTGCATGGCGCGGCCGGAGCTCGCCGAGCGCCGCCCCGCCTGGCCGGTGACGCTTCGGCTCGAGCCGCTGCGGCGACGAAGACGTCGACGAGCTCATCCCGGAGCGGATCGCCGGCGAGCTGCGCGAGAAGATCGCGCGCGCCGCGGGCGGCAACCCGCTCTTCATCGAGGAGATGCTGGCGATGGCCGGCGAGGCGGAGGGCGAGGTGGTCGTCCCGCCCACGCTGCAGGCGCTGCTCGCGGCGCGCCTGGATCAGCTCGAGACGGCCGAGCGGAGCGTGCTCGAGCGGGGTGCGATCGAGGGCGAGATCTTCCACCGCGGTGCCGTCCAGGCGCTCGCACCCGACGAGACCCAGGTGACGCCGCGCCTGGCCGCGCTCGTCCGCAAGGAGCTGATCCGCCCGGACCGGCCGCAGCTCGCCGGGCGAGGACGGCTTCCGCTTCCGCCACCTCCTGATCCGCGACGCCGCCTACGACGCGCTGCCGAAGGCGACCCGCGCCGACCTCCACGAGCGCTTCGCAGCCTGGCTGGAGGAGCACGGCGCCGAGCTCGTCGAGCTGGACGAGATCCTCGGCTACCACCTCGAGCAGGCCTGCCGCTACCGCGCCGAGCTCGGGATGCCCGACGACGACGAGCTGGCCGCGGCGGCGCGGCGGCGCCTGACCGCCGCCGGTCGCCGCGCGCACGCTCCGCGCGGACTACGGCGCCGCCGTCAGCCTGCTCGAGCGCGCCGCCGCGCTCGTCCCGCCGGCCGAGCTCGACCTCGCCCTCGAGATCGACCTCGTCGACGCCCTGTTCTGGGCAGGCAGGGGCGACGACGCGCTCCGGCGCGCGGATTCCCTCGCCGAGCGAGCCGCGGCGGCGGGCGATCGTGTCGGCGAGCTCTGCGGGAGGATCCAGGAGGGCATCTTCCGCCTCTACCTCGAGCCGGAGGGCGCGGCGGAGAGGCTGGCGGCGCTCGTCGAGCAGGCGCTGCCCGTGTTCCAGGCCGCCGGCGACGACCTGGCTCTGTACATCGCCTACTCCGCGCTCGCGGAGGTGGCGTTCATGCGCGGGCAGATGGACGCGGCGCTGGAGGCGTACGAGCGGGCCGCCGCCCACGCTCGGCAGGCGGGCCACCTGCCGCCGAGTCCGTTGGCGGCGCGCGCCGGTGCTCGCTTCTTCGGCACGACGCCGGTGTCGGAACTGCTCGCGTGGCTCGACGAGAACGAGCCGCGAGCGGGGCGGGACCACTGGCCTCCGTGCGTACCGGGCCGGGGCGCTGGCGATGCTCGGTCGCTTCGACGAGGCGCGCGCGATCCTCGCCGAGACGCGTGCGGAGCTGGCCGAGCGCGGCGGCGGAATCCTGCTCGCGGTGCATCACCGCCGTTCGAGTCCGTCGACGTCGAGCTCTTGGCCGGCGATCCCGCCGCCGCCGCCGAGTTCGGAGCAGAAGGGTGCAGGCTGCTCGAGGAGCTGGGGGAACAGAGCTTCCTGTCGACCGCGGCGGCGAACCTGGCGCAGGCGCTCTACGCGCTCGACCGGCTCGACGAGGCCGACGCCTGGGCCGGCCGCGCGGCGGAGCTCGGCGCGAGCGACGACGCGGCGACGCAGATGCTCTGGCGGCAGGTGAGGGCGAAGGTGCTCGCGCGCCGCGGCGAGCACGCCGAGGCGGAGCGGCTCGCCCGTGAGGCGGTCGCGATCGGCGACGAGACCGACATGCTCAACGCGCAAGGCGACGCGTACGCCGACCTCGCCGAGGTGCTCCTGCTCGGCGGCAAGGCCGACGAGGCAGCAGCCGCGCTCGAGCAAGCGCTCGAGCGCTACGAGCGCAAGGGAAACCTCGTCATGGCCCGACGGATGCGCGATCGGCTGGCGGCTGCAGTGGCCTAGACATCCAGCGCCAAGATCTGGGCATCGAGGGTTCGAGCCCCTTCAGCCGCTTTCTTCGGCCTAACCAAGCCGTTTCTACCGACTCCGAACGGGTTAGAATCTCGCTCGTCTGGTCGAGTGCAGCCGGCCCTACGCATCGAAAGGAGAGCCACATGCGACGACTGCGAGACCGAGGCGGTTTGGACGGGACGCGCTACAGCATGCGCGAGAAGGTGTTCTCGATCGGTGACGACTTCTGGATCGAGACCGACGGCGGCGACCGAGCCTTCAGGGTGAACGGGAAGGCGCTACGCGTCCGGGACACCCTTGTGCTCGAGAGCCCGTCCGGCGAAGAGTTGTTCACGATCCAGGAGAAGAAGTTGAGCGTGCGCGACAAGGTCGTGATCGAGCGGGATGGAAGGACAGCCGCGACCGTGAAGAAGGCGCTGGTGGGCATTCGCGATCGCTATTCGATCGAGGTCGAAGGCGGCGACGACATGTCCGCGAAGGGCAACGTCGTCGATCATGAGTACGAGATCGAGCGTGGCGGCGACAAGGTGGCCGAGGTCTCGAAGCGGTGGTTCCGGGTCCGCGACACCTACGGCATCGAGGTCGCTCCCGGTCAGGACGACGCGCTGATGCTCGCCGTCGCGGTCTGCATCGACCAGATGAGCCGCGGTTGAGGCGATCGTGGCGATGGCCGGCATGCCGTGCTCACCACAGCGACCGGTCGATCGATCGGACGGGAGCGCTCCGCATCTGAGCGTGAAGTCCTACAGCCACGGCTCAGTCGAGCGCGTGGATCGTGAACGCGACGGGCATCATCGTGTCGGCCAGCATGGTCAGGAAGAGCTTGTAGCCGGCGCTCGAGGCTAGCCCGGAGACGACGGCGATCCCGCTCCGCGGTCCGGAGGGGATCATCGTCGAGCTGCGCTCCGTCAGATCGGCTCAAGCAGCGTTTCTCGCGGGCCAGGTCGCCGCTTTATGCCGATTCGGGGTGACGTCTGTCATGCCATATCGGTTACGAGCTGCTCTACCGGGGCGGTTCTGGGGCTCCTAGCATTCAGCAATCAACCTCGGGGTGCTCATACCGACACTCGAGAGCTCGATCGGAAGGAACCAAACAGATGACTGATCTCATGTCTCGCCGCCTTGCAATCATCGTGCTCGCGCCGGCGGCGGCGCTCGCAACCTGGGCGGTCGCTCGGTTGGTCGGAGTCGACCTCGTCCTGAAGGACGGTGGCACGGTCGGCGCCGTCGACGTGGTCGCGGCTGCGGCGGCGGGCGCCCTGGCCGGATGGTTCGTCGTCCGACTGCTCGAGCGGCACACGCGCCGCCCGCGACATTGGTGGTCGTTGGTGGGCTCGACCGCGCTGGCCGTGTCGATCATCGGCCCGTCGCGGCTGGCGGACGGCGCGAGCGCCGTCGTCCTGATCACGCTGCACGTCGTGACCGCCGTGGTCGTGATCACCGGATTCGCCAGGACGCTGCCCGGCTGCGGCTGCGGCATCGACCCGCGGCGCCGGGCGCCGGAGAGCAATCCGGCGCGGTGACCGCATGAGCTGGATCGACCAGGAGCCTGCCCGCCGGCGTACGCGGCTCGTCCGGCGTCACGGCGGGCAGGTGCTGGGCCTGCTCTTCCTGATAGGGCCGGTCGCCGACCTGACACGGGCGCCCTTGTCGCAGGCGCGTGTCGGTGCGATCGTGGTCGCACTGGCCGGTTTCGTCGTCCTCTACCTGGCGCTGCTCCCGCCCGTGCCGCCCCTCATTCGGTGGGGCCCGCACGCGATTCGACTTGGCGTGGCCCTCCTGGCTGCGGCTGCGGGATTGACGCTTGCGCTCGGTGCTCCCCGATCCTTCGCGATGCTGTTCGTGTACGTCGTCGCCGCGGCCGGTCTGCTCCTCGGGCCGCAGGTGGGAGGAGTCGTGACCGGCATCACGGCGGCCGCGGTCGCCGCTGGGCTCGCCGCCGCCGGCGCGGGAAGCTCGACCGTGGCCGCCTACGGGCTCACGATCCTCGCGGTCGGGTTGTTGATGATCGCCTTCGGCAACGCGGTGCGCACAAATCGCGAGCTTCGCGAGGCACGCGGGGAGCTCGCCCGACTGGCGGTTTCCGAGGAGCGTGTGCGGATCGCCCGCGATCTGCACGACCTGCTCGGACACACGCTGTCGCTGATCGCGTTGAAGAGCGACCTGGCGGCGAAGCTCGTCGGGAGTGACCCCGGCCGCGCTCGGGAGGAGATGATCGATGTACAGCACGTGACCAGGCAGGCGTTGGGCGAGATCCGCGAGGCTGTCCACGGATACCGCCGGGTCGCGTTCACCGACGCGCTCGACGGTGCTCGCGCGGCCCTGTCGGCCGCCGGTATCGACTGTCGAGTGGACGCCGTTCCCGCCCAGCTCCCGGCCGAGGTCGAGAGCGTCCTGGCCTGGGCGGTGCGCGAGGCGACGACGAACGTCGTTCGGCATAGCAGTGCGCACGCCTGCGCGATCACGCTTGCCACGGGCGCCGAGGCGGTCGCCCTGCAGGTGGAGGACGACGGCTCGGGGGGCCAGGCGGGCAACGGCGACAGTGCGGGGCTGACAGGTCTGGCCGAGCGTGCACGGCTCCTGGACGGGACGCTCGAAGCAGGCGCGCGGCCCGAAGGCGGCTTCCGCCTGCGAGTCACGCTCCCCTTGGGCCCGGCATGATCCGCGTCCTGATCGCCGAGGACCAGGCGATGGTGCGCGGCGCGCTCTCCAGCCTGCTCGCACTCGAGGACGACATCGAGGTCGTTTCGGAGGTCGGCCGCGGCGACGCCGTGCTCGATGCGGCCCGTTCCGGGCACGTCGACGTCGCCCTGCTCGACATCGAGATGCCCGGCCAGGACGGGATCTCGGCTGCGGCGGAGCTCGCTCGCGAGCTGCCCGAGACGCGGACGCTGATCCTGACCACCTTCGGCCGCCCCGGCTATCTGCGTCGCGCAATCGAAAGCGGGGCGAGCGGATTCGTGCTCAAGGACGCCCCCGCCGAGCAGCTCGCGGAAGCCGTCCGCGAGGTGAACGCCGGCCGCCGGGTGATCGACCCCGGCCTGGCGGCCGATGCGATCGCCGACGGTGTCAGCCCCCTCACCGAGCGCGAGCGCGACGTCCTTGCCGCCTCCCGCCGGCACGCGACGGCTGCCGAGATCGCGGCGCAGCTGTACCTCTCAGAGGGGACGGTGCGGAACTATCTCAGCGCCGCGATCCGAAAGCTGGGAGCACGCAACCGCGCCGAGGCGCTCGGCATCGCCGAAGCCAAAGGCTGGCTCTAACAGCCGTCGAGCACCCAGCCGGCGTCGACGTGGATCAGCCGCCGCTCGTTCGCTGTGACGAGCCTTCGTCCGTCGGTCGAAGGCGGTTGCTCCGGATCGTCACGAACGCATCGCGCATGTCGGCGCGCACGAACCCCTTCAATGCTCCGTGGCGCTTGGCCGCCTTCCGCCCGAGACGGGCGACGAGGTCGTCGGCCGCACGGCGGTAGGCGGCTGCGGCCGTCGAGCGCGGCGCGCCCACCACGACCGGAACCCCCGCCAGGGCAGACGAGTCGTACCGCGAGCTGCGCGGGATCTCGGCGGGCGACACCAGGTCGCCGAACCGCTCGCGCACCAGCGCCGCGGCATCCACGGCCCCCGGGCGGCGGGCGTCGACGAACGTCGGCAGCAGGACCAACGGGGTGTAGCGGCGGCCGGTGCCTCGCTCGATGCTCCGCACGGACTCGATCGTGCCTTGCAGCGCGTGGATCGAGAGGTAGTCGGCCGCCGCCGGGATCACCACCGCGTCCGCCGCCCAGAGCGCCGACGCAGCCAGGCCGCCGAGGCCGGGCGGCGTATCCACGACGACCACGTCCCAATCCTCACCCGCGCCTCTCAAGGCCGCCGCGAGCCGCTCGCCGCGGCGACGCTCCGCGGACGCGGCCTCCTTGCCCAGCCGGTCGTCGGCGGGCACCACGCCGAGCCTGGTCAGCGAGGGGAGGTACGACCGGCGGACGTGCCAGCGCGGCTTGCCCCGGAGCATGCCGCTCGATCCTTCGCCGGACGAGGCCGAAACGCCAACCGAGACCCCTGCCGAGCCCTGCGGATCGAGATCGACCAGGAGCACCCGGCGATCGTCGAGCGCGAGCACCGCTGCCAGGTTCACCGCGGTCGTGGTCTTGCCGACCCCACCCTTGCGGTTGACGACGGCGATCGCATGCACGCGGCCATTTTGTCACGCACGCGCCCGCGTGACCGCGACCGGTGCCGCGACGGAATAGGATGCCCGCGTGCGCCTCACCGAGCTCCACGCCGACCTCCAGGCTCTCCGCGAGAACCTGGCCGACGAGCTGCTCGCGATCAACCGGTACGAGGAGCAGGCCTTCTCGCTCGCCGACGAGGACGCAAAGGAGCACGTCCAGCGGATCGTGGACGACAAGAAGGAGCACGTCGCCCGGCTCCTGCGCGTCATCCAGCGCCTGGACGTGAAGCAGCGCGAGGCGATCGAGCGCTAGCTCTAGCTACGCGACGTCGAAGACGATCCCCTGTGCGAGAGGCAGCTCGGTCGAGTAGTTGATGGTCGCCGTCTGGCGGCGCATGTAGGCCTTCCAGGCGTCGGATCCCGACTCGCGGCCGCCGCCCGTCTCCTTCTCGCCGCCGAAGGCTCCGCCGATCTCGGCCCCGCTCGGGCCGATGTTGACGTTCGCGATCCCGCAGTCCGAGCCGGCTGGAGACAGGAACCGCTCGCTCTCACGCAGGTCACCCGTGAAGACGCAGGACGAGAGGCCCTGGGGGACGTCGTTGTGGACCGCGATCGCGTCACCGAGGTCGGAGTACGTGACCGCGTAGAGGAGGGGGGCGAACGTCTCCTCGCGGACGAGGTCGGTCTGGTGGGGCATGCGGGCGATCGCGGGCCGCACGTAGAAGGCCTCGGGCCACTCGTCCGCGAGGACGCGGTCGCCGCCGGCGATCGTCGCGCCCTCCGCACGGGCCCGGTCGAGCGCGGCCTGCATCTCGGTGAAGGCATCCTCCGAGATCAGCGGCCCGCACAGCGTCCCGGGCTCGCGCGGGTCGCCGACTCCGACGCTGGCGTAGGCCCGCTCCAGCCGTTCGAGCAGGCTGTCGGCGATGCTCTCGTGGACGATGAGGCGGCGCAGCGACGTACACCGCTGCCCGGCGGTGCCGACCGCGGCGAACACGATGGCGCGCACGGCCAGGTCCAGGTCGGCGGTGGGCGCCACGATCATGCCGTTGTTGCCGCCCAGCTCGAGCACGGACCGGGCGAGTCGCGCGGCGATGCGGGGCGCGATCGTGCGCCCCATGGCCGTCGATCCGGTGGCCGAGACGAGCGGCAGCCGGGCGTCGTCGACAAGGACGCGGGCCGCATCGCCCACGACGACCTCGACCAGCCCGTCCGGCGCGTCCCCGAACCGCGCGGCGGCGCGCTCGAAGATCGATCGGCACGCGAGCGCGGTGAGGGGGGTGAGCGACGACGGCTTCCAGACGACGGGGTCGCCGCACGCGAGCGCGAGCGCCGTGTTCCAGCTCCACACGGCCACCGGGAAGTTGAAGGCGGTGATGACGCCGATCGGGCCGAGCGGGTGCCAGGTCTCGAACATCCTGTGGCCCGGGCGCTCCGACGCGATCGTGAGCCCGTAGAGCTGACGGGACAGCCCGACCGCGAAGTCGCAGATGTCGATCATCTCCTGCACCTCGCCGAGCCCCTCCTGCACGATCTTGCCCGCCTCGAGCGTGACGAGGGCGCCGAGCGCCTCCTTCTCGCGCCGCAGCTCCTCGCCGAGCAGCCGGACGAGCTCGCCGCGGCGTGGCGCCGGCACCTCGCGCCAGGCCTCGAAGGCCGCGGTCGCCCGCGTGACGGCGGCGTCGACCTCGTCCGGGGTCGCGCTTCGCAGATGGGCGATCGGCTCTCCGGTGATCGGCGTCCGCACGTCGAGGTCGCCGTCGCGCATCGACGCGGGGTCGAGCCCCAGGCGGGTGAGGATGGCGTCGGTGTCGGGCATGTGGCTGGCTGCTCCTTCGTCTCGGCGGCGATCGGCACCGAGTCTAGATCGTGCGTGGATCCCCCGTCCGGGGAGTGGGACGCGAGGCCGCCGAACGGCACCATGAGAGGTGGCGCATTCCCCCGATTCCCGGCGCCGAACCCCTTGCACGAACCGTCACCGCCCCACCGCGACACCCAGGCCGGAAGGCTACGGTCGTACGAGACGCTCATCGACGTCTCGCGGATGCTCCTGGGCTCGGCGAGCCTCGACGAGCTCTTCGAGCGCGTCACGAGCGAGCTGCGCCGGCTGGTCGGCTACGACGCCGTGACGATCTACGGCGTCGACGAGGTGCGCGGGCTCGTGGTGCCGCTGCACTCGGTCGACATGTGGGCCGACGAGATCATGGCGTCGCCGCTTCGACTCGGCGAGGGGCTCACCGGCTGGGCGATCCAGCACTGCACGTCCGAGAACCTGCCGGCGGCGCACTCCGACCCGCGGATCCAGGTCGTCCCGGGCACGCCGCCTGACGAGCGCGAGGCGCTGGTCGTCGTTCCGCTTGTCGTGCGCGGCCGTCCCATCGGCGCGCTGAACGCCTACCGACTCGGGGAGGTCACGGCGTTCTCGGACGACGAATTCGATCTGATCCGCCGGTTCGCGGACCTCCTTGCCCTGGCGCTCGACAACACGCAGATCCGCCACCAGCTCGAGCAGGAGGCCCAGACCGACTGGCTGACGGGGCTCGGCAACCACCGGCTGTTCCACGAGCGGCTGCGGCAGGAGATGGACCGCACGGAGCGCTACAGCAGGCCGCTGTCGCTGATCGTGTTCGACCTCGACGACTTCAAGTTCCTGAACGACCTCCACGGCCACCAGGAGGGCGACCTGGTGCTCCGCCGGGTCGCGGCTGCCGCGCTGGAAGGGCTGCGGGTGAGCGACATGGCCTGCCGGATCGGGGGAGAGGAGTTCGCCATCCTGCTGCCCGAGACGGGAAAGCGGGCCGCGCGGGCTGCGGCCGACCGGCTGTGCGCGCGCGTGCGCGAGCTCCCAGGCGGCGTCCGGAGGACGACCGTGTCGTGCGGCGTCGCGTCCTATCCGAGCGACGCGCCGAACGTGACGGAGTTCCTCGCCGCGGCGGACGCTGCGCTCTACGCCGCGAAGGGCAGGGGCAAGGATCGCGCCGCGAGCTACACCGCCGCCGTCCAGGCCGGGCGCGCGTACGGGTCGGGCGGCCCCGTGCAGGTCGAGTCGCTGAAGCAGCTGCGCCTGCTCGGAGGGCTGGCCGGGAAGCTGAACCGGCTGAACGACATCGCGCAGATCGGCGAGACGATCGTCGCCGACCTCGAGGCGATGGTCGACTACCACAATGCCCGCGTCTACGTCCTCGACGACGACGGCCGGACGCTCGAGCCGGTCGCGTTTCGCGGGACGATCGACGAGTACGCGGGAGAGACGCTCGAGGCCCTCCGCGTGGCGATCGGTGAGGGCATCACCGGTGCGGCCGCCGCGCGCGGGAAGACGCTGAACGTGCCCGATGCGAATGCCTGCCCGTTCGCGGCCCAGATCCCCGGCACGGACGACATCGACGAGTCGATCCTCGCGGTGCCGTTCATGTACGACCGGCGCGCGACCGGCGTTCTCGTGCTCGCAAAGCTGGGGCTGAACCAGTTCTCGGCGCTGGCCGTCCGCCAGGTCGAGCTGCTCGCGGCGCACGCCGCCGTCGCGCTCGAGAACGCTCGCCTGCTCGCCGAGGAGCGGCGGGCCGCGGCAACCGCCGAGGCGCTGCTCGACATCGCGACGGCGGCCTCGCGTGAGGCCTCACCACAGGTTGTTGCTCGCCGTGTCGTCGCAGCGGCGTGCCGGCTGGCCGGCGCGGCGGGCGCCGCGCTCGTCGTGGAGCGAGGCGGGCGCCACCGGGTGCTGGCTGCCTACGGCGACGCGGCGGCGCGCTCGGTTGGCCTGGCGGTCGTGCGCGGGCGCGACGCCGCCGACACCGGCGTCGCGGTCGTCGCTGTCGACGACCTGCCGGCGCTGCCGGTTTCGGCGTCCGACGCGCCGCGTGTCGCGGCCCATGTCGGCGTCCACGGCGGGGCGCTCGTCGTGATCGGCGACCGGTTCGGGGACACGGCGTGCGAGACGGTGCAGACGATCGCCGGCCAGGGGTCGCTGGCCCTTCAGAACGCGGCCCTCCTGCGCCGCCTGCGCGAGGGCTACTCCTCGTCGCTTCGCCGGTCGAGCTGAAGTGCGCACGAGTTGATGCAGTAGCGCTTGCCGCTCGCTCCGGGGCCGTCGTCGAACACGTGGCCGAGGTGCGAGCCGCACCGCCGGCATGTGACTTCAGTGCGGATCATGAAGTGGCTACGGTCGCGGTGGAGCTCGACGTTCTCCGCTGCCATTGGGTCGGTGAAGCTCGGCCATCCGGTGCCGGAGTCGAACTTGGTGTCCGAAGCGAACAGCTCGGCGCCGCATCCGGCGCAGACGTAGGTGCCGTCGTCCTTTGTGTGGACGAGCTCTCCGGTGAACGGCCGCTCGGTGCCCTTCCGGCGAAGGACGTCGTACTGCTCGGGCGTGAGCCGGGCGCGCCACTCGTCGTCCGTGGTCGGAATGGGCGCGGCGTGGGGGGTGCGATCGGTTGTCATGCCGGAATTGTACGCACAAAGCGGTTGGCGGCGATGATCGTGGCCAGCAGGAGGCCGGCGATCGGCACGGGCGCCCAGCCGCCGCCGTCGACCGCGGTCGCCAACGTGTTCTGCGCGCCGTGCAGACCGACACCGGGGAGGATGGAGCCCGTTCGCCGGCGCACCCACGCGAGCAGGACTCCCTCGGCGGTGAAGACGAGCAGCACCGACGGCGTGAGGTGGATGCTGGCCCATGCCAGCCCCGAGCCGACCGCTCCGATCCAGAAGCCGAATCGCGACCAGAGCGCCCCGAGCAGGAGACCGCGCATCGCCGCCTCCTCGATCCACGGCGCGACGAGCACGGCGAGGATCGCAATGACCATCCGGTAGCGCAGCGGCCTGTCCGCGGTGTCGATGGCCGTCGTTCCGTGATCGAGGCCGATGGCGTGCGTGATCGCCACCGCGATCACCGTGATGACGACGAGCACGGGGATGTAGATCGCAACCGTCGAGGCGACTCGGTGCACGGGCGCGACTCCGATCGTGCGGAGCACCCGCCGGCGGCCGACGAACGCGATCTGGTAGGCGGCGATCAGCGCACAGACATTGGCGGCCACGTACGCCAGAGCGACGATCGTCGCGCGGGCCCACAACGGGTCGAACCGCGGGAGCGCGGCGCCACCGCCGAGCACGAGCACCGCGGCGGCGATGTCGAACACGGTGAGCGCCAGGGCGGCCAGCGCCAACCGCCGCCAGCTGGGCGGCACGGGGTCGAGCGCCGGTGACGTGAGCGCCTCCAAGCCGCTGGCAGGCTACTCGAAGGCGCTACGGGCTACCCATGCGCGTCGGGTGGGCCGTGGCCCTTCTCGAACATCGCGCGCTTCCATTCGGGCGGCACCGATGCATGCCGGAGCCCGAAGTAGCGAGCCGGGAACCACCAGCGCACGAGCCGGCCGATCCTGGTGCGCCGGCACCAGCACTCGGGAGGGCACCCGCACGAGCGTCCGCGCGGGTTGTGGATGCGGCGGAGCGCACCAGTTCCGGACATGCTCGGGATGATACGTCCGGTGTGCCGCCATGCCTCGGCTCATGCTCCAGCGCTTCAGGGAGGGCGCGGGTAGTTCGCGACGATCGTCGTCGAGCTGCTCGACCAGCGGTATCGGGCCGCGGTCGGCAAGGCGGGCCGAGCAAGTCTCGGCAGCGATCCGCCGGACCCGAAGTACCCAGAGGCGACGACCGGAGTCGAACCGGTGTACGCGGCTTTGCAGGCCGCTGCCTAACCACTCGGCCACGTCGCCGCGGCGAGCGAAGGCTACCAGCCGGCCCGCGTCGGGCCGGCCCCGCCTCGGTGGGCTACTTGCCCCCGCCGAACGTCTGCAGCAGGCTGATCGCGGCCGGCCCGAGGGCGACGACGAACATCGAGGGGAAGATGAAGACCACCGTCGGGAAGAGCATCTTCACCGGCGCCTTCATGGCCTTCTCCTCGGCTGCGAGCTGGCGCCGCACGCGCATGTCGTGCGACTGCACGCGCAGGATGCGCGAGAGGGCGATACCGAGCTGGTCGGCCTGGATGATGGCGCGACAGAACTGCGCGATCTCCGGGACGTCCACACGGTCGGACAGGCTCTTGAGCGCGGCCGAGCGGCTCTCGCCGATCCGCATCTCGTGGAGCACGAGCCCGAACTCCTCCACCAGCGGGCCCTCCATCCGCTCGCTCAGCTTGCTGACGGCGGCGTCGAACCCGAGGCCGGCCTCGACCGACACGCACAGCAGGTCGAGCACGTTGGGGAGCTCGCTTCGCATCTCCTCGCGGCGGCCGCGCACCCGGCTGTTGATGAAGAAGTCCGGTGCGATGAAGCACATGGCGCCGCCGCCGAGGGCGATGAGCATCCCGAGCACGGCGGGCACGGCGCCCGAGAGCGCCACGATCAGTCCCAGGCCGAGCGCGGTGGCCACGAGGCCGCCCTTGAGCGCCAGATACATCTGCGGCGACATCGAGCGCGAGAGCCCGGACGCCATCAGGCGGGCGTGGATCTCGTTCGGATCCGACTTGGGCAGGATCTTCTGGGTGATGTCGGCGATCTGCTGGGTCAGCGGGCCGACGATGCGGTCGTTCACGCTGCGACGCGTCTCGATCTCACGCTGGTCGCGAGTGCCGTAGCGCTTGGCCTTGCGAAGCGTCATCGCGATCTCGCGCTGCTTGACCGTGAGGCCGCTGAGCAGCATGTAGATCGACGCGCAGAACATTCCTATGGCGAGGACGATGATCATGCGGCTACCCCTTGAAGCTCACGATCTTGCGGATAATGGCCCCACCGATCGCCATCATGACCAGCGACATGCCGATCATGACCTTGCCGGCGCTCGTCGTGAAGAGCACCGACATGTACTTCGGGTTGAGGGCGAAGATGGCGAGGCCCATGAGGAACGGCATCGCGACGAGCACGTAGGCGGACATGCGGCCCTGGGCCGTGAGCGCCTTCACCTTGCGGCTGAACTGCTGGCGCTGGCGGACCGTGTCGGCCACCATGTCGAGGATCTCCGCGAGGGAGCCGCCGACCGTGCGCTGGATGTTGACGGCCATGACGACGAACCCGAAGTTGGTCGAGTCCATGCGCTTGGCCATCGCCTCGAGCGCCGCCTCGGACGGCATGCCGAGCGCGATCTCCTGTGAGACGCGCGCGAGCTCCTTCGACGTTGGCTCGGCGCCCTCCTTGACCACGCTCGCCAGGGCGGCGTTGAACGCGTGCCCGGCCTTGAGCGAGGCGGCCATCGTGATCAGCGTCTCGGGCAGCTGCCCCTCGAAGGCGTTCAGCCGCCGGCGTGCCGAGAACTTGACGAAGAGCGCCGGGATCGCGACCCCCAGGCCGAGCGGCAGGAGGACGAGGAACCCGCTCAGGCCCAGCGCCAACTTGCCGACCAGGCCGAGGAAAAGCGACGCACCCATCTGGATGTACATGACCTCGGCCGTCCGCAGCGGCAGGTCGGCCTGCTCGAGGCGATAGGTCAGGCGCTTCCAGTAGTTGAACGATCCGCCGATCTTCTCGGTCGCGATGTAGAGCTGGTGCAGCACCGAGATCTTGGCGGGGCCGAAGCCCATCACCTCGGCGGCCTTGCGCTTCTGCTCCGTGTACGGCGCGATCCGCTTCGTGGCCGAGAAGCCGGGCTTCGACGACAGGACGATGAGGCCCCCGAGCAGGACGAAGAGCGCGGCGACGCCGGCGATCATCGCGCGGCCCGCAGGGCTCGTCGGGAGCTTCACGATCGGCCCGCTGCCGGACGAGCCGGAGCCGGGCGTGCCCGGCGCCGCGAACGCGGACGTGCCGGGGCCCATGCCGGGCGCGCTCACCTGCAGGTTGATCTTGGCCCCCTTCTGGGCCAGGCTGCTGTAGGTGAACGTGAAGGTCGACCCGAGGTTGTCGGAGATCTTCTGGTAGGCGGCGTCCAGCGCCGACGTGTCGACGGCGGCGATGGCCTGCCCGCCCGTCGGATCGGTCAGCTGCCGGAGCTGCGCGAGCGCCTGCGCGTTGCCGCCGATCGAGACGGCGTATACCGTCGCGTGTGCGGCCTTGGCCGCAGCGGCCGCCTCGGCGAGCGTCGCGGTGTCGTTCTGCGACGCACCGTCGGACATGACGATGAGCACGTGCTTCTGCGCCGGCTCCTTGGCGAGGGCCTCGGATGCCATCTTGACCGAGCCGTAGATGGCCGTGCCGGGATCCCCACCGGTTCCGAGCTGGGAGAGCGCGGTGGCGGCTGTCACCGGGTTGGCCGGGAATGCCGTGCCCACGTAGGGCTGGGCGCCGAAGCCGAACACTGCGAGCTCGTCGCCCGCCTGGAGCGACCGTACGAACCGGGCGGCGGCGGCCTTGGCGTCGGCGATCTTCTGGCCGGCCATGCTGTTCGACGTGTCGACGGCGACGGCGATCGCCGCGGCGGCGCCGGCATCCTGGAGGTTCACGGACGTGTTGAGCCCGTTCTCCTTCACTGCGAAGTCCGGCGCGGGGCCGGGTGTGGGCGTCTGCACGGTCACCGTGACCGCGGGGAAGTGCTTCGTGTCGACCGTCTTCACGACGATGGCCTGCTGCGCCGCGGCGGAGCTGCCTGCCCCGACGAGGGCACAGACGCTCATAACCGCCAGCGCGGCCGCTGTGCGCCGCCGGCCCATCACTCGCCGACCGCCCGTCCGAAGATCCCGCTGGACGATGCCGCACGCTCGCCGGACTCTTCCTGGAAGAAGTTCGGCGGCAGGTTGACCCCGTTCGAGGCCATCTTGTCGAGGAAGTGGGGCTTGAGCCCCGTGCAGGTCAGCGGACCGAGGAGCCGGTGGCCGGCATCCTGGTTCGCGCCCGCCTCGTCGACCGGCTTGGCGAGAAAGATGTCCTGCAGCGTCACGACGTCGGACTCCATGCGGAGCACCTCGGTCACGTGGGTGATACGGCGGGTGCCGTCCACGAGGCGGTTGACCTGAACGATCAGGTCGAACGCGCTCGAGATCTGCTCGCGGATCGCGCGCAGCGGGAGCTCGACGCCGGCCGTGAGCACGAGCGTCTCGGTCCTGGCGAGGGCATCGCGCGGATTGTTCGCGTGAATCGTCGTCAGCGAGCCATCGTGGCCCGTGTTCATGGCCTGGAGCATGTCCACGGCCTCGGCGCCTCGGCACTCCCCGACGATGATCCGGTCGGGCCGCATGCGCAGGGTGTTGCGGACGAGGTCGCGGATGGTGACCTGGCCCTTGCCCTCGATGTTCGCCGGACGAGACTCGAGCGTGATCACGTGATCCTGCTTGAGCTGGAGCTCGGCAGCGTCCTCGACCGTGATGATGCGCTCGTCGGACGGAATGGCCGAGGAGAGCACGTTCAGGGTCGTGGTCTTACCGGAGCCGGTACCGCCCGAGATGAGCACGTTCAGCTTGCCGCGGACGCACGCCTCGAGGAACTGACCCGACTTGTGGGTCAGGGTGCCGAACTTGATCAGGTCGGCCATCGTGAAGGGGTCGCGGCGGAACTTCCGGACCGTGAGCGACGAGCCGCGGACAGCGAGCGGCGGGATGATGGCGTTGACACGAGAGCCGTCGGGCAGGCGGGCGTCGACGTACGGCGAGGACTCGTCGATCCGGCGGCCGATGCGGCTGATGATCTTGTCGATGATCCGCAGCAGATGCGCCTCGTCGACGAACTGCGCGTTCGTCTTCGTGATCTTGCCGTGGCGCTCGATGTAGATCGTCTTGTGGTCGTTGACCATGATTTCCGTGATGGACTCGTCACGCAGGAAGGGCTCGAGCGGCCCGTAGCCCAGGATGTCGTCCGTGATCTGCCGGATGATGTCCTGGCGCTCCTGCCGGGTGAGCGGCGTCTTCTCGACCGCCAGCACCTCGGTCACGACCTCGTTGACCTTCTCCTCGAGGTCCCCGTCGGTCTTGCCGTCCTGGTTGAAGAGACGGGGGCCGAGGCGCGGGATGATCTCCTTGTGGACGCGCGTCTTCAGTTCGGCAAACGGATCGGCGACGACGGAGGCGCGCTCGGCGGCCTCCTTGGCCTCGTTCGCCTCGGGCTCGTCGGACTGGCCCGCGACCTGGATCCGGGAATGCAGCGACATCGTCTACCTACCTTCCGAGCCGCTTGGGCTTCTTCTTCTCGTCGGTCGTCGGGGTGCGCATCGGCACGAGCTTGTCGGCGATCTCAGCCAGCGCCTTGACGACGCCGGCACGCGGGTTGGCCAGCGCGATCGGCACGCCGCGGTTGATCGAGACCGGCACGTCGCGCTCGCTCGGCACCTCGAACTCGACCTTCATGTCGAGGGCCCGCTCCACCTCGGCCGGCCGCAGGCCGACCTTGGAGCCGGTGCGGTTGAGCAGCAGGTGGCGGCGCTCCTTGGGGTAGTGCAGGAGATCGAGCGTCTGAAGCGTGAGCTTGATGTTCTTGATCGCCGGCACGTCGAGCGACGCGACGAGCAGGAGCTGGTCGGTGCGGTCGAGCGTCGAGAGCACCGGGCCGTGGAAGAACGGCGGCGTGTCGACGACGACGACGTCGTAGCTCTCCTTGGCGACGGCGAACAGGTGGCCGAGACGCTCCTCGGTCACGAGCTCGGCATCCTCGGGCCGAAGCGGCGCGGGGAGGACGTGCACGCCCGACTGGTGGGCGGTGACGTAGCCCGCCAGTGCGTCGGGATCGAGCTCGCGCCGGGCCATGACGAGGTCGTAGATCGTCTTCTCCGGCTCGATGCCCATCATGATCGCCGCGTCGCCGAACTGGAGGTCCAGGTCGAGCAGGAGGGTGCGGCGCTCCTGCTTGCGGGCGAACACGACCGCGAGGTTCGAGGCCAGCACCGTCTTGCCGGCGCCGCCCTTGGGGGCGAACACCGTCACGACCTTGCCCTCGACGTGCTGGGAGGCCTTGCCGGGGGCGCCACCCGAGCGGCCCGCCGCCAGCGAGTTCGCCTTCTTGATGGTGAAGACGACGCTGTCGGTGAGCTGCGGCAGGAGGACGACGTCGAAGATGCCGACCTGGAGCGCCTCGGACAGGATGTGATGCGCAGAGGCCGAGGTGACGAGGACGATCGGCGCAGCGGTGACCGCGCGGATCGCCTCGATCTCAGCGGTGGGCACATTGTCCGTCGCAGTGGTGCCGTGAAGGATCACCTGAGCGGCGGACTCGGCGAGCTTGCCGCCGGCCTTGGTCGGGTCGGCTGCGGTGCCCACCAGCTCCACCTCGGGGTGGTCGGCCAGGCCCTCGCGGACCTCGGCCAGCCCGTTGGCGGCGCCTGTGATGAAGACCTTGATCGGGGACGGATTGCTCATTGGTTACTTCACACCCTTCGAGATGCAGACGGGCAGGTAGGTCTTGATCTGGGTCACGCTGAGTCCGGCGCCGAGGATGCTGCACGGCGTCGCGACGACGGTGTTGGAGTCCTGGGATCCGCTGGTGGGCCGGACGGCGTACCAGAGGCTGCCCTTCTCGCGGGCGAGGTTGAATCCGGCCAGCTGCTCCTGCGGGATCGCGAGGATCATCGCGGCGCCCTGGGAGCCGTCGGCGGATCCCTGGCCACCGCTCGTGTCGGAGTCGGCGGTCAGGGCGGTAGCGGCGACGCCGTCGGCCTTGGTCGAGAGCACCTGGACGTTCGTCATGAGGACGCGAGACGCATCCTGTGTCGTGTAGGCGCTGTCGTTCTTGGAGGACTGCACCGTGAACTCCACGATCACGTCCACGTGGTCGCCGGCGCGGAGCGTTCCGTCGAGCACCCGGTTCGGGTTGTACGCGACCTGGACGGCGCGCATCGTGCCCGAGATCTGCGAGGCGATCGGCGCGCTCGTGCCTTCGGTGAACATCGACGGAGTGATCTGCGAGCCGGCGGTGATGGGGCCCGCGGTGGCGAGATCCTTGTTCAGCGAGTCGATGGACGCGTAGGCGCCGGGCACGACGTCGCGCTGGACGACCTGACGCGTCTCGAACGCGCTCGTGTCGACGAGCTCCTTGACGGGGCTGCCGGCGGCGATGGCCGACTTGGCGACGACGACAGTCACATTCTGCTGGCTGTCGTGCGCCTGCTTCTGGACGTTGCCGGTGTAAAGGATCACCAGGCCCGCCGCGACCGCGGCCAGGACGAGCGCGATGACGATATTGCGGACGCTGTAGGTCATGCGGCAGCCTCTCGTGGAGAAAGATGACGGGACGTAACTGATCTGCTATCGGCACACGCGGGCGGCGACTTTAGGCTGCACGCGACGGCCGTTGGGACCCGCTCGCAGGGTGCGAGACGGAGGTTCCGAACACGTCCCGGGGACGCGTGGTGGGACGCTCCGGGACAGGACTTCAGTGGGTGCGGCGGGAGTGCCGCGCCCGGGTCACTCCTCGCGCATGGTTGTCGAGGAGGTGAGGTTCCCCGAGGCCACGACCTTGCCGAGGATCGAGACCGCGTAGGGATACGTCACGGTCACCGTGGTATCGGTGCCGGGCGCGTAGGCGTTGTTGGTGCAGGTGGCGGTGACCGTCACACCCATCGTCGACTGGTTCAGTCCGGGAGCCGCCGAGCGAGCTGCGCTGATCGCGATGGCCTGGACGGCCGCGCAGTTGCCGTTGGTCCGGCTGACAGCCGCCTTGCGGGCGCCCTCGCGGGCAGACGCCGTCACCTGGATGTAGTTATTGAACACAACCCCGAACTGGTAGATCGCAAGCAGGACGAGCAGGAGGACCGGCAGGATGACCGCGAACTCGGTCACCGCCTGGCCGCGCTGGTTTCGTAGCGTGCGTCGGGGCATGATCGAAAGGTGTTTCGGCATCAGACGTCGTGAAGTTGAGGCCCGATCGGGGGAGATGGCCTCCCGCGGTCAGCGGGGTGCCGGCCGTGGGTTCTCACCCAGAGTCGGGGACCGGGCCCGGTTCTGCAAGACCCTGGCAGCCAAGTTCCCCCGTTCGGGGCACCAATGCGCCGGACCTGGGATATGGTGTTTCGCCATGGCGGCGATCATCGACGGCAAGGCGGTCGCCGCGGACGTACGCGCGCAGGTGGCTCTGGATGCGGCCGCGCTCGAGGAGCGCACGGGGCATCGAGCAGGGCTCGTGACGATCCTGGTCGGTGAGGACCCCGCGTCGGAGGTCTATGTGCGCAACAAGATCACGGCGTGTCGCGAGGCCGGGATGGAGTCGTTCCACGAGCCGATGCCCGCGACTTCGACCCAGCACGAGGTGCTCGAGATGGTCGACCGGATGAACGCCGACGACCGGGTCGACGGGATCCTGGTGCAGGCGCCGCTTCCGGCGGGGCTCAACTTCAAAGAGGTGCTGGAGCGGATCGACCCGGCGAAGGACGTCGACGGCTTCCACCCGCTGAACGTCGGCCGCCTCGTCGCGAACCAGCCGGGCATGGTCGCGTGCACGCCCAAAGGTGTGATGGAGCTCCTCGATCGCACAGGCGTCGAGCTCGAGGGAGCGAGCGCGGTCGTCGTCGGCCGGTCGGACATCGTGGGCAAGCCCGTGGCGCTCCTGCTCCTCCACCGCAGCGCCACCGTCACGGTGTGTCACTCGCGCACGCGCGACCTCCCGGCGGTGACCCGCGGGGCGGACGTCCTGATCGCAGCCGTCGGGCGCCCAGAGATGATCACCGGCGACATGGTGAAGCCCGGCGCGACGGTCATCGACGTCGGCGTGAACCGCACGGACGACGGGCTCCGCGGAGACGTGCACTTCCCCTCCGCGAGCGAGGTCGCCGGGGCCATCACACCCGTCCCCGGAGGGGTCGGTCCGATGACGATTGCGATGCTTCTTCGCAACACCGTGAACGCAGCCACGGCCCGCCTTTCGGCTTGATATGCTCGCCGCGACCGGCGGATGGCCGGGAGTTCGAGGAAGGACTGCAAGGTGGCAGAAGGCACCGTGAAGTGGTTCAGCAACGAGAAGGGATACGGCTTCATCTCGCAGGATGGGGCCGAGGACGTGTTCGTCCACTTCTCCGAGATCCAGTCGGACGGCTACAAGACCCTGGCCGAGGGCCAGCGTGTCGAGTTCGAGGTCGTGCAGGGCCCGAAGGGCCTGCAGGCCAGCGCCGTCCGCGCCCTCGCCTGAATCGGCTGATTCCCGTCCGCTCGGACTAAGCTGCCGCCGATGGCGATCTCCGACGCCGACGTCCTCCACGTCGCACGGCTGGCGCGCCTGCGGCTGGACCCGGACGAGGTCGGGCCGATGCGCGAGCAGCTCTCGACGATCCTCGGGCATGTGCAGGAGCTCTCAAGGCTCGATCTGGGCGATGTCGCGCCGACGGCGCACGCGCTCGACCTTGCGAACAGCGTGCGTGAAGACCGTTCGCGGCCCTCCTGGCCGCGCGACGACGTGCTCCGCGGGGCGCCCGACCCGGCCGACGGCGGCTTCAGGGTGCCGCCCACGGCATGATCGACACGTCCGGGCTCACCGCCGAGCGGTGCGTCGAGCTGCTCGACGCCCGCGAGATCAGCTGCCGCGAGCTCGTGGCGGCCTACCTCGACCGCATCGACCGCGAGGATCCTGCGCTCCACGCGTTCCTCCGCACGCGCCGTGAGCCCGCCCTTGCCGAGGCCGATGCGCGCGACCGCGACGGCCGCACAGGGCTCGAGGGCGTGCCGATCGCGCTCAAGGACATCCTGTGTACGAAGGGCGAGGAGACGACGGCCGGCTCGCACATCCTCGAGGGCCACCTGCCGATCTACGACGGCGGCTGCGTGCGCCGGGTGAAGGGCGCCGGCCTGATCTCGCTCGGCAAGACGAACATGGACGAGTTCGCCATGGGCTCCTCGACCGAGAACTCAGCGTTCGGGGTCACCCGCAACCCCTGGGATCCCGAGCGCGTGCCGGGAGGCTCGTCGGGCGGCTCCTCGGCGGCGGTCGCGGCCGGGTTCGCCCCGCTGGCGCTCGGCACGGACACCGGCGGCTCGATCCGCCAGCCTGCGGCCCTGTGCGGCGTCGTGGGCATGAAGCCCACATACGGCGCCGTCAGCCGGTACGGCCTGATCGCGTTTGCGTCGTCGCTCGACCAGATCGGCCCCTTCGCGCTCACCGTGCGCGACTGCGCCCGCCTGCTCCAGGTGATCTGTGGCAAGGACGACTGCGATGCCACGTCCGTCGAGTTGCCGGAGCCGATCGCCGTCCCCGACGCCTCCGATCTGCGCGGGGTGCGGATCGGCGTCCCGTCCGATCTGCTCGCGCAGGGCGTCGAGCCGGGCGTGCGCGAGGCGTTCGACGCGGGCCTTCGGGCCGCGGAGGGCCTCGGCGCCGACGTGGTCGAGGTGTCGCTCCCGCATGCGGGCTATGCGTTGCCCGCGTACTACCTCATCGCTCCCGCCGAGGCGTCGGCCAACCTGAGCCGCTTCGACGGGGTGCGCTACGGCATCCGCGTCCAGGAGGAAGGCGACACGGTCATCGAGATGTACGGCCGCACCCGCGCCAAGGGCTTCGGCGACGAGGTGAAGCGGCGCATCATGCTCGGCACGTACGCCCTGTCCGCCGGCTACTACGACGCGTACTACGGGATGGCGCAGAAGGTGCGGACGCGGATCCGGGAGGACTTCCAGGCGGCGTTCGGTGCCTGCGACCTGATCGCGATGCCGACGTCGCCGACCGTGGCGTTCCGGATCGGCGAGCGGGTCGACGACCCGTGGGCGATGTACGCGTCGGATGTGCTCACGGTGCCCGTCAACCTGGCCGGCTTGCCCGGGATCTCGCTGCCATGCGGCCTTTCCGACGGCCTGCCGGTGGGCTTTCAGCTGGTCGGCGCGGCGTTCGCCGAGAACCGGATCCTCTCGGCTGCGCACGCGCTGGAGCAGGCGCTCGGATTCGACCCGCGGCCGCCCGCCGTGGCGGAGGCGCGGGCATGAGCGGCGAGGAGCGGTTCGAGCCCGTCATCGGGCTCGAGATCCACGTGCAGCTGAACACCGACTCGAAGATGTTCTGCCGGTGCGAGAACCGCTTCGGCGACGAGCCCAACACGCGGACGTGCCCGGTCTGCCTCGGGCATCCCGGCGCCCTCCCGACGATCAACGCCGGCGCGGTGGAGAAGGCGATCCAGATCGGGCTCGCGCTGGACTGCGACATCGCCGGCCGGAGCCAGTTTCACCGCAAGAACTACTTCTATCCCGACAGCCCGAAGGCGTACCAGATCAGCCAGTACGACGAGCCGATCTGCGCGCACGGCCACCTGCTCGTCGGCGGCGAGCGGATCGGGATCACCCGGGCGCACCTGGAGGAGGATGCCGCGAAGCTCGTGCACGCCGGCGGCGCCGGCGGGCGCATCGCCGGGGCGGAGTCCTCGGTCGTCGACTTCAACCGGTGCGGCACGCCGCTCGTTGAGATCGTGACCGAGCCCGACATCCGCTCGCCCGAGCAGGCGCTGGCCTTCCTCGGGCTGCTCAAGAACACGCTTCAGACCATCGGGGTCTCGGACTGCGACATGGAGAAGGGGTCGCTTCGCTGCGACGCCAACGTCTCGGTCAGGCCGCGCGGTGAGACCGCGCTCGGGACGAAGACCGAGCTCAAGAACATGAACTCGTTCAAGTTCCTCGGCGAAGGGATGGCGGCCGAGATCGAGCGCCAGATCGGGCTGATCGAGGCGGGGGAGCCGGTGCTGCAGGAGACGCTGCACTACGACCCAGCCAAGCGCGAGCTGCACGCCCGCCGCTCGAAGGAGGAGGCCGACGACTACCGGTACTTCCCGGAGCCGGACCTGGTGCCTCTCGAGCCGTCGCGGGAGGACGTCGAGCGTCTGCGCGCCGGCCTGCCGGAGCTGCCGGGCGCGCGGATCGCGCGGTTCCGCGATCAGCTCGGGCTCGGGGCGCACGACGCCGCCGACCTGAACGCGACGCCCGCGATCGCCGCGTACTTCGAGGATGTGGTCGCGGCGGGCGCCGACGCGAAGGCGGCGTCGGACTGGGTACGAAACCAGCCGGGAGCGGTGGAGGCTGTGCCGGCGGCGCGGCTCGCCGAGCTCATCGGCCTGATCTCGGCCGGCACGATCACCGCGACGATCGCAAAGCAGGTCTACGCCCTGCTCGAGGCCGAGCCGAGCACCGCCCCGGCCGAGCTCGTCGAGCGCCACGGGCTCGGGACGGTCGGCGACTCGTCCGAGCTCGACGCGCTGGTGGCGCAGGTCATGGACGCCAACCCGGCGCTGGTGGAACAGTTCCGCGGCGGCAAGGACGGCGTGATCAACGCGCTCGTCGGACAGGTGATGAAGGAGACCCGCGGCCGCGCCGACGCCCGCCAGGTACAGGAGCTCCTCCGCTCCCGACTGTAACGACGTGTGCCAGCGGTACCCCGGCCGCCAACGGCGCCGATCCGCCGCGCTGACGCGGTCGGCACGGGCGCGTCGCGGTCCGGCGTACGATTCCCGCCGGTGTCAACCAAGCGCTACCTGATCACCCCGGGCCCGACGCCGATCCCGCCGGAGGTGGCGGCCGCCGCAGCCGCGCCCGATGCAGCACCACCGAAGCCCCGAATTCAGGGCGCTGCTCCTCGAGACGCTGGAACACCTGAAGCAGGTGTTCGCGACCGAGGGCGACGTGCTGCTCTTCACCGGGTCGGGGACGGCGGCGATGGAGTCGGCGGTCGCCAACCTGCTCTCGCCGGACGACCGCGTCGTCGTCGCCACGGCCGGGAACTTCGGCGAGCGGTGGGTGAAGCTCATCCGCGCGTACGGCATCGAGCCGGTCCTCGCCGAGCAACCGTGGGGTGAGCGGCTCGACCCCGGCCGGATCGCCGCTGTGGCCGCCGAGGCGGACACAGCGGCCGTATTCGTGACCCACTCCGAGACGTCCACCGGCGTCGTGCACGACGTGGAGGCCATCGCGAGCGCCGTCGCGCCGACGGGCGCCGTCCTCGTCGTCGACGCGGTCTCGAGCCTGGGAGGGATCGAGTTCGCGACCGACGCCTGGGGCGTCGACGTCGTCGTCTCGGGGTCGCAGAAGGCGCTGATGTGCCCGCCGGGGCTGGCGTTCGCGTCCGTCTCGAGGCGCGCCTGGGAGCGCGTGGAGCACGCACGCCTGCCGCGCTACTACCTCGACTGGCGCCGAAGCGCCGACTCCCAGGCCAAGGGCGACACCGCCTTCACGCCGGCCGTCAGCCTCGTCGCAGCGCTGCGCACGGCGCTCGACCTCATCCTCGAGCGGCGGCCCGGCAACGTGTGGGAGCACAACCGGCGGCTGGCGCGCGCGACCCGCGCGGGCGTGAAGGGACTGGGGCTCGGCCTCTTCTCCCCCGACGACGACTCGGCCGCAATGGTCACCGCCCTCCTCATGCCGGACGGCATCGACGGCCAGCAGTGCTACACCGTTCTGCGCGACCGGCATGGCATCGTCCTCGCCGGCGGCCACGGCCCGCTCCGGGGGAAGATCATGCGCATCGGCCACATGGGCTACATGAACGAGTTCGACATCGTGACCGCGCTCGCGGGCCTCGAGATGGCGCTCGTCGAGCTGGGCCACACGCCTCCGACTCCCGGGGGCGGCGTCGCCGCCGCCACCGCGCTCTTCGCGGCGGAGCCGGTGCCGGTCGATGGATAGCGTCCTCGTCACCGAGGAGATCGCCGACGCCGGCGTTCACCTGCTCCGCGACCGCTTCAAGGTCGACGTCGAGCTCGGTCTCCCGGCCGCTGAGCTGGCGGGCCGGATCGGCGGCTACGACGGCCTGATCGTCCGCAGCGCGACCCGCGTCACGGCCGACCTGATCGACCGCGCCGGGCGGCTGCGGGTGATCGGGCGCGCGGGCACGGGCGTGGACAACGTCGACGTCGCCGCCGCCACGCGGCGCGGAATCATCGTCGCCAATGCGCCCGGGTCGAACATGGTTGCCGCAGCCGAGCACGCGATCGGCCTGCTTGTCGCCCTGGCTCGGAACATCCCGCAGGCGCATGCCGCGCTCGTCCAGGGCCGGTGGGAGCGGTCGCGCTACGCCGGCGTCGAGCTTGCCGACAAGACGCTCGCCGTCATCGGCTTCGGCCGCATCGGGCAGCTCGTCGCTGCTCGCGCCAGGGCGCTCGGCATGCGCGTCGTCGTCTACGACCCGTTCGTCTCGGCCGAGCGCTGCCGCGAGCTCCAGGTGACGTCGGGATCGCTCGAGAACGTGCTCCTCCAGGCGGACTTCGTGACCCTGCACGCCCCGCTGACCGACGACACCCGGAACCTGATCAACTCCGAGCGGCTGCACCTGATGAAGCGGGGGGTCCGGATCGTGAACGCCGCTCGCGGCGACCTCGTCGACATCGACGCACTGGTCGATGCGCTCGAATCGGGCCAGGTCGCCGGCGCCGCGCTCGACGTCTTCCCCGACGAGCCGTACACGTCCGGCCGCATCCTCGAGCTCGAGAACGTCGTCGTGACGCCGCACCTCGGCGCCGCCACCCACGAGGCCCAGGACCGGGCCGGCGTGATCGTCGCCGAGCAGGTCGCCGCGGCTCTCGCCGGCGAGTTCGTGTCGAACGCGGTGAACATCCCGCACGTCGGGGCGGAGGACATGGAGGTGCTCGGCCCGTACATCCCGCTCGCGACCCGCCTTGGACAGCTGGTCGCCGGCCTGTCAGGCGGCGGGTTCGAGCGCGTCGACGTGACGTGCGCGGGGGCGCTCGCCGAGCACGACACCCGGCTCGTGACGCAGGCCGTCCTGGCCGGCGTGTTCGGGGCGCTCTCGGACGAGCCGGTGAACCTCGTGAACGCCCGGGCGGTGGCCGAGGGGCGCGGGATCGACGTGGGGGAGGAGCGCACCCGCACCCCGGGCGACTACACGAATCTCGTCCGCGTGGTGTGCGGCGCCGACACGTCCGTCGCGGGGACGACGATCGGCCGCGAGCAGCGGCCCTGGCTCGTCGAGGTGTACGGCTACCGCGTCGAGATCGAGCTGGCCCCCGCGCACCTGCTCGTGATGATGAACGACGACAGCCCGGGCATGATCGGCCAGGTCGGCATGCTGTTCGGCGCCGAGGGCGTGAACATCTCGAACATGAGCGTGAGCCGCAATGGTCCGGGCGCCCGTGCCGGTGGCCCCGGCAGCCGCGCGGTGATGGTGCTCGCCGTGGACGCCGACCCGAACGCCGACGCCCTCGAGCGCCTGCAGACCCTCGGCGGCATCCACAGCGTGAGGCTCGTCACGGTGAACGGGAAAACCTGAGCGCGATCGTCCTGTAGGGCATCGCGAACGCGGGCCGGCCGTGCAGATCGGGATGCGTCCGGCCGAGCTCCGCCACTCCTTCGAGCAGCGCCGCCCGCTCGGCCTCCGGCCTGGTGGCGACGTGGCTCGTGGACGCCGCCCAGTCGACGAGGCGCGAGGGCGTGAACGCCACCGGGTTCGGGAACTCGCGCCGTCCGTCGACGGCGAACGCCGGATGGCGCTCGATCTCCGCGAAGCTCAGGTCGCCGGCGCGGGCGACGACGTCGGCCGGCCAGCCGAGCAGCCGATCGAGGTCGGCGACCCACGGCACCGAACCGTCCCGGAGGTTCCAGACCAGCCCCAGCACGCCGCCGGGCCGCAGCACCCGCGCGATCTCGTCGCACGCCGGCTCCGGGTCGAACCAGTGGAATGCCTGCGCGACGAGCACGGCGTCGGCGCTCGCGTCCGGGAGCGGGATCGCCTCGGCGGTGCCGGCGAGCGCCCGAACATCGGGGAGCACGACCCCCAGCTCGGCGCGCATCTCGTCGTCGGGCTCGACGGCAACGACCGCGGCGCCGACCTCGACGATCGCCTGGGTGAGCTTCCCGGTGCCCGCCGCCAGGTCGACCACGTCGCGGCCCAGGCGCGGCCTCGAGCAGCCACTCCACGGTCGCAGCCGGGTAGCCGGGGCGGGCGCGGGCATAGCGGTCGGCGACGGCGCCGAAGGAGCGGGCTCGGCGGTCGCGATCCTCCACGGTCTCACCCTACCGTCCGGCCCGCCGCCGTCCGGTACCATCAGACGCATGGAACCCACCGAGAAGATCTGGCGCAACGGCAGCTTCGTCCCCTGGGACGAGGCGAACGTCCATGTCCTCACGCACGCGCTGCACTACGGCACGGGGGTCTTCGAAGGCATCCGGGCGTACGAGACGCCCCGGGGCACGGCCGTCTTCCGCCTGACCGACCATCTCGGGCGCTTCCGCCGGTCCGCGGCGCTGTACGAGATGGACCTCGGCTACTCCGTCCCGGAGCTGGCCTCGGCGATCCACGAGACCGTGGCCGTGAACAGCATGTCGTCGTGCTACGTCCGGCCGATCGCGTTTCGCGGAGCCGGGCCGATGGGCCTCTACCCGCGCGACAACCCGGTCGAGATCGCCGTGGCCGTCTGGCCCTGGGGCGCATACCTGGGCGAGGACGCGCTGGAGCACGGCGTCAGCTGCAAGGTGTCGAGCTTCCGCCGGATCGGGCCGAACACGCTGCCGCCTGCCGCCAAGGCATCGGGCCAGTACATCAACTCCGTCCTGGCGAAGCTCGAGGCCAGCCGCGCCGGCGACGACGAGGCGATCCTCCTGAACGAGGAGGGCTATGTCGCCGACGGCTCGGGCGAGAACGTCTTCGCCGTGCGCGACGGCGTGCTGCACACGCCTCCCACCACGGCGTCGTGCCTCCCGGGGATCACGCGCGACACGGTCATCCGGATCGCCACACACGCTCGGGTACGAGGTACGCGAGGTGAACCTCGTCCGCACCGATCTCTACTTCGCCGACGAGGTCTTCCTGTGCGGCACCGCCGCGGAGGTGACGCCGGTCGCGTCGGTCGACGGCCAGCAGATCGGAGGCCGCGGACCCATCACGAAGGCTGTCCAGGACACGTTCTTCGCGATCGTCTCGGGCCGCGACGAGCGGTTCGGCGACCTGCTCGAGTATCCGGTCAGGGCCGCAGTCTGACCCCGGCATGGTGACGACACGCTCGATCCCGCTCGCTCGGCCCCACATCGGGGAGCGTGAGCGGGAGCTGGTGATGGACGTGCTTCGCTCCGACGCGCTCGCGTGCGGCGAGATGGTCCCGGCCTTCGAGCGCGCGTTCGCCGATCGGGTCGGAACACGGGCCGCCGTGGCCTGCTCGAGCGGGACGGCCGGCCTCCACGTCGCGCTGAACCGGCTCGGCCTCGGCCCCGGCGACGAGGTCATCACCTCGAGCTTCTCCTTCATCGCCTCGGCCAACGTGATCCTCCACGAGCGCGCGACGCCGGTCTTCGCCGACATCGACGAGCGGACGCTGAACCTCGACCCCGCGGCCGTCGAGGCGGCGATCACGCCGCGGACCCGCGCGATCGTCCCGATCCACATCTTCGGCTACCCGTGCGACATCGAGGCGATCTCGCGGATCGGCGCCGCCGCTGGGATCCCGATCGTCGAGGATGCCTGCGAGGCGCTGGGATGCAGCGTCGCCGGCCGCCCGGTCGGGTCGCACGGAAACCCGGCCGTCTACGGCTTCTACCCCAACAAGCAGCTGACGACCGGCGAGGGCGGGATGATCACGACCGACGACCAGGACGTTGCGCTCGAGCTGCGCAGCCTGGTGAACCAGGGCCGGTCGGACAACGGCGAATGGCTCGTCCACCAGCGGGTCGGGTTCAACTACCGGATGGACGAGATGTCGGCCGCGGTCGGGATCGCCCAGCTCGAGAAGCTGGACACGCTGCTCGAGGCGCGCCGGCGCGTCGCCGAGCGCTACGGCGAGGCCCTGGACGGGATCGACGGCGTCGAGCTCCCGTACCGCGGCCCCGAGGACCGAAGCTGGTTCATCTACTACGTGCGCCTTGCCGACGGGCTCGACCGCGACGCCGTGGCGGGCGGCCTGGCGGCCCGCGGGATCGCGACGAGGCCCTACCTGCCGGCGATCCATCTCCAGCCGCCGTACCGGGATCGGTTCGGCTACGCGGAGGGCATGCTGCCCGTCACGGAGCGGATCAGCCGGGCCGACGCTCGCCCTCCCGTTCTACGTCCAGCTCGAGGACGACGACGTCGCGCACGTCGCCGCCTCGCTCCGCGAGGTGCTTCAGGGGCTGTGAGCGCGGTAGGGGCGCCGATGGTGTTCCTTGGCTACGGGAAGTACGTCCGCGCCGATCGCATCTACGCCCTCGAGCCGATCGGGTCCGACGACCGCGGAGACGGCCACCGGACCCGGGTCTGGGTCGAGGGCATGGCCGAGCCGCTGATCGCCTCCCGCACCGAGCGGACGATCCTGGCCGACATGGGCGAGTCGGTGGCGCTCGCGCAGGCCCTGCGGCGAAACCGCAAGAGCCAGATGTCGCTCGATGTCTGACTGGGACGTCCAGCTCATCTCGGCCGGGGCGCTCCCGATGGAGGGCCGGCTGCTCGGGCCGGAGGGCACGTTCGCCGACACGCACATCTGCTCGAACGTCATCCTCCTCCGGGGCGGCGGCCGGACGATCCTGATCGACACGGCCGCGGGCCAGCTCGACAGCGAGTGGGAGGGGGCGACCAGCAACCTCGCCGACGCCCTTGCCGCCCACGGGTGCGCGCTCACCGACATCGACACCGTTGTCCTGACGCACCTCGACTTCGACCACTGCGGCGGCGCTCCGGACGTCCCGGCACGGCGTGTCGTCGTGACGAGGACCGCGGCCCAGTGGGCACGCGCGCTCCCGGCCGACCGCAGCGCCCGGCAGGTGCTCGAGGCTATCGCGGGGCGGCTGGACGAGGCCGACGACGGCGCCGAGGTCGAGCCCGGGGTGCGGATGGTCGAGGCTCCCGGCCACCGCGGCGGCCATGCGTGCGTCGAGATCGGCGCGGACGGATCGCGGCGCGTGTTCCTCGCCGACGTCATCCACCACACGAGCCACGTCGAGCATCCCGAGTGGGATCGCGAGTTCGACACCGACCCGGAGACCGGCCTCGCGACGCGGCGCCGCTGGCTCGGTGCGCTGTCCGGGACGGGCGTGGCGTGCGCCGCCTCGCACATCGACGGTTGGGGCACGATCGAGCCGGACGGGGACGGATACCGCTGGCAGCCGGCCGGCTGACGCTCGACCTCGAGGGCGACCCGGTCGCGGCGGCCCGCGCGATCATCGGCTGGACGCTCGTGATGGACGGCGTCGGCGGCCCGATCGTCGAGGCCGAGGCGTACGCGCCCGACGACCCCGCCTCGCACGCGTTCCGCGGCATGACCGCCCGGAACGCCGCGATGTTCGGCCCGGCTGGGAGGCTCTACGTGTACCGCTCCTACGGGATCCACTGGTGCATCAACGTGGTCTGCGGGCCTCCCGGGGTCGGCGCCGCGGTGCTCGTCCGCTCGCTCGAGCCGGTGCACGGGATCGAGACCATGCGGTCGCGCCGCGGGCGCGAGCCGCTCACGACCGGCCCGGGGAACGTCGGCCAGGCGCTCGGCGCGACATCGGCGCAGAACGGCGAGCCCGCCGTGCTGCATCCCCCGGGCCGCATCCGCCGGGTCGAGGCATCGACCCGGATCGGCATCACCAAGGGCGTCGAGCGCCCCTGGCGGTTCTTCGACCCCGATTCGAGCGCGGTGAGCCGGCCGTTATCATCCGCGGCCCGTGGACCTCGCCGCGCTCACGCGTAACGCCGTCAAGGTGCTCCCCGAGGGGGAGCTCGAGCGCAAGCTCGCGCTCGGCCGTCCGCTCAGGGTGAAGCTCGGCATCGACCCGACGGCGCGCGACATCCACATCGGGCAGGCCATCCCCCTCCAGCGGATGCGGGCGTTCCAGGATCAGGGCCACACGGGCATCCTGATCGTGGGCGACTACACCGCCCGGGTGGGCGACCCGTCGGGGCGCTCCAAGGAGCGACAGGTGATGTCAGGCGCGGAGATCGACGAGAACGCGGCGCGCTACTTCGAGCAGGCGCTTCGCATCCTCGATCGCGACCGCAGCGAGCTTCGCTTCAACAGCGAGTGGCTCGGCAAGCTCGACTTCGCCGAGATCCTGCGGCTCACGCGCACGATCACGGTTTCCCGCCTGCTCGAGCGAAACGACTTCGAACGGCGCTTCAAGACCAGCCAGCCCATCTCGGTCTCGGAATTCCTGTACCCCCTGATGCAGGCCTACGACTCCGTCGCGATCCAGGCCGACGTCGAGCTCGGGGGGACCGACCAGGAGTACAACCTCCTCACGGGCCGCGACGTCCAGATCGCGTACGGCCAGGAGCCGCAGGTGGCGCTGACGACGCCGCTCATCAACGGCCCGAACGGGGTCGACAAGATGAGCGCCTCGCTTGGCAACTACATCTCGATCGCCGACCCACCCGCGGAGATGTACGGCAAGGCGATGAGCTGCGTGGACGAGCTCATGCCCGACTACTACCGGCTGTGCCTGGAGGCCGACGGGCCGCCGCCGGCCGACCCGTACACGGCGAAGCGGGAATTCGCCAGGCGGCTGGTCGAGCGGTGGCACGGCGCCGAGGCAGCGGCGTCCGCTGAGGCCGGCTTCGACCGCATGTTCAAGGACAAGCGGGCCACCGACGACGCCCCCGTACTCGAGCTGCCTGCCGGCGATCCGGTGCACGTGCCCGCGCTCCTGGCCGACCACGGCCTGGCCGGGTCGCGCGGCGAGGCGCGGCGCCTGATCTCGCAGGGCGGCGTGCGCCTCGACGGCGAGCCGCTCGGGCCCGACGAGCTCGACGTCCCGCGGGCTCGGATGGCTCGGGCGCGGAGCTCCG
>CAVPWG010000001.1:0-195000 GCA_963709425.1 uncultured Actinomycetes bacterium | reverse complement strand
TCGGAGTTGCTAGTAATCGCGGATCAGCAACGCCGCGGTGAATACGTTCCCGGGTCTTGTACACACCGCCCGTCACACCACGAAAGCCGGAAACACCCGAAGTCCGTGAGCCAACCCGCAAGGGAGGCAGCGGCCGAAGGTGGAGTCGGTGATTGGGGTGAAGTCGTAACAAGGTAGCCGTAGCGGAAGCTGCGGCTGGATCACCTCCTTTCTAGGGATGCGGCGGCTCCAACCGCCGCGGGCGCCCGCCCTGTCGATGGCATTCGTGCCGTCCCGGTTGCGGGCTCGCCTGGAATCTACGTCGACACCGCCGTTCGGGCCCTTGGGGCCCGGCCAAGCTGCTGAGTTTTGAGAGACCGCGCCGGCCGCCTCGAGCGGCCGCAGGCGCCTCTCGTGTACGGCGGGTCGTGATCCGCGTGCACCTTGAAAACTCCAGAGCGGTTCGTGGTGTTCTCTATTGAATCAAGTGAACAAGGGCACACGGTGGATGCCTTGGCACCTGGAGCCGATGAAGGACGTGGGCGGCTGCGATAAGCCCCGGGGAGCTGCTGACCAAGCTTTGATCCGAGGATTTCCGAATGGGGAAACCCACCCGTGGTAATGCGCGGGTACCCCCACCTGAACACATAGGGTGGGAGGAGGTAAGTCGGCGAACTGAAACATCTTAGTAGCCGGAGGAAGAGAAAGAAACATCGATTCCCTGAGTAGTGGCGAGCGAAACGGGAACAGCCTAAACCGTGTCGGCGTGACAGCCTGCGGGCGTTGCCGACGCGGTGTTGTAGGACTTGTCTTGATCGTCCCGCAGGGCGGTCGGGGAGTTACAAAATGACGTGCTAGCGGAAGACGGTGGAAACCGTCGCCACAGAGGGTAAAGGCCCCGTACGCGAAAGTGCGTCGTCTCCCTGGACAAGCTCCTGAGTACGACCGGGCACGGGAAACCCGGCCGGAACCCGCGGGGACCACCCCGCAAGGCTAAATACTTCCAGGTGACCGATAGTGAACTAGTACCGTGAGGGAAAGGTGAAAAGCACCCCGGAAGGGGAGTGAAATAGTACCTGAACCCGTGTGCCTACAAGCGGTCGGAGCCGGCTTTGTCCGGTGACGGCGTACTTTTTGCATAATGGGCCAGCGAGTTAGTCGTCTGTGGCGAGGTTAAGGAAACGGAGCCGTAGCGAAAGCGAGTCCGAATAGGGCGTTTAGTCGCAGGCGCTAGACCCGAAACTGGGTGATCTATCCATGGCCAGGTTGAAGCGGGGGTAAGACCCCGTGGAGGACCGAACCCACGTCGGTTGAAAACGGCGGGGATGAGCTGTGGATCGGAGTGAAAGGCTAATCAAACCCAGAAATATCTGGTTCTCCCCGAAATATATTTAGGTATAGCCTCGTGCGTTCAGTACTGGCTGTAGAGCACTGTTTGGCCTAGGGGCCCTACCAGGTTACCGAAGTCAGGCAAACTCCGAATACCAGTACTCCAGAGCACGGGAGTCAGACTGCGGGGGATAAGCTTCGTAGTCGAGAGGGAAACAGCCCTGACCGCCAGCTAAGGTCCCTAAATCCTGACTAAGTGGTAAACGATGTGTGAATGCACAGACAACCAGGAGGTTGGCTTAGAAGCAGCCACCCTTGAAAGAGTGCGTAATAGCTCACTGGTCAAGTGTTCGCGCGCGGATAATGTAGCGGGGCTCAAGTCAGGTACCGAAGCTGCGGATTCCGGCCTAGCCGGAGTGGTAGGGGAGCGTCCCGATGCCGACTGAAGCGGCGGGGTAACCCAGCCGTGGAGGCATCGGGAGTGAGAATGCTGGCACGAGTAACGAAAGAGGGGCGATGAAACCCCTCCGCCGAACGCCCAAGGGTTCCTGAGTAAAGCTAATCTTCTCAGGGTTAGTCGGGACCTAAGCCGAGGCCGAAAGGCGTAGGCGATGGACAACGGGTTGATATTCCCGTACCACGTCGGAACCGTTATCACCGATGGGAGGACGGGGTAGGACAAGGGATCCCAGCCGTTGGTTGTGCTGGGGCAACTGCGTAGGCCGGCCGGGCGAAAACCGGCCATCAAGGCTGAGACAGGATGCGGTGACGTAATGTCGGAAGTCCCTGTAACCATGCCCCCGAGAAAAGCCCCTAGGGAGGTTCCGCGTGCCCGTACCAAAACCGACACAGGTGGGCGGGTAGAGAATACCAAGGCGATCGAGGAAACCCTCGTTAAGGAACTCGGCAAAATTGCCCCGTAACTTCGGGAGAAGGGGCGCCCCGTTAGGGTGTAGGACTTCGCGTCCGAAGCCCGAGGGGGCCGCAGTGAACCGGCCCAAGCGACTGTTTATCAAAAACACAGGTCTCTGCTAAGTCGTAAGACGACGTATAGGGGCTGACGCCTGCCCGGTGCCGGAAGGTCACGAGGAGAGGTTAGCCTTCGGGCGAAGCTTCGAATCCAAGCCCCGGTAAACGGCGGCCGTAACTATAACGGTCCTAAGGTAGCGAAATTCCTTGTCGGGTAAGTTCCGACCTGCACGAATGGCGTAACGACTTGGGCGCTGTCTCAACGAGGGACTCGGTGAAACTGTAGTATCGGTGAAGATGCCGATTACGCGCAGCAAGACGGAAAGACCCCGTGAACCTTTACTGCAGCTTGATATTGGAGTCTGGGACATTTTGTCCAGGATAGGTGGGAGACTATGAAGCGGGGACGCCAGTCTTCGTGGAGTCACCCTTGGGATACCACCCTTGGTGTTCTGGGCTTCTAACTCCGTTCCGTAATCCGGACGGGGAACAGTGTCAGGTGGGCAGTTTGACTGGGGCGGTCGCCTCCTAAAATGTAACGGAGGCGCGCAAAGGTTCCCTCAGCACGGTCGGAAATCGTGCGTAGAGTGTAAAGGCACAAGGGAGCTTGACTGCGAGACCCACAAGTCGAGCAGGTACGAAAGTAGGCCTTAGTGATCCGGCGGTAGAGAGTGGAATTGCCGTCGCTCAACGGATAAAAGGTACTCCGGGGATAACAGGCTCATCGCTTCCAAGAGTCCACATCGACGAAGCGGTTTGGCACCTCGATGTCGGCTCGTCGCATCCTGGGGCCGAAGTCGGTCCCAAGGGTTGGGCTGTTCGCCCATTAAAGCGGTACGCGAGCTGGGTTCAGAACGTCGTGAGACAGTTCGGTCCCTATCTGCTGTGCGCGTTGGAGAATTGAACGGAGTCGACCCTAGTACGAGAGGACCGGGTTGAACAGACCTCTGGTGTATCAGTTGTCCTGCCAAGGGCACTGCTGGTTAGCTACGTCTGGATGGGATAACCGCTGAAAGCATCTAAGCGGGAAGCCCACCGTGAGATGAGTTCTCCCATCCCCTTGAGGGAGTAAGGATCCTGGCAGACCACCAGGTTGATAGGCGGGATGTGTAAGCGCAGTAATGCGTTGAGCAGACCCGTACTAATCATCCGAGGACTTGATTTGAGAGCCCCACGGGCCGCTATGGAGTTTTGAGGGTGCACGCCTGCCGGCGTGCGCAGCTTTAACACAGTTTCCGGTGGTCACAGCGAGGGGGAAACACCTCTTCCCATTCCGAACAGAGAAGTTAAGCCCCTCAGCGCCGATGGTACTTGACGTGAGAACGTCTGGGAGAGTAGGTCGCCGCCGGGATTAAATGCTTGAGCCGCCTCCGGGCGGCTCAAGCATTTAATCCTGTGCTGGCCGCCTTCTTCAGCGGGCCCTTACGAGCCCTCGTCCTCGGGCCGCTCGTCATCCTCGTCGAGCAGGCCGCGCGGCGGCCAGTCGTCCTGGGCGTCGCAGCGGCTCGTGCAATGGAGCGAGGCGACATTCTGGAGGGGAACGAGAATGTGCCCGTTCAGCTCGATGTGCGGGACGTCGGCGATGACGCAGTACGAGGTGAGAACGCCGTCCTGGTACTCGCCCCCGAAGAGGGCGAGCTCGACCGCCTCGCCCATGTACCGCGACGTGTGGTCGTCCATCGTCAGGAGTCTAGACCAGGTGCCCGGAGTCGTTGAGGGCGACGAGGGCCCACCGTTGTCGCCGCCGTTCGACGATCGTCAGGGAGCCGTTGGGGCCCGGGGCGATGCGCCGGCGCTGGTGCGGCTCGAGCCCGAGGACGTGCAGGGCGATCGCTCGGATGATGCCGTTGTGGCAGACCGCGACGGCCGTCCTGTCGGCGTGCCGATCGGCCATGCGGTCGAGCGCCGCCAGCGCTCGTGCTCGGAGGTCGGAGAACTGCTCGCCTCCGGGGTAGCTGTCGTCGGTGCCGTCGCGCCAGCGGGTGTACCAGTCGGGATACCGGCGTCCGGCCTCGGCCCGGTCGAGCCCCACGAGGTCGCCGACGTCGACCTCTCGCAAGCGAGGTGTCAGGATCGCCCCGAGCCCGGTCGCGCGCGTCACCTCGGCCGCCGTCTGCGTGGCACGCAGGAGGTCGCTCGTGTAGAGCGCGTCGATCTTCTGACCGGCGAGTCGCCGTCCGAGCGCCTGCGCCTGGGCGACCCCCGTGGCGTTCAGAGGCTGGTCGGAGTGGCCCTGCCAGCGGCCCTCGCGATTCCAGTCGGTCTCGCCGTGGCGCGCGAGCAGGATCCGGGTCATCGGGAGAGATCATAAGATCCGCCTCCAGATGACCATCCGCCTCGACGGGATCCGCGCGCTCGTGACAGGTGGCAGCGCCGGCATCGGCCTCGCCACAGCACGCTGCCTGGTCGCCGGCGGCGCGGAGGTGGCGATCGCATCGCGTGACCCGTCGACCGCCGCAGCGGAGGTTGGCGCCGCCGCCGTCCCGGCTGATCTGGCCACCGAGGCCGGGCCGGCCGACGCCGTCGCCGGAGCCGTGCGAGCGCTGGCCGGCCTGGACGTGCTCGTGAACAACCTCGGCGTGGCCCGGATCGCCACCTGGTACGAGCTGGCCGACGCCGACTGGCAGGCGGCCTGGGACACGAACGTGATGAGCTACGTCCGCACGATCCGGGCCGCGCTCCCGCATCTGCGCGAGTCGGATCACGCCGCCATCGTGAACGTGGCCTCGACCTCGGGCAAGCGGCCGTCGGTGTCGATGCCGCACTACTCCGTGACGAAGGCAGCCGTGCTCTCGTTGTCGCGGCTCGTGGCCGATGCCCACGCCAAGGACGGTATTCGCTGCAACGCCGTCTGCCCCGGCCCGACCCGCACGCCGGCCTGGCTGGGCGAAGGCGGCCTGGCCGACCAGACCGCCGCGCTCAGCGACCGCGACCGCGACGACGTGCTGGAGGGCGTCGGGAAGGGCCGCCCCATCGGCCGCATGGCCGAGCCCGACGAGATCGCCGCGGTGATCGCGTTCCTGGCGTCGCCGGCGGCGTCCTACGTGACAGGTTCTGCGTGGAGCGCCGACGGGGGCACCGTCCCTGTGATCATCTGAGACTCCCTCGCGACCAGGGCGCGGCCGGGCGCCGGACCGGCGAGGGTAGACTCGCTCCAGATGCCGCATCCCACGGGCCCCGTCGCCGCCGCCTTCGCCGACCGCATCCGCCGCCTCGAGGCCGCGGCGCTCTCGGAGCGTGCGGTGAAGTCGTACGAGAGCCGGGGACGGGAGCACCCGGACGAGGGCGAGTGCTCCCTGCGGACGCCGTTTCAGCGCGACCGCGACCGGATCGTCCACTCGAAGGCCTTCCGCCGCCTCAAGCACAAGACCCAGGTCTTCATCGCGCCGGAGGGCGACCATTTCCGCACCCGCATGACGCACACGCTCGAGGTGACCGGGATCTCGCGGGCCGTGGCGCGTGCGCTGCGGCTGAACGAGGACCTGACCGAGGCGATCGCGCTCGGCCACGACCTCGGGCATCCACCGTTCGGTCACACGGGCGAGGAGGCGCTCGACCGCTCGCTGCGCGCGCACGGGTCGGAGTTTCACCACAACGAGCACTCGCTGCGCGTCGTCGAGGTGCTCGAACGCGACGGCCGCGGGCTCAACCTCACCGCCGAGGTCCGCGACGGCATCCTGCACCACACCGGACCCGGGCGGCCGTCGACGCAGGAGGGCGACATCGTTCGCCTCGTCGACCGCTTCGGCTACGTGAACCACGACATCGACGATGCGGTGCGCGCGGGGATCCTCGACGCCGGCGACCTCCCGGCCGGGCCGCTCTCGCTGCTCGGGGCCAGCTCGTCGACGAGGGTCGATGCGCTCGTGCACGACCTCGTCGAGACGAGCGACGGCGCAGGTGCCATCGAGCAGTCGCCGGAGCACGCGGCGGCGCTCTCCGAGCTCCGCCGGTTCATGTTCCAGCACGTCTACCTCGGCCCGCCGGCCCGTGCCGAGAGTGCGCGCGCGGCCGCAGTGGTCGAGGAGCTGTTCCGCCACCATCTGGCCGGCTCGGACCCCGTCGCGGCGACGGACTGGGTGGCCGGCATGACCGACCGCTACGCACTGCGGGCGCACGCCGCGCTCGCATCCGCCGCGTGAGCACGATCACCCGTGAGAGCCTCGAGGCCCTGGAGGCCGCGGTCGACATGGTCGACCTCGTCGGTGGGCGCACGCCACTTCGCCGGTCGGGCGCCCGGTACGTCGGCCGGTGCCCCTTCCACGACGAGCGCACGCCGTCGTTCTCGGTCGACCCGGTGAAGAAGGTCTACTACTGCTTCGGCTGCCAGCGCGGCGGCGACCACATCGCCTTCGTGCGCGAGACCGAGAGCCTCGACTTCGCCGCCGCCGTCGAGACGCTCGCCGACCGCTACGGCGTCCGGCTCGAATACGAGCAGTCCTCGCCGGCCGATGAGCGGCGGCGGGCGGAACGGGGCAGGCTGCTCCGGCTCCTGGAGGACGCGGCCGGTTTCTACGCGCGCTATCTGTGGGAGTCCGCCGAGGCCGCGCCCGCTCGCGACTACCTGGCCGAGCGCGGCATCGTCGAGGCGACGGCGCGCGACCACCGGCTGGGGTTCTCGCCCTCGGCGTGGGATCGCGTGTGCGCAGCGGCGCTGGCCAAGAGCTTCACGGCGGCGGAGCTGGGCCAGGCGGGGCTCTCGGGCCGTGGGCGCCGCGGCCCGGTCGACCGGTTCCGGGGGCGGCTCATGTTCCCGCTGGCCGACGTCCGCGGCCGCGTCCGGGGCTTCGGCGCCCGCCAGATGCCGGGCGGCGAGCCCCCGAAGTA
This sequence comes from uncultured Actinomycetes bacterium, assembly GCA_963709425.1. Lineage (GTDB taxonomy): Bacteria > Actinomycetota > Thermoleophilia > Gaiellales > JAICJC01 > JAICJC01. The sequence goes on along the minus strand of CAVPWG010000001.1, from coordinate 187,896 downwards.
CCTGAACTCGCCCGAGGGACCGCTCTTCCACAAGGCCGAGGTGCTCTACGGCCTCGACCGCGCCCGCGGCGCGATCGCCTCGGCCGGGCACGCGATCGTCGTGGAGGGCTACACCGACGTCCTCGCCCTGCACCAGTCCGGGACGGCGAATGCCGTGGCCTCGATGGGGACGGCACTCACCGAAGGACAGGTGACCGAGCTGAAGCGGGTGTGCTCCACGGTCTTCCTCGCATTCGACTCCGACGCGGCGGGCGAGGAAGCGTCGCTGCGGGGAATGGCGCTGGCCGAGGCGAACGGCCTCTCCGTGCGGGTGGTGGCGCTCCCGTCCGGACAGGATCCCGCCGATGTCGTCATCGCCGACCCGGCCGCATTCGCCCGCTCGATCGAGTCGGCGGCGGGCGTGCTCTCCTTCCGCGTCGGCCGGGCGCTCCGGCAAGCCGGCTCGCGCGATGAGATCTACGCGCGCGTCGCGGCGATCATCGGCCCCGCCGCACCCTCGGTCGAGCGCGACGAGCAGGTGCGGGTGGTCGCCGACCGCCTGCGCCTCACCGACGACCTCGCGGCGCGGCTGACCGCGACGCGCCCGGCACCGGGTCCGGCGACGCCTGCGGCGCCCGCCACGCGGATTCCGCGCTCGCCCTGGGAGCGGGACGGACGGCTCTTCCTCGGCATGGCATTGGCGTTGCCAGAGCGGGGTCGAGAGCTCTTGGCAGAGTTGGATGTGGCATACTTTCCGGACGAGCCGCTGCGGGAAGCGGCCGGGCACACGCGTCGGCTTCTGGCCGGCGAGGGGGATATCGGGGACGCGGAAAGGTGGGCGCCCTTCATGGCTGAGCTCAATGCCGTGGCGGCGCGCGAAGCACCCTCCGAATCCGCATTGGAGGAGCTCTACTGGAAGCTGCATCTGTACCGGACCGAAGACGAGCTAAAGACCTTGGGGCAAAACGCCGACTTGGAGTTGAGTCGGCAACAGGAGCTCCAGCGCCTCGAGGAGCTGAGGCTGAGGTTGCTGGCGACCCTCGAGTCCGTCCGCGCCCACGCGCCCGATCGTTAGGTCCCACACAGATGGCCGAAACCGCCCCGGATCCTGCGGGGTTCGACTCCCACGAGGAGGAGCCCGACCTGGAGGTCGAGGCCTCGCCTGGTCCCACCGAGGACACGGTCGGCCTCTACCTGCGCGAGATTTCCCAGGTTCCGCTTCTGACCGCCGCCGAGGAGGTCTCCCTCGCAAAGGCCCTCGAACGTGGCGATGAGCGCGCCCGCCGGCGCCTGATCGAGTCGAACCTGCGTCTTGTCGTGTCGATCGCCCGCCGCTATTCCGGCCGCGGCCTCAGCTTCCTCGATCTCATCCAGGAGGGGAACGTCGGGCTGATGAAGGCCGTCGAACGCTACGACTGGCGCCTCGGCCATCGCTTCTCGACGTATGCCACGTGGTGGATCCGCCAGGCCGTGACCCGCGCGCTCGCCGACCAGGGCCGCACGATCCGCGTCCCTGCTCAGGTCGTTGACACCATCAACCGGATGGCGCGCGTCGAGCGGCAGCTGACGCAGACCTTCAACCGCGCCCCGACCCACGACGAGGTCGCCGAGGCGATGGGCCTGAAGGCCACCAAGGTCGAGGAGCTGAAGCGCGTCTCGCAGGAGCCCGTGTCGCTGGCGGCCCCGGTCGGCGAGGACTCGACGGAGCTCGGTGAGATGATCGAGGACGAGCACCAGCGCCACCTCGGATCGGACATGGCTGCGAGCCAGCGCGACGCGCACGTCTCCGACCTGGTGAGCCAGCTGCCCTATCGCGAGCGCCTCATCGTCGAGCTTCGCTACGGCCTCGCGGGCAACCGCCCGCACACGCTGGAGGAGGTCGGCCGTCGCTTCGGTGTGACCCGCGAGCGCGTCCGCCAGATCGAGACTCGCACGCTCCGCAGGCTCGCCGCCGCCGGCGAGAACGCCGAGCTGCGCCTCTTGATCGACTAGATCATCGACTAGACTGCTTCACCCGATCCGCGGTAGCTCAATGGCAGAGCATCCGGCTGTTAACCGGAGGGTTGTAGGTTCGAGTCCTACCCGCGGAGCCTCGTATCTAAGCCAAAACCATCTCCTGTCCTCCGGCGATCGCCGGCTTTTGTCACAGTCTTGTCACAGCGGCCGTGCCACTAATCCCGGATCCCCTCCTTTGGAGCTTGTTTCTCCGCGAGTCCGGAAGCTGGAGCTCGGCCAGGTCAGCGCGTCGACCGTACGCCGAGCCGTCAATATCGGCGACCTGCCGGCGCCGCGGATCGGGCCTGGTAGTCGACTCGTCCGCTTCGAACCAGGCGCCGTCCAGGGGTGGTTCGAGGCAGCCCGCCGAACTTCGGAGGACTCGTGATGGCCGTAGCACTTCCACGCGATGTGCTCGAGGAGCGCCAGCGCGACATCGCGCGTCGGATCCGGGCGTGTCCCGAGCCGAGCTCGCCAGCCTTCCGCGCGCTACAGGATTTCCTGGCGAATGACCTGGTCGGCACCATCGGCGGGCTCCTCGGCATGTGGCACAACCATCCCGACGGCGATGTCACTCCGTCCGACGGTGACCTCTCCACCGCGCTGCGCCTGCGCGACGAGTATGGCCTATCGCAGTTCGTGGCGCTGATCTTGCCGACCGGCGAGGACGCCTGGGCTGCACCACCACTCGCGGCATGGGCCGTGCGCCGCTCCCCCTCGGCCGCGCTGTGTACGAGCGGGTCGAGGTCTAGCCGCGGGGGGTGGGGTCAAAATCGCGAAACGTTCAGCCCCCAAACCCCAACCAGCTGGCCGCGAGAAACTCCGGGCAGGTTGGCTCGCGACCTGAAAGATAGCCCTGCCTTCGTCGCGTAGTCGGTGTGGCGGGACGTTGCTCCGCGGCTCGTCGGGTAGGGGTTGACATGCCTGGTGTGAAGTACCAGACTGCGGGTCGCTTCTAGACGCGGGCGAGGGTCGGTGAAGGGGGCGGCGTGATGCGTCGGATCGTGTTGGTGGCGTTGATGGGGGCCATGGTCGTGGTGTTGTGCGGGTCGGGGTCGGCCGGCGCGCGGGTTTCGCTGAAGCAGGTGGTCGCGAGCCATCTGCACGCCCATTGGGTGTCGCAGGGCGCGCGTGCGTGGCTGAACCCGCCGAAGGTCGGATCCGGCGCTGCGGGGCGCATCGTGCCAAAGGCCAGTTCGCTGTCGTTTGGCTCGAACGTGGATGCCGCCTCGACGGTGGAGGATCTGCTGGCGGGGCAGAGTGAGACGGCCATCGATGCGACGGCGTCCGGCCGTGTGATGGCGGCATGGAACGACGCGACTGGGTTCGCGTTTCTGCAGGGGAACCGCCTGCAGGCGTCGCTTACCGGGGTGGGCTACTCGACGGACGGTGGCGCGTCATACACAGACTTGGTCGGCCTGCGAAACCCGAATCCCGATCAGCAGTGGAGTGGAGATCCCACGGTCGTCTCAATCGACGGCGGAGCTCACTTCGTCGTCGGGTCGCTTTTCCTGCCGTCTCTCGATGCCTGTGCGGACGGCAAGCCCGCTCAGCTGACTGTGGCGGTGGAGGTGCTGACGCCTACCGCGACGGGCGTGACCATGGGGAAGCCGGTGGTGACGAGCAAGGCCGGGAACGCGTGCGCGCTCTTCCAGCGGAATCCGCCGCCGAACATCGCCTTTCTGGACAAGGACTTCTTGTCTTGGGATCAGTCCACCCGAACTCTGGCGATGTCGTTCACGCGCTTCTTCATCTCGGGCAACCACAGCGGCCAGGGCGAGATCGACATTGCACGCGCCCACGTACCAGCCAACGCGACCCAGCTCACGAGCGGTGACTTTCACACCACGCTGGTGTGGCCTGAGGAGCCTGCCGCGGAGAACGAAGGCGCCTACGTGGCGGTGGCACCTGGCGGTGATACCTACGTGGCGTGGGAGCGGAACGTGGACACGAACCTGTTCTTTGGAGACCCGCACATCTACGAGCACATCGCCGTCGTGCCTGCCGGCGCGAACGCGCCGCTCAACGGCGGGAAGAACAACCCGGTCGTGATCACGAAGGGCCAGATCAACGCGACGCCGGTCGGAGGGGTCAGGTCTCTCGACGCCACGGTGATTGCGGGCTACAACCGCGGCACCGGGAACGACTTCCCCCGCATCGCCTGGAACCGTGTCAGCGGCCGCGCAATCGTGGCGTGGAACGACGCCAGCCTGCATCCACTCGGCGACGTCTGGTTGCGTTCGTACTCCGCCTCGCTCGGCAACGCAAGCGCCATCGCGCAGGTAAACGACGACTCCGACTTCGCGCTTCACTTCCTGCCGGCCCTGTCGGTTCGCTCCAACGGGCACATCTGCACGTCATGGTATGACCGGCGCCGATTCGGGCCCGACTCGGCCACGACCGACTACTTCGGCGAGTGTCGACCCAGCATCGGCTCCAACCACGCCGACTTCCGGATCACCACCGGCCCCACGGACTGGACGAACACGTCCAGCCTGATCATCCCCAACTTCGGCGACTACACCGACAACGCCAGCGCCGGCACGACGACGTACTACACCTGGTCGGACGGCCGTATCGGCGTGCCCCAACCGTTCACGGATCACCACTAAGCACCTCGTCGATGGGGTGTGCGCCGAGCGCGGCGCCACCCCATCGACCACACACCGGTTCGAACGTGGAGGCCTTTGCCTCCGGGCGGCTGGCCGCCGGAGTTCGGGGGCTCACGGAGCGCTCGGGTCGTCGCGCGCCAACCGCAGCGATGAGATGACCATCCGGTTTAGCTGGGAGCGATTCGGTGATGGTGCGATGTAGTCGATAACGACCTGCCGTGGGGTCGCGACGAGCCCGATGTAGTCGATGAACGTCGCCGTGTCGAGACATTCGGGCACGCAGGGGCCGCAGATGCGCGGAGCCTCGTTCTACGCCAATCTAGGCCGCGTCGCCGGGACCCTCACCCAGGCGCGCACGTAGCCTGTCGCTGAGCACGACATCGTGGGGAAGCTGCCGCAGCTCGCCGGCGTCCACGACGACACCGTCCGCACGGAGGGTCTCCGCGAGCGCGTTCCAGTGGTCGGTCTCCATGTCGTCCTGAGAACGTCCACCGTACGGCTCGTCCGCCCCAACGACCATGCGCGCGGTCTCGACGATGTGATGTTCCGGCGTGATCGCCCAGAGGTCGTCGATCCCGTTCGCGCCGGCTCCGCGCAGCTCTTCAGTCCAGCCGCGATCGTCAAGGAGCAGCACCCGGCTCCCATCTTCCAGCACAGCTTCATGACGCGCCGACACGGAGATGCGACGAGAGTCAACGTCCTTGCGGGCTCCGCGCGGAGCTTCAGCCCAGCCGCGATCGGTACGGGCAGCAGCCGGCTGCACCCCAACGTCAACCTCCTCATGGACGTCAGCCAGAGTCACGAGACGAACCACGCGGTGCATCGGCGCATCGTCGCAAATCGGCGAAGACGCCGCAGCCCATGACACGAGACGTTCCCAGCACGTGCTTCTGGGCCGTTCCGTCGCGCGTTGCACTCGGGACCGCGGCGGGCTGGTCGGAGCGGGTTTCCCCCGATGCGACGCAGGCCGTCGACGGCGTAGAGTCGTACGGATGGAACACCAGGAGAAGACCCGCCGCTCCTCAGTGGCTGCGCTGATCGGAGCGCTGGCGCTGTCCTTGCCCTTCTACCCGTACCTCGTGTTCGTATTCGCGCTGTCGGCCAGCGACAGCGGGACAGGGACAGTGGTCGCTGTTTTCGTCGTGGCCGCGATCGGGTGGGTCATCCTGGCCGCATACGTCGTCCGGAAGTGGCTGAGGGGTTGGACGAGTGTCTGGAAGATCCCCCTGGTGGTGCTGACGGCGTGCGTGTTCTGGCCGGCGCTGTTACTCCTGTTCAACTAATCGATCCGGCGTGCGCTACTGCCCGGCCGCCCGTCCGAAGCGGCCGCCTACTGCGTAGCCTGTGGCGCTCCGATACCCGGCGAGGCGCTGTACTGCGCGTCTTGCGGAGCCGCCCGCGCGCAGGTGCCGATCGCCTAGCGCCAGGCCGCGGCCGGGTCGAGCGGGAGCGCGCCCGCCCCTACACCGACGGGTTGCCGGCGGGCAGCTCGAGGCCCAGGCGGCCGCCCTCCTCGAGCAGCCGCGCCTCGGTGACCGCCCCGCCCACCGCGGTCGGCGTCGTCACGGAGAGCGCTGAGTAGAGCACGGCCCACCGCAGCCGGTCCTCGGTGCTCGCTCCGCGGAGCTCGGCCCAGATGTAGGCGGCGACGAGGAGGTCGCCCGCTCCGGTCGTGTCGAGCGCGGCGCCGACCTCGATGCCGGGCACCGAGACGTGGCCGCCGTCGATGAGCGCCATCGCCCCGCCGGCGCCGAGCGTCACGACGACCGATCCGGCGAGCTCGACGAGGCATTCGGCGGCGCCCTCGAGATCGGGCTTTCCCGAGAGCGTCAGCGCCTCTCGCTCGCTCACGAAGAGCACGTGCACACCTTCGAGCTGCCGCAGCGGCTGGCGGGCAAACGCCCGGGCGTCGTCGTCGCCGCATGTCACGTACGCCGCGATACCGTCGGGAACGGCGTGGAGCATGTCGACGTTGGCCGCCACGGCTCGAGGCTCGAGGGCCGCCACCTCCGCGGCGCTCGCCCGCACGCCCGGGTCGAGCGTGACCATCGCGCGGTCGTTGGCCACGGGCATGACCACGGTTGTGGCCGTGCGCCCCGCGCGCCGGCCGACGAGGGTCACACCCTCGGCCTGGAGCGCGGCCTGCAGGAAGTCCGCGGCGTCATCGTCGCCGAGTGGGGTGGCGAGGGCCGTCGCGAGCCCGAGGCGTGCGCCGGCGACGGCGTGGATGGCGCCGCCACCGGGGGAGCGGACGAGATCGCCGGCGAACCGCTCCTCGCCGGGGCCCGGCAGCGCCTCGAGCCCGACGAACGTGAGATCGAGGAAGGCCGGGATGGCGACTGCGACGTCGACGGGCATTCGGGCGAGGATAGCGGCCCGGTCCCGGCCTCGGGGCACTCGTCCCAGTGCCGACAGGAGTATTCTCCGCGCGACGTCGAGAGGAGGGTGTCATGAGCGGAACCGATGACTACGACGATTGGCATACTGGAGTCGAGTTCGACCGAGAGGCGCGCACGTGGAAGGGCTTCATCAAGAGCAACGACGGCGACCAGATGCACCTGACCGATCAGTCCTTCGCCGACAAGGGCGACGCCGCCGTCGCGGCGAGCGACCTTCTGAACGCCGCCCGCCACGGCAAGCTGGAGAGCGCGTAACGACGGTCCTGACCTGAGACCGAGAACTCAGCCGACGTGATCCTCGCCGAAGGCCTCGAGGGCTATCTGCGGTCGCTCGTTCCCGAGCCCGGCCCGGTCCTGGCCGAGATGATCGCCCACGGCGAGCGCGACGGCATCCCGATCGTCTATCCCGAGACGGGGCGCCTGCTCGAGGTGCTCGTCCGGCTGGCGGGTGCGCGGACGGCCGTGGAGGTGGGCACCGCGATCGGGGTCTCGACGCTCCACATCGCCCGTGCGCTCGAGGATGGCGGGACAGTGGTCTCGTTCGAGATCGACGCCGGCCGGCACGAGGCCGCGCGCTGCTATCTCGAGCGGGCCGGGCTTCGGGACCGCACCGACCTGCGCCTCCAGGACGGCGCGGAGGGGCTCGAGTCGCTGGCCGGGCCGTTCGACTTCGCGTTCCTGGACGCGTCCAAGGACGACTACGCGCGCCACCTGGAGCTGGTCGTGCCGCTGCTTCGCCCCGGTGGCGCCGTCGCGATCGACAACGTGCTCCTCTCGGGGATGGTGGCGAGCGGCCGGGCCCGAGGCCCCTGGTCCGAGGAAGATGTGCTCACGATGCGGGCGTTCAATGCCGATCTGATAGCTGACCAGGGCCTCACCGCCACCGTGCTCTCGGTCGGCGACGGTGTGGCCGTGGCCGTACGTCGCTGAGAACCGCCGCGTCTATGCTGCAAAGCACCGCCACGAAAGGACCCGCCCCGATGAAGCGCCTTCTCGCACTGTTGCTCGTGACCCTGCTCGTGGCCGCGGCATGCGGCGGCGGATCCAGCGGATCGGGCACGTCCGGCGGTGCCGCGTCGGGCGAGATGAGCGCTGCAGAGCTTCTCAAGGCGAGCCAGGACGCGCTCAAGGGCGCCACGTCGGCGTCGTTCGAGCTGACGGTGGCCGTGAAGCTCGATGGCAACCTCCAGGGCGCCGGAGCCGGCGGCGCGCTTCTCCAGGGGCCGCTCAGCCTCAGCCTGAAGGGCCAGGCCGGCAAGGCAGACGGTCCGGGCGCCGGCAAGTTCGATGTCCACTTCGCCCTCAACTTCACCGGCGGCTCGTTCTCCGGCGAGGCGCTCTCGCCCGACGGCAAGACGGCCTACATCCAGATGCCGACGCTGCTCGGCCCGGGTTGGAAGTCGATCGACATCTCCAAGCAGACGTCCTCGTCCGGCCGGTCGAACCACTCCAAGAACAAGAGCCTCGAGCAGCTGAAGGCGCTCGGGCTCGACCCGTCGAAGTGGCTCAAGAACCTCACCGTGTCCTCATCGGGGAGCACCGACACCATCGCAGCCGACCTCGACTTCGCCGCCCTGATCGCCGACCTCACCTCGCTGTCCCATTCGCCGGTCACGCCGAAGGACCAGAAGCAGCTCGACGACCTCGAGAGCGGTATCAAGACCGCCCACGTCTCGGAGTCCTTCGACCATTCGAGCCACCTGCCGAGCGCGGTCTCGGCCGAGTTCGCGCTGGACGTCCCGTCCGACCTTCAGAAGGACGCGAACGGGCTTACGGGCATCGACCTGAAGGTCGACGCCACGTTCAGCGACTGGAACTCGGACTTCACGGTCACGGCCCCGTCGGGAGCCACCCCGCTCAACTCGGGCGGCCTCTTCGGCGGCCTCACGCCCTCCGCATAGCACCCTGCATGGGGGCGGCTGGATTCGAACCAGCGACCAAACGATTATGAGTCGTCTGCTCTCACCGCTGAGCTACGCCCCCGGCGCCGTCTCATCGTAGTCTCATACTCGGGGGCTCCCACTCAAACCATTCTGCCTCGCGAACCGTATTAGCGGTACGTGAGCCAGACCGCCGACAGCTTCTCCTCCAGTGAGCTCTTCGAGGGCCTCACCGACGCAGCTCTGGCGGATCTCGACGGCCGCCTGCGGACCTCCGGCTTCCGCAAGGGCGAGCTCATCTACTCCCCGTTCGACCGCGGCGACGCGCTCTACCTGATCGAGGCCGGGCGGGTGCGGCTCTACCGGAGCGCTCACGACGGCCGTCAGCTCACGCTCGCAATGCTCGACGAGGGTGAGGCGTTCGGCCTCGTTCCGATGAACGGCGACGACCTCCACGACGCCTACGCAGAGGCGATGAGCGACTGCGTGCTGCGTGTGGTGCCCGCCGCCGACCTCGAGCGCACCGCTGCCGAGCACCCTCAGGTGGCCATGAACCTGTTGCGGTCGCTCTCGCAGCGGTTGCGAAGCGTCGAGGACAGGCTCGAGAGCCTGGCCTTCCGCGGGGTGGCCGCGCGCCTCGCGGGTCAGCTCCTGGAGCTGATGGACCGCTATGGCCGCGTCACCCCGCAGGGCATCCGCATCGACGAGCGCTTCACCCACATGCAGCTCGCCGAGATGATCGGCACCAGCCGCGAGACGCTGACCAAGGTGCTGAACGAGCTTCGCGAGTCGGGTCTCATCGACGTCCGCGAGCGGCTCGTCTGGGTGCTCGACGCAGACGCGTTGGAGCACCTGAAAACCTCCGGATAGCTACACTGTCACCCTGGAAGTTCGGCGTTCGAGCAGGGGTGTGTGACGTGAGCGAGACCGGAACGATGCGGGTGAAGAGCGGCCTGGCCGAGATGCTGAAGGGCGGCGTGATCATGGATGTCACCAACGCCGATCAGGCTCGCATCGCCGAGGACGCGGGTGCGTGCGCCGTCATGGCGCTCGAACGCGTCCCGGCCGACATCCGCCGTGACGGCGGCGTCGCCCGGATGGCCGACCCTGCCAAGGTGCGCGAGATCCAGGAGGCCGTGACGATCCCCGTCATGGCCAAGGCCCGGATCGGGCATTTCACCGAGGCGCAGGTGCTCCAGGCGCTCGAGGTCGACTACATCGACGAGTCCGAGGTCCTGACGCCCGCCGACGAGGCCAACCACATCAACAAGTGGAACTTCACGGTCCCGTTCGTCTGCGGCGCCACCAACCTGGGCGAGGCGCTGCGGCGGATCGCCGAAGGCGCCGCCATGATCCGGTCGAAGGGCGAGGCCGGCACGGGAAACGTCGTCGAGGCTGTGCGGCATATGCGCTCGATCCTGGGCGAGACCAAGCGGCTCGGATCGATGGACGAGGACGAGCTCTACGCTGCGGCCAAGAACCACCAGGCCCCGTACGAGCTGGTGCGAAGCTGTGCCGAGGCCGGGCGCCTGCCGGTCGTCACGTTCACCGCCGGCGGCATCGCGACCCCGGCCGACGCCGCGCTCATGATGCAGCTCGGGGCAGACGGCGTGTTCGTCGGCTCAGGGATCTTCAAGAGCTCCGACCCGGCGGCGATGGCCGTTGCGATCGTCAAGGCGACGACCCACTTCGCCGACCCGCAGATCGTGGCCGAGGTCTCGTTCGGCCTGGGCGACGCGATGGCAGGCAAGGAGATCGCCGAGCTGGGCGAGCAGGGCCTGCTCCAGACGCGTGGCTGGTAGGGCGGGGTCCTCGCCCTCCAGGGCGCCTTCCGCGAGCACTGCCGCGCGCTTCGCGACGTTGGGCTGGACGCGGTCGAGGTGCGTGTCCCGGCCGACCTCGACGGCCTCGACGGCCTCGTGATCCCCGGCGGGGAGTCGACCACCATGTCGAAGCTCATGCAGGCCTACGGCCTCGAGGAGCCGATTCTCGACCTCCATCGCGGCGGCGGGGCCCTTCTCGGGACGTGCGCCGGGATGATCGTCCTCGCCGCTACGGCAGTCGACGGGCGCCCCGACCAGCGTTCGCTCGGGCTCATCGACCTCGACGTGCGCCGAAACGCCTACGGGCGGCAGGTGTCGAGCTTCGAGGCGCCGGTCAAGATCTCGGGCGAGGACCTGCCCATGCACGGGGTGTTCATCCGCGCTCCGCGTATCGAGCGGATGGGGGAGGGCGTAGAGGCTGTCGCGACGCTCGACGGCGCGCCGGTCGCCGCCCGGCAGGGCTCGGTGATGGTGGCGTCGTTCCACCCGGAGCTGACGTCGGACCGGCGCCTGCACGCCCGGTTCGCCTCCATGGTGATGCGGCGGGGGGTGGCGGCGGCGTGAGCGGTCACTCCAAATGGTCCACGATCAAGCGCCGTAAGGGCGCCGAGGACGCGAAGCGCGGCAAGCTCTTCACGAAGCTCTCGCGCGCGATCATCCTGGCGGCCCGCGAGGGCGGGCCCGACCCGGAGACCAACGCCACGCTGGCCGGGGCGATCGCGAAGGCGCGCTCCTACTCCATGCCGAAGGACAACATCGAGCGGGCGATCGGGCGCGCCACCGGCGGCGCCGAGGGCTCGGACGCCTACGAGGCGATCGTCTACGAGGGCTACGGGCCCGACGGCGTCGCGATCATCGTCGAGGCCCTCACCGACAACCGAAACCGCACCGCAGCCGACGTGCGGGCGGTCTTCTCGAAGCACCACGCGAGCCTCGGTGCCCCGGGGTCGGTGGCCTGGCAGTTCGACCGCAAGGGCGTGATCCACGTCCCCGCCGAGGGGACGACGGAGGACGACGTGGTGCTGGCGGCCGCCGACGCCGGCGCCGAGGACGCTGCGCTCGACGGCAGTGTCTGGCAGGTGACGACGGCCCCGACCGAGCTGGCGGCCGTCCGCGACGGGCTCGAGGCCAACGGCCTGGCCGTCGAGTCGGCCGAGCTGCGGCTCGTGCCGCGCAGCACCGTCGGGCTCGACGAGGACGGCGCGCGCAAGCTCCTGCGGCTGATCGACGGCCTGGAGGACCTCGACGACGTCCAGGACGTCTACGCGAACTTCGACATCCCCGATGCGGTGCTGGAGGCGGTCGCCGGCTGAGGCCGGCTACCCGCGGCCCGCGGCGCGGGCGTAGGCGTTCCACATCGTGCGCGAGCCGCGCGGCTCGCACAGACCGGCGACGAGGACCGCGTGGAGCATGAGCACCAGCAGCGAGAGCGGGAGGGCCAGCAGCCAGACGCCGGGTGCGATCCCCGGCGCCGCCACCATCGAGTGCACCGGCCGGGCGAGCACGGCGGCCACCGGCAGGAGGCCCAGGACACCGGTCAGGACGCCGGCGCCGAACGCGCGCGGGAAGCTGATCGTGAACCGCGTCAGCGCGCCCACGCTGAGCTTGATGAGCATCGCCTCGACGATCACCGCCAGAAGCGCATAGGTCGCGAGCGCCGAGGTGGCATCTTCGGGGCTGGCAGTCGACACGAGCGCCTGCCCACGGGCCATGAGCGTGCCCGACACGACGATCACGCCGAGCGCGTGCATCACGATGCCCGTGGCGAATCCACAGACGATGACCGTCCCCAACGCGGGCCAGAAGCTCATTCGTTCCCCCATTGCACCTCGAGTGTGCGGTACCGCCGGAGCCCGGTCAACGGGGGGGATTTTCCCCCGAACGTCCGTTCGACCGGCGTCCGCTCCCACGGCTAGACTGGCCCCATGATCGTGCTCGGCATCGACCCTGGCACGGCCGAGACCGGCTACGGGGTGATCGCGGTCGAGGGCAGCCGCATGCGGGCCCTCGACCATGGTGTGGTCACCACGCAGGCCCGGGTCCCGGCAGCGCACCGGCTCGCGGCCGTGCACCGGCGGGTGACCGAGCTCATCGCCGAGCACGCGCCCGACTCGGCTGCGCTCGAAGATCTCTACGTCGGCGCGAACCCGCGCACGATCCTCTCGGTCGGCCAGGCACGCGGCGCTGTGCTGGCCGCGTGCGGGCTCGCCGGCCTCGACGCGGCAGGGTATCCGCCGGCCGAGGTGAAGAAGTCGGTGTGCGGATTCGGGCGCGCCGACAAGGGACAGATGCTGCGGATGGTGACCGCGATCCTCGGGCTTGACCCGCCGCCTGCCACCGACCACGCGGCCGACGCGCTCGCCGTGGCGGTCTGCCACGCGACGCGGTTGCGCGCGCCGACGCGGGTGGCGATCGCCGGATGATCGCCTCGCTCCGCGGTCACGTCGTCGCGACCCGTCCCGGATCGATCGTCCTCGACGTGGGCGGAGTCGGCTACCTCGTCGCCGCCACCACATCGGCGGTGCGGCGTGCGGGTGACGCCGACGGCGGCGAGATCACGGTGCACACCCACCTGCACGTCCGCGAGGACACGCTCCAGCTCTACGGCTTTGCCTCCACCGCCGAGCGGTCGCTGTTCGAGCTCCTGCTCGGCGTCTCCGGGGTCGGGCCCAAGGCGGCGCTCGCGATCGTGTCGGGCTACGCGCCCGACCAGATCCGGCGGGCCGTCGCGACCGGCGACCACGCCCTCTTCACCTCGATCCCCGGCATCGGCCGGCGCACCGCCGAGCGGGTCGTGGTCGATCTCAAGGACAAGGTCGGCGCGGTCGAGGCCAGCGCCGGGCCGGGCGATGCCGGGGGCGACGACCATGCCGCTGCGCGCGACGCACTCGTCGGGCTGGGGATGTCGGTCGCCGAGGCGGAGGCCGCCCTACGTGACGTCGACGAGGACGCCCCGATCGAGGAGCGCGTCCGCCTCGCACTCGCCGGCTCGCTGACGGGTGCGGCGTGAGCGCGACGCCCGAGGTGCGTCTCCCCGACGCGCTCGTGGCGCCGGGCGAGGAGGAGTTCGACCGGTCGCTGCGGCCGCGCAGCCTGGCCGAGTTCGTCGGCCAGGGCCAGGTCAAGGAGCAGCTCGGAATCTTCCTCGAGGCGGCCCGCCGCCGCCGGGAGCCGTGCGAGCACGTGCTCCTCGCCGGCCCCCCGGGCCTCGGCAAGACGTCGCTCGCGGGGATCATCGCCGGTGAGATGTCCTCGACGCTCAGGGTCATGTCCGGCCCTGCCGTCGACCGCAAGGCCGACATGGCCGCGATCCTGACGGCGCTCGAGCCGCAGGACGTCCTCTTCATCGACGAGATCCACCGCCTGAACCGGGCGATCGAGGAGCTGCTCTACCCGGCGATGGAGGACGGCTGCATCGACGTCGTGATCGGCCAGGGGCCGGGAGCACACTCGCTGCGGCTCGAGCTGAAGCCGTTCACGTTGGTGGGTGCCACGACCCGCACCGGGCTCCTGACGACACCGCTTCGCGACCGATTCGGCATCACGCACCGGCTCGACTACTACGACGTGGCCGACATCGAGAGCATCGTCCAGCGCTCGGCGCGGCTGCTCGACGTCCGCGTCGACGCCGGCGGGTGCAGCGAGATCGCACGCCGGTCGCGTGGCACGCCGCGGGTCGCGAACCGCATCCTGCGCCGTGTGCGCGACTTCGCCCAAGTGCGCCACGCCGGCGAGATCACGCATGCGATCGCGATGGAGGCGCTCGACCTGTTCGAGGTCGACGCCCTGGGTCTCGAGCGGATGGACCGGGCGATCCTCCAGGCGGTGTCGGGGCGGTTCTCGGGCGGGCCGGTCGGCCTCTCGACGCTCGCGGTGGCGATCGGCGAGGAGCCCGATACTATCGAGGACGTCTACGAGCCCTTCCTGCTCCAGCTCGGCCTGCTCCAGCGCACGCCGCGCGGGCGCGTCGTCACGCCGGCCGGCTACGCGCACCTGGGGTTGCCCGCTCCGGCGCGCGACCCGCGCCTCTTCTGAGCAGGGCGGTGATGTAATCCCCACATGGTGCAGAAGCTGCGTCCGTGGATCCCGCTCGTCCTCGGCGCCGTCGTCCTCCTGGCGGCCGCTTCGGCAGCGGGCCTGAGCGCGATCGAGAGCGCGTCCAAGGGGCCGGCGTTCCGGCTCGCCGCCACGTGCCTGCGGGTGAACGGGCCGGCCCGGCGGTTGCTCGGCGTCATCACCGGCTCGGGGTTCACGGTCGAGGGCTCGGTCATCGAGAACGCCGACGGCACGGGCTCGGCGAAGATCGACTTCCACGTGAACGGCTCGTGGCGCGGCGGCCACATCCATATGCGTGCCGTCGAGCGAAGGCGTGTGTGGCACCTGGCCGGCCCCGGCATCCTGCGGATCGGGAGCTCGACCTATCGCATCGATCTGGGCGACGTGCGCGCCCTGGACAGCGGGCGATACTCCCGCCTGTGCGCACCGCTGAGCTCGACTACGCCCTCCCCGCCGAACTGATCGCCCAGCGGCCGGCCGAGCCGCGCTCGAGCGCGCGGCTCCTGGTGTACGACCGCGCGACGCGCGAGATCCGGCACAGAACATTTGCGGACCTGCCCGACGAGCTCCGGCCCGACGACCTCGTTGTCGTGAACGACACCCGCGTCCTCGCCGCCCGCGTCCACGCCCGCCGTGCCACCGGCGGGGCCGTCGAATTGCTGCTCCTGGAGCGGCATCGCGACGGCGCGTGGGCCGCGCTCGCACGGCCGGCCCGCCGCCTGCGCGCTGGCGAGACGCTCGACGCCTCGGGCACGCCGATCCTCGTGGCCGAGGTGTTGGAGGAGGGTCACGTCACGGTCACGCTGCCGGGTGCCATGCCCGACCCCACGGTGCTCGAGCGGATCGGGGAGATGCCGGTGCCGCCCTACATCCACCGGCCGCTCGATCGCCCCGATGACTACCAGACCGTCTACGCGCGCTCGCCGGGATCGGCGGCGGCGCCGACGGCGGGGCTGCACTTCACGACCGAGATGTGGGACGAGATGCGAACGCGCTTCGAGGTCGCCGAGGTGACACTCGCGGTGGGCATCGACACGTTCCGTCCGGTGTCGGTCGACGACCTGGCCGACCACGCCCTCCACACCGAGGCGTACGAGGTGGGGGAGAGGAGCGGCCGCGGCGATCGGGCGGGCCCAGGCTGCCGGCCGCCGCATCGTGGCCGTCGGGACGACATCCGTCCGCGTCCTCGAGACGGTCTGGGGGGCGCTCCCACCGGCCCCGCTGGCCGGACGGGCGGAGCTCTTCATCACGCCGGGACACGCCTTCGCGGCCACGGGGGCGCTTGTCACCAATTTCCACCTGCCGCGCTCGACGCTCCTCGCGATGGTGATGGCGTTCGCCGGCATCGACGAGGTGCGACGCCTCTACCGCACCGCCGTCCAGGAGCGCTACCGGTTCTACTCCTTCGGCGATGCGATGCTGATCGCGTGACGCGGCGGTTCGACATCCTGGCGACCGACGGCGCCGCGCGCGCCGGCGTGCTCCACACCGCCCACGGGCCGGTCGACACGCCCGTCTTCATGCCGGTCGGCACCAAGGCCTCGGTGAAGGCGGTCCTGCCGGGCGAGCTGCGCGACCTCGGAGCCCAGATCGTGCTCGGTAACGCCTATCACCTGTACTTCCGCCCCGGAGCCGACCGGATCGAGCGGCTCGGCGGCCTGCATCGGTTCATGGGCTGGGACGGCGCGATCCTCACCGACTCGGGCGGCTATCAGGTGTTCTCGCTTCGCGACACGGCCACGATCGAGGACGCGGGCGTCGACTTCCGGTCGGTCTATGACGGCTCACAGCACCGGTTCACCCCCGAGGTTGCGATGGAGATCCAGCGCCTGCTCGGGTCCGACATCGCGATGGCCTTCGACGAGTGCCCGCCGGCCGGGGTCGAGCGGGCCAAGCTGGAGGATGCCGTGCGGCGGACGTCGATCTGGGCGGAGCGCTGCCGGGCCTGCGAGCCGGCTCCGGGGCAGCTCGTGTTCGGCATCTGCCAGGGCGGCGTCGACCTCGCGCTGCGCGAGCGCAGCGCCCAGCACATCGTCTCGCTTGGGTTCGACGGCCATGCCATCGGCGGGCTCACCGTGGGGGAGAGCCGCGAGGCGATGTTCGCCACCACCCGGGCGACGGCCGAGATGCTGCCCGCCGAGCGGCCGCGCTACTTCATGGGAATCGGCGATCCCGAGGGCGTGATCGAGGCCGTCGCTGCGGGCGTCGACATGTTCGACTGCGTGCTTCCGACCCGGCTCGGGCGCACCGGCTCGGCGCTTGTCTCCGGCGGCCGGCTCAACCTCCGAAACGCCGTGCACGCCGACGACGGGCGCCCGCTCGAGGAAGGCTGCACGTGCGTGGCCTGCGCCACCCACTCGCGGGCCTATATCCGGCATCTGATCACCCAGGACGAGATCGTGGGCCTGCGCCTGCTCACGCTGCACAACCTGCACATGCTCTTCGAGCTCGTCCGCGGGGCCAGGGCCGCCATCCGGGCTGGAACCTTTGACAAATATCGCTCGACTAGACTTTCCGCCCCGTGAGCGAGACGCGTCGCAACCTGTTGATCATGGGCCTCGTGGCGGCGCTGACCGTCGCCGCGGGCGCAGCGGTCGCGGTCAAGGGGTTCACCCTCGGCCTCGACCTGCGCGGTGGCCTGGAGGTGGTGCTGAAGGCCCGCCCGACCGACGGCCAGACGATCACGAGCGACACGCTGACCCAGGCTGCGGACGTCATGCGAAGGCGCATCGACCCGCGCGGCATCCTCCAGCCCGAGATCCGGACGTCGCCGGGCGACAACACCATCGACATCTCCATTCCGGGCGTCAAGAACCCGAACGCGGTCGCGAACCTGCTCGTCGCGGGCCAGCTCCAGAGCTTCGACTTCTACAAGGCCCTGACCCCCGTCTCGACCAGGAGCCTGTACGTGGCGGCGCCGAGCCCGTCGCTGTACGACATGCTGCGCTCCGCCAAGAAGCAGATCCCGACGGGCAGGCCGGCCGGCTGGGCGCTCTTCTCCGCCAAGGCGCCCCACAACCTGGTCAAGGCCAACGGCATCGTCTCCCGTATCGAGCCGCTCCAGAGTCAGGTGCTGGACGACATCCATCTCAAGGCCAAGCCGGCCGGGACGGTGTGGCTCCCGGTACCGGGGGGCACGGCGGCGGTCAGCTGCAACTCGTTCTGCCCCGACGCGCAGGCGCCCGGAACAGTCTGGTACCTCTTCCGGCCGCCCACCGAGGACTCGGAGATCGTGACGGGCAACGAGATCTCGAGCGCCAAGGCTGACATCGACCAGGCCGGGAACCCGATCGTCTCGCTCTCGTACAAGAACGGCGGCGACGAGGACTTCACGAACATCACCCGCCAGATCGCGCAGGCCGGAAGCACCGCCCTGGCGACCCACCCGCAGGGCCTCTACAACGCGATCGTCGTCGACAACAAGCTGGTCGCGGCGCCGACGGTGGACCCGCGGACGAACCCGAACGGGATCGACGCCACGCTGACCGGCGGCAGCGAGATCACCGGAGTCACCGCCGCAGAGGCCAGGCGGATCGCGCTCGAGATCACGTCCGGCACGCTGCCCGTCAAGTTCACGCCGCTCTCGCAGCAGCTGGTGTCGGCCACGCTGGGCGAGACCTCGCTCCGAGACGGCCTCATCGCCGGCGCGGCGGGCCTCGTCTTCGTGATGATCTTCCTGGTCGCCTTCTACGGGTTCCTGGGCGTGATCGCCGACATCGCGCTCGTCGTGTACGGCCTCCTCCTGGCGGGGATCGTCGCCGCGCTCCCGGTCACCCTGACGCTCCCCGGGATCGCCGGCACCATCCTCACGATCGGCGTCGCGGCCGACGCGAACATCGTCATCTTTGAGCGCATCAAGGAGGAGGTGCGCGCCGGGAGATCGATTCGGGCTGCGATCTCGACGGGCTACCGGCGCGGCTTCCACACGATCATCGACGCCAACGTCGTCACGCTGATCACCGCCGGCATCCTGTACGCGGCGGCCACGTCGTCGGTCAAGGGCTTCGCGCTGATGCTCCTGATCGGCGTCCTGACGTCGATCTTCACGGCCGTCGTCGTCACCCGGGCGATGCTGGGCCTCCTGAGCGGCTACGGCTTCATGAGCTCGCCGCGCGTGCTCGGCGCGATCGGCTCCGGCGACCGCTGGAAGAAGTACGACCTGATCGGCAAGGCGAAGCTGTGGTTCGCGATCTCCGGCGTCGTGATCGCGATCGGCGCGATCGCCCTCGCCACCACCGGCCTGAACGAGGGCATCGACTTCACCGGCGGCTCGAAGCTCGACTTCAACACCGCAAAGCCCGCAACCGTCGCGCAGGTGAGCTCCGCTGCATCGGCGGGCGGCGTGTCTGACCCGGTCGTGAAGGGCCTCACGGCCACCGGCACCTCGCAGGGCAACACGTTCAACCGGTTCGAGATCGAGTCGCACTTCCTCACGTCGCCGCAGTCGGACAAGCTCCAGACGGAGCTCGGGTCGCAGTTCGGCCCGATCTCGAGCGTCGACCTGCGCAGCGTGAGCTCGTCGTTCGGCCAGTCGGTGCTGCGGTCGGCCTACCTGGCGATCGCCTTCTCGCTGATCATCATCTTCCTGTACGTGTCCTTCCGGTTCGAGTGGAAGTACGCCGTGCCGGTCATGATCGCGCTGGGCCACGACATCCTGCTCACGATCGGGATCTACGCCCTCTCGGGGAGGACGGTGACGGCCGATACGGTTGCCGCTGTCCTGACCGTGCTCGGCTACTCGATGTACGACACGGTGATCGTGTTCGACCGCGTGCGCGAGAACGTTCCCATCCTGCGCCGCATGACGGCGAGCAAGATCGTGAACGAGTCGCTCGCAGAGACCATCACCCGATCGCTGAACACGTCCCTCGTGACGCTGATTCCGGTGGTGCTGCTCTTCGCATTCGGGTCGGGGTCGTTGAAGGACTTCGCGTTCGCGCTGATCGTCGGCATCGCGTCCGGTGCGTACTCGTCGATCTTCATCGCAGCACCGCTCCTGGCGATCTTCATGGAGCGCGAGCCGGGCTTCACGAAGCGGCGCGCCGACCTCGCCAGATCAGGCGACACGCAACCCGTCGGGACGCCGGCGACGGCCTCGGCGCCCGTGCCTGTGGCCGCGGAGCCCGGCGACCCGACACCGCCTCCGCAGCCGCCGCCCACCCGGAGGCGTCGCCGCCGGGCCCACGGCCGCACTCGTTGAGCACTTTGCTAGCGCGTTTGCCCGTCAAGTTTCGGCCGGCGCGGCCGATATCACCGGTACCCATGCGTGCCGGGAGAGTTCCTGCTGACCGTCGTTTTTCGGACCTGATCGCCGTGATCAAGGCCACGGGCGCGCTGCGGTCCGCGGGCGATGCCAGCGAGGCGATGGCCATCTTTGCCCGCGAGCTCACGCTCCTCTTCGACGCATCCGCCTGCCTGATCTCGACGTTCGACCCGAACACGCAGATGGTGACGGACTGGGCGGCGCACGTCGTCCCACCCGCCAAGCTCAACGTCGCCGCCGAGGACTACCCCCTCGAGGACTACCCGACGACGAGGCGCGTTGTCACCGAGCTCGTCGAGGCATCGACCACGATCGGTGACGGCGGCGACCCGGCCGAGCACGCGTTCCTCGTGGAGATGGGCTTTCAAGCCAACCTGCTCGCGCCGCTCGTCATGGGCACGCACGCCTGCGGGCTGATCGAGCTGCTCGACACCCGGCGGCGGGTCTTCACGGCCGAGGAACGCCAGTTCTGCCGCCTCCTGGCCGACCAGGCCGGCATCGTCCTCGGTGCCGCGCAGCTGGCCCTGACGCTCGAGGAGCAGCATCTGGCAACGGTCGCGGCCCTCGCGGCGGCCCTCGAGGCGAAGGACGCCTACACCGGCGGCCACGCCCACACGATCGCCGACTTCGCGGTCCTCGTCGGCGAGGAGCTCGGGCTCTCGGGACGCGATCTCAAAGCCGTGCGGATGGGCGCCCTCCTGCACGACGTCGGCAAGATCGGGATTCCCGAGGCGATCCTCAACAAGCCCGGCCCGCTGACGGACGACGAGTTCACGGTGATGAAGCGGCACACCGTGATCGGCGCCGACATCATCTCGGGCATCCCGGGGATGGACGAGGTCGTGACGCTGGTGCGCTCGTCGCACGAGCGCTGGGACGGCCTGGGCTACCCGGACGGGCTGATCGGCCCGGACATCCCGCGCGGGGCGTGCGCCATCGCCGTGTGCGATGCGTACCACGCGATGACCGAGGACCGCGTCTACCGCAGGGCGATGTCGGTCGAGGGCGCGCTCGCCGAGCTGCGCCGCTGCACCGGCACCCAGTTCATGCCGGCCGCCGTCGCCGCGCTCGAGACGGTCGTCGCCCGGGGCGGCCGCCGGCGCGTGCGCTTCACAGACGCGGCGTAGCGCCGGCGTCCAGCCCGACGGCGTCGGCGGCGGTGCACAGCCTGCCGCCGCGCTCGCGCACCCACCCCAGAAGGCGCTCGTAGGCTCGGTCCCACCCGCGTGCGTACGCGGGGTCGAAGCGGTCGTTGTGCCAGAGGACGGACACGGTCCCGCCCGCCTGGGCGGCCCGCTCGAGCGTTGCGACGGCCCGGTCGAGACCGTCATCCGGCGCGAGGCCGAGGTAGCGGTCCTCGGCCAGCGTCGCATCCATCACGACGAGGGGCAGCTCGAGCAGCTCGAGCGGCCGGTCGGCCGCCAGGTCGTAGGGCCGGTAGGGGAACGACAGGCCGGCCCGCATCCCCGGGCGGTCGGCATAGCCCTGGCTCGAGTCGTAGGCGAACCCGAGCCGGTCGAGCTCGGGAAGCGTCCCGTGGGCGTCGTGGCGCAGATAGTGGAAGCGAACGCCTCGCACCGCGCCGCCCGCCAGTGCCTCGAGTCGCGCGCGCTCCTCTGCGATCAGGCCGAGGTCGTCCGACGCGGTGTAGCTCGGATGCAGGCCCAGCTCGTCGCCCTGTGCGAGCACCTGGGTCACGACGGCCGGCCGGACGCGCTCGTACACCCGCGGCGCAGCGCCGTCGGCCGGATGATGGTGGCCGGCCAGGATGAAGTAGGTCGAGAAGCCGCCGTGGGAGCGCTCGATCTCGCAGATCCGCTCGAATGACCAGTTCGGATCGGTACCGCGGGCCCGGTGGGCCGGAAGGCCGGCCAGCCCGCGGAGCTCGCGTGCCAGCTCCTGTGGGCGCCCGGAGAGGGCCGCGACTTTGACGCGCGCCGCGGCCCCGGCCACGGCGCGGGCGCCGCTCCATCGCCAAGGCGTGTCGATGTCGTGGGTGAGCGCGACCGTGAGCGGGCCCGGGGGCGGTGCGCCGGCGACCTTCCGAAACCGCTCCACGAGGTGGTCGGCGGCCGCGCCCTCGGGGTCGAACAGTGCCGCGGACGCAGGGAAGCGTCCGCGCTCGTCGCGCACCGAGCCCGGGCGCTCCTCCCAGCGCGAGAGGTGCCAGAACGTGCTCATCACGATGTCCGAGACGCCGTCGCCGAAGTCGACCAGGCCATGCTCGCCCGCCCGCGGCTTCACCACGTCGTCGCCGCTGAAGAGGCGCCACGCCGTCTCCGACGCCGGCAGGGGCCCCGAGGGATACGACACCGCGGCCGTGGCCGCGGAGATTCGGACCAGCTCCTCGAGCGCGTACGCCGCCTTGGCGGCGACGGCCGCCGGTGCGTCGACGGCAATCGCCGCCCGCGTCACACGTGCGGCAGGTCGCGCAGCAGGAGGTCGAGCATCGTGTCGGCGCGCAGGCCGAGCCGAAGCGTCTCGAGCGGGATCACGTCGGACGCGGCGATGTTGCCGAGATTGACGTCGGCGCCGAAGTGGCGGATGAACCACGCCTGCTGCTCCTTCTGCGGCGCCTCGAAGAGCAGGTCGTTGAGCGGCACCTCGTGGACGATCTCGTCGATCAGGCCCGAGCGGACCTCGCCCGTCTGGCGGAAGATCCCGCTGGTGCCGGACTCGCGGGCCTCGGTGATGACCTTGAACGCGCCGGCCTCGAGCTCCTCCTTGATCCAGGCCACCCACTGGTAGGGGGCGTAGATCCGCTCGGAGTCCTTCGTCCCGACCTCCGAGAGCACCACGTAGTCCTGGGCCAGCGAGGCGATGAGCTCGACCTTGCGGCCCCGTTCGAGGTCGATCGTGCCGTCGGACACCTCGATGTGGGTGAAGCCGTGGTCGGCCGTCCAGCTTCGGAACTCGTCGAGGCGGTCGCGGGCGATGGCCGCCTCGAGCAGGGTCCCGCCTGTCATGACGGGGATACCGGCGTCGTTGTAGAGGCGCAGCTTCTCGGCGAGCTTCCCGGCGACGTACGACGTGCCCCATCCCAGCTTCACGATGTCGATGTAGTCGCCGGCGAGCTCGAGGACGCCGCTCACCTCGCTCAGCGTCAGCCCCTTGTCGATGACGTGCGTCCAGCCCCGGTCGCGGGGTTTGGGCGGGCGGCTCGGAAGTCCCAGAAACTCTTCCATCGGCTAGAGCTTCGCCGAAAGCGAGTCGGCGATGCGGCGGCGGGCCTCGACCTGGACGTCCTCATAGAGGCTCTTGCCGTGCGTGTCCATGGCGACGATGAGCGGGCCGAAGTCGGCAACGCGGAAGCGCCACAGGCACTCGGGCATGAGATCCTCCCACTCGACCTGCTCGATCTCGACGATCTGGGTGGTCTGGAGCGCCGCCGCCCCGCCGACGATCGCGAGGTAGACGCCGCCGCCCTCCGCGAGCGGGCCGAGCGCCTCGGGCAGGAGCCCGCCCTTGCCCATGATCGCCCGGGCGCCGTGGTCGCGGATGAGCGGCTCCGTGAAGCGGCTCATCCGGGCGCTGGTGGTCGTGCCGATCGAGAGCGGCTCGTACCGGCCGTCCTCGAGCCTGCGGACGTTCGGCGCGGTGTGCAGGAGCGCGGCGCCCTCCAGCGACATCGGGGGCTCCTGGCCGTGATCGAAGATGCGGATCTGCGTGGCGTCGCGGATGCCGATGATGTGGCCCTGGATCGTGACGGTGTCGCCGGCCGCGAACGAGCGCACGGTCGCCTCGTCGGTCGGGAAGGTGACCTCGTGGTGGGCCACCGCGCTACGCGTCCCTGTCCAGGAGCACGTCGCCGTCGGCCGAGACGTGCGCCGTCGCCCGGCGGGCCGCCCAGCACTGGTAGTTCACGGCGACGGGGTTCAGCGTGATGTGCGTGTGGGCCTGCTCGACGTGCACCGAGAGCACCGTCGTGTCGCCGCCGAGCCCCATCGGGCCGACACCTGTCTCGTTCAGCAGGTCGAAGAGGTCTCCCTCGAGCGCGGCGACGTCGGGATCCTGGTTGTGCGTTCCGACCGGCCGGGCGATCGCCTCCTTGGCGAGGTACATCGCGAGATCCGCCGAGCCGCCGATGCCGATGCCCACGATCCCCGGCGGGCAGGGCTTCCCCCCGGCGCCGACGACGCAGTCGAGCACGAACGCCTTGATCGCCCTCACCCCGTCGGCAGGGACGAGCATCTTCAGGAAGCTCATGTTCTCGGAGCCCGAGCCCTTGGGGACGCACTTGATGTCGAGCCCGTCCCAGTCCGGCACGAACTCCCAGTGGACGTGGGGGATGCGGTGGCCGGTGTTGTCGCCGGTGGGCGTTCGGGTCAGGGTGTGGACGGTGTTCGAGCGCAGCGGATGGTCGAGCGTCGCGCGCCGGGTGCCGTCGCGCAGGGCCTCCTCGATCCGGACCGGGTGGAGCGGGAACTGCTCGCCGACCCGGACGTAGTAGACGGCGATGCCGGTGTCCTGGCACACCAGCCGGCGGCCCTCGTCGGCGACGGCGACGTTGGTGTGAATGGTCTCGAGGATGCGCCGCCCGACCTGATGGGTCTCGCGCTCGAGCGCATCGCCCAGGGCGTCGCGCAGGTCGCGCGGGATGTCCGTGAGCGACCACACGTAGAGCTCGGCCGCGGCGTCCTCGACGGCCTGGCGGAGTGTTGTCTCGATCGTGGCGCTCATGCTGCCGTTTCAGCCTGCCGCCGCCGCGGCCGCGCGCCCGGCCCGGCGGCCGTACACCGCGCAGTCGAGGAGCGAGTTTCCCATCATCCGGTTTCGGCCGTGCACCCCGCCGCTGATCTCGCCGGCCGCGAAGATCCCCGGGACGGTCGTCTGTCCCTCGGCGTCGATCACGAGACCGCCGTTCTGGTAGTGGAGCACGGGGTAGGTGAGGATGGGCTCGGTCAGCGGGTCGACCCCGTTCGATCGGTAGCGGCGCAGCATGTACGGGATCACCTGGGCGGCGACCTCGGGGTCGATCAGGGTCGTGTCCAGGAGCACGGCCGGCCGGCCGTCCGGCGTCTCGAGCCCGCGGCCCTCGTCGCACTCGCGCACGATCGCCGCGGCGACAGTGTCGCGTGGCCCGAGCTCGTCGACGAACCGCTCGCCCTTCGCGTTCAGGAGGAGCGCGCCGTATGCGCGCGTCGTCTCGGGGATCGAGTAACCCTGGAGCGGGGGCGGCCAGACACCGCCGTTGGGGTGGTGCTGGAGCGCGTCGTAGTCGCGTACCTCGGCGCCGAGGGCGCGGGCGAGCGCGGTCGCCTCGCCGGTCGCGCCGGGCTGGTTGGTCGTCAGGATGCCGGCCCGGCGGGCCTCGGCGTAGCAGCGGCCGCCGGCCGCGAGCACGACCGCGCCGGCGTCGACGTGGACGCGCTCCCCGGCCTGCTCGAGGTCGGCGGTGAAGTGGCCGTTGGTGCGCTCGAGCCCGACGAGCGCGGCGTGGTCGTGGATGCGCCCGCCCTGGGCGGCGAGCGCCTTTCGCAGCGCCGTGGCGATGGCGTGGCCGGTCCGGTCGCCCACCTGGAGCAGCCGGCGGCGCGACGCGCCCCCGCATCGGGCCAGGCGGTAGCCGTCGCCCTCGCGCGAGAACCCGACGCCCAGCTCCTCGAGCCAGGCGATGGCGCCGGGCGCTTCCTCGGCGAGGATGCCCGCCAGCGCAGGGTCGGCCGTATCGTGCGAGGACGCCACGATGTCCGTCGTGTGCTGTTCCGGCGAGTCGTCGTCGCCGACCGCGGCCTGGATCCCGCCCTGTGCCTTGGCGGTGTTGCACGACGCCTTCGACCCCTTGGTGACGTGCAGGACATCGGCG
The DNA here is from genome assembly GCA_963709425.1 of uncultured Actinomycetes bacterium. Classification (GTDB taxonomy): domain Bacteria; phylum Actinomycetota; class Thermoleophilia; order Gaiellales; family JAICJC01; genus JAICJC01. The sequence goes on along the minus strand of CAVPWG010000001.1, from coordinate 162,083 downwards.
CCCGAGCGGCGCGCGGCCCAGGCCGCCGAGAGGCCCGCTCCACCCGCTCCTACCACGAGCACATCGGTCGTCCTGCAAAGGTCTGACACGGCGCACAGTGTACCGACGCGGCCCGTCGCGCCCAGCAGGCGAGTGCGGCACCACGGCCGCCGGATCGTGTAAGAACGCCCGCTGTGAGCCCGCTTTCGCAGACCATCCGGCACCGGCTCGGGGACGCTGCCACGGCGCCGCGTCCGGCGGCGATCGTCCTCGAGTGCGGCTATGTGAACGGGCTCTCGGCGATCCGCTCGCTCGCGGCCATCGGAGTGCCCGTGATCGCGCTCGACCACCGCCGCCAGGCGCTCGGCCTGCGCTCGCGGCTCGCCGCGCCGGTGGTCTGCCCGCCCCCCCATGAGCAGCCCGAGGAGTTCGCGACACTGCTCGCGGAGATCTGCGAGGCCCTCCCGCACGGAGCGGTCGCCTTCCCGACCCACGACGAGTACCTCGTCGCCGTGAACCGGGCGGCGCCGACGTCGCTGCGGCTGCCGTTCGGGCCGCGCGAGCTGATCGAGCCCATCCAGGCCAAGCGGTTCCAGTACGACGCGGCCGCGCGGGCCGGCCTGCTCCTGCCGGCCACGTTCCACCCGGCCGACGAGGAAGCGGCGCGGCGGGCGGCCGAGGTGCTGCGATACCCCGCCGTCATGAAGCCGTCCGAGGGCGCGGGGTTCAAGCGCCGCCACGGGATTCCGCTCGTGGGCGCCGACACGCCCGAGGAGCTGCTGGCGGCGTATCGCCTCGGCGCGGAGTTCGCGCCGATGCTCCAGGAGCAGATCCCCGGCGGCGACGACAGCCTCTGGACGGTCGGCAGCTACGTGGACGCCGGCGGCGCCGTGCCCGGCATCTTCTGCGGCCGCAAGCTCCTGCAGGCGCCGGCCGGGGTCGGCACCTGCCGGGTGGGCGTGGCCGAGTGGGACGATGAGGCTGTCGACGGCGCCCGCCGGCTCCTGCACGCGCTCGGATTCCACGGGATCTCGCAGGTCGAGTACAAGCGTGACCCGCGCGACGGCACCCTGCGGCTCATGGAGGTGAACGCGCGCCTGTGGCAGTGGCACTCGCTCGCCGCGGCGTGCGGCGTCGACCTGGTGCAGATGGCCTACCGCGACGCGATCGGCGAGCCCTTCGCGGCGCGGACGAGCAGGGGCGCCGGACGGCGCCGCTGGGTGGCGGTGGTCCGCCACGTGCGCGAGAGCCGCCGCGAGCACCTCGGCGTCCGCAGGACGCTGGCGCCGCTCCGCCCGCCGTTCTCCGAGCCCGTGTTCTCGCTGCGCGACCCGATGCCCGCCGTCCACCAGGTGGTGGGCGCCCTCCGCTCCCGCTGACGCAAGGAGGGGTCAGACCCCAATAGTGCACGCCGCCTACTCGTAGCCGAGGTCGCGGAGGCGCTCGAGGATGCCGGCCTCCTCGTCGGCCGAGTAGACGTCGGCATCGCCGTCGGACGACTGGGCCTGGACGGCGACCGCCTCGTCGGCGGGGGCCAGGATGGCCTCGATGGGCGGCTCTAGGCCGTCGCTCGAGAGGCCGTGGAGGCGGAGGACGGTGGCCGCGAGCTGGGCGATCTCGCTGCCGCCGGGGACATCACCGGGCCGGATACCCGGGCCGGCGGCGGCGATGATGCCGGTCACGCCGTGGTGACCCGAGTATCCGTAGAAGTGCTCGGGATCGAGCGTCTCGTGGCGCATGAAGACGTCGGGCCAGTCGCGGCGCGAGGACTCGACGTGGACGCGCTCGTCGCGCGGGATCAGCACGAGCTCCGGCGCCCGGTCGAGGTGGGCGCCGCGGTAGATGTCGCGCTTTCGGAGCACCTCGAAGAGCGGCTCGCCGGTCTCGGGGTGGGGGATGGCCTCCAGGTCGCGCGCCAGCCGCTCGGCGAACGCCTGGTCATTTCGTGCCCCCGTCGCCTCGCCGAGGTAGATCTGGCCGCCGGTGGCGAAGCAGTAGGCGCGGGTGCGCCCGAAGTCGACGTCGGCGAAGGCCCGGTCAGCGGCCGGTCGCGGGAGGAGTGGAACGCGGTCGAGCAGCCTCCCGTACCACGTCGTCGTCCGCGCCAGCCGGCCGTCGACCAGGGCCAGCTTCCGCAGCGGTCCGCGCAGGTGCCGCTGGAGCGAGCGGTGCCGGTAGCGCAGGTGCCCCGCGCGGCGAAGCCACTCGTTGGCGTGAAACGTCCAGTAGATGGGCTTCATGCCGTGATCCGACATGATGATCGCGGTCGGCTCCTCGCCGTAGCGCTCGCGGGCCGCGTCGATCAGCTCGCCGCACACCCGGTCGACGGCCTGGTAGACCTGTACCAGCTCGTCGCCTGCAGCGGCCGGGTCGTGGGCGGGATGGGACGGATCCAGGCGCGAGTAGCCGAGGTGGCCGGCGAAGTCGGTGCTCATGAAGTCCACCGCCAGGACACCCAGATCGGGCTCGAGGTCGAAGCACGTCCGGCAGGCGTCGCCGATCTGGTCGACGTGCTCGATGAGGGTGGCGGCATACCGGCTGAAGTCCTCCCACCAGCGCTCCTTCATGGGGTGGTGGGCCGTGACGAGGCCGGGGACGCGCTCGTCGATGGCGCGCGCCGCACCCTCCGGGAGGATCTGCGGCCGCTCCGGTCCCCCGTACCCCGAGACGACGACCCCGTCGAACGGCTCCGCCGGATAGGTAAACGGCACCGTCACGAACGCCGACCGCACACCGCCAGCGCCCAGGAGCCGCCACAGCGGCGCGCCCGACCGGCTGGCAGCGCTCTCGACCCGCGACCGGCCGCGGTTGGGGTTGGACGAGAAGTTGAAGATCCCATGTCCCGCCGGGTTGAGGCCGGTGAGGAACGACGACCACGCCGTCGGCGTCACCGCCGGGATGGTCGACCGCAGCGGCCCGTACGCGCCGTCTCGCACGAGACGGGCCAGCGTCGGCAGACGGCCCTCCGCCAGCAGACGGTCGACCAGGTCGCGGTCGGCCCCGTCGAGGCCGAGGACGAGCACCCTCATGGCGGCGATTCTATCGACGAGCGCCCGGCCCGCCCGCCGGTACCATGCCGCGATGTCGACCGCCGAGAAGCTCATGATCGTGGGCCTGGACTGCGTCCCGCCCGAGATCGTCTTCGACGACATGCGCGACGAGCTGCCCGTCCTGTCGGGGCTCATGGAGCGGGGGGCGTGGGGGAGGCTCGAGTCGTGCGACCCGCCGATCACCGTGCCGGCGTGGTCGTGCATGATGTCGTCGCGGGACCCGGGCACGCTCGGCTTCTACGGCTTCCGAAACCGCAAGGACCACTCCTACGACGGGCTGGCCTTCGCCACGTCGGACAAGGTGCGCGTCGAGCGCCTGTGGGACATACTCTCGCGCCAGGGAAAGCACGTGGTCGCGCTCGGCGTCCCGCAGACGTTCCCGCCCCGGCCGGTGAACGGCGAGATGGTGAGCTGCTTCCTGACGCCGAGCACCGACTCGAAGTTCACGTACCCCGAGGATCTGAAGGACGAGGTGCGGCGGGTCGTCGGCGACTACATGGTGGACGTGCCCGACTACCGCACCGACGAGAAGGACCGCATCCTGCGCGACATCAACGAGATGACGCGGCGCCGGTTCGCCCTCGCCCGGCATCTGCGCGACACGCGGCCGTGGGACTTCCTGATGCTGGTCGAGATGGGGCCCGACCGCCTGCACCACGCCTTCTGGCGCTTCTACGACCACGATCACCCCGACTACGAGCCTGGGAACCCCTACGAACAGGGGTTCCGCGACTACTACCGCTACCTCGACTCCGAGGTGGGCGCGCTGATCGAGGGCCTCGACGACACGACCGCGCTCCTCGTCGTGTCGGATCACGGGGCGCAGGCGATGCACGGCGGCATCCAGGTGAACGAGTGGCTGATGCAGGAGGGCTACCTGAGCCTCGTCGACCCGCCGACCACGCCGACGCCGTTCGGGAAGGTCCAGGTCGACTGGCCGCGGACGCGGGTGTGGGCGGACGGCGGCTACTACTCGCGGATCTTCATGAACGTGAAAGGGCGCGAGCCCGAGGGCGTGATCGACCCGGCCGACTACGAGGCGCTGCGCGACGAGCTGATCGCCAAGCTCGAGGCGCTTGGCGACGAGGACGGGAACTCGATCGGCACCCGCGTCTTCCGGCCGACCGACCTCTACCGCGAGGTGAACGGGGTCGCGCCCGACCTGATCTGCTATTTCGGCAACCTGGCCTGGCGGTCGATCGGCTCTATCGGCGACGGCCGCGTGCAGGTGCGCGAGAACGACACCGGCCCGGACGACGCCAACCACGCCAAGTACGGGATCGCCATCATGCTCGGCCCGGGCATGCCGGACACCCTCCCCGAGGACGCCCATCTCTTCGACATCGCCCCGACGCTCCTGACCGCGCTCGGGATGGACGTTCCCGCCGAGATGCGCGGCCGGGTGCTCCAGCGGGTGCCGGTCTAGTCTTGCACGACTCCGGACGCGCCCGGATACTGGTCATCCAGTCTTCCTGAGGAGCAACCGTGTCGTACACGGATCGAGATACCGCGCATGTCCTCGCAGCTCTGATCGCGCTGCTCGTGAGCGCGCATACCTGCGGCTACCTGTTTGCGCGCTTCCGCCAGCCGCCGGTGATCGGCGAGATCCTCGGCGGGATCCTGCTCGGCCCGACGTTTCTGGAGCGAGTCTGGCCGGCGGCGTACGACTGGCTCTTCCCGTCCACCGGCGCCGTGCCGGCGGTGCTCGGCGCCGTCTACCAGCTCGGCCTCCTGCTCCTCATGTTCACGGCGGGGACGCAGATGCGCGGGCTCATCAGCCGATCGTCGACGCGGGTGGTCGCCTCGGTCGCGGTCGCGGGCCTCGTTGTGCCGTTCGTCGTCGGCGTCGCGGCCTTCACCGCCATCGACTTCACGCGCTTCGAGGGAACCGCGCAGAACCGGACGGCGCTGCTGCTCGTGTTCGCGATCGCGATCGCCGTGACGAGCATCCCGGTGATCTCGCGGATCATGCTCGACCTGGGCCTGCTCCAGACCCGTTTTGCCCGGATCGTGCTCTCGGTCGCCGTGATCGAAGACGTTGTGCTCTACGTGGTGCTCGCCGTGGCGATCGGCATCGTCGCCGGGACGGGGAGCGCGCAGTTCGGCCTCGCCGGCCAGCTTGGGTGGGACCCGGGATCGGTCGGGAACTACGCCTACCACACGTTCGCGACACTCGGCTTTCTCGGGATTGGACTCCTGTTCGGGCCGCGAATCTACGGCCTGGCCCTGCGCTCCCGGTACAACGTCATCAAGCGGCGCAGCCAGGTGGCGTTCCAGCTGGTGGTTGTTATCGCGATGAGCGGGGCGTGCCTGCTCCTCAGCATCGTCCCGCTCTTCGGGGCGTTCGTGGCCGGGATCATCGTCGTCACGGCGGCCGGCGAGCGCGCCCAGACTGCGCGATTCGAGATCGGCAACTTCTCGCTCGGGCTGTTCATCCCGCTCTACTTCGCGATCGTCGGGCTCCAGCTCGATCTCGTCGACCACTTCGACGTGCTCTTCTTCCTCGCATTCCTGGTGTTCGCGTGCCTCGTGAAGTCGGCGAGCGTGTACGCCGGCGCCCGGATCGGCGGCGAGCCGCGCAAGAGCGCCGTCAACCTGGCAATGGCCATGAATGCGCGCGGCGGCCCGGGGATCGTGCTCGCCTCGACCGCATTCGGTGCGGGCATCATCGACGACCGCTTCTATACGACGCTCGTGATGCTTGCGATCGTCACGTCGCTGATCGCGGGCACGTGGCTCCAGCGGGTCATGACGGCCGAGCCGGCGCCCGCGCACGACAACGCGGACGCGCTGGTCACCGGCTGAGATCCCCTCCTGGCGCGGACGTTCGTGCCGATAATTGGCAGGTGAGGATGATCCGGTTTCTGAAGACGTGGCAGGCGGCGGCGTTCGCCGCGGCGCTCGCCGGGATGGTCGTCGGCCCGCAGCTCCCGCGCGACATCGTCCTGCTCGTTCCTCCGGTGCTGGTGGCCGGGTTCATACTGGGCTATGCGAGCGCAGTGCGCGAGACGGCCCAGAGCACGCCTCAGTAGACGATGACCGAGCGGACGGCCTCGCCGCGCCGGATGCGATCGAAGGCCTCGTTCACGTCGTCGAGCGCGCACGTCTCGATCAGCGGGTCGAGCCGCAGCCGCCCGGACCGGTAGAGCGACACCAGCATCGGGAAGTCGGCCTGGGGGCGGCACGAGCCGTACCAGCAGCCGCGGATCGCCTTCTCGTCCATCGTGAGCGAAAGGGCGTCGAACCGCGGGCGGGCGTCGGGCGGGGCCATGCCGACCAGGATCGCCTGGCCGCCGCGGGCGACGAGGGAGATGGCGAGCTCGATCGTCCCGAGCGGCCCGACCGCCTCGAAGCTGTGGTCGACCGTGACCGACGCCGCGGCCTCCTCGGGGGTGCACGTTCGGGTGGCGCCCATCTCGCGGGCCAGCTCGTGCTTGGCCGGGCTCGGGTCGACCGCGACGATCTTGCCGGCTCCGGCCAGGGCGGCCGCCTGCACGATGTTCAGGCCGACGCCGCCGCAGCCCACCACGGCGACCGCGTCGCCCGGCCGGACACGGGCGGTGTTCAGCACCGCGCCGAACGCCGTCATGACGGCGCAGCCCATGAGCGCCATCTCGCTCAGCGGCAGCGCCGGGTCGATCGGGATCGCCGTCTGGGCCGGCACGACCGTCCGCTCGCCGAACGACGACGTGGTGGAGTGGTGGATGTCGGCACCGTTGCGGTGGAACCTCGTCGTCCCGTCCATCATGAGCCCGGCGTCCGACCACGCGAGCTGCTCGCACACGTTCGGTCGGCCCGACACGCAGAAGCGGCACCGGCCACAGTGCGGGAGCCAGCTCAGGATGACGTGATCGCCTGCGGCGAGCCCCGTGACGCCCGGGCCGACCGCCTCGACCACACCGGCCCCCTCGTGTCCCAGGATCGCCGGGCGCGGGTGCGGGTGGATGCCGTCGACGACGTGGAGGTCGGAGTGGCAGACGCCGCTCGCGGCCATCCGGATCGCCACCTCGCCCGCACGGGGAGGGTCGACATCGACATCCTCCACCCGCAGGGGCGCACCGGTCTCGTACAGAATCGCCGCCCGCACGCGCCTAACGTACCATTGCGCCATGGCCAGCCTCTCGGAGCGGCGCCAGACCGTCGGACGGTTGCGCGAGATCGCGCAGGTGGCAACGCGGCACGGCTTCGGGTTCGTGTTCGAGCGGCGCGCGCTTCGCCGCTCGGCCGTGATCGACGACCAGAACCTGCCTGCGCTCGGCCGGCACCTGCGCGAGATGCTCGACGAGCTCGGCCCCTCCTTCGTCAAGTTCGGCCAGCTCCTCTCGACCCGGCCCGACATCGTCCCGGCCGAGATCATCGCGGAGCTGCGCCAGCTCCAGGATGCCGTTCGGCCGTTCCCGTACGCCGACGTCGAGCGCATGATCGAGGAGGACCTGCGGGCCCCGATCGAGAAGCTGTTCACGGCGTTCGACCCGGTACCGGTGGCAGCGGCGTCGATCGGCCAGGTACACCTCGCCGAGCTGCCCAGCCGCCGCCAGGTCGCCGTCAAGGTGCAGCGTCCGGGCGCGGCCCGGCAGATCGAGCGCGACCTTGCGTTGCTCTATCAGGTCGCGCGCATCGTGAAGCGCCGCGTCGACAAGCTGGACTTCATCGACCCGGTCGCGGTCGTCGACGAGTTCGCGCGGTCTATCCGGCGCGAGCTCGACTACGGGATCGAGGCCCGCACCGCCGGGATCTTCCGCCAGAACTTCGCGTCGGACTCGCGAGTGCTCATCCCCAAGGTGTACGGCACGTACTCGAGCGGCCGGGTGCTGACGCTCGAGCGGCTCGAGGGGATCCAGCTCGCCGACCTCGACCTCGCCGCGACACCGATGGACGAGCGCCGCCGCCTCGCGATCCTGATCGCCGAGACGTGGCTCGAGATGATCTTCCGCCACGGCCATTTCCACGGCGATCCCCACCCGGCGAACATCTTCGTGATCCCGGACGGGCGGCTCGGCCTCGTGGACTTCGGCATGACTGGCTCGCTGACCGACGGCGACATGCGCCGGCTCACCCGGCTCCTGCTCGACGCCGTGAACGAGAACGTCGACGCGCTGCCGCGGCGGCTCTACGAGCTCGGGGTGCGCTTCAACCGCGAGCAGGAGGAGGAGCTCCGGATCGAGCTGCGGGAGGTCTACTACCGCTACTACGGCGCCTCGATGGGCCAGATCGACCCGCTCCAGGTGATCCGGGAGGCCTTCGTGCTCGTGTCGCGCATGCACCTGCGCCTGCCGACCCGGTTCGCCCTTCTCGACAAGGCGCTCGCGACGCTGGGCGGCGTCGGCACGGAGATCTATCCCGACTTCAACGTGTTCGAGGTCGCTGAGCCGTATGCGGCCGAGCTGGTGCAGCGGCGGTACTCGCCGCGGCGCCTGGCGGAGCAGGGCTGGGAGGGGGCAGAGAGCTACAGCCGCCTGCTCATGGAGCTGCCGTACCAGGTGCACGACACGCTCGAGCAGTTCCGTGACGGCGAGGTCGAGGTGGCGTTCCGGCACAAGGGCCTCGACCTCCTCACGAGCCAGGCCGACGTCGTGGCGAACCGGCTTGTCATCGCGATCGTCATGGGAGCGACACTCGTCGGCTCGTCGCTGATCGGGATCTCGGCGGACGGCGGGTGGCACCTGTTCGGCATCCATGTGCTGGCGCTGGCGGGGTTCGTCGTCGCATCCGGCCTGGGGTTCGTGCTGGTGGCGTCGATCGTGCGCTCAGGCCGGCTCTGACGCCGAGCGCCAGAACGCCTGCACGCGGTCGTTGAAGGGTCCGCCCAGCAGCTGCGGCTGGTGGGCCGCTCCCGGGAAGACGGCTTCTGCCGCGCCCAGCCTCTCGACAAGCACGGTGCAGACCGCCGCGAACGCCGCCCCGGCGAGGTCGCGGGCTTCCGCGGGCAGTGCGTCCCAGGCGCCGCGGACGGCGAGCACCGGGATCCCGGCCGCCGCGAGCCGATCGACCGGTACCTCGGCTTCCCACGGCGGCCGCTCGGTCATCGACGAGCGCACGGCCCGGCGGGCGCGGGCGGTCAGCGTCAGGGGCGGGGAGAGGTCGAGCCCCCAGGCGGACAGAAAGCCGTGCAGATAGTCCTCCTCGGTCAGCGCACCGCCGGCCCCGAGATGGGCGGCGATCCGCGCGATGAGCTCCTCGACGGCCGGCCGGCCGCGCACGAGCGCGAAGGCGGGCGGTTCGATGACCGTGAGCGACCGGGCGCCCTCGGGCCGGAGCGCCGCGGCCAGCAGGCAGACGACGCCGCCGTAGGAGTGGCCGACGATGTGGGCCGGCTCGTCGAGCAGCCCGGCGACGTCGCGGGCGTCTGCGTCGAAGTCCACCCGGCCGAGGGGATCCAGGCTTCCGCCGAACCCGCGCCGGTCGAGCACGTCGAGCCGCCAGCGGTCGGCCAGAGGCCGCTGCTCGGAGAAGGCGAGGTCGCCGAAGCTCATGCTCCCATGGACGAGCAGGGCTCGCGGCCCATCGCCCCAGGTGCCTACGTGCAGGTCGGCGCGCGGCTCGATCGGGCCAGGATAGGGCACGTCCGAGGGGCGCCATAGCATGGCCGGATGGCCGCGCCCCCGTCGCCCTGGCTCGTCGACCCGTGCCCTCCCGAGGACGCAGCGGCGCTCGCCCAGGCCGTGGGCGTCCGGCGGACGACCGCCGAGGTGCTGATCCGGCGGGGGCATTCGACGCCGGATGCGGCGCGCGCGTTTCTCGAGCAGGACGGCCCTGCGCACGACCCGATGCTGCTTGGCGACATGACGGCGGCGTGCGAGCGCATCGAAGCGGCGATCGCGGCCGGGGAGAGGATCTGCGTCCACGGCGACTACGACGCCGACGGCATCTGCGCGACGGCCCTCGCCCTCATCGTCCTGCGCGGCCTCGCAGCGGACGCTGAGCAGCACCTCCCGAGCCGGTTTGCCGAGGGATATGGGCTGGCGGTCGAGTCGGTCGAGCGGCTGGCCGGCGGCGGCGTCGGCCTGCTCCTCACCGTCGACTGCGGCATCACGGCCGTCGACGCCGTCGCGCGGGCCCGCGAGCTGGGGATGGACGTCATCGTGACCGACCACCACCGGCCGGCCGAGGCGCTGCCCGAGTGCATCCGCGTCTGCACCCGCCCGTCGAGCTACCCGTTCCCGGAGCTGTGCGGCACCGGCGTGGTGTTCAAGCTGGCCCAGGCCCTCCACGCGCGCGCCGGTCGCGATCCGGCCGAGATGGAGCTCCACCTCGACCTGGTCGCGCTCGCGACCGTCGCCGACGTCGTGCCGCTTCGCGACGAGAACCGCGGCCTCGTACGCGCCGGCCTGCGGCGGCTCCGGCGCACGTCGAAGCCCGGCCTGCGGGCGCTCATGGCCGTGGCGCGCGTCGACCGGGCGCACGCCTCGTCCACCGATGTGGGGTTCCGGCTCGCGCCCCGGATCAACGCCGCCGGCCGGCTGTCTCATCCCGACCAGGCGCTCGAGCTCCTGCTGACGGCCGACGACGGCCGCGCGCGGGCCCTGGCCGAGCGGCTCGAGGCGCTGAACCGCGAGCGCCAGGCGGTCGAGGACGGGATCCTGCGCCAGGCCGTCTCGCAGGTGGAGGGAGCCGACGAGGAGTGGCGGGCACGGCGGGCGTATGTGCTTCACGATCCCGAGTGGCACGAGGGCGTGATCGGCATCGTCGCCTCACGGCTCGTCGAGCGCTACGCGCGGCCGGTCGTCCTCATCGCTGGCGACGGGGAGGAGGCCAAGGGGTCGGGGCGGAGCGTGGCCGCCTACGACCTCCACGCCGGACTGACGGCCACTGCCGAGCACCTCACCCGGTACGGCGGTCATCGCGTGGCCGCCGGGCTCACGATGCGCCCCGATCGCGTCGAGGCGTTCGCGGCGGCGCTCGCCGAGCACGCAGGCACGCATCTGGACGAGGCCGACCTCCAGCGCCGGCAGCGCATCGACGCCGTGCTCGCGCCGGCCGAGACCTCGCTCGAGCTGGCCGACGAGCTCGACCGGCTCCAGCCGTTCGGCCTCGGGAACCCCGGCGTGGTGCTGCTCGCACCGGCGGCCGCCCTGCACAGCGTGGAGCGGATCGGCGAGGGACGGCACGTGCGCATGGGCGTCGAGCTGGGAGGATTCCGGTGCGGCGCGGTCTGGTTCGGGCACGGAGGCGCGGCGGCCGAGCTGCGCGACGGCGGCCGATTCGACGTCGCCTACCGGCTCTCGCGCAACGAGTGGAACGGCGCCGCGTCCGCGCAGATGCTCGTGCGGGCGATCGCGGCCGTCGTCGACGGGCCGGCCGCCGCGCCGCACGTGAACGGGCTCCGCGCCGCGGCAGCGTCGGCCGGCGTCGAGGACGCCCGCGGGGGAGGCGTCCAGGTCGCGACCGTCGCCCGTCTGGTGGCGGCCGGCGAGCCGGTGCTGATCCTCGTCGCCGACGCGACCCGCCGAGCGGCGATGCTGCGCGGAGTCCTGCGCCCGGAGCGGCTGGGCTCCGGCTGGGTCGAGCTCGCCGAGTACGCGACCGCCGACGCCGACGGGGTTGTGTCCCGGTTCCACCATGTCGTGGCCCTCGACCCCCCGGCTGATACGGCCGGGGGCGAGCTTCTCGCCGAGCTCGGCTCGCGGCTGCACGTGCACCTCGTGTGGGGCCAGGCAGAGGTCGAGTTCGCGCGCGAGGTGGTCGAGCTGCGCGCGCCGCTCCGCGAAGCGCTGGCCGTCGTCTGGCGGGCGGACAGGGATGGGAGCGCCCTCACGCTGCCTGCCGAGACCGTCGAGCGCTGCCGGGCCGTGCTCCGCGAGGTCGGCCTCGTCCCCGGGGAGGTCGCGGCGGCGCGCGTCGACCTGGAGGCGTCGCCGACCTACCGTGCCGCGCGCGAGCAGGTCGCCGACTCCTACGCCTACCTCCGCGCCCAGACGGCAGCAGGAACTCCAACCCCCCTCCACTAACATGTGGGTATGGCAACGGTGCCTCGCAGCCCCGAAGCCGAGCGGCACGACCCTCTTCTGGCCGAGCTGCTCGGCCGGATCTCGGTGTACAACCCGAACGCCGACGCCGTTCTCATCAGGGCAGCGTTCGACTACTCCTGCCTGCATCACCGCGGACAGCGCCGTAAGAGCGGGGAGGAGTTCATCCACCACCCGGTCGCCGTCGCGACGATCTGCGCCGAGCTGAAGCTCGACGCCGCGACGATCGCCGCCGCCCTGCTGCACGACGTGGTCGAGGACACCCCGGCCGAGCTGGACGAGGTGCGGGAGCGGTTCGGCGACGATGTCGCCGCGCTGGTCGACGGCGTCACGAAGCTGACCAGGATCAGCTTCGCGAGCCGCGAGCAGGCCCAGGTCGAGAACTACCGCAAGATGATCGTCGCGATGGCGCGCGACCTGCGGGTGATCCTGATCAAGCTCGCCGACCGGCTCCACAACATGCGCACGATCTCTGCGCTCGGAAAGCAGAAGCAGGTCGAGACTGCGAAGGAGACGCTCGAGCTCTACGCGCCGCTCGCGCACCGGCTCGGCATCCAGTCCATCAAGTGGGAGCTCGAGGATCTGGCGTTCCACACCCTGCACCCCCGCCGCTACGCCGAGATCGAGTCGCTCGTGAACCAGGCGGGCGACGAGCGGGAGCGGTTCGCAAGCGAGGCCGGGACGATCCTGAACCACGAGCTCGAGCACGCGGCGATCGAGGCGGACATCTCGGGCCGCGCCAAGCACCTGTATTCGATCTACACCAAGATGGCGCAGGGTGGCAAGGAGTTCAACGAGATCTACGACCTCACCGCTGTCCGGGTGCTGGTCGACTCGGTGAAGGACTGCTACGGCGCGATCGGCGTCATCCACTCGTTGTGGAAGCCGATGCCGGGGCGGTTCAAGGACTACGTGGCCATGCCGAAGGTCAACATGTACCAGTCACTGCACACGACGGTGATCGGGCCGCAGGGAAAGCCGCTCGAGATCCAGGTGCGCACGCAGGACATGCACCAGACGGCCGAGTTCGGGATCGCCGCGCACTGGCTGTACAAGACGGGCCCCCACTCCTCGCGCAAGGCGCACGGCGCCAACGAGTGGGTCGCGCAGCTCGCCGACTGGCAGGGCGATGCGAGCGACCCCAAGGAGTTCATGGACACGCTCCGCGTCGACCTCTTCTCGGACGAGGTGTACGTGTTCACACCCAAGGGCGAGGTGAAGAGCCTGCCCGCGGGCGCGACGCCGCTCGACTTCGCCTACGCCGTCCACACCGACGTCGGCCACCGCTGCGTGGGCGCCAAGGTGAACGGGCGCATCGTGCCGCTCCACTACACGCTCCAGTCGGGCGAGTTCGTGGAGGTGCTGACGTCAAAGCAGGAGCGGGGGCCGTCGCGCGACTGGATGAACCTCGTGAAGACGTCGCGGGCGCGCAACAAGATCCGCCAGTGGTTCACACAGCAGGCGCGCGAGGACCTCGAGCAGAAGGGGCGCGAGTCGCTCCAGCACGCGCTCAAGACGAACGGCCTGCCACACCAGAAGGTGTCGGCGTCACCGCTCCTGGCCGGGATCATCCGCGAGATGGGGTTCAAGAAGGCCGACGAATTCTACGTCGCGATCGGGGGCGGCAAGATCCAGGTCAGCCAGGTCGTGACGAAGCTCATCGGCCGTCTCAAGACCGCCGAGGTCATCGCGCCCGAGCACGAGCTCACGCCCAGCCGGCGCCCGCAGAAGCGGCCGGCGGCCTCGTCGTCATTCGGGATCGTCGTCGAGGGGACGTCCGACCCGGACGTGCTCGTCCGGATGGCCAAGTGCTGCACTCCCGTTCCGGGAGACGGGGTCGTCGGCTACATCTCGCTGGGGCGCGGCATCACGATCCACCGCGAGGACTGCCCCAACGTGCGCGCGCTCAAGCGCACGCCCGAGCGGTTCACGGCCGTTCGCTGGGACGACTCCGACACGGCGACGAGCTCGTTCCGCGTCACGATCGCCCTCCAGTCGTGGGATCGCCCGCGGCTGCTCGAGGACGTGGCGCGCACGTTCGCCGAGCACGGCGCGAACATCGTCGAGTACGGCGGCCACGTCGCCGACCAGATGGCGCGCAACTGGTACACGGCCGAGGTGGGCGACGTGAAGGAGCTCCGTGCTCTCCTCCAAGCCCTGCGCAACATCGACTCGGTCTTCGACGCCTATCGCGTCACGCCCGGCGGATAACATCCCGAGCGTGGGTGCCGAGCGCGAAATCACCGTCTGGGAGGGTCATCCCAGCTGGAAGTCGATGCTCCTGTTCTACGTCAAGTGGACGCTGCTGTCGCTGTTGGCGGTCGGGGTGTGGGCCGCGTTGACCGCCGGCGGCCAGGACGTTGGCGCCACGTGGTTCACGGTCGCCACCGGCATCGGCCTCGTGCTCACGTACATCGCCGGGTGGATCCGGCGCCGCACCACCCGCTACCTCGTCACCGACCGGCGTATCCACATCCGTACGGGGCTGATGTCACGCAGCGAGCGGACGACCCACGTCGATCGGGTGCAGAACGTGCATCTGAGCCAGAACATCGCTCAGCGATTGCTCGGCATCGGCGACGTGGACTGGGACACGGCGGGCACCGACGCCTCCGACAGCGACTTCACGTTCCGAGGGATCGACGATCCCAGCGCCCTCGTGCGCGCCGCCGACCGGTACTACGGCGTCGCGGCGGTGCATGAGACGGCGCCGCGTGACGTGTAGATCGGCGAACGTCCGGTAGCCTGCGGGCGTGGACGCCGCCGGCAGCATCCGCTCGTTCGCGCTCTCGTTTCCGCAGGCTCGCGAGGACCACCCGTTCGGCCCCGACGCCCACGTCTTCAAGGTGGGAGGCGGGAGCACGATGTTCGCCATCCTGGGCGACGGCCCGCCGGTCACGATCACCCTCAAGCTGACCCGCGAGGAGCGCGAGGTGGCGCTCGAGATGCCCTACGTCTCGGAGGCCCGCTACGTCGGCCGCTACGGCTGGGTGACGGTCAGGATCGAGGACGCCGACTGCCTGGAGGCCGCGCGCGAGTGGATGCGCGAGAGCTACTGGTTGAAGGCGCCCGAGGACGTCCGCGAAGCCGCCTGGGCCTGAAACACCGGCCGCCGCCAACGGTTCAGCCGCCACGATGATGTGACGAGATCCACCACGAAGAGCCAATCCTGAAACGCGCGGACCTGGTCCAGTCGCTTCACGTCTGAGGTCGGGTGGACCAGGTCCAGTCGCTTCACGTCCGGGGTCGGGTGGACCAGGTCCAGGCTCAATCGTGGTCGGAAGCCGCGGCGATCCTCCAGCCAGCGTCGGGCCGCCTTCGCGGCACACCGCCTGGCTAGCCCTCCACGCGCATCGCCCGCTCGATGCCGTCCGAGCCGATGTCGACCAGGTAGCCGCGCAGGATGCCGTGGTTGGCCTCGCTGCCCGGGTTGATGCAGAGCGTCCGGCCGATCCGCCGCTCGCCGCCCGACTCGTGAATGTGCCCGTGCACGCCGAGCAGCGGCTCGTACCGCTCGATGATGTGCCGTACCGCCTGAGAGCCGACAGCGCCGCGCAGCACGTCGCCGGCCGAGATCGTCGGGCGCAGGTTCTCGTCGAGGATCGGCGCCGTGTCGAGACCCGAGTCGCGGGGCGGGACGTGGATCATGAAGACCGCCCGGCGCGGGTCGCGCACCTGGCGGGCGAGCGCATCCAGACGCGCCTCGAGCACGTCCTCCGGCTCCTCGCGGGGCGTGCTCCACGGCGTGATGTTCGACCACCCCGAGGCGAGGAGCTGGAGGTCGCCCGGGATGTCGACGACCCGCCCGTCGACGTTTTGGGCGAATGCGCCCTCGTGGTTCAGGATCGGATCGATGCCGAAGTCGTCGTCGTTCCCCGGGATCAGGTAGAGCGGCACAGAGCCGTCGCGCAGTCGCTCATTCGCGAGATCCATCCACGCGCCGACCCGCGCGTTCATCAGCTCGTGAAGCAGGCGGTCGCGGGCCTCCGGATCGTTCGCCAGCCGCTCGGACTCCTCCGACGTCGAGACGAACGAGTAGAAGCCGACATCGGCGATGTCGCGCTGGAGCACGGCCAGCTCCTCATCGCTTCCGGCCCGTCGTCTGACGCCGAAGAGCTCGGCCTCGTACTCCCCGCCGTTGCGCACGATCGGAACGATCGCCTTGCCTGTGAGGTCGCCGGCGACGAGCGCGACATCGGCCTTGTACACGTTCAGCTTGATCGCGTTCAGGAACTTCCGCCAGGCCTTCTCAGCCGCGTGGAAGTCGCTCGCGAGGTAGATCCGCATGCGGGGCTAGTCCGGTGGGATCTCGGCGAAGAGCATGTTCGTGTCGACGCCCGCGGCCCGTGACCGCATCTTCATGACGAAATAGATGACGATCCCGATCCCGTAGAAGATGAGCGCGTCGAGGATGCCGTTCGTCTCGAGGTAGGTCAGCTTCGACACCCCGGTCGCGGTGATGCTGTCCCAGATCGGCTTGATGATCCCGAAGGTATAGACCCACACCGGGAACACCAGCCACGCCAGCCCCACCCACGGCAGCGCCTTCCCGAACGGGGCGTTGCGAACCAGGTCCGGCCGCCGCGCGCGCACCAGCAGCGCGTTCACCCCGGGCATCGTCCATGTGAGGATCGCCATGGTGATCGAGAACCACGCCGTGCCGGCCAGGTTGAGCTTGTTGCCGCTTGTGGCGAGGAAGTGGGGCAGGGCGTTGTAGCTCTGGAAGAAGAGGAAGAGCGCGGTCAGCCCGAGCGTCGCCAGGATCGCGTTCAGCGGCGCGCGCAGGCGCTCGCTCACCTCGCCGAACCACTCCGGGAACTGCCGGTCGAGGCTCCATGCGAGCTGCATGCGGCTGATGAAGTTGATGTAGACGGGGCACAGGAGGAACGGGAAGATCGCCCCGGCGAAGCTGATCAGCGCCCAGATCGGCCACAGGCTGGAGTTGGCGATCACGCCCAAGAGCGGCATGGCGTTCGGCTGCCCCATCGGCAACACGGGGAGGTTCTCGTTGAAGCCCCAGTACGACGCCCCCCAGCTGACGTTCATGTCGAAGCCAAGGTGCTTCGAGATCGAGTCGACGTAGACGGAGTTCGCGACCACGCCGATCAGAAGCGCGCCCAAAAGCGCGATCAGGACGCCGCGGCGGACGTTGCCGCGCACCTCGCCGGCAATGTACGCCGAGTACTGGAACCCGATGTACTGGAAGAGCAGGATCGAGAGCATGATCGGGAAAACGGTGTGCGAGAAGAGGTCGCCAAGGAAATCGTGCGTCTCGCCTGGGAGGAACGTGGGGTGCCCTGACGCCGCGATCTTGGCTGCCGTGACTCCGCCCGTGTACTGCGGCAAGTTGTGATCGAAGTCCGCCCGGCTCGTCGCCAGAAGGCCGAACACGAACATGGCGACGAACGCGGCGACGCCGAAGATCGCAAGCGCGGTCACAACCCGGTGGAACGTGCGCGTGGGGAGGAGGACGACGCCCGCGATGATCGCGAGCACCACCAGCGACCCGATGAACCCGGGTGTCCCCGTGATCCCGCCCGTCGAATCGGTGAACCACGTGTTCGCGTCCTGGAAGAAGCTCCCGCCGGCGCCGATGCCGATGATCCTCGCCGTGATCTGGAGGTTGCGAAGGACCAGCGGCACCTCGAACGCGATGATGAGCACCGAGGCGATGACGAGCGTCCATGCCTCCATCCAGCCGAGGAACGGATGCGTGATGCGGCTCGTGAACACGTAGTCGCCGCCTGAGCGGGGCATGACCGACGTGAGCGAGGCGAAGATGATGGCGAGCAGCACGCAGAAGAGGCCCGTCACGATCGCCGCCCAGCCGTACTCCGAGAACGGGCCCCATGTCCACACCGGGATGAATCCGAGCGAGTAGAAGATCGGATAGAGCGTCAGGCCGACGCCGACGAACGCGGCGACGTTGAAGAAGAGCGCATTCGTGACGCTGACATCACGAACGAGCCCGGACGACTGGCGTACGAAGAGCTTCGAGCCCGTACCCGAATCGGCCATATCGGTCATGGTTTGCCCTCCCTTTGGGACCGTCGCCCAGTTCTACCACACGCCGCCGTCAGCGCCCTGCATCCCAGTTCTCCGGGGCCTCCCAGTCGACGCCGCCGGTGTCCCAGCCCACAAGGCAGTGCTCCGAGACGAGGGCCGCCACGCGCTCCAGGAATTCGCGGTCGGCATCGCCGAACGCGGCCGGCCGGTCGCTGTCGACGTCGATCTCGGCGACGACGAGCCGGTCGTACAGGATCGGGACGACGATCTCCGACCGGGTCGAGCGGAAGCACGCCAGATAGCGGTCGTCGGCGTTCACGTCGTCAACGATCTCGGTCTTCCCGCTCGCGGCCGCAGCGCCGCACACGCCCTGGCCGACCGGGATCCTGGCGTGCTCCGTGGCCTGCGGCCCGCGCCACGGGCCGAGCGCGAGCTCGTCGCCCTCGACGAAGTAGATGCCCACCCAGGAGTAGCTCTCGAAGCTGTCGTGGAGCAGATCGACGACGCGGCGCAGGATCTCGTCGGACGGCGCTTCGCCGGCGGCGATCTGCTCGATGTCCGCGAGCACCGCGGCAGTCACGACTCGACCGCCGTATCGAAGGCGACGACCGCCTGGCGGAGGGCGTCGTCGACCCGCACCGGCCGCCGCCCAGCCACGTAGACGGCGGTCTGCGTCGACGTCGCCAGGTGCTCGTCAGAGAGCGCATTGAACGCCTCGAACTCCCACGTGACGCTCGTTCGGCCCAGCCGGCGCACGCGGACGAACACCTCGAGCTCGTCGTCGAACCGTGCCGGGGCGTGGTACTCGACGTGCTGCGCGCGCATCACGAAGTCCGCGCCGCCCGACTCCGGTCGGAGCAGGCCGAGATGGCGCAGGTACTCAACGCGGGCCCTGTCGAAGTAGGGCATGTAGCGGCCGTAGTAGACGATCCCCTGCGCGTCGGTCTCGTCGAACCCCACCCGTGTCCGCACCGCGAACCGAAACGGCGGTCTGTGGTCGGTCACGCTCACCCGCGGATCAGGTCGAGCACCTCGTCGCGTCGCGCCTCCATCGTCGGCCCATCGAGCGCCTCCAGGTTGAGTCGGAGGAGGGGCTCGGTGTTCGACGGGCGCACGTTGAAGTGCCAGTCCTCGAATTCGAACGAGATGCCGTCCATGTGCGAGACCCGGACGGCGTGGCCGGCGTAGCGCTCCTTCAGCTGCTGGAGCCTCACCGGCACGTCGTCCACCGTCGAATTGATCTCGCCCGAGATGTGGTAGCGGTCGCGGAAGGGCGCCAAGAGCTCCGAGAGCGGCTTCCCCGCCTGCGACAGCAGCTCGAGCATGACGAGCGCGGGCACGACACCCGTGTCGCAGTAGTAGAAGTCGCGGAAGTAGTAGTGGCCCGACACCTCGCCGGCGAAGACCGCGTCCTCCTTGCGGATGCGGGCCTTGATGAAGGCGTGCCCGACCCGGTTCTCGAGCGCCGTCCCCCCGGCCTCGACGATGGTGTCGCGCACGGCCCACGATGCGCGCAGGTCGTAGACGATCACCGACCCGGGATGCTTCTCGAGCATCGACCGGGCGATGAGCGCCGTGATGAGATCGCCGGGCACGAACTCGCCCGTGTCGTCGATGAAGAAGCAGCGATCCGCGTCGCCGTCCCACGCGATCCCCAGGTCGGCGCCGTGCTCGCGCACCTTCCCCATGATGAACGTCCGGTTCTCCTCGAGCAGCGGATTCGGCTCATGGTTGGGAAAGTGGCCGTCGGGCTCGAGGCTGTACGGAAAGACGGTGACCGGCAGCCGGTCGAGGATCGGCGCGACCATCGGCCCGGCCATGCCGTTCGCCCCGTCGAGGACGACCGAGAGCGGCCGCACCGCGCCCGGGTCGATGAACCCCAGCGCCCGCTCGTGGAACTCGTCGTAGACGTCGCGGTCGGTCACCTGCCCCCGAGGACCACCCGGCTCGGGGGGATCGCCGAGCGCCCGGGCCTTGATCTGGTCGAGACCCGTGTCGCCGCCCACCGGGAGCGCGCCGCGCCGGACGATCTTCATGCCGTTGTAGGCGGCCGGGTTGTGCGAGGCGGTCACCTGGAGCCCGCCCTCGTAGCCGTACTCCCCGACCGCGAAGTAGAGCATCTCGGTCCCGACCTGGCCGAGGTCGACGACATCGGCGCCGGAGTCCGCCGCACCCTTGATCGCGGCCTGCGCGATCTCGGGCGACGAGAGTCGCATGTCTCGCCCGACGGCCATCATCCGCGGCTCGAAGGCGGCGACGTATCCGCACGCGATCGCGTATGCGCCCTCGGCGTCGAGCTCGTCTGGCACGATTCCGCGCACGTCGTATGCCTTGAACACCGAGGGTGCCAGCATCGCCGCATGAGTGTACTCACTGTCTCCATCCGTCCCCTGCAGGTGCGCGACGCCGGCACGCTGGCGGCGCTCTACACCGCCAACCGGGAATTCCTCGCGCCGTTCGACCCGCCCCGGCCCGAGGGGTTCGCCACGTCGGCAGCCCAGCGGCGTGAGCTCGAGGCGCTCGAGCGGGAGCGGGCCGCCGACCGGCTCGAACGCTTCCTCATCCAGGCCGGAGGCGAGCCGGCCGGCGTCATCTCGGTCTCGCGGATCTCGCGCGGGCCATTCCAGAACGCGGGGCTTGGCTACTGGATCACGGAGCCCATGAACGGGCGCGGAATCGCCACCCGGGCGGTCGGCCTCGTCTGCGA
Source organism: uncultured Actinomycetes bacterium (assembly GCA_963709425.1). Classification (GTDB taxonomy): domain Bacteria; phylum Actinomycetota; class Thermoleophilia; order Gaiellales; family JAICJC01; genus JAICJC01. The sequence continues at coordinate 141,375 of CAVPWG010000001.1, read as the reverse complement.
GTGGGGCTTCGGCCCGGCCGGTCTCCACCGGCTCGAGGCGGCGACCCTCGTCGACAACACGGCCTCGCAGACCGTGCTTCGCCGGAACGGCTTCACCGCGATCGGCGTGTCACCCAGGTACCTCTTCATCGCCGGCGCCTGGCGCGACCACATCCTCTTCGCGCGCACCGTCGAGGACTAGCGGCCGATCAGAACGCGGCCCGCAGCTTGGCCGCGGTGCGGGTCAGGTGCTCGGGCATCACCTTGACGTCGGCCAGCACGGGCATGAAGTTCGTGTCGCCGTTCCAGCGCGGGACGACGTGCAGGTGGACGTGGTCCTCGACGCCCGCGCCGGCCACGCGCCCGATGTTGATGCCCGCGTTGAAGCCGTGCGGGGCCATGACCTCGGTGAGCACGGCGAGCGACCGGTCGAGGAGGGCCCACATCTCGGCCCGCTCGCCGTCATCCAGGTCGCCCGGCCCGGCGATGTGGCGGTACGGCGCCACCATCAGGTGGCCGTTCGAATACGGGTAGAGGTTCATCAGCACGTAGGCCCGCTCGCCGCGGCGCACGACCAGGTTGGCCTCGTCGTCTTCCGCAGCCGGCTTGTCGCAGAAGATGCAGCCCGGCGCATCGGCGCCGCCCTGGATGTACTCCATCCGCCAGGGCGCCCACAGCCGCTCGGTCACATCCACCGCTTGAAGCGGAAGAAGGCGACCAGCGTCATCGCGATCGCGAGCATGATGCCGACGGTCGCCAAGAACCCGTGGTAGTCCCTCGTGAACGGGATGTGGTTGAAGTTCATCCCGAAGATGCCGGTGATCAGCGTGAGCGGCAGGAGGATCACCGAGAAGATCGTCAGCACCCGCAGGATGTCGTTCTGCTTGTGGGCGATGACCGACTCGTTGGTCTGCTCGAGTGCCTCGACGACCTCCTTGTAGTTGTCGAGCTGATCCCAGATGCGCTCGGCCTTGTCGACAATGTCGTCGAAGTAGACCTCGAGGTCGTCGGGCAGGTAGCGCGTCCGCTCGAGCAGGCGCAGGGTCGAGCGCTCGGGCTGGATGACCTTGCGGTAGGAGACGATCTCGTGCTTCACGTCGGAGATGTCGCGCACGACGTCCTCGGACCGGCGTTCGGTGAAGATGGCCTCGCGCATGCGGTCGAGCTTGAAGCCGATCTTGTCGAGGATCGGGAAGCAGTAGTCGAAGAGCTCCGACAGGATCTCGTAGAGCACGTATCCGGAGCCCTTGCCGAAGTACTCCTCGCGCCGCTCCTGGTTGTCCTCGAGCTGCGCGAACAGCCGCCCGAGCGGCTTCAGCGGCACGTTGGGCAGGGTCACGATGTAGTCGTGGCCGACGAAGACGTTCAGCTCGGCCGCGTCGAGCCGCGCCCGCTCCTTGTTGTAGTGGGGAACGTGGAGCACGATGAACATGTAGTCGTCGTACTCGTCGATCTTGGGCCGCTGCCGGGTCGAGAGCACGTCTTCGAGATCCAGTTCGTGGAACTCGAAATTCTGCGCGAGCCAGGCGGTCTCGACGGCGGTGGGCTCTTCCAGCTGCAGCCAGCGCAGGCCGGCGGCCTCGATCTCAGCGATCCGAGGCTCGGAGCGCTCGACCGGCCGCTGCGGCGCGCGCTGGCGCCGTCGTACTGTCCTCGGGATCCGGGGCAGGTTCGGCATCGCGGGTCACCTTCGCGGTCAGGGCGTCCATGCCTCCCATTCTACCCTCCGGAACGGTTGTACGCACCTCCTGCAGGGCCCTCGTGCCGGGGGTCGTGCGGTACCGTTCGAGCGCGATGTCGGACGCGATCCAGCCACGCCACCGTCCCACGGAGGACGAGCGGCTGCTCGGTCGCCAGGACGCCGCGTTCATCCACACCGATCCGTGGCGGATCCACCGGATCACGTCCGAGTTCGTGGCCGGTTTCGACGCCTTCGCCGAGGTCGGGCTGGCGGTGTCGATGTTCGGGTCGGCGCGCACGAAGTCGGATGACCCGATGTACGCCGCTGCCGAGGCGACCGGTGCCGAGCTCGCACGGGCCGGCTACGCGGTCATCACGGGCGGTGGCCCGGGGATCATGGAGGCCTGCAACAAGGGGGCGCAGGAGGCGGGCGGCATGTCGATCGGAGCCGGGATCGAGCTGCCCCACGAGCAGCACATGAACGGCTACCTCGACCTGGCCCTCGACTTTCGGTACTTCTTCGTGCGAAAGACGATGTTCGTGAAGTACGCGGAGGCGTTCGTCGTCTTCCCGGGCGGGTTCGGGACGCTCGACGAGATGTTCGAATCGCTCACGCTGATCCAGACGCACAAGGTGCGGATGTTCCCGACCGTGCTCTACGGCAGGGACTACTGGGCCGGGCTCGCCGCCTGGATCCGCGAGACCGTCGCCGCGGCGGGCAACGTCTCCGAAGGAGACCTCGAGCTGCTCCAGGTGGCGGACTCGCCGGAGCAGACGGTCGAGATGGTGGTGGCCTGCACGACGGGGACGTGCGGCCACGCCCGCCACGCCCGGCCCTCGGCTACCTGACCGGGATCCCGAAGCGCACGCGGGTGCCGGCGCCCGGTGACGACTGGATCGTCATCCGTCCGCCGATGGAGTCGAGCCGCTGCGCGAGCGACAGGAGGCCGAGCCGGGCGGGATCGTCGAGCACGGCGGTCACGTCGAACCCCACGCCGTCGTCGGCCACCTCACCCGCGAGCTCACCGAGGTGCTCGTGGACCTCGACCCGGATGCGGCGTGCGTTCGCATGGTCGCGCGCGTTTCGCAGCAGCTCCTCGACCGCCCGGTAGCACAGGAGCTCACCGCTGTTGGCGTGGGTGGTCGTGACGACGTCGGTCGTCACGTCGGCGGCCATCCCCAACGCCTCCGGGAGCGCGCGCAGGGCGCCCCCGACGCCGCCCTCGGCCAGGAGCGGGGGCACGATCTCGAAGGCCAGCCGGCGGGTGCGCTCAATCGCATCGCTCACCATCCGCCGGGCGCCCTCCACAGCGCGGTTGGCCGCGGCCTCGTCTCCCCGCTGCCACGCCGCCGCCAGCCGATCGACCGTGAGCCGCATCGCGGTGAGCGTCTGGAGCGTGTCGTCGTGGAGCTCCGTCGCGACCCGGACGCGGTCGGCCTCCGCCGCGGCCAGGAGCGCCCCGACGGCGGCCGCACCACGGGCCTCGCTGGCTCCGACGGCCAGCGCCGGGGCGAGGACACCCGCCACCGCCTCGACGAACGCGACCTCCGCAGAGGCGAACTCGCGCTCCGACCGCGTCCAGGCATCGAGCACACCGAGCGGCCTGCCGCCGTCCTGAATCCGGACTGCCATCCCCCCGATGATCCCCGCCGTCTCGGCGGAGCCCAGTGTGTGAAGGCGTGGGTCTGTCGCGACGTCGCGGGTGACCAGGGGCTCGGCGTTCGCGAGCGCGTAGCCGGCGGGCGTCCCGTCTCCGGCCGTCGCCCGCACGCGTCCGACACCCCCCGGCGGCCAGCCGACCCCGGCACGGAGGACGAGCGTCTCTCCGTCGCGGGCGAGCCCGAGCACGCCGACCCGCTCGACCCCGAGCACCGACGCGACGACGCGCGCGGCCTGGGTGAGAAGCGTGGAGCCGTGCGCCTCGAACCCCCGGATCCCAAGCTCCGTGCCGCTCAGCATCGGGAGCCCCGCGATCACCGGGGGGGAGAGCTCCTCGGCCCGCTCCTTGAGCGCCCGGTGCATGTGCTCGAAGCCGTGGCCGGTCCGGTCGATGACGCGGCCGAAGATCCGTACCAGGAGGCCGCGGTACCAGCCGCGATGCACGACCCGGGTGCCCGCCTCGGCGGGCGTGATCAGGTAGGCGTGCTCCCCTGTGAACAGGCCCAACGGCAGCGCCCCCCGCCAGCGGAGCTCACGCGCCGGGTCGGCAACGACCACCGAGGGCGAGACGACGATGCGGCGGCCATCGGGTGGAGTGAGCTCGATCCGCAGGCGGCTTCCGACCTGGGGCGCCCCGGCCACACGGCGCATGAACGGGTTCCACCCGTCGTACGCCTCGAACCCCGCGAGCGCCTCCCAGACCTGCTCCGGCGTCGCGTGGATATCGATCGTGTGCTCGAGGACGCGGCGCACGCGGCTCTCCCGGCTGCCTCGCGTTGATTCTGTTTGGGCCCTGGCGCACCGGCCAGACCGGCGGATTCTCGCTGGTGCAGACGACATTCTATGCGGCCTCGGCAACTCTGGATATACCCTCGCGCGAGAAAAGGGATGCGCCAGTGTGTGCCTCCACGGCACGGGCCGCCTACGTCCACGGCACGGGCCGCCTACGCGCGCTCCCGCAGGAGCGCGGCGATGTCGTCGTGCCCCCCGAACTCCGCCCAGCCGTCGGCCATGCCGCCGTGAATGGCGTCACGGATCGTTGGATCGGCGCCCAGGTCGAGGAGCGCCCGCACGGCGTCCACCTGTCCGGCCTGGGCGGCGATGTTGATCGCCGGAACGCCGGCGCCGTGGGTCGGCCCCCCGAACGTGCCGAGCCGGTTCGGCTCGGCGCCGAGGTCGATCAGCGCTCGCACCGCCGGCACGTGGCCGTTGACGGCGGCCCAGGTGAGCGCAGTACCGCGGTACGGGTCGGCGTTCGCGTCGGCGCCGAGGTCAACGAGTGGTGCGAACGCCTCGACGCGCCCGCTCTTGGCGGCCCACACGAGCGCCTCGTCGAGCACCTCCTGCGGGTCGTCGGACGGTCGCCAGGCCGGGAACCCGCCGTGCGGGCGGTAGAACGCCCGGTGCGCACCGGCCGCCGGCGTGCCGGCCAGGTGGCTGATCATGTCGACGAGCCCAAGTCCCGCGGCCACGCGCAGATTGCCAGGCTCACGGCCCAGGAGCGACGTCACCTCGCGGTGCCCCCAGAAGAGGGCGGCGATGAGCGGAGTCCCGCCGTCGCCGCGGGCCGAGAAATCGGTGCGTCCGCCGGCTGCGAGCATCATCCGAGCGAGCTCGGGCCAGTTCGAGTACCCGGCCTGGTGAAGCTTCGTCCATCCGTAGTCGTTCCCGCGGTTCGGATCGGCGCCGCGGTCGAGCATGAGCCGGGCGACTTCGAGCGAGTTCGCCATGCCGAGCAGGTCGTTGCCGTTCGTCCCGCGCGCAGTCACAAGCTCCGGATGGGCGTCGACGAGCCGCGCGAGCTCATCGTGGTCGTCCGCCTCGACGGCCCGATACGCGAGGATGAACGGCGTCGGCGGCTCCTCCCCGTCACAGAGCGCCTGGACGTGCCGGCGCAACCGGCCCCAGGTCGGAAAGCCGTGGCGCTGGGCCAGGTCACGGCGTGCTTCGGCGGTCGTGACGCCGTTCACGGTCGCGATCCCGTAGGCACGCCCCTCGTAGTACTCGATGTCGGTGTGGAACGGCTGCTCAGCGCCGAGCCGCTCGACGTACGCCTTGAGGCTTGGCCAGCTCGCGAAGCCGTGCTGCCGCGCCAGCTCGCCCTGGGCATCCGCCAGCTTCACCGGGCGGCCGGCAGCCCTCGCGGCGCGGGCCAACTCCTTCGCCTGCTTGCGAAGCTGCTCGAGGTTCAGCGGTGCGTTCACGACGGGCTCCTTTCACCTGAGGCCCGTCGTCCGCATGTCCGGGCGGAAAGAAGCTCGTGGGTCACGCTCGGAAGTGGGGTGGGCTCGGCCCTTTCCGCGGACTGGAGGCGGCCCCGGCCGCCTCAATGGATCTTAGGGTAAGCGATGACATCTCGACTAGGGGCGACGAGCTGTGACAGAGCGGCGCGGCGGGTGAGTCCGGCGTCCGCTAGGGGCCTCGCCCAGGCTCGTGGATGAGGCAGGCGAGGTCGTCACCGACGGTGCGAGCCTCGACGAGGCGCAGGGGCTTCTTCTCGCTGGTTTCGCCGAAGAGGCGCTCGCCGGCGCCGAGCACGACCGGGTAGACCATCAGCCGAAGTTCGTCGGCGAGGTTGTGCTCGATCAGCGACCGCGCGAGTTGGATGCTGCCGTACACGAGGATCTCCCCGCGCAGCCGCTCCTTCAGCCTCGAGGTCGCATTCAGCACGTCGCCCTTCAGGACAGTCGAGTTGGTCCAGTCGGGATCTTCGAGGGTTGAGGACACGACGTACTTCGGCAGCCTGTTCAACCTGTCCGCCAGCTCGCCGCTCCGGGATGGCCACCGCCCGGCGAAGAACTCGTACGTCCGCCGACCCAGCAGCAGGGCCTCCGCGCCCAGCGCCTCGCCGAGGAGGACGCTGGCCGCCTCTTCGCGACCCCGGTCGCCAACGCGACCGACCCAGCCGCCGCGGCTGAAGCCCTCGTCGCCCGCCGGGTCCTGGACGACTCCGTCGAGCGAGACGTTCTCGCTGATGACGATCCTCCCCATCGGCGGCCTCCCCCTTCGTTGGCGTCGTCAGCGAACGACCGCCGTGACGGCGGCTGTCGGCTAGCGCAGCTTCCAGAGAAGTCGCGCCGCGCGGGTTGTGGTCTTCCGGCTGGCGAGGACGGCGACAGCGCCCAGTGCAACGACCGCGACGGGAATGAGCGTCCCCGCTTCCCTGCGCAGGTCGGCGACATCGCCGACGAGCCGCTGCCGCTCGGCCGCGATCTCTAGCCGGATCTCGTCAGCGCCTCGTTCAGGCATGACTCTTCAGCGTGTCCGCAGTCCGCTTGGCCTCTTCGATCGCCTGACTGGGCAGGGGAGGTGACGCTTGGCGGGCGAACCGTCGGGCCAGGAGGACGCATACGACTGCGACCAGCACCAGCACGCCGCCGACGATGAGCAGCGAGAGCCATAGTGACAACGTCTCGTTCAGCCCCGCGGCCGCCGCCGCCAGCAGGAATCCGACTGCGTAGAAGACAAGGACGCCGGCGGCGATGCCCAAGCCGGCTGCCTTGCCCAAAGCTGCTGCATTGCGCTTCGCCTCCAGCTGCGCCAGCTCACGAATCAGGTTGGCCAGCGATCTCGCTGTCGCCGTGACCTGCTTCGCCTGCCTCACGATCCCCCGCACGAACCACATCCTATCGTTCCGATGGTTGAGACGAACAGTGCGCCTGGTGGGTATCGAAGCCCGCTGCAAATCGGCACGTTTTCGCCTGCCGGGCCTGCACGCACCGAGCGCGACTGACGCTACTCGATCAGGAACATATCGCGGCGGACCTGCACGCTGTCGACCGGGACGTGCGTGGCACCAGCCGGCGCCGACTGAGGGAAAGGCGACACACCCTGAGCCGCTTAGGGCTGGGAGGGTGTGCCGCCCCCGCTTGGCCCGAGGAGACCCTGTGCCGCATTTGGGAGAACGACAGCCCAGGCACCCCCGGCGTCTGCAGATCCGTGCTTCGCCCTTGGAAGCCCGGACCCAACATATTATCGCACTTTCCCCCTGTCCGCGTTAACTCCCAGGCAACGCCCAATGATTCGGACGGCGGCGACTCGCCGGCCATGCTTCAGCCGTTGTGGTTGACGACCTCGACATTGTGGCCGTCCGGGTCGAGCACGAAGGCGCCGTAGTAGCCCGGGTGGTACACGGCGCGCTCGCCGGGGGCGCCATGGTCCTCGTAGCCCGCGGCGAGCGCGGCGGCGTGGAAGGCCCGCACCGTGGCGTCCGCGTCCGCGGGGAAGGCGAGGTGGACGTGCTCGGTGAGCGGGCCCTGGTCGCGCACGAGCGAGAACGAGAAGTCGGGGCCAGAGAGCTGCACGCGATCCGGCGCGTCGTGCGTGAGGCGGAGCCCGGCGTAGGGCGCGACGGTCATGTAGAAGCGCCTCGACGCCTGTGGGTCGCGGACGCGGAGCCACAGGCGGTCGATGCGGCCGTCGGGCACCGGGCGCTCGCGGTCGCCGTGGACCGCCTCGACGCTGTTGCCGTCCGGGTCGAGCAGGAAGCCGCCGTAGTAGTCGGGGCCGTAGACCGTGCGCGGCCCGGGCGTTCCGTCGTGCGGGTGACCGGCGTCGATCCCCGCCTGCCAGAAGGCGTCGACGGCCGCGCGGTCCGGCGCGCGGAAGCCGACGTGCAGGCCGCGGGTCACAGGGTGCTCGCGGTCCATCGGGCCGATGGCCCAGTCCTCCCACTCGACCAGCCCGGCGTCCGCGTGGCTCGGCTCGACGCCGAGCACGGAGAGCACGGTGCGGTAGAACCGCTCGGACGCGGCGAGGTCGGACACGGCCATCCCCACGTGGTCGAACATCGCCCGGAGGCTACCATCGCGGGTGCACCGTGGTCGGTGGCCGCTCGGTCGCGCAGCCTGCCCCCAGGCATCGGTTCAGCCGCATGTTCTGCGTGGTCCCCGCTCGGGCGATTTGGAGGCCCTCCCAGTTGGCCGACGGTCTACGATCGTCGGACTGTGGTCGGGCTCTCGCCCGCTCGGGGCGGCCGGAATCCCTGTCGGGGAGCACGCGCCGAGCGCGTCCGTGCACGAACGGCGCCGGCCTGGTCATTAGGCACTTGCGGATCGCGTCGGCTCGGTCGGTGGCGTCGTCGGCTTGGCCGAATTGCGACGACCCAATCGTCGCCGCGCGCCATCTGGCGCGGGGCAGGGTTTCGGCTAGCCGGCGATCTCGGCGGCGAGCCGCTCAAGATCCTCGCGCACGATCTTCGAGTGCGGCACGTTGTAGGCGAGGCCTTGGGCGAATACGCGCCCCTTCGCGAAGAACGTGTCGTACTGGCCGGTGTCGTCGGCGAACATGTCTCCGCGCCGGCCGGCCGCGTGCTCGTCGATCACGATCGTGGTCGGGTCGAGCATCCTGCGCGACAGGCGATTGCCCCCGTACTGGCCCGTTGGGTGCATCTCGTCGTAGATCGAGGCGTGGGCACACCGAGCGGCCATCGCAGCGTCGTGGAACACAGTGATCCGTATCGCGATCCGCGCCACGTTCTCGGGTCCATTGCGGACGCGTCGATCACTGAAACCAAGGGCGTAGCTGGGGTGGACGTAGTCGGCGTAGCGGCCGGTGGTTTGAGGCGGCCCGACGTCGATGAAGTGCCCGTCGCATTTGTACGACAGCAGCTCTCGGTCCAGCGCCGGCCGCACGAAGCCGTCCGCGCGGGCCTGCGCGAGCGCTTGCGATGCGGACATTGTGGCGTGGTGGGAGGCCCCGCCGATGCACCCCGCCAAAACCACCGTCACCGATACCAGCCCGATCGTACGTCGCATCCAACACATGGTACGAGGGGGGACGCGGCGCGCGAGCTGCCCCGTACGCGAGCGCGCGAGCTGCTGGTGGTCGAGCTGTCCGGGCGCCCGAATCCTGAGGGAAAGCACCGGGGGAAGCACCATGCGTTCATATCTGGCGGTTATGTCACGTATGGCACAGAACGCGCTGACGCGTATCTGGCTCAACGTCCGATCTGGCGTGGTTGTGCCGGATCGTGCAACTGGGATGCGCCTGGTAGGAATCGAACACGCCTGCAAATCGGCATGTTCCTAGTATCGGGGTAGGCACCGGGGTAGGCACCAGCCGTGCACGTCCGAGCCTATCCGAGCAGTTTCAGGTAGTCGAGCTCGTCTTCCGCGACCAGGACGTGGCTGTACGTGTTGGCGGTGACGGCGAGGTTCCGCTGGCCGACGTGCTCGCCGATCCGCGCCCACGGCACGCCGGCGAGGTGCAGAAGGCTGACCCGCCGGTGGCGCAGGTCGTGCGGACTGAACGATGGGACGCCGGCGGCGGTACACGCACGGGTGAGCGCCGTTCGGAACCTGTCGCCGCCGAACCCCTCGAACACGCGGCGTTCCGCCGTCCGGTCCTCCCGTGGGCAGAGGTCGAGCACAGACACGAAGATTGGGGGAGGGACGAGAACCCACCGCGCGTGGCGAGTCTTGGACACTGCGGCTGAGACGCGCCACCGATCGCGTGCCTCGTCCACGTCGCCCCACCGCAACCCCTCGAGCTCCGAGAGGCGCATCCCCGTAGCGTCGAGAGTGAGCAGCGGAAGCCGATAGCGAGCGGGGAGGACGTCGTGCACGGCGAGGACGTGCCTTGCGGTGGGCGGCACGATCTCGGCGCGTTCTTCGCGTGGCAGCCTCACCGCGACCTTGTCGCGCGCCACGTTCGGGGTGATGCCGGCGTGGTCGAGGATCATCCCGAGTGCGAGGAGCGTCGCCACTCGCTCGTCGGTGTGTCGCGGCAAAGCCAGCGGCCCGACTCGGAGCAGGGCAGGTGTCAAGGCCGGCGGAGCAGCGGCCGAGTAGCGGTCAGTGGAGACGACCGCACAGCGAGCAAGCGGCCCGGAGGTCGCTCTCGTTGCCGCGAGCGTCCGCGGGTTTCGCGAATCGTTGGCGGGGTAACGGATCGGCACACTGACCTCGTCCGACGGGTATGCGCGGTCGAGGGCGACGGGCAAGGGAGGGGCATGACCAAAGCAATCCTTACGAGCACGGTCGCCAAGATCGGTGCGGCACTCGCTTTACCGACCGCGGTCGCGGTGATGTACGCGATCGTCTTCGCAGGCGTGACAAAGCCGCTGGCCGCGTCCGCGGCCACGCCCACATGCCGCCGAGCCACGGCCACAATCGTCGGCACCAATGGATCCGACCAGATCAAGGGGACGCGGCACCGAGACGTCATCGTCGCGAAGGCAGGCGACGACAACGTCGCGGCGAAAGGCGGGAACGACCTCATCTGCGGCGGCCGTGGACGTGACGACCTCGAAGGCAACGCCGGCAGTGACCGCATCCTCGGCATGAGGGGCAACGACATTCTTGAAGGCGGCCTCGGTGCCGACACCCTCAACGGCGGAAAGGGCACCGACAAGGGCGACGGAGGCATAGGGAACGACACCTGCCTGAAGGTGGAAATCCGCCAAAGCTGCTGAGCGATAGGCTGGACACCAGAGGAGGGCCGTCAAAGGCCCTCCTCTGGTCGATGACCCAACCTGCGTTACGCCCGAAATGGCTGTGAGGGCCCCAGCCGACCGCGCTCGCGACGCCGCTCGAGCACCGCGTCGATCGCCCAATGATCGCAGCGTCGCCATTCGCTCTCCGGTGTGTCGCGGCAGAGCCAGCGGCCCGACTCTGAACAGGCGACGGTTTCGAGGCCGGCAGAGCAGCGGCCGGGCAGCGGCCGGTGGAGGCGACCGCAGAGCGAGCAGCGGCTCGGCTCGGAGTACTCGTCGACGGTTGTCGTCGAGCTGTTCATAGGGAGTCCTCTGCCACGAGGGTGGGTATAGTGCCGCCGAAGCGCGATGAGGCTCGCGCCTAACCGCCCGCCGGGCTGATGGCCTCTACGGATCGTCAAACGACGTCTTGTAGGAGGTCATCGTGGATCCAGTGCAACTCGCGGCGGCGTTGGCGACTGTCGTGCTGCTGGCGAGCATCGTTTCCGTCGAACTGGGTGTCACCGTCGCGCTCGTCGAGCTCACGCTCGGCGTGGTTGCAGGAAACCTGTTCTCGATCGAGTCCGCGAGCTGGTTGGACTTCATCGCGTCATTCGGGTCGATTGTGCTCACGTTCTTGGCCGGGATGGAGGTCGATCCCGAGTACATGCGGCGGCGGCTGACGGCGTCCGTCGGCATCGGCGCGGTCTCCTTCATTGGGCCGTTCGTGGCGGCGACAGCCGTCGCCTATTACGGGCTTGAGTGGACGACTCGCGCCTCGCTGATCGCCGGGACGGCGCTGTCGACCACGTCGTTGGCGGTCGTCTACGCCGTGCTCGTGGAGCGCGGCCTGACCGACGCGGGTGTCGGGAAGCTACTGATGAGCGCCACCTTCGTCACCGACCTGTGTACGGCGCTCGCGCTGTCTGCGATCTTCATCAAGCCCAATCTCTGGTTCCCGCTCTTCCTGATCGTCTCCGTCGCCTTCATCCTTGTGCTGCCGCGCGTCGCGCCGTGGTTCTTCGGCCGCTACGGCGACCGAGTAATCGAGCCGGAGATCAAACTCGTCTTCGCCTGCCTACTCGTCCTGATGGTGCTCGCAGACGCGTCCAACGGCCACGCTGTGCTCCCGGCGTTCGTGCTCGGGTTGGTTATGAGCCGGCACTATGCCGAGCACCGCGAGGAGCAAAAACGGCTCCGCGTGGTCGCATTCGCCTTCCTGACCCCGTTCTTCTTCCTCAAGGGCGGCTTGAATGTCTCCCTCGGCGCTGTCGCCTCCAACGTCGGCCTGCTAGCCGTGCTGTTAGCCGCCAAGATGCTGCCCAAGGTCGGCTTCGTCTATCCCCTCGCTCGCCGCGCCGACCGTCGTCATGCCACGTTCACGACGCTACTCATGAGCACGGGCCTCACGTTCGGGACGATCTCGTCGCTGTACGGCCTTAACGCCGGCATCATCAACAAGACGCAGTTCTCCCTACTGGTCACTGTCGTCGTCCTCTCGGCGGTGGTTCCGACCGCGATCGCAGAGCGGTGGTTCCTACCCGACGCCGAACACGAACGCCGCGTCGAACGGCGCCTCGCCTACCAGCAGAGCGAGGAGTACGTCTGACCGGTCGCCATGCCCGTACGGGCGCGGGGCGTCAAGCGACCGGGCCAACGCCGGTCACCCTTGACCCATTGGGCGGCCTGCGCAGAGGCTCCCGAGGTAGGCACCGGGGTAGGCACCAGCCGAGCATCCCCAGCATCGACGACACGCCTGACCCGTGGAGGAATGCGGATTCCGCGCAACGATGCGGCTCGAATATGCGCCTGGTAGGAATCGAACCTACGGCCTTGCGCTCCGGAGGCGCACGCTCTATCCCCTGAGCTACAGGCGCGTCGAGACGATTCTACCGGTGCGGCCCGAGCCGGTCGGATACGCTGGCGCCGATGCGGCTCAGCGCGCGGATCGTGACGCTCGAGTACCTCGAGCCCTTCGTCATCTCGAGGTCGGCGGACACGCACTCTCAGGTCGTCCAGGTCGCGATCTCGCACGACGGCGTCGTCGGCTACGGCGAGGGCGCGCCCGACGACCGCTACGACGAGGGGCCGGAGACGGCGCACGCCTGGATCGTCGGACGCGTCGAGCCGCTGCTGGGCGACGACCCGCTCGCGACGGGCGCGATCCTCGACCGGTTGGCGGAGCTTCCCGGCCAGATGGCGGCCAAGTGCGCGGTCGACGGCGCGCTTCACGACCTGCTGGGGAAGATCTGCGGCCAGCCGCTCTGGCGCATCCTGGGGCTCGACCGAACGCCGCCGCCCACGAGCTACACCATCTCGATCGACACGCTGGAGGGCACGGCCGACCGGGCGCGTCGCGCATCGACGTACAGGGCCCTCAAGATCAAGGTCGGCGGCCCGGGCGACCTCGAGCGGGTGCGGATCGTGCGCGACGCAGCGCCGGATGCTCTCATCCGCGTCGACGCCAACGAGGCGTGGACGGTCGCCTCGACGCTCGAGCTGGTGCCCGAGCTCGTGCAGCTGGGCGTGGAACTCGTGGAACAGCCGCTCCCCGCCGCCGACCGCGACGGCTATGCCGAGCTGCACGCGGCCGGCCTGCCGATCCCGATCGTGCTCGACGAGAGCTGCCACACGCTTCCCGACGTGGCGCTCGCGGCGGGCGCAGCCGACGGGATCAACATCAAGCTCACCAAGTCGGGCGGGATCCGCGAGGCGGTGCGGATGATCCACGCCGCCCGGGCGCTGGGCCTTCGCATCATGCTCGGCTGCATGAACGAGTCGAGCCTCGGCATCGCCGGCGCCGCCCAGATCTCGCCGCTCGTCGACGTCGTCGACCTCGACGGCCACCTCCTGAACGCCAACGACACCCACACCGGCCTGGCGTTCACGGACGGCTGTGTGCTCCCCGGCGACGGGCCGGGGCTGGGCGTCGATCCGCTGGAGCAGTGGCCGTGAAACGCTACGTCATCCTGGCCGACGGGGCGTTCGACGAGGAGGCGAAGACCGCCACCGGCGTGATGCGGTACGCCGAGGCGCCAACCGTCGCGGTGATCGACGCGACCCGTGCCGGAACGGTGGCCGGCGACCACGTGCCCGGCATGGCGAGCGACGTCCCGGTTGTGCGCACGCTCGCCGACGCGCTCCCGCTCAGGCCGACGACGCTCCTCATCGGGGTCGCCCCGGCGGGCGGCAAGCTGCCCGATGCCTATCGGACGGCGATCATCGATGCGCTCGCAAACGGGCTCGACGTCGAGAGCGGCCTCCATGACTTCCTGAGCGACGACCCCGAGTTCGCGGCCGCGGCGCACCTGTCCGGCCGTGAGCTCCGCGACCTGCGCCGGGTGCCACACGGCCTGAACGTGCCGACCGGAGCGAACCTCGCCGTCCCGGCCCACACCGTGCTCGCGGTCGGGTCGGACTGCGTCCTCGGCAAGATGACCGTCTGCCTCGAGCTCGACGCCGAGGCCCGGCGGCGCGGGCTCGCCTCGGTGTTCGTCCCGACCGGCCAGACGGGCATTGCCATCGCGGGGTGGGGGATCGCGGTCGACGAGGTGATCTCGGACTTCGTCGCCGGTGCAGCCGAGCGGCTCGTGGTCGAGGGCCACGAGCGCGGCGGCGACGGGGCGATCCTGTGGATCGAGGGCCAGGGCTCGCTCAACCACCCGTTCTACTCCGGCGTCACGCTCGGGCTGCTGCACGGCTCGGCGCCGCACGCACTGCTCTTCGTGCACGAGCCGGGCCGAGAGACGATCGACGGCGACCCGCGCTATGCCATCCCGCCGCTCACGGAGCTGATCGACGACCAGGTGCGGATGGCGCGGCACGTGCGGCCGGCCCCGGTCGTCGCGGTAGCGCTCAAGACCAACCGCCTCGAGGAGGACGCCGCCCGCGCTGCGATCACCGAGGTCGAGCGCGAGACCGGCGTCGTCGCCGACGACCCTGTTCGGTTCGGCGCCGGTCGCATCCTGGAGGCGGTCCTGAGCGCGCGCCGCTAACATCCCGCGCCGTGCCTGATCCGCGAGTCACGAGGCTAGCCGAGGTGCTGTGCCGCTACTCGCTCGAGATCGGGCCCGGCGACACGGTGCTGATCGACGGGCCGGCCCTTGCGCAGCCGCTGTTCGTCGACGTGGTCAAGGCGGTGACCGAGGCCGGCGCCCACCCGATGCTCCGGCCCCGGCTCGAACGCGCTGACGCCGCCCTGCTCGAGGGCGCGAGCGAGGCCCAGGTGGCTGCCATCACGAGGCTCGACGAGGTCGAGATCGAGGCACCGACCCGCGTCCTCACGATCTGGGCCAACGCGAACACGCGCCACATGAGCAGCGTGCCGTCCGAGACGCAGGCGGCGCGGGCGGCATCGATGCGCCCGCTGTTCGAGCGCTTCCTCGCGCGTGAGGCGGCCGGCGACGTGCGCTGGTGTGGGACGGCGTTCCCGTGCAACGCGGCCGCGCAGGACGCGGGCATGTCGCTCTCCGACTGGGAGGACTTCGTCTACCGCGCCGGCCATCTGAACGATGCCGACCCGATCGCGTTCTGGCGCGAGCAGTCGGCGCGCCAGGCGAAGATCGCCGAGCGGTTCGCCGGCGTGCGCGAGATCCGCATCCTCGCCGAGGACACCGACCTCGTGCTCGACGTCGCCGGCCGGACGTGGGACAACGCCGACGGCCACAAGAACTTCCCCGACGGCGAGGTCTACACGAGCCCCGTCGAGGGCGGAACGCGCGGCCACATCGCCTTCAGCTTCGACGCGACGTACATGGGGAACGACGTCGCCGGGGTGCGCCTGAAATTCGACGACGGCCGGGTGGTCAAGCACGAGGCGACGCGCGGGGAGGAGTTCCTCGAGCAGATGCTCGACATGGACGCCGGGGCGCGCTACCTGGGCGAGGTGGCCTTCGGCATGAACGACGAGATCCAGTCGCCCACCCGCGACACGCTCTTCGACGAGAAGATCGGCGGCACGTGCCACGTCGCGCTGGGGATGGCGTTCCCGGAGTGCGGCGGCACGAACACCTCCGGCCTGCACTGGGACATGGTCTGTGACCTGCGCCGAGGCGGCGAGATCCATGCCGACGGCGAGGTCGTGTCACGAGACGGGCGGTTCCTGTGAGCGATCCGCGGATCCAGCGGCTGGCCGACGTCGTCGTCAACTTCTCGCTCGAGCTGGGGGAGGGCGACGTCGTGCTGATCCAGGGGCCGGCGATGGCCGAGGAGCTGATCGTCGAGCTCGTCCGGGCGGCGACCCGCGTCGGCGCCGTCGCACGCGTGCGGGCCTCTGTTCAGGGGACGGACGAGGCCTACCTGGCCCGGGCGAGCGACGAGCAGCTCGACCACCTGCCGCCGTGGGCGCTCGAGGAGATGGGCTCGGTCGACGCGAGGATCTCGGTGCACGCGGCGTGGAACACCCGCGAGCTCACCGCCATCGACCCGTCCAAGATCGCGCGCCGATCGCGAGCGGCACAGCCGCTCATGTCGCAGTTCATGCAGCGCTCGGCGTCCGGGGAGCTGCGCTGGTGCGTAACGGCGGTTCCGTGTGAGGCGTTCGCACAGGACGCCGGGATGTCGCTCGACGCCTACGCGGACTTCGTTTTCCGGGCCGGGTGGCTCGACACGGCCGACCCGGTAGGCGCGTGGCGAACGTACGCCGCCCGTCTCACGAAGCTTGCCGAGCGGCTGTCCGAGGTGCGGGAGCTCAGGGTGCTCTCCGACGGCACCGATCTGACCGTGGGCGTCGAGGGGCGCACGTGGATCGCCGCCAAGGGCGATCGCAACTTCCCCGACGGCGAGGTGTTCACCGGCCCCGTCGAGACGGCCACGAACGGCGACGTGCGATTCAGCTTCCCCGCCGTCATGGGCGGACGCGAGGTCGAGGACGTGCGCCTTCGGTTCGAGGACGGCCGGGTCGTGAAGAGCGAGGCCGCAAGCGGCGCGGACTACCTGCAGCAGATGCTGGCGATGGACGACGGCGCGACCGTGCTCGGGGAGTTTGCGATCGGCACGAACTACGCGGTGAAGGAGTTCACGCGCCAGATCCTGTTCGACGAGAAGATCGGCGGGACGTGCCACATGGCGCTCGGCGCGGGCTACCCCGACACGGGCAGCACCAACGTGTCCGGGCTCCACTGGGACATGGTGTGCGACCTGCGGGCCGGTGCCGAGATCCAGGCCGACGGCGAGCCGATCTACCGCGACGGGCAGTTCCTGCCGTCGTTCTTCGACCAGGATCTCTCAGTGCCGGTCTAGACGACTGACCGATGACTCGGTGATGTCCTGTCAATCATCTCGTCCTCCGTCCCGGAGGAGCGACGCCATCCGGGCCACATGCGCCATGAACGGGAGGTCGTGGACGCGCAGGATGTCGACGCCGAGGTACGCCGCGACGGCGACGACGGCGGCGGTGCCCTCGAGCGCGTGCTCGGGCAGTCCGAGCGGCTCGGCCGTCACCTCCTTGTGCGAGGGCGCGAGCAGCACCGGGTAGCCGAGCGTGCGCAGTTCCGGCAGGCGGCGGAGCGCCTCGAGGTCCGTGTCCGTGTCCTTCCCGAAGCCGAGGCCGGGGTCGACGACGATCGAGTCGCGCCGCACGCCGGCGGCGAGGGCCCGCCCGGCGAGCTCCTGGAGCGTCGCGGCGACCTGCTCGAACGGGATCGAGTACCGGCCGTCCCGCTCCTGCTTCGGCGCGATTCCGAGGTGGGTGAGCACGACCCCGGCGCCGTGTGTCGCGACGACCCCCAAGAGCTCCGGGTCAGACAGCCCCGTGTGGTCGTTCACGAGATCGGCGCCGGCGGCCAGCGCGGCGGCCGCGACCTCGGCCCGGTAGGTGTCGACCGCGATGGGCACCTCGACCCGGCCGCGCAGCTCGCGCACGACCGGCACGACCCGGTCGATCTCGGCGCCGACCGAGATGGGCTCGCTCGGCTGGGCCGTCATGCCGCCGATGTCGAGCAGATCGGCGCCCGCGGCGACCCGCTCGAGTGCGTGCCCAACCGCGGCTCGCGGGTCGGCGGTGAGCCCGCGATCGTAGAAGGAGTCCGGGGTCACGTTCACGATCGCCATGATCCGGGGCGGCCCTCCGAGAGCCAGTGATCTGTGTGCGAAGGCGAGCTCCACGGTCCGGAGCGTACGCGGCTTGACAACCGAACATGTGTTCGCTACCGTATCCGAACACATGTTCGCTCCGCCGTCTACACGCCGCTTCATCACCGCGATCGCGGCCCTGGCCTGCGCCGCAGCGTTCCTGCTCGGCGAAGCCATTCCGTCTCGCGGCGCATCTCCGCCGCGCCACCACAGGGTGCATGCGGGCGAGACGCTCTGGGGCATCGCCGAGCGGGCCTACCCCGGCGACGACCCCCGCGAGGCGGTGTACCGCATCCGCGTCGCGAACGACATCCCCGGGTCCCAGATCGTCGCGGGCGAGAAGTTGGTGCTTCCGTGAGTGCCGTCCGGCATCTGCGTCTCCTCCCGGCGCATGACGCCTCCGTCGTGTACCTCGACGAGCGCCGCGCGGTCGATGACGATCGGCCGCCGGCGCCGGCGCTCCGGTTGGTGACGTCGGGCGACGACGGTCGCGTGCTGCAACTCGACATCTTCCTCCGCCGCGCGCGGGCCGTCCTGGCCGAGCGCGACCTGGTGTCGGGCGTCGTCGAGATCCCGCCGCGCATCGCCTGAGCGCCGGCCGCCGGCCCGTACAATCGCCCGGTGGACCTGAGCGTGCTCTTCCTCGGCACGGCCGGCGCGGCGCCGAGCGCCCAGCGCGGCGCTCCCGGACATCTCGTCCGGCGCGGCGGCGACCGCATACTGGTCGACTGCGGCGAGGGCACGCAGCGCCAGCTTCTCCGCTCCGGCGTCGGCCTGGTGGACGTCGACGACGTCCTCATCACCCACGGCCATGCCGATCACGTCCTGGGCCTACCGGGGATGCTGAAGACGTTTGCGCTGCGTGCACGTGAGGCACCGCTCCAGCTCTACGGCCCGGCGGGGCTGGCCGAGCTGATGGCGACGCTGCGGCCGGTCATCGGGCGCCTGACCTACAAAGTGGACGTGCACCAGCTGGCCCCCGGCGACGCCGTCGAGCGGGACGGCTATCGCGTGCACGCGTTCGCGACCGACCACCATGTCCCGAGCGTGGGCTACGCCCTCGTGGAGGACGAGCGCCCCGGACGGTTCGACACCGGTGCCGCTCGCGAGCTCGGCGTGCCCGAGGGGCCGATGTTCGGGCTGCTCCAGCACGGCGAGGCCGTGACCCTCGAGACGGGCGTGACGGTGCGGCCCGACGCGGTCGTGGGGGAGCCGCGCCCCGGGCGAACACTCGTCTTCTCCGGGGATACCCGCCCGTGCAAGGAACTCTTCCAGGCGTGTGTGGGGGCGGACGTGCTGGTGCACGAGGCGACGTTCCTCGAGGAGGAGGCCGAGCGGGCGGCCGAGACCGGGCACACCACGGCGCTCCAGGCCGGCCGGCTGGCGCAGGAGGCCGGTGTGCGCCTGCTTGCGCTCACGCACATCTCGACCCGGCACCCCGGTCGCGAGATCCTGGCCGAGGCGCGGTCGCAGTTCCCGGGGGCCGTCCTCCCACGCGACTTCGACTCGATCGAGGTGCCGCTCGCCGAGCGCGGCGACCCGCACCTGGTGAAGGCTGCGTGACCCACTTCGACGCGTTGGCCCCGGAGTACGACCGCCTGCGCCCGGCGGGGGACGGATGGAACCAGCTCGCGGAGCGCGAGCTGGCGCCCCTCGCCGGTACGACCCGGCTGGTCGACGTCGGCTGCGGCACCGGCCGGTTCGCGGTGCTCGCCGCTGACCGGCTCGGCGCGCGCGTGTGGGGCGTCGACCGATCGGCGGAGATGCTCCGCGAGGCCAAACGCCGGCCCGGGGGGCGGGGTGTGGGGTGGCGCCGGGCAGACGCCGAGCAGCTGCCGTTTCGGGACCGGTGGTTCGACGGCGCCCACTCGCACCTGGTGCTCCACCTCGTCGACGACCTGCCTGCGGCCGTCGCCGAGCTGGCCCGCGTGCTGTCACCCGGCGGCCGGCTCGTCGCCGGCACGTTCGCGCCGGAGCACTTCCGCGAGTTCTTCCTGAATCCGTACTTCCCGTCGATCCCCGCGATCGACCTGGCACGCTTTCCCGATCCGGGCGCTCTGTGCGCCGATCTCGCGTCGGCCGGCTTCGCCGGCGCGGCGATCGAACGGTTCGACCAGGACGTGGCCGTGGCCGGCGCGGATGTCCTCGAGCGTGTCCGGGGCCGGTACATCTCGACGCTCCAGCTGCTGGACGCCGACGAATACGAGGCGGGCCTGGCGCGTCTCGACGCCGACGTCGCAGCCGGAATGGAGCGGTTCAGCTACACGCTCAGGTGGGCGCTCGTGACGGCGCGCCGAGGATAGCCGCCATGCCCTCCCGGAAGGCCGGGCCGCCGGCGTTCGCGGGGTGGCGCACATAGGCCGTTCCGGGCGGCAGGATCGATTCGGCGATCCTGCCCACGGCAACCACGGTGCGTGGACGGACGAGGTCGATGAGGCGCAGGGCGATCGGCGCGCCGGCTGCGATCTCGGCGGTCGTCGGCCGCCGGTTGGACAGCGGCTCGCCGGGCCGGTGCGGATGTGTCGGCACCGTGTTCCACAGGATCACCCGCCGCTCCGCGCCGAGCTCCTCGAGCACCTTGTGGACGATCGTGCCCGAGGGCTCGCTCCATCGGCGGGCCGCGCAGGTGGCCGTGTACGGCGCCCCCCAGCGGCCGAGGTCGCGCTCCGACGTGAACGCGATTCCCGACCAGCGCATGCCCTGGTATCCGCCCGCCTCTCCCAGGCAGACGACGTCTGCCGCCACCCGCTCCGCCAGGTAGGCGCGCAGGTTTGCGAGCCGGAGCTCGGCCGCTCTGGGAACGTCGTCCGGCCCCGCGTCCGCGTACTGGTTGAACGTCGCGCCGATGTGGAGACGGCCGAGCTCGGCGAGGAGGTCGTCCATACGACGAGCTTGACACGGATGTGCTGCTGTGGTTTAGTCATACGACTAAGTCATTCGCCTAAACCATGACGACGAAGCCCGACATTCGCACGGCGTTCCTCGACGCCGCGGAACGGATCCTGATCGAGGAAGGACAGCGGGGGATCTCCACCCGTCGCCTGGCCCGCGAGGCCGGGCTCAACCACGGCCTCGTGCACTACTACTTCGGCACCGTCGAGAACCTGATGCTGGCCGTGTTCGAGCGCTTCACCGACCGCCTCGCCGAGCGGCAGCGCGCGATGTACGCAGCGGAGGTGCCGTTCCGCGACAAGTGGCGCACCGCGATGGGATTCATGGACGAGGACCTGGCCGCCGGGTACCCCAAGATCTGGGCCGAGCTCCAGGTCGCTGCCATGAACGACACGGAGCTCGCGCGCCGGTTTCGGACGGTGCACGCCACGTGGCGCTCGGTCCTGTCCGACGCGTTCACGGGGGCGGCGCAGAAATACGGTGTGAGCGATGCTGCCGTCCCGGCGCTCGTGACGCTGGTCATGACCTTCACGATCGGCATGTTCAACGAGCGCCTGGTCGGGGTTGACACCGGCCACGCCGAGCTGCTGGCGTGGTTCGAGGGCGCGCTCCGCGGGATGGAGCCCGCGCCGTGACGGCGACACCCGTCCGGGAGCAGACGCGGGCCCGGTACCCCGACGACTCGGGCGACCTCCACCGGGGCGAGGTCCGCGTCCACTGGGAGCGCTATGGCGACGGCGATCGCGCCATCCTCTTCCTGCCGACCTGGTCGATCGTCCACTCGCGGTGCTGGAAGGCCCAGATCCCCTATCTCGCCCGCCGCCACCGCGTGATCGTGTTCGACCCGCGCGGCAACGGCTCGTCCGGCCGCCCCGTCGACCCGGCTGCGTATGCCGAGGCCGAGTTCGCCGACGATGCGCTCGCGGTACTCGACGCGACCGGCACCGACCGTGCCGTCGTCGTCGGGCTGTCGCTGGGAGCCCAGCGCGGTCTGATCCTCGCGACACGGCACCCCGATCGGGTCGCGGGGATGGTGCTGATCGGGCCCGCGGTCGCGCTCTCGCCGTTTCCGCCCGAGCGGGCGAGAGCATTCGAGCACTTCCACGACGAGCGCGACGACGCCGAGCCGTGGGCCAAACACAACGCTCACTACTGGCGGCGCGACTTCCCGGACTTCCTGGAGTTCTTCTTCTCTCAGGTCTTCTCCGAGCCGCACTCGACCAAGCAGATCGAGGACTGCGTGGGGTGGGGGCTCGAATGCGGGGCGGACTGCCTCCTGGCGTCAGAGGACGGAGCCGGGCTCGGCGACCGGACCGTCGGGACGGCTGCCGAGATCACCTGCCCGGTGCTCGTGATCCACGGTGACGAGGACGCCATCGCGCCGTACGCCGCCGGCGTCGAGCTGGCGCGCCTGACCGGCGGATCGCTCGTCACGATTGCCGGCGGCGGCCACTGCCCGCAGGCCCGCGATCCGGTGTTCGTGAACCTCCGCATCCACGAGTTCGTCGAGTCGCTCGACTCCTGGGGGATCTCGTGACGACGGCCGCCCCCGAGCAGACGCGCGCCCGCTATCCCGACGAGGACGGCTTCGTGGAGCGTGACGGCGTCCGCGTCCACTGGGAGCGCTACGGCGCACACGAGCCCGCCTTCCTGCTCCTTCCGACGTGGGAGATCGTGCACTCCCGCTGCTGGAAGTGCCAGATCCCGTACCTGGCCCGCCACGGAACGGTGGTGACGTTCGACCCGCGCGGGAACGGGCGCTCCGACCGGCCCCTGACCGCGGCGGAGTACGACAGGCGTGAATACGCCGCCGACGCCGTGGCGGTGCTCGACGCCGTCGGCGTCGGCCGAGCGGTGGTCGTGGCGTGGTGCGATCTCGGCGAGTCGCTGGTCCTGGCGTCAGAGCATCCGGAGCGCGTGGCGGCACTGGTCGAGATCGCGCCTGCGATGCAGGTGGGCGACATCCCTCCCGAGGAGGTCGCCTACCCGTTCGACGCGATGCTCGACACCGACGAGGGCTGGGCCAAGGAGAACCGGCACTACTGGCTTCGCGACTGGCGCGGGTACGCCGAGTTCTTCTTTGGCGAGTGCTTTCGCGAGCCGCACTCGACAAAGCACATCGAGGACACCGTCGGCTGGGCGCTCGAAACCGGCCCAGAGACGCTCCTTGTGAGCTTCTCGGGCTGGAACACCAAGGTGCTCGACCCCGAGACGGCCACGGGGCACGCCCGGAGGGTCATCTGCCCCGGCCTGGTCGTCCACGGCACCGACGACGGGCTGGTCGAAGCCCGCAGGGGAAGGGCTGTCGCCGAGCAGCTGGGTTGGGGGCACCTGAGCATCGAGGGCGGGGGCCATGCGCCACAGGCCCGCGACCCCGTGCGGCTGAACCTCGTGATTCGCGACGCGGGGCGTGCGGCGGACGGCCGCACGGCTCCCGACCAGGCCCGCCGCTGGACGCGCGGGCGCAACAGGCCGAAGCGGGCCCTCTACATCTCCTCGCCGATCGGGCTCGGCCACGCATGGCGCGACGTCGCGATCGCCGAGGAGCTCCGGAAGCTCCACCCCGACCTCGAGATCGACTGGCTGGCCCAGGATCCCGTGACCCGCGTCCTCGAGGCCCGTGGCGAGCGCATCCATCCCGCCTCTGCCGACCTGGCCAGCGAGTCGGCGCACATCGCCTCGGAGGCCACTGAGCACGACCTGCACGTCTTCCAGGCGATCCGGCGGATGGACGAGATCCTGGTCGCCAACTTCATGGTGTTCCACGACCTCGTCGAGGCGGAGCCCTACGACGTCTGGATCGCCGACGAGGGCTGGGAGATCGACTACTTCCTGCACGAGAACCCGGAGCTCAAGACGGCCGCCTACTGCTGGCTCACCGACTTCGTCGGCTGGCTGCCGATGCCCGACGGGGGAGAGCACGAGGCGTTCCTCACGGCCGACCTGAACGCCGAGATGATCGAGCACATCGCCCGCTTCCCGCGCATCCGCGACCGGGCGATCTTTATCGGGAACTCCGAGGACATTGTGCCCGACACGTTCGGGCCCGGGCTCCCGCCGATCCGGGAGTGGACGGAGGCCCACTACGATTTCTCGGGATACGTGACCGGAAGGGTCCCCGCAGCGGGCGACCGGGAGGAGCTCCGGGCCGAGCTGGGCTACGGGCCGGACGAGCGGGTGTGCATCGCGACGGTCGGCGGCTCCGGCGTCGGCACCGCACTCCTGGGGCACGTCGTCGCCGCGTTCGACGATGCGCGCCGGCTCGTCCCCGAGCTGCGCATGGTCGTGGTCGCCGGCCCGCGGATCAATCCGGCGTCGTTCCCACCACGTGACGGCCTGGAGGTGCGCCCGTACGTCCACGAGCTGCGCCGTCACCTGGCCGCCTGTGACCTCGCGATCGTCCAAGGAGGGCTCGGGACGACCATGGAGCTCGCGGCGACGAAGCGGCCCTTCATCGCCTTCCCGCTCGCTCACCACTTCGAGCAGCAGTTCCACGTGCGCCACCGGCTCGACCGCTACGGCGCCGGGCGATCCGTCGACTTCGCCACGTCCAGCCCCGAGGCGCTCGCTGCCGCAATCGCCGACGAGATCGGAAAGGAGGTGGCCTATCGAGACGTCGAGACCGACGGCGCCGCCCGTGCGGCGGCGCTGATCGTAGAAGTGCTCTGAACCACGAAGGGGGTCAACTCATGTCGTTGCAACAGGCCGAATCCCAGGCTACCGAGGTCATCTACGACCTGACCGGAACGCTGCTCGAGGTGTGCACGTGCGGTGCTCTCTGCCCGTGCTGGGTGGGAGAGGACCCGGACGGCGGCGAATGCCTCTCGGTACTGTCGTACCACTTCACCGAGGGGACGATCCAGGGTGTGGACGTGTCTGGCCGAACCATCGCCAACATCGTTCACATCCCGGGCAACGTGCTCACACCCGGAAGCTGGCGGGTGGCGCAGTTCATCGACGACGGCGCGACAGACGAGCAGTTCCAGGCGCTCCAGGATGCCTACAGCGGCAAGCTGGGCGGGCCGCTCGCCGACCTGGCGGGCCTCGTCAGCGAGGTGCTGACCGTCGAGCGAGTCCCCATCTCGCACCAGGTGGTTGACGGCGTCGGAACGCTTGACGTGGGCGACTTCGCCCATTGCGAGATGGACCCCTTCCGGGGGGCCGACGGCACGATCACCACGATCAGGGACTCGATCTTCTCGACCGTTCCGGGTTCACCCGCGTATCTGTCGAAGGCGAAGGTGCAGCGGATCAGCCTGCCGCAGTACGGGCTGGAGTGGTCGGACGGTGACAACGCCATCCAGGCCGATTACCGCATGACGCATGTGAGCGAGAAGTGATCGCCGGGGGCCCTGGCCGCCGGATCAGCACCACCGTCCCGGTCGCGGTCGCCGCGGCCTGGGCGGTGGCGCTGGTGGCGGAGAGCACCGGAAACGCGGCGCTCCTCCACGCCCACGACCACGGATCCGACAGCGCGCTGCCGCTGTGGCTCGTCGTGCTCACGCCGCCGTTCTGGCTCACGGCCGTGGTGTTCCTCGTCGCATGGCAGGTGATGGTTGCCGCGATGATGCTGCCGTCGAGCCTGCCGATGGTGCGGCTCTTCTCCCAGGCGGCCGGCCGGCAGGAGCAGTCCGGCCGAATCCTGCTCGCGTTCCTCGGCGGATACGCGGCCATGTGGGGCGCCGTCGGCGCGGCCGCGTTCGCCGTCGACGTCGGGATCCATCGGGCGGGCGACGGGATGCCCTCACTCGCCGAGCACGCGTGGATCGTGCCGGCGGCGGCGCTCGTCTCAGCCGGGGCATTCCAGTTCACCGGGCTCAAGGACAAGTGCCTCGACCAGTGCCGCCACCCCGGGCCGTTTCTGATGCGCCACTACCGGCGCGGCGTCAGGGGCGGGTTCGATCTGGGCCGCCGGCATGGGCTCTTCTGCATCGGCTGCTGCTGGGCGCTCATGTCGCTGATGCTCGCCGTCGGCGTCGCCAGCCTGGTCTGGATGGGCGCACTCGGTGCGGCCATGTACTACGAGCGGGTTGGCCGGCACGGCCGGCGGCTCACGCCGGTGCTCGGCGTGGGGCTGATCGCGTGGGGGATCGTCGTCGCGGCCCATCCCGCATGGCTCCCCGCCATTCTCGGAGGTGTGGCATCGTGACCGCGTGATCGCCGAGGGGAGCCGCCGCACCCGCCAACTCCTGCTGATCTGCGCAGTCGAGGTGCTGGCGATGGGCCTGTGGTTCTCGGCGTCGGCCGTGGTGCCGCAGCTCAGCGACGACTGGCACCTCTCCGATGCGGGCGCCACGTGGCTCACGACGTCGGTGCAGCTCGGCTTCGTCGCCGGGGCGCTCGCCTCGGCCGTCCTCAACCTCCCCGACCGGATGTCACCGGTGCGCCTGATCGGCGTGGCGGCGCTGGCCGGTGCGGCGGCGAACGAGGCGGTCGCCCTCCTCGCGCACGGGCTCGCATTCGCGATCCCGCTCCGGTTCCTGACCGGCGTCGCGCTCGCCGGCGTGTATCCGCCCGGCATCAAGCTGATGGCGACCTGGTTTCGCACCGGCCGCGGCTTCGCCGTGGGCGCACTGGTCGGCGCGCTGGCGCTCGGATCCGGGACGCCGCACCTCGTGAACGCGTCTCCGGTGCTCGGCTGGCAGGCGGTGCTGGGCGTGGCGAGCTTGCTGGCGGTGATCGGCGCCGTCCTGGCTGTCGTCGCTGTACATGAGGGACCGTATGCAGCGGCGGCGGCACCGTTTCACCCCGGGTATGTGCGGCGGCTCTTCGGCGACCGTGCCCAGCGGCTCGTCTGCTTCGGCTACTTCGGTCACATGTGGGAGCTCTACGCGATGTGGACGTGGGTGCCGGCCTACGCCGCGGCGAGCTTCGCCGCGTCGGGCGACGGCGACCCGTCCCGGACGGCCGTCGAGCTTGCGGCGTTCTCGGCGGTCGGTCTCGCCGGACTGGCGGGCTGCCTGCTGGGCGGCATTCTCGCCGACGCGCGCGGCCGGGCGGCGGTCACCATCGCCGCGATGGCGGTCAGCGGCACGTGCTGCGTCGCCGCAGCGGCCGTATACGGGCTGGCGCCGGCGGTCGTCGTGGCGCTGATGCTGGTGTGGGGGGTGGCCGTCATTGCCGACTCCGCCCAGTTTTCGACGGCGCTCACGGAGGTGGCCGACGCCGACTACGTGGGGACGGCGGTGACGGCCCAGACGGCGATCGGGTTCGCCATCACTGTGGTCTCGATCCGGCTGCTGCCGACAGTGCGTGACGCCGTGGGATGGAGGTACGCGTTCCTCTTCCTGGCGGTCGGGCCGGCCCTCGGCATCGTGGCGATGACGCGGGTACGATCGCTGCTTCGTGGCTGACGGCTGGAATCCCCCGGAGGTCGGCGCCAGGGCGTCGCGCTCGCGCACCGTCACGGCCGAGGACATCGAGCGGTTCACCGCGATCTCGGGCGACCACAACCCCCTCCACTACGACGAGGCAGCCGCGCGCGCCTCGCGCTTCGGCGAGATCATCGTCCAGGGCGGAATCACGAGCGCCATCCTGAACGCCGTCGTCGCCGAGGAGCTCCCGGGCCCGGGCACCGTGTTCCTCGAGGTCGCCTGGAAGTTCACCGCCCCGGTCCGCCCGGGCGACACCATCACCGGCGAGGTCGAGGTGACGGACGCTCGGGCCGACAAGCCCGTCACCCACCTGCGAACGACCGTCACCCGGGACGACGGCGTTGTCGCCCTCGAGGGCACGGCGGTCTGCTACACGGTCACGGTGTAGCGCTCCGGCGTGGTGTGGTCGCAGTGGCTGGGAGCGCCAATTGGCGGTTCGGCGGAACGCCACTCGCCCGTTCCGGCGAATGCCACCGGACCGGCGCCGCGAGTGTCATTTGGCCGTTGGAGTGAATGCGAATTGCCTTTCGTGACGTCTCAGACACAGACGCCGCGGCGTCGCCGCCCGCCGTTGAGGTCGGCCATCCGCCGGCGCTGATATCCTCTTGCGAGCCACGAGCCACCTTTAATCCGCGCCCTGAGAGGCCGGGAAGGAGCTGTCGAATGAACGTCACCGCGACCGAGCGCGTGCTGCTGGACGAGGAATCGCTCCAGCGCACCCTCCGCCGGATCGCTCACGAGATCGTCGAGAAGCATCCCGACCTCACCGCGCTCGGGCTCGTCGGCATCTACACCCGCGGCGCGACCCTGGCCCAGCGGCTGCGCGACCTGATCGAGGAGTACACGGGCGCGCGCGTCCCGACCGGCGCCCTCGACATCACCTTCTACCGCGACGACGTGACCCTTCGCGCCGAGCAGCGGGCCCACCCGCAGCCGGTCGTGAAGGCGACCCGGCTCGACTTCCCGCTCGAGGGCAAGTCTGTCGTCCTGGTCGACGACGTCCTCTACACGGGCCGCACGATCCGATCGGCGATCGAAGCGATCTTCGACTACGGCCGACCGGAGCGGGTGCAGCTCGCCGTGCTGGTCGACCGCGGCCACCGCGAGCTCCCGATCCGGCCGGACTACGTCGGCAAGAACCTTCCCACCGCCCGCTCAGAGCGGGTGAACGTCGAGCTCGTCGAGGTGGACGAGGTCGATCGAGTCGTCCTCATCCATCCCTGACCTGGAGCGCGAGTGGATCCACAACACCCCAAGAGCAGCGGCAAGAGGCGGCACCTGATCTCGATCACCGACCTGCGCCGGGCCGACATCGAGCGGATCCTTGGGACGGCAGAGGGGTTCGAGAGCGTGATGCAGCGCGACCTGAAGAAGGTGCCCACCCTGCGCGGGCGCACCGTGATGACCGTCTTCTTCGAGGCCTCCACGCGTACCAGCTCCTCGTTCGAGCTGGCGGCGAAGCGGCTCTCGGCGGACACGATCAGCCTCAAGGCGACCGGCTCCAGCGTGGACAAGGGCGAGTCGCTGCGCGACACCGTGCAGACGCTCTCGGCCTACGACCCCGACGTGATCGTGATCCGCCACCCCGCCGTGGGCGCCGCCGGGATGATCACCGCCTGGACCGAGGCCCACGTCGTGAACGCCGGTGACGGGACGCACCAGCACCCCACGCAGTGTCTGCTCGACCTCTACACGATGCGAGCCGCCGTCGGAGCCCTCGAGGGCCTCCATGTGGCCATCGTCGGCGACGTGCTGCACTCGCGCGTCGCCCGCTCGAACATCCTCGGCCTTCGCACGATGGGCGCCCGCGTCACGCTCGTCGGCCCGCCCACGCTGATCCCGCGCGACGCGGCCGCCCTGGGAGCCGAGGTGTCGCATTCTATGGACGCGCTTTCGACCGCCGACGTCGTGTACGTCCTTCGGATGCAGAGGGAACGCATGGCGGCCGGCACGTCGTACGTGCCGAGCCTGAGAGAGTACGCGGCCGTCTGGGGGGTCACGCCGGCCCGCGTACAGCGGAACCAGCTCGTGATGCACCCGGGGCCGATCAACCGCGGGGTCGAGATCGCGCCCGAGGTGGCCGACTCGGCGGCATCGCGGATCATCGACCAGGTGCGGGCGGGGCTCGTCGTCCGGATGGCCGTGCTGTACGACCTCCTCGCCGGCCCAGGCAAGGCCGACTCCGAGGCGGCGCTTCGGATCGTCTCCCCCGACGTCGTCTCCGCAGCGGGTCAGGAGGTCGCGTGATGGACCGCCTCGCATGCGCGCCCGGAACGCCCGCCGACGTCCTGATCGCCGGCGCCCGCGTCGTCGACCCCGCCTCCGGGCTCGACGGCGACGCGCTCGATGTTCGCATCCAGGAGGGCGTGATCACCGAGGTCGGGCCGAGCCTCGACGGCACCGAGGTCGAGACGATCGACGCCGATGGCCTCGTGATCCTGCCCGGCCTCGTCGACCCGCACGTCCACCTGCGCACACCGGGGGACGAGGACGAGGAGGACATCGGGTCGGGCACCCGCGCGGCAGCAGCCGGCGGCTTCACGGCCATCCTCGCGATGCCGAACACGGACCCCGTCGTCGACACGCCGGTGGTGGTGGCGGGGCTGGTCGAGCGGGCGGGCCGCGAGGCGTGTGTGCCCACCGGGTTCATGGCCGCGATCACCGCCGGCCAGAAGGGGGAACGCCTGTCTGAGATGTGTGCGCTGGCCGAGGCTGGCGCAGCTGCCTTCTCGGACGACGGCCGGCCCGTCGAGCGGGCTGCGATGCTCCGGCGGGCGCTTCAGTACGCGTCCGTCACGGGTCTGCGACTGGCCCTCCACGAGGAAGACCTGTCGCTGTCGGGTGGCGCGGACATGCACGAGGGGGCCGTGTCGGCCGAGCTCGGCCTGGCCGGGTACCCGTCGATCGCCGAGAGCGTCATCGTCGGCCGCGACCTGGCGATCGCCCGCTACGAGGGCGCGCCGGTGCACATCTGCCACGTCTCGGCCGCGGAGTCCGTCGCCGAGATCAGGCGCGCCCGCGAGCTCGGGGTCGACGTCACCGCCGAGGTGACGCCGCATCACCTCTGCCTCACCGACGAGCACGTACGCAGCCTGGATGCCGCTCGAGCGAAGATGAGCCCGCCGCTGCGCTCGGCCACGGATCGCGCCGCGTTGATCGAGGCGCTGGCCGACGGGACGATCGACTGCATCGGCACCGATCACGCGCCGCACCGCGGCCACGAGAAGGAGCAGCCGTTCGCGCAGGCGCCGAACGGCGTGATCGGTCTCGAGACCGCGTTCTCGGCGGTGTTCACGCACCTCGTCGAGCCTGGCCTCGTGCCGCTCGCGACCGTGGTCGAGCGGATGTCGGCCGGCCCGGCCGCCGCGTTCGGCCTGCCGCGGCCGGCGCTTCGCGCGGGTGAGGCGGCCAACCTGAGCCTGTGGGACCTGCGGGCGAGCTGGCTCGTCCAGCCACCGTACGCATCCCGCTCGACCAACTGCGCCTTCGCGGGGCAGACGCTGCGCGCCTGCTGCCACCTCACGATCGCGGCCGGGTCCGTCACCCACCGCCTCATCGAGGTGGTGCTCTAGTGCCCGCGTTCCTGGTGCTCCAGGACGGCACGGTCTACCGCGGGCGCCCGTACGCGGCCCACGGGATCGCGGTCGGCGAGCTGGTCTTCACGACGTCGATGACCGGCTACCAGGAGGTGGTGACAGATCCCAGCTTCGCCGGGCAGCTGATCACCTTCACCCAGCCCATGATCGGGAACTACGGCGTCGAGGCCGAGGCCTCCGAGTCGGATGGGCCGCACGCCCGGGCCGTCGTCGTCCGCGAGGGCCGAAACGCGGCGCCGAGGGGCCGCACGGGCTTCTCCGACTGGCTCGCCGAGCACGGGGTCGTCGGGCTCCAGGGGATCGACACGCGCGCGATCACGCGCCGGCTGCGGGACGGCGGGGCCGTGCGCGCTGCGGTCTCGTCCGGGACGGCGACCGTCGACGAGGTCCTGGAGGCGGTGCGCGCGGCGCCCGAGATGGCCGGCCAGGCGCTGGCGGGGCAGGTATCGCGCTCGGCCGCCCAGGCGCTCGCGGCCGAGGGCGCCGAGCGGGCGCACGTCGTCGTCCTGGACTACGGCGTCAAGGGCTCGATCGTGCGCCTGCTCCGCGAGGCGGGTGCGAGGGTCACCGTGATGCCGTGGGACGCGCCGGCGAACGCCGTGCTGGCCGCCTCGCCCGACGGGATCGTCCTCGCCAACGGGCCGGGCGACCCGGCCGCCCTGCCGGCGTGCGTCGACGAGGTGCGCACCATGCTCGGTGCCCGGCCGGTGTTCGGGATCTGCCTCGGCCACCAGCTGCTGGGCCGTGCTCTCGGCCTCGAGACGTTCAAGCTGCGCTTCGGACACCGTGGGGCGAACCATCCGGTGCTCGACCTCGATTCCGGCCGCGTGCTCGTGACCGCCCAGAACCACGGGTTCGCGGTCCGCGGGCCCGAGACCGGGCGCGACTTCACCACCGCGTTCGGGCCCGGCATCGTCACCCACACGTCCCTCTACGACGGAACGGTCGAAGGGCTCGCCCTGCGCGCTCGCGACGTGTCGTCGCTCCAGTTCCATCCCGAGGCCAGCCCCGGCCCGCACGACGCCCGCAAGGCCCTGACGGCGTTCGTCGACCGCCTGGCCGCTCCCGATCGGGTTGCCGTTGCCTAGACGCCGCGACATCCGGTCGGTCGCCGTCATCGGCTCCGGCCCGATCGTGATCGGCCAGGCCTGCGAGTTCGACTACTCGGGCAGCCAGGCGCTTCGCGTGCTCCGCGCCGAGGGCATCCGCACGGTTCTCATCAACTCGAACCCGGCCACGATCATGACCGACGCCGGTTGGGCCGACCGCACGTACCTCGAGCCGCTGGACGTCGCCGGCGTCGAGTCCGTCCTTCGCCGAGAGCGGCCCGATGCGCTCCTGCCGACACTCGGGGGCCAGACGGCACTCAATCTCGCGTCGCAGCTGCACGAGCACGGCATTCTGGACGAGCTCGGCGTCGAGCTGATCGGCGCGTCATACGACGCCATCCGTCGCGCGGAGGACCGCGAGCTCTTCGCCGAGACGATGGCATCGGTGGGCCTGCGCGTCCCGACGAGCGTCATCGCGACCAGGATGCAGGAGGCGCGGGCGGCGCTCGCCACCGGCGGGCTGCACCTGCCGGTCGTCGTCCGGCCGGCATTCACGCTCGGTGGGCACGGGGGCGGGTTCGCCGCGACGCCGGAGGAGTTCGAGCATGCCGTCGAGCGAGGGCTCCGCGAGAGCCCGATCTCGCAGATCCTGCTCGAGGAGTCGGTCGCAGGCTGGGGCGAGTTCGAGCTCGAGGTGATCCGCGACCGCGTCGACAACGTGATCGTCGTCTGCTCGATCGAGAACGTCGACCCGATGGGCGTCCACACCGGCGACTCGGCCACGGTCGCGCCCGCGCAGACGCTGAGCGACCGCGAGTACCAGGCACTGCGCGATGCGTCGGCTGCCGTCATCCGCGCGGTCGGCGTCGAAACCGGCGGCTCGAACGTCCAGTTTGCGCTGAACCGCGATACCGGAGAGCTGGTCGTCATCGAGATGAACCCGCGCGTCTCACGGTCGTCGGCGCTGGCGTCCAAGGCCACGGGCTACCCGATCGCGAAGGTCGCGACCCGGCTCGCGATCGGGTACACGCTCGACGAGATCCCGAACGACATCACCCGGACGACGCCGGCCGCCTTCGAGCCGACGCTGGACTACGTGGTCGTCAAGCTGCCCCGGTTCGCATTCGAGAAGTTCCCGGGCGCCGCGACCGGCCTCACCACGCAGATGAAGTCGGTCGGCGAGGTCATGGGCATCGGCCGGACGTTCGCCGAGGCGTGGGGCAAAGCGATGCGATCGCGGGAGCTCGACAACGAGCCGCGGACAGAGGGGTCGGTCGCCGAGGCCGAGTGGGACCGATTCGACGCCATCCAGGGCCGTCTCACCGCGGGCGACGACCCGGCCGCCCTGGCCGCAGAGTCGGGCGTGCACCCCTGGTTCGTCGACGAGTGGGAGCTCGTCGCCCACGCCGAGCGGATGCTGCGCCGGACACCGGTCGAGGGGCTGGTCGAGACCGACTGGCGACGGCTGAAGGCACTCGGCATGGCCGATGCCCGCATCGCGGCGCTGGCGGGCTCCGACGAGGGGACCGTCCGCCGGCTGCGGTGGGCGGCGGGAGTGCGGCCCGTCTACAAGGCCGTCGACTCCTGCGCAGCGGAGGTCGAGGCCCAGGCGCCCTACTTCTACTCGGCGTACGAGCTCGAGGACGAGCTGCCCGAGCCCGAGCGCCCGACCGTCATCATCCTCGGCGCGGGGCCCAACCGGATCGGCCAGGGCATCGAGTTCGACTACTGCTGCGTCCAGGCTGTGCGCACGTTCCGCGAGCTGGGCTACGACGCCGTCATGGTGAACTGCAACCCCGAGACCGTCTCGACCGACGCCGAGACGTCCGACCGCCTCTACTTCGAGCCGCTGACGATCGAGGACGTGCTCGAGGTGGTCGACCGCGAGCGTCCGATCGGCGTCGTCGTGATGTTCGGGGGGCAGACACCGCTTCGGCTCGCGCGCCGCCTCGAGGAGGCCGGTATCCCGATCCTCGGCACGCCGTTCGCCGCCATCGACGTCGCCGAGGACCGTGACCGGTTCGGCACGATCCTCCACGAACTCGGCCTGCGGGCGCCGGAGTGGGGGACGGCCGCGACCGTCGACGACGCGGCCGAGATCGCCGGCCGCATCGGCTACCCGGTCCTCGTGCGCCCGAGCTACGTCCTCGGCGGCCGCGAGATGCGCATCTGCTACGACGAGGCGTCCCTGAGGGCGCGACCGGTCCAGCCCGGCTCGCTGGTCGACCGCTTCGTCGAGGACGCGATCGAGGTGGACGTCGACGCGATCTGCGACGGCACCCACACGCTGATCGGCGCTGTCATGCAACACGTCGAGGAGGCCGGCGTCCACTCCGGTGACTCAACCTGCGTCATCCCGACGATGTCGCTCGGGGAGCGGGTCGAGGCCGAGATCTGCCGCCAGACCGCGGCCATCGCGGAGGCGCTCGGGGTGCGAGGTCTCATCAACGTCCAGTTCGCCGTCCGGGGCGAGGACGTGTACGTGCTCGAGGCCAACCCGCGGGCGTCGCGGACGGTGCCGTTCGTGTCGAAGGCCACCGGCCGCAATCTGGTGGACGCCGCGTGCCGGGCGGCACTCGGGCTGACGGTGGACCTCCCGGAGACGACGGGCGGCCACGTCTCGGTCAAGGCGGCGGTGCTCCCGTTCCAGCGGTTCGCGGGCGCCGATCCGACGCTGGGCCCGGAGATGCGATCGACCGGCGAGGTGATGGGGATCGCCCCCGACCTGCCCACCGCCTTCGCGAAGGCCGAACGCGCGGCGGGCCGGCCGCTCCCGGCCGGCGGCACGGTCTTCCTCTCGGTCTGCGATCGCGACAAGCCCTCGGTGCCGATGCTTGCCGCGCTGCTCCAGTCGCTCGGGTTCGAGCTGGTCGCGACTGCCGGCACGGCGCGCGCGGTCTCCCGGATCGGGATCCCGGTGGGGGTGGTGCACAAGGTGACCGAGGGCTCGCCGAACGTGGTCGACCTCATCCGCGCCTCCGGCGTCCAGCTCATCATCAACACCCCGGCGGGCCGAGGGGCTCGCACCGACGGCTACGAGATCCGGGCGGCGGCGATCGCCCACGGCATCCCCTGCATCACGACCATCGCCGGTGCGTCCGCCGCCGTCCAGTCGATTGCGCAGGCGCGCGACACCGAGCCGGTCGCGCTCCAGGACCTGCACGGCATCGAGGCCGTCACGGATGCTCCCGCCGTCGCGTAGCCTCGCTGTCCAGAGCGTCGAGCCGGCCGGCGCCTACACGCTCCTTCGGCTGCGGCGCGACGGCATCGAACCCGGCGCCCCGGGGCAGTTCTTCATGCTGGCGGCCGACCCGGGCCCGGCAGACGCGTACCTGCCCCGGCCCATCTCGGCGGCCTGGGCCGACGAGCATGAGCTGGCGTTTCTGCTCGACATCCGCGGCGCCGGCACGCGGGCGCTGGCGGCGGCCCGCAAGGTGAGCGTGCTCGGCCCCCTCGGGCACGGCTTCGATCTCATGCCCGGCCCTGCGCTCCTGGTCGGCGGCGGCATCGGTGCGGCGATCCTGCCGTGGCTCGTGCGCCTCCTGCCGGGCGCACGCGTGCTGCTCGGCTTTCGCACCGAGGCGCACGCCGTGTGCGCCGGCCTCGTGCATCCGGACGCCACCGTCGTGATCGAGCCGGAGCTCGTGACCGAGCCGCTGGCGCGGCTCCTTCCCGGCTTCGAAGGGACGGTCTACGCCTGTGGGCCGGACGGCATGCTGGGCGCGGTGGCGGCGCTTGCTGCCGAGCACGCGGTCGCGTGCCAGCTCGCGATGGAGGCCGCCATGGCGTGCGGCTTCGGGGCCTGCCACGGGTGCGCGGTCAAGCTCGACGGGCGCTGGAAGCGGCTGTGCGTCGAGGGACCCGTGGTGGAGGCGAGCCGTGCCGTCGCTTGAGACGACGTTCTGCGGCATCCGCCTCGCGTCGCCGTTCGTGAACGGGTCGGGGACGCTCGACGCCCTCGTCTCGGGCACGCTCGGCGTCTCGGCGTTCGTCACCAAGACGGTGACGCTCAACCCGCGCGAGGGGAACCCGCCGCCTCGGATCGCCGAGACGCCCTCCGGGATGGTCAACTCGATCGGCCTTGCGAATCCCGGCCTCGAGCGTTTCGCCGAGGACGACCTGCCCCGGCTCGCCGAGCTCGGCGTGCCGATCATCGCGAGCGTGGGCGGGTGGTCGCCAGGCGAGTACGCGACGGCCGTGGCCAGGGTCGGCGCTCACGCCGCCGTGGTCGCCGTCGAGCTGAACGTCTCCTGCCCGAACGTCGAGTCGGGCTGCATTTCGATCGGCACCGATCCGGGCGAGACGCGCTCGCTCGTCGAGCGCTGCCGCAACGAGACCGACGTCCCCGTCCTCGCCAAGCTCTCGCCGAGCGTGACCGAGATCGAGGCCATCGCCACGGCCGCCGCCGAGGGTGGGGCGGACGGCCTCGTCCTCATCAACACGCTGCGCGGAATCGCGATCGACCGGGCCACGCTCCGCCCGCTCCTGGGCGGCGGCGGTGGCGGCCTCTCCGGTCCGGCGATCAAGCCGGTGGCCCTGCACGCCGTCTTCCACGCGCGAGCCGCGACGGGCCTTCCGATCATCGGGATGGGCGGCGTGGCGGGAGCGGCAGATGCCAGTGAATTCCTGGCCGCAGGGGCGACGCTCGTCGGCGTCGGCACCGCGCTCTTCCGCGACGCCGAGGTCGTCGAACGCGCGTCGGCCGAACTCCTCGCCGACCTCGGACAGCGGGGGGCAAGCGGACCTGGAGAGCTCGTGGCGGTCGCCCATCCACCCACCTCAACCTCAAGTCGAGCTTGATGGTAGCGGGGCAGAATTCCGCCTATTCAGGCGGTTCTTTTCCGGTTGCACACACCCCGCCCATGGGTATAATCGCCACCTACGATGACGCCGGCCACCCTGTCCCACACCCCCTCCCGCTCGCTCGATCAGCGGATGGAGGCGCTCAATCGGGCGAACCAGATCAGGGTCAGACGAGCGCAGCTGAAGCGCGACCTGAAGGCGGGGCGGCTGCGCATCCGCGATGTCATCGCCGAGCCCCCCGAAGAGGTCCTGACCGCCAAGGTGTACGACGTCCTCATGGCCGTGCCGCGGTTGGGCCGGGTCAAGTCGACCCGTCTTCTCACCCAGTGCCGCATCAGCCAGTCGAAGACGGTCGGCGGCCTCTCGGATCGCCAGCGCGGCGAGCTGCTCGACCTCTTCCGCTCCTGACGCGCGCCGGACGGCGCCGGCCGTGATGGGCCGGCTGTTCGTCGTGTCGGGGCCGAGCGGGGTCGGCAAGGGGACCGTCATCGCCACGGCTCGGCGCCGGGTCCCGGCGCTCGTCCTCGCGACGTCGGCGACGACCCGGCCGCGCCGCCCTGACGAGGTCGATGGGCGCGAGTACCACTTCCTCCCGGAGGCGGACTTCGAGCGGCGCGTCGCGGCGGGCGAGTTCCTCGAGCATGTATCCTACGCAGGCAATCGTTACGGCACGCTTCGCAGCGAGGTCGAGCGGCGACTCCGAGCGGGCCGGGACGTGGTGCTCGAGATCGAGGTGGTCGGAGCCCGCTCGGTCAAGCAGCAGATGCCGGAGGCGGTGCTCGTGTTCATCGCCCCGCCGGCGGTGGCCGACCTCGAGGCTCGCCTGCGAGGGCGTGGCACAGATTCACCCGAGGAGATCGATGACCGGCTCGAGATCGCGCGCCGGGAGATGGAGGCACAACCCGAGTTCGACCATGTGATCGTGAACGACGACGCCGAGCGCGCGGCAGACCAGCTGGTGGCGCTTGTGGGCTCGGCCCATGAAGACGAGGAGCACGCATGATTTACCCGAAGATCGACGACCTGCTCGCCAAGGTTCCGAGCAAGTACGCGCTGGTGATCGCCGCCGCACGTCGCACCCGCCAGATCAACGACTACCACGGCCAGCTCGGCGAGGGAAGCTTCGAGAGCTTCGCCCCGCCCCTGGTCGAGTCGCGGTCGAAGAACTTCCTCACGATGGCGCTGGAGGAGATCGCGGCCGGGCAGCTCAAGGTCACCTCGCCGTCCAAGGCGTCGCTCAAGAAGTAGCCCGGGCGGGTGCGAGGAGCGCGGGTCAGCGGCGCGGCCGAGTTCCGTGAGCGGGCCGGGCCGCTCCTCGCAGCGGACGAGCTTCGCCACACGGTTCCGCTGGGCGTGCTCTCGGCGCTCGAGCGTGACGCCGGCCGCTACGCCGAGCACCACCTGTGGCTCGTCGAGGAGGCCGGGGCAGTCGTTGCCTGCGCGATCATGACGCCCCCGTTTCACCTGCTCGTGGCCGGGCGGGACGTCGCGGCGCTCGACGAGCTGGCCGCGACGGTACGGGCCGCCGGCGTTCCGGTGCCGGGCGTGAACGGCGTCCTGCCCGAGGCCGAGGAATTCGCCGCATGCTGGGCGCGGGCGTCCGGCGCGACGACCCGGCGCGCGATGTCCCTGCGCATGTACTCCACGATGTCCGTCATTCCGGCTCCGACGACGGTGGGAACGATGCGGCCGGCCGGGGAGGCGGACCGGGGTCTGCTTGCCAAATGGGCGCATGCATTCGTGCGCGAGACTGGACTGCAGGGAGGCCCCGACGAGCTCGCCCGCTCGATCGAGGCGCGGGTCGGGGCGGATCCGGGCATCGTGGTGTGGGAGGTCGACGGGACGGCGGTGGCAATGGCGGGCGCCAGCGTCTCGTCACCGGGGATCGCCCGCGTCGGCCCCGTCTACACGCCGCGTGAGCACCGCCGCCGCGGCTACGCGACATCGCTCGTCGCCGCGTTGACAGCGAAGCTGCTCGGCCGTGGGGTGCGCCGTTGCGCGCTCTTCACGGACCTCGCAAACCCCACCTCGAACTCGATCTACCAGGCGGTCGGCTACCGCCCCGTGGCGGACGCCGTCGAGATCGACTTCGTGTAGATCGAGCGATTCACCGCCATGGACGCCACCGATCCCGGTGGCAGCATTGAGCGGGACGCCGTTCCCTGCCACACTACGACAATGATCCTCGTGGGGGTGTGCGGCGGTATCGCGGCGTACAAGAGCTGCGAGCTCGTCCGGCTGCTCGTCAAGGACGGCCACGACGTGCAGGTCGTGCAGACCCCCGACTCGCGCCGGTTCGTCGGCCCCACGACCTTCGCCGCGCTCTCGCGCCGGCCGGTGCTGATGGACGGCGGCGAGGATGTGTTCCCGCACCTCGACGCCTCGGCCGTCGCCGAGCTCCTCTGCATCGCGCCGCTCTCCGCCACCACGATGACGCGGATCGCCCACGGCGAGGCCGCCAACGTCCTCACCGCCACGACGCTGGCGTTCACAGGGCCGATCGTGGCCGCCCCCGCGATGAACCCGCGCATGTGGGAGGACGAGGCGACGAGGGCCAACATCCGGCTGCTCGAGGCGCGCGGCGTCGAGCTCGTCGGGCCCGGGACGGGCGAGACCGCCGAAGGCGAGCTGGGGGTGGGGAGGATGGCCGAGCCGGAGGAGATCGCCGCCGCCGTCCGGTCGCGCCTCGCCGCCGGCCGTTCGATGGCGGGACGGCGCGTCCTGGTCACCGCCGGCGGCACCCGCGAGCCGCTGGACGCCGTCCGCTACATCGGCAACCGGTCGTCCGGACGGATGGGTGCGGCCGTCGCCGACGAGGCGGCCCGCCGGGGCGCCGACGTCACACTCGTCCTCGCCGCGGCCACGGCACGGCCTTCGGCGCCCATGCGCGTCGTCCAGGTCGAGACGGCCGCCGAGCTCGAGCGGGCGACCGTCGCGGCGGCGGCCGGCGCCGACGTCATCGTGATGGCGGCGGCGGTCTCGGACTACCGCCCGGCCGGGGCCGCAGACGGAAAGCGCACCAAGTCCGGTGATGCGTGGCACGTGACACTCGAGCCGACCGCCGATATCCTCGCAGGGCTGGGGGCGGCGCGCAGGCCCGGGCAGGTCCTGATCGGGTTTGCGGCCGAGCACGGAGCGGGCGGCGTCGCCCGCGCCCGGCAGAAGCTCGAGCGCAAGGGCGCAGACATGATCGTGATGAACGACATCAGCCGCCGGGATATCGGGTTCGACTCGGACCACAACGAATTGACGCTCGTGACGTCAGATCGAGAGATCGGTGTCTCCCGTCGCAGCAAGCGCGCATGCGCCGCCGCGATCTGGGACGCCGTCGCGTTACCGGCCCGTACCGGTGCCGTGCCCGCCCGGGCATGAACGACCCACCCCGACCAGAGAGGATCCGCCAGGTGGAAGCCCAGCGTCAGCCAGAGTCCCCCCTCCCGGAGGACATCGCCGCTGCGGCGGATGTCGCCGGCCGGGTCATCCAGAACGTGTCCCGCGTCATCCACGCCCCCCGGTCGCTGATCGAGCGGTGCGTCATGGCCGTCCTGTGCGAGGGGCACGTCATCCTCGAGGACTTCCCGGGCGTCGGCAAGACGATGCTCGCCAAGTCGATTGCACGCTCGCTGGACTGTGAGTTCGCGCGCGTCCAGGCCACGCCTGACCTCCTGCCGTCCGACATCACGGGCGTC
This sequence comes from uncultured Actinomycetes bacterium, assembly GCA_963709425.1. Classification (GTDB taxonomy): domain Bacteria; phylum Actinomycetota; class Thermoleophilia; order Gaiellales; family JAICJC01; genus JAICJC01. Next base: position 101,168 of record CAVPWG010000001.1, on the reverse strand, counting down.
TCGGTGTTCAACCTCCAGGGAAACGAGTTCGAGTTCAAGGCCGGGCCGGTCTTCGCGAACATCGTGCTCGTCGACGAGATCAACCGCGCCTCTCCGAAGACCCAGTCGGCACTGCTCGAGTGCATGCAGGAGGTGCAGGTCACCGTCGACGGCACGACCCACATGCTGGCGCGGCCCTTCACGGTGATCGCGACCCAGAACCCGATCGAGTACGAGGGGACGTTCCCGCTGCCCGAGGCGCAGCTCGACCGGTTCACGATGCTCCTCACGCTGGGCTATCCCGACGTCGACGCCGAGTCGAAGATGCTCGCCGAGCACGCCGCCAATGAACCGCTCGAGGACCTCGAGCCGGTGTCCACGGCCACCGAGATCGAGACCGCGATCGCGGCGGTGCGGCGGGTCTTCGTCGAGGACACCCTGCATCGCTACGTCGTCGACATCCTGAACCACACCCGCACGGATACGCGCCTTGCGCTGGGCGCCAGCCCGCGCGCGGGCATTGCGCTTCTCCGCGTCGCGAAGGCACACGCGGTGGTGCGGGGCCGCGACTACGTCGTCCCGGCCGATGTGAAGGACGTCGCGACGGACGTCCTGACGCATCGCGTCATCCTGGCGCCCGAGGCCCGGACCGCGGGCGTCGACGCGGCCGACTCCATCCGCGAGGCGGTGGAGCGCACCCGGGTCCCCGTATGACTCACCGCGGCCGACGGGTGCTCTGGCTGGCCCTGGGCCTCTATCTCGCGGCCTGGGGCTTCGGGACGGGCGTGATGTTCCCGGTCGCCGTCGGGCTGGCCCTTGCGCCGGCGGTCGCATGGGGATGGGTGCGGCTGCTCGACCGCCCGATGCGGCTGCGCCGCCGAGCCGGTCACCTGGAGCTCGTCGAGGGCCAGTCGTTCGCGGTCGGCCTGGAGGTGAGCGCGGACGGCGGGCCGCTGCCCGGCCGGGCGGTGGTCGTCGACCGCGTGGGGGAGCGGCCGGTCCCGACAGAGGTCGTCCGCAACGGGCGCATGCTGCGTGGACGCTACGAGGTCGCCTCGGCGCTGCGCGGGCGGTACCGCCTCGGCGGCGCCGAGCTGGTCGTCGGTGACGGCTTCGGGCTGGCCGAGGCCCGGATCGCGCTCGACCGCTCCGACGAGGTCATCGTCTACCCCCGCGTCTACCCGCTCGAGGGCCTTTTCACCGACGCCGGCGGCTCGTCCGGCGAGCACGGCCGCGCGCTCCTTCATCGCACTGCGGGCTACGACCTGCACTCGATCCGCGACCACCAGCAGGGCGAGAGCCTGCGACGCGTCCACTGGCGGTCGACGGCCAAGCGCCGGAAGCTGATGGTGAAGGAGCTCCAGGACACGCCCCGCGACGAGGCCTCGGTGCTGCTCGACGGGGACGCTCAGGCCGTCGCAGGCGAGGTGCCCGAATCGGCGTTCGACTACCAGGTGCGCGCCGCCGCCTCGCTCCTGCACCGGCTGGTCGAGTCCGGCCAGCGCAGCTCGCTGGTGATCCACGGCGCGACCCACACCCGCATCCGGGTCGGCGACGCCGGTGGGCAGTGGGCCACGGCCATCGGGGCGCTCGCCGGCGCACAGCCCGACGCGCCGCGGTCGCTCGCGACGGCGCTCGGCGAAAGCGCGAATGCCCCCACCCGGGTCGACGCGTCCCGGGTGTACGTCGTCACGGCGGCCATGTCGGCCGCGCTCGCCGAGCGGTTGCTCGGGCTCCGCTCGTCGCAGCGCGACGTCGCGGTGGTGTGGGTCGATGCACCCGACTTCGCGGGAAACGGAGCCGACACCGCCCAGAGCGCGGCGGCGCTCCGTCTGACCCGGTCAGGCGTCCCAATGGCCCGGATCCGGCTCGGCGACGACGTCGGCCGGGCGCTCTCGGCCCCGACGCTCCGCCTGGTGGTGGCCAGTGCCTGACCGGCGCACCGGCTGCGCGATCGTCGCCGTGGCGATGATCCTCTACGGCGGCGCGCACTGGGCCCGCATGGAGACCCCCGGCCTGGCCTTCTCGTGGATCATGCTCCTCACGGGGCTCGCGCTCGTCCCCGCCCTGGTGTCGTCGTTCGGCCGGCCGCGCCTGGCGTGGCTGGTGGCGCTCCCGGCGGTGAGCATCGTCGCGATCGGGGTGGTGACGGGGCTCTGGCCGTGGCGCTCGCATCACGGCGTCTATCCGCGCGCGGTGGGCGGTGTCCTGGACGACGGCGCACACGGCTGGTTCACGGCGCACACACCCTTCGACGCGGGCCGCTTTGTGGCGGTCGACCGCGATCTCAAGCTGGCGTTCTTCGCACTGGCCGCCATCCTGGCGTGGGCCCTGATCTGCCGCGGGTGGGCGCTGGCGGCCATCGCGGTCGGATTCCTGCTGTTCGCACTGCCGAGCACGGTCGTCGACCTGTCGGCCGGCGGGGTGAGGGCGGCGCTCTTCCTGTTCCTGGCGCTCGCCGCGCTCTTCGTCACGGGGGAACGGCTCCAGCGATCGGGTGCCGCCCCGCAGGCTGCCCTTCTCGGCGTCGGCGCGGTCGTGGCGGGGCTCGTGGTCGGCGGGGCGCCCGGTGTGAGCAAGGACGCCTTCCTCGGTTGGCAGAAATGGGATCCGCTCGCAAAGCAGAGCCCGCGGGTGAACGTCCAGTACGTCTGGGACCAGACCTACAAACCGCTTCACTGGCCGAAGAAGAAGACCGTGGTCATGGAGGTCCACTCGCCGATCCCGCTCTACTGGAAGGCGACGGTGCTGACCGCGTTCAACGACGACCGCTGGACCGAGGGCGGCGGGTCGATCCCGCTCGCAAACCAGGTGGGCGGCTCGTACCTCGTCCCGCCGGGTCTCCTGCCGCCGAACGTCGTCACCGCAGGTCTGACCGACTCGGTCAGGATCGGCGTGAAGGTCGACGCGCTGGCCGATCCGCACCTCATCGGCACCGGCCAGGCCATGCGCTGGACGCTCCCGTCCGACCTGCGCTCGTACGTGCAGACGGACGGCGGCGTCACGACGACCACCGCGCCGCCGCGCGGAGCCACCTACTCCGAGACCGCGTACACGCCCAGCCCGTCGCCCACCGATCTTGCGTCGACGGGCACCGCCTACCCGCCGGAGATCGCATCCGGCATCACGGTCGGCGGAGCGCTGATCGCGCCGTTCGGCTCGGGGGAGCCTCCGGTCGGCACGCCCGTGCCTCGCGACTACGTCGATGCATCGAACCGGGTATGGCGCGCGTCGGGCGCCGACCAGGCCGAGACGCCGTTCGGCGCCGCGTTCCTCGTCGAGCACTACCTGCGGTCGCCGCGGTTCACCTACGACCTGACGCCGAAGCAGAAGAAGGGCGTCCCGCCGCTGGTCGACTTCATGACCCGGTCGCACCGCGGCTACTGCCAGATGTTCTCGGGCGCGATGGCGCTGGTGCTGCGACTGCACGGGATCCCGGCCCGGATCGCGGTGGGGTTCACGACGGGCAGGCCGCCGAAGAACGCCGGCGATCCGTACGTCGTCTACGACAGGAACGCCCATGCGTGGGTCGAGGTCTTCTTCCCGGGGTACGGGTGGATGCCGTTCGAGCCGACCCCAACACGGACGCTCACCGAGGCCTACTCGTCGTCGGCGACGGCGTTCCGCAACATCACCACCGGCGCAGGCAGCCTGGACAACTCGACCGCGAAGCTCCTCCTCGACCAGGAGCAGCGCGTTACGCGCGTTACGAACCCGCTCGCGGGCAAGAACAATCTCGAGGCGCTGTTCAAGCAGCAGCAGGGCGACCACGGCCACGGCGGGGCATCGGCGCCCGGCGTCCCGTTTGCCGCCCAATCGGGAAACGGCCAGTTCGTGCGCTGGGCCCTGTCGGTCGCCGTGATCGTCCTCATCGCGGTGATCCTGTTCAAGGTCTTCGCCGCCCGATGGCGCTATCTGCGGCGTGGGCCGCGCGCCCGGGCGACAGCCGCCTATCACGACCTGGCAACGTTCGTGGGCGACCAGGGCGTCCCGGTCCGCCCCGGGTACACGTTCGAGGACCTGGCCGACCGGGTGGAGCACACTTTCGGCGTGCCGACGACGGCGTTCGCCCTCGCGGCCAGCCGAGCTCGCTACGCGCCGATCGGCCGGGCCCGTGCGGCCGAGGCCGAGATGCGCCGCGAGCTGCGCGGCGTGAAGCGGGGCGTGCGCGAGCGGCTGAGTCCCCGTGAGCGTGCGACCGGCGCCGTTCGGCTTCGCTCCGTGCTTTCGGCGGCCTCCCGGCGGGAGTGAGCGCGGGGATCGGCTCATCGCCGGGGGCAGCGGGCCGATGATTCGACAATGGACGGCGAGGACACCTACTCCCTCTTCCAGCGCGGACTGGCCCATATGCAGGCCGGCGACAACGCGCAGGCGACCGTCTCGCTCGAGAAGGCCAAGCGGCGCGAGCCCGACAAGGCCTCGATCCGGGAGGCGCTCGGCGTGGCCTACCTGCGGCTGCACCGCTACTCCGAGGCCGCCGCCGAGTTCGAGCACATCCTGGAATCCGCCCCCGCGAACCACTACGCCCACTACTGCCTCGGCCGCTGCCTGGTTCGGATGGGCGAGCCCTCGAAGGCTGCCGGCCACTACAAGATGGCGGCCTGGCTCCGTCCCGAGGTGACCTACTACCAGGAAGCGCTCGCCTCACTGCAATAGCGAGGCTGAAAAATCGGTGCCAGGCACCAGTTTTTCAGTCAGTCGCGGATGACCCAGAAGAGGGCGGCCGGGCGCTGGCCGATGTTGCGCCAGCCCGAGATGCCGGAGCGGTCCGCGAGGAGCGCTTCGCCCTGGCGGAGCACCGGGCGCCCCGCGGTGGTCATGACCTGCACCAGGCCGCCGATCACCGCCACGACCTCGACGCCCTTGTGCGGCACCTGCGGCGATGCGTCGGCACCGGGCGCCAGCCGAACCAGGTAGACGCGCATGCCCGTCTCGGGGTCGTCGAGGAGCGGGATCGGCATTCCGGTGGGCTGCGCGGCCGGGTCGTCGCGCCGGCCGAGGCGGTATCCGGGCGCGACCTCGCCACGGAGCAGCTCGTCGACGGTGATCCCGAGACCGCCCGTGAGCTCGAGCAGGGTCTCGAGGGAGAGGCCGCGCTGCCCGCGCTCCGCCTGCGAGATCGCGCTCGCCGAGACGCCAGCCAGGCGGGCCAGGTCAGCCTGCGACAGCCCGCGCTGGAGGCGGACGGCCCGAAGCGCCGTCCCCAGCCGCGCCGCGGCGGGTGCCCGCTCCAGCGCCGGCCGGCCGCCCTTCCCGACCCGGCAGCGGTAGACGCTGCCCTGCACGCCGACCGGACGACCCTCGGCCTTGGCGATCCGAAGCCGGCCGTCGCGGACGACGATGATGCACTGCGTCACGTCCTCGACCGCCCGCCGCACCGGTTCCAGGCGCTCGCCCTGGGACAGCGACCAGTAGGCGATCGCGCCGACCTCGAGCAGCATCGGGCAGCAATTCACGAAGAAGCGGCGGGCGCCGTCGACGCCCCACCGGTCGGCCATCGCGTCGAGCGAGTCGAACACGAGCAGGTTGCGGCGGTCGGGCCGGCACGACCTGCGTACCGCGTCGAGGAGCGGGGCGGGACGTTCGAGCGGCCCCGCGGCGGAGGCGTCGATCACCGCGAGCCCGGTGACCGCGGCGCCGCCCAACCGGACGTGTGCTGCATAGTCGTAGGTCGCCGCCTCGCCGACGATGGCGTCGACAAACGGCGAGGCGTCGTCGCCGTCGGACTGCCAGACGACGTTGTCGCCCCAGTACAGGCCGTCGAGCGCCTCGTCGAGGTCGGGGACGCCGGTGCTCGGCCCGGACGTGTGAAGCCCTGCTTGCGGCATCGCCAACCGTGAGCCTATCAAGCACCGCTGTCGAATACTCGAAATGCCGAGATCATGGCTTTATCGTGAGGCGTGATGCGAAGCGTGATCCTGACCCTCGACGGCGCCGTCGCAGATCGCGCCCTTCCGATCGTCCGCGAGACGGCCCGCCGCCACGGCGCAAGCGTCGTGCTCGTACAGGTCGGCGAGGCGACCTCCGCGCTCCACGCGCTCGTCGCAGCACTCCGCGAGGAAGGGATCGCCGCAGAGCTCGAGACGCACGCAGGGGCGCCGTCCGATGCCGCCGACGTCGTGGCCGAGGTGGCCCGCCGGCGCGGTGGCGGGCTGATCGTGGTCGCCACCGGTCGGCCGCCGCAGGTCGAGGACACGCCCGTCGCCGGTCTCACGCGTCTGCTTCTGCGGGCCGCCCCGTGCCCGGTCGTGGCCGTGCCGGCCGCCGCCTAGGAACTCTCCAGCCAGATCGTCACGGGCCCGTCGTTCACGAGCGCGACGCGCATATGTGCGCCGAACACCCCCTGCTCGACCGGCACCCCCAGCTCGCAGAGGGCGGCGGCGAACGCCTCGACGAGGGCGTCGGCGTCGTCCGGTGGCGCGGCGCCCGTGAACCCGGGCCGGTTGCCGCGCGACACGTCGCCGTAGAGCGTGAACTGCGAGACGGCGAGGACGGCGCCGCCGGTGTCGAGCACCGATCGATTCATCCGGCCGTCGTCGTCGGGCAGCACCCGCAGCCTCGCCACCTTGCCGGCCATCCAGACGGCATCGGCAGCCGTGTCGCCTGCCCCGGCGGCGACCAGCACGAGCAGGCCGCCGGCGATCTCCGCGACGGTGTCGCCGGCCACCTCGACCGACGCCTCGGAGACTCGCTGGACGAGCGCGCGCACGGCTCCGGAGTTTCTCACCATGCGGGATCCGCTGCTAGACTTCTGCCCAGATCGAGACGTCAACGCTGGTCGTCGAGGTGGGTGCGAACCCGCCTCTTTTTTCGCCTCCAATGAACCATGGAACTCGCATTCAGCACGAGATCGAATCGACTCTGGCAACCCGCGTGCCGGACGTCGAAGTCGTGCTCGCAGAGCGTCCGTCGCCCGGTCAGCTGCGAGTCGTGATCGACCGTCCGGGGGGCGTCGACCTCGAGCTCTGCGAGCGCGTCACCCGCGAGCTCACGTCGCTCCGGGAGCAGTATGCCCTCGAGGTGTCGTCGCCGGGGCTCGACCGGCCCCTCGTGAAGCCCGACCACTACCGCCGCGCCGTCGGCGAGCGGGTGGCCGTGCGCACCGACGCACCCATCGACGGCCGCCGCCGGTTCGACGGGGCGCTGCGATCGGCGGACGACGACGGAATCGTGATCGATCAGGACGGCCAGGCCGTCGAGATCCGCTACGCCGACATCCGGCGCAGCCACGTGGTCTACGAGCCAGCAGGAGGAAGGCCGTGAGCAAGGAGATCCTTGAAGGCGTGAGGCTCGTCGAGAAGGAGAAGGGCATCGAGCCCGGGACGCTGCTCGCGGCCATCGAAGACGCGCTCCTCGCCGCCTACCGCAAGATGCCCGACGCGCGCCATCCCGTCCGGGTCGACCTCGACCGCGAGACGCTCGACTTCACCGCCTGGTCCGTGACGCCGCAGGCGTGGGAGCTCTATCTCGAGGCCCATCCGCACCACCAGATCCTGGCGGAGGCGCCCCCGGACGAGGCCGAGGTCGTGTCCGCGACGGACGAGCCGGCGGTCGACGAAGAGCCCGAGCCGGAGCCCGAGATCGAGTGGGAGTGGTTCGAGGACGACGTCCTCGTCGACGTCACGCCCGAGAATTTCAGCCGTATCGCCGGCCAGACGGCCAAGCAGGTGCTCCGGCAGCGCATCAACGAGGCCGAGCGCTCCATGATGTACGACGAGTACGCCGACCGCGTCGGCGAGATCGTCACCGGGATCGTCCAGCAGGACGACCACCGCTACGCGTTCGTCGATCTCGGCCGGATGGAGGCCATCCTGCCGGGGTCCGAGAAGGTCCCGGGCGAGCGCTACGAGCAGGGCAGCCGCATCAAGGCGGTCATCATCGAGGTCCGCGCCGAGGGCAAGGGCCCGCAGGTTGTGCTGTCGCGGCGCTCCGACGAGCTGATCCGTCAGCTCTTCGAGCTCGAGGTGCCCGAGATCGCCGACGGCCTGGTCGAGATCCGCGCGGTCGCCCGCGAGCCCGGCTACCGGGCCAAGATCGCGGTCGAGTCGAAGACCCAGGGCGTCGACCCGGTCGGCGCGTGCGTCGGCCCGCGGGGCTCGCGCGTGCGCATGGTCGTGTCGGAGCTGCGCGGCGAGAAGATCGACATCATCCCGTGGAACGACGAGCCCGCCCGCTTCGTGGCCAAGGCGCTCGCGCCGGCCAAGGTGCGGGAGGTGTATGTCGACGACGAGCACCGCCAGGCGACGGTCGTGGTGCCCGACGGCGAGCTCTCGCTCGCGATCGGCAAGGAGGGCCTGAACGCGAGGCTCGCCCACCGGCTCACGGGGTGGCGGATCGACATCGTGTCCGAGACCGAGTACTACGCCGAGGAGGCCGACTCGACCTACACCGGCGTGGACGCCGCCGACGAGGACGAGTTCCCCGGCCGCTGCGTCGCCGTGACGTCGTCCGGCAAGCGATGCCCGAACCAGGCGCTCGACGGAAGCCGCTACTGCGGGGTCCCGGCCCACCGGGAGCTGGCGACGGCCGAGGAGGCGGCTCGCTAGTCGGCCGCGCGCCCGTCCGCCAGTGCGCCGGCTGCGGCAGGCGCAGCCCGCAGTCCCGCCTGGTGCGGCTGTGCGCGGTGGGTGGGGTGGTTGTGATCGATCGTGAACGGCGCCTCGGGGGGCGAGGCGTGTACCTCTGTCCGAGCGCGGCATGTGCCGGTCACGCCCGGCGGCGGGGCGCGCTCGCCAGAAGGCTAAAATGCGCGCTCACGCTGCCCGTCGACCTGGCGGAGCAGGTGCGCTTGGAGCGGCCGGAGGGCCGCGTGGAAGGACTGACGTAGTGGCGAAGAAGACGGTCGAAGAGGAGAAGCCCAAGGAGACGGAGAAGCCCGCGGCCGATACCCCGGTCGAGGCTCCGGCCGAGCCCGCCGCCGATGCGGCCGTGCCCGACGTCGTCGACGACGACGAGGCGCGGCGTGTCTACGGCGAGAAGGCCGCCGCTCCCCAGACGGACGCCGGCCAGCCCAGCCGCCATGCCCGCCCCCAGCGCGGGGCGTCGCCGCGTGGCCGCCGCCGTGTCGTGATCGACGCCCAGGCCGGCCGCCGTCCGGGCCAGCGCCGCGAGCGTGGCGCACCGCGCCAGGAGCCGCGCCGCGAGCCGGAGGCGCCGACCGGCCCCGTCAAGGTTCCGTCCGGGATCACCGTCAAGGACCTCGCCGAGAAGCTCGGCGTCTCGCCGGCGAAGATCATCACGCTCATGATGTCTGCCGGCGAGATGGTGCAGATCACGCAGTCGCTGAGCGACGAGGCCGTCGAGCTCATCGGCGGCGAGCTGGAGCGCGAGATCACCATCAGCCACGCGGCCGACGAGGAGGCCGAGGAGGTCACGTTCGAGGATTCCGACGACGACCTCAAGGATCGGCCGCCAGTCGTCACGATCATGGGCCACGTCGACCACGGCAAGACCACCCTGCTCGACGCCATTCGCGAGTCGGCGGTCGTCGACACCGAGGCCGGCGGCATCACCCAGCACATCGGCGCCTACCAGGTCGACGTGCCGGACGGCCGCAAGGTGACGTTCCTCGACACCCCGGGCCACGAGGCCTTCACCGCGATGCGGGCCCGCGGCGCCAAGGCGACGGACGTCGCCGTGCTCGTCGTCGCCGCCGATGACGGCGTCATGCCGCAGACCGTCGAGGCGATCGACCACGCCAAGGCCGCCCAGGTACCGATCGTCGTCGCCGTCAACAAGATCGACCGGCCCGACGCCAACCCGGAGCGGGTGCGCTCGGAGCTCGCAAACCACGGCCTCCAGCCCGAGGAGTGGGGCGGGGACACGATCTTCGAAGACGTCTCGGCCAAGGCCAAGCAGAACCTGGACGGCCTCCTGAAGTCGATCCTGCTCCAGGCAGACGTGCTCGAGCTCAGGGCGAACCCGGACGCCGAGGCCTCCGGCGTCATCATCGAGTCGCGTCTCGACGTCGGCCGCGGCCCGGTGGCGACGATGCTGGTGCAGCGCGGCACCCTGCGGGTCGGCGACGCGATCGTCGCCGGCGACGCATGGGGCAAGGTGAAGGCCCTGAACGACCACAACGGCAAGCGCGTGCGCGAGGCCGGGCCGGGCGTGCCCGTCGAGATCCTCGGATTCGACCGGCCGCCACCGGCAGGCGAGGTGGCGCGGGTCGTCGAGAACGAGCGCGTGGCCCGCCAGACCGCCCAGCAGCGCGCCCAACGCGTGCGCGCGGAGCAGCTGGCGAAGCGCACGTCGTCGGTGAGCCTCGAGGACCTCTTCTCGCAGATGCAGGAGGGCGGCATCCAGGAGCTCGCCCTCATCATCAAGGCGGACGTGCAGGGCTCGGTCGAGGCGGCGGTGGACGAGATCGCAAAGATCCGCCACGACGAGGTGTCGGTGCGGGTCATCCACTCCGGCGTCGGCGGGATCGTGGCCTCGGACATCATGCTCGCCGCCGCGTCCAACGCGATCGTCATCGGCTTCAACGTGCGTCCGAACGCCGAGGCGAAGGCCCTGGCCGAGCGCGAGGGCGTGGACATCCGCACCTACCGCGTCATCTACAAGCTGACCGAGGACATCCAGCAGGCGCTGCTCGGCATGCTGGCCCCCGAGCAGGTCGAAGAGGTGCTCGGCGAGGCCGAGGTGCGCCAGATCTTCCGCGCATCCCGGATCGGCACCATCGCCGGGTGCATGGTCACGCAGGGTGTCATTCAGCGCGGCGCGCAGGTGCGCGTCGTCCGCGACGGAACCATCGTCCACGACGGCCGCATCGACACGCTGAAGCGCTTCCAGGACGACGCGCGCGAGGTCGCCCAGGGCTTCGAGTGCGGCCTGACCCTCGAGAACTTCAACGACCTGAAGGAAGGCGACGTGCTCGAGGTCTACGCCGTGAAGGAGGTCGCGCGCACCTCATAGGGTGTGCGCGCCGGCGCCCGTCGTCGTCGACGCGTTGCTGCGCCGCGCTACGGTTTGTCGATGCCGTCGGGGTTCGTGGGCATCCTCACGTTTGACCTGCACATGCCCGACGGGGCGTCGCTCAAGGGCAAGCGCCGGCACCTGCTGCACACCAAGGCGCAGCTCGAACGCCGATTCGGGGCGTCGGTGGCCGAGGTCGACCTGCACGACCTGTGGCAGCGATCGCGTCTCACGATGGCCGTGGTCAGGCGCGACCACTCGGCCGCCCGGCAGGCGCTGGAGGACGCCGAGCGCTACCTCTCGGCGCAGGAGTACGAGCTCGTCGCCTGCACGCGCACGGTCATGAGCCCGGAGGACGAGCGGTGAGCGACCGCATGCGCAAGGTGAACGAGGCGCTCCGGCGCGTGCTCGCAGACGGTGTCGAGACCCTGGCCGACCCCGGCCTCGGCTTCGTGACGGTCACCGCGGTCAGGGCGTCGCCCGACCTCGGGCACGCCGAGGTCTACGTGAGCATCCTCGGCACGCAGAAACGCCGCAGGGCAGGCCTGCGGGCGCTCGATCGGGCCCACGGCATCCTCCAGGGCCGTGTTGCAAAGGAGCTTCACCTGAAGCGCACTCCGCAGCTTTCCTTCCACTATGATGAGACTCTCGACCGGGCGATGCGGCTGAACGAGATCATTGCCCAGGAGCCTTCCGCACCGGTCGAGCCCGAGCCCCGAATGACCGACATCGCGCCCGAAAGCGACGTGCAAGCGGCGGTCGCAGCCCTCGCTGCGGCCGACGGCGTCCTGATCGCGACCCATGAGAACCCCGACGGCGACGCGATCGGCTCGATGACCGCCGCCGCGGCCGGCCTGCGGCAGCTCGGAAAGCACGTGCGCATGTACCTGGAGCCGGCGTCGACGATCCCGCACGAGGTCAGCTTTCTCGACACCGACGGCCTGGAGCGCGACATCGACCCGGCCGAGATCGAAGGGTGGACACTGCTCGTCCTCGACTGCGGCAACGAGCGCCGGCTCGGCGAGATCCACGAGGCGCTCCGGTCGAGCGCCGCACGCGTGGTCGACGTCGACCACCACCACGACAACAGCCGCTTCGGCGACGTCAACCTCGTCGACGGCCACGCCTCGTCGACGGCCGAGATCCTGGCGCGGATCTTCGACGGCCTCGGCGTCGAGATCACGCCCCAGATCGCAGAGGCGCTCTACGTCGGCCTGGTCACCGATACCGGCCGGTTCCAGTACCGCACGACGAGCCCCGAGGCGCTCAGGCTCGCGGCTCGGCTGGTCGAGGCCGGCACGGACGTCCACAAGGTCTTCGAGCGCGTGTTCGAGTCGGTCCAGCTGGGCAAGCTGGAGCTCCTCGGGCGGGTGATCGAGCATACGGTTCCCTACTACGGGGGGCGCCTGCTCGTCTCGCACGTCACCCGCGAGGATCTGGCGCTCGTCGAGGGCGACGAGGCCACCACCGAGGGGTTGATCGACCACCTGCGGGCCGTCGAGGGCGTGCAGGTCGCCGGCCTCATCCGCGAGCAGGTGCCGCTCCCCGACGGGACCATCACGCCCAACCGGGTCTCGCTGCGCTCGCGCGGCCTGATCGACGTGTCGCAGATCGCCCGCAAGTCCGCGGGCGGAGGCCACAAGCAGGCCGCAGGCTTCTCGCATCCCGGCAGCGTGGACGACATCCGCGAGTTCATCGTCGCCGAAGTCGCCGCCCAGCTGGAAGAGCCGGCCGCCTGAGAGAGCGCCCGATGGCGCAGCTCACCGGCCTCGTTCTCGTCGACAAGCCCGCCGGGCCGAGCTCGTTTGGAGTCCTGCGGTCGCTGCGGCCCGCACTGGGGGCGAAGCTGGGCCATGCGGGGACGCTCGACCCGTTCGCGACGGGGCTCCTGCTCGTCCTGGCCGGGCGGGCGACCCGTCTCGCCACCTACCTCTCGGGGCTCGACAAGCGCTACGAGGCCGTCGTCCAGTTCGGGGCCGTCTCGACGACGCTCGACCCCGAGGGAGACCTCGGTGAGACCGGCGCCTCGACCGACGCGGGGGCGGTCGTCACCGCAGCCGCCGGCATGACCGGGGATGTGATCCAGGCGGTGCCGGCTGCCTCGGCCGTCAAGATCGACGGTCGCCGCTCGTACGCCCGCATGCGGGCCGGCGACGCGGTGACGGCGCCGCCGCGGCCGGTGCGGATCGACCGGCTCGAGATCGACGGGTTCGACGAGGAAACCCAGCGCGCGACGATCGCCGTCGAGTGCTCCAAGGGCACCTACGTCCGCCAGATCGCCGCGGATCTGGGTGACGCGACGGGCGCTGGAGCCTACTGCCTCGAGCTCCGCCGCACCGGCGTCGGCGAGTTCGACGTCTCAGCCGCCGGATCGCCCGCCCAGGTCTTGGCGGAGCCGACGGGGTCGTGGTTCCTGGCGCCCCGAGCAGCCCTTCCGCACCTCCCCGTCCGCGATCTCTCCGCCGGCGAGGCCGACGGTGCGCGCCACGGCCGCGCCCTCGAGTCGCGCGGCGAGACGGGGCCGGTGCGACTCCTGACCGGAGCGGAGCTGCTCGGAATCGGCGAGCCGCGAGACGGCCGCCTGCGACCGGTGGTGGTGCTCGGGTGATCGTCCGCCAGAGCCTGCTCGACGTGGAGCCGGCCCCGCGCGCCGTCGCGATCGGCAGCTTCGACGGCGTCCACACCGGCCACCAGAAGGTCATCGGATCGGCGGTCATGGCCGGGTCGGCCCGCGGCATGCGCTCGGCGGTCGTCACCTTCCACCCCCACCCGCTCGAGGTGCTGCGACCGGAGCTCGCACCGCCGGAGCTCTCGTCCCTGGCCCGCAAGGCGGCGCTCGTCGAGGAGTTGGGCCCTGACGAGCTGGTCGTGATCCGCTTCGACGCAGCGTTCTCGCAGATCTCCGCAGACGACTTCGCCGACCATGTCCTTCGGGACGCGCTCGACGCCCGGCACGTGAGCGTGGGGGAGAACTTCCACTACGGCCACGGAGCGCGCGGGACGACCGACACGCTGGCCGACGAGGGAGCGCGGCTGGGCTTCGACATCGACGTGGTCCCGCTCCTCCGGGCCGGCGGCGAGCCCGTGTCCTCCTCGCGCATCCGCGGCCTCCTGGCCGACGGCGCCGTCGAGGAGGCCGGCGCCCTCCTGGGCCGCCCGCCATGGCTCGAGGGGGCGGTCGTCCGCGGCGACGGCCGCGGCCGCGACCTGGGCTTTCCGACGGCGAACCTGTCACCGCTGCCGCGGACGCCGCTTCCGGCGACCGGCATCTATGCCGGCAGCGCGCACCTGCCCGGCTCCGACCACATCGCCGCCATCAGCGTCGGGTACAACCCGACGTTCACCGACAGCCGAGACGCCGTCCGGATCGAGGCCCACCTGCTCGACTTCGACCGCGACATCTACGGCTCGCCGATCCGGCTCCAGCTGGAGCACCGGCTGCGGGACGAGCTCAGGTTCGAGAGCGCCGACGCGCTCGTCGCGCAGCTGCATCGCGACGTCGAGCGCACGCGCCGGCTCGCGGGCTGAGACGGACTCCGCCGAGAGGACGACATCGGATCGTCCCTGGGGCCGATGCGCATGGAAGACACCGGGCCTAGCGTCCGTCCGGGAGAGAACACCTTTTCCCGATGAGCACTCCGACCCTCACCCAGATCGCGCCGACCGACGCCGTGGTCGTGCCCGCCTCCTTCGCGCTTCTGCCAATGCTGACCGTGGAGGAGAACGTCGTCCTTCCGCTCCAACTGGCCGCGCTTCCCGCCGATCCGGCGTGGATTCGCGCCGTGCTGCGGATGGTCGAGCTCGAAGGACGGGCGGACGACCGGCCCGGTGACCTCACGCGCGGGGAGCAGCTCCGCGTGGCGCTCGCACGGGCCCTCGCGACCCGTCCTGCGACGCTCACGGTCGCCGACCTGGCCGGGACGGTGGACTCCGCGACGCGGCATGGAGCGATCAGGACGCTGCGCCGAATCGCCGACGAGCTCGGCCTGACCGTCGTCCTCGCACCGCCAGACGCGGCCGCCGCCGGGCTCCCCGACCGCATCCCAGGCGATGCGGCCGCGTAGCCGAACCGTCGGCTACCCGACCGCGATGCCCGAAGTGCCGACGTGGGGTTATCCGAACTCCAGACACCTGCCGCCCGTATGGGTCACCGGGCAGCGGCGAGGCGAAGCTGCGGGAACCATGAGCCCACGCTCACTCATCACCGCCATCGGAACGCGCCTCCCGCGAGGGTGGGGCGACCTCGGCCGTCAGCTCGCGATCTTCGCGCTGCTCGACATGGCCTACGAGCTGTCGCGCACGCTCGCGGTGGGCGACCGGTCGACCGCGATTCGACACGCGCACTCGATCGTGAACACCGAGCGGAGCCTGGGCCTCTTCCACGAGCTCGACCTGCAGCAGTGGGCGCTCCACGCCCCGTCGATCGTGATGAGCGTCGCGAACTGGACCTACTTCAACTGCCAGTTCACGCTGACGTTCGGGTTCGTGCTCTTCGTCTACCTGCGCCGCAACGAGTTCTACACGCGGCTTCGGAACCTGATCGCGACCGTGAACCTCGTGGGCCTCGCCGGGTACATCCTCTATCCGGCGGCCCCGCCCCGGATGCTGACGGACCTGGGCTTCGTCGACTCGCTGAACCAGACGGGCGTGAACCACCACTCCGGCCTGATCGCGATGCTCTCGAACCCCTACGCCGCGATGCCGTCGCTCCACACCGCCTACGCGATCGTGGTCGGCACGACGGGATTCGCCATGACGCGCAACCGCTTCCGGTTCGCGTGGGTCGGCTACCCGGCCCTGGTCGTCTTCTCGATCGTCGTGACGGCCAACCACTTCTTCCTCGACGCGATCGCCGGCGCCGGTGTGGCCGCCACCGCCTTCCTGCTCGTCACCTCGCCGCGCATCCGCCGTGTCGCCGCCGTCGCCGCCATCGCGGTGGTCGCGGGCCTCGCGGGGATCCGCGCCGCCCGGGTCGGCGGATCGGCGTGGGGCGCCCTCGACGGCGCAGCCGTGAGCCTGCTCGCCTTCGCCGTCCTCGCGAACCTGGCGTCGGTGGCGGCCAAGGTCGCCGTGTGGCGCCGGACGCTGGCCGTCACCCCCGACGGCGCCCAGATCCGCCATCGCGACCTGACGCCCGCCGTCTTCATCGGCTTCCTGGTGAACACGATCGTGCCCGCCCGCCTCGGCGAGGTCGCCAAGCTCGCGATCCTCGGCCGGCGGACGCGGGAGCGCGGCGTGGCCGTCCCGGCCGGGGCCCTGGCAGGCTCGCTGGCCGCCGAGCAGATCGTGCTGGCGGCGGCGCTCGTGCTCGTCGCTGCGGCCGGCGCCGTGGCATCGTCTTCGGCGCCTCTGTGGGTGCTCGCGACGCTGGCCGCGATGTCGGGAGCGGTCGTGCTCCTGGCCGCCTCGGCCGCCAGGCTCGAGCGGCTTGCGGTCCGGCTTCCCGGCCGCGCGGGCCCGATCGCCAAGGACGCACTCGCCCACGCTCGCGCCGCATTCTCCGGCCGCGACCGCGGGCTGGGTGCCCTGGGGCTGGGCATCGCGTCCTGGGCGTTCCAGATCGCCGGCATCGTGTTCACACTCCAGGCGTTCGGCCTGCCGCACTCCATCCAGGCCGCCTGCGCCGTCTTCGTGGCCTCGACGCTGGTCGGGATCGTCCCGCTCGTCCCCGGAAACGTCGGCGTGTTCTCGGCCGCCGTCGCCGCGGCGCTCGCCCCCTTCGGCGTCGGCGCGGCCGAGGCGGCGGCCTTCGGCCTCGCTCTCCAGGGCGTCGAGGCGCTCCTGAGCGTGGCCGCCGGCGGCGTCTTCCTGGCCTTCGAGGGTCTGTCGCTCGCCGACATCCGCCGCGAGGTGCGCCCTGCCAAGCCCGAGCCCGCCGTGTCCACCATCGGCACGGCGCGGAACGAGCACCGCCCGGCGACCGCGCTCGCGGCCTAGCCGCCCACTCCAGGAGCGGCCTACCTCACGCGGGAACGGGCCGAGGCGAGAACCCGAGGCTGTCGAGCGTCCTTCGCAGACCCTCCTCGAGCGAGATCCTCGGCTGCCATCCGAGGATCTCACGGGCCCGCGTGATATCGGGCTGGCGCACCTTGGGATCGTCGGTCGGAAGGCCCTCGAACACGATCTCGCAGCCGGTGCCCGTGAGGTCGCGGATCCGCTCCGCGAGCTCGATGAGCGTCATCTCGTCCGGGTTCCCGACGTTGACCGGCAGGTGCTCGTCGCTCATCGCAAGGCGGAAGAGCCCCTCGATGAGGTCGTCGACGTAGCAGAACGACCGCGTCTGGGAACCGTCGCCGAACACCGTGAGCGGCTTGCCCTCGCGAGCCTGCCGCAGGAACGTCGGGATCGCCCGGCCGTCGTGCTGGCGCATCCTCGGTCCGTAGGTGTTGAAGATCCGGGCGATGTGCGTGTCGACGCCCTGCTGGCGGTGGTAGGCCATCGTCATCGCCTCGGCGTACCGCTTGGCCTCGTCGTAGACCCCGCGCGGCCCGACGGGGTTCACGTTGCCCCAGTACTCCTCGCGCTGAGGGTGCACCTCCGGGTCGCCGTAGACCTCCGACGTCGACGCGAGCAGGAATCGGGAGCGCTTGAACTTGGCCAGGCCGAGCGCGTTGTGGGTGCCGTACGAGCCGACCTGGAGCGTGGCGAGGGGCAGGCGCAGGTAGTCGACCGGGCTGGCCGGCGACGCCAGGTGGAAAACGGCGTCGACGGGCTCCTCGATCGAGATGAACTCGACGCAATTGTGGTAGCGGAAGTCGAAGGCATCACCGCGCAGCGACTCGATGTTCTCCAGGCTGCCGGTGTCGAGGTTGTCGAGGCAGATCACGCGCCAGTCGCGGGCCAGCAGGTACTCGCACAGGTGCGACCCCAGGAAGCCGGCTCCGCCGGTGACGACAGCAGTGCTCACAACGCCGCTACTGTAGCCAGCCGTGAGCGACCCGGGCGCTGGAACCGACGAGCTCGCGACCGAGCGGCTCCTCCTGCGACCGCTGCGCGAGTCCGACCTCGACGAGCTCGCGGCGATCTACGCCGATCCCCGGACGACGCGGTTCCTCGGCGGCCCGCGCACCCGCGACGACACCCGCGCCCGGCTCGGCTGGATGATCTCCGTCCACCGCGAGCAGGGCTTCGGCCTGTGGGCGACGACGTTGCGGGCCGACGGGACGCTCATCGGCCGGTGCGGGATCCTCGTCCAGGACGTCGAGGGCACGCGGGAGCACGAGATCGCCTACCTGCTGGGGTCGGAGTGGTGGGGGAGCGGCTACGCCACCGAGGCCGCAGCCGCGATCCGCGACCACGCCCGTTCGCATCTGGGCTTCGACCGGCTGATCTCGCTGATCGACCCCGAGAACCTCGCGTCCAAGGCCGTTGCGCTGCGGATCGGCATGCACCATGAGCGCGACCTGATCTTCGAAGCTCACCCGACGTCGCTCTTCGCTTGCACTCTTGGGGTCTGACCCCGTCGTTGCACGCTTCAGGCGGGGGCCGGCGCGGGGCGCGGCTGCTAGTCTGCCGAGCGGCCTCACCGCGGATGCACGCGTCTTGCCCGCGTGCGTCTGGGATGCAGGCGCCTCGATACTACGGCAAGGAGGATGGGCGCATGCCGCTCACCCAGGACCAGAAGACCGAGCTGATCCACAAGTTCGGCGCGAATGAGAAAGACACGGGATCGACCAAGGTCCAGGTCGCCCTTCTCACGACGCGGATCAGCGAGCTCACCGAGCACCTCAAGGTGCACAAGCACGACCACCACTCCCGGCGCGGCCTGCTCAAGCTGGTCGGTCGGCGACGGCGGCTGCTGAATTACCTGCAGAGGCACGATCTGGAGGGCTACCGGGCACTCATCAAGGAGCTGGGCCTGCGCCGGTAGGCGGGCCGAGGAAGAGAGACAGGAAAATGAGCATTGCAGTAGAGCCCGAGGCCACCCGCCTCACCGCCACGATCGGCGACAAGGAGATCTCGTTCGAGACCGGAGCCGTCGCGAAGCAGGCCCACGGCGCAGTGCTGGTGCGCCAGGAGGGCACGGTCGTCCTCGCGACCGCGGTCGGCCGCACCGAGGGGCGCGAGGGGGCGGACTTCTTCCCGCTCACCGTCGACGTCGAGGAGAAGATGTACGCCGCCGGCAAGATCCCCGGCGGATTCTTCAAGCGCGAAGGGCGAGCCGGCGAGAAGGCGATCCTGACCGCGCGCATGGTCGACCGGCCGATCCGGCCGCTGTGGCCGAAGGGCTACAAGAACGAGGTCCAGATCATCGTGACCACGTTCTCGGCCGACCAGGTGCACCCGCACGACATCCTGGCGATCAACGGCTCCTCGGCGGCGCTCATGCTCTCGCCGATGCCGTTCCTCGGCCCGGTGGGCGCGGTGCGTATCGGCCGTATCGACGGCAATCTGGCCGTGAACCCGACGCTGCCCGACCTGAAGGAGTCCACGCTCGACCTCATCGTCTGCGGCACCCCCGAGGCGATCACCATGGTCGAGGCGGGCGCACAGGAGGTCTCCGAGGAGGAGCTGATCGAGGCGCTCGACATGGCGCACGCCGAGATCAAGAAGCTCTGCCAGCTCCAGATCGAGCTGGCCGCCAAGGGCGGCCTTCCCAAGTGGACCGACGGCGCCGTCACCGAGTCGCTGCGCGGAAAGCACGCGGCCGCCCTCCAGTCGGCCGTCTCCGACGGCGGGCTCGGCGCCCTTCCGGGCGCAGCCGAGGCGGTGCTCGCGGCCGAGACGCCGGCGATCAGCGGCGCCTCGACGGAATCCGACGTCCTTCACCGCCAACGGGTGCAGTTCGCCGTCGCCCAGCTCGTGGGCGAGGCTCGCGACGCCGCGGTCTACCCGGTGGTGAAGTCCCAGTTCGGCGACGCCGTGCGCGCGCTGACCGACGCCGAGCAGGACTCCAAGGAGCTCAAGTCGGCCAAGCGCCACGCACTCATCGAGCAGATCGCCGACTCAATCGACCTGCCCTTCCCGGCCCGCGGCGACGCGGGCGAGGGCGGTGGGCCACTCGACCCGGCCGCCCGTGCCGCCGTGGTCGCCGCGACCGATCGGCTCTACAAGGAGACGGTCCGTACCAAGATCGCCGTCGAGAAGCGCCGGCCCGATGGGCGCTCCGAGAGCGAGATCCGGCCGATCGCATCCTCGGTCAGCGTCATGCCGCGCACACACGGCTCGGCGCTCTTCACCCGCGGCCAGACGCAGGCGCTCACGCTCTGCACGCTTGGCACGGCGAAGGAGGAGCAGCGGATCGACGACCTCTCGCTCGACGAGACCAAGCGCTACATCCACCACTACAACTTCCCGCCCTACAGCGTCGGCGAGACCGGTTTCATGCGCGGCCCCAAGCGGCGCGACATCGGTCACGGAGCGCTCGCCGAGCGGGCGCTCGTGCCCGTGATCCCGTCCGCTGCCGACTTCCCGTACACGCTCAGGCTCGTCTCCGAGATCCTGGAGTCGAACGGGTCGTCGTCGATGGCATCGGTGTGTGGCTCGACGCTCTCGCTGATGGACGCCGGCGTCCCGATCACCGCTCCGGTGGCCGGGATCGCGATGGGTCTCATCAAGGAGGGCGACTCCTACACGATCCTGACCGACATCCAGGGCGCCGAGGACCACCTCGGTGACATGGACTTCAAGGTCGCCGGGACCGAGCAGGGCGTGACGGCCCTCCAGATGGACATCAAGATCACCGGCGTCACGACCGAGATCCTGCGGTCGGCGCTGGCCCAGGCCCGCGATGCCCGGTTGCACATCCTCGCGAAGATGCGCGAGGCCATCTCGGAGCCGCGGACGGAGCTCGCCGCGCACGCGCCGCGCATCACCTCGACCAAGATCGCGCCCGACTTCATCGGGATGGTGATCGGCAAGGGCGGCGAGACGATCCGCTCGCTCGAGGCCGACTACGAGGTCCAGATCGACATCGAGGAAGACGGGACGATCCGCATCTACGGCACGAACGGCGAGCTCGCCGAGCAGGCCCGCCAGACGATCGAGGCGATGACCAAGGAGGTCGAGGTCGGCGACGAGTACACCGGCAAGATCGTCAAGATCACCGACTTCGGGGCGTTCGTCGAGCTTCGCAAGGGCGTCGACGGCCTGCTGCACGTGAGCCGGATCCTGCCGCAGGGCAACCGGCTCCAGTCCGCCGCCCAGGTGCTCGACCGCGGCGACCAGGTGCGCGTCGTCGTCGTCGAGGTCGACAAGGAGCGGGGCCGGATCGGCCTCACCCTCGTCGCCAAGATCGACGGCGAGAACGAGGTCCTGCCGCAGGAGCTCGTGGAGGTCGCCGAGAACACCCCGCCGCCGCCCCGCGAGGAGCGTCCGCCGCGCGACCGTGATCGCGGTGGCCGCGACCGCGGCC
Organism: uncultured Actinomycetes bacterium; assembly: GCA_963709425.1. Taxonomy (GTDB): domain Bacteria; phylum Actinomycetota; class Thermoleophilia; order Gaiellales; family JAICJC01; genus JAICJC01. Next base: position 79,921 of record CAVPWG010000001.1, on the reverse strand, counting down.
GGCGCCGCTAGGGCGCAGTCGGCCGTCGAGGCGCCGGGCTCACACGGGCCCGGCGCCCGAGGCACATCTCGTGTCCGAGGCGTACACGATCGACGTCCACTTCGGTCCGGCCGACATCGCCGCCGCGTTCCGCGACGACGTGCTCCGCGGCCTGACCGCCACGCCGAAGCACCTGCCGCCCAAGTGGCACTACGACGCTCGCGGATCGGCGCTCTTCGACGCCATCACGCGCCTGCCCGAGTACTACCTGACGCGCTGTGAGCGGGCGATCCTCGAGGCGCACGCGCCCGAGATCGCCGGGGCCGCCGGCGCCGACACGCTGATCGAGCTGGGCTCGGGGACGAGCGCCAAGACCCGCCTGCTGCTCTCGGCGATGTCGGCGGCGGGCACGCTCGAGCGGTTCGTCCCGTTCGACGTCGACGAGGCGACGCTGCGTGAGGCGGCGGCCGCGATCGGGAAGGAGTACGCCGGGATCCGGGTGCACGCCGTGGTCGGGGACTTCGAGCGCCATCTGGCGATGCTGCCCGGCGGCGGGACGAGGATGGTCGCGTTCCTCGGAAGCACCATCGGGAACCTGACGCCGGCGGTGAGGGCGAAGGTCCTCGACGACCTGGCCGGAGCGCTCGGCCCCGGAGACACGCTGCTCCTCGGCGTCGACCTCGTGAAGTCGCCGGAACGCATCCTCCTCGCGTACGACGACCCGGGCGGCGTCACGGCGGAGTTCTCGCGCAACGTCCTGCGGGTCGTGAACGAGCGCTTGAAGGCCGACTTCGACCCCGAGGACTTCGACCACGTCCCGCGCTGGAGCGCCGCCGACGAATGGGTCGACATCAGGCTTCGTGCACGGTCGGCCCAGGTCGTCTCGATCGCCGACCTCGACCTGCGGGTCGACTTCGCCACCGGCGAGGAGATCCACACCGAGATCGCGGCCAAGTTCCGCCGTGACCGGCTGGGCGCGGAGCTGGCCGGCTCCGGGCTCGACGTGCGCCGCTGGTGGACAGACCCCTCAGAGGGCTTCGGCGTCGCCCTCGCCTGGCGCAACTAGCATTCCGCCCTCACATGCAGCGATACACGGTCACGACACTGGACGGCGGGGAGCGGATCGTCACCGAGCGCGTCTCCTCGGTGCGGTCGGTCGCCATCGGCATCTGGATCGGTGCCGGGTCGCGCGACGAGACGACTGGGCAGGAGGGCGTGTCGCACCTCATCGAGCACCTCCTGTTCAAGGGCTCGGCCCGCTACTCGGCCATGGAGATCGCCCAGATCTTCGACGGCCTGGGCGGCGAGCTGAACGCCGCGACCGCCAAGGAGTACACGGTCGTCTACGCGCGCGTGCTCGACGCGCACCTCGAGACGGCCCTCGACGTGATGGCCGACATGCTGCTCCAGCCCCAGTTCGAGCCGAGCGAGATGGACTCCGAGCGCGACGTCGTCCTGGAGGAGATCGCGATGTACGAGGACACGCCGCAGGACCTCGTCCACGATCTGATCGCCTCGGCCGTCTTCACCGGACATCCGCTCGGGAAGCCCGTCATCGGGTCGGCGGAGGTCGTGGCCGGAGCGAGTGCCGAGGACATCCGCGCCTACCACCGGTCGCGCTACGTGGGCCCGAACATCGTCGTGTCGGCGGCCGGGAACCTGGAGCACGAACCACTGGCCCACGCGATCGAGACCCGTTTCGCGCCGCTGTCACAGCTGCCGGACGACGCGGTCGGCGTGCGCCCGGTGTGGGTCGGCGAGGCGGCCCCCCGATCGGTCTTCCAGCGCAAGGACACCGAGCAGGTGCACCTGTGCCTCGGCGGGCTGGGCGTCTCTCGATCCGACCGGCGCAGGTTCGCCGCGTCGCTGCTTGACTCGATGCTCGGCGGCTCGGCCAGCTCGCGCCTCTTCCAGGAGATCCGCGAGCAGCGCGGCATGGCCTACTCGGTCTACACGTACGGCTCGCAGTACGCCGACACAGGGCAGGTCGGGGTCTACGTCGGCACCCGCGAGGACAACCTCGCCGAGTGCGTCCGCATCATCAGCGACCAGCTCGGGCGGATGGGGGAGGGTCGCTTCGAGCCGGCCGAGCTCACACGGGCCAAGGAGAACCTGAAGGGCCGCATCATGCTGTCGATGGAGTCGACCTCGAATCGCGCGAGCCGGCTCGGCAAGTCGGTGCTCACCGACACGGAGATCCTGTCACTTGACCGCATCTGCGCCGAGATCGACGCCGTCGAGCCCGAGGCGATCTCGGCGCTCGCCCGCCAGCTCTTCGCGCCGGAGCGGCTCTCGGCCGCGGCGATCGGCCCGAGCGAGGAGCGCTTCTCCGAGGCCGTCGCGCTGCTGAACCCCGCCCTGGCCGCGTAGCGGTACCATCGCCGACCGTGATCAGGGTTGCTCTCTCCGGCGCGACGGGCAACGTGGGCCGAGGGCTCGCGGCGGCCATCGAGGCCGCCGACGACCTGGAGCTTGCGGGGCGGGCCGCGCCGTCGCTCGGGGTCAGCCTGACCGAGGTGCTGCAGCGCGGCGCCGACGTTGCGATCGACTTCACGATCCCCGACGCCGCGGCTGCCGCATGCGAGACCTCGATCTCGGCCGGCGTGCCGCTCATCCTCGGGACGACGGGGCTGACACCCGCCGACCTGGCCCGCTACGGCGATCACGCCGCCGGGCACGGCGTGCAGCTCTTCCACGCGGCGAACTTCGCGATCGGCGCGATCCTCATGATGCGGTTCGCCGAGGAGGCGGGCCGGCTCATGGAGGGGTGCGAGATCGTCGAGCTCCACGCCGACACGAAGCGCGACGCCCCCTCCGGGACGGCGCTCGCGACGGCTGCGCGCATCGGCGGCGACCCGCCGATCCATTCCGTCCGCCTGCCCGGCCTCCTCGCCCACCAGGAGGTCATCTTCGGCGCGGCCGGCCAGACGCTCACCATCCGCCACGACACGACCTCGCGCGAGGCGTTCGTGCCCGGCATCCTCCTGGCCGTCCGCCGCATCCGGAGCCTCCCGCCGGGTCTGACCGTCGGCCTGGAGACGCTCCTGTGAGGAGCCCGGAGCCGGTCCGGGACCTCGACTGGGGCCCGGCCCAAGCCCGGGAGCTGACCGGCGCCATGCTCGATCTGTGGGCCGAGCTCCTCGAGCGGATGCGCGAGCTCCCGGTGACGCCGATGGCCGCGGCCGGCGACGTGGCGGCAGAGATGTCGCTTCCGATCCCGGAGGCGCCGCTGCCGCCCGACGAGATCGCCGCGCTCCTGCGACCGCTCATGTTCGAGCACTCTGCGCTGTGCGGCCATCCGGGCTTCCTCGCGTATATCTCCGGATCGGGGACCGTGCCCGGCGCTGCTGCCGACCTGCTCGCCGCGGGCCTCAACCCGAACGTCGGCGGCTGGAGCCTCTCCGCAGGTGCCACCGAGCTCGAGCTGCACCTGATGCGATGGATGGCGGAGCGCTTCGGCCTTCCCGCCGGGGCCGGCGGCCTCATGACGAGCGGCGGCGCGGCGTCCAACTTCACCGCGCTCAAGGCCGCGCGTGACGCGCGCGCCCCCGGCGACGTGCGAGCCGACGGAATCGACGGCATGGGTCTCGTCCTCTACGCCTCGGGGGAGGCCCACGCCACCATCGCCGAGGCGGCCGACATGATGGGAATGGGGGAGCGGGCCGTGCGCTCGATCCCGACCGACGACGGGTTCCGGATGCGCGTCGACGAGCTCGAGCGCGCGATCGCAGACGATCTCGCGGCGGGTCTCAGGCCCTTCTGCGTCGTCGCGACCGCCGGCACCACCGCCACGGGCGCGATCGACCCGCTCCCGGCCGTCGCCGACGTCTGCGAGCGGCACGATCTGTGGCTGCACGTCGATGCGGCCTACGGCGGCGCGGCCGCCTTCTCGCCGCAGCTCGGGCCCCTGCTCGACGGCATCGCGCGGGCCGACTCGATCGCGTTTGACCCGCACAAGTGGCTCTACACACCCCAGGCCAGCGCGTGCCTCCTGGCCCGAGACCCCCAGAGGCTCCGGGCGGCGTTCTCGATCGACGCGGCCTATGTGCAGGAGGACGCCGAGATGTCCGGCCGGGGCGTCAACATCGGTGAGCTCGGGCCGCAGTGGTCGCGGGCATTCATCGCACTCAAGGTGTGGATGTCGCTCGCGGCGCACGGGACCGAGGCCTACGCCCGCCGGATCGCCCACGACGTCGACCTCGCCCGCTACCTGGACGCCCGCGTCCGCCAGCACCCCGACCTCGAGCCGATGTGCCCGGTCACGCTCTCGATCGCCTGCTTCCGCTATGCGCCGGACGGCGTCGATGACGCGACCCTCGACGCGCTGAACGAGCGGCTCATGATCGAGATCCGGCGCGACGGCCGCACGTTCCCGTCGAACGCGGTGCTCGGCGGCCGCTACAGCCTGCGGGCCTGCTTCGTGAACCACCGCACCGAGGCCGACGTCGTCGACGACCTGGTCGACGCGGCGGTGTCGCTCGGGCGCGGGCTTGTCACGCCACTGCGCTGACCCCGACGGCGACCTCGCTCCCCGCAGCCTCCGGTACACTCCCGGTGTGCAAACGGGCATCGGATCCCTGCTCACGGCGATGGTCACACCGTTTGCGGCCGACGGATCCCTGAATCTCGATGCAGCGCGGCGCCTCGCCCATCATCTGGTCGACACCGGCTCCGACGGGATCGTGGTCTGCGGCACGACGGGCGAGGGCCCGACCGTGACGGATCGCGAGAAGCTCGACCTGCTCGAGGCGCTCGTCACCGAGGTGGGCGCCGGGGCGACGGTCATCGCCAACACCGGAAGCTACGACACGCACCACTCGGTCGCCCTGACGCGATCCGCGCTCGCGACCGGCGTCGACGGCTTCCTGGTCGTCACGCCCTACTACTCGAAGCCGCCGCGGGCGGGCATCATCGCCCACTTTCGGGCTATCGCCGACGCCGCCGACGGCCGGCCGGTGATCGTCTACAACATCCCCCAGCGAGTGGTGGTGAACCTCGAGCCGGACGTCCTCGCAGAGCTCGGGCGGATCCCGAACGTCGTGGCCGTGAAGCAGGCGACCGCCGACCTCGGCCAGGCCCGGCAGGTCGTCGAGGAGACCGGGCTCGTCCTCTACGCCGGAAATGACGACCTTGTGATGCCGTTTCTCGAGCTGGGAGGCGCCGGTGGCATCTGCGTCGCGTCCCACGTCGCGGGGCGCCAGATCAGGCACATGATCGACCTGGCCCACCAGGGCGACCTGGCGGGGGCGCGCGCTGTCGACGAGTCGCTCGAAGGCCTGTACGCCGGCCTCGCGGTGACGACCAACCCGATCCCTGTCAAAGCCGCCCTCAACCTGCTCGGGCACGAGGTCGGCGGCCTGCGGCTGCCGCTCGTCTCGGCCGACGCCGGCGAGACCCGGGCCGTGGCAGCAGCGCTCGAGGCCTCCGGCATCCTGGCGAGAGCCTAGGCAATGCCTGAGCCGGTCAGGATCATCCCGCTGGGCGGGCTGGGCGAGGTGGGCAAGAACATGACCGCGTTCGAGCTGGGCGGCCGCATGATCCTCGTGGACGCCGGGCTGTCGTTTCCGCGCTCCGAGCTCCTTGGGATCGACCTTGTGCTCCCCGACTTCTCCTACATCGCCGAGCACGCGGACATCCTCGACGCGGTCATCCTCACGCACGGCCACGAGGATCACATCGGCGCGCTGCCGTACCTCCTGCGCGAGATCGGCACGCAGGCCGAGGTGTGGGGGACACGCCTGACCCTCGGCCTGGTGAAGTCGAAGCTCGACGAGCACGGGCTGCTTGTCCACACCGAGCTCGTCGAGATCGACCCGGAGGGCGGTCGCACCCGCGTCGGCCCATTCGACGCCGAGTTCGTGCGCGTGACGCACTCGGTGCCCGACGCGGTTGCCGTCGTGCTGCACACCGAGCACGGCGCGATCGTCCACACCGGCGACTTCAAGCTCGACGAGACCCCGATCGACGGCCGCACGACCGACCTCGACCGCCTGCGCCAGCTCGGTGACACCGGCGTGGGGCTCCTCATGGCCGATTCGACGAACGCCGAGCGGCCGGGCCGGACGCCGTCCGAGCGAACGGTGGGCTCGGCGCTTCGCGACATCGTCCGCCAGAGCCCGGGCCGGGTGATCGTGACGTCCTTCGCCTCGCACATCCATCGGATCCAGCAGGTGATCGACGCGGCCGCGGCCTGCGGGAGGACGGTGGCGGTGATCGGGCGGTCGATGAACCGGAACCTCAACATCGCCCGTAACCTCGGCTACGCCACCGTGCCGGACGATCTCGTGGTGAAGCCGCGCCGGCTCGACGAGTTCATGCCGCACGAGACGCTCATCCTGTGCACGGGCAGCCAGGGCGAGCCGCGCTCCGCGCTGACCCGGATCGCGTTCGGCGACCATCCCGCCGTGCAGATCTCCTCGAGCGACACGGTCGTCGTGTCGGCGCGGGCGATCCCCGGGAACGAGGTGAAGGTGCACGAGACGGTGAACCGCCTCTGCCGGCTCGGGGCCACCGTCTTGACCGAGGACACGACCTACGTGAACGCGTCCGGGCACGCGGCGGCCGACGACCTCTCGACGATGATCGAGACCGTCCGGCCGCGCGCGTTCATGCCGATCCACGGCGAGTACCGGATGCTCCAGGCGCACGTTCGACTCGCCGAGAAGGCCGGGGTCCCGGCCCACGCCACGCGGATCGCCGAGAACGGGACGGTGCTCGAGCTCGACGCCGACGGCCTCTCGGTCGTCGGCCAGGTCGAGGCCGGCACCACGCTGGTCGACGGCATGAACGTCGGGTCGGTGCGCGACGTCGTCCTGCGCGACCGCCGCCACCTGGCGTCGGACGGCGTCCTGATCGTCGTCGCCACCATCGCCGCCGACTCGGCCGAGCCGATCGCCGAGCCCGAGATCATCGCCCGCGGGTTCATCGAGCCTTCGGACGACGGCAACATCCTGCTCGACCAGGCCCGCGAGGCGGTGGAGCGCGTGCTCAGGGAGTGCCAGGCGCATCGCACCACCGAGGTCCACCTGGTGCAGCAGGAGCTGCACGACGCCCTCGCCGAGCTGGTCTCCCACGAGACCGGGAAGCGGCCGATGGTGCTGCCCGTTGTCGTAGAGGTCTAGCAGCCGAACCACCGGGGTAGGCTCACCGTCGTGCCGCCGCTCCTGAGCTCTGACGCCGCCGAGCGCGCTCGTGCGCACGCCGAGGCGCGGATCAGCGCTCTCGACACCCGGGGACTCGCCGTCGCGGTGACGGATCGGACGGGCAACGAGACGATCCTCGTCGCCGGGAGCGCGGACATGGCGGGGACGCCGCTCGGCCCCGACCACCGGTTCCAGATCGGTTCGATCTCGAAGTCGTTCGCCGTGATCTGCGCGCTCCAACTCGAGGCGGAGGGCGCCCTCGCGCTCGACGACCCGCTCGTGACGCACCTGCCCTGGTTTCAGGTGCGGAGGCGAACACGGGACCATCACGCTCCGGCATCTGCTCATGCACCGTTCCGGCCTGCCTCTCGGCAGCGACCCGGGGCCGTCCTCGCTCGGCCTCGTCGCGGACCTGGCCGGGGCTGAGACCGAGTGGGAGCCCGGCACCCGTTTCTGGTACTCGAACGTCGGGTACGACGCGGCCGGATTCGCCCTCGAGGCCGTCACGGGCATACCGTTTCCCGAGCTCGTGAGACGGCGCGTGCTCGCGCCGCTCGGCATGCACGACTCGCTTGCGCACATCCACCCCGAGGATCGCTGCCATCTGGCCGACGGTCACGAGAGCGTTCGCCCGGACATCCCGTGGCACCCTGGGGTCCCGCTCGCAACGTCACCGTTCGCCCCGTCCGAGGGGGCATCCGGGAGCATCGTCTCGACCGCCGCCGACATGGCTCGCTACGTCCGCCACCTGCTCGGCCGCCGGCCGACCGGGTTCGACCGCATGATCGCCGGGCTTCCCGACGACGAGGGCTCCCCCTACGGCCTGGGCGTCTGGATCACGGACCGCGACGGCCACCAGATCGTCGGCCACTCCGGGGGCATGGTCGGGTATGTCGCCCAGATGCTGTGCGACATGGACGCCGGGATCGGCGTCATCGCGCTCGCGAACGGGCCGGGGGGCGCACGGACGGTCGCCGAGTACGCGCTCGACCTGGCCCGTGCGGCGAGTGAGGGAGCGGCACTCCCGGACCCGCCCGCGGACGCGGCCGCCGACCTCATGCCGTACGTCGGGACGTACGGGCCGGTCGCGGTCACGGCCGCCGGGATCGAGGCGAACGGCAGGACGGGTGGGCTCGCCGAGCATGCGACCGACGAGTACACGACCGACCACCCCGACCTGGCCGGGTCGTTCGTGCGGTTCGGCCGGAGCGAAGGCGGGCGCGTCGACCACGTGATCCTCGGCGACACGTGGCATCCGGCGGACTCCTACGCCGGGCCGACGACGTTCCCGCACCCGCCGGACTGGGACGCCTTCCCCGGGCTCTACCGCTCGCACAACCCGTGGCTTCCGGCCATGCGGGTGACGGTCTGCCGGGGCGTCCTCGGAGCGGAGCCGTCGGGCTACGGCCACAAACCGCTCGCGCCGCACCCGAACGGCGGGTTCGCATGGATGACCGCCGAGGGCCGGCTCCCGGAACGCCTGCGCTTCAGTCAGGTGATCGAGGGCCGCGCCCAGCGCGTGGAGTGGGGCGGAAGCGTCCTTCACCGCGCCGCCGGTTCCTAGGGGCGGCCTTGCAGGAACCGGTCAGCCTGCGCCGAAACCCTCCCCGATGGCCCGAGCGACGACGCGACCTGCACATCGCGGCGCTGGCTCGCGGCGATCGGCTCGGCGCTCGCGCAAGACCCCCATCCGCTCACAGACCCCCCGGCGGAACCGAGCGCCGAGCCGTTCGACCGCTGAGCAGCGCGCAGACCTGCTTGGAGGGTCGCTCCTTGCCCTGGGCGTGTTCCTGGGGTTCGTGGAGTACCTGGGCTGGGACGGAGGCGTCATCGGCCTCAAGCTCGACGACGGCCTGCGCCTCGTCGTCGGCCGCGCGACCGCCGTCGCGCCCATCCTGCTCGTCGTGATCGGGGGAACGATCTTCCTCCAGACCGACGTCTGGAAGCTCCGACCGCTGCGCACGGGCGCGGTGGTCGGCATCACGACGCTCGTCCTCGCGCTCTCGACCACCAACACCGCCGACGCCGAGCGCCACGGGGGTCTCGCAGGCTCCTATGCGCGGATCGTGCTCACCGATCTCGTCGGGCAGGTCGGCGTCAGCATCGTCGTCGTTTTGGGTGCCCTGGCCGCGCTGGTGCTCATCACCGGTGCATCCGTCGGCCTCCTGATGCGAACCTCCGGCCGGCACGTCGCCCGCGCCGCCGAGGCGGGCGCCCGATTCTCGGGCGACGTGGGCCGGCGCGTGCGAGAGCGGCCTGCCGGACGGCCGTCGCTGCGCGCGCTGCCCACGCCGCCGGTGGCTGAGCCGCCCCTTGACGGGAGCCAGGAGTTCGCCGACCTGTACGGCGAGATCCCGGAGCTCTCCGATCCGCCTGTGGCCGAGACCGAGCCCGAAGGGCACGCCGAGCCCGAGCCGCCGGCGGTCGAGGACGTCGACGACGACGCGACCCCGCTCATCGAGGTCACGCCGCCGCCCGCGGCGCCGCGCACTCCGTACCGGCTGCCGCCCGCCGGAATCCTCGTTCGGACCAAGGCCGGGAACGCTGCGGGGCAGGATCACGAGCGCGTCGCCCGCGTCCTCACCGACGCCCTGGCCAGCTTCGGCGTCGAGGCGCGCGTTGTCGGCAAGGTGACTGGTCCGCGCGTCACGCGCTACGAGCTCCAGCTCGCCGCAGGCACGAAGGTGAGCCGCGTCTCCCAGCTACGCGACGACCTGGCATACGCGCTTGCGACCACCGAGATCCGCATCCTCGCGCCGATCCCCGGAAAGCAGGCGGTTGGCGTCGAGGTGCCCAACACGTCGGCCAACCTGGTGACGCTGGGCGACATCTTCCAGGAGCCGCCCAGGGGCTCGAGCCCGCTGACCGCATGGCTCGGCAAGGACATCTCGGGCGCCGGGGTGGCCTGCGACCTGGCCCGGATGCCGCACCTCCTGATCGCCGGCACGACTGGATCGGGCAAGTCGGGCTGCATCAACGCCATCCTGGCCTCGATCCTCCTGCGGGCGACGCCCGACCAGGTGAGGATGATCCTCGTCGACCCGAAGCGCGTCGAGCTCAACCACTACGAGTCGATCCCGCATCTCCTGACGCCGGTGGTCACGAACATGAAGAACGCGGCGCTCGTCCTCCAGAACATCGTCCGCGAGATGGACAGCCGCTACGAGCTCATGGGCGCGGCCAAGGCCCGCAACCTGTCCGAGTGGAATGCCGCCCGGGCCGTCCGCGGCCAGGACCCGATCCCGTACGTGCTGGTCGTCATCGACGAGCTGGCAGACCTCATGATGGTCTCGCCGGCGGAGGTGGAAGACACGATCATCCGGCTCGCGCAGAAGAGCCGCGCGGTCGGCATCCATCTCGTGCTCGCCACGCAGAGCCCCCGGGTCGACGTGATCACCGGCATGATCAAGGCGAACGTCCCGTCGCGGATCGCCTTCGCGGTGTCGTCGCAGACGGACTCGCGGGTGATTCTCGACATGAACGGGGCCGAAGCGCTTCTGGGCGAGGGGGACATGCTCTACAAGCCGCTCGGGACTTCCAAGCTCCAGCGGGTGCAGGGCGCGTTCATCTCGGAGGCCGAGACGGCCCAGATCGTGATGGCCTGCCGCCGCCAGGCCGAGCCGTCGTTCGAGGAGGAGCTGCTCGAGACGGTGGCCGAGACCTCTGACCCCGGCTCGCTCGATGCCGACGATGATCCCGTCCTCGAGGACGCAATCCGGCTCGTCGCCCAGCACCAGACCGCGTCCGTGTCCCTCATCCAGCGGCGCCTGCGAGTGGGCTACACCCGGGCCGGCCGGCTGATCGACATGCTGGAGCGGCGCGGCATCGTGTCGGGCTACGAGGGGTCGAAGGCGCGCAAGGTGCTCATCACCGAGGGCGACCTTCACCGCATCCTGGGTGAGGCGTCCGCGCGGCCGGTCGAGCTCCCCGACGACGTCACCACCTGACGGTTCCGAGCCCGCGACCCGCGGGTAGCATGAGCCGGTGACGGAGGACTGGTACCAGCGGCTCGTGGCCTCCGGCGTGCTCGACGTGCTCGCTCCGTACCAGCCCGCCGTCGTCGGCGCTCATCCGCTCGGGATCGCTGCGGAGGGCACCCCGGTCGAGATCGTGTGCCGGGCGGCGGATCTGCCCGCCTTCGCGCGAGTCGTGGAGCGCGCCCTCGGGTCGGTCGAGGGGTTTGCGCTCTACGGCGGACGTCTGGACGACGAGGAGGCGGTGTTCGCCGAGCTGACGCTCGACGGCCTGCCGCTCGAGATCGCCGCCCAGCCTGAGCACGTCCACCGGCGGCTGGGAGCGGCGACGCTCGGCATCGACCGCATCCTCGCCGAGTCACCTCCGAGCGCGCGGGCCAGGCTGGCTGCGGCGGTGGCCGCAGGGGACGACTGGCTGGACGCCGCCGTCGACCAGTTCCACCTGTCGCGAACGGCACTCGAGTCGCTCGCGAACGCCAACCCGGCCATCGTGGCCAGGGTCATGGGCATCCGCCGCCCTGGGCCGGACGTCCGCGAGTACGTGATCGCCGTCGCCCTGGGGGTCACGGCCGAGGTGCTGATCGTCGCCGCGGGCGCGGCGCGCGGCTCACAGGAGTACACGGGGCTCATGCTGATGCTGCAGGCGGTCGTCCTCGGCGTGCTCTTCGGCGCCCGGCTGGGCCTGGTGGCGGCGCTGGTACCGCTCGCGGGCATGGGAGCCGTGATCGCATCGAGCATCACGGTCGGGAGCGAGTCGTGCTCGCCCGACTGCGGCCAGCAGAGCGTCAGCTACCTCTTCCTCGGCGTCCTCATCGCCGCCGCGGCGGGAACGGCCGGCATGCTGCGGGACCGGTACTTCCCGCGCACCGCGTGACCCGGGCGATGGCCATCGTGTGCGCCGTCCTCGCGACCGGGTGCGGGTCGGACGCCGGTCCTCCCGCGGCCACGCGCCGCCCGGCCGGTGCGGATCGCGCTCCTCGCGCCGTCTCCGCAACTCCTGCGGGGCGTGCGCGACGCCGTGCGGTACGTCGGCGCCGTCGAGACCGCGGATGCCGGATCTGCGGATCTCGTCGTCACGGGCGATCCCGCCGCGGCAGCCGCCGCCGCGCACCGCTCGCCCGACGCGCACGTGCTGCTCGTCGGCGGCACGCCGGCGGAGCCCGCTCCCGAGAACCTGCTGGCGGTCGAGATCAGCCGCGGCCAGCCCGCCTACCTGGCCGGAGCTCTGGCGGCGCTGACCGGCGCCCACACGGTGGCGATCGTGGGCGGCGATGACGAGCTGGCGGCCGCCGTTCGGGCCGGGGGCGAGGCCGGCGGCGCGCCGCTCGCGGTCAGCGTCGCGGCCTGCGGAGCCGCGACGTCGAGCGACGTCATCTACGTCGAGCGGCCGGAGTGCCTCACCGGGGATGAGACCGGCAAGGTCGTGGCCCCTGTGATGGTGGACGGCGCCGACCAGCTCGCCGTTCTCGGCCCGCGGCCGTGGGTCGCCGTCGCGGCGGCGGCAAGAGCCGTCCAGGCGGGGCAGTGGGTGCCGGGCGTGATGCTCGAAGGGCTGCGCCAGGACGTGCTCGGATTCGGCTGGATCGCCCCGTCGGTACCCGCCGCCCAGGTCGATCGGCTCCAGCGGATCGAGGACATGATCCGCGCCGGGCAGGCGGAGGTTCCGCTCGTCGCGCCCGTCCAGCAAGCGGAGTAGACTGACCGCCGGATTCGGCCATAGGTGGCCGCACGCGACATGTTCGAGATCGGCCCGGCACTCAGAGAGGCGCGCGAGCGCCGCGGACTCGCCTTCGGCGACGTCGAAGCCGATACCGCAATTCGGACGCGGTACATCCGCGCGCTCGAGGAGGAGCAGTTCGACGTGCTCCCGGGCGCGACCTACACCAAGGGGTTCCTGCGCGCCTACGCCGAGTACCTGGGGCTCGACGGCCAGCTCTTCCTCGACGAGTTCAACTCGCGCCACCACGACGCGCGGACGCCGCAGGAGCAGCCGATCGCATCGCAGCCCCGGTCGCGTCCGCACCAGCGCCGCCAGCGGCGCGAGTCGAACCTCGTGATGATCGTCCTGGCGGCCATCGTCGCCGTCTCGGCGCTCGTGCTCCTGGCGACCACGTTCCCGAACGCCACCGCGCCCTATCCCAACACGACGACGCCCGGCGGCGGCTCGTCGACACCGACGACAACGACGACGACACGTCCGGCGACCACAGCCAGACGAAGAAGAAGCACACCTCGCCGGAGCGCCAGCGCCTGAACGTCGCCCTCGTCCTGTCGTCGAGCACGTTCGTGCGGGCCACGACGCGCACCCCGAGCGGCCCGGGCGCACTCACGTCGAAGAGGCACCGACCTGGGGCAGGGGCTCCTCGTCGACCCGGCGCTGACCGGGTCGTCGCGGGTGCTGTTCACCGCTCGCGCGCCGATCTTCCTGCGGCTCGGCAACCCCGCCGCGGTGACGCTGACCATCAACGGCAAGACGGTGTCGCTGCCGGCCAAGGTGCGATCGAACGGCCTGATCCGGATCATGTCCGCCGGCGACGTCAGGGTTTGAACCGACCCGCCGCCGCCATCCTGCTCACGGGGAACGAGCTCCTGCGCGGGGTGATATCCGACCAGAACGGCGCCCACCTGGCCGCCAGCCTCGAGCGTCACGGCTTCGCCGTCCGGCGCACGCTCGTGGTCGGCGACGCCCTGGACGACATCGAGCGCGGCCTGCGCGAGCTGATCGACGAGGCGGATCTCGTCGTCTCGTCGGGCGGCCTCGGGCCGACGCACGACGACCGCACCGTCGAGGCGCTGGCACACGTCGCCGGCGTGGATCTCGTGCTCGACGCGGACGTGCTCGATCGGATCGATCGCTGGACCGACCAGGTCGCGGTGCGCTACGGGCTCAACCGGGCCGGGTTCGACGCCGGAAACCGAAAGCAGGCGCACGTGCCCGTCGGCGGGGCCGTGCTCGGAATGGCCGGGACGGCGCCCGGCCTCATCCTGCCCGTCGACGAGTCGGTCGTCGTCGTCCTCCCGGGCGTCCCGTCGGAGCTGCGCCGCCTGTGGGACGACGCGCCCGAGCACGCCGCGCTGGCTGACGTCTTCGCGCGCGCCCGGCCGCGGACTCGCTGGCTCACGCGCACGTACGGCATCGGCGAGTCGCACGTCGCCGACATCCACCGGTCGGCCGGAGGCGATCCGGCGGGCGTCGAGACGTCGATCTGCGCGCGCAGCTTCGAGATCGAGATCGACATCCGAGCCGACCCCGGCCACGAGGAGGCCGGAGCGGCGTTCGCCGCGGCGATGCGGGCAGAGCTCGAGCCTCACGTGTTCGCGACCGACGAGCGCCCGCTCGCGGAGATCGTCCTTGACCTCCTACGCTCGCGGGGCTGGAGCGGCGCGACCGCCGAATCGTGCACCGGCGGGATGGTCGCCGCCGCCCTCACCGACATCGCCGGCAGCTCCGACGGCTTCACGGGCGGCGTGGTGGCCTACTCGAATGCGCTGAAGCGCGACATGCTGTCGGTCCCGGAGGCGCTCCTCGCGGAGCACGGCGCGGTGAGCGCCGAGGTTGCCGCGGCGATGGCGAGCGGGGCACGAGCCCGGCTCGGGGCGGATGCAGCGGTGTCCGTGACCGGCATCGCCGGACCGGGGGGCGGCACCGAGGAGAAGCCCGTCGGGCTCGTCTACCTGCACGTCTCGTCGCCCGCGGGCGAGGACGCGCGCCGAATGGATATCCCCGGGACGCGCGAGGCGGTGAGGGGACGCGCCGCCACGGCCGCCCTGCAGCTCCTGCGCGCCCATCTCGTCACACATCCCTGACACCGCGGCCTTGCGGTCGTCCGACGGCCCCTCTACGATCCCCCGACGAACGTGTGTTCGGGTGGAACGGCGCCGTCGGCGCCGGCTGCGACAATACGGTCAGATGCGCCCCGCGGGGCGTTTACGGAATCGAGGAGTGGACATGGAGCGAGACCAGGCCCTGGAAGCCGCCGTCAGTCAAATCGAGCGCCAGTTCGGCAAGGGCGCGATCATGAAGATGGGCGACCACGCGCCGATCGGCGTCGACGTGGTCTCGACGGGCGCGCTGTCGCTCGACGTCGCCCTGGGGATCGGGGGGCTGCCGCGCGGCCGCGTCTGCGAGATCTTCGGCCCGGAGTCGTCGGGCAAGACGACGCTCTGCTACCACGTGATCGCCGAGGCGCAGCGGACCGGCGGCCTCGCGGCCTTCATCGACGCCGAGCACGCCATGGACCCGGTGTACGCGCGCCGCATCGGCGTGAACGTCGACGACCTGCTCCTCTCGCAGCCCGACAACGGCGAGCAGGCGCTCGAGATCGCCGAGCTCCTCATCCGCTCCGGTGCGATCGACGTCCTGGTCATCGACTCGGTCGCGGCGCTGGTGCCGCGGGCCGAGATCGAGGGCGAGATGGGCGACTCCCACGTCGGCCTCCAGGCGCGGCTGATGAGCCAGGCGCTCCGCAAGATCGCCGGGACGCTCAACAGGACCGGGACGATCTGCATCTTCACCAACCAGCTGCGCGAGAAGATCGGCGTCATGTTCGGCTCTCCCGAGACCACGCCCGGCGGCCGTGCGCTCAAGTTCTATTCCTCGGTGCGGCTCGACATCCGCCGCATCGAGACGCTCAAGGAGGGCACCGAGGCGGTCGGGAACCGGGTGCGGGTGAAGGTCGTCAAGAACAAGGTGGCGCCGCCGTTCAAGCAGGCCGAGTTCGACATCGCCTACGGAGAGGGCATCTCGTGGGAGGGGTCGGTGCTCGACGTCGCGCTCGAGCACAAGCTCGTGCAGAAGTCGGGCTCGTACTTCTCGTTCGGGGACGAGCGGCTCGGCCAGGGCCGGACCAACGTCAAGGCGTTCCTGGTCGAGCACACTGACGTCACTGCGAAGCTGCTCGATGCGATCCAGGAGCAGCTGCCCGACGCGGTCATCCCCAGGCGCACGCCCGCGCCTGACGGCCCGGTCAAGATGCCGGTCTCCGATGACAGTGCACCGTCCGACGCTGCGGCGTCGGCCAACGGCGCCTCGCTCTCGTCCGTCGAGTAGGCGCGTGGTCGGAGGCGCACGTGACGGCCATCCGGCGCCGCCGGCCGGGCGACGCTGTCGTGGATGTCGTGCTGGACTCGGGAGAGACGGTGCGCATCCACGACCGGCGGGTCGTCGAGCACCGGCTCGGCGCCGGGACGCCGCTCGGCCCCGCCAGGCTCGACGCGCTCCGGCGGGCGGCTGCCTTCGACGCCGCCGAGCTCCGGGCCCTGCGGCTGATCGCACGCCGGCCGCGCTCGGCCGCGGAGCTGCGGGCTCGCATGGGCGAGTGGGGTCTCGACGATGTCGCGGCTGCAGGCGTCATCGAACGGCTCCGCGAGCTCGGACAGGTGGACGACCGCCGGCTCGCCGTGGCGGTCGCCGACAGCCGCCGTGCCCGGGGCTACGGCCGGCGACGGACGGCGGGCGACCTCTCGCGGCTGGCGGTCGACGACCCGGCGGCAGCCGAGGCGCTGGCCGCCCTGCCCGACGACGAACGGCCCGACGCCGAGCGCGTCGCCCACCGCCGGTTCGGGCCGCCGCCGTACGACGATCGCACGGCCCGACGGGTGGTCGGGTTCCTGGCCCGGCGCGGATTCGGCCCGGACGCCGTCGCAGCGGCCGTGGCCCGCCCGAGCCTCGACTGACCCGCTCGTTGCCGCTGTGGACGGCACTCGACTACCATCCGTATGAGTCCGGCCTCGCCGGCGTCGTCGTTCTTTCTCCCGCTTGGAGCGGGTCACATGCACCGGTACCGCGTCTTCGATCAGCTCGCGCCCAACTTTCGCCGCCCGCGGAGGCGGCCCGAGCCTCGGCACGCCCCGGTGGACGGCGGCGGCCGGGTCGGCAGACTGATCTGATCCCCGCCGCCGATTCGGCGGCACGTACATAAGGAGACGCGATGGAGCCGTTGCTGATCGCGCTCGCCCTCGCAGGGGGAGCGTGCGCCGGCGTCCTCGTCGAGCATGGTCGCAGACGCGGCCGGATCGGCGACGCCGAGCGGGAGGCACAGCGGATCCTGGAGGACGCCCGCCGCCAGGCGGACGCCCAGGTGAAGGAAGCGCGCGTCACGGCGCGCGAGGAGCTCCTGGCTCAACGCACCGAGCAGGAGCGCGATCTGGCCGAGCGGCGGGCGGAGATCATCAAGATCGAGGAGCGCATGGCGTCGAGCCAGAGCCAGCTCGAGTCGGCGCTCGAGGAGCTGTCGCGCCGTGACCAGTCCATCTCCGACCGCGAGGTACACGCCAAGCAGCTCCAGGAGGAGCTCAAGGCCGCCCGCGACGCCCAGGTCGCCGAGCTCGAGAAGGTGGCCGGGATGACCGCCTCCCAGGGCCGCGACACGCTGATGGCGAAGGTCGAGGAGGAGTGCCGCACCGACATGGCCAAGCTCGTTCGGCGGATCGAGGAGGAGGCCCGCCTCGAGTCCGACAAGCGGGCCCGCAACATCCTGTCGGTGGCGATCCAGCGCACCGCCTCGGGGCACACGGCCGAGACGACGGTGTCGGTCGTTCAGCTCGCCTCCGACGACCTGAAGGGTCGGATCATCGGCCGGGAAGGGCGCAACATCCGCGCCCTCGAGAACCTGACGGGCGTCGACATCATCATCGACGACACCCCGCAGGCGGTCGTGCTGTCCGCCTTCGACGGCGTCCGCCGCGAGATCGCCCGCCTCACCATCGAGACCCTGATCGCCGACGGCCGCATCCATCCATCGCGGATCGAGGAGACCTTCTACCAGTCCAAGGCCCAGATCGAGCAGCAGATCGTGCACGCCGGCGAGCAGGCCTGTTTCGAGGCCAACGTCCACGGCCTCCACCCGGAGCTCGTGAAGACGCTCGGGCGCCTGCACTACCGCACCAGCTACGGCCAGAACGTCCTCAAGCACTCCATCGAGTGCGCCCACCTGGCATCGATCATGGCGGCGGAGCTCGGCGCGAGCCAGAAGACCGCCCGCCGGGCCGCGCTGCTGCACGACCTGGGGAAGGCCGTGACGCACGAGGTCGAGGGGCCGCACGCGGTGATCTCGGCCCAGATGGCGAAGCGGTATCGCGAATCGCCGAGCGTGTGCCACGCCATCGAGGCCCACCACTACGACGTGGAGCCGCAGACGGTCGAGGCGGTGCTCGTGATCGCGGCCGACGCCGTCTCAGCATCGCGGCCCGGAGGCCGCGGCGAGAGCCTCGAGCACTACATCAAGCGGCTCGAGGCGCTCGAGAAGATCGCGACGGCGAAGCCCGGCGTCGAGCGCTGCTACGCCATGCAGGCCGGACGCGAGGTGCGGGTCATGGTGAAGCCGGAGGACGTCGACGACGACGGCGCCGCCCTCCTGAGCCACGAGATCGCCCGCGAGATCGAGGAGCAGCTCGAATACCCCGGCCAGATCAAGGTCACCGTGATCCGCGAGTCGCGGGCAGTGGAGGTTGCAAAGTAGCCAGACCAGCCTGAAGGCCTTACAAAAGGCTTACAGGCGGGTTCTGGATGGAATTGGCGTCTCCGCCGACAATGAGCATATGCGGAGGTTTGCAATTCTGGGCGTCTGCCTGCTCGCGGGTCTGACGCTGCCCCAGGTCGCTCTGGGGGCTCCTGCCGCGCTCGCGCACTCCTGCGGGTCGAACTGCGGCTCGCTCGATGCCACGGGGAAGGGCACCTTGAACGTCAACGGCAACGGCGCCGAGTGGGGGAGCATCACGGGCGGCACCGTGAAGATCCAGGACAAGTCGCACAACGGCCATCGGGACTGGTCGATCACGGTCGGCGGGAAGAACTGCAGGACCACCGAGGATCCCTCGAATCCGGCGATCCAGGTGTGCAAGTCGAGCAAGACCATCAGGTTCTCGACGAGCACCGTCTGGTGGCTCTCGGTGAACGGCAGCGGGGTGAGTGTGAGCGCGGTGGCGAGCGGCGGCTTCTACATCAAGGGTTCCGGGGGCTACCACGTGAACGGCGGCACCCGCAAGAACTGGCCGTCGGGCGGCAAGTTCTTCACGTTCTGAGCACGTTCAAGCCGGGTTCCGACCAGCGCACGGGGTACTCTATGCCTATGCCCGAGAAGATCCTTGTGGTTGAGGACGAGCGCAACATCGCCTCGTTCGTGTCGATGTACCTGAAGAACGCCCGTTACCACGTCGAGATCGCACGCGACGGCACCGAGGCGCTCCAGAAGGCCGACGCGACGAAGCCCGACCTGGTCGTGCTCGATCTCATGCTGCCGGACATCGACGGGCTCGAGGTGTGCCGCCAGATCCGCTCGTCATCCGACGTGCCGATTCTGATGCTGACCGCTCGCGACGACGACGTCGACAAGATCGTCGGCCTCGAGGTCGGAGCCGACGACTACCTCACCAAGCCGTTCAACCCGCGCGAGCTCGTCGCGCGCATCAAGTCGATCTTGCGCAGGTCCACAGGCGCGCAGCGAAAGCCGCAGGAGGCCGCGATGGAGCATGGGCAGCTCCGAATCGACGCGGGCAGGCGCGAGGTCACGGTCTCCGGCTCTCAGATCCAGCTCGCGCCGAAGGAGTTCGACCTCCTGTGGGAGCTGCTCGACCACCGCGGGCTCGTGCTGACGCGCGACCAGCTGCTCGAGCGCGTGTGGGGCTACACCTTCGCAGGCGACACTCGCACCGTAGACGTTCATGTGCGCCAGCTCCGGCGCAAGCTCGGCGACGACTGCCCCGTAGCCACCGTTTGGGGCGTGGGCTACAAGGTCGCTGACGATGCTCCAGTCGCTTAGGGCACGACTCGCGTTCCTCTTCGCTGGCACGCTCGTGCTCGCGACCGTGATCGCTGCCGTGGTCGTGGTGAGCCTCTACCGGACATACAACCGCGACCAGACGGTTGCACAGCTGCGAAACCAGGTCGGAGCGCTGGCCAGCTACTACCAGAATGCGTTCAACCAGCAGACCCGCAAGGGTGGCGGCGTCCCGGTCAACGCCGACGTCTTCAGCCGGATCGGAGCAGGCCAGGTGTACTACGCCGGGCCGCCTCTCTTTCCCGCGTTGCCGCAGTCCATCGACAACGCCGGCCTGCAGATACAGATCGGCCTGCTGAAGCGGGATTCCCGCCCGACGTACCAGTTCCATCCGAAGAACGACCACCGAACGTTCATCGGCGTTGGAGCCCCGATCTTCCTCGGCGACCAGCCCGTGGGAGCAGTCGTCCTTGCCCGCCCACTCGCAGACGTCAACAACGCCTGGAAGAACGTCATCAGCCTGGTCGGTGTCGGCCTCGCGGTGGGTCTCGCCGTCGCCCTGATCCTGGCGACCTACGTCGCCCGCCGGATCACCCATCCGCTCCGCGTGATCGGCAGCGCGGCCGACAAGGTCGCCCGTGGCGATCTCGACGTGAACGTGGTCGGCAAGCGCAACTCCGACGACGAGCTCGGCCAGCTCGCCACACGGTTCCAGGGCATGGTCGACCGGCTGCGTGAGGTCGACGAGCTGGAACGCAACTTCCTGATGCGCGTCACGCACGAGCTCCGGACGCCGCTCACCGCGATCTCGGGCCACGTGCAGGCGGTCACCGAGGGAGTGGTGGGACCGGGCGAGCTGGACGAGTCGCTCGAGGCCGTGAACGAGGAGGTGCGCCGGCTCGACCGGCTGGTCGGCGACCTGCTCGACCTGACCCGGCTCGAGGCGCACCAGTTCCGGGTGGTGCGCGAGGAGGTCGGCCTCGAGGCGCTGCTCGAGCAGGCGGCGGGAGCGTTCCGCGAGAAGGCGCGGGCCGTCGACATCGACTTCTCGACGCCGATCGACGGCGCCCCGACCGTCATCACCGACGGCGACCGCGTCCTCCAGATCGTGAACAACCTCCTCGACAACGCGTTTCGGTGGACGCCGCGCGGTGGCAGCGTCGAGCTGGGCTGCGTGACGTCGAACGGAATCGCGGCGATCAAGGTGACGGACACCGGGCGCGGGATCGCGCCGGCCGAGCGTGAGGCCGTGTTCCACCCGTTCTACAGCCGCCGGGGTGAGGGCGGCACGGGCCTCGGGCTCTCGATCTCGCGCGAGCTGGCCCAGGCCCTGGGCGGCCGGCTCTCGGTCGAGAGCGAGCCCGGACATGGGTCGACCTTCACGCTCTCGCTGCCCCGCAAGAAGCGCAAGGTCCTGCTGTGAGGTACCACCTCTGCGATAGCGAGCAGGACGTGACGGGGATCTCGATCGAGCTCGCGATCGAGAGCGAGCCGTTCGCCGAGTCGGTGCCCTACCAGCTCACGCTCCATGCCGCAGGCACGCCGGTGGCCCACGTGCCGTCCGGGTCGCTGACCCCCGCGGAGCTGTTCGCGCTCGGGCATGCGCTGCTCGACGCGGCGGCCGACGGGTTCGGGCAGTTCGTCCCGGCGGATGAGGTATTCGGGCTCGATCTCGCGCCTCCGAGCGTTCCGCGCGCGATCGACGAGGTGGGGATCGCCGCCTGGGTCGACGCGGGCCGGGCCCGGTCCACCGCGGCCACGAGGAGCGGCGTCGGCGTCCAGCTCGTCGTCGACACGCGCGCCCTTGCGCTGGTCGCCGAGGCCGTCTGCGACGAGGCCGCCCGCGTCCTCGCGGCGTGACCTTCTTCGAGACCCCTCGGCTCCGTGCAACGGAGGTGACCGAGGACGACATCACCGAGCTCCTCGAGGTGCACCACTCGAATCAGGCGTACCTCGACCTGACCGAGGGCTCTGGCGGAGCCGCCGGCACGTACGACCGCGGCATGCTCGAGCGTGACCTGCAGATGTCCGCGATAACCGACGGCCGGCACACGTGCATACTGCGCCTCCGCGAAGGCGGCACCCGCGTCGGCCTGCTGGACTGGATGGACGAGAACCCGAACGACGGCTCGCCGTGGATCGGCCTCGTCATGATCCACGCCGACCATCAGCGGCGCGGGCTGGCGGCCGAGACGATCCGCGGCCTCGCCGAGCATGGCCGAGCGGCCGGCTGGACGCGGCTGCGGGAGGGCGTCATCGACGGGAACAAGGCCGGGATGGCACTGGCGCTTGGCGTGGGGATGCGCGAGGTCGAGCGGAAGACCCACCGTATCGCGGCCGGTGACTGCGAGCTGGCGGTCATGGAGCTCGGTCTGCGGGCTCAGAGCGCCGCCCGGTAGACCTCCAGATCGCCGCCGCTGAACAGGACGAAGGCCAGCCGGTAGTCGCCTCCCGCCTCCTCGGCGGCCGCCCGGGCCGAGTCGAGCGCGATCGGAGCGGCCAGGTGGATCGGGAACCCGTAGACCCCGGTCGAGATGGCCGGGAAGGAGATCGACGAGCAGTCCAGGCCGGCGGCCACCTCGACCGACCGGCGATAGGCCGACGCCAGGAGGTCCTCCTCACCGTGCGCGCCGCCGCGCCAGACGGGCCCGACGGCGTGGATCACGTAACGCGCGGGGAGCCTGCCGGCGGTCGTCGCCTTCGCATCGCCGGTCCGGCAGCCTCCGAGAAGGACGCATTCCTCGTGGATCGCCGGCCCGCCGGCGCGGTGGATCGCCCCGTCGACGCCGCCGCCTCCGCGCAGCCCCTCGTTGGCGGCGTTCACGATCGCATCGACCGGGATGGTCGTGATGTCGCCCTGCACGAGCTCGACCGAGACGCCCATCCGGGCAAGATATCCGTACACTCGCCGGATGCCGTTCGTCGAACGAGACGGGGTGCAGATCCACTACCGCGACGAAGGCGCGGGGCTTCCGGTCGTCCTGCATACGGGCGGGGCCGGCGACGGGACGATGTGGGACGGAGCGGGGTACACCGCCGGCCTCGCCGGCTTTCGCCTCCTGATCGTCGACCACCGCGGCCGCGGTCGCAGCGGCCGCATCACGACGCTCGCGGGACACCGGCCGGCCGAGTACGTCGCCGACGTCATCGCGGTGGCGGATGCCGCCGACGTCGATGCAGTTCGGCTTCGCCGGCTACTCGATGGGCGCGAGCGTCGGCTACCGGCTGGCCGCGACGTGCGCCGGCCGCGTCTCGGCGCTCGTGGCGATCGGCGGCGTCGCCGACGACGCTGGCGCGGACGACGGCACAGCCGAGCTGGTCGACCTGCTCGAGGCGGGCGGCGCGCCGGCGCTGACACGCGCGATCGAAGAGGGCGAGGGGATCACACTCCCGCCGTGGCTGCGGCGGAGCTTCGACGAGACCGACGCCGCCCAGTTCGTGCTCTCCCTCCGGGCGTGGGCCGAGGAGGGCGACACCACGTGGGACGACCTGGCCCGAATCGAGTGTCCCACCGCCGTGGTCGCAGGCTCCGAGGAGGCTCCCGTCGGGTCACTCGAGCGGATGCGGGCCGCAATCCTGGGCGGCGCCGCGATCGTCCGGATCCAGGGGCGCGGCCATGTGGGGGCATTCCTCGACTCCGAGACCGTGCTGCGCACAGCGCTCCCCGTGCTGAGCGCGGGTCGCAGAAGGGGCGCTCGGTAGACTTCCCCCGATGAAGCGCTACCACGTGACGACGTTCGGCTGCCAGATGAACGTGCACGACTCCGAGCGCATCAAGGGCCTGCTCGAGTCCCTGGGGCTGGGCGAGGCGGGCTCGGCGGACGACGCCGACTTCCTGGTCTTCAACACCTGCACGATCCGCGAGAAGGCCGACGATCGCCTCGTCGCCCACCTGATGGATGCCCGTGCAGCCAAGCGGCGCGACCCCGACAAGGTGATCGTCGTCGGCGGCTGCTGGTCGGAGTCGATGAAGGACGAGCTCTTCGACCAGTTCCCGTTCGTCGATCTGGCGTTCGGGCCCGGGAACATCCACCGCCTGGGCGACTACATCCAGGCCGGCGGCGAGATCCCGCGCGGCCACTTCTCGACGTTCGACACGTTCTCGGGGCAGCTGCCGCTGAAGCGCGACCGCTCCTTCCAGGCCTGGATGCAGATCTCGACGGGCTGCAACTGCAATTGCGCCTACTGCATCGTGCCGTCGGTACGCGGGCGCGAGCACAGCCGCCACCCCGACGACCTGGTGCGCGAGACGGCCCTCCTGGCCGCCGACGGCGTCCGCGAGATCACGCTGCTCGGCCAGAACGTGAACGCCTATGGCCGCGACCTGCGGCCGGCGGTCGAGGCCGGGTTCGCCGCGCTCCTACGCGCCCTCGATGCGGTCGACGGGATCGACCGCATCCGGTTCACAAGCCCGCACCCCAAGGACATGCGCAGCGACGTGATCGAGGCGATGGCGGAGTGCGACGCCGTGTGCGAGCAGCTTCACCTCCCGGTGCAGTCGGGATCGACACGGATCCTGAAGGCGATGCGGCGCACGTACTCGCGCGAGCGCTACCTGGCCCTCGTGGAGCGGATCCGGGACGCCATGCCCGACATCGCCCTCACGACGGACATCATCGTCGGGTTCCCCGGCGAGACCGAGGCCGATTTCGCCGACACCCTGTCGCTGGTCGATCTCGTCGGCTACGACCACGCGTTCACGTTCGTCTACTCCGCCCGCCGCGGGACCGAGGCGGCGCGGATGCCCGACCAGGTGCCCGAGGACGTCCGTCGCAACCGGATCGAGCGGCTCGTCGAGCGCGTCCAGCACCACGCGGCGGCCCGGAACGCCGCGCTCGTCGGGACCGTCCAGGAGGTGCTCGTCGAAGGGCCGAGCCGCACCGACCCGACCATCCTCCGCGGGCGGACGCGAGGTGGGAAGGCCCTCAACTTCACGGGCGCCGCGCCCGCCGGGTCGCTGGTCGACGTCACCGTCACCGGCTCGACGTCGCAGACGCTCTCCGGGCGTCAGACCGCCCCCGTCGCCGCCTGAGCGCCGTGTCGGTCATCGCGATCTTCGGGCCCACCGCCTCGGGTAAGAGCGCCGTCGCGCTCGAGCTCGCCGACATGGTGGGCGGCGAGATCGTCTCGTGCGACGCAATGCAGCTCTACCGCGGGCTTCCGATCCTCACCAACCAGCCGGCGGTGGCCGACCGTGAGCGCGTGCCGCACCACCTCGTCGGAGTGTGGGAGCCGAGCCACGAGGGCTCCGTCGCCGAGTACGCAGAGATGGCGCACGCCGCCGTGGACGACGTCCTGCGCCGCGGCCGCGTCCCGATCGTGTGCGGCGGGAGCGGCCTCTACCTGCGCGCGGCGCTCGCGGACATGCCCCTGCCGCCGCAGGCTGAGGCCGGCGTCCGGAACACCGCCGAGCAGCTGTACGACGAGCGGGGGCCGGCGGGCGCCCACGCGACGCTGGCGGCCGTCGACGCTCCGGCGGCGGCGACGGTGCACCCGAATGACCGCCGGCGCGTCGTCCGCGCGCTCGAGCTCGTCCAGTCGGGGCACACGCTGGCTGCCCCCGAGAGCCGGCTCTGGTCGGCCGACACCCGCCATCCGACGCTCGTGGCCGGCCTCGCGATCCAGCCTGCCGAGACCGCCCGCCGAATCGCGGCCCGCACCGCGGCGATGCTCGCGGCCGGCGTGGTGGACGAGGTGCGTGCCGCGCGAGCGGAGCACGCCTTCTCGAGCACGGCGGAGCGGATCCACGGCCTGCAGGACATCTCGGCGCTGCTCGGCGGGGAGATCGACCGCGACGAGGCGATCCGCCGGCTCGAGACGCGCACCCGGCGATACGCCAAGCGACAGCGGACGTGGATGCGCCGCCTGCCCGACGCGAGGATCGTCGACGCCGTCCGCGACCCGCGGGCTGTCGCAGGCGACATCGCCGGGTGGGCGTGACCCGGCCGCCAGAGCACGACGCCGTCCGCGAGGCGCGTGACGCGCTCGTGATCGTCGCGGCGGTCGTGCCCGTCGCGGCCGCCGTCGCCGCCCTGGCCGGGGTCGCAGCCGGCGAGGTCGAGCTGTGGCTGCGGTGGCTCGTTGGCCCGCCGGTGGTCGCGGCACTCCTTCTCGGCACTCTCGGATCGGCGCTGCTCCTCGCCGACCGGGTGGGCCGGCGCGTGCTGAGCGCG
Source organism: uncultured Actinomycetes bacterium (assembly GCA_963709425.1). Taxonomy (GTDB): domain Bacteria; phylum Actinomycetota; class Thermoleophilia; order Gaiellales; family JAICJC01; genus JAICJC01. The sequence goes on along the minus strand of CAVPWG010000001.1, from coordinate 53,936 downwards.
CGGCCGTACACGGTCGGCCGGTTCCGGCTCCTGGCCGTGTCGCTGGGCGTGGCGATCCTCCTCGTGGCCGGCCTCCCGACGACGTGGCCGATCGTGATCGGTTTCGCACTCGTGTGCGCGATCCTCGGAGCCGTCATCCTCGTGGGCGCCGCGCTCGACATGTGACCGGGTGTGTGACCCGGCCGGTATCCTGCCGCCGGTGCGGTTCGGGAAGTGGCACGGCGCGGGAAACGCCTACCTCGTCATCGAGGCGGCCGACGCGCCCGTCGAGCTGACGCCGGCACGGGTCGCCCGCATCTGCCATCCCGACCTGGGCGCAGGGTCCGACGGCATCCTGGTCGTCGACGGCCGGTCCGTGCGGATCCTGAACCCCGACGGGTCCGATGCCGAGTTCTCGGGGAACGGCTCACGGATCGCCGCGGCCCACATCGCCGCCCGCGACGCCTGCAGCGAGCTCGAGCTCGTCACGCCGAAGGGCCGGATCTCGGCGACGGTGGACGGCACGTCCGTGACCATCGACGCGGGGACGGCGGCGCTCGAGGGCCAGGATCACCGGCCTGACGGCGGGCCGCCGCCGGCGCCCGACTACACGTTCGTGAGCCTCGGAAACCCGCACTGCGTCATCGAGGACGCTGCCGTCGACCGGCTCGACCTGCCTGTCGTCGGCGCCCCGATCGAGCATCACGCGTGGTTCCCCAACCGGACGAACGTCGAGTTCTACCGCCCGGTCGCGGGGCACGAGATCCGGATGCGGGTCTGGGAGCGGGGAGCGGGGGAGACGCTCTCGTCGGGCTCGGGATCGAGCGCGGCCGCCGTCGCCGCGGTCATCTCCGGGCGAGCGCGGAGCCCGGTGACCGTGCACACTGACGGCGGCGACCTCGTCGTCGAGGTGTCCGACGACCTCGCCGTACGCCTCTCCGGGCCCGTCGACCACGTATGCGAGGGTACGTTCGCAGCGGAGTTCGTCTCCGGGCTGGAGCGCCTGTGATCCGGCCGGCACATCGCATCGAGCAGCTCCCGCCGTACCTCTTCGCCGAGCTCGAGCGCAGGGTCTCCGAGCGGCGCCGAGCAGGCGTCGACGTGATCTCGCTCGGCATCGGCGATCCGGACCTGCCCAGCCCGGACCTGCTCGTCGCGGAGGCCCGCCGGTGGGTTGGCGATCCATCGACGCACCGGTATCCGTCGAACCGCGGCCTGGAGGCCTTCCGCGAGGCCGTGGCCGGCTTCTACCTGCGCCGGTTCGGCGTCGAGCTCGACCCCGACCGCGAGGTGCTGCCGCTCCTCGGCGGGAAGGAGGGCGTGGCGCACGTCTGCTTCGCCATGCTCGACCCCGGCGACGTGTCCCTGGCCGCCGATCCCGGGTACCCCGTCTACACCTCGGGAAGCCTGCTGGCCGGCGCCACGCCGCACCTGATGCCGCTCACGGCCGTGAACGACTTCCTGCCCGACCTCGACGGCCTCGGCCGCGACGTCACCGAGCGGGCGAACCTGCTCTTCTGCAACTACCCGAACAACCCGACGGGCGCCGTGGTCGAGGGCGACTTCTTCGACCGGCTCGCGGCGTTCGGCCTCGACCGGAGCGTGCCCGTGGTGCACGACAACGCCTACTCCGAGATCACGTTCGACGGTTACGTCGCGCCGAGCTTCCTCGCGGCGACGGGCGCCCGAGAGGCCGGGATCGAGATGTTCTCGCTCTCGAAGGCCTACAACATGACCGGCTGGCGGGTCGGAGCCGCCGTCGGGAACGCCGACATGATCGCCGCCCTCCTCAAGCTGAAGACGAACGTCGACTCGGGCCAGTTCGACGCGATCCAGCTCGCCGCAGCCCGCATCCTCGGGCCCGAGGGCGACGAGCACGTCGCGAAGATGCGCGACGTCTATCGTCGCCGCCGCGACCTCGTGATCGAGGCCCTCGCCGCCGCAGGCCTCGAGGTCGAGCCCCCGAAGGGCACGATCTACGTCTGGGTCCCGGTGCCGGAGGGGCACACCTCGGTCTCGTTCGCCGAGCTCGTGCTCCAGCAGGCCGACGTCGTCGTCTCGCCGGGGTCGGCGTACGGTCCGAACGGCGAGGGGTACGTCCGCCTCTCGCTCACCGTCGCGGACGACCGGCTGCGCGAGGCTGTGGCCCGGATCGAGCAGCACCTCCGCGTCCCGGCCTGAGTGAGCCGTCCCGGCCGTTCGTATACTCCATCACGTGTCCGCCGCCCGTAGCGCCCCTCGCGAGCCGACGCCCGAGCGGGGCGTCATCATCGCCTCCCTGCCATCCGGATCAAACGACGGAGACGGGCTCGCCGAGATGCAGGAGCTCCTGCGCACGGCCACGGTTGACCCGGTGGCCACACTCACACAGCACCGGCGCCGGCCCGACCCGCGCACGTACCTCGGCCCGGGCAAGGTCGACGAGCTTCGCGAGCTCGTGCGCGAGGCCGAAGCCGAGGTGGTCGTATGCGACGACGAGCTCGCGCCACGCCAGCAGCGGGCCCTGGAGGATGCGCTCCAGATGCGCATCGTCGACCGGACGACCGTCATCCTCGACATCTTCGCCCAGCACGCCCACACGGCAGAGGGCAAGCTCCAGGTCGAGCTCGCCCAGCTCGAATACTCGCTGCAGCGGATGCGAGGCTTGTGGAAGCACCTCGAGCGCCTGGGTGGAGGCGTGGGCACCCGCGGGCCTGGTGAGACGCAGCTCGAGTCCGACCGCCGGATCGCCCGCCGCCGGGTCCAGCTCCTCAAGTCGAGGCTCTCGGCCGTCGCCGACCGGCGCGGCGTCATGCGCCGCGAGCGGACGCGCAGCGCGATGCCGACCGTCGCCCTTGCGGGGTACACGAACGTCGGCAAGTCGACACTTCTGAACGCCCTCACAGGCGCGGACGTGCGGGTCGACAACCGCCTCTTCGAGACGCTCGACCCCACGACCCGGGCGTTCCGCGAAGAGGGCCGGGCGTACCTGGTGACCGACACGGTCGGGTTCATCCGCAAGCTGCCGCACGGGCTCGTCGAGGCGTTCGCCGCCACCCTCGAAGAGACGCTCGCCGGCGACCTCATCCTGGTCGTGGGCGACGCGTCGGCCGGCGAGGAGGGGCTGCGCGAGCAGCTCGGAGAGGTCGAGGCCGTCCTGACGGACATCGGCGCCGACGCCATCCCGCACCTCCTCGTCCTGAACAAGATCGACCGCGTCGACGCGCTGTCGCGGCGGCGGCTGCAGAACCGGTTCCCCGACGCGGTCGCGATCTCGGCCCAGACCGGCGAGAACCTCGAGGAGCTGAAGCACCGCGTCGCCGAGTTCTTCGCCGACCGGTACGTCGACGTCCGCCTGCTCGTCCCGCACACCGACGGCGGCGAGCTCTCGGCGCTCTATCGCACCGGCGCGCCCATCACCGCCCGCGAGGACGCCGCCGAAGGCGTGCTCGTGACCGCCCGCCTTCCGCGCGAGCTCGTCGGGAGGTTCGCGGCCTACCGCGTATGACCGAGCTCCTCGTCCGGCGCCTGCACCCCGACGCTCGTGTCCCGACGACCGCCTATGACGGCGACGCCGGCCTCGATCTCGCGAGCGTCGAGGGGGCCGAGCTCGGCCCCGGGGAGCGGTGCACGGTCGCCACGGGCATCGCCGTCGCCATTCCGCCCGGGCATGCGGGGTTCGTGCAGCCACGCTCCGGCCTCGCGGCGCGCCACGGCATCGCCGTCCTCAACTCGCCCGGGCTCATCGATTCGGGCTATCGGGGCGAGATCCGCGTCGTGCTCCTGAACACCGACGCCTCCGAGACGTTCCGGATCGAGCCCGGTGACCGGATCGCCCAGCTCGTCGTGCTGGCGCTTCCGGAGCTCCGGGTCACCGAGACCGACGAGCTGCCCGAGTCGGACCGGGCGCACCGCGGCTTCGGGTCGTCGGCCGTGGGCTCGCCGCCGTGACCGGCGCTCCGCGGATCCGGGTGGCCGCGCTCCTGCGGCACGGCGACTCGGTCCTGCTGTGCGAGCAGCGCAAGGCCGACCGCGTGTACTGGCTCCTTCCGGGGGGCGGGGTGGAGGAGGGAGAGTCGCTGCACGTCGCGCTGGCGCGCGAGCTCACCGAGGAGTGCGCGCTCGAGGCGGTGGCCATCGAGGGCCCGATCGCGATCGTCGAGTCGATCGCTCCAGCCGGCCTGCGGCCGCGAAAGCACGTGGTGCACATCATCTTCCACGGCGACGTCTCGGGCCGAAGCCTCGAGACCGTCTCGTCGGCGGACGGCGCCGTCCGCGGCCACCGGCTGGTGTCGCTCGACGAGCTCGCCTCGCTCGACCTGCGCCCGCCGATCCACCGGTTCCTGGAGCGATGGCGGCCCGGCGACCCGTTCGTCCACCTGGGAGAGCTCTGGGTCAGGTGACATCCGCGGTCCTGTTCGACCTCGACGACACGCTCGTCGTCGAGGAGCCGGCTGCGGCTGCGAGCTTCCGGGCGACGGCCGACGCCGCGGCCGCCCGCCACGACCTCGATCCCGAGGCACTGGCCCGCGGCGCCCGAGCCCGCGCGCGCGAGCTGTGGCGTGCCGGGCCGCACTACGACTACTGCGAAGGCCGAATCGGCATGAGCTCCTGGGAGGCGCTCTGGTGCCGCTGGGAGGGCGAGACCGCCGAGATGCGGGCCGTCCGGGAGTGGTCGCCGGGCTACCGCCGAGAGGCGTGGAGGCTGGCACTCGCCGACCAGGGCGTTGCCGACGACCGCACGGCCCAGGAGCTCGCCGAGCGGTTCGCGGTCGAGCGCCGCCGCCGGCACGAGCCGTTCCCCGATGCGCGCCCCGCGCTGGAGGCGCTCCGCCGCACGCACGCGCTGGCGCTCGTCACCAACGGCGCGTCGTGCCTCCAGCGCGAGAAGCTGGCCGGGAGCGGGCTGGCGGAGGTGGACTTCGGCGCGGTCGTCGTCTCGGGTGACCTGGGCACGGGAAAGCCCGGCCGGGCGATCTTCGCGCACACGCTGGAGCGGCTCGGAGTCGACGCCGACCGCGCGGTGATGGTCGGCGACAGCCTCGCGCGCGACGTCGAGGGCGCCGAGGCGGCCGGCATCCGTGGGATCTGGCTGAACCGCGCCGGCGCACGCCCGCCCACGCCGAACGGGCACACGCAAATCTCGACGCTCGCAGAGCTCGCTGTCGTCCTCTAACCCGCGGCGGCGATCCGCTCGGCGACCCTGTGGGCCTCGAGCTCGAGCGCGTCGTCGAGCGGGTCGAGCTCGACGGCCCCGTGCCGGCGCTCGAGCGCCTGCAGCACCAGCCAGTCGGCCAGCCATGGGTTCTTGGGCAGGAGCGGGCCGTGGATGTACGTGCCGATCACCTTTCCCGCCCGGACGCCCTCGCCGTTGTCATCGCCGTTGTTGCCGTGGCCGTGCAGTACGCGGCCGAGCGGCTCCACGCCGGTACCGAGCCGGGTCCGGCCGGCGTGGTTCTCGAACCCGACCACGGTCTGCGGACGGCCGGGCACGAGCTCGCAGCGGATGGCGATGTTCCCGATCATCCGGGTCGGGCCGGCGTCGGTCATGAGGTCGACCAGCCCGGTGCCGGGCATCTCGTCGCCCGCATGCCCGCGGTATCCGTGGCCGAGCAGCTGAAAGCCGCCGCAGACCGCGAGCACCGCGGCACCGCCGTCGACCGCCGATCGGAGATCGCCGGACTTCGCGACGAGATCCTCGGCGATCGCGACCTGGTCGCGGTCCTGGCCGCCGCCGAGGTAGTAGAGGTCGGCCTCGACGAGGTCGTCGCCGGGACCGCAGCCAACCGCCGCGAAGGCGATCCCGCGGCGCTCGCAGCGATAGCGCAGGACCGAGATGTTGCCGCGGTCGGCGTAGATGTTCAGGTGCTCGGGATAGAGATGGCACACGCGAAGGTCGGTCATGCGGCCTCCCAGTAGGGCGGCACGACGCCGCGGCGGGTGAGCGCCCCGCGCAGCTCGAGCATCGCCGTGTAGGTCGTGAGCACGTAGACCGGGCCGCCGCCGACCGCCACGGCCGTGTCGAGCGCGGCGGCCAGATCGGGCTCGACCCGGACGGCGTCGGGGTCGACGCCGGCGTACTTCAGCCGCACCGCCATCTCGGCCGCTCGCGTCCCTGAGGTGACGACCGACTCGACGCCGCCGGCCAGAAGCTCGAAGTCGACGTCCCAGATCCACGAGACATCCCGCCCGTCGGCGATCCGGTCGTTGAGCGCAACGACGAGCCGCTTGGGAGCCGGGTCGTGCGCGAGCGTGCGGATGACCTCGTTCGCGCCGGCCGGGTTCTTGGACAGGACGAGGACGGCCTCGTGCCCGTCGATCGACACGCGCTCGAACCGCCCGAACGCCGGGCCGAACACCTCGAGGCCGGCCGCCATCCGCTCGAGCGCGACGTCGCCGAGCGCGCATGCCATCGCCGCGGCGGCGAGCGCGTTGTAGACGTTGTAGAGGCCCGGGAGCGGCATGCCCACCCGCCGCTCGCCGACGGGGGTGCGGAGCGTGAAGCGCGTGCCGTCGAGGCCGTCGAACGCGATGCTCGTCGCAGACACCTCGAGCGGCGGCCTGGCGTTTCCGCACGCGGGGCACGACCAGGCTCCGAGGTGGCCGAGGTACACAGCGTCGTAGCTCAGCCGCTCGCCGCACACACCGCACCATTTCGAGTCGGCGGCGTGGGGGAGGGCCGGCAGCGCGACGCTCGGATCGTCGATCCCGTACGTAAGGGATCCGGCCCCGGCCGGCAGCCCGGCCACGAGCGGGTCGTCGGCGTTTCGGACGAGCCGCCACGGCCCGGCGGCCGAGATCCGCCGCCACCGGGCGGCGACCGCCTCGAGCTCGCCGTAGCGATCGAGCTGGTCGCGAAACAGGTTCCCGAGGCCGAGCACCCGCGGCGCCAGCGCCGGCGCCACGTCCTCCAGCGCGGCCTCGTCGACCTCGAACACGCCGAGGTCGGCCTCGCGGCACGCGAGGAGCGACGACGCCACGCCCGACGCGAGATTCGCGCCGGCGGCGTTTCGGCACAACCGCCGCTCGGGCTCGAGCATGGCCGCCAGCATCTTCGCCGTGGTGGTCTTGCCGTTCGTCGCCGAGACAACAACGGCACCGCCGGCGATCCGGCGCGACAGCCTCGGAATGGCATCCGGCGCCATCCGCAGGAGGAGCTTGCCCGGCAGGCTCGTCCCGCCGCCCGCCCCCGCACGGCGCGACAGCCCAGCGGCCGCGCGTGCTGCGGCGACCTTGGCGGGGAAGACGATCATCCGCCCGAATCCTATCGGCGGCCTTCCACCGTCCGATTTTGACGGTGTACCAGGTCACGGGTTTTCACTTGCAGCGGCGGGAACATATGCTATAAGCTGCCACCGGCCCGACGAGCCAGGGGAGCATCCATGAGACGGAAGACGGTGTACCGCGCGATCGAGGGTATCGACCGCGACGAGCTGGAGCAGTTCCAGGCCGGGATGCGCAAGCGGTACTCCGACGAGCACATCCTCGACGAGCTGCGGGCGTGCGCAAAGCGCCTGGGCCGCTCGCCGACGATGCGCGAGTTCGAGGCCGACTCCGGGACCACGGTGCATCCGCAGACGGTCATCGAGCACTTCAAGTCGTGGAACCGGGCGAAGCGGCTCGCCGGCCTCGTCCCGAGGCGGTTCGCGACCCAGGAGGAGCTCCTGAAGCTGCTGCGCGACCTGGGCGACGAGCTGGGGCGCGTGCCGACCGCCAAGGACATCGAGGCCCGCAAGGGCGCCATGCCGTCGAAGTCGCTCTACTGGCACACCTTCGGGTCCTTGAACAACGCTCTGAAGCAGGCCGGGTTCGATGTTCCGGTCGGCGAGGAGCGCCTCGAGCGAGCCGTCGAGCAGGGGGCCACGCTCGCGATCCGAAGCGGCCGCCTGCCCAAGTTCGCCGACTGGGCGCAGGCCCGGCGGAGCGATCCGGGCATGCTGACGGAGTGGCAGGTCTACCGGATGTTCGACGCCCGCCGTGGTGCGTGGTCGACGTTCCAGTACCTCATCCGCAGCCGCCTCGAGGAGCGCGGCGTCCACATCTCGCCCGAGGGGCGAGTGCTTCCGACCACCTAACGGCCGGCGCGTTCTAGGAGCAGACCGGGCAGCCGGGCGGGTCGAGAATCTCGAGCGCGGCGATCTCCTCGAGCGCGTCGCCGAGCAGCATCGCCCACGGCCCCGAGCAGAGCTCGACGTCGAGGAGCCGGTTCCACGGGATGCTGTTGACACCGATCGAGACCGCCACCCGGGCGATGCCGGGGGCACCGCGCTCGGCGTCGTCGCCCGTCGTCGCCTCGATCGGGGCGCGCAGGATCACCGATCCGGTGAGGCGGTCGGCGACCAGCCGGTGCACGTAGAACGGGGGATCCTCCCCCGCCAGATCGATGTACCGGTACCCGCGCGCCGCGGGGGCGGAGGGCACGCGAACATGCCCGCAACCGGTGCGGATCCGCTCGACGTCGACGACCGTGAGGCCTTCGAGGGCACGGGCAAGGGCGTTCTGCATGCCCTGTTCATCGGCGCCGATCCGGGCCGGCGCATCCCCCACCGGCGCTAACTCACACCCGACAGATTGCAATTCCTCCGAGCAGTGCTCAAGAGATGCCGGTCTGCGGCCGATTCAGTGGACACACACGAGGAGTCTGCGTGTGCAACCCCTGCAACAGAAGGACGCCCAAGGTGAGCTCTGCTCCACTGCCGATCGACGACGCCTCCCAGCCCGACCCGTTTGAGGCGGCGGCGGCAGCGGCCCCCGAGCCGGCCGAGGTGGAGGAGACCGAGAGCCAGGCGGCCACCGTCGATCTGCTGCACACGTACGTCCGCCAGATCGGCGACGGCGCACTCCTCACTCGCGCCGAGGAGCTCGAGCTGGCCCGGCGCAAGGACATGGGGGACGACGACGCCAAACGGCAGCTCGTCGAGTCCAACCTGCGCCTCGTGATCGCGATGGCACGGGCCTACTCGTCGTCCGGTGTCCCGCTCCTCGACCTGATCCAGGAGGGGAACATGGGGCTCATGCGGGCCGTCGAGAAGTTCGACTACCGCAGGGGATACAAGCTTTCGACGTACGCCACGTGGTGGATCCGCCAGTCGATGACGCGTGCGATCGCCGACCAGGCGCGCACGATCCGGCTGCCGCTGCACGTGCTCGACCTCGTGAAGAAGCTGCACCGCGCCAACCGCACGCTCGCACAGAAGCTGGGCCGCGACCCGCTCCCGAGCGAGCTCGCCGCCGAGCTCCAGATCACGATCGAGCGGGTGCTCGAGCTGCAGCGGACGATCGAGGATCCCGTGTCGCTCGAGGGCCCCGTCGGCGACGGCGAGTCGAACTTCGCCGACCTCGTCGAGGATCAGAACGCGCGCCAGCCCGAGGCGGCGATGACCCGCAGCCAGCGCGAGCAGGAGCTCAGGGCAGCGCTTGACGATCTGGGCGACCGCACGCGGCTCGTCCTCGAGGCCCGCTTCGGCCTGAACAATCGAGAGCCGGCAACGCTCGAGCAGGTCGGGGTCGAGATCGGCGTCACCCGGGAGCGGGTGCGCCAGATCGAGACGCGCGCGCTGCGCGAGCTCGAGGCCAAGAACCCGGGCCTGCGCGACTTCCTCCGCGGCGTCGAGTGATCCCCCGGCCACCGCGGGTGGCACACTTCATCCCGTGAGCTCGCTCGAGTCCTTCTGGGACGCGACGGTCGCCTTTTGGAACGACCTGGCCCGCGTCCATTGGAGCTTTCTGCTCCTCGCCATCGCCCTCTACATGGCGAACGTGGTGCTGCGGGCCACCGCATGGCGGACGATCCTCCAGGCGGCCTACCCGGAGGGACGCGTGCGCTGGCGCAGCATCGTCGCCGCCTACCTCGCCGGCGTGGGCACCAATGCGATCCTGCCGGCGCGCGGCGGCGACGTCATCAAGATCTACCTCGCGCACCGGTCGATGCCCGGTGCGGCCTACACGACCATCACGTCGAGCCTGCTGGCCGAGACGCTCGCCGACACCGTCATCGGCCCGCTGGTCCTGTTCGCGGCCTACGCCAGCGGCCGGATCCCGCACCTGCCGGCGCTCGGCCACCTGGCGGCGTTCGAGTGGAGCTTCTTCGCCTCGCACGCCCAGTGGTTCGCGCTCGTCCTGGCGGCGATCCTGATCCTGGCCGGCGTCTTCTTCACCTACCTCGAGCACCACGTCGTCTCATTCTGGTCGCGCGTCAGCCTGGGCCTCGCCATCCTGCGGACGCCGCGCCGCTACTTCCGCAACGTGGTATCGCTCCAGGTCGCCGGCTGGGCGCTTCGGGCGCTTGCGATGTACTTCTTCCTCCAGGCCTTCCGGATCCCGGCCGACCTCATCGACGCCACGCTCGCGCTCTCGGCCCAGAGCGCATCCACGCTGCTTCCACTGACGCCGGGCGGGCTCGGGACGCAGCAGGCGCTCCTGGGGTACATGTTCCGAAACGCCGCCCCTGCGAGCACGGTGCTCGCGTTCTCGGTCGGGATGCAGTTCGCGATCACGCTCACGAGCGTGCTGTGCGGCGGAGCGGCGATCTGGATCACGCTGAAGCGGCTTCCGTGGCACGCTCATCGCCACGTCACCGCGAGCCCGGCCGAGACGCCGTAGCCGCACCGGCGCCCCGAGAACCTGCGGTTGACCGGCGTGCGGGCGGCGCGTAGATTCGACAGAAGGGCAAACCATTTCCTGGAAGGGCAAGCGCCGACCGGTGAACCGTACTCCAGCGCCGATCACAGTGGCTGTCTGTGACGCGAGCGAGATCTCGCGGGTCGGGATCGCGCGTTCGCTCGCGCGCCACGGGCTGCATGTGATCGCCGAAGTCGGCGACCGCGCGGCAGCGATCAGCATCGTGCATTCCGGCCGGGCTGCGGTCGTTCTCGTCGATATGCACCTTCCGCCGAAGCCCGACGCCGCCGCCGATGTGCTCGCGGCTGCCGGGGCCGCCGGCATGATCGCGATCGCCGTCGGCGTGGAGGGTACTCCTGACGATCTTTTCGCCGCGCTTCGACTGGGGGCGGCGGGCTACCTCACGAAGGATCTTCCCTCGTCGGCCTGGGCAGGGGCCATCGCTGCGAGCGTCCGTGGTGAGACGCCGATCTCCAGAGCGATGACGACGTTTCTCGTGCAGCGGTTCCGTGCCGATGCCGACAGGATGGCGCTCCCGGCGATCCTGCCGTCGGAGCGGCGCCTCACGCGCCGGGAGCTCGACGTGCTCGCGTGCGTGGCGCGAGGACATACCAACCGAAGCGTCGCCATGGAGCTGTCGATCTCGGTGGAGACCGTGCGCACGCACGTCTCGAACATCCTCGCCAAGCTCGAGGCGCCGAGCCGCACGGCCGCCGCGGCCCGATACCATCAGCTGACCGCCGTCGAGCGCTGACGGCCTCTCCGTTCGGGGGAGCCGCACCGCAAGGGGAGGGGTTTCGCCCACCCTGGCGTGAGCGCAGCCGGGATCGACGCGTGGGGGAACCCGGATGGGTGAGAGAAGTTCACCCGGATAACCCGTCAGGTGTGCGATATCGGCGGCACGACGCCCCGCGCACACTCGGCACATGCGATTGCGCCCAGCTCGACGAACCCGCTCCGGGGCCAACCACCGGCGTGTCCTTCTCGTCGGGCTACCTCCGCTGTCACTGGACGCGCTCGAGCCGGCTCTCCGCGAGACGGCCGACGTGCTCTCAGTGCCGTTTCCCGGTGCATCGTTCGACCGGGCGGTGGAGGAGTTCGACGCCGACATGGTCGTCGTCGACGTCACGTACCTCGACGAGTCGCGAGTCCGTCCACTGATCGTCAGCCGGTTCCTGAGCAGTCAGCCTGTGCTGGTCTTCGTGGCCGACGGAGGCGAGGCCTGGATGCACGACATCCGGGCCCAGAGGTCCGTCCCCCTCAAGGACTCGAGCATCTCGGGGCTCGTGGCTCTGGCCTCAGCCTCCCCGCTGCGACTGGTCGTGGAGCGGTAATGAGGGGCCGGAAATGTCAACTCCTTGATCGGGGCCATCGCCGACCTCGTTCCGAGCATCGTGGACGCGAGCGGGGGCAGAGCATCGTCGAGTTCACCGTCGTCCTCCTGCCCCTGCTGCTCGTGCTCTTTGGGATCATCGAACTCGGCCTCGTGATGTTCGACAAGGTCACCGTCGTCCACGACGCCCGCGAGGCCGCCCGCCTGGCGGCGGTGAACGACGTCTCGGGCAGGACGTTGCTCGCCGACGCGCCGGCGGGCAGCACGCTCACCTTCACCTGCCAGACCGACCCCGCGAGCGGCAACGCGGCCGGCGCCTACAACGTGGGCGACAAGGTGATCGCTCATGTCACGTACGTCCACTCGTTCGTCACGCCCCTGATCGGCGATGTGTTCGGCGGCTCCATGAACCTCTCGTCGAACGCGACGATGACGCTCGAAGGCCCACCGACCAACTTCTGCTGATGGAGCGCGCACGCGAACACGGGGGAGTACTGGTCATCGTCGTTCTGTCGCTCACGGTGCTGTTAGGCATCGCGGCGCTCGCGGTCGACGCCGGCGGGTTTCGGGCACATCGCAGGCAGCTCCAGAGCGCCGCGGACGCCGGCGCCCTGGCGGGCGCCCAGAAGCTCATCAACCATGCCTCCCAAGCGTGCTCCTCGGCGGCGTACTACCAGCGCCAGAACGATGACAGCACGGATCCGCACAACATGATCGTCGACTCGAAGCTCGACACGAGCTTCTGCGAGATCCTCACATCGCCCGGCTGCAGCCAGGCGTGCGCCGTGCGCGTGAAGCCGCTCGAGTCGCACGTCCCGTTCGTGTTCGGCCAGGTCCTGGGGTTCCTCGACACGGACGTCGGCGCCCGCGCCAGGGCCCGCGTGGTCTACCTGACCAAGTCCAAGGGGCTGCTGCCGTTCGGGGTCGAGGACCTGCGGCCGAACTCGGTGAAGCTCGTCATCGACCGCACCGGTCAGCAGATACCGCTCGCCCAATCGGGATGTTCCGCTCCCACAGCCGAGGGGTACCCGTACTGGTGCTCGGCTGCCTACGTCAACAGCCTGCCGGCGGGCGGGTCGACGGTCTCGGTGGAGGCCGTGGACACGACGGGCCAGTCCATCACCTGGAACAACATCGGCTATCTCGGCAGCGACCAGTCGATCTCGGGGGGCGCCTGCACCGGGAGTGCGGTGTGTGTCAAGGACGTGACGCTCTCGCCGCTCGGCGACCCGTACCTCTATTACACGTCGACCTCGACTCCGAAGTCGTTCACGGTCCTCGCCCATCTGACCAACGTCGGCAACAGCCCGGTCAGGCTCTCGTTCTCGACCGGCGGCAGCCCGCCCGGGAACGGCGCGTTCACGACCGCAACGCGCGTCTCGGGAACAACCGCCGACGGCACCTGGTCGGCCTCCTTCACCAGCGCCGCCACCGAGGCGCCCGCCGGCCAGGACATCTATGTCCGGATCGGAAACGGCGGGAACGCACCCACGACCGCCGTCCCGGCCCAGCACGCGTACGCGCGCGACGACGGAGACATCCTGCAGCAGTACGTCCAGGATAGGCACTACATCGACCCCGCCGCCGCGGCCCAAAGCTCCGCGAGGTTCGTGAACTTCAACGTCGCATTCCAGCTGCTCGTGAAGGGGCGAATCATCACGTTGAAACTTGGCGGCGGTGGTGCCCAGGGGAACTCGGGCAACTACCAGGGCTTGGACCTGGACACGAACTCGAGCTGGGGGGCAAACGCTTGCTACTCCGCCGGCGGCATCCCGAACACGGCGGATGAGGTACAGCACGGCTCGTGCACCCCGTATGCGATCGGCGATCCGGTGGATACTCAGACCGGGAACTTCGCCGGCCAGGTCAACAACGGGCTCCAGAGGCGCATCGGCAGCTCGCCGAACCAGTGGGACGCCGCGAATCCGCCGCCCGACGGTGATCCGCGCTGGATGAGCCTCATCCTGGTGCCGCCGCTCACGTTCTCCGCCTGCAACGGCACCTGCACGACGCACGTGATCGGCTTCGGCGGCTTCTACATCACCGAATGGTCAGGGCAGGCGGGGAGCACCTTGCAGCAGGGCGAGGTCCGCGGCGTGTTCTGGGATCGCCCCAGCTCCATCAACCAGTACTCGACCAGCTGCAACGAGCCAAACGGCATCTGTCTCCAAAGCGTCGTTCTCGAGCCGTGGGACGGATAGCACCCACTCGAACGGAGGAACCATCATGATGACCCGCGTACTCACATCACGATTCGGCGCTGCCGGCGCCGCCATCGTGCTCGCACTCGCCGCGGCGGCGCTCGTCGTGGTGTACACGCAGAACCACGACACCGGCCTCAAGAGCTCGAGCGGCGACGTGACGGTGCTCGTCGCCACGCGCACCATCCCCGAGTTCACCCCGGCGAACCAGGTCGTGGACGGCAACATGTTCCGCGAGGACAAGGTCTCCGCCGATGCCGTCGCCGACGGCGCCATCACCGACCCGGACCAGCTCAAGGGCTTGGTGGCGCGAAACGACGTCTATCCGGGTGAGCAGCTGACGACGAACCAGTTCCAGCGTTCGGACACCACGAACGTCGCCGTCAAGCTTCAGCCGGACCAGCGGGCGGTCGCATTCCCGGTCGATCCGGCCTCAGGGATGATCGGCCAGCTCCAGTCGGGCGATCACGTGGATGTGGTGGCGACGTTCGACGTCCTCCCGGTTGGGAAGAATGGTGTGCCGCTGACCGGCGCTCAGGCGATCCCGCTCACACGGACGATCGTCTCGAACGCACTCGTCCTCACCGCACCGGAGTCGTCGAGCGGCACGACCGGCGGCCCTACCGACTCGGCGCACGGCCCGTCGCTCACGCTGGCGATCGAGACGGAGCAGGTGAACTCAATCCTGTTCGCGCAGCAGAAGGGCTCCATCTGGTTCGCACTTCGCCCGCCGGGCTCCGCCCAGGACATCGGCGACCAGATCGTGGACGTGGGTGCTGTCCTTCGCGGCGTCGGCGAGGCACGGGTTCCGGTGCTGCGGCTCACGGGAACGAACCGATGACCGCGGCCACCTCCACACGACTCAGCATCGCGGCGCACCGCGGCTTCCCGAGCGGGCTCCTCGACGGCGCGATGCCGAACGGCGACAGCGGCCTCCTGGTCGCGTCGGGGTTGTCCGACTTCGGCGGCGCCCTGATGGCGGCGGAACGCGACAACAGCGAGGTGCTGCTCGCCTTTACTCCGACCGTCCCGGACGTCCTCGAGCTCCTGGTTCAGAGCAGGACGACGCGGCCCGAGATGGGGCTCGTCGTCGCCATCCCGGGCCCGGCCAACGGGTCGCTGGGCGAGGCGCTCATGGCCGGCGCCCACGAGATCATCATCCTGCCGGCCGAGCGCACGGTGGTCGCCGCAGCCGTCCAGAAGGCCGTCGCACGGGTGTCGACCGCAGCCATCGCCGACCACGCCCAGGAGACGCGATCGCCGCTGATCGTCGTGCTGGGGCCGAAGGGCGGCGTCGGCAAGACCACCGTCGCCACGAACCTCGCGACGACGCTGGCAGGAGACGGCCGGCGGACGCTGCTGATCGACCTCGACCTGCAGTTCGGCGACGTCGGGCTCGTGCTCGGCGTGCATCCCGACCGCACCATCCACGACCTGGTGGCGGCCCAGGGACGGCTGGACGGAGACCGCCTCCGCGGGTTCGTGGGCCGCAGCGCGGACGGCGTCGACGTGCTGCTCGCTCCGGCCCGCCCCGACCAGGCCGACGCGGTCACACCCGAGCGTCTCACCGAGGTGCTCGACGTGGCACGGGGTGAGTACGACGTCGTCGTCGTGGACACGCCACCGGCGTTCACGTCCACGGCGATCACCGCGATTGATCAAGCCCAGCACGCGGTGATGGTCGGGACCATGGACCTGCCGGGTCTCAAGAACATGAAGGTGGGGCTCGAGACCCTCTCGCTGATGGGGTTCCCGCGCGATCGCGTCGTGACGGTCCTCAACCGCAGCGACTCGAAGGTCGGCCTGATCGCCCACGACGTCAAGCAGATCCTCAACACCACGCCGGACGTGAACGTGCCCTCGGACCGTTCGGTGCCCCAGAGCCTGAACGCAGCCCGTCCGATCGTCGCCGAGGCGCCGAAGGCGGGCCCCGCAAAGGCGTTGCGCGCGCTCGGAGAGCGCGTCGCAGCAGCCATCTCGAACTCGCAGACCAAGGACGGATGACCTGATGTCGCTCACCGATCGCCTCTCCAACGGATATGTGGCCGCCGACGGCGCGCAGGCCGTCGATCAGTTTGCCGAGGTCCGCGAACGCGTCCACCGCGTCGTGATCGAGACCCTCGGCACCGGGCTCCTCGCCAACCAGGCTGACGAGGAGGTGATCGCACAGCAGCTGCAGGGAATCGTCGAGGCCGCGCTCGGGCAGGAGGAGACTCCGCTCTCCAGAGCGGATCGCGAGCTCCTCGCGCGGGAGATCACCGACGAGGTCGTCGGGTACGGCCCGATCTCCCGTTTCCTGAAGGACGAGACCGTCACCGAGATCATGGTGAACAACCACCGCGAGGTGTTCATCGAGCGCGGGGGGCGGATCTTCCCGACGGACGTGCAGTTCGCGAGCGAAGGGCACCTCCGCCGGATCCTGGACAAGATCGTCGCGCAGGTCGGCCGCCGGGTCGACGAGTCCTCCGCAATGGTCGATGCGCGGCTGCCGGACGGGTCGCGCGTGAACGCGATCATCCCGCCGCTCTCGCTGAACGGGCCGGCGATGACGATCCGCAAGTTCGCGCAACGACGCCTCAGCATGCCGGACCTGATCGGCCTCGGCACGATCTCGCCGGAGATGGGCGAGTTCCTGGGCCTGTGCGTGCGCGCCCGGTTGAACGTGCTGGTCACGGGAGGCACCGGATCGGGCAAGACCACGTTCCTGAACGTGCTTTCGAGCTTCATTCCGGATGACGAACGGATCGTCACCATCGAGGACGCGGCCGAGCTGAAGCTCGACCAGCGGCACTGGCTGCGCCTGGAGTCTCGGCCCGCCAACGTTGAGGGCACGGGGCTGGTGACGATCCGCGACCTGCTGCGGAACGCTCTGCGCATGCGTCCCGATCGGATCGTCGTCGGCGAGGTGCGCGGCCCCGAGGCGCTCGACATGCTCCAGGCGATGAACACGGGCCACGACGGGTCGCTGTCCACCGTCCACTGCAACTCGCCGAGAGACGCGGTCTCGCGGATCGAGACCATGGTTTTGATGGCCGGATTCGACCTACCGGTGCGTGCGATCCGCGAACAGGTGGCCTCCGCGCTTCACCTGATCGTCCATACGGAGCGGCTGCACGACGGCTCACGCAAGGTGGTGCGCGTCACTGAGGTGCAGCGTATGGAGGGCGACCAGGTGACGCTCCAGGACCTCTTCATCTTCAACGTCCACGGGACGACGGCCAACGGCAGCATCGCCGGAGCGCTCGAGTCGACCGGCCTGCATCCGACCTTCAAGGACGACTTCCACCGCCGCGGCATCGAGCTGCCGGCCGATCTCTTCGCGATCCGATGAGGCGGGCGCTCACAATCGCTGTCCTCGTCCTCGGGCTCGCCGGTTCCGCCGCACCGGCGCAGGCAGGCACGGAGCAGGTGCGGCTGTCGCTCTCGCCGTCAGCGCCGTTCCCGCAGCGTCAGTTCACGCTCCAGCTGCCCTCGCCGGACATCAGGCCCTACGACGTGCAGGTCACCGAGAACGGCGTGCCGGTCATCGCACATCTGACGCCGATCGCGCGGAACCGTGTCCCTCTGAGCATCGCGGTCCTCCTGGATACGAGCAACAGCATGCAGGGCCGGCCGCTCTCCGCGGCGATCTCGGCCGTGCAGACGCTGATCGCCGACAAGCCCGCGCGCTCGGAGGTCGCGGTGTTTGGATTCGCCGCCACTCCGTATCTCGTGCACGGGTGGTCGGCGTCGGCCGACGCGTTCGACGCGACGCTCGCATCCGTGCAGCCGTCCTCCGGGACGTCCATCTGGGATGCGGTGGGCATGGCGAGCCAGAGCGTGGGGGAGCGTCGAGGAGCGTCGCGGGCGATCGTGCTTCTGACGGACGGCGACGACACCGAGAGCGCCGCCACGCTCGTCGATGCGGCGGACGCCGCACGAAGCGAGCACGCACGCGTCTTCGTCGTCGGCCTGCCGGGAGCCGAGATCAACCGGCAGAACCTCCGGGAGCTCGTCGAGCAGACCGGAGGCGAGTTCGTCCAGGTTCGCTCGATCGGCCAGCTGCGCCGCGTCTACGGCGAGCTGGCGAGCGAACTCGGCGGCCAGTACATCCTCTCGTACACCTCGCAGCTGCGCGGAACGGGCCGCCCGGTCAACGTGGCGCTCTCGGTCGCCGGCCTGACGGCGACGCAGCGGTACACGATCCCGCCGATCGCCCGTACCCACCACGAAGCACCCGGAGGATGGTGGACGACCGATCAGGCGCTGGCAGCGATCGCCGGCGGCGTCGGGCTGACTGTCCTGCTGGCGAGCTACATGCTGCTGCGGCCGAAGCGGGCGAACTACAGGCGACGGCTGCAGGGGTACGTGCTGGACGGCACCACGCCCGCCGAGCGGCTCCTCGTGATGCCGGTGCGTCCCCGGCGCAGCGGTCCGCGGCCGAGGCCGTCGAACGTGTGGGCGCGGTATGCGGCGGACGTCGATAGGGCCCAGTTCGGCCGTGGCCCGCTGCAGATCCTGCTCGTGGCGATGGCCGCCGGAACAGCTCTCATGGTCGCCGTGGGTCTCGCCGCCGGCCAGCCTTTGGCGATCCCGGCCGGTCCGGTCCTTGGCGCCATCGGCGCGTGGGCGTTCGTCACGCGCCGCGCGTCGGAGTGGTACCGGCACTTCGACTCGACATTGCCGGACGCCCTTACGGTGTTGGCGTCGTCGCTCAGGGCCGGCCACTCACTGCTTCAGGCGGTGGACCATGTGGCCGACGAGGCCGACGACCGCACGACCGCGGAATGGCGCGAGGTCGTGCGCCAGACCCGGCTCGGCATCCCGGTCGAGGACGCCATCGACGACCTGACCCACCGGGTCGCGCTCCGCGATCTCCAGTGGATCTCGCTGGTCGCCCGCGTCCAGCACCAGGTGGGCGGGAACATGGCGGAGATGTTCGACATCGTCGCCGAGACCGTCCGTCAGCGGTACCGGCTGCGTGCCCAGGTGTACACGCTCACAGCCCAGGGGCGGATGACGCGCGGGATCCTGACGGTCGCCCCCTTCGCCCTCGGCGGGATCCTGATGCTCGTCTCGCCGTTCTACATCTCGAGCTTCCTCGACAGCACAGTCGGGCGGCTCATGATCGCGGCAGCGTGCTGCATGATCGCGGTCGGCTCGCTGTGGCTCAAGAAGATCGTGGAAATCGAGGTCTGACATGATCGCTCTGCTGATCGCCCTCACCGGGCTCGTCTCAGCTTCCGTTCTGCTGCTCGCGCATGCGATCCGTCTCAACCGGCGGAGCACCGCGCAGGCCATCGCGAACGTGGGCGCCTACGGCTACGGACCGGCTGCTCCGGTCACCACCGCCCGCCTTGCCAAGCAGGCGGAGCAGAATCTGCGCCTCGAGCACTCGATGGCGAAGATCGCGAAGCGCCTGACGGCCGCGGACTACGAGGAGTGCTTGCGAACCCGGCTCCTCCAGGCCGGCATGTACGGGTTCCGGCCGTCGCGGTTCCTCATGATCCGGATCATGGCCGGCATCGGGTTCGGCGCACTCGGTCTCGCGTACGCTCAGAACGCTCCCAACGCCCTGCTCCGCATCCTCGTGATGTTCAGTGCACCGCTCCTGGGGTTCATGCTGCCCGAGAGCATGCTCGGAATGCGGATCCGGCGTCGGCATGAGCGGATCGAACGCGAATGCGCAGACATGATCGACCTGCTCGCGATCACGGTGCAGGCCGGGCTCGGGCTCGACCAGGCGCTCAAGGTCACGTCCGAGCGGCTCGAGGGGCCGCTCTCCGAGGAGGTGCGGCTGATGCTGAACGAGGTCCGGGTCGGCCAGAGCCGGCCGGAGGCTCTGCGCCGTCTGGCCGAGCGGGCCGACACGCCCACCATACGCTCCTTCACGCGGTCGATCGCGCAAAGCGAGTCGATGGGGGTGTCGATCGGTCAGACGATGAAGGCGCTCGCGGTCGATGCCCGGACGCGCAAGCGGAATGCGGCCGAGGCGCTGGCGCAGAAGGCACCGATCAAGATGATCTTCCCGCTTGCGATCTGCTTCTTCCCGGCGATTCTGATCGTCGCAGCCGGTCCGGGCGTGCTCGCGCTGATGAAGGCCCTGGGAGGGTGACGGCGGATCAGCGCAGGTGATCGCGATGTGGGATGCCTCCACGATCGCGATTCTCCTCTCCTACGCCCACGCACGATAATGCCGGTTATGTCAAGTTGACGAGATCGAACGGGGAAGAGCAGCCGGGGCGGCGTCTCCCCTCAGCCGGCGAGCGGCTGGGTGGGATCGCTCGGGAAGTAGGCCCGGCGCCGCGCGAGCGAGAGCCGCTCGCGGGCATCAGCCAGAAGCTCGTGGCCCGATACGTGCTCGGTGAGCTCCGCAAACCCCGCCGCGCCGCACAGCAGGCCGCCCGCGAAGAGCTCGCTCCCGGCGAGCGCCGCCCGCACGCGCTTGTACGCGGCGCGAGCCTCGAATTCCCCGGCGCGCGGGAAGAGCAGTCCGAAATGATCCGCCCCGAGGTGGCCGACGCGGTCGTCGTGGCGCACGGCCGAGCGCGCGAGCGCGCCGACGTGCAGGATCAGATCGCGCTGGTCGATCGCTCCCGGGCCCAGCTCGAGCCCGTGCACGGTGAAGACGGCGACTGCAAGCGACTGGCTGCGCCACCGCGCTGCGGCGACCGTGCGCTCGAGCTCGGCCGCGAACGCTCCGCTGTCGAGGAGCGCGTCTTCGCCGGCAACGCCGGCTGCGAGCGCCAGGGCCACGCAGTGGCCGAGCGCGTCGACGAACGACTCCTGGGCGCGGGTGGGCTCCCGGTCCCAGTCGGCGACGAGCCCCTCCGGGGCCAGCCGAAGATGACACGCGAGTCCGGTCTCGCGCGGCGCCGAGGCGAGAATCCGGTCGATGACGCCGGCGTCCGCGTGTGGCGCGGCGAGGGCCGCCGCGGCACGCGACAGGACGTCCATCAGGATGTGGGCGTCATCCATCGGTTCGATATCGGGTGGCACCGCCGCGGCCTTGAGGCCTCCGTGCCGATCAGGCGACCGCAGCGCCCCACTCGTGCCCGTGACCCGGGCCCCGGTCCGCTGCGACCACGTTGTGACGCTGGGCCTCGATCGAGAAGTCGGGCATCCGCCCGCGCCGGTAGAGCTCGGTCTCGCGCTCGAGCACGGCGATGAACGCATCGACGACGGGGGCCTCGAACTGTGTCCCCTTCCCCAGCCCGAGTTGCTGGATTGCGCGCTCGGTGCTCATGGCCGCTCGGTAGGGCCGGTCGGACGTCATGGCGTTGTAGGAGTCGGCGACGGCGATGATCCGGGCCAGGCGCGGGATCGCGTGGCCGCCGAGCCCGTCGGGGTAGCCGGCGCCGTCCCACCGCTCGTGATGGCTTCGCACGACGAGGGCGACGTCGGTGTAGTCCTCCACCTCGGCGAGGATGGTCGCCCCGATGGAGGGGTGCTCCCGCATCTCGGCCCACTCGTCGTCGTCGAGCGCGGATCGTTTCTCGAGCAGCTCGGCGCGCAGGCCGATCTTGCCGATGTCGTGGACGAGCGCCGAGAGATGGATCCGGGTCACCTCCGACTCGGGCATGCCCATCTCGCGGGCGATGTCGCGCGAGTAGACGGCGACGGCGGCGGAGTGGCCGGCCGTGTAGTTGTCGCGCGAGTCGAGCGCGCGCACCATCGCCGCCGCGAAGCTGATGTTCACCCGGCGCAGCTGCGCGTTGGCGAATTCGAGGCGCTCGTTCGAGTCCCCCAGCTCCTCGATCAGCTGCGCCTGGCGGGCGTGCATGCGGAAGCTCAGGTGTGCCGCGATCAGCGGCACCACGAAGAAGGCCAGCACCTCGACGCCGACGCGGCCGTACGTGAACGCGATCAATGCGGTGACGGGCGCGTAGAGCGCGACTGACACGGCGATCGAGCCGCGCAGAAGCCTCCACAGCTCGAGCGGCCGTGTGCCGTGCCTGATGAGGAGCGTGACGGCGGTGACCAGGAACTCGACCCCGGTGCCGACGACGGAGGCGACGGCGGCGATGCCGACGAGCCCGACGAGCGAGTCGGGATTGGCGATCTGTTCCGCCACGACCGCGCTCCAGCCCGCTGCGCAGCCGGCGAGCGTCTTGCCCGAGAGGTAGATCAGGAACCGCTCCAGCGGCCCCTCCCGGTGCAGCATCGACGCCCCGCCGACAACGGCCGCCGCGGCGGGACCGAAGAGCACGGCCGCGAGAGCGAGCGGCATGAACGAGACCGACACCTCGACGCGCGGGGAAACGCGCATGCTGTGGCCCTCGGCGACGTGCGCGATGACGGCCAGGGCCAGGACGACCCCCCACGGCCCCAGGCCGTGTACGGCCCACGATGCCGCCACCAGACCCACGGCGAGCCCAGAAAGCACCGACGCATACACGCGGACCGTTGTCAGACTGTGTCCCTAACCGTTACAAGCTTGTGGTCAAGACTTGACATAGCTCGAACGGGTCGCTAGTGTCCCCCCCGAAAGGGGTACAGGCGTGACGCGAGGGGAAAGGGACACCATGGGTATCAAGGGCTGGTAGAAACAAAGGTCGGCATCGGCGTTATCGGTACGCTGAGGGGTGAGGTTGAGCCCCATCTGGCGACACGCGGATTCTGGGCTCAGGTCCGGAATCCCCGCCGCACAAGATCTGACCGCGCCCCTGCGAGACGGCAGCGCTCGACGCGCCGCCCCGCAGGGGCGCGTTTGTTGGGAGAAAAGAACCGGTGGGCGCCTGGAGCAGAGCGCCCACCGGAGGACGGAAAACGCCGGCCGATGAGCCGGTGGAGCACGACGCGCCTGACACCTCGCGCGCGATGCGGCGGCGATCGCTGTTTCCACCGGTGGTATCGGTGATCGGCGCCGCTCGGCCCATCCCCCGACCGAGTGTTGGCGGCGAGGCTCAAGCCGGGCACCGCTGCCGCCGATATCACGCGTAAGGGGCGGCGGCAACGCCCGCCGGGTCGGCTCGCTCCCCAGCCGCACGGCTCCATCCATCCGTTCTCATCCCAAGAGGTCTGACACATGAGCGACGCCGAGGCACAACCGGAACAGCCTGCCCGCGACGAGTCCGTAAGCGGGCTCCGCAGGGCGATGGAGCACCGGATGACCTCGCTGCAGGAGGCCGAGGAACGCCTCCAGCGCGAACAGTCGGCGTTGCAGGAGCAGGCCAAGGTCGTCTTCGCCGAGCGCGAGGCCCGGCTCGCCCGCCGCGAGCGCGAGCTTGCCAAGCGCGAGGCGGCACTCGCGGTGAGCGAGGGCATCGCCTCGTCGAACACGGGCGAGGACGTGGGTGTCGCCGAGCGGGCCCGCATCGACGCCGGGAACGAGCAGCTCGAGGAGCGCCGGGCCGAGCTTGGCCGGCGCGAGCAGGAGCTCGTCGAGCGCGAGCGCGAACTTGCCGCCGCAGCGATGTCCCCCACCTCGGCCGGTGACGGCGCCCCCGTTGACAACGCTCGCGCGCAGGCGCTCGAGGAAGCCGTCGCGACGCTTGAGCGCCAGGTCGAGCACATGAAGGGGCAGCGGGAGCAGATCGAGCGCGAGCGCGACTCGCTCGTGGACCAGCTGCGCGACCGCGGCGCGCTCGGATCGGTCGAGCTCGCCGAGCGTGAGGCGCGGCTCTCGAGGCTCGAGCAGGAGCTGACGGACCGCGAGCATCGCGCCAAGAAGGTCGAGAAGGTCCTGACGCAGAAGGAGCTGCACGTCGACGGCGTCCGCGCCGACCTCGAGCAGCGAGCCGCCGAGATGTCCGAGAACGAGCGGGCCTTCTCCGAGCGTGGCGCCGCAGTCGAGGCCCGTGCGACCGCGGCCAGCGCAGCCGAGGCCGAGACTCGCACCCGCCTCGAGCAGATCGAGGCCCGCGAAGCGGACGCTGCGCGGTCGTTCGACGAGCTCGCCGCAGCCCAGGCATCCCTCAAGGAGGCCACCGAGGCGCTCGAGAGCCGTTCGAGCATGATCGAGGCCGCCGAGG
This sequence comes from uncultured Actinomycetes bacterium, assembly GCA_963709425.1. Classification (GTDB taxonomy): domain Bacteria; phylum Actinomycetota; class Thermoleophilia; order Gaiellales; family JAICJC01; genus JAICJC01. The sequence continues at coordinate 29,871 of CAVPWG010000001.1, read as the reverse complement.
CGAAGGTCGCCGGCATGCACGCCGACACGGAGCGCAAGGTCACAGACGCCGAGCAGCGGATCGCCGCGCTCGCCGACCGCGAGAAGGAGCTCCAGCACGTCGAGTCCCGCCTCGCGGAGCTCGACGCGCGCGACAAGGAGGTCAGCCAGGCCGTCGCGAACCTCGAGGAGCGCGAGCGCGAGCTGCGCGACATCGACGCCCGCCGGCAGGCCGCCGAGAGCGCCGCGACGCGCGCCGAGGCCGCCGCGAAGCAGCTCGAGGAGCGCCGGGCCGAGGCCGAGGCCCGGATCGCCCAGTGCGACGCCCGGGTGCTCGAGCTGGCCGACAAGGAGCGCCGCCTGACCGAGATCAACACCCGCCTTGCCGAGTTCGACGTCCGCCAGGAAAGGCTCCAGAAGGCCGAGGCCGAGATCGCCGCCGAACGCAGCCAGGCCGAGAACCTGCAGCGCGAGGCGCACCGCCTCCAGAAGCAGGCCGAGCGGATGCTGGCCGACGCCGAGCAGCAGGCGTCGCAGCAGGTCGAGCGCCTGGCCGCAGACCTCCGCGAGCGAGAGGCCCGTCAGGCCGTCGCCGAGGCCGACCTCGAGCGGCGTGAGGCCCGGCTCGACCGCAGGCAGGACACGCTCGACGAGCGTGAGCGCGATGTCGACACCCGAAACGACGCGCTCGAGCTGCGTGACGTCCAGATCAAGGAGCGCGAGGCGGACGTCGCCCGGCTCACCGTGCGCGCCGATCGCGTGGAGGCCGAGCTCGACGCCCAGCGCGCGGCGCTGGCGGACGCCGAGGACGCCGTCGCCCGCGAGCGCGCCGTGCTGCAGCGGCGGATGGCCGAGGTCGCAAAGCGCGAGGAGGCGGGACGCAACGACCTGGACGAGGCCGTGCGCACCGCCGCCGAGGCGAACGGGGGCCGCAAGGGCCTGCTCGGACGCGGCGGGGCCAAGTCGGTCGAGGAGCTTCACTCCGCGCTCCGTTCGAAGGAAGCCGAGCTCCAGGCTCAGGAGCGCCGCCTGAACGAGCTCAACGCCGCCCTCCAGCGCCGCGAGTCGGACCTCGACACCTACGCCCGGAAGCTCCAGCGGAGCGCGGCGGCCGACGCCGCGAACGCGTCGGTGCGCCCGTCGGACTTCACGGTCGAGGAGGCCGGCGTGCGTGACGACGAGCACGGCCCCGACGACGACGATCCGACGCGCAAGCGGCTCCAGTTCTGGTCGCGCTAGCGATTTCTGCGTAGCGGCGGTGCATCAGCGGTCATGGCTGCGGCGAAGACCGCGCTCTTCGCCGCGGCGCACCAAACCCTGCGCCACCCCTATGGAGGGGGCCCGCGAGGGAACCCTGGGTTCCCCCGCGCCGAGACGACGATCTGACGCGCAAGCGGCTCCAGTTCTGGTCGCGCTAGCAATTCCGCTCCAAACCACGCCCTGATCCGTCCGGGGCGGTGAGTAGCGTCCGGCCGTGCTCCGGCCGATCGAGCGCCAGCGCCGTCGTCCCGCTACCGCGGCGGCCGCAGGCGCGGTCTATGTGCTTTCCTGGTTCGTGCCGGCATGGGGACGGCCGGGCTGCCTGGCCGTCGCGGTCTGCCTGGCCTGGCTGGCCGGCGCGCGGATCGGCGGCCTGATCATGGCCGCCGCCATCCTGGCCGCCCCCGTCGGGCTTCCGGCCCGGATCGGCCTCTCGCTCGCGTCCGCGCTCGGCGGCGAGCTCCTCGAACACGAGGCCCGGGCTCGCCGCGAGCTCCGAGCACGGTCGTTCACCGACCGGCTGACGGGTCTTCGCAACTACGACTTCTTCTCCGAGGCGATGGCGGCCGAGCTGGCGCGCATCCGCCGCTACGGTGGCTGCACCACGCTCGTCCTCATCGACCTCGACCGGTTCAAGGCGTATAACGACCGTCACGGCCACGGCGCCGGGAACCGGCTTCTCGCGTCGGTGGGCCGCGCCCTCCTGCACGAGAAGCGCGACGCCGACATCGCCGCCCGGTTCGGTGGAGAGGAGTTCGCCGTGCTCGTCCCGGGCCGGGCCACCGACGGCGTCGTCCTGGCCGACCGCCTGCGCCGCGCGATCGCCGAGGTGCCGTCCGGCCGGCTCGACCGCCACAGTGTGCCCGACATCGTGACGGCCTCGGCCGGCGTCGCCACGTTCCCCCTCGACGCCCGCGACGGCGACGAGCTCTTCGAGATCGCCGACCGCGCGCTGTACGAGGCCAAGCGGCGGGGGCGAGACCGGGTCGTCACGGCGTCCGAGATCGGGTCGTCGACCCTCCCCCGCGCCGTGTAGCGCGGACTTCGCCGTCCGCTAATAGAGGTCGGCGCGCTCGGCGTCGAACCGGGCGGAGTGCAGCTGGTGGTGGAACACCTCGACCGTGAGGTCGCGGGTGTCGCCGAACGGCCGGTCGACGAAGCGCACGACCCGGTCGTGATAGAAGGGCACATCGAGATGGGCGCCCGAGACCAGGTTGAGCGACACCTCGCCGCAGCTCGGGCATGTCACGGCCACGCCCAGGCATTCGTCGCGCGTCTCGCCCGCTGGGGCGACCATGTTGAGGCTCGACGGCCACACCGGCTTCAACCTGGCCTCGCGGCTGCAGTAGAGGCGCCACGGCCAGTTGCCGCGCTGCACCTCCGCGCGCGCGATCTCGGCGAGCTCGTCGCCCACCCGCTCGGTGCGGCCGGTGAGCAGATTCCGGAACTCGACCTCGACGGGCGCGAGCGGCCCGTAGTCCAGGTCGGAGTGGGTCACCAGGCCCTCGTGCGGCTCGCCGCAGCCGCAGTCATAGACGACGCGATACACAGCCGGATGGGCGGCGCCCGGCAGGCGCTCGAGCCGGCGGAACGCCGAGAGTTGAACGCGCGTCAGATCTCCGCCCGGCCGGTGCGGGCAGTGAAACCGATAGCTCGCTCGTAACGTGTCGTACATATGCTCGTGTTATCGACCCGATGGGCCGATCCTGTTAGCATCGCCGCGCGGTGCCGCGCATCGACCTCCGCACCAGGGTCCGCGACGTCCCGGACTTCCCTCGTCCCGGGATCGTCTTCAAGGACATCATGCCCCTGCTGGCGGACGCCGAGGCTCTGCGCCAGGCTGTCGACGAGATCGCGGAGTGGGCCGAGCCGCGTAACGTCGACGTGGTCGTCGGGGCCGAGGCGCGCGGGTTCATCCTCGGCGCGGCCGTCGCGTACAAGCTCGGATGCGGGTTCGTGGCCGCCCGGAAGCCCGGGAAGCTCCCGTTCCTCACCGTCGGGGCGAAGTACGCGCTGGAGTACGGATTCGACGCGCTCGAGATGCACGTCGACGCCCTGAAGCCCGGGACGCGCGTCCTCGTGCACGACGACCTGCTCGCCACCGGCGGCACGGCCCGGGCCAAGATCGACCTGGTCGAGCAGCTGGGCGCGGAGGTCGTGGGCTTGGCGTTCGTCGTCGAGCTCTCGTTTCTGAACGGGCGCGACAAGCTCTACGGGCACGACGTCCACTCACTCCTTCAATACGAGAGCGAGTAGCGTCAGCGGGCGACGTCGCGCAGGTCGCGCACCAGCAGCAGGTGGGCGAGCTGGCTGGTGAGCTCGGCGAGCTGCTCGAGTTCCTGAAGCCCGGCCTCGCGCCGTTCGACGTTCGACGAGCGAAGGGACGGTGCCAGGATCTGCTCGAGCAGCCCCGCCTCGCGGCCGACTGCCGACCGGAACGCCTTCAGGTGCCTTGCCGCCACGCCGTAGCGGGCCAGGCGCTGGCAGATGATCACGATGTCGACGTCGGTGCGCGTGTACGGCGCTCCACCCCCGCGCTTGCGGCCGTCCAGGAGCTGATACTCCTCGAGCTCGCGCACGAAGCTGCCGTCGGCGTCGGCGGCCGACAGGAGCTGATCCAGGCTGAGCGCATCCTCCCCGCCCCCGACGAGGCGCGGGCGCCGGCCGGTGCCGGCCGTCGAGCGGCCCTGGGCGATGACCTGGCGGATGACCCTGAGCGGGAGGAACTCGTCCCGCTGCATCCGCAGGATCTCGCGCAGCTGGTCGACGTCGTCGTCCGAGTAGAGCCGGTAGCCGCCCGGCGTCCGGCGCGGCGTGATCAGCTTCTGGTCCTCGAGAAAGCGGATCTTCGAGATCGAGACGTCGGGGAACTCCTCGTGGAGCAGCTTGCACACCGTTCCGATCGTGAGCCGGGAGGGGCGGGGCGCCTGCGCTGTTGCGGGCTTCGCAGACACTAGGTGGTTGACTCCCGATTCACGTCATGCCCTGGGCGGTGAGAACCGAGTAGCGCAAGGACGCAGGAAGCGTCGATAGTGGACGTCCAGGCGCGCGAGAATCGGGAGTCACCCATCTATGCACCTCGTTCGATGTAGGTGAGGCGGTACTTGCCGATCTGAAGCTCGTCGCCGTCCGCAAGCCGCGCGCTCTCGACGCGGTGGCGGTTCACGTACGTGCCGTTCAGGCTCGCCCGGTCCGTGAGGTGCAGCCCGTCGTCGCGGCGCTCGAGCAGCGCATGGTCGCGCGAGACGGTGATGTCGTCGAGGAACACGTCGGACTGCGGCGCCCGGCCGATCGTCATCCGGCTGCGGTCGATCGCGAACTGCTCGCCCGCCCGCCCGCCGCCGGTGCGGATCACAAGCGTCGCCCCCTCCCCCAGCTCGTCCGCGCCGCCGGCCTCCGCGCCGTCCTCCTCGACCGCCTCGAAGCTCATCGTCGGCTCGCCGGCGTCAGGATCGAGCAGGCTCGCGCCGCAACGGCCGCAGAAGCGCGCGGCCTCGCGGTTGTGGTGTCCGCACTCCGGGCAGTACATCCCTAATCCGGTGCCGGCGGGTCGTCGAGCTCAGGGGGCGGCCCGCGGTGGGCCAGGATCTCGGTGAGCCTCTCGATGTCGACCTCCGACAGCGAGGACTGCTGGCCGGCGTGGCGCCGCTTCACCCGGTCCACGAGCTCCGCCCGCAGGATGTCGATCTTGCCGTGCAGCAGGCGGCGTCGGTACGACACCTCCTCCTCCTCGTGCACATAGCGCTCGATGAGCGCCTTCAGGTCGTCGTCGGAGATCGTCGTGAAATCGGGCAGAACGTCCATGGGATGGATATCCGTTCGTTCGGGAACGCAGGTCAGTGTACTTCGCGGCGGCCAAATCCTCAAGCTCTGGTTGAGGGTTTAGACCGCGGCCGCGACGAACCCGTCGAGCATCGCGCGGTACTTCGCCTCGAGTGCCTCCGAGTCCTCCCGCGTGGCGCCTTCGGCGTAGATGTGAAAGACCGGCTCGTCGGGGTCGGGGATGATCTGCGCCCAGCCGGATCCCTCGAACACCTTGATCCCGTCGGTGTCGTCGACCTCGAGGCCCTTCACCGCCTCGATCACCTGGCGCATGGCGGTTCCCTTCGCCGACCACGGGCAGTGCGCCTGCTCGTGCACCAGCGTGCTCACGGGCAGGTCGTGCACCAGGTCTGACAGCGTCTTGCCGGCTCGCGACGCGATCTCGAGGATCTTGCCGATCGACATGACCGCGTCGTACGCGAGCAGGAAATCCGGAAAGACGTACCCGCCGCCCGACGCCCCGGCGAACACGACGTCGTCCGACGCGGCGGCCGTCGCCAGCAGGTCGCCCTGCGAGGCCTTCGTGCGCCGCACGACGATGCCGTTACCGTGCGCGATCTCCTCGATCATGCGGGTCTCGGTGACGGGGACGAGCAGCGCGCCGGGCGGGCCCGACTCCGAAAGCTCCCGTACCAGCAGGAGCAGCGTCGTCTCGGGTGGGATCGCGGCCCCGTTCTCGTCGATCAGCCACACCCGCTCGGCCGCATTGTCGATGACAACGCCCATATCGGCGCCGACCGCCCGCACGAGCCGGCCCGTCTCGTCGACCGCAGTCGAGATGTCGAGCCCGCGCAGGCTGGGGCTCGAATCGACGAAGGCGTTCAGCGCGATCATCTCGACGCCGAGGTCGCCCACGAGCGACGGCATGACCAGCGATGCGGCCGAGAAGCTGTAGTTCAGGACGAGGCGCAGGCCGCGCCCGGCGATCGCGTCGCGGTCGAGCGCGCCCAGCAGCTCCTGGACGTAGCTGCTCGTGGCCCGCGTCGGATACGTCAGCGCGCCGATCTCACCCGGGCTGGTCCGGCGGAACTCCTGGCGCGAGAACGAGCGCTCGATCCCCTTGATCGTGCCGTCGCTCGCGAGGATGCCGGGCGGCTCGAAGAACACGACCTGGATCGTGTCGGGGTCTCCCGCGGCGACCCGCACATGCAGGCCACCGGTGCGCTCGTCGACGCGCATCTCGTGCCGGTTGACGGCCGGCAGCGACACGCGCAGGTCAGACACGTTGATGCCCGTCGAGACGAGGCCCGAGATGATCGCACGCTTGATCATCCGCGAGGCCGGGTGCGCGTCGCGGCTGGCGACGACCGATGCGCCCTTGGCGAGCGTCGTGCCGTAGGCGGCGCCGATCCGGGCCGCGACCTCGGCCGTGATGTCGACGTTGACGAGCCCCGTCGCGCCGTCGCGCCCGAAGATCGTCGTGATGCCACGCGACTCCCAGATCAGGTTCGTATGGATCGCCGCACCGGCCTCGATCGTCTTGAACGGGTACACCTTGACGTGCGGGTCGAGCACCGCCTCCGCGCCGATGGAGCAGTCATCGCCGACGGCCACGCCCTCGTTCAGGAGCGCGTGCGCGCGCACGTCCACTCCCTTTCCGAGGATCGTGCCCTCCACACGCGCGCTCCGGCCGATGTAGCAGCCCGAGTCGATCACGCTGCGCTCGGTCGTCGCACCTTCCTTGACGACGACGTTCTGGCCCAGCACCGAGTACGGCCCGATGCGCGCCCCGGCCTCGACCTGGCAGTAGTTGCCGATGACGGCCGGGCCCTCGATCTGGTTCAGATCGGGGAGCTGCACCCCGTCACCGAGAACGACGTTGTCGCGAAGCCGGATCCCCGACACGTCGAGCTGAATGCGCCCGTCGAGGGCGTCGAAGTTCGCCTTCCGGTACTGGTCGAGGTTCCCGATGTCCTGCCAGTAACCCTCGACGAGATGGCCATACACCGGCTTCCCGCGCCTGAGGAGATCCGGGAAGAGCTGCTTCGAGAAGTCGTACGAGGTGCCGTCGGGCACCGCGGCGAGCACCTCCGGCTCGAGCACGTAAACGCCGGTGTTGATCGTGTCCGAGAACACCTGGCCCCATGACGGCTTCTCGAGGAACCGCTCGACCCGCCCTTCGGAGTCGGTGATGACCACGCCGAATTCGAGCGGGTTCTCGACGGAGTAGAGCGCGAGCGTCGCAGCCGCCCCGCGCCGCTTGTGCGCATCAATCAGCGCCCCGAGGTCGAAGTCACAGAGCGCGTCTCCCGAGATGACGAGAAACGTCTCGTCGAGCAGCTCGGCCGCGTTCTTCACGCTGCCTGCGGTGCCGAGCGGCGTCTCCTCGACCGAGTAGTGCAGCTCGACGCCCAGCTCGCCGCCGTCGTCGAAATAGCCACGGATCACCTGCGGCAGGTACGCGACCGTGACGACGATGTCGGTCATCCCGTGCTTGCGCAGCAGATCGATGATGTGCTCCATGCACGGCTTGCCGGCCACCGGCACCATGGGCTTGGGCTGGTTGGAGGTGAGCGGGCGAAGGCGGGTGCCCTCTCCGCCGGCCATGACGACGGCCTTCACGTCGTCACGCAGCCTCTCGCGGTGCCACCGAGTAGAGCGCCCCGGCGACGAGCGAGACCGCCACGCCGACCGCGAAGAGCATCAGCGGCCACGTGGCGGAGGTGGCCATCAAAAGCGCCAGCGCGAGCATGATGAGCGCGGTGGCCCACTTCCCCACGCTGTTGACCGCAACCTCGGTCCCCACGTGGCGCCTGCGGAAGAGGAACATGAGCCACACGTCGCGGGTCAGCACCGGGAGCGCAAGCCACCAGGGCAGCCGCCCGGCGTACCAGAGCAGGATCACGGCCATGTTGATCAGGAGCCGGTCGGCGATCGGGTCCGCCACGCGCCCGAACCGCGACGGCTCGTGGGCCCGCCGTGCCAGCGCCCCGTCCAGATAGTCCGTCAGCGCGGCGAGGGTGAAGATCGCCGCCGCCGCCAGGCTCTGGCCCCCATCCGCGGTCGCCAAGAGAACGGTGAACGGGAGCACCGCCAGCAAGCGCGCGAGGGTGAGCGCGTTGGCGATCGGTCGCAGCAATGTGCCAATTCTACCGGTCGCGGGGCCGAACGCCGTCCGGCCCCGGTACGTCGACTGGATCGGCGTCGTCGCCGAGACCGGCGTTCCAGGAGGACCCAGCCGTGCCCGGGCGGAAGCCCGCGTCGTTCGGAGCACGGCGGGCGATAAGGCTGGGTTAGTACGGGTAACCGAACCTTCCGGCCCGGGCTCAGCCGCTACTCTGCGGGCTTCGTGTCCGACCAAGACGACGCTCAGCGGCTCGAAGAACAGCGGCGGATCGCCCACTCCGGAGGCCTGGCCCGCGTCGCCGGCCACTGTGCCCGGCATCCGTGGCGGATCGTCTTCTCCTGGCTCGGCATCTTCGTCCTTCTGATCGGCCTGAACGTCGCCTTCCACGGCTCGCTCGTCAACGAGTTCAAGGTGCCGGGCACCGACTTCCAGAAGGCCACGGACCTCATCAACGCGAAGTTCCACGGCCAGAAGGGCGCGGCGCTCCGGGTCGTCGCCGCCGCACCGCCCGGTGAGCGCATCGACACGCCCGAGCGGCAGGCTGCGATCGCCAAGATGCTCGCGGTCAGCCAGGCTGCCGAGAAATCGCTCGACGAGAACGCGAAGGACGCAAGCACGATCACCGACCCGCTCGCCAAGGACTCGCACCAGCTCTCGAAGACCGGCCGGATCGCGTTCTTCGACGCCCAGTTCGACCGGACCGGGTTCGAGCTGCCGCGGGCCGACGTGGTCAAGGTCGAGGACAGCCTGAGGGCGATCGGCGAGCCCGTCGGGATCCAGGTCGAGTTCACCGGCGACGCCGAGAGCCCCCCGCCCGAGCAGGGTGCGAGCGACGTCATCGGCATCATCGCGGGCTTCTTCGTCCTGATCATCCTCTTCCGGGCGCTCGTGCCCACGGCGATCCCGCTCATCTTCGCGATCGTCGCGGTCGCCACCGCCTTCCTGCTGCTCTTCCTCGCCGCGCGGATCACCAACTTCAACACGATCACCGAGATCCTCGTGCCGATGATCGGCCTCGGCGTCGGGATCGACTACACGCTCTTCATCGTCACCCGCTTCAGACAGCTGCTTCACGACGGGTTGGACCCGCAGGATGCGGCTGCCGCCGCCGGTGCGACCGCCGGCCGGGCGGTGGTGTTCGCGGGGACGACCGTCGCGATCTCGATCACGGGCCTCGCGATCATCGGCATCGATTTCATCACCAAGCTCGGCATCGGGAGCGCGCTCGGCGTCCTCACGGCCGTCCTGCTCGCGAACTCGATGCTGCCGGCCGTGCTCTCGCTCCTCGGCCACAAGATCGATCGCGGCCGGCTCGGCATGAAGCCGACCGACGACTCCCGTGCCGGCCAGGCCCGGACGCCCGTCGCCGCGTGGGGCCGCTTCGTCTCCCGCAACGCCAAGATCGTCCTCCCCCTCTCGATCATCCTCCTCCTGCTGCTTGCATCGCCGGTGCTGGGGGTGCGGCTCGGGCTCGCCGACTCGAGCACGGCACCCAAGGACCAGACGACGCGGAAGGCCTACGACCTGCTCTCCTCGCCCGACGGGTTCGGCGCCGGGTTCACAGCCCCGATCCCGGTCGTGATCGACCTCGCCGACGACCACGACGCTGCCGCCAAGCTCGAGACGGCGATGAAGGACGTCCCGGGGGTGAAGGAGGTCGCCGCTCCGATCTACAACGCCAAGACGGCCGACCAGGCGTCGGTCGCGATCATCAACGCGTACTCGAGATACGCCCCGCAGGACGCGCGCACCGACGGCATCGTGTCGGAGCTTCGCGACAACATGATCCCGCAGGTGCTCGACGGCTCCTCCGCGAAGGCCTACGTCTCGGGCGCCAACGCCGCATTCACGGATATCGGCGACATCATCTTCAGCCGCGCGCCGTACTTCCTGCTCTACATCATCGGGGTCACGTTCATCGTCCTTGCGATGGCGTTCCGCTCGGTGGTGATCGCCACCAAGGCCGCGCTCACGACCCTCATGTCGGCGTTGGTCGGATTCGGAGTGCTGACGCTGGTCGTGCAGCTCGGACACGGGATGGGCCTCATCGGCCTCGATCAGACAGGGCCGATCGAGAGCTTCGTGCCGCCGATCGCCTTCGCGATCCTGTTCGGGCTCTCGATGGACTACGAGGTGTTCCTGATGAGCCGTATCCGCGAGGAGCACATCCACGGCGAAGACACCATCTCGGCCGTCAAGGACGGGATGGCGGGCGTCGGCCGTGTGATCCTCGCCGCCGCGCTGATCATGTCGAGCGTGTTCTTCTCGTTCCTGCTCACGCCTGACCGCGTGTCGAAGGAGTTCGGTCTGCTGCTGGGCGTCGCGATCCTCACCGACGCGATCATCATCCGCCTGACCCTCGTCCCGGCTCTGCTCTCGCTACTTGAAGAGCATTCGTGGGCAATGCCGGCCTGGCTGGACAGGGCGCTGCCGAACCTCACGATCGAGCCGCCGGGCCAGCGCCAGGAGCCGCACGAGGCCGGCGCACGCCGCGAGCCCGCCCCGGCCACCGACTAGCAACCCGCCGGGCTTCCCCCGGCGGACGAGGCATTACACGTTCGATCCCTCGCCGCCGGTCGACGGCACGCCGCGCCCGGCCTGACCGCCGCCCTCGACGACCGCTGCATCGGCCATCCGCCGGTAGATCACGGCACCGACCAGTGACAGCACGCCGACGGCGATGAACGACACCGCCCGCGCCATGGCCTCCAGCTGTCCGAGGTCGAACAGGAAGAGCTTCGCGAGCGTCGCCACGAGGAGCGCGATCCCGCCGATGCGAAGCGTGTTCGCCTGCCGCCGGAATCCGAACCAGACGAGCAGGAGGGCGATACCCGCCCACGCGGCGCTGACCAGCGTGTGCCCGTTCTGGAACGACCGCTCGCTGAACTCGTACCAGAGGAACCCGTTCACAATCGCGGTCGAGACGGCGTACAGCACGCCCACCACCGCGACCCAGAAGGTCGCCCGGCGCACCTCGGATGCGCTCCAGATATAGCTCGGCAGGTGCCGGAGCCAGAAGATCGTGAGCGCCGCCGCGACCGCGATCGCCGAGAGATCGGCCGAGAGTACGAGGTCGCCGCTCACCAGGCCGTTGCGCGTGAGACCCGTCGCCGGAAAGTCGCCAGGTTGGCCGGCGGGACTGCGACGATCGCAAACCACGCCGCAAGCGCAATGTGTGCCGCCGCCGAGAGCTGGAGCCGCGGCTCCCCCAGACGGCGCGCGAGCGCGACCTGGAGCGCGCCGTTCAGTGCGAGCACGACAACGAGAACGTCGCCGTGGAGCAGGATGAGTGCGCCGATCGTCCCCGCGGTCAGACCGGCCGCCCAGACGACGGCGAGCAGGTCGCGAGTGCCGGCGCGGATGCGCCAGACGAGCGCCGTCAGGGCGAGGTACGCGCCAGCGAGCGCGAGGAACGCGAATCCGCGGTCATCGGCGCGGAAGAGCGCCCCGGCGGTCCCGTACGCGAACGCCGCACCCCCGACCGAGACGGCGACGGCGATGCCGTCCCAATGCCGGCTGCCGGGCCACCGGCGCCGCAGGATGATCGCCACCTGGTAGACGCCCCAGTAGGCGGCCGCAGCCGCGACCGCGTCCCAGGGAGTTGTGAACGGCCCGAGCTGGTCGGCTGCATCGGCAACCATGACGACCGCCTGGACGAGCGAGATGCCCGTCGCGGCACCGATCAGCCACAGCCAGTCGCGCCTCACCCAGAGGGCTGCGGCGGCCACGGCCAGGATGGTGACGAGGCCCATCGCGGACGGGGTGACGGCGTGCTCTGACACCGGCGCTGCGACCATCGCTCCGGCAAGCCCGAGGACGGCCAGCGGCTCGGACGCCCACCACCACGCAATCGCGACGGCCAGCCCGGCGATCGCAAGCGCTATCGGAAGCCCGGCAGCCTTTGGGATGAGGGCGTAGATCTCGACCGCCGCATAGAGCGAGACGTAGAGCCCGGCGACGGCGGTGCCGGCCGCGGCGAGCGCCTCGAGCTCGTCACCGTAGCGCGCGTGCAGCAGAAACGCGGCGCCGAGCAACGTGGTCGAGACGGCCACGCCGAATCCGACGCGGGCTCCGGGCCCGACCCATCCGCGCTGCTCCGCGAGGGCGTACAGGAAGACGATCCCGAGCAGGGTCACGGCTCCGGCGAGCCAGCCCAGCGCGCGCAGCGCGAACGCTTCCGAGAACGTCCAGCCCGGGCCGGCGGATTGCGCTTCGGGTGCCGGCGTCGGAGCCGGCGCGGGCACGCGGGCGGGAGCGGGAGCCGGAGCGGGAGCCGATGGCGCCGCCACGGCGACGGCCGTCCCGCAGCGGGTGCAGTACCGCGCCTCGGGATGAAGGGCGTTGCCGCAATGCCTGCAGCCGACCGTCGCCGGACTCACGACGGGCGCCGTCCGGAACCGGACGGGGCCGCCCCGGAGTACGGCGACCCTCGCACGTAGGGATCTTCCCGATGCCATGCCCTGGGCCGGCCCCTACCGTGGGCCCATGACGTCGACCCAGACGGCGTACGGACGCCGGGAGGTGCCACTGTGACGGACAACGAGCTCCGACATGTGCTGGAGCGGCTGAGCGGACGGTTCGACGCCCTGTCGAGCGAGCTCGCCGCCGCCTCCACCGAGATCACGCGGCTCGCGGCGGCCGCGCCTGCTGCAGCGGCTGCGGTGGACCTTCCTGTCGTCCCCGAGGCGCCCGCCGCAATTACCACGTTCCGGGGATGACGCCGGCACCGGAACGGTTCTAGCGTCTGGTCTCACTCACAGCCTGGAAATCACCGGGTCCGAGTGCGCCCGCGTCTCGCCGCTCCGACCGACTGCGGAGCGTGCATCTGGACGTGCGTCACCTCGTCGTTCTCCCCACGGGCGGCGAGACGCGGCACCCTCTTTCGGCGTTTGGGACACTGGTTTGGCGCCGGCGTCAAGGGTTGCCGGCGGGTCTGTCCGGCTCGGCCTCTGCGACCGATGATGCCGATGACGGTGGCCCTTCCGTCTCGCTGAGACCGCCTCTGAACGCTCGAATTGCCCCTCCGAGCGCCCGCCCCAGCTCGGGAAGCCGCGACGGCGCGAACATCACGGCGGCGACGATGACCAGGACGAGCAGCTTCTCGGGGGATTCAAAACCCAGGCCGACACCGTAGCCGCCGGGCATTGGGGCACGGTATGGGTGATTCCGCCAATTGTCGGGGCTTGGTTGACCAGGCCTCAGCGATGGGTGTAGGATCGCGGCACTTGTCACAAGGGGGTGTCTGATGCCGACGTTTGAGCAGTTGGACGTACCGGACAGGTACGCATTGGCCACGTCGACGATGACCTCGAGCATGCCGGCATGCATGCCGACCACCTTGCCGTCCCTGACTTCCACGACCTTCTGAACGCCGTCTCACCCTCGCCAAGGAAGAAGCCCGGCCACGTCAGCTTCGACGTCCGCTGGCACGGCGACGACGATGATCGAACCCACATCCGCGATAGGAGGTTCGGGTTCGTCGGAGAGTTCACACCCACCAAGGGACATATCAACTTCCGCGTCTCCGACGACGGAAGCGGCGTGGTCTACACCTCGAATCCGCATGGCCAAAAGACCGTGGGAGGCGCTGTTGGGCGGGAGCGAAACGGGGTGTTCTTCTCCTAGACCACCACCGCCCGGGCGGGGTAGGAGGCGGGAAACGCCATAACACGATGAGGATCGCCGAGCGGGATCCCGGACCAGTCCGCGATCAGCGCGTCCTCGTCGCCGCAACCATGCGCCTTTGGACGATCGGGGCGAGAGATCTGAACCCCTTCAGGCGTCGCATAGTTGAGCCGAATCCGACGCTTCTGGACGGCCGTCTCCGTCTTCGGCGCCGTCACCTGCCCGGCCTGGCCCGCGCGAGCGCGCGTCGTGGGCTGCTGGTCATGGGCCGTGGATGTTCCGGGTATCCACGAACCTAGTCTCGCAGACGCCGTGTTCCGGTCCGTTACGGTTGAGCGGAACGGCACCTCCGCGAGCTGCGTGGAAAGGATCGGCGCGGCCAGCGTGATCAGCCGCCTCAGTGGTCCCCTGCATAGCCCAGGCCCACCGCTGCCTCCAACGTTCGTCCATCGGCGAGGGGACAGTTCCAGGTGCGATCGCCGACGATGCCGTCCGCGTCGATCCGTTGCTGTTCCTGAAACCGCGCGACCGCGGTCTGAGTGCTCCGCCCGAACTCGCCGGCGGGATCCTGCGTCACGCCGAGCACCCGCTGAAGCTGGGCGACCGCGTCGCCGGACATTCCGATGCGAAGCAGAGGCATCTGACCGCCTGGCGGAAGCACTGACTGCGTCGCCGGGCCGACGATCCCGTCAGCGGGCAAATCGTGCGCTCGCTGAATCGCCTTCACGGCGGACGCCGTGTCCTCGCCGAAGTGACCGTCGAGCGCGATGTTCGCCGTCCCGGCGCGGCGGAGCGCAAGCTGGAGGCGAAGTACGTCGACGCCGGTCATCTCCCGCTCAAGAAGGCGTTTTCCCACCCCGCTGGCGCCCCTCGGCGCGGCATCGCCCAGCCGATGCGAGTGCAGCAGGTGCAGCATCTGCACGTTGGTGACGTACACCGTCTTGCCGAGCACGTCCAGGCGTCGGCCCAGCGCGGGGTCAGTGACTGGATCGTCGGTGCTCAGGATCAGCCGGACGAACGGGTCGAGGATCCGGCCGAGGGCGGCGTATTCCGCAAGGATGTCGTGCTCCAGCGAGAGCCGCGTCGCAGTGCCGAAATAGGTCTGGGTGAGCGCCAGGTTTCGGTTCAGGTTGTCGTTCCACGTGTACAACACTTCAACGTACTCGTCGCGGGCCGCAGACACCGCGCCACGATCGACGCGTGCATGAGCGTTTCGGCGCGCCGCCCAGTACAGCCGCCGCATCCGGTAGAGGCGCTTGTCCAGGAGCGTGCTCACATCCCCGAACGTGCGCAGCGCTTGGTCGTACTCCTGGTCGCGTTGCTGCACCTCATGCTGATGTGACCAAGCGCGCGACTGAAACCAGAATCCCAGCAGACCGCCGAGGACGGTCGTCAGGACGAACCCGACCACAAGCAGTTCCACCTGTCCTGCCACGCGCCAAGGTTACCGTCACCGCCGGGAGATCGACCGACACGACGCGGCCCGGCCAGCGCTCGGTCGAACGCCTCGTACAACAACGCGCGTCGGTCGCCTGCATCCCGCCGCCGGAGCGAGACCCGATCGCCACGGAGTGGCGGGTGACTCCTCCGCGTCTGCCGGTCGGCTCATACCCGCTATCCCGGCGCCGCTGCCCAGCATGCGACCGCGCCGACTCCGCACGCCGAAACCACAAACCCACCGCCAAGACACGGGCCCGCGTCCTCCAGCGCGACGACCACACCTGCCGACTCTGCGGCCGGCAGGCATCGCACGTCGACCACATCATCCCGATCGCCGACTGCGAAGCAGCCGGCATCGACCCGTACGCCGGTCGTTTCCGGGAACGCGCTGCAGATGCGCCCCCAATCCACTTCGGCCACTACCGGTGGGCGCCTCTGCCTCACCCGGCGATGACAGTTCGCACGGGAATGTTCGTGCCGTGCGGTCCGACTCAGCGGCTTAGATGAGCGCGATGACGCCGTTGAGCAGGTTGAGGATCGCGGCGTTCAGGAGTCCGAGGGTAGCTACGACTGCGAGCGTGATGACACCCAAGACGACCGCATACTCAGCCATGGTCTGCCCAGCGTTACCGCGTAGAAGGCGCAGAGCGCCCGACATGTCCGCCTCCAGGAAAACCATGTATAGAACCATCGGCAACGCGCTCTTCGCCTCTTCCCCCCTGCGGGTGATCCCTATGTTGGAGGCGAATGTCGATGCCATGCTCGAGCACGAGGATCCGTGCGTGTCAAGCAAGAGGAGTTTTCAGCATGCTGGACGAACTTCGTGGCGTCGTTGAATGCGAGTCCGGGCAGACGATGGCGGAGTACGCCGTCGTGCTGGGTGTCATCACGATCGCTGTCGTGGTCACGCTTGGTCTGCTCAGCACCGCCATCTCGAGCACGTTGAACAACGTGATCGCCAGTCTCTAGGCGATCATCGAACAGGCTCTACGGGCTCGCCGGGAACCACTTCCGGCGAGCCCGTCGGCTGCAATAACCAAGCCCGGACGCTTCGCGACCGTCCGGAATGCGGTAGGTCTGGCCAGCAGCGGATTCACTGCCACCTGGAGATCCGCCAGCAACGACCGTGCCCGGCCGACAAGGGGAACGACGGCGAGTCGAAGCTACGCTGAGGCGATGAATGACGTTCTGGATGCCTACTCGCGGGCCGTAGTTGATGTGGTGGCGCAGGTGTCACCGTCGGTGGCCAACTTGCGCGTGCGCCTTCGCTCGCGTTCGAGCGTTCGAGAGGCGGGTGGAGCGGCTGTTGCGATCACCGAGGACCGGCTCGTCACGAACGCGCACGTGGTGCCGGCGTCGACGCGGCGAGGATGGGCCTCGTTTCCGGACGGGCGGGAGTTCGGCTTCTCGGTGATCGGACGCGATCCCTTCAGCGATCTGGCGGTGATCGGCATCGACGGGAGCGACCTGCATCCGGCGCAGCTGGGTGATGCGTCGACGTTGCAGGTTGGCCAGCTGGTGGTCGCCATCGGCAATCCGCACGGGTTCGCCGGATCCGTGACCGCCGGGGTGGTCTCGGCTGTCGGCCGGTCACTGCCCGCTCGCGCCGGCGGCACGCTGCGCATGATCGACAACGTGATTCAGACGGACGCGAGCCTGAACCCCGGAAACTCCGGCGGCGCGCTCGCAACCAGCGACGGCCGAGTCGTCGGGATCAACACCGCCCTGGCCGGCATGGGGCTTGGACTGGCCGTGCCGATCAACGACCACACCCGCGGCCTGATCGCGACGCTGATGCGCGAGGGGCGCGTCCGGCGGGCCTACATCGGGGTGGGCGCCGCTCCACGGCCGCTGCCTCCCAAGGCCGTGGCGGCGCTGGGCCGTACCGCCGGTATCGAGCTGATCGACATCGCGCCCGGCAGCCCCGCGGGCGTAGCCGGGCTGCGTCCGGAGGACATCGTCGTCGCTCTCAATGGCAGGCCGATCGAGAGCGTCGAGGAGTTCCAGCGCCTGCTGTCGGCAGAGGCGATCGGCACGCCGCAAACGCTGACGGTGCTTCGCGCGGGAACGTTGATGGAGTTAGAAGTGCACCCTGCCGAGTTGGCCGCCTAGCGTGTCGGAGCCCCAACGGCCTGGGTGACGGCTTTGCCCGCGAACCGGTGGGCGACCGCCGGGTGCTCCCACCGCCGCCGCTCGCTCCCGGCCCGTTCCGGCCGGGCGTGTAAGGGTTTCGGCACGGCGGGCGTATAAGTAGGTACAGGATGGAAAGTTCTTCCAGTCGTATTCGTCGACACTGTTTGGGGAGGGTGGTGGGTAGATGAGCTCTAGAAACGAGGATCCGTCGGCTGGTTTGGAGCGCGACCTGCGGGCGAGCCGTCCGCAGTTGGATCGCGCCGTCGGAGATCGGATCGTGGCGGGCACTCCGTCCGGATCACGCGCCCGTGGAATCCGGGTGCTGACTGCCAGCGTCCTCACGACCGGCGTGTTCGGTGCCATGGCGATGTTCGGCGGCATGTCGTATGCCATTGCGTCGGTTCACCACGTCGTGGGCGGTGGCAACTCCACCCCGGCGGACACCCAATACAGCTGCACCATCAACGCGTCAGAACCGGACCACAACGGCGACCTCCACTCCAACTGTCACACCGGCAGCAAGGGCCGTGGGGCTGGCGGCAACGATAAGCCCGGGTCGAAGAAGGGCTAGTCCAGACACGGAACGTCGGATGCAGGGAGGCCACCCCGCCGGGGTGGCCTCTTCGGTGCGCGATCCCTCTGGAACCCCGACATACAGATCGAGAGCCGCTGCTAAGGACGAGGCGCGTGCCCCAGCTCGTCGATCACCGAGCCGGCGTGGAACCCGGGAAGACGCGGGCCCTCGAGCTCGATCGCCGTGCCGTCTTGATGGATCAGCTCCAGCACCCGCACGTTGAACCGCTGGTGCACCTTGACCTCGATCGATTCGCGGTCGACCGAGAACACCAGCCGGGTCGGCACCCGCCCGCCGTGTCCACGCTCGCTGTCGAATCCGTACACACGGGTGGCCGAGACGCCGACGACGCATCGCTCCGGCATGTTGGAGGCGGCGTCGACGGCCTTCATGCCTGCCAGCGCACCCCCCGCCGCACCGATGCCGCCGCCGACGATGTCGCCGCCGATCAGCCCGCCTGCAAAGGCACCGCCGAAGTGCCCTCGAGGCAGGAAGATCGCCGCGGCCGTCACCTGATCCTCCACCCCGGCAGCGACAAGCGCTGCCTGCACCCGCTCGAGCATCTCGTGTTCGTTCACGGCGCGCTCCCTTTCTCGCCTCGGCCGCAACCTACACGATCGCCGGCTCGCAGCAGCCGTGCCCGGCGCCAGACTCACCTGACATGATTCAGCGGGTGTCCGCCACGCATCCGTCCCGCTCGGCAGGTGCGCGCTGCACGGCCACTTCTCGCGTGACCTGACGGCCGTGATCACAGTCGATCCGGGCGACTCAGTCGAGTTCCAGGCGCTGGAGCCGGCTGGCAGTGGGATCTCGTTGGGGACTGCGTCGATCACCGCGCTCCGCAGATGAACGACGGGTACCCCTCGCCGTCTGGTTCGCGGCAGACCCGGACCAGTTTTCGGAGCAGGCGACGGTCTCGAGGCGAGCGGAGCAACTGCGGAACGTCGGGTGGACGCCGGCCGCAGAGCGAGCCGCGGCTCGGTTTCACGGAAGCCGTCGTTTGCAGGAACTTCCGCGATCGGGGCGAGAGGATTTGAACCTCCGACCGCCCGGCCCCCAGCCAGCCTCAGCCGTCGACGAGATGGGTTGGATACCCGGATTCCGCGCAACCGAAGCCGGGAAATGCTGTCACTTGATGCTGGTGGTTTGCGGTGGTTCTCGAGCGTCGAGGGACGTGGAGGGACGCCGGAGGGACGCGCGAGCCGGCAACTGCGACGCTTGAAAGGAGCCTTCCGCTTGCCGCCTCCACCCGTGTCTCGACGCACGACCACACCCGGCTCGGCCTCGCGGCGCAACAGCAAATGATGCAGAACACGGCCGCCGCGTAAGGCTTCACGATCGGCGAGTGGTTCGAGGACGCCGGTAAGAGCGGCTCCAAGATGGCCGGCAGGCCGGGCCTCCAGGGCGCGCTCGCCGCCATCCGGGCCGGCCGCTACGGCGGCCTGGTGGTGGCGAAGATCGACCGGCTCGGGCGCAGCTACGAGACCATGACATTGGTCGGAGACGCGAGCCGGGAGGGATGGCGCCTCGTGGCGGTCGACATGGGGCTCGACTCGGCCACCGCCGAGGGCGAGCTTGTGGCCGGCGACGAAATGGCTGCCCGATTCGAGTGGCGCCGCATCTCCCGGCGCCAGCGGGAGAAGTTCGACGAGCTGTGCCGGCGGGGCAAGAGGCGCGGGCGCCCCCCGCCACGCCCCGCATCGTCGCCATGCGCGACGCGGCGCCACCTACCAGGCCATCGCCGACCACCTCAACGAGACGACGTCCCGACCGTCCGCGGGCGGCGGCGAGTGACGGCCGTCGAGCGTCCGCAGCGCGTACATTGCACGCCGCGCAGAGGTCGACGCAAAGGCCACCGCTGTCTGACGCTGGCCGTCAAGGTTGTGCCCGTCGATCCACTTAGGCTGGGAAGCAGGCATCCCCCGCTGCGCCGGCCGCTTCGAACAATCCATCGTCGAGGCGCAGGTTCAAACGCTCCGCCTTAGCAAAGGCGGTCGGATCAGTGATGGACGCCTCAACAGCTTCGAGAAATGCCGTGATTCGCTCTTTGTAGGAGATGAGCGCCGCGACCTCGCCTTCGACTCCGGTCCTGCAAGCCCCCGAGCTGGAGGATTCGAGTGCCGCAATCGCCTCCTGCGTCTGCGTGGCCTGCGAGTAGACGTCGCCCATGACCCGCTCGATGCAGAGCGCGTAGGGCTCCGGCTGCCCTGCGACATGGTTCGCATTGCAGCGCTTGAACCCACGATCCTGCTTCAGTTGAGCCCTGCTGAGGGCCTGACGGCATCAGTCCAGGCACGTTGGTGGGAGCTGGCGAACAGAGTCGAGGCGCCCTGCGTGGCGGTCGAAGTCTTGGCGTGCGGAGCGTCTGAAGTGGCACGCGGAGCGTCTGAAGCCGTACCAGACCGATCAGCAAGGAGAAGGCCGCCCTCGAAGGCAACCGCACCTACAAGTACCACCAGGACGCCGATGAGCCACTTCATGGCGCCTACCCGACCTCCTCACATCGCCAGATCGTCCCGCCGCTCGGGCTGACCGAGATCCGCCGACATGCCGTGCCGGTGTGCTCGTCGCCGGTCACCGCGTCGATCCCCCGACGACGCCTGACCCGGCTCGCCCCGACCAGGCGCCGACTCGTAGACCGTCACGCTGCCCGAGCTGCTAATCGTCCAACAGTTCGACCACTGGTACCGCGACGCACCCGACGAGGCCTTGAGCGAGATCACGCCAGCGTGATCGTCGCCGCGACGAGCCATATCGCCTTGATCGCCTCTCCATCCTATCGTGCCTTGTACGCATAGACCGCCGCGACCCCGATCGCGATGAGGGCGAACCCGATCCCCGTCCGCTCAAGCCGACATAGACCTTCTGGCTCAGCGCGAGCACCCCGGCCGCGACGACCGCGAGTCCAACGTTCACCCAATACCACGCCGACCTCCTCGGGGAGACGCCGGCTCCTCCGCAACGGTACGGGCCAAATCGTGCTCCATGGCTCGATCTTCCCACCGCCCGATCAGGGTGTCCAGGCGCTGCCAGGATCGCGCGCGCACACTCGTGCCCCGAACACACGCGCGAACCGTGGCCCCAGCCCGTTCCGTGCTCGATGTGCGGTGGAATCCGCTTCGGCGGGAATGGTCGATTCGGCTCGGCTGGCGCTTGTCCGCGAGGCTCAGGTCGCGATAGACCGAGCCGCCCCGGCTCGGCTAAGGCATCGCCATCTGCTGAATCAGGAGGGCGCTACGTTGTGACCACGCCGCTACCGGTGCCGCGCTCTGGAAAACCGATGGCGGCCGTGCCTCGCCCGAGTGGCGATCTACTCCTCGACGAGCATCACGAGCGTCGACAGGCAGCACGCCGTCATACTCCATCGCCTCGGCCGCCGGCTCGGTCTGCATGTAGGCCATGACAGCATCCATGTCGGCAACGTCCATGAGCAGTGCAACGTGGGTCGGATTCTGAGGGTCGACGAACGTGCGGATGTTGGTGACGCCGAGAGGCCCGAACACCTCTTCGCGCTTCGGCGAGGCGAGCCAATGCTTGGTGTCCTTCACGTCGTGATGGGCGATCACGGTGGGCATACGGTCTCCGCCTTACCATCGCCAGCGGTAGTGCCGACGACTTGAACAGATCGTACGCCCTTGCGCTGGTCGAGGGCGCGCAGTGCCTGTGGCTGCCGGTATGTCTGAACCGTAACGATCGGCCTTCCAAGCCGAAAGCGGGCTTTCGTCGGAGTGGTCCTCCCGCAGGGCCGCGTAGGTGAGGCTTCCGAACCCGAGCGCATAGAAGGTCGTCTGCGCCGCTATGAAAAGGTGCAAGAGGCGCAGCGGCCCGGCGGCGTAGCCGGTCGACTTGCCGCGCCGGCTCGACGGCGAGGCCGATCGACCCAGATCAAGATTCGCCGTCCACGCTGGCGAGGACGCATCCGACGCCGAAGAGGACGTAGCCGACGATTAGGGGACGGCTCGAATTAAGGCCCAACCTGGTATAGCTAGGGTGCTATATCGAGAGCGAGGGCGGTTCGCAGGCGTCCTTCGCCGGCGATCGGCAGGAACGTCAAGCCGAAGCGCGCGCTCGCTGCAGAGGCAACCAAGCACGGAGGTTCGATGCGGAAACTAGTTCTGGTTACAGCTACGGCCGTCCTGGCGATCGCCGCCGTCCCCGGCGTGGCCCAAGCGGCCGTGATCTCGTCATGGTCCTTGACCGAGGACGCCACCGACTCGGCGGACTCCAACAACGGTACCGCGACCGACGTCACGTTCACCGGCTCGGAGGCGGTGTTCAACGGCACGCTCGACAAGATCAGCGTGCCGTACAACCCAACCTCTCGCCGGGATCGGCTGACGTGACCGCGACGGTCGAGATCAACACCACGTTCCTGCCCGGCACAGGTGGTTTCGACTTCGATCTGCTGCGCTCGGCCAAGGGCAACCCGCAGTACAAAATCGAGCTCTACCCGCGCTCGGGCAAGCACTGGCTGCAGTGCATCTTCCACGGCTCGGTGGCGAACACGACCCTGCACAAGGGCCCAAGCTTGAACGACGGCGCCTGGCACACGATCGTCTGCACCAAGACGTCCAACCAAGTCAGCTTGACAGTCGACGGCGACGCTGGTTGGCACGCGCGCCATCACGATCGGCGCGATCACCCACAAGTCCAAGACGCCGTTCTCGATCGGCTACAAGCCCACCTCAACCGGCGGTGAGGATTTCTACCACGGCTCGATCCGCAACGCGTCGGTGTCGATCGGCTAAACGCCGCCGACGCAGACTGCTCCGGACCCAGACCACCCCGGCCGGGCGCTATGCCGCAGTCACGATGGCGAACGGTGCCGAGTTCGAGCGGGAGATGATCAGCGACCGCACCAGTGCCGCCCTCCAGATCAAGAAGGCGAGTGGGGATCGGCTCGGCGACCGCGCAAGACCCCGGAGAAGATCGTGCGCCGAATCGTCCAAGGCCGTGACGCCGGCCAGACGTGGCAGTCGATCGCCGACGCACTCAACCGCGACGGCGTTCCGACTGTCCGTGGCGGCGCCATGTGGCGCGTCTCGACCGTCCAGCGCGCCTACCAGTCAGCGCAGCTCGACGCACAAGCGCAGGACGCCAGACGAGCTGCGGCCTCGGCCGCCTGAGTCGCTCCCGTAGTGCTCGCCCAGACCATGCTGCCGGCTACGAAATCGGCCGCCCATTCGAATGACGGCGGATCAGCCAATGGTCTAGCCCCCCGCTTCAAGCCGCCGCATCTCCTCCTCGAACGAGTAGTCGGGCGCGAGGTCTGCGGGGGCCGGCGCGCGTTTCCCCATCGTTCAGGGAAGCGCCGTTCCAGCAGCGCGAGCCAGCCGACGTATGAGTTCGAGCGGCGTTCGGTCAGGTTGGAGCGCTGCCAGTGGGCGAGCCAGCGGGCTTCGCATTCGGCTTCGGCCTGGCCGATGCAGCGGACGAGCAGGTAGCAGAGCTGCTCCCTGTCGGAGAGGTCGTCCA
This sequence comes from uncultured Actinomycetes bacterium, assembly GCA_963709425.1. Lineage (GTDB taxonomy): Bacteria > Actinomycetota > Thermoleophilia > Gaiellales > JAICJC01 > JAICJC01. Next base: position 6,497 of record CAVPWG010000001.1, on the reverse strand, counting down.
GGTCGGGCGGCTCTTCGCTGGCCGTAGAACTTGAAGCCCAGCTCGTACCACGCTTCGAACCGGGTCGCGACAGACGCGGCAGACGCCGGCTGCGGTGACGGGCCAGGCGCCGTCTTCGACGTGCGTGGCGATCTCGTCGATCAGCTCGGCGGTGAGGGTGTCGTTCATCATCGGCGGTAGAGCTCCTGTTCGAGCGTTTCGATCCTGGTGATGGTGGTCTGGACGGCGGCGATGGTGATGCCGGCGCGGTCGGCGATGGCGAGGTCGCTCCACCCTTCGACGTGCGCCTTGTAGATCGCTGCGCGGAGGTTCTCGGCTTGTCGGGTGACAGCGTCGGCGTACTTGGCGAGGTCGTGTCCGAGCGGATCGCGTTCACGTTCCAGGTCGCCCGCGCGGAGCTGGTCGCCGTCGGCACGGTCGGGGCGGGGACGTCGGGCGGTGCTGCTCACGCCACGCTCCCCGAGGTCGGCGTGGTGGTGGCCGTACAGGCTGGTCGGATCTCGTTCGCGATCTGGGAGACGCGCTGCGGGGTGAGGCCGGCGGCGCGCCCGATCTCCTCGGGCGTGAATCCCTCGTGGCGGGCTTCGACGATTAGGCTCCGCAGGTCGCTTCGCGCACCGGCCGCTGCTCGGCGCTTACGGCGGATGCGAGCCAGGATGAGCGTGCTGGTTAGGATTGTCGTCGTCATACCGCGTCTGCCTCTGCATCGGGCGGCGAAGCGGCGTCGAGGCAGGCAATCCGGCATATCCCAAACAATAGAAATCGCCCCCCTCCGATCACGCAAGCGCGCTCGAAACGCTCACGTGGGGTCGGGCGCACTCAGGCGGCCGGTGGTGCCTTCCAGCCTGACTCGAACGAGCGAATCCAAATGGCGGTTCAGGCGGTTATGGAACCACACCATCGGGTCCGTACTGGAAAGAATTCGCGTTGACGAGGGCCGCGGAAGCGATTAGCGTACGGACGCGATCGACCGGGAGCGGGAGCGGGCACGACGATGAGAGCGACGCGGCGCATGTGGACGGTGCTTGCACTCGCGCTCCTCGTGGGCGCCGCCGGCGTCCCCGCGGAGGCGGCGGGAACGAACCTCCTCGTGAACGGGGACTTCGAGGGCACCGGCAGCGGCTCGTTGGCCGGGTGGAAGACGTCCAATGCGAGCCTCTCGCTGGTGACGGGCGACGGCGGCGGCTTTGCGGCCAGGGTCGCCTACGGCGGTAGCGGCTCCACGTATTCCATCGTGGCAACGGCCAAGGTGGTCAAGTCCGGCACGGCCGGAACGGTGTACACGGCCGACGGGCGGTTCAACGCGACGTCAGGGAAGTCGGTCTGCCTGAAGCTTCACGAGACCGGCACCGTGAACGCGGCCGCCAACTCGTGCGCCAACGGGACGGGCGGGTGGGCCGCCCTGCCCGAGTTGAGCTACACGCTCCAGCACGACGGCGACGGGCTGATCTTCTCCGTGTTCCAGAAGCGCCCGGTGTCCGGCGACTCGTTCCGGGTCGACAACCTGTCCGTGACCGCCGGGGCGGCGGCGCTCGCGCCGCCCACGAACCTCCACGCGACGGCAGTGTCGTCGAGCGAGATCGATCTGAACTGGACCGCGTCGCCAAGCGGCGGCGTCACCGGCTACAACGTCTACCGGGACGGGGGTGGTACGCCGGTCGGAAGCGTGAACGCGCCCATGACGTCGTTTCAGGACACCGGCCTCGGGGCGGGAACGACCCACACCTATGTCGTGACCGCCTTCAACGCGACCAGCGAGTCGGCGCCGTCGAACCAGGCCTCGGCGACCACGCAGGGCGGAGGCGGCGTGACCGTCGCTGCGGCGGGCGACATCTCGTGCAGCCCGCACGACCCGAACTACAACGGCGGCGCCGGTACGGGCAACCTCCTTACGGGAAGTTGCCACCAGGCGGCGACGGCCGACCTCATCGGCCAGGGGTCATACAGCCGCGTGTTGCCGCTCGGCGACCTCCAGTACGACTGCGGCGACCTGACCAGCTTCAACACCGCGTATGACCCGACCTGGGGCCGCTTCGTCGGCAAGACCGAGCCGGTGCTGGGAAACCACGAGGTCAAGCCGACGAGCGACACGGGCGACACGGGCTGCTCGTCGAGCGGAACCGGGTACTTCACGTACTTCGCGAACCACGGGGTGACGGACGCGGCGGGGGTGAACGGCAAGGGCTACTACAGCTACGACCTCGGGAGCTGGCACGTCCTCGCCCTCAACACCCAATGCGGCCAAGTCGGAGGCTGCGGCGCGAACTCGCCGGAGGAGCAGTGGATCCAGAGCGACCTCGCGGCGCACCCGTCGCAGTGCACACTCGCGTACTGGCATCAGGCGCCGTGGTCGAGCGTCACAGGCGGCGTCACCAACACGCGGACGTTCTGGAAGGACATGGTCAACAACGGCGTCGACCTCGTGCTCGTCGGCCACTTCCATCACTACGAGCGATTCGCCGACCTGAACGCCAGCGGCCAGCCGGTGTCGAGCGGCGCCCGCACCCGCGAGATCATCGTCGGGACCGGCGGCGAGAGCGAGGGGCCGTTCCCCACCCCGATCGCGGGCTCGGAGGTGCGTATCCGGGCATTCGGCATCCTCGCGCTGACGCTCGGCAGCGGTTCGTACACCTGGCAGTTCAAGCCCGCTGACCCCTCGGGCCCGAACGACTCGGGCACCGAGAGCTGCCACTGACAATCCTGCACTGCGCCGTCCGCGCCGCCGGGTGCTGCTGGCGAGCTCGTCTCGACCCGATCGCCGCTGGAGACCTTCGCAGATCGAGAACGGTTGCCGCGGGACCCGGTCATCCGGCTTCCCTGTTGCCATTCCCGTCGCGGGTGCAACTACCCGACGATTACGGCTAGGAATCTCGCTACGAGCGGCCTTTTCCCAGGGGCGTGGCAGGCCGGACTACCGCATCCCGGGGAGCCCCGCCCTCGAGCGCCCGGATATAACGTCGCCTTCCCCAACGTTCCGCGGGTGGCCAAGGGTCTTCCCTTCACGGGAGGGTGGCCGCCACTCCCTCTGCCCACGTGACGAGCAGGTGCCTTACCCGCGGGCGGAGCGCGGCACTGCCCTACACGCGGGCTGCGCCGCGGGTTTGGGCCGGCCGCGCCTCGCGCGTCAACACGCCGAGCCGATCGACTCCACGGCGGCCGCAGCGACCCCAACCCTTTAGTGCGTGGGCCGCGATCCTCGGCTGCGTCTCGCCCCTGCAAGGCCCGCCGCTCACAGCCAGGGCCGCCCCTGGAACCTGTGATCGGAGGCGCGAGACCGGCCCGAACACTCGGCCTGACCTCTCCACGACGGCGTTGGCTCCGTAGGCAGGCCCCCTGACGGCGGGACACCTAGCCAACGGCCATCACGCTCCGGGGGTTCGAGCTCGCCGCTGCTCGAGCACGGCGTCGATGGCCCAATGCTCACAGCGTCGCCACTCGCTGTCCGTGTCGTCGTGGCAGAGCCGTCGGCCCGTGTCGGAGCAAGCGACGGTTCTCCAGGCCGGCAGCCAGGATCGACGACCGAGTCGCCCGCTGCCTGGGCAACTGGCGCAGTTCTAACCCGTCCGTCCGCTCTGTGGTTTAGCGGCGGAGGGACACGATGAAGACGTCAGCGTGGTGACCATGGCGGATGGTGAGCGGGGAGGCCGAGCGCCGCATCGCAGGTGTGTGGCTGTGGGCGGCGCCCAGCCTGTCTCCCCACCCGACAAGCGATGTAGTGCCCAACTGGGCGCCTGCGCCAAACGTAAACGACCGGTGCGGCCTGGCGGGGTGACTGGACCCTCCGACCGGCATAGCACCCGCTCATGCGGTCAGGAGGACAACCATGGACGCAAAACGTCCACGCCGACGCCGCGCCGACGGCCACTATTACGCCAAGCCGTCGCCCACGTCGGCGACGCCGACTCGGACCGGCTCGATCACGCTCCGATGCGACCACCAGATCCTGCGGCCCAAAGGCCAGGGCCGGCCGACCGTTTTCAGTCGTCGCGACTGCCCGACCGCGTCGTCTCGCGGCAGTAGCAGCGCGGCCTCGAAGCCGCTGCGGTCGAGCAGCTGGTCAAATCATCACTGGCGATGGTGGGCTCGATTCTCGCTTAGGAGAGCGCGATCGTCCCGGTCACGATCACCTCGCGCGGAAGGCCGCACACCGTGATTGTCGCCGTCGTCTCCAGCATCTCGTCGCCCTTTAACCCCCCGGCCGCCAGCTGTTCGCGGACGGTGAGCTCTATCTCCCGCTGGGCGGTCACGCCGAGAGTCTTGAGGAACTTCCGCACCGACATGTTGAAGGTGTCTTTGTCCACTGGTCCTCTCGCACCCTTTCGGATCCGTTTCGCGCATCCGTTTAGCGCTGCTCGACTCCGATTGTATCGGGCGAACCAACGACGCCCTTCGGGCTCGACCGGCCAGGGGTCCGACACCACCACTCACGGCGAGCCGGGCAGCGAGTGGCTCCCCGCCGGCGAGACCACGCTAAGGAGCGCGTCGGGTCCCGTCCCTTCCGAATGAGCAGGTAGCGCGGCGACCCACTCGTCCTAGTCGCCACGGGCCCAGAAAGCTCCCACCCCGAGGCCCCGACATGTCGTTCCCCGGTTGGCGGCAAGCATCGTCCGATGCCGAGGAGAGCGATGCCGGCCGTGTCGGGGACACCGGATTGCCCAGGCGACGCGATGAAAAACGTGGCGGAAGAGTTTCCGTTCGACGAACGCTGGGATGGGACTTCGCGGCGGAGGCGGCTTCGCGACCACCCGCCCCCGGGCTCGCGGCGCGAGGAGGCCTTCGGGAAACGAAGGCCGGCCGGGCCGCTTATGGGGAAAGCGGTGGCAAAGACCCGGCCGGCCTCGCGGCCTGGCTTCGACCAACCAGGCCCTGAGCGTCTCCCTCACCCGCGAACACCGCGCCTTCGGCCCCGAGCGTCACACGCCACCGCCGGGGCCCGCGGTCGGACAGCGCCGAGTGCGGATCGCATCCCCTACCGGTTGCTCGAGCTCCTTCGGGCGTGCTCAGCCGCAACGAGGACAACGGCCGCGGCCAACGCCCACGAAACGAACCGCGGGAATTCCGGCACGCGGCCGTACGAGAACAGTTCGAGGGCGATCACGGGGGCGAGAGCGGGCATCAGCTACGTCTCCATCTCGGCGAGAGCGTCGGCGACGCTGTCGGCGAACTCCAGCTGATCCTCGAGGTGGACGATGTCGAACAGGCGTCGCACGAACGAGTCTGGTGGGACGACAACAATGACACGGTCGTGGCGGTCGGAGTGCCTTGCTAAGGCCGCGAGAACAGACGAGTCGATGAACTCGGCTGGGGTGAGGTCGACGACGATATTCGTCCCGACGCGCCGCTCGAGATCGTCGAGCGTATCGCCGATGCCGGGCGACACGGCCAGGTCGTGTTCGCCCTCAGCTGTGACCAGCCAGACGTCACCGTCAAGGTGCTGCGTTGTGACGCGCCCCGTCTCCACTGCTCGGCCCTCCCTAGGTTGCGGGGGGCCAGAAGACGCGGCTACTAAAAGGCCAGCGTCCCAGCCCCCAAGTAGGTCGGCTCGCTTTTGAGCCGTCTGTTGCCGGAAAATTACCGCCCGATCCAAAGCGTCGCAAGGGTCGATCGACTCACGAAGGGCGGCCGCCCTTGAGTCAGCGTCCGCGCGTTGCCCGACCGCGGCGCTGCTCCATCACCGCGTCGATCGCCCAATGCTCGCACCGCCGCCACTCGCCGTCGGGTTCGCGGCAGAGCCACCGGTCCGGTTTCGGAGCAGGCGACGGTCTCGAGCCGGCGGAGCAGCGGCGGGTCGCGGTCGGTGGAGGCGACCGCAGAGGGAGCAGCGACTCGGCGCGTGGACGTCGTGCACGCAAGCAGCGTAAGCCGAGCGAGGCATCGACTCTGAACCTCGGTGTCGTGGGTTGACGCTGGAACCGGGTGAGTTTCGCGGTCAGGCGGGCGCGTGACCTATCCGTGCCGCCGGATGAGCCGCTCGACGGAACCCTCGAGCGCTCGCATCTGTTGCTGGATCGCTCGTAGCTCGGCGCGCAGCTCTATCTCGTCGGCCGCGAGGTCCGCGTGTATTGCCCGCTCAAGCTGTGCGGTCTCCGCGTGCAGCGGACCCGCGACGAACCGCTGTGCGATCGCCGCGGTCAGCACAGCAATGAAGCCGATCCCCACCATCATCACCAGCAGTCCGATGACGCGGCCCCCATTCGTGTGGGGGTAGAGATCACCGCCGCCTTGAGGGTCTCATCCTCTTCGTTGACTGCTCGACGACCACCACCGGCAGGATGAGCCCAGCCGCGACCAGCACCGGGAATCTGAAACCGACGCTGCATCCGAGTCGTCCGATCCTCGCCCACACCGAGACGTTCGACGCCCGAGTCGGCGTACCCCTCGCGTCAGGCACCCCCACGGGACCACACCGGGACCACACCGGCACAGCATTCTGCCGCGTACACGGCGTGCACGACCGTGGAGAAATGCGGGTTTCCGCATGGTTGCGAGGGTCTAGC